>JAAYVB010000005.1 GCA_012517405.1 Propionibacterium sp.
GCCTCCTCCCGCCCTCCGGCGGCCCCGCTGCGTTGCCGCGCCTCAAATCTGAGGTTGCGCCCGATATATCGGGCGCAACCTCAGATTTCGGGCGCGGGAGTTTCATCTGGTCCGGCGGAAGGGGCTCTCGTCCAGGAAACGCCGCAGATCGGCGGCGAACCGCTGGCCGTGGCGCAGATCGTCCCAGGTCCACCGGTAAACCCACCATCCGAGTGCGCGAAGCCGGTTCTCGCGTTCCTTCTCGCGCATGACGACCTCGGCAAGCGGTTGACCATTGAGGCTCGAGGCGTACTTGATTCGGCCATCGAACTCCCCGAGGACGCGATACTCCTCCCAGGCGAAGTCCGCTCGAGCGACGAAGTTGCCACCGGGGTCGAGGATCTCGAGTTGGAGCGTCGGTGTCGGGATCTTGCCCATGATCATCCAGTAGCGGCTGAGTGACTCCCCCGGGCTCTCGCTTCGCGGGTCAGCATGTGCCAGCGCCCACCGAGCAGCACGAATGCCATGGCACCGGCCGGCCATCTCGCACGCCGCCGCCAGATCGGTTGGCGTATCCAGCATTCGCCAGGCCGCATCGACGATCTGCAGCGCCTCCTGGTTGCTGCACAGCCGGGCGGTGTCTACTGCGGTTCGGGCGAGACTGGTGATTCTGAGGCCCTCGACTTCAGCGATCTCAAGGCTCGGCAGCGCGGACGAATGAGTGTGCGTCCAGGTGCGGACATGGCCGCCGCCCGGGCGGTCGTGAGTGACATGGACCTTGGTCAGCAGGCGCCGCGGCACCGGCAGGCCCCACAGCAGCGCCGCCGAGCAATGGCTGAGTACGGCGTCATCGTTGAGAAGCGGCACCGTCGTCCGAATCAATGCGCGGTGCCGAGCTTCGGGAGAATCCGGATCGAGGTCCAGCGCATATCCGCCGTGACGGACGCTGCTGAGCTCTCCGGATCTGACCTGCGTGCGGATGGAGTATTCGTCATGACCCTGCTCGACGAGGTCAGCGAATCGGTATGTGGTGCTCATGCCCAAGAGGATTGGTAAGTCGAACGCGAATCGTTCACTTATCCACAGGCAAATCTCGCCCCCCCCAACACAACGCCGCCGCCCACCCCGCCTGCGCCGGCGGATCAGACGGCACTCTTGCGCCCAAAATCTGAGGTTGCGCCCGATATATCGGGCGCAACCTCAGATTTTGGGCGCGGGAACGTGCAGAGGCCCGGGCGCGGGCCGGGCGCGGGCCGGGCGCGGAGCGCGCGGGAGCGCGGGCCGCGCGGAGGCCGGGCGCAGGGAGCGCGGGGGCCGGGCGCGGGCGCGGCGCCCCGTCAGCAGCGCGGGAGGCGCTCGGCCAGGTAGGGCCGGACCTGCGAGATCGCCACGCGCTCTTGGGCCATGGTGTCGCGATGGCGAATCGTCACCGCGTCGTCGTCCAGGCTGTCGAAGTCGACCGTGACGCAGAACGGGGTGCCGATCTCGTCCTGACGGCGGTAACGCTTGCCGATGGCCTGCGCGTCGTCGAAGTCGACGTTCCAGTACTGCCGGAGCTCGGCGGCCACGTCGCGTGCCTTCGGCGACAGCGCCTCGTTGCGGCTCAGCGGCAGCACCGCTGCCTTCACCGGAGCGAGGCGCGAATCAAGCTTGAGCACCACGCGGGTATCGACTCCGCCCTTGGTGTTCGGCGCCTCGTCCTCGGTGTAGGCCTCCACCATGAAAGCCATCAGCGAACGCGTCAGGCCGGCCGCCGGCTCAATGACATACGGCGTGTAATGCTGCCCCTTGGCCTGATCGAAGTACTCGAGCGCGGTGCCCGAATGCTTGCTGTGGGTCGACAGGTCGAAGTCGGTGCGGTTGGCGATGCCTTCGAGTTCACCCCAATCCGAACCGGTGAAGCCGAACTTGTACTCGATGTCGACGGTGCGCTTCGAGTAGTGGGAGAGCTTCTCCTTGGGATGCTCGTAGAAGCGCAGGTTCTCCTCCGCCAGACCCAGATCGACGTACCACGCCTTGCGATGGTCGATCCAGTACTGGTGCCACTGCTCATCGGTGCCGGGCTCGACGAAGAACTCCATCTCCATCTGCTCGAACTCACGGGTGCGGAAGATGAAGTTGCCGGGCGTGATCTCGTTGCGGAAGCTCTTGCCGACCTGACCGACGCCGAAGGGCGGCTTCTGACGGGTCGCGTTCAGCACGTTCTTGAAGTTGATGAAGATGCCCTGAGCCGTCTCCGGACGCAGATAGTGCAGACCGGACTCGTCCTCCACCGGGCCGAGGTAGGTCTTCAGCATCATGTTGAAATCGCGCGGCTCGGTGTACTGGCCACGAGTGCCACAGTTCGGACAGGGCACCTCGTCGAGAGAGACCGAGTCCTCGTCCTCAATGCCCTTGCGGTGCGCGTACTCCTCGGTGAGCTGATCGGCTCGGTAGCGCTTGTGGCAGCTGAGGCATTCGACCAGCGGATCGCTGAAGACCGAAACATGTCCCGAGGCCACCCACACCTCACGCGGCAGGATCACCGATGAGTCGAGACCGACCACGTCGTCACGGCTGGTGACCATGTAGCGCCACCACTGCTTCTTGATGTTCTCTTTCAGCTCAACACCCAGGGGACCGTAATCCCAGGCGGCCTTCGTGCCGCCGTAGATGTCACCGCAGGGGAAGACGAATCCCCGCCGCTTACAGAGGTTGATGACCTTGTCGAGAGTGCTCTCAGCCATGAAAAATGCCCTACTGTTCTGGTCCCACATGAGGGACGGCTCCCCGGTACCTGGCTGGCATCGGGCGCGACGTCCGCGATCCACCAGGATGCGGGACGACGACCATCCCCCAGGCTATCGGTTGGAGCGCGAAACGAGAACTGCAACCGATTTGCTTGCCACGCCCATCGACGTGATAATGATTCTCATGATCTCGAACTCCTTCCGGCGCGGCGCCGTCGCACTGGGCATCGCTGTCCTGACCATCACCACCGGCTGTTCGGCACCTGCGGGTGACGACGATTCAGCGACGAGCATCGTGGTCGGGGCCTACCCCTTCGAGTTCGTCGCCACCAGGGTCGCCGGAGATCATGCAACAGTCACCAATTTGCTCGCCCCCGGCTCCGACGGCCACGACCTCGAACTCTCGCCGCAGCAGGTCGCGGCGGTGTCAAATGCCGATCTAGTCCTCTACCAGTCGGGCTATCAGGCTGCCCTGGACGAAGCCGTCGAGCAGCAAAGCCCTGCCAACGTGCTGGATACCGCCAGCTTCCTGACACTGCGCACCGCCGCCGAGGACGACGACCACGACGCCGACGATGCCGATGACGACCATGAGGCGGACGAACACGGCGGCTACGATCCGCATGTCTGGCTCGATCCGACGAATGTGGCCGAGATCGCCGACCACACCGCCCAGTTGCTGTCCCAGCTGCAACCCGAGAACGCGGACGCATTCACGGCCAACGCCCAACAGCTGAGATCCGAGTTGACCAGTCTGGACGCCGACTTCGCCTCGGGCTTGGCCAATTGCCGCACCAACACCTTCATCACCAGTCACACCGCATTCGGATATCTGGCCGCTCGGTACGGCCTGGACCAGGTCGGCATCAGCGGGCTGTCTCCCGAAGAGGAGCCCAGCCCCGCCCGCATCGCCCAGGTGCAACAGATCGCCACCGAGCGCGACGTGACCACGATCTTCTACGAGACCGCCGTCTCACCGAAGGTCTCCCAGGCCATCGCGTCCGATCTCGGACTGGCCACCGACGTGCTCGACCCCATTGAGACATTGAGCTCCGATTCGCGGGGCAGTGATTATATCGAGGTCATGAACTCCAACCTGGATTCGCTACGCAAGGCGAACGGCTGCCAGTGACCGACCTCGTGATACGCGCATCCGGCGTCGACACCTGGCTGGGCGACCAGCAGATCCTCTTCGGTGTCGACCTGGATGTCAGCAAGGGGGAAGTGGTGGCCCTGCTCGGCGGCAACGGCTCGGGCAAGACCACGCTGCTTCGCACCCTGCTGGGTCTGGTCCCCCACCAGGCCGGCGAGATCGAACTTTTCGGTCATCCGCTGGCTCAATTCCGGCACTGGTCGCGTATCGGTTACGTACCGCAGCGCGGACGATTGCAGGTGCCGAACGCCACCGTGCACGAGGTCGTGATGCTGGGTCGGCTGTCGCGCCGCCCGTTGCTTCGACTGCCCCGCACCGTCGACAAGACCGCGGTGAATGAGGCACTGGAACGAGTCGGCCTGGCCGGGATGGGCCGGCGACCGATGGCTCAGCTGTCGGGTGGCCAACAGCAGCGCGCGCTCATCGCCCGGGCGCTGGCCGGTCACGCCGACCTGCTGATGCTGGACGAGCCGCTGGCCGCGCTCGACGTGCGCACCCAGACCAGCCTCGCGCGCCTGCTTGCCCGGCTGCACAGCGAGAGCAGGCTGACCATTCTCACCGTGCTGCACGAACTCGGCGCGATGGAGCCACTGCTCGAGCGCAGCGTGGTACTGCAACTGGGGCGGGTAATCCACAACGGTCCGCTCCGCTCCGGCCCGCCGACCGATCATTGTGCCGACGATTCACCGGCGGCGGCATCCCTGCTCGAGCCGCAGTTCGCCGTCCACTCCGCCAAGGAGAACTGAGATGGTCTCAATACTGGCGCTCGATTTCATGGTGCGCGCGCTGCTGGCCGGCGCCCTGACCGGGGTGATGGCCCCCGCGGTGGGCAGCTACATCGTACAGCGCCGGCTCAGTCTGCTCGGCGACGGCCTGGGCCACGTCGCGATCGCCGGTGTCGGCCTCGCGCTGATCACCGGACAGGCGCCGGTTCCAGTGGCGGTGATCGTCTGCGTCGCAGGTGCCGTGCTCATCGAACTGCTTCGCCAGAGCGGGCGGGCGTCCGGAGATGTCGGGTTGGCGATTCTGTTCTACGGCGGGCTGGCCAGTGGTGTGCTGATGGCCGGCCTGGCCGGACGCGGCGCCGGCATGCTCTCGCAGTTCCTCTTCGGCTCGCTCACCTCGGTCAACAGGTCGGATGTGATCGTTGTCGCTGTGATGGCGGCGTTGGTGCTCGTCACCGCTATCGGCCTGTCCCCGCAGCTCTTCGCCGTCTGCGCGGACGAGGACTACGCACGCACTCAGGGCTTGTCGACCCGCATGCTGAATCTGGTGATCGTGGTGATGGCTGCCGTGACGGTGGCTGTGTCCATGCGTACTGTGGGTCTCATGCTGGTCAGTGCGCTCATGGTGATTCCGGTAGCCACCAGCAACAACCTGGTGCAGGGGTTCCGCCGAAGCCTTTTCACCTCGATGGCGGTCGGTCTGATCTGCGCCGTGCTCGGCGTGGTGATCTCCTACTACCTGGACTCGGCTTCGGGGGCCACCATCGTCGTGCTGGCCATCATCGTCTTCATCGCCACCCTGCCGATCTCAACGATGCTCGAGCGCCGCCGGCGACTTCGACCGGTGCCGGTAGACGACGAACAAGTATTTGACCGAGCCGAACCACATGACGCGATGACCGAGCCAGTACAACATCTGGCGGTACTGCACGGCGACCATGTGGACTATCTGCACGATGGGCACCGGCATGCCCCACACGGAGATCACTTCGATGAACACTGATCACACAGCGCAACCACGGCTGACCAGGCAACGCCAGCTGATTCTTGACCGCCTCGAGCAGGTGGACGAGTTCTTGACCGCGCAACAGTTGCACGCCGCGCTGCGCGGCGAAGGCGAGGCCATCGGGCTGGCCACCGTGTACCGAGGACTGCAGTGGCTCGAAGAGGCCGGCATCATCGATACCATCCGCACCGCCGACGGTGAGGCCGCCTACCGGCGCTGCTCGGTCGCCCATCATCACCATCTGATCTGCCATCGCTGCGGGAAGGCCGTCGAGGTCAGCGGCGAGGCGCTGGAGGAATGGTCACGCCAGGTGGCAGCCGAACACGGCTTCACCGGGCCGGAGCACTTCGTCGAAATCTATGGCCTGTGCCCGGCATGTTCCTCGGCGGATCGCTCATAAAACCCCCCAGGGCACCCATAGAAGCCCCACAGGATTCACACAGTAGGCGCTGGTGTGATGGTTCCCGAACCCGACGAGGAGAGACCATCGATGAGCACTCAGAATCCGAACCCGTGGAGCCGTGAGGCTTGGCAGCAGGGCGCTGATCCCCGTTACCCTCAGCAGCCCCAGCAGCCTCAACAAGGTTATTCTCAGCAGTCCGAGCCGCAATCCGCGCAGCAGGCCAGCACTCAGCAACCTCAGCCCGACTATGCCCAGCAGTCCGAGTCGGACTATGCCCGGCAATTCCAGCCCGGATACCCGGAGCAGAACGCTCAGGTCGCCACTGCCAGTCCTCGATCCGGCAAGTCCGGTTCGCGCCTGGCGGCCATCATCGCACTTGCCGTGCTCGCCGGTGCCGCGGGTGGCGGCGGCGCCGCCTACGGAGTCGCAACCTACCTGCAGGGCAGCCAGACCACGACTGCAACCACGACCCAGGTCGTGCAGGCCGACGGCTCCAACCCCGACTGGACGTCGGTCGCCGAAGCCGCTTCCAAGGCTGTTGCGTCGATCACCGTGACCTCGATGAACGGCTCCGAGAGCCTCGGCTCGGGTGTCGTCGTCGACGCCGCCGGCCACATCGCCACCAACAATCATGTGGTTTCGGGCACTGGCTCACAGGCCACGATCACCGTCGTGCTCAACAATGTCGCCTACGACGCGACCATCGTCGGCACAGATCCCACGACCGATCTCGCGGTGCTCCAACTGGTTGACCCGCCGTCGGATCTGCATGTGATGAGTTTCGCTGATTCCTCATCTCTGGTCGTGGGCGACGAGGTCATGGCGATCGGCAACCCCCTCGGTCTGGAAGACACCGTGACTACCGGAATCATTTCGGCACTAAATCGTCCGGTCACCACTGAGGCGGTGACCGACAACACCTCGGTGTCGCGGTCTGGCGGCTCCGAGGTCGTGGTCACAGCCGCCATTCAGACCAACGCGGCAATCAACCCGGGCAATTCCGGTGGCGCACTGATCAACTCCTCCGGCGAACTGGTCGGCATCACGTCGTCCATCGCATCGCTGACCTCGAGCCAGTCGTCGAGCCAGTCCGGCAGTATCGGGCTCGGCTTCGCGATCCCGGCGAACCAGGTGAAGTACGTTGTCGATCAGCTGATCGCCAAGGGCAGCGCCGATCATCCGCAGATCGGCATCGGTGCGCAGGACATCACCGGCACCGGACAGCTGGGTGCCCAGGTCACCAATGTCACCTCCGGTTCTCCGGCGGCGGCGGCCGGCATCCAAGCCGGTGATCTGATCACCGCTGTCGACGGCAGCCCGGTGACCTCGACCGAGTCGCTGGTTGCGCTGGTACGGGCAAGCCAGGTCGGCCAGCAGATCGTCCTGACCGTGCAGCGCAATGGTCAGTCGGCCGATGTGACCGTGACGACGACTGCCGCCGCGCGGTAGCCACCTGATCTGTGGCTGGTGGCCTGCGCTGGGTTCAGCAGGCCGCCGGCCACTTCTTCCCGCTCACCCCCGTCAATACCCCGAGCCGATTCGGCGCCCCGGACGCCAGCAGTGCGTGAGCCGTCTGTTCAGCGGACGACCAGGGGCAGCGAACGCAGCCCGCGCTCCATATGCCAAGCGGCGAAGGCCGCGATCAGTCCGCTCACTTCGTTGCGGGTAGGTTCAGAAACTTCGGCGGTGGCCGGCCAGTCGCCGACGAGCAGCGCCGAGATCAGCCGCCAGGCATCATCACTGGGCAGCGCGGTACGCGGTGGACGACAGGCCTGGCAGACCATGCCGCCGGCTTCGGGTGAGAACCCGGAGTGCGGGCCTTCCAGCCCACAGCGCGCACAACTCGTCAGGGCCGGCGCATAGCCGGCCACCGACAAGGCACGCAGCAGGTAGGAATCGAGGATCATGGTTGCCGGACGCCGCCCGCACGGGGTGCCCTCACCGAGCGTCCGCAACGCCCCGACGAGAAGCCGGTATTGCTGCAGAGCCGGCTCGCCCTCTTCGGTCACCAGCCGGTCGGCGGTCTCCACCATCGCCTCGCCCGCGGTGAAAGCGGCATAGTCGACGCGCAGCGGTGCGTCGTAGGCATGCAGCGTCTCGACCTGGGTGACGATGTCCAGGTTGCGTCCGTTGGCGAACTGCACATCGATGTGGCTGAACGGTTCGAGCCTCCCGCCGAACTTCGACGAGGTGCGCCGCACGCCGCGGGCCACTGCCCGGATCTTGCCGTGCGTACGGCTCAGCAGGGTGATGATGCGATCGGCCTCACCGAGCTTGTGGGTGCGCAACACCACAGCTTCGTCTCGGTAGGTCGGCATGACATCCATTGTCTCGCACCCTGGCAAGGAGCCCGGCATGACACCGCCGAACGCGCCGAGGTAACCATCCGCAGCCACGACCGAGGAGGCTTCCGGGCGGCACATCCGAGCGCGCAACAAGTAAGGTCTCCTCTATGGATCATCCTCCCCGCCGCGGCCCCATCCCGCATCCGAGCGGTGCGAAACCGCCCGTGATCCCGGCGAAGCTGCTGCCCCAGCATGTGGCGATCGTGATGGACGGCAACGGCCGCTGGGCCAAGCAGCGCGGCCTGCCACGCACCAAGGGTCACGAAGCCGGCGAAGCAGTGCTCTTCGAAGTCATCGAAGGCGCCGTCGAGATGGGTATCAAGTATCTGTCGGCCTACGCTTTCTCGACCGAGAACTGGAAGCGCTCCCCTGACGAGGTCCGCTTCCTGATGGGTTTCAATCGCGAGGTCATCCACCGGCGCCGCAACGATCTGGATGCGTTGGGTGTGCGGGTGCGCTGGGCAGGACGTCGTCCCAAGCTGTGGGGCAGCGTCATCCGCGAACTCGAAGAGACCGAGGAGCAGACCAAGCACAACGACGTGCTGACCATGCAGTTCTGTGTCAACTACGGTGGCCGCGCCGAGATCGTGGACGCCGCCCGCGCGATAGCCCGCGAGGCTGCGGCTGGACGATTGGACCCCGACCGGATCTCCGAGAAGAGCTTCCGGCATTACCTCGATGAGCCGTCCATCCCCGACGTCGACCTGTTCGTCCGGAGCTCCGGGGAGCAGCGAATCTCCAACTTCTTGCTTTGGCAATCGGCCTACGCCGAACTGGTCTTCGTCGAGAAGTACTGGCCGGATTGGGATCGGCGTGACCTTTGGCAGGCGGTGAAGCGCTACGTCGGTCGCGATCGGCGCTTCGGCGGTGCTCTGCCCAATCAGATCCCATCCGAGTAGTCCTTAAGACCAGCATCGAATCCGATCGGAACAGTCATGTTTCACTTCACCCGCGCCGAACTTGAACGTTTCCTGACCGAGGACGTGCCCTACCACGACCTGAGCACCGCTGCCATCGGAGCACAAGGCACCGCCCGCATCGGCTATCTGTCCCGAGAGCACGCAGTGGTCTGCGGCACGGAGGAGGTGCGCGGGCTGTTCGACCTCGTCGGTGTCGACACCGAATCGACGCTGCGCTCCGGCGAACCGGTGCTGCCTGGTCAGGAGCTGATCGCCGGGGTAGGTCCGGTCGAGGCGGTCTTCGGCGTCTGGAAGGTCGGGCAGAACATTCTTGACCGCGCGAGCGGTATCGCCACCGCCGCCCGGCGCTGGACAACCATGATCCGCGACGCCGGGCTCAGCTGCCCGGTGCTCACCACGCGCAAGAGCTTTCCGGGCACCCGGAAGCTGGTCACCAAGGCCTGCGTCATCGGTGGCGCCGTGCCGCACCGTCTCGGCGCCTCCGAAACCCTGCTCTTCTTCGACCAACACATCGCGCTCGCCGGTGGCCTGGACGCCTTCATCGCGCGGATCCCGCAGATCAAGACCGATCATTGCGAAAAGAAACTGCTCGTCGAATGCGACAGCGTCGCGCAGGCGGCGATGCTGCTGGCCGCAGGCGCCGACGGCATCCAGTTCGACAAGCTTCCCGCGCCGCTTCTCACCACAATCGTGACTGAGCTACGGGCCGACTACCCGCACGCCATCCTGCTCATCGCCGGCGGCGTGACCGAACAGAACCTGATCGCCTACGCCGAATCCGGAGTGGACGGCATCGTCACGACCGCCCTCTACAACGCGCGGCCGCTGGATATCGGAGTCACGGTCACCTCAGTACCAGCGCAGTAGCCACCTCGCCGAACCACGCAATTCCCCTGCAGAGTCAGTCCAGCATTGCAATTTGTAGTAGGTCTGCTACATTTCATCACATGGACACCACAGCAATGGCATCCTTCGACGCTGGCGCTCCGGCGATCCGCACCCGTGGACTGCAGATGCGTTACGGCGACAATCATGTGCTGCGCGGCATCGACTTGGAGATCGCCCGCGGCGAGGTACTCGTTCTGCTGGGGCCGAACGGTGTGGGCAAGACCACGACCGTGGAGATCCTGGAGGGCTTCCGCGCCCCGTCGGCCGGTGAGGTCGAGGTGCTCGGAGTCAATCCAGCTACTGCGGACGACGCGTGGCGGGCGCAGGTCGGCATCGTCCTGCAGTCGTGGCGCGACCACGCCAAGTGGCGCGTACGGGAATTGCTCGACTATCTGGGCGACTTCTACGCGCCTTACTCGGGCGACGTTCAGCGACCGTGGCCGATCGACGACCTGCTGGCCTCGGTCGGACTGTCCGATGACGCCGATACCAAGGTCTCCGAGCTCTCGGGCGGACGACGACGACGGCTCGACGTCGCGTCCGGACTCATCGGACGGCCGAAGCTACTGTTCATGGACGAGCCGACGGCCGGCTTCGACCCGCAGGCCCGCCGCGATTTCCATGATCTGCTCGGATCGCTGTCCGATGTGGACACCACCATCGTCATGACGACCCACGACCTCGACGAGGCAGAAAAGGTGGCCTCACGCATCGTCGTGCTCGCCGATGGTGGCATCATCGCCGACGGCTCACCCGACTCACTGCGACGCCTCAAATTCGGCAAGGCCGAGGTCAGCTGGTTCGACGGCGTTCGACGGGTGATCCACGCGACCGATGACCCGGTCGAACTCCTGCGCGGACTGCTCGCCGACCCCAGCGCGCACGTCGAACAACTCGAGGTGCGTCGCAACTCGTTGGAAGACGTCTATCTCACCCTGATGGCCCGCAGCAAGGAGGTATCGGCCAGATGACCACGACAGCAATCTCGGTGCCCCGCACCACATTCCGGGCGGCCACCCGCCAAGCCCGCATCGACCTGCGAACCAATCTGCTGACTGGCACCGGTGTGTTCTACCTACTCGGCCCCGTCGTAGTCATCGTCATGATGGTGGTCCTGCGCAACGTGTCCGTCATGGACAGCCAGATCACCTTGGCACAGACCTTCCTGCCAGGAATGCTGGCGCTCAGCGTCATCGCCGGCTGCGTCACAGGGCTGGCGAGCGAACTGATGATGGAACGCGAGGACGGCACCTTGTTACGCATGAAGGCGGTTCCTCACGGCATGCCAGGATTCCTGCTCGGCAAGACGCTCACTCAGCTGCTGCTGAATCTGATCGTGCTGTTCCTGATGCTCATTCCGGCCGCGATCTTCTTCCCCTCAGTGGCACCCGCAAGCTTCGCAGGGTGGATGGCGATGACCGGCATCTTGATACTCGGGGTCGCCGCCATGATGCCCCTGGGGGCGCTGATGGGGGCGCTGATGCGCAACATGATGCAACTCAGCATCGCCACGCTGGGCACCTACGGCCTGGCCGCCATCTCAGGCGTCTTCTATCCCCTGGCAGCGCTGCCCGGCTGGCTTCAGGTGATCGGCCAGATCTTCCCGATGTACTGGCTGGGGCTCGGATTCCGCCAGGTCCTGTTGCCCGCGGAGGCCGCGATGCTCGAGATCGGAGGCACGTGGCGCACCGTCGAGATGCTCATCGTCCTCGGCATCTGGACACTGATCGGCCTGCTCGGCGCCCCTCGGGCCCTGCGGCGGATGATCCGGGGCGTCTCGGGATCGAAGATCGTCGAAGCCCGCGAGAGAGTGCTGTCCCGAGGCTACTGATGAGCGAAACCATTCACAATCGCATCGCGATGCTGCGCGCCGAACGGGGTATTTCCCGACGAGAGCTCGCGGATGCACTGGGCGTCCACTATCAGACCATCGGGTATCTGGAGCGAGGCGAATATTCGCCCTCGCTGCAGCTGGCCCTGCAGATCGCGGAGTATTTCGACGTGAGCGTGGAGGTGGTCTTCTCCTTGCATCCCTTCCCCCGGTTGGGCAGCTAAATCCGTTCGCTGTCGTCCAGAACCCTCGTGTTGGTGGACCCCACCGACACCCTCCGGCATCGGCAAGCTAGATTTAACACCGTTCAGTCCTTAACGGTGTTAAGGCCAGTCGAGCCAGGAGTAGTCGTGAACCTCACCGAGATGACCCGCCATGGCCTGGCGGGGCAGTCCGCCACCCGCGAAGAGGCCCTGCAGGTCTTGGACAGCAGCAATGACGAACTGCTGTCCGTGATCGCAGCCGCAGGCAAGATCCGCCGGCACTTCTTCGGCAATCGCGTGCGCTTGAATTACCTGGTCAATCTCAAGAGCGGAATGTGCCCGGAGGATTGCTCCTACTGCTCACAGCGGCTCGGCTCACAGGCGGAGATCATGAAGTACTCCTGGGCCGATCCCCGCGCCGTACACGCAGCAGTCGAAGCCGGCATCGGCGGAGGGGCCCGCCGCGTCTGCCTGGTGGCCTCGGGTCACGGCCCCAGCGATCGTGAGGTCAATCGCGTCAACCGGATGGTCCGCGAGATCAAGGACCAGCACCCCGACGTCGAGGTCTGCGTCTGCTTGGGCTTCGTCGATGACGAGAAGGCCGCCTCGATCAAGCAAGCCGGTGCCGACGCCTACAACCACAATGCCAATACCGCCCGCAGCCACTACGGCGAGATCTGCTCAACACATTCGTACGACGACCGGATGAACACCCTCGAGGCCCTCCGACGTGCCGGCCTGTCCCCCTGCTCCGGGATCATCGCCGGAATGGGTGAGACAGACGAGGAACTCGTCGACGTCATCACGGACCTGCGAGCCCACCATGTCGACTCCGTCCCGGTCAATTTCCTGCTGCCCTTCGACGGGACACCGCTGGAGGGCGCTTCGGACCAGCTGACACCCCAGCGATGCCTGCGGATCCTGGCGATGGTGCGCTTCATCCACCCGGACGCCGAGGTGCGCGCCTCGGCCGGCCGGGAAATGCACATCCGCACCCTGCAGCCGCTCGCCCTGGAGGTCGCGAACTCCATCTTCCTGGGTGACTACCTGACCAGCGAGGGTGCCGCTGGTGCCGCTGACCTGGCGATGATCCGTGACGCCGGCTTCGTCCCTGAAGGACTCGGCAGCCTCGTGCAACTGGATGCTGCGTCGCCTATCGACCAAGCCGTTCCGATCCGGCATCGCGGGATCGGCAGCGAGCTACCGGCGAACGTCTGAGACTCAGAAAGGCTAGCGACCCCGCTCGCAGCGGGCTGGAGGACGATCACCTCGGATCGACGCCACCATGTCCAGCACCCGGCGGGTTGCCCGGACGTCGTGCGCCCGGAAGACGGTCGCCCCCTGCCAGGCGGCGATCGCGGTGGCCGCGAGGGTGCCTTCCAGACGATCATCGATACCCAGATCGAGGGTCTCCCCCACGAAATCCTTGCGGCTGATCGCCATCAGCACCGGGTAGCCGAGCGCCACCACCCGATCGGTGGTGCCCACCAGTCGCAACGAGTTCAGCGTTGTCTTGCCGAAGTCGAGCGTGGGATCGAGCAGGACAGCCTCGCGGGCCACCCCGGAGGCCACCGCGCGCTCGGCGCCGGCGGACAGCACACGCAGGACATCGTCCAGTACGCCATCGCCCGGCCCGTAATCGACGCCGTGCGGGTCGGTGCGCGGCGGCAATCCCCCGGTATGCGAGACCACATAGCCGGTACGCTCGCGAGCGGCCACCAGCACGAGGTCCGGATCAGCACCCGCCCAGGTGTCATTGACAAGGTCGAACATTCCCGCACAGGCGGACGCCACCTCGGCGCGCCAGGTATCGAGGCTGACGATCAGGCCGGGGAACTGCTCCCGCAGCGCTTCCAGGAAGGGCCGCACCCGGTCGATCTCGGCAGACTCGGTGACCCACTCGCCCTGCTGGCCGGCGCGCACTCCCCCGACATCGACGATGTCCACGCCCTCGTCGATCATGGCCGCGGCACGCCCCAGCGCATCGTCCAGGTCGACATGACGCGCCGCCGCGTAGAACGAATCCGGTGTCCTATTGATGATGCCCATCACCGCCGGATGAGCTGCGTCGAAGCGATGGCCGCGGAGCACCAGCGGAGCGGGTTGGGCAAGACTCACACGTTCGAGTCTGCCACTATCGCCACCGCCGGTGCCGCGGATCGGATGCGGATCAGCAGAAACCGGATGCACCCTCAGCCGGCGATCGCCAGCGAATCTGCACTGTGCCGGTTGACCGCGCTCATCACTGCCTTCAAGGATGCCGTGGTGATGTCCGGGTCGATACCGACGCCCCAGTGCACTTCGATGTCGCCGTTCTCGATCTCGCACTCGACATAGGCGGCCGCCGTGGCGTCTCCGCCGGCGGTCAGCGCATGCTCGTTGTAGTCCAGGACGCGCAGCCGCACACCCACGTTGCCCAGTGCGTCCACGAACGCCGACACCGGCCCATTACCTTCACCGGTGATGACCTTCTCGACACCGTGCGACGAGATCCGGGCCTTGATGGTGGCCCGGCCGTCCTCGGTGGTCTCCAAGGTGAATCCCTTGCCCTTGAGCGGCTCGGTGCGGTTCAGGTACTCGTCGGAGAAGATCTGCCACAGCTGCTCGCTGGTGACCTCGCCGCCCTCGGAGTCCGAATGCTGCTGGACGACCCTGCTGAACTCCATCTGCAGCCGGCGCGGCAGCACCAGCGAATGGTCGGCCTTCATCAGGTAGGCCATGCCGCCCTTGCCGGACTGGCTGTTGACGCGGATCACGGCCTCATAGGTGCGGCCCACATCGTGCGGATCCACCGGCAGATACGGCGCCTGCCACGCAACCTCATGGATGCCGACGCGCTCACGCTCGGCCTTGGTCTCCAGATCCTCCAGGCCCTTCTTGATGGCGTCTTGATGGGAGCCGGAGAAAGCGGTGTAGACCAGATCCCCCGAATACGGCTGGCGGGCCGGTACCGGCATGCCGGTGCAGTATTCGACGGTGCGCCGCACTTCGTCCAGCCGGCTGAAATCGATCTTCGGATCGATGCCCTGCGTGTACAGGTTCATGCCCAGGGTGACCAGATCGACGTTTCCGGTGCGCTCGCCATGTCCGAACAGGCAGCCCTCGACACGGTCGGCGCCCGCCATCAGACCGAACTCCGTGGCCGCGACGGCGGTGCCGCGATCGTTGTGGGTGTGCAGCGAGACACAGACGCTGTCTCGCGAGTCGATGTTGCGGCAGAAGTATTCGATCTGGTCGGCGTAGGTGTTCGGAGTGCTCATCTCGACCGTTGCCGGCAGGTTCAGGATGATCTCACGGTCGGCGTCCGGCTGCCACACATCGATCACGCCGTTGCAGACCTCGACTGCGAACTCGGTCGGGGTCTGGGTGAAGATCTCCGGTGAATACTCGTAGCCGAACTCGACATCCCGCAGGTACTTCTCGGCGGCATCGATCACCCAGCGGGTGCCGTTCTTGGCCAGCTGCTTGCACTCCTGCTCGTCCATGTGGAAGACGACCCTGCGGAACAGTTCGGCGACCGCGTTGTACAGATGGATCGTGCCGCGCTTGGCTCCGATCAGCGACTGGGCGGTGCGATCGATCAGGTCGGGACGCGCCTGGGTCAGCACTGAGATCGTCACGTCGTCGGGTATGGCGTCCGATTCGATCAGCGAACGGACGAAGTCGAAGTCGGTCTGCGAGGCCGACGGGAATCCGACCTCGATCTCCTTGTAGCCCATCTGCACCAGCAGATCGAACAGCTTGCGCTTGCGGCCCGGGGTCATCGGATCGATCAGCGCCTGGTTGCCGTCGCGCAGATCGGTGGACAGCCAGCGCGGCGCCTTGGTCACCGACTTCGCCGGCCAGGTGCGGTCGCTGAGGACGATCGGCTGGAACGGCTGGTAGCGCTGGAACGGCATCGGGCTCGGCTGTTGGACCGGACGCGGCTGCGGCTTGGTGCGGGGATTGGGGGTACTGCGGATTTCGGTGGTCATGGTGGTCTCCTTGGCTGCGGATGAGGGTTGATGTCAGTCGGACGCGCCAAAAACTCCGCAGCGAGAGGGACTGGCTTTAGCTAGTCTCGCTGCGGCGACCAAGGAGCAGCGCCAACATGGCGCGCAGGGTCTGAACCACGTATCCACGATAAACCAGATGGCCAACTGAACCAAATGCCGAACACGCGACGGTGATGGCAACAACGGACAGATTCTCGCCAGGCTTCGGCTGTTGCTGCGACAATAGGCACAGACGAGACCGCAGCAGGCCATCCACCGTGATCGGAGCGGCAGCTGCGATGCCTCGAAACCATCCGCGACCAGATTGGTGATGTACATGGCAAACCTGAATCGCTCCAATTTCCCGGTTGAACGCCGAATCGGGGCGTCGGCTCCCGATGCCACCGGCATTGTGCACCTGGGAATTGGACAGTTCCACCGCGCGCACGCAGCTGTGAACACGGCGCTCGCGATGGCCGAAGCCGGTGGCGACTGGGGTATCGTCGGCGTCGCCAATCGCTCCCGCCGCATCATCGACCCGATGCTCAATCAGGACTTCATCTACTCGATTCTGCAGCTCAGCCCCGAGGGCACCGACGTGCAGCTGGTGGATGTGCACCGCCGCCTGTTCGTGGCCGCGGAGCAGCCGGTCGAGGTGCTGGCCGCGATCGCCGACCCCAACCACAAGATCGTCACGCTGACCATCACCGAGAAGGGCTACAACAAGGACGGCGTCACCGGCCATCTGATGACCGATTCGGCCGAGATCGCCCCCGGGCTGGCCGGACCGGACGGCGCCAAGGCTCCGCTGGCTCAGCTGGCCTGGGGACTCGTCAAGCGCTCCCAGGAGTCCAAGGCGCCCGTGACCGTGCTGTCCTGCGACAACATGCAGTCGGCCGGCAACACCACCAAGGCGATGGTCACCGAATTCCTCCAGGCCGCCGGGGTGGACGACAACACGATGTCGTGGATCGCCGAGAACGTCTCCTTCCCGAACGCGATGGTCGACCGGATCGTGCCGGGCACCACGGAGCAGACCAAAGCCCAGGTCGAGCAGATCCTCGGTCTGCGCGATGAGGCACCGGTGCCTGCCGAGGCGTTCACCATGTGGGTGCTCGAGGATCACTTCAAGGCCGGCCGGCCGGCGTGGCAGGCGGCACCCGGTGTCACCTTCTCCGACGAGGTCGAGCAGTACGAGCTGGTCAAGCTGCGGCTGCTCAACGGCTCACACTCGCTGATCAGCTACCTGGGTGGGCTGAGCAACTCCCCGACCATCCCGTCGGCGCGCGACAAGGAGTTCGTCGCCAAGTCGGTGCATGCCGCGATCTACAACGAGTTCCTGCCCAGCATCGAGCTGCCGCACGGTTTCGACGCGGACGCCTACGTGGCTCAGCTGTTCCACCGCTGGCAGAACCATGCGCTGGGCGACAAGACCGCCCGGGTCGGGTCGGACGGCTCGGCCAAGCTGCTGCAGCGTATCCCCGAGCCCGCGCTGCGGCTGCTGAACATGGGCCAGATGCCGAACGAGATGGCGCTGACGGCCGCGTCCTGGATCGCCTGCGTCGCTCCGCCGGCCGGCTTCGATCCCGGTGAGATCGCCGCGGAGATGGAAGAGCCGCAGCGCGAGAACCTCGCCAAGGCCACCGCGGGCGCCAAGAACACCCACGAGCATGTCGAGAAGATCATGACCGGCGGGTTCTTCCCGACCGAACTCGGTGAGCACGCCGAGTTCACTGATCGTGTCGCCGAGCTGCTCGACATCATCGTCACCGACGGTGTCGAGGCCGCCGCGAACAACGCCCTCGGAGAGTAATCCTCGAGTCGGACGAATCGACGCCCGGGCCGCCGCCGCGATCATGCGGCGCCGGACCGGGCGTTCGGTGTTTGTTAGCGACGGTGTTTGTTAGCGACTCAGTATTTGTTGGCGACTCAGTAACTTGCCGGCGCTCAGAAACCCAACCGGTTGAGGTGTCTGGGATCGCGCTGCCACTCCTTGAGCACCTTCACCTTGAGGTCCAGATGCACTGGGGTACCCAGCAGGGCGCTGATCTGGCGGCGCGCATCGGTGCCCACCTGTTTGATGTGTTCACCGCCGCGTCCGATCATGATCGGCTTCTGCGAATCGCGTTCGACTACCAGCGATGCGTAGATGTCCAGCAGTGGACGATCATCCGGGCGTCCGGCTCGCAATCCCATCTCGTCGATCTCGACGGCTATCGAGTGGGGCAGTTCGTCGCGCACGCCCTCGAGCGCGGCCTCGCGGATGAGCTCGCCGACCAGCGTTTCGGTGGGCTCGTCGGTCACCTCGCCGTCGGGATAGTAGGCCGGGCCTTCGTTCAGCATCGAGATCAGCACGTCGGCGACCTCATCCACCTGGCCGCCCGATAACGCCGAGCAGGGCACGATCTCGTCGAACGTGACCCCCGCCTTCTCCTGCAGCGCGGCGATCTCCAGCAGCTGCTTGGCGACGCGCTCGGGACTGACCAGGTCGGTCTTCGAGCAGATCGCGGCCAGCCGTGGCGGATGCGGCAGGGATGCGACCTCGCGCACCAGATACTCATCTCCGGGCCCGACGTGCTGGTTGGCCGGGAAGATGATCGCGATCACATCCACCTCGCTCCAGGTGGCGTAGACCAGATCGTTCAACCGCTCCTGAAGCAGCGAGCGCGGCTTGCTGAGCCCGGGGGTGTCGATGATCACCAGCTGGGCGTCCGGTCGCGAAATGATGCCTCGCACAGCATGCCTGGTGGTCTGTGGTTTGCTGCTGGTGATGGCGACCTTGCTGCCCACCAGCGCGTTGGTCAGGGTCGACTTGCCGGCATTGGGACGCCCGACGAAACAGACGAAGCCCGACTTGAAGCCTTCCGGAGTTGCTACCTGCTCAGTCATCGTCGTTGTCCCCTGATTCGTCGTCGTCTTCGACTGCTGCCCGGCGCACCAGCACGGTGTCGATCTGATGGCGGCGGCCGGTGGATTTCTCTGCCGTGATCTCGAGTCCGTTCCAGATGATCTGCGAACCGAAGATGGGCACCATGTTGAGCTCCTTGGCGAGCAGTCCGCCGACCGTTTCGACGTCCTCGTCCTCAAGCTGGAGACCGAACAGGTCCCCCATGTCGTCGACCGGCATGCGCGCCGAGATCCGCCAGACGCCCGGCTCGACCTCCTCGGCCATGTCGGGTTCGGCGTCGTACTCGTCGGTGATCTCGCCCACGATCTCCTCGACGATGTCCTCGATGGTAGCCACCCCCGCGGTGCCACCGAATTCGTCGATGACGATCACCATGTGATGACGACTGGTCTGCATCTCCCGCATCAGGTCGTCGATCGGCTTGGAGTCGGGTGTGAACGAGGCCGGACGCATCAGCGAGCCGACCGTTTCCCGCTTGTCCGCGTCCGGATTGTCGTAGACGCGGCGCATCAAGTCCTTGACGTACAAGACGCCGACGACGTCGTCCAGGTCTTCCCCGATCACCGGGATCCGGCTGAAACCGGACCGCAGCGCCAGTGAAAGCCCTTGCCGCAGCGTCTTGTCGCGGTTCAGATAGACCACATCGGTGCGTGGCACCATGACTTCGCGGACGATCGTGTCACCCAGCTCGAAGACCGACCTGATCATCTCGCGCTCGCCCTCGCTGGCGCCCGCGATCTTCTCGGCCTCGGCGATGAACGGGCCGTCCGCGTAGCCGTGGCCGGGAGTGATGGCGTTGCCCACCCAGATCAGCAATTGTGAGATCGGCCACAAGATGACCGACAGCACCGACAAGATCCGCGCCGAGGCGCCGGCGATGCCCTCGGCGTTCTGCCGGCCCAGGGTCCGCGGTGCCACGCCCCAGACCACGAAGGCGACCAGCGTCATGATCAGCACGGTCAGCCACAGCCGGGTGCCGAGACCGTGGAAATTGTCGACCAGCACCAAACAGACCAGCACCACCGAGGTGACTTCGCAGGCCACCCGCAAGAATGCGGCGGTGGTGGTCTCGGGAGCGGGATCATCGGTGATCTGCTTGACCGCTGCAGCACCCCGCTTGCCGTCGGCGACCATCTGTTCGGCGCGAGTCGGTGTGATGCTCACCAAGGCGGTCTCGACCGCGGAGCCGACCCCGGCCAGCACGGCTGTCAGCACCGCGCAACCGACCATGACCCAGTCGAGACCGGTCACTGTCCAGCCCTCGATCGTCGCCACTCAGCGATGATCGTGTCGTTCAGCCCGAACATCACGGCCTTCTCCGCCGGCTCGCCGTGATCGTGGCCGAGCAAGTGCAGCAGCCCGTGAATCAGCAGATACTGGATCTCCTCGGCGGGCTCACGGCCGTTCTCCGGGGCCTGCGCCGAGGTGAACTGCGGGCAGATGACGATATCACCGAGCATGCCGCGAGGTGGCTCTTGACCCGGCTCGGGGGCCCGTAGCTCGTCCATCGGAAAGCTCATCACGTCGGTGGGACCCGGCAGATCCATGAACCGTTGATGCAGCTCGGCCATCGCGTCCGGATCGATCAGCAGGATCGACAGCTCGGCCTGCGGATGGATGCGCAGCCTGGCGAGGGCGAACTCCGCCAGCTGCACCAGCGCCAATTCGTCGACTTCGGCACCCGACTCGTTGTTGACCTCGATCATCGGGTCCCTCGCTGTCCGCGCGAGGTGAAGGCCTCGGCCAAGGTCGAGTCGTACCGGTCGTAGGCGGCCACGATGTCACCGACCAGCTTGTGACGCACCACATCGCGTTTGGTCAGCTGGCAGAACGCGATATCGCGCACCCCGTCGAGAATGCCCTGCACCGCGCGCAGACCGCTGCGGACTCCGCCGGGCAGATCGACCTGCGTGGTATCACCGGTGACGACGATCTTCGAGCCGAATCCGAGCCGGGTCAAGAACATCTTCATCTGCTCCATCGAGGTGTTCTGGGCCTCGTCCAGCACGATGAAAGCGTCGTTGAGCGTACGCCCGCGCATGTAGGCCAGCGGCGCCACCTCGATCACGCCCCCGGTCAGCAGCTTGGGGAGCGACTCGGGATCGAGCATGTCGTGCAACGCGTCGTAAAGCGGACGCAGGTAGGGGTCGATCTTGTCGTTCAGGGTGCCCGGCAGGAAGCCGAGCCGCTCCCCTGCCTCGATGGCGGGGCGGGTCAGGATGATGCGGGTGACCTGCTTGGACTGCAGCGCTTGCACCGCCTTCGCCATCGCGAGATAGGTCTTGCCGGTGCCAGCAGGACCGATGCCGAAGGTGATGGTGTGCTTGTCGATGGCGTCGACATAGCGCTTCTGGTTCAGGGTCTTCGGACGAATCGTGCGGCCACGGCTGGACAAGATGTCCTGGGTGAGGATCTCGGCCGGACGCACGCCGTCGGCGCCCATCGCGATGACCCGCTCGACGGTCTCGGTGCTCAGGCCCTGGCCGGTACGCAGGATGGTGATGACTTCGGTGAGTGCCTCGGTCGCAGCGGCGATGTCGCTGGTTGTGCCGGTGAGCGTGAACTCGTTTCCGCGCACATGGATGTCGGCCGCCAGCTCGCGTTCCATGATTCGCAGGAATTCGTCGCGGGGGCCCAGGACGTTGACCATGTCGATGGAGGCAGGTACCACGAGTGTGCGGCTGCCGGGCATGTGGGCTACAGTGCCTGCCGCCGATCGGGGGTCAGCGGCATCCTCGAGAGGTTGATGACTGGTAGACAGGACGATCCTTCCGTAGCGTTCCCGTCAATTCTATGCGCGCGCCGCCAACCGTCGGCACCGCGGCGGCGATCCAGCGCGTCTCAGCTCTCGTCGTCCTCGTCGTCCCCGGGGTTCTCCAGGTCTTCCTCCGAGATGATGTGCACTGCCGCTTCCTCAGCGCTGGCCGCGCCACCGGAAATGCCCACATCGGCGGCCACCGACTGTGCCTCGGTGTCCTCAGCGTCGATACCACCGCCGGCCGAGATCAAGCGTCCTGCTCTGGCGGAGCCGACCTGGCGGTTCTCGCGGTTCGGGTTCCAGGGGCCGCGCAGCTTCTTCGGGTTCTCTTCGGGTTCTTCTTGAGCGATGCGCTGCTCGAGAGTCTCCCCCTGGCGCATCTCTGCGGGTGTGTTGCCGAATCCTTGCGCAGGCGACCAATTGTCGGGCGCGGTATAGCCCTCATCGAGAACATCATCCACGCCGCGGTTGATCAGCGAATCGGACTGACTGAGCTGCTCCATCTGCACAGAGGGCTCAGGTGCGTCCTCACTGTGTGCCATGTTCTCTGCCATGTATCGATACTGCCATCACCGGCAATACGGCGTGCCCAGACGCGCCCAACTGGGCCGTCGGGCAGTGGCCTAAACGCGGGCCGCGGAACCGTCCGACGAGTTCCCGACCGGTTGCACGAGATCCGAACGCAGAATACCGGCCAGCGCCTGAGCCCAGTGCTCCTGAGCGTTCAATGCCGGTACCAGCGTGAACTCGGCGCCGCCGGCCGACGTGAAGGTCTTGGCGAGCTTCGAACCGATGTCGTAGACCGTCTCCAGGCAATCCACGGCGAACCCCGGGCAGACCACCAGCACGCACTGGGCACCGTCGCGCGCCCATGCGACGCATTCGGTCTCCAGCGCCGGTTCGAGCCATTTCATCGGCTTGATCGCCGACTGGAAGGTCACCCGGAGCTTGTCGTCGGGTACGCCCACGGCTTTGGCCAGCAGGTGGGCGGTGGAGCGGCACTGCTGCTCGTAGTCCATGCCGGTGCGGGCACCGCGCACCTGATGGCTCACCGGGATCGAATGGAACGAGATGACCATCAGGTCGTAGTCGTCGGTGAAGTACGGCCGCACGCTGGTGGCCAGCGAGTCGATATAGCCGGGGTGATCGTAGTAGGGACGCAGCAGCCGCAGCCGGGCTTGCGGGCAGCGGGCGCTCACCTGCTCGATCGCGTACTCGGCCGCACTGGTGTAGCTGGAGTAGGTCTCATGGGGAAACATCGGAGCCACCACGATCTGATCGGCGCCGGCCAGCTGATCGACGACATCATCGATCCCGGGATGCCCGTACCTCATGAACGGCACCACCGGATGCCCCAGTTCGGTGCTCAGCCGCACCGCCAGGGCTTCGCTGTGCACGGCCAGGGGCGAGCGTCCGCCTGCCTGCGCGAAAAGATCCCGGTAGCGGGCCGCGGAACCGCCCACCCGTCCAGGAACGATGATCTTGTCCACCAGTACCCGGCGGACCGCGTCCCCCGGCATGCCCATCATGTACGGATCATTGAGGAACTCCGACAGGTACTCCTTCACTGCGGTCTTGTCGGGGCTGTCGGGAGTACCGGTGTTGACGAGCAGCGTTACAGTGCCGGGCACGTGGGCCTCCTCAGGTCGTGAGAGTCGCTCTTGATTGAAGGAACACGGCCGTAGAAGCGGCCGAGTACCTCGGTACGGCAGTCGTCGAAGTCGCCGGACACCAGGGCTTCGCGGATGGTGTCGACCAGCCGCACGGTGAATCGTTCATTGTGGATGGTGGCCAAGGTGGCGGCCAGCATCTCCTTGGCCTTGAACAGATGATGCAGATAGGCGCGGGTGTAGTGGGTGCACGTGTAACAGTCGCAACCGTCCTCGAGCGGGACGAAGGCGCGCCGGTTGGCCGCGGTGGTGACGTTGTAGCGGCCGTCCGCGGTGTAGATGGCGGCGTTTCGGGCGACCCGGCTCGGGTTAACGCAGTCGAAGGTGTCGATTCCCGCGGCGATCGCGGCGAAGAAATCGTCCGGTTCGCTGATGCCGAGCAGATGCCGCGGCTTGTCCTCCGGCAGCTCCGAGGTGCACCAGGAGACGATCTCACCGAGCCGCTGCTTTTCCAGTGCACCGCCGATACCGTAGCCGTCGAAGTGCTGACCATCGGCCTCGGTCGCCAGCAGCCCGCGGCAAGCCTGCCTGCGCAGGTCTTCGTATTGCGCACCCTGCACCACACCGAACAGCGCCTGATACGGACGATGCGCGCGCCGGGCGGTCAGCACGCGATGTGCCGCCAGGCACCGCTGTGCCCAGTCCTGGGTCCGCAGTACCGACGATTCCTGGTACCCACGGGTGTTCAACAGCGTGGTCAACTCGTCGAACGCGAAGATGATGTCCGCGCCGAGCTGATGTTGCACCGTCATGCTGATCTCAGGGGTGAAGCGATGCCGGTCGCCGTTGATCGGCGAATTGAACCACACACCGTCGTCGTCGACATGGGCCTGGCGTTGCTTGCCTTCGGCGATCACTTCGTCGTTCTGCAGGCCGGTGACGTCCATGGCCAGCACCTTCTTGAAGCCCGCCCCCAGACTCATCACCTGAAAGCCGCCGGAATCGGTGAAGGTGGGTCCGGGCCAGTTCATGAATGCCCCGACACCGCCGGCCTCGTCAACGATGTCGCTGCCGGGCTGCAGATAGAGGTGGAAGGCGTTGGCCAGCACGGCCTGGCCGCCCAATCGGGCGATCTGTTCGGGCAGCACCGCCTTCACATTGGCTTTGGTGCCGACCACGATGAACGCCGGGGTCTTGATCTCGCCATGAGGGGTCCGGATGATGCCGGCGCGCCCCAGGCCGTTGGGCAGTCTGGCGTCTACCCGGAAACCGAAGTCGTCGGGGCTTGGTGACTCATTTGTCATCGGTCTGAATTGTCTTTCCCAGGTACTCGGCTTCGGCTTCTTCAGGGCTGATCTCCCCACTGCGAATCCGCAGCTTCAGGCTTCTCTTCTCTCGCCGCGAGCAGATGAACTCGCTGACCACATACATGATTACCATCGGCAGCGAAAGCGCGAGCATCGAGAACGGGTCACCCGAGGGTGTCGCCACCGCCCCGAACACGAAACAGACGAAGATCGCGATCGTGCGGGCTTTCCTGAGCTGCCAGGTCTTCAGCACCCCCAGCATGTTGAGCATGACCAGGATCACCGGCATCAGAAAGCTGATCCCGAAGACCAGCAGCATGCGCATTTCAAGCGACAGGAAATCGTTGAGATCCTGCAGGTTCGCTACTCCGGCCTGGGCGACGGTGAAGCCCAGCATGAACTCGAATGCCTTCGGCAGGGTCAGATAGCCGACAACCACGCCGGCCAGGAAGAGTGGGATCGCCGACAACAAGAAGAGCTGAGCGACGCGCTTCTCGTTCTTCAACAGGCCCGGAACGATAAACGCCCACAGTTGATACAACCAGACCGGACAGGCAGCGATGATCGCAGCCAAGCCCGCTGCCTTCAGGGCCAGCAACATCGGGGAGGCAACACCGGAGTTCACAACCTGGATCACCGCGTCGGGGTTCGCGGCACTCACCCGGTCAGCTGCGATCTGGTACGGACGCAGGATCAATTCGACAATGGGGACGTAGAAAATGAAGGCGACAATGAACAACACCACGATCGCCGCCATGGAGACGATCAGACGGTAGCGGATCTCGCGAAGATGATCCCAGATGCTCATCGCCCCGTTCTCATCGAACTGGGGCGGCTTGAACCACGCAAACCTCCCGTCAGGCTTGCCGCTGGTGCTGGTCCCGGTCGACATCGACCCCACTTATCGCTGGTCGGCCGGTGGCTGCTGGTTCTGCGGGGCCTGCTGCGGATCGTAGACCGGCTGCGACTGCGAGGGGTAGGGCTGCGCCTGCGGAGCCTGCTGCGGGAACTGCGGCTGGGGCTGGGCGGGATCGTAGGCCTGCGGAGGCTGCGGTGCCGGCTGCACGTAGGGCTGCTGCACCTGCGGGGCGGGTTGTTGGGGCGCGGCGGTGATCTGGGGCTGCTGGGCCGCAGCGGAATCCTCTTTCTTGAGATCGCGGGTTTCTTCCTTGAACTCGCGAATGGCTTTGCCGGACGCCTTTCCGAGCCCTGCCAGCCGGGTCCCTCCGAACAGCAGCAAGACCACGATCAAGATGATGATCAATTCCGGCCAACCGATAGAACCCATGACTTCCTCCAGCTTTCGCAACGCGCGTGGCTTCCATGCTATGCGCACGGGCACGCCAGGCCCGAACTCTTCCGGGTGTCGGCTGTTGGTGTAGCGGCGCTGCCGGATCAAGCAGTCAACCGAAAAGCGTCTCGGTACGTTCGATCGCTTCCCGCGCCGCCGCGGCTGCCGCCGAGCCGACTCCTTCGGGCGACCTCACCCGCGCCTGGTCACCCAGCCGCAACAGCAGACTGTCGAGCCAGGCCGGATCGGCCACGGCGAAGCGGACGGTCGCGCTGCCATCCGGATGGTTCTGGATCTCGCGTGCGGGATAGTAGTCGACCACCCAGG
This sequence comes from Propionibacterium sp., assembly GCA_012517405.1. GTDB lineage: Bacteria > Actinomycetota > Actinomycetes > Propionibacteriales > Propionibacteriaceae > Brooklawnia > Brooklawnia propionicigenes. Next base: position 26,358 of record JAAYVB010000005.1, read on the forward strand.
TTGCGCTCGCCGCCAACTCCAAGGTGACTTCCCCATTCGACTGATCGAACCATCCTTCGGGAAGTTCCGGTGCCGAGCCGTGCTTGTCGGCGCTCTGCCCGGTCAACGCGACATCGGCGATACGGTCGAGCCGGTAGGTGCGCCAGTCCTGGCGTTCCAGGCTCCAGGCCTGCAGATAGGCGATCGAGTCGCGCATCTGGATCTCGGCGGGGTCCACCTCCGGATAGCTGGTGACCCCGCGGGCCGCTCCGTCATAGGTGAGCCGCACCCGCTGCCGCCGATCGATGGCCGACGCCAGCGTCTCACGAATGCGCTCGTCCCCGGTGCTCACCGAGAGCCACACCAGGTCCTGTTGACCGGTGGCCTCGGACAGCTTCCTGGCGGCGCTGCGGGCCGCCTCCCGGACCGGGCCGGTGGTCATCTCGGCGACTGCTTGCAGAGCCACCAGCAGGGCGACCGCTTCGTCGGGGGTGAAGCGCATCGGCCGGGACAGGTAGTCGGCGTTGCTGAGGTGGATGACGCCTTCGCTCTCCGCGGCGTCCATGTCGATCTCGATGAGATCGTCGGGCAGGCCACCCGGCAGTCCGCACATCCACAGCACGTTCAGATCGGCAAGCAGCTGCCTTCGGGTGATGCCGTAGTCAGCGGCTACCTCGGCCACACCGATACCCGGATGGGCCTGCAGATAGGGAACCATGGCCAGCAACCGGGCCACCTGCTCTTGGGATGTCATGGCTGCTCCCCCACGGCCCGCAGCGGCGTGTCGGCGTGCGCGGCCACCACCTCACGCAGCTGGTCGAGCACCCCAGCGCGCAGTCCGGCGGGTTCCAGCACGATCACGTCGGCTCCGTGACTGGCGATCTCGGCGACCGCATTTGCCGCGTTGAGTTGCAGACGATAGGCCTCGAAGCCGGCTGGCAGCTCGATGGACGACGCCACCTGCTCGGCCCTGCGGCGCAGGGCCGGGGCGCGTTCGGTGCGGATGGCCAGCACCACCTCGAGGTCGGATTTCGGAATCAGAGCGTCGACGTGGCCGCTGAGCGCGGCATCGTCGGGCGGCACGAATGCACCAGGGCGTCCGATTGTCGATACCGTTCCGCTGATCCGGGACAGCTTGAACATGCGAGGGGCCTGTCTGTCGCAGTCGAAAGCCAGCAGATAGGTGCTGTTGTTGCGCAGCACCAGCCGCCACGGCTGCACCGTACGCCGCTGGCCCGACTTGTAGTCGAACTGCGCGGTCTGCCGGTCGATCATGGCTTGCCACAGGGGGTCGAAGGCAGCCTCCCGGGCGCTCAGCCGGGGAGCCAGTGCCCGCAATCGGCTCGGATCCGGGTCGACGCCGGCGGCGCGCAGCTTGGCCAGCGCGTGACTGGTCTGATCGGCGACGCTGGCCTGCTGCCAGACTGTCGCGGCGAGCCCCAGCACCATGGCTTCCTCGCCGGTGAATTCGATGGGCGGCAGTTCGAAGTCGGTGCGCACGATCCGGTAGCCCGGCTCGTCGTCGAAGAAGCGTTCATCGCTGCCGGTCTCGACCGGAATGCCCATCGCGCGCAGTTCGTCCTTGTCGCGTTCGAACGCACGGTTGAAGCTCTCGTCGCCCAGACCGCGGTAGCCTTCGACAGTCTCGCGGATCTTCTCGCGTGGGACGAATCGTCGCGAACTGAGCAGCAGAATCGTCAGATTGACGAGTCTCTCGGTCTTGCGCGCAGCCACGTATCCACGCTAGCAGGCAGCTTTTCGATGCACTGTGATGGGCCACGTAAGCTACCACCCGTGACGACCGGACGCTTCGCTCCCAGCCCCACGTCCGATCTGCATCTGGGCAATCTGCGCACCGCTGTGCTGGCCTGGCTGCTGGCCCGCGACGATGCCGGTGCCTTCTTGTTGCGTATCGAGGATCTCGATCAGCAGCGGGTCGCGGCCGCCCCGCAGGTCGCGCAGCGTCAGCTGACCGATCTGGCAGCGCTGGGCATCGACTGGGATGGCGAGGTCGTGCGGCAATCACGGCGGCTGGATCTCTACCGGGATGCTGCGGCCGGTCTGGAGACCTACGAGTGCTATTGCACGCGCCGCGAAATCGCCGAGGCTTCCCAGGCCCCGCACGGTTCGTACCGCCCTTATCCGGGAACCTGCGCGCATCTGACCCGGTCCGAGCGAGCCGCCCGACGGGCAGTGCGGCCGGCAGCCATCAGGGTGCGCGCCCACGGCGCAGCCATGACCGTGCATGACCTGCATGCCGGCGAGGTGAGCGGTGAGGTCGACGATTTCGTCCTCTTCCGCGCCGACAGCACCCCGGCCTACAACCTTGCCGTGGTGGTCGACGATGGCCTGCAGGGCGTCACCCAGGTCTGCCGGGGCGCGGACCTTCTCGACTCAGCACCCCGTCAGGCGTGGCTGGCGCGCGAGCTCGGTTTCGTTCCGCCGAGTTACGCCCATGTCGGGCTGGCGGTGAATCGGGCCGGCGAACGGCTGGCCAAGCGCGACGGGGCGGTCACGTTGAGCGAGCTGGAGTCTTCGGGGTTGTCCGGTCGGCAGGTTTTCGAGACGATCTGCCGCTCGGCCGGCCTGCCGGCAGCCGGCTCGGCCCCGGAACTGCTGGACGCAGTCCGGGGCAGGGGCTGGTGGACGATCGAAGCGGTCTGGCGACCCTGGGTCGTGGACGCTCGGGCGATCATCGACCGCCGCTGAGCCGTCCCGGGGTCTAGCTGTACGCCTGGGTGAACAGCAGGTCGACCACGCAGGCAACCGAGGTATTCGGCGCGATGGACGGCGTCCGGTTGCCGGTGGGGTAGGCGACCGAGCCGGGCAGGGTCACCAGGACTCGGCTGCCGACCTGCTGGCCGACCAGGGCATTGAACAGCGCCTGGTGCACCGCAGCACTGGCCGCATCGGTGACCGACGCGCTGCCGTAGTCGTTGTAGTACTCGGTACCGTCCCAGGTGACGCAGACTGCGTGTGAGGTGAGCGCGTCGGTTGCCTGCAATGCCGCGCCGCTGCCCTGGATGAGCGGCTGGACGCCGACCTCGGTGGGTTCGGCGAGCCCGGCGGGAATGCTGATCTGGGGGACGCCATCGGCTGTCTCGGTGACGACCGGCAGACCATCGGGCGGTGTCACGGTCGAACCCACCGGGCCGGCAAGTTCGCTGTCCAGAATGTCGACGACGAACAGCAGTGTGTCTCCGGGATCGACGCCGATACTGGCCTGCCCGTTGGGATCGTAGGCCTCGGAACTGGTGATCGCGATCGCCAGGCGGCTGCCCACGCGTTGACCGACGATGCCCTTGGCGAAGCCGGTAATCACTCCGGACAGCTGAAAGGTCGTCGGTGCTCCCGAGATCCAGGAGGAGTCGAACACCGAACCACTGCGGGCGTTGATGCCGACATAGTGCATGTTGACCGTCGCGGTCGCGCTGGGGACCTCCGTTCCGGTGCCTTGGATGACAACCTTCGTCATCGTCTCGTCGACCTTGAAGGGGTAGGGGGCGTTGACCGTCGGCTCGGTACCCCAGTCACCGGTCACATCGATACTGCTCAGATCGGTCAGCACGGTGGGATCGACCGTCGGCGTAGCACTCGGCGTCGCGCTCGCGGGCGTGTCGGACGGCGTCGGGCTCGGGCTGTTGTCGGTATCGCTGCCACCACAGGCTGCGAGGGTCAATACCAGAGCCAGGGCTCCGGCGATCGCACCCAGGCGCGCCGACCGGCGTTTGGGAGACTGGAATCTATGGTCATGCACCAGTGCAGATTACCCGACCTGCCTGATAACCGGCTCATCCCTGGTGGTCAATGACATCCAGCAGCGCACCCAGCTCGGCTTGCGTCAACTCGCGGGTTTGCCCGGACTGCAACTGCCCGAGTCGCACCGGGCCGATCGCGATGCGGGACAGTTGACGCACCGGATGCCCGACGGCGTCCATCATCCGGCGCACGATGCGGTTGCGTCCCGAATGCAGCGTGATCTGGACGAGGCTGCGCGAGGCGGCGCGCTGAACCAGCTTCAGCTTGTCGGCCTTGATTGGGCCGTCCTCCAAGGTGACGCCCTTCTCCAGGCGGCGCAGAGTCTTGTTGTCGAGCAGACCCTCGACCTCCACGAGGTAGGTCTTCGGCACCTCATGACTGGGATGGGCCAGCTGGTTGGCGAACTCACCGTCGTTGGTCAGGATCAGCAGACCGTCGGTGTCGGTGTCCAGACGCCCGACATGGAAAAGCCGCTGATGCCGGGGCACGTACTGCTGGAGGCTGGGCCGGCCCTGCGGGTCGTCCATCGTCGAGATGACACCTCGCGGCTTGTTGAGCACGAGGTAGAGGTGGCGCCGGGGCGGCGGAATGCGGGAGCCGTCCACCCGGATGACATCCCGTTCCGGATCGACGCGGGTCCCCTGCTCGGTGATGACCCTGCCGTTGACCTCGACGCGTCCCTCGGCGATCAGCTCCTCGCTCGCCCGTCGGCTGGCTACGCCCGCTTGCGCGAGCGCCTTCTGCAGGCGCAGGCCTTCAGTTGGGTCGTCGGTCATCAGTCTTCTCCACGTTGTCGGGAATGATTGCCAGGGCTGACAATTCAGCAGCCAGGTCGGCAGCCTCAGGCAGATGCGGGGCTATCGGTGGCAGATCATCCAGACTAGCCAGCCCGAGCCGCTCAAGGAAATAGTCGGTCGTGCACAGCAACCCGGCGCCGGTGCTCTCGTCGCGGTCCTGCTCGGCGATCAGGCCTCGCGCGATCAGCGTGCGCACCACGCCGTCCACGTTGACCCCGCGCACGGCCGAGACCCGCGAACGGGCGACCGGCTGCGAGTAGGCGATCACCGCGAGCGTCTCCATGGACGCCTGGCTGAGCCTGTTCTGCAGGCCCTCGACGACCCAGCGGGAGATCAGATCGGCCTGCTCCGGACGCGTCGCGTACTGCCAGCCCCCTGCGACCTCACGCAGCTGGAAACCCCGCCCGGTGCGGTCATAGAAGTCCTTCAGATCCACCAGCGCCTCGGTGACGACGGACTCGGGCTGCCGCACGGTCTCAGCCAGCACGACGACGGGCAGCGGCTCGGTAGCCAGCAGCAGCAAAGCCTCCAGCTCGGGTTGTACGCCAGTGGCTGCTTCGGTGATCTCACTCATTCGGCTCCGGTGTCCTCTCCTGATTGTCCTGGACGGCGGGCAGATCGAACTCGTCGGAGATCTCGATCTCGCCCGACTCCTGCCCGGTCCAGCGGATGGTGAGTTCACCCAGCGGGCTCAGCTGTTCGAAACTCACCTGGGCTTGGCGGAACAGTTCGAGGAGTGCCAGGAATCTCGCGACGCACTCCAGCCTGGTGGCGTCCTGCGTCAATGCGCGGAAGGTCAGCGTGCGCGCTGCGCGCATCCGCGCCGCGATGATGCCGGCCTGCGCAGCCACGCTGATCTGCGGTAGATGCAGCTGCGACAGCGGCATCTGCTGTTCGGCCTCACGGGTGAAGGCGCGCTCTGCGAGCTTCGCCAGCCGCGCGGGCCCGCCGGGGATGGTGACCTCCGGTAGCAGCCGGCGGAACTGGTCCTCCAGTCCCCCCGGACGCGACCGGACCAATGCCTCGGCGGCCATCCGGTCGGCGAACCAGGCGGAGATCTGCTTGTAGGCGCGGTATTGCAGGAGCCTGGCGAAAAGCAGGTCTCGTGCTTCGAGCACGGCCAGATCGTCCTGGTCCTCCACTTCGCCGCTGGGCAGCAGCCGGGCGGCCTTGAGATCGAGCAGCGTCGCCGCGACCACCAGGAAGGACGAGGTCTGCTCCAGGTCCCAGACCTCGCCTCCCACCTTCACATGCGCGATGAACTCGTCGGTGACCTGGCTGAGGGCGACCTCGGTGATGTCCAGCTGCCGGCGTCCGATCAGCTGAAGGAGCAGATCGAACGGCCCCTCGAAGTTGGTCAGGCGGAGCAGGAATGAGCCGTCGGGTTCCGAGGCCGGCTGGCGGCTGGTCATTGCTGCAGCCGTTGCAGCGCAGCTGAGTCGTCACCGCCTGTTTGGAGCTCATCGGCCAGCATGCCGATGGCCACGCGGACCAGCCGCCCGCGGTCGACATTGATGCCGTACGCGGCCCGCAACCGCAACCGTATCTGCTCCAGGTTGAGTAGTTCTTCGGTGCTGACGTACACGGTGATCTTCTCATCGTGGCGGATCCGGCCGGTCGGACCGGCCGGCACTTTCATCGGTGGCGGCGAAGCGGACGCGGGGACGTCCGGCATGGGGGTCTCGGCCTGGCCGCGGAACAGCTCGTCCGCGCCCGGCAGACTCACCCGGCGTGGCATCGAACGAGCACCTCCCTCGCGAGCATCCGGTAGGCCTCGGCGCCGGGAGAGGTGGGCGCGTAGCTGGTGATCGGTTCACCTGCGACGGTGGTCTCGGGGAACTTCACGGTGCGGCGGATGACGGTATGGAAGACGCTGTCCCCGAAGGCCTCCAATACTCGCTGGAGCACCTCACGGCTGTGCAGCGTGCGGGAGTCGTACATGGTCGCGAGAATCCCGATCATCTCCAGATCGGGATTGAGCCTGTCGATGACCTTCGAGATCGTATCGGTCAGCAAGGCAACACCGCGCAACGCGAAGAACTCGCATTCGAGCGGAATGATGACCTTGTCGGAGGCGGTCAGCGCATTGACCGTCAGCAAGCCCAGCGACGGCGCACAATCGATGAGGATGAAGTCGTAGCGGTCGCGTATCCGATCGAGCACCCGCTTCAGGCTTTGTTCCCGGGCGACTTCGCTGACCAACTGCACTTCGGCCGCCGACAGATCGATATTGGCCGGCAGCAGATCCATGCCTTCGGTCGCGGTGGACAGCACGATCTCGTCGAACGAGTACTCACGGCTGAGCAACAGGTTGTAGATCGACTGGTCGAGGTTGTGCGGGTTCACGCCGAGCCCCACCGACAGCGAACCCTGCGGATCGAAGTCGACCAGGAGAACGCGGCGTCCGGTTTCGGCCAGCGCGGCGCCCAGGTTGATGGTGCTCGTCGTCTTCCCGACGCCACCCTTCTGATTGGTCATCGAGATGATGATGGCGTGCTTGGGCCCGGGCTCCGGAGGCGTCGGCTCGGGCAGATCAGGCAGCGGACGCCCGGTCGGTCCGAGCTCAGATTCTGGTTCGACAGGCTCGACATCCTCGGAGGTCTCGACCTCGAACAGCCCATCGTCTGCCCGCGTTGATCGGTTGTTCATGCAGGTGCTCCTTACAGGCCGGGTGACGAGCCAAGATTAGTCGACATGTCCCCTCGGCCGGCCTCCCGGCCGCCGACTCGCCCGAATGGCGCCCAGAGTCTCGACAAGGGCTCCACAGTTGAGCCAGATGCTGGGTCGGTCTCTTCTTGAGTCACCCGGCAGGACGCCCATGCTCGATAAACCCGCGGTTTCCATTTTGTGTCCATTTCGTCATGGAGGGCGCGACTGATTTTTGCGTGGCCGTAACAAACGGGACCTAGCGTCCTGCGAAAAGACACAATCACGTGTGGCTTGCTCATACGCAAACGCAGGAGTCGCCCATGAATATCCAACGACGCCGGGTATCAACCCGCTCGGCAATCCTTCGCACGACCGCGGTCGCAGGGATCGCGGCGCTCGCGCTCTCGGCCTGTTCTGGTGGAGAGACCTCCGGGGGTTCCTCACCCACCGGCGCCGCCGGTGATCTGGACCTGAAGGTCGGCACCATCTTCCCCCAGACCGGCTCGCTGGCAACTCTCGGCCCGCCCGAGATCGCCGGCGTGGACCTGGCCGTCAAGGACATCAACGATGCGGCGCAGGGCTTGTCCGTCCAGGTCACCCACACGGACTCCGGCGATACGACAACCAACATCGCCACCCAGTCGGCGACTTCGCTGCTGTCCCAGGGAATGTCCGCGATCGTCGGAGCTGCGTCGTCCGGTGTCTCGATGACGATCATCGACCAGATCACCGGTGCGGGCGTTGTTCAGATCTCGCCGGCGAATACGTCGCCCGACTTCACGGACTACTACGACGACGGGTATTACTGGCGGACCGCGCCATCGGACGTCCTGCAGGGCCAGATCCTCGGAAACAAGATCCTGGAGGACGGCAAGACCAAGGTCGGCGTCCTGTACATGAACGACCCGTACGGCATTGGCCTGGCCCAGAACCTCGTCAAGACCCTCGAAGCCGGTGGGGCCACTGTTTCCTCGAACATCACCTACGATCCGTCGGCCTCCAACTTCACCTCGGAAGTCGGCCAGGTGCTCGCTCAGAGCCCCGATGCCGTCGCGGTGATCGGATTCGAGGAATCCAAGATCATCTTCTCCAACCTGGCGACCGAGGGTTTCGACTTCGCGAACCTGTACGGTACCGATGGCAACTACGGTCAGCTGGCGCCCGGTGATCAGCCCGACATCGCGGGTGCCCAGTTCACGAGCCCCGGCGTCAAGGCCACCGACGACTTCCAGGCCAGACTGCAGGAGCTCGTCGCTTCCCAGGGAGCAAGCCCGCTGAACGTCTTCAGCTATGCTGCGGAGGCCTACGACGCCACCGTCCTGACAGCGCTCGCAGCGCTGCAGGGTGGAGCTACCGATGGCCAGACCATCAGGGACAACCTGCAGTCGGTTTCGGAGGGTGGCACCAAGTGCACCACCTTCGGTGACTGCGCCGAGCTGCTGGCTTCCGGTACCGACATCGACTACGACGGGCTGTCCGGCCCGATCACCTTCGATGCGAACGGCGATGTGACCGAGGCAACCATCTCGATCTACAAGTACAGCGCCGGCAACGAGTCCGCCTGGGTTGACCAGGTGTCAGGCACCCTCAGCTGAGGTCTGCTGTCTCATTTCGATCACTCCGGGTTCCGGTTGAGGTGCGAGCCTCGCCGGGGCCCGGAGTGATTGTCTGTCCACGGACGAAACACCCTCACTGCCGCGCAGGCAGATCCGTGCTGTGCCAAGGACCACGCCGCCACGCCAAGGACCACAAAGACGCGGACCACAAAGACGCCCCCCGAACGGTCAGGAGACCGCGCAAGAGGGGCGTCCGAGGGGTCAATCCGACAGGGATCAACCAGACTTCTGAGAGTTAGCCGGCCTTGTGATCTGCAGCGAGAGTACCCAGGTAGAGCTGGATCACATTCGGGTCGTTGAGCAGTTCGTGCCCGGTGTCGACGTAAGCATCGCGCCCCATGTCGAGGACGTAGCCGCGATCACAGATCTGCAGGCATCGACGCGCGTTCTGCTCAACCATCATCACCGAGACGCCCGCGGCATTGATGCGGGCGACATTCAAGAAGGTCTCGTCCTGACGTACCGGGGAGAGCCCGGCCGACGGCTCGTCCAGCAGGAGCACGTGGGGATCCATCATCAGCGCCCTCGACATCGCCACCATCTGACGCTCCCCGCCGGACAGCGAGCCAGCGCGCTGGCCGAGCCGCTTCTTGAGTTCGGGGAACAGCGTGACAACGAAATCGAGGCGACTCGGGTACAGGCTCGGGTTCTGATAGCAGCCCATCTGGAGATTCTCGGCAATAGTGAGACTCTCGAAGACGTTCTCCGTCTGCGGAACGAAGCCGACTCCCTTGCTGACCAGCCGGTTGGCCCGCAGCCCGGTGATGTCTTTTCCGTTGAGTGTCACGAAGCCAGATCGGATCGTCACCAGCCCGAAGATGGCTTTGAGCAGGGTCGACTTGCCTGCGCCGTTGGGTCCGATGATCCCTACGAGCTCACCCTTGCCGACGTAGGCGTTCGTGCCGTTGAGAATGTTGACCTCGGGAACGTAGCCGGCGACCAGGTTCTCGACCTTCAGGACCGGCTGAGGAGTGGTGGTCACTGGGCGGATCCCCCTTCGGGCCGCGATGCGGCGTAGCTGGCGCGGATCTCCTTGACGACCTCTCCGAGGTCGCGATCCATGTTGGCGCCCAGATAGGCGTCCACAACGACCGGGTCCTTCATGACTTCGGTGGGCTTGCCCTCGGCGACGACACGACCCTCCGCCATCACCACCACCCAGTCTGCGATCGCCTGCACCATGTGCATGTCGTGCTCGACGAAGACGACCGTCATGCCTTGCTGCTTGAGGCGCACGATGTGCCCCAGCAGCGACTGTGTGAGGGCGGGGTTGACGCCCGCCATCGGTTCGTCGAGCATGACGAGTTGGGGGGCCGACATCAGCGCCCGAGCCATCTCGAGCAGCTTGCGCTGACCGCCGGACATCGACAGGGCGAGGTCGTCGCGCTTCTCGTAGAGCTTGAACTGCTTGAGCAGCTCCAGGGCGCGTTCCTCAATGCCGCGTTCCTGCGCCCTCCACAAGGGCGGGATGAGGCAGGCCCAGAAGCTTTCGCCGAGCTGGTCACGGGCGCCAAGCTTCATCGAGTCGATCACGCTGAGTCCGCCGAACGCCTTCGTGAGCTGGAATGTGCGGACCTCCCCTCGGCGAGCGATCTTCCACGCGGGGACCCCGGCCAGGTCAGTGCCGTCGAACTCCCAGCTTCCGCTGTCCGGCTTGTCGAAGCCGGTCAACAGGTTGAAGAAGGTGGTCTTGCCGGCGCCATTCGGTCCGATGAGTGCCGTGATGGCGTGGCGCGGGATCTCGACGTGCTCGACATCGACTGCCACCAGGCCACCGAAGGTCTTGCGCACGCTGTCGGCGATGAGAATCGGATCGACCTTCGCACATCCCGGCCCGATGTCGCCCTTCCACAGCGGATCGGGTAGCGGGTAGGCGTCGGCGGCGGATTCCTCGATCGCGGTCTCATCCAGGGACGCGCGCTCAGCTGCAATATCGTCAGCCATTGAACAAAACCTCCGACTTGCGTCCGAAAATCCCCTGGGGGCGGAAGATGACGAGCAGCATGATCGCCAGACCAACCATCATGTAGCGAATCTGACCGGACTGCAGCGTGGTGATCGGCAGGACACCTGTTGAGACGCCCGCCGCGACAATGCCGTCGGTGAGTGCCAGCAGCGCCCAAAAGATCATCGCCCCGACGATCGGGCCGAGGACTGTGGCGGCGCCACCGAGCAGCAGGATTGCCCACAAGAAGAATGTCGTCTGCGTTCCGTAGTTGTCCGGCTGCAGCGAGGTCGGCATGATCGCGAATATCGCGCCCACCCCGGCCAGCACTCCACCGATCACGAGCACCTGCATCTTGTAGGCGAATACGTTCTTGCCGAGCGCGCGTACCGCGTCCTCGTTCTCGCGGATGCCCGTCACGACCCGACCCCAAGGCGAGCGCATGATCTGCCAGACGAACAGTCCGGCCAGCACCACCACGGTCCAGGCGACCAGACGCACCCAGATTGCGTCCGAGTTGTAGCGGATCGTTCCCAGCGTCCACGAAAGGTCGTCCGGAAGCGGATTCATGGCGAAGAAGCTGGCGCCCGACCGGTTGATGCCGGTTGATCCCCCGGTCCAGGTACCCATTTCCGGCGATCGGACGACCAGCCGGACGATCTCAGCAGTACCGATGGTGACGATCGACAGGTAGTCGGCCCGCAGCCGCAGGGTCGGGACGCCGAGCAGGAGGGCCAGCAGCACGGAGCCGAGGACCGCAGCGAGGATACAGACCCAGAACGGCTGGTTGAAGGTGACGGCGCACATGGCGAAGGCATAGCCACCCACCGCCATGAAGCCGGCCTGGCCGAAGTTCAGCAGCCCCGTGTAGCCGAAGTGAACCGCCAGGCCCAGTGCGGCCAGTGCGTAGGCTGCCGTCTGGGGTGTGATCAGTTCACTGAGCGCCACCCATAGGAAGTTCCAGTTCATCATCGTTCCTTCCTGGCCTCAGCCGACCCGTTGTGCCTTGCCTAGGATGCCGCTAGGTCTGATCAGCAGGATTGCGATCATGACGATCATCGCCGCGACGTTCTTCATCGAGGTTGGGATGATGAAGGTCGACAGTTCGACGAACAGGCTGAGGATGAGTGCGCCGACGAGGGCTCCGTAGGCCGATCCCAAACCACCCAGCGTTACGGCAGCGAAGATCAGGAGGAGGATCTGCGCACCACCCTGGAAGCTCAGGGTCTGGTAGAAGGCCACGAGCACGCCCGAGACGGCGGCAAGCGCGGCTCCACCCATCCACACCATGAGGATTACGCGTTCGACGGCGATGCCGGCCGTAGCAGCCAGCATCTTGTTGTCGGCGACTGCTCGAATCGACTTCCCCAAACGGGTTCGTTCAAGAATCAGAACCACGGCTGCCAACAGCACCAGGCACAGCACCGAACCCCAAAGGCCCCAGTAGCTCACCGGCACCCCGAACGGGGTGGCCACGGCGTCGAACGATTGCGGCATCACCAGGCGGTTCGGGCCGAAGATGAAGGCGTAGATATAGCGCAGCAACAGGGATAGGCCGATGGAGACAATCATGATCTGGATGAGACCCACACGCTTCTTGCGCAACGGATGCCAGATCGTCGCATTCTGCAGCCAGCCGAACCCGGCGCCGGCCATCAGCGCGAGCAGCATGGCCGCCCAACCGTTCATTCCCGCGGACGAGGTCATCGCGACGTAGGCGACGAAGCCACCGAAGCTGACCAATTCGCCGTGTGCGAAGTTGTTGAGCCCGGTCGTGCCGTAGATCAGTGAGACACCGATGGCCGCGAGCGCAAGTATGAGGCCGAAGATGACCCCGCGTACCACCTTGGTCGCGAGCTGGTGTCCGAAGGAGCCGGTGTCCTGGGTGGTCGCCTCGCCATTGCCGGTCCCAGATGTATCGGTGCCGCCCGGTGTGGGACTGGCTGATGCCGAGGATGCTGAGCTGGACGGACTGGATGCCGATGATCCCGTCGTTGCGTCCTCGCCGAGCTTCAACACCACGAACGAGGATCCGGATGAGATCTTGTTGAACTCCAGCGGCGCACTCGGAGCCGGAACTCCCTCGGGAAGGGTGGCAGGATCCACCGCGATCATGTACAGGCCCGTTCCGGACACTTCGAGTTCGATACGACCGGCTGCGTCGGTCGTCCCCGAGGAATCCCCCGATGTGCCGCTCACCACGACGTCCACCCCTGGGACGGGCTGACCTTCATAAGTGACCGTCACCCGGATGGTGTCTGCGGCAGCGCGGGCAGGCGAAGCGGCAATGAGTCCACAGACCGCGAACACCAAGGCCGAAATGATGCTTAGGAATGCGATCCTATTGCGAACAGTTGGGGCCATGTTTGATCTCCCGGATATGGACAATCGACACCGGTTGGGTTTCCTCAGTCAGGGGTGTTAAAAGGCTCACCAACCACTGGAATGCTAGGAGCCATTCATCACAGGGGTGTTACGGTGCTCTTCCCGCCATGTTTCTTTCGACCAGCGTGGCCGCTTTCGGGGGCTGGTCAAAGTGCCGGCGACGGCCCGGATGTGCTCGGCGGTCCGATCAGATACCGACTGCGGTGCCGAAAAGGTGCCCCACCCCGAAGGTGACAGCCATGGTCAGCAGCCCCATGCCGATGTTGCGCAGTAACGCCGGCCCCGCCGGTGCGCCGCCCAGCCGGGCACTGACCCAGCCGGTCACGGCGAGCGCGATGACGACCGCGGCCACGCAGATCCACTCCGCGTGACTGACGGGCAGCACGATCGCGATGAGGGGGATCATCGCGCCGAGGCTGAAGGCGGTCAGCGACGAGATGGCCGCGGCCCACGGATTGGTGAGGTCGTCGGGGTCGATCCCGAGCTCGGCATCGGCATGGGCCTGGAGAGCGTTATGGGCGGTCAGGTCCTTGGCCACCAACGCTGCCACATCGGGAGAGACGCCTCTGTCGATGTAGATATCGGTGAGTTCTTGGAGCTCCGCGGCGGGCATGGTGTTCAGTTCCTGCTGCTCTTTGGCCAGCAGCGCACGTTCTGTGTCGCGCTGCGTGCTCACCGACACGTATTCGCCACCCGCCATTGAGAACGCCCCGGCGACCAACGCCGCGATGCCTGCCGTCGCGATCGCCAATGGCTGGCTGGTGGCGCCGGCAACACCGATGACCACCCCTGCGGTGGAGACGATTCCGTCATTGGCGCCGAGGACTCCGGCGCGCAGCCAGTTGAGTCGCTGGTCGACCGAGCCGATGTGCTGCTCACCTGAATGCGGGTGACGTGCCCGAGGGCGTGCCATGCGGTCCTCCTCTGCTTGCCAGTGTTAGAGCTCCCTGTGCAATTATGCCCCGCATGTGCCCGGGTCGGCCTCGTCAGGTCAATCCCGGACATCGCGCGCTTGTTCCCCAGGAGGTAGCCGGTGACGCCGACTGCCTCGGCCGGGCGGCACCGAGACCTGCTGTTGTGACGAACCGGCCCATCACAAGCAGCTCAGGTGAAGGTATTACTGTGGGCGACAGAAGGTCCCAACAGGTCCGGTCGGCGTGGTGCCCCTCGGAGCGCCCCTCTGATCGGCAGAAGGAGTCGAGATAGTGGCACGCACGAGTGGGACGAGTAGCGACTCGGCCGACAACACTGACACCAGCCGCCCCGCGGTGAAAGAAGGGGGCATCAGGGTCTCGGACATCCTTGCGGGCGGGCTGGCATCGGCGATCGCTGCGGTGGTGGGCGGCACCTTGGGCGCGGTCGGCAGCGTGGTGAGCGCCTTCGTGGTGAGTATCGTCGCCGGCATCACACTGCCACTGTTGCGACGTCCCCTCCGTACCGGCGAGGAAAAGCTCCACCACTTGGCTGCGAACGGGCATGGTACTGCGGCGCAATCGTCGAAGGACGCGACACATGCCAAAGGCGAGAGCAACGCAAAGGGTCAGCGCACGAAGGCTGATAGCGCAACCCGCCGGCACCGCATTCACGTCGCCGTGGTTACCACGCTGATCGCGTTCGTGCTGGCCTTCGGGGTCATCTTCGCCATCCAAGCATTCTTCGGGCACTCGCTGTCGACCGGCACAGGTCAGCTGCAGCAGCAAGTATCGCGCAGTGATCCAACAGACGACAGCACCGATGACAGCTTGCCGACGACATCCCAGCTGCCGTCAGCCTCGTCCCCCGCGGCGACGCAGACCTCGTCCCCCCGCCCGGCGGGCACCGCAATCACCCGCACGACGAACCCCGCCACGACCAGCACGACCACCGAGGCATCCGCCCCGCCCACCTCTGCTCAGGCACCGGCTTCAGCTCAGGCCGAAGACACCTCGCGCCAGCAGGGTCCGACCTCGAATACGACTGGCGGCTGATGACTACGACATAAGGCGAGTCCCTGGAATGGGACGGACTCCCTGGAATGGGACGGACTCCCTGGAATGGGACGGACTCCCCGGAATGGGACGGACTCCCTGGAAAGGGATGACAGCCCCCAGAGAGCACAAAAGAGAGCACAAAAAACTCCCCTTGAAGACCGAAGTCCTCAAGGGGAGTTTTGTTTGTCCGGCAGCGTCCTAGTCTCCCACAGGCTCCCGCCTGCAGTACAATCGGCGCTGAAAGGCTTAACTTCCGGGTTCGGAATGGAACCGGGTGTTTCCCTTTCGCTATGGCCACCGAAACTCTATGAA
>JAAYVB010000020.1 GCA_012517405.1 Propionibacterium sp.
CCGGCGGTGCCCCAACGCCCGGCTGCGGCTGAGCGGTGCCGACCGGAGCGGGCCAGGGCTGGGCTCCGACGGGCAGGCCTGAAGGCGGCGGCAGCGAGCCGAGTTGCTGGGGGCTCAACGCAGTGTCCGGTTCGGACGCCGCATTGAGCGCATCGCTGGTCGCGCTGCCCGGAACCGGCTGGGTCGGGTCCCAGGCACTGACCGCCTCGGGCGGCAACGCATCGAGCAGCGGTTCGTGTGGGTCGCGCCGATCGGCGGGGGCAGGGGCAATCTGGTCCAGCGGCGCCACCTGCTGTGCCGGCGGGGCGAAATCCTGCGGCGGTGCCACCGGCCCAGGCGTCACCGCGCGCGGCGGCTCGGACGTCGACAGCGGGGGAGCCGCCGGGCTGGCAAAGCCGAACGGCTGGCCGGGCTGCTCGTCCTCACCTGCCAAGAAAGTCGAAGTCACCTGCGTCATGGCGTCCAGTCTAGAAGCCCGGACGACAACCCTGCCGGTGCTCGCGCTGGGCGGAAGAGCCCAGATCGGATCAGGCCGCGGTGGGGCCGTGCTGGTTCTGCCCCCAGCTGGGTGCGCGCCGATTGCTCAGACAGGTATCCTGTGATGGACACGGGTTACCCTACCCGTGCCGAATGCGAGTAATGAGAGAGGTTGCGGTGCCCAGCGGCAAGGTGCGTTTCTACGACGCAGACAAGGGCTTCGGCTTCATCGCCAAAGACGGCGGTGGCGACGTATACGTACGCGCCGACGCTCTGCCCCAGGGAGTGACTGCGCTGAAGACCGGCCAGAAGGTCGAATTCGGCTTGATTCAAGGACGCAAAGGTGAGCAGGCACTGTCGGTTCAGCTGGTCGAGTTGCCGCCGTCCCTGTCGAAGGCTTCCCGCAAGAAGCCGGAGCAGCTCGCGGTGATGTTCGAAGATCTGATCAAGGTGCTGGATGCCCTCGGCAACGGCTACCGGCACGGACGATATCCCAACGCGCAGCAGTCGGCGAAGGTGGCTGGAATGCTGCGGGCCGTTGCGGATGAGCTGGAGCTATGAGCGAAATAGACCAAATAATCGCGGATTCCCTCGACGCGGCTCGAGACGCGGCTGTCGAGGCGGCCGGTGATTTCGGCGTGGGCGACTACCTCGGCAGCAAGGTCGAGGCCGGTGCTCGGCAGGCGACGCATCTGTTCGACTGCCCGCATCCCGGCTACTACGGCTGGCACTGGGCGGTGACGATGACTCGTGCCTCGCGCGCCCGTTACGCCACGGTCAACGAGGTGGTCCTGCTGCCCAGCGACGAGTCGTTGCTGGCCCCGGTGTGGGTGCCGTGGGCCGAGCGGCTGATGCCCGGCGATGTCACCCCGGGCACGCTGCTGCCGACCCCGGATAACGATCCCCGTCTGGAGCCCGGCTACGGCGGCGGCGAGCTGGCTGCCGACAGCGATCCGGCCGAGTGGGCCCAGACCCGCGCGGTGGTCAGCGAACTCGGGCTGGGTCGGGAGCGCGTCCTGTCACCGATCGGACGCGAAGAGGCCGCCGAACGCTGGCTGGATTCGGACGCCGGACCCGGCAGCCCGGCCGCCAAGCAGGCACCCGGGCAGTGCGTGACCTGCGGCTACTTCGTCCGGCTGGGAGGATCGCTCGGACGCCTGTTCGGCGCCTGCGCCAACGAATACTCCCCCTACGATGCGCGGGTGGTCTCGATCGATCACGGCTGCGGCGGCCATTCTGATCTCGTTGCGGACGAGCGGGTCGCCCGCCTGCCGGAGCCGGTCTTCGACACCATCAGCATCGACCACTCGCTGTTCGACTGACCGTATTGCTCTACGGAGCAGATCGCTCGGCTGATCGTC
>JAAYVB010000027.1 GCA_012517405.1 Propionibacterium sp.
GCCACCCCCGGACGAGTCTGCGGTGCCCCCGGCCGGATCCCCGTTGCCGGGACCCGATGCCACCAGCACCGACAGCCTCTTGCGGTCGAAGTCGTACGGCACCTCGCCCAGCGCCGCCACCCCACGAAGCGCCGTCACCCCGACGGACGCCGACTTGGCCGCCCGCGCGATGGCTTCGTCCATGGGGTTCACGAATCCCCGCTGCAAGGTGGCGTTGAGCGCCGCGGTGCGCAGCAACTCCGGCGGGGCAGCGGTGCCGTCCAGCCCGAGACAGCTCGTCAGCTCGATCGAGCCGACGGTCATGGTGCCGGTCTTGTCGGTGCACAGGGCGGTCATGGCGCCGAAGTCCTCGATCGCGTTGAGCCGCTGGACGATGACCTTGTGCTTCGCGATCACCTGCGCGCCCTGGGCCAGGCTGATCCCGACGATCGCGGGCAGCAGCTGCGGGGTCAACCCCACCGCCAGCGACAGCGAGAACAGCGCGGAGTCGACGATCGGCCGCTTCAGCAGCAGGTTGACGATAAGGATGATGACGACCAGCACCATCATGATGCGGCTCAGCATGAGTCCGAACCCCGTCATGCCGCGCTCGAATCCGGTCGGCTTCGGCGCCTGCTTCAGCGATTGCTGGACTCGTCCGAACTCGGTGTCGCGTCCGGTGGCCACCACCAGCGCGGTGCCCGAGCCGGACGCCACATGCGTGCCTGAGAAGACCATGTTCGAGCGCGCCGCCAGCGCCGTACCCGAAGCGCAGACGCCCGCGGATTTGACGACCGGGAACGCCTCACCAGTCAGCGTCGACTGGTCGAGCTGCAGATCGGAGGTGGTGAGCACCACCGCATCGGCGGGGATGATGTCGCCGACGCCCACCTGGATGACATCCCCGGGCACGACTTCACCGAACGGAACCTCGACCACCCGGCCATCGCGCAGCACGTTGGCCATCAGGCGGATGGTGCCGCGCAGCTTGTCCATCGAGATCTGGGCGCCGCGCTCTTGCGCGAAGTCCAGCAGCCCAGACAGCAGCACGATCGTCAGAATGATGGACGCGTCGAGCCAGTCACCCAGCACGCCCGAGATCAACGTAGCTGCAATAAGAATGAGGACGATCGGGCTGGAGAACTGCCGCAGCAGCAGCCGCCACACCGAGGTGCGGCCACGGGGATCGACCGCGCGGGCCTGAGCCGCGGGCAAGGCTGCAGCAGCCGCGGACGCCGTCAGCCCCTGAGGTCCGGAGTCCAGCTGTCGGGCGAGTTCGTCGGCTGGTATCGCCCACGGGGGTGTGCTCTGCTTGTCGAGCCCGCTTTGGCTGGTCACGGTTCCATTGTCGGCCTTTCCCCGGCGGAGCGGAGCAACAAGAAGACACCCGGGCAGTCGCCACTCCCAGAGGCCTCGAATCGCCCCCGAGTAGCCGATTCAATCCAGCTCGTGACACGAGTCACCCCCAGCTCACGAGTAACGAGCGAATTTCAGTCGTGTCACGGGTGAGTACCGGGTGAACCGGCGGGTGAAATCTGGTGTAACGTCTCCGTTGGCTCCCCGAAACGTTCCGCTGAGCCGCCTATTTTCAACACCAATGAGCACGGCCCCCAGGAGGAGAGAGAGCGTGTCTACCCCAGAATCGCTCGCTAGCCGGGTGCAGACGTGGACCATCGGTCCTTGCGCGGCTCAAGTACCCAAGCAAGCGCTGGCCGGTACCCGAGGCCGTCTCAGAACGGGGGTCCTGAGATGGAATTGACTCTGCTCGACTACTTGAGTCTGCTCCGCAAGTACTGGCGTAGCATCGCCGCGATCACCATGGTGGCGATCACGCTGGCAGGTGCCTACTCCCTGCTGGCGCAGCCGACCTATACGTCGAAGGCCTCACTGTTCTTCTCCGTGAACAGCGCCAACTCGGCCAGCGACCTGAACGCCGGCTCCAGTTACGCCGAGAGCCAGGTTCAGTCGTTCGCGAAGGTGGCACGCACGGACATCGTGCTGCAGCCGGTGATCGACAAGCTCGGGCTGGCCACCACGCCAGAGCAACTCGCCGAGCAGATCACCGTCACGGTGCCGGCGAAGACGGCGACCCTCGATCTTGCGGTGGTCGCTAGTAGCCCAGACAGCGCCGCCCAGCTTGCCAACGCCATCAGTGAGCAGCTGGTCACCACCACGATCGACCAGCTGTCCCCGCCGAGCCCCGATGGCACCAAGCCGGTCACCGCGACGATCATCAGCTCTGCTGAGCTGCCAGTTGCACCGACCACCCCGAACACAATGCGGAACCTCGCGCTGGGTGCGATGCTTGGCCTGCTCCTGGGCGCGGGGCTCGCGATTGTGCGTGACATGCTCAACCTGAGCATCCATTCGGAACGCGACATCGAGCGGGTCACCGAGATCCCGGTGATCGGTGTAGTGCCCGAGGACGACGATGCGGTGCGCAACCCGCTGGTGCTGCACGCCGATCCCCATTCGCAGCGTGCCGAGGCCTACCGCTCCCTGCGCACCAATCTGCAGTTCCTCGGTCTCGACCGCGGCAAGCGCTCGATCGTCGTGACATCGTCGGTGCCCGGCGAGGGCAAGACCACGACTGCGATCAATACGGCATCCACGCTGGCAGCGGCAGGGGAGCGCGTGCTACTGATCGACGCCGACCTGCGTCGTCCCAAAGTGGCCAGGTATCTGAGCGTCGAGGGCGGGGTCGGGCTGACAACCGTGCTGATCGGTGAGGCGCGGTTGGGTGATGTGGTGCAGCCGTGCGGAGTGAGCGACCTGCACGTCGTCGCGGCGGGCGCGCTGCCCCCGAACCCCGCTGAACTGCTCGGGCTGCCGCAGATGCAGCAGCTGCTTGTGGAGGCGTCACGTCGCTATGACACGGTGATCATCGACGCGCCTCCGTTGCTGCCGGTGACGGACGCGGCCGTCTTGTCGCGGATCACCGACGGCACGCTCGTTGTGGTCGGGAGTTCGATCGCCCGGCGTCCGGAACTCGCGAAGGCTCTGGAAGCCCTCGAAAGGGTGGACACGCGCATCCTCGGGCTGTTGCTGACGCGGGCCCATAGGCACGATGCCGGTCACTACCGCTACGACTACTCGTACCAGCCCACCACCCGCGAGCAGGGCCCGGTCATCGAGCAGATTTCGGATGCTCATGAGCCTCCGGCCCGCGCCGCGAGGCGCAGCGATTCCTGGGCGGTCGTCGGATGACGACGGCAACAGCAGATCTCAGGGTTGGGCGGGGGTTTGGCAACCCTCAAGGACCGCTTCATGATCAACTCGCACGACCTGGGATGGACAAGTTAAGCTGCCAGCGGATCGCTTATCGGGGGAACGGCGAGACGAAAGCAGAAGCATCGCAAGACCGTCGCCCTCCACGAAGCGCCCACCAGCGAACGCTAACCCCAAAAGAGGTCCATGGTGTCAGCCTTAAGATCGGCCGAGAGTGAAATGCAGGCTCTTGAAGATCAGTTCCTGCGCGCTAACGAAGAGCAGGCGGCGATACCCGTAGGTATGCCCTACCGTTCTGGGACTCCCAGCCAGAGGGTCTCGTCATGGCAGCGCGCATATGCGTTCAAGCTGTTCTTGACCGACGTGCTGATCGTGGTCCTATGTGCTTTCGGTGCGCAGTTGACCCGCTTCGGAGACACCTCGATGTTCCTGGAAGCCTCGCTTACCGACGTTCTTGGCTTCCGTGTCGGCTACACATTCCTGTCGATCGGCCTGGTTGGTACCTGGCTTCTTGCCTTGAAGCTCGACGGTGCCTGGGATCGACGGGTGGTAGGAAACGGCTCCGCGGAATACAAGACGGTCATGCGGGCCACGCTCAGTACTTTCGGCGCGCTCGCAATAGCGGCCTTCCTGCTGCGGATGCCAGTCGCTCGTGGATACATGGTGATCGCGCTTCCTTGCGGTGTCCTGCTGCTGCTTTTCGGGCGCTGGGTCTGGCGGCAGTGGCTGCGCGGTCAACGGAAAGCCGGCCGCAGCCTGCACCGGGCGGTCGTCGTCGGTGACCGCGCGAAGACCGGTCATGTCATTCAGCAGATCGCGGATGCGCCAGACAGCGGTTATCAGATCGTTGGAGAGGTGACGACATCTAACGGCGGCCCTGTCGGATTCCTGCGGCCTGTGCCTGATTCTATCTACCGCGCAGTCGGGTATGACGAGATTCTCCCTCTCATTGACAAGACCGGAAGCGACACACTAATATTGACCAGTTCGGACGTGTTAACCCCGGAGAGGACCCGGCACCTGGGGTGGCAGCTTGACGAACGCGATATTGAGTTGGTTGTCGCCCCCGCGCTCACCGACATCGCGGGACCGCGCATACACACTCGCCCGGTGGCAGGGCTCCCCCCTGCTCCACATCAGCTATCCGAGCATGAGTGGTGCCAAGCAGGTCGTCAAGCGAGCGTTTGACATCCTTGGATCGCTGACGCTGATCATCATTTTGTCCCCGGTGCTAGCAGTGGTAGCGCTGTGCGTGAAGCTCACCAGCTCTGGGCCATTGTTGTTCAAGCATGAGCGGATCGGCTTGAATGGCGAGCCATTCAAGATGCTCAAGTTCCGCTCAATGGTCGTCGGTGCGGACAAACACCTAAAGAGTCTGCTCGCACAGCAGGGTACGGGAGATCGCCCCCTGTTCAAGGTTGTCGATGACCCGCGCATCACGCCGATCGGCAGATTCCTGCGCAAGTACTCCCTGGACGAGTTGCCGCAGTTGTTCAATGTCTTGAACGGATCCATGAGTCTGGTAGGGCCGCGACCGCAAGTAGCAGGGGAAGTGGCGCTTTACGGCGAGTGGGACGGTCGGCGGCTTCTGGTGAAGCCGGGAATCACAGGGTTGTGGCAGGTGAGCGGCCGTTCTAATCTAGAGTGGGAAGATGCGATTCGTCTTGATCTCTATTACGTAGAGAATTGGTCGTTGATGAATGACCTAGTCATCCTCTTCAGAACAGTTCGGGCAGTTGCGGCGCCCGATGGCGCCTGCTAGCTGCTAGCCTCTCGTCGAATCGGTCCTCGACACATGAAGGAATTCGCTCGATCGTGTTTACTGCTCCCCGCAGCTGCCAGGAGATGACCTGCGTGCCCCGGCCCGCATCAATGATGCTCTGTGCAGGGCTCTCGATGCTCGGAGGTGCGGCCTCCGCAGGCCGAGGGGCCGGTGATGGTCTGCGACGAATTGGCCGCGGTTCGGTGTCCGTGATGGCCCTCTGGTGCGCCCGGCATGGCTGTGTATCGATAGGAGCTCCTGATAATGCTCTTGCCTAGTAGTGGACGGATGGCTGATTCCAGCGGGAGCTGGGACGCGAGACGGATCCTCCACTTCACGACCTGCGACACGGGTGGCGTGCCGCTGGCGATCCGTTCACTAGTCGACGCTTCGCCGGCCCTGGAGCATTACGTCCTCGCGCCCGGAGGGGATTTCGGGACGAACTGCCGTGATGTCTTCGCGACGGGGTCGGGCGCGACCAGTTGTGTTCGGGCATTAAGACAAGCGGTTGCTCGCACAAGGCCAGATTTGATACATGCACATTCGAGTCGGGCCGGCGTGATATCGCGGGTCATTCCCAACCGGGTTCCAGTGGTCTATCAACCCCATGCTCTTGCATTCGAGCGGGGCGCGTTCGGCCTCGGCACGCGGCTGGCCGCGCGTTCAGTCGAGTGGGCGCTGGCTCGTCGGACCGCCGCTTTTGTGGCGCTTTCACAGCACGAGGCAGACATGATCTCTCACTTGTGCAACGGCGCTCGCGTGGGGGTGGTCCCGAATATCCCCACACGATTGCCGCGCGCCGGATCGTCCGTTGCCGCATTGCAGGAGGCGCCGTTTCGAGTAGTGATGGCCGGCAGAATCGCTCCTCAGAAGTGGCCCGAGATCTTCGCCATGACCGCCGAGGTCGCGAGATGCAGAGGTCTCCCGGTCGAGTTCAGGTGGATTGGTGATGGCGACGTGGCGCTGCGCCACCTCCTTGAGAAGGCTGGCGTTGCGGTAACTGGATGGTGCAATACGAACGCGGTATTCGCTGAGATGGAGTCCGCCAGCGTGTATCTGCATTGCTCAAGGTACGAGGGATTCCCTCTTGCGCCACTAGATGCTATGGCGGCTGGTCTACCTGTGATAGGCACGCCGATCCCAGCCCTCACCGAGCTCGGTGTGCCTACTTTCCGAGAACCGGAGGCGTTGCTTGCTGAAGTCCTTGAGCTGTGCGCGAACTTGACGTACCGTCAGGCGTCGCTCGACAGGAACGGCAGCATTCTCTCGCAACGCACGGCACACCACCTGGCTGAAGCGGTCGGTCGTGTATATCAGGAGGCGTTGAGGTGAAGAGCACAACCCGAGAGCAGCCGAGTCAGAGGCTCAGCGAGAGGAAGCGCCCTAGAGGCGAGTGGTCTCATAATGCGGCATCTCGTCTATCGGTGCTCCAGATGGATGTCTCTGCTCCCGACCAAATCGACTCGTGGATTGGTCCGAGTCGCATAGTGGTGGGGGTCGTCGGGCCCCAGCTTGGCCGGAGCAGCTCTGACATCGGAGTAGTCGAGTTGCTACGTGGGGATTCCAGCAGTGCGGTCTCTGCAGCTATTGGTGGTCCGCAAGGCCGCCGTAGGTGTGCGCCCGACTCCAGGCCGGCAACTTTATCGAGTTCTTGTTCTGGCTATGCCGGGGAAGGTGTCTCATGCACGTAGTAATGGTGACCAATTCTGTGGCGCCGGACAAGCTCGGCGGTTTGGAGCGGTACGTGCGGGATCTGTCGGGACGGCTTGTTGGGTATGGGCTTCAGGTTACGGTCATCAGCAAATGCACAGATGATTTCGGTTCCGATGACCAATTCGCGGAGGATGGGGTTCGCATTCTGCGCTATGCCGCGCCGAGCAAGCGGGACCCGCTGTTTGCAGTGAAGTATGCTCCCACGATCCGTCGTGAAGTGAGTCGGCTCCTCGCCGATGCACTTCGCACGTCCGGAGGCGCTGTTATCCACGGTCATTTTCCTGTGCCTATGTCCGCGGTTCTTTCCTCGAAGAGACCATATGTGTACACATTTCATGCACCAGTTCATAAGGAGATTGTTTCGGAGCGTCAAGCATCGTATCTCTTACCGCCTTTTGTGGAGAGCATGGCTGTGAGTGGAATGAGGAGGGCTGAGACGCGAGTCTTGGCGAGCGCAGCGACGGTGTTTACGCTTTCGCAGTTCACGGCCGATGAAGCCCGCATGCTTGTGCCGGGCATCGACTCACGCCACGTCTTGGTGCCCGGAGGAATTGATACTGGAGTATTCTCCCCCGGGTCAATCAGCATTCCCCAGATCCGCCATGCTCTTGGCACCCCCCTGCTGTTCACAGCACGTCGATTGGTCGAGCGAACTGGCGTCGAAGAACTCGTGAAGGCGATGCCGCAGATCCTGGTCGCCCAACCGGAGACTCACCTGTATATTGCTGGCGAAGGTCCTCGGCGTGAGGCGATTGAGCGCCAGCGCCAGCGTCTGGGCTTGGACCGCCAAGTCACTTTGCTAGGGCGTATTCCGGAGGCGGACCTCGTGGATTGGTACAGGCGCGCTGATGTCGCTGTCACCCCAACGAAGGCACTGGAGGGGTTCGGTCTGTCTACCGCGGAAGCTCTCGCGTGTGGGACGCCGGCGTTCGTGACGCCCGTTGGGGCCAATGCCGAGGTTGTGCGGGGGCTGGACCCGACGCTTGTGGCGCCCGCGGCATCAGCAGAGGGAATTGCGAGCGGTCTGATTGCACTCTGGCGCCACCCCGAGAGGCTAGAGCGGATTGCTGCTTCGGCTCGTGACTACGCAAGTACAAGGTTCGGATGGGACGCCATCTGTGCCCGCCACATAGATGTCTATCAAAAGCAGCTGGGAGTCCGATGACCTGCCTACCGCTCAAGGGCGTGCATGTGGTGGTGCCAACTATCTCCCGCACCAGGGCCGAGCAGATCGCATCCACATTGCTTGTGCGATTGACAGAGCTTGGCGCGACCTGCGTCATCGTCGCAAATAACCAGGCGGCATTGAGAGCGGTTCTGTCCGAGCACTTGGAGGTTATCACCGAGCGCACAAACCCGGGGTTTGCAGCCTCAGTCAACTTCGGAGCGGCCTGCCGCTCGGATTGGTCGGTTCTGTGCATCTTCAATGACGACCTCAAGATAGGAGGAGCGGCCCGGGAGTTGCTTACGGCCAGACTAATTGAGCTTGTCGAATCAGCCTCAGAGCCAATCCTCGCATCCTTCGACCCTGAGCAACCCCGCAGAATCCCGGGTCCTTGTGGTGTCTTCCTGAACGTTTCGTTGCTCGAGGCCGCGTTTCGGAGGGTCCGGCCTCGCATCAAGCCCTCAGGTAGGGAGGGTACTGTCATGAATGTCGCCGGTGACAAGTATCATAGCTTCAGTGCCGTTGGGTTCACTCGGCGACTTTGGGAAACGCTGGGACCGCTTGATGAGCGCTTCGTATTCTGTTACGAGGATGCTGCTTATAGCGCGCGTGCGAATGCCCTGCCTAGCGTTCGCGTCGTGCACTCAGATTGTGGGCTCATCCATGAACACTCCGCCAGTTCATCCCGCTTTATTGACTTCGTTCTTCCGGCGACTGTTGCATCTGCTCGGGAATACCTGGCAGCGCTTGGCGCGCGACCAACTGTGGCTAGGCTGATCATTGCCGCGGCGCTCACGGTCCGACTCCTACTCGTTCCGTTGGGCGGCGCAGACTTAAGAAAGCACTATCGCGCGATTCGCGCATCTTTCAGGCAGGCGGGTTCGATTCCCAAGGCAGCGTCGCTCCCTCCGTTCGACTTGTGCTTGTGACATGCCACCCGGTGGGCGCCTGTGTTGAGCCGCTGCCTCCGTGTGTCAGCCTTCCGGGGCTGGTCGGCGCCCCTGATCAGAGACGCCTCGGGGGCTCGTCTGACTTGACCCGTCGGGTGAGCCTGGATCCGACGGTGGACGTGTCGGCGGGGTGAAAGAGGGCGGCCGAGACCCTCAAGGATCAGGACTACCGCGCGACTTGATCTCGAAAAACCTCAACTATGCGGGTGGTACATCCTGCTGCCGCACCCAGATATACCCGGCCATCAGTCTGGTAACGGCCGGCTGATAGGGTTTGCTCTCAACGAGTAGTCCATCGATTGGCTCGACACGGTGAACCACCGGGATGCGCACCACAAGGGCGCGTCCCCTCGGCCGTCTCGACGCTGACCGGGCCAAGATGTTGCCTCTACCCCCTGCCGCCGGCGGTGCGTTGGGACAACCAGGCCCGCCACGGCCGAGACTGCCACTTCCGGATCACCAGCGACCGCCCGACGGCTGCCGCGCGAGTTCCAGCAATCACTGCCCCGACCGGCGGGCGACGACCTGATCACGGACCTGGCCGAGTACGATCTCGCGTCGGACCTGACCACCGAGGACCCCCGATCACCGACACAGTTGACACCACCAAACAGCTGCACTATCTCTCCGGTGCGCTGAAAGCACCCCGAACCTCCAAGCCGCCACCCGGCTCGCCCGGGACTATCTCGGTAACGGTGTTTCCGGCGGTTTCATTTAGTAGGTCTCCGCGGCCGGCCAGCGGTCGGCGAAGGTGATGGCGAATGGGTTGAGAGCGGGCTTCCAGCGCATGGTCCATCGGACTCGTCCTGCATCGGTCGGGTCGAGTGATCTGGTGACAAGATACAGGCACTTCAGCGCCGCCTGCTCGGTCGGGAAGTGGCCTCTGGCTCGCACCGCGCGTCGGTAGCGGGCGTTGAGGGACTGGAAGCTCTCTTGTCAAGCGGCGGTGCTGAGGGGGACATCGCGGGTTACTTTCGCGTCGTTCCACATGTGTCGGATGATGACGTTGGCGAGTTGACGTTTGTGGCTTCGGCGGGCTGCTCGCAACGTCTTGCCCGCGGTAGTGCTCTTGGTCATGAAGGCTCGCGCTGGTTCGTGCATGCGGGCCTGGGTGACGTGGACGATGTGCAAGACGCTGTTGACCTGTCGGTTCCCGGCGAGGTCGAGTCGGTGGTGGCGGGGTTGTCCGTGGCCCTCGCCTGAGGACACGGGAACGGGTGCTGCTCCACACCATCGGGCGAATTGTGCTTCGGTGGCGAAACGTGTTGGGTCCCCGACTTCGGTCAGCAAGGTCATCGCGGTGACCACGCCGATCCCCACGATCTCGGTCAGGGTGCAGCCGAGTTCGGCCAGGAGCCCGGGGATCTGCTTGTCGATCCGTTTGATGTCGGCGGTGATCGTGTTGATCGAGCCGAGTGTTGCGGCGAGCCACTGGGTTCTGGCCTGGTCGGCGCGGGCCATCGCGGTGGTGTCCATGGTCGAGAGTTTGACCAGGGCTGCGCTAACGCGGCTGGTGGAGGGAAGTTGGTCACGCACTTCGACGGGCAAGGAACACAGCACCGGCTCGGCCT
The DNA here is from genome assembly GCA_012517405.1 of Propionibacterium sp. Lineage (GTDB taxonomy): Bacteria > Actinomycetota > Actinomycetes > Propionibacteriales > Propionibacteriaceae > Brooklawnia > Brooklawnia propionicigenes. The sequence continues at coordinate 10,369 of JAAYVB010000027.1, forward strand.
CGGTGAGCAGACGAACCCGTTGCAGGACGAGTGATTCCCGTTGCGCCCGCAGCACGTGGAGTGTCTCCCACGCCGGTGAAGGCCGGTGGGTGTGTTTACGGGCCGGCGGCAGTCCCGGGTCTGCGAGTGTCTCGGCAGCGATCGCTTGGGCGTCGGTGATGTCAGTCTTGGCGCGGGTGCGGCGTCTGCGCCGGTCATTCGTGCGTGAGGCTTGGACCTCACGGACGTCATACCCAGCCGCACGCAGGGCGTTGACTACAGGCAGCCCAAGACCCGAGGACCCCTCGACCCCGATCCGCTCCACTCGTGTCCCAGTTTCGGACAGGACGAGCAGTAGCCGGGTCAGGCCGTCGGCGGAGATGTCGAACGATTCACACGCGAGCAGCACCCCGGCCATGGACAAGACAGCGACGGTGCCGGAGTACTTGTGTGGATCGATCCCAGCAACAACAGAAATGACCATGACAGGTATCCCCTTTCTTCGTGACGCGCTATGGCGGGAGCAGCGGGTCCGGTCGTCGGCAGATCTGGGTTGAGTCGTGCAGGCTCTCTTCAAGCCAGGCAGCCCGGCCCCGATACCTTTGGTCGGCTGACCCGGCATTTCGAATCAAGGACATAATCGTCAATAGCGTTCAGAGCCAGGGGCAGCCGGTCAGGGCGGCTCGCGAGGCACCCCCGACACGTCAAGTCAAACACCCAGATCGCGTTGGTCGAGCAGATCACGGTCCGGTCGAACCGTTTGGGCGGGATCGCGAGGACCCGGGCGATGCTGTCGGCGTGCTCGGGATGGGTCAGCGCCGCGTAGCGGAACAGGGAGTGGATCGCGGAGAGGCGGGCGTTGCGGGTGCGGACGCTGTTCCCGCGCTCCTGCTCGAGGTGATCCAGGAAGCTGCCGATTATCGGTGCGTCCAGCTGGTCGATGTCCAGCCGTGACGGTGCGGTGCCCGTCTGCGCGGTGACGTAGCCGAGCAGCAGCCGCATGGTGTCTCGGTAGGCGGCGATGGTGTGATCGCTGGCGTTTCGTTGTCGGATCAGCCGGTCGGTGAAGAACGCCTGCAGGGTGGGTGCGAGGGCGCTCATGATCGTGCCCTCGATTCGCCGCTCAGGTGGGTTTCGAGTCGTCGCCCGGCCAGCGTTATCAGTTCTGGCGCCGCGGACAGATACCAGTAGGTGTGTCGGGGGTGGACGTGACCGAGCCAGGTGGACAGCAGCGTGAGCCGGGCCTGCCCGTCTTCCCCGGCGGCGTAGGCGTCGAGCATCGTGTTGACGGCGAAGGAGTGTCGTAGGTCGTGGATGCGTGGCCGGCTTGATCCAGGCCGCGTAGTGAGACCGACGCTTTTGACGAGCCGGTGGAAGGTGTTGTGGACGTTGCAGTAGATCAGCCGGGCCCCTGCGGTCGAGACGAAGAACGCCGGGCTCCCTGTCGGCGGCGCGGATCTGTCGCGCAGCTGCTGGTAGGTGCGCAGCGCGTCGATCGTGCTGGGGTGGAGAGCCAGTTCTCGGGTCTTGCCGAACTTCCCGAATCGGATCGTGAGGCGCCCGCCAGCAAGATCGACGTCGTCGCGGTCCAAACCGATCGCTTCGCTGATCCGGATCCCGGTCACTGCGAGCAGCCCGATCAGCATCGCGAACATGGCCCGCCGCAACGGGGTGCGCAGCGTCGCCGTGGCGGCGATCAGCGCCGCGATCTCCGCGTCGGAATACAGGTAGGGGCTCGCGCGCAGCGGCCGTCGTGGCAGCATGCAGATAGGTCGCGAAGCCGCGGACCACGCTCAGCCGGTAGGCCCACCAGTTCGAGTCGCCGCGTGCTGGCTGTCGTGCCCAGTCCAGCGCGGCGGCGACGGTGATCACCGTTTCGTCAGTGTGGTCGAGGTGCCCCAGGAACTGGTTCAGCAGCTTCTCTGGTCGCTCCAGCCGGTAGCTCAGCGCGCGGCGCAGCGTCAGGTAGTCGGCGAGATAGCCCTGCAGCTGCCCGGTCACCAGACACCGTCCGAGGTCGCGGTAGGCCGGGGTCTGGCCAGCACCCCAGCGCGTCCCGGTCGACCTTGGCGTAGATCGCGGTGCTCAGCACGGACCTGTGACGCAGCACCTGCCTGACCTCCGGCAGCGGGCTTCCGGCGCGGAGCATCGCGGTCGCGGCGGTATGCCGCAGCCGGTGCGCGTGCATCTTCGGCAGCCCCGCGCGCTGCGCAGCGTCGAACACGATCATCGTGATCCCGCCGGTCGTCAACGCCCGCAACGGCGCGTGGACCCTCACGAACACGCTGCGTCCTTCCGCGCTGGCCGGGCGGCCGTGACGCAGATAAGCGGTGATCGCCTTCCCCACGTCTGCGGGCAGCGGGAGCTTCTCATTCCGGTTGCCTTTCCCGACGATGGTGATCTCGCCGCGCCGCCAGTCGATATCGTCCAGCCCGAGCCGGGCGACCTCCCCGGCGCGCAGTCCCAGCCGGGACAGCAGCAGCATCACCGCGTAGTCCCGCCGGCCTGTCGGCGTGCGCCGGTCGCAGGCGGCCAGCAACCGGTTCAGCTGGCCCGGTTCCAGTCCCTTCGGCAGGTTGGAGAGTTTCCATCCCGCGACTGCCGGCACCGCCTCGACCAGCGACACCGGCAGCTGCCCGGTCAGGTGCAGCCATCGCAGCAAAGAACGCAGCGCGCAGACGATCAGTTTCGCCGAACCGACAGCGCGGCCAGGGCAGGCTGAGGTCACGAACCCGGTGACATCGCCCGCGCTGATCCCGGCAAGCTCCAGCGTGCCGCCGCGCCGCCGGGTAGCGACGAACGGGCGCACGTTGTCCACGTAGCCGCGCGCTGTCCCCACGGTCAAGCCGCGCTCGACGAGCAGATAGCGGCGGTAGCAGTCCAGCAGCTCCTCGACCGGACCGAGCGCGGCAGGCTCCTCCACCGGCAGCACGCCCAACGGCGATAGATACTCCAACAGCGGCGCGAGCGCCTTCATCGACAGGTACTCCCGAAACCCCGCCGCGCGCCGCTGTTCCAGATACCGCTGCAGCGTCGGCGTGCTCAACCCGCCCGGGCCGATGCGCTCGGCGAGCATCCAGCGATCCAGATGAGCGATGAAACACACATGCTGATCGGCACCACCGCTCGAATAGCCGCGCCGAAGCAACTCACCTACGAACCCGACGGCATACGGCTCCAACGGGCCGCGCACGATCGAGCGCAACACCTTGACCATGACCTCTCCTCTCCAAGAACGGATGAGAAGAGCATCGATCAGATCACCGGACTATGCCGACCTCGCCACCGCGGAACACGCGCCCCGCAAGGGACCCACCAGCATCATCGGCATAATCTGGACATCGGCATAATGGATGATGCAGGTCTGCACCGTCGTGAGCGGCCACACGTTCGACACCACCTCGGAGAGTCCTCTGAGGCCGTCGCAGACGAGGAAGAACGTGTCACGCACGTCCCGGTTCTTCATGTCGGTCAGGACACTCATCCAGAACTTCGCGCCCTCACCGCCGGTCCCAGCCCCACAGCCCGAGGACGTCTTTCTCCCCTGCCAGGGTGACGCCGGTCGCGGCATAAATGGGCCGGTTCGCGACTTGCCCGTCGCAGATCTTCACTTTCGAATCGCGTCGATGAAGATCGCCGCGTTAACCTCGTCGGGCGGGCGCGCTGACCATTCGTTCATCTCCTCAATGACCTTGTCCGTGATCCTTGAGATCGTCTCCTTACTGACCGAGGCCCCATAGATCTGCGCGAAGTGCGCCGAGATCTCGCCCGTCGTCAACCCGTTCGCATACAGCGACAAGACGATCTCCTCGACCCCGTTCAGACGGCGTTGGCGTTTCTTCACGATCTGCGGCTCGAACGACCCGTCACGATCGCGCGGCACATCAATCGTGACCTGCCCGGTCGCTTCGGTCAGCACCGTCTCGGCCTCGCGCCGTTGCGCACGTTCCTGCCCTCGCGATCAGGATCGGCACGGTTCTTCTCATGCCCGAGATGCTCCGTGAGCTCCTCGTTCAACGCCGTCTCGAGCACGTTCTTCGTGAACAGCTTCAACAACCCGTCGGGGCCGGTCAGGGCCAGGCCCTGTTCCTTGGCCAGCCGGACCAGCTCTGCCGCCGCAGCGGCCTCCGCGGATCGATCATCATCGTGGTGTTTCTTCGGACTCACAGCATCCAGTGTCGTAGTCATCACGGCACCCTTCCCGCCACGCATCACGCGCGGCGCGTCAGGCCGGAAACACCGTTAAATCCACAGTCCCCCACTGACTATCAGCTGGCAGTTCCACGGCCGCTGGCACACATGTGTGGCATGGATGACTCGCCCCGCGCTTGGTGGTGGGCTGTGTGACCAACAGACCCGCGGTGAGTTGGACACCGCGGCAGGTTGTGCCGTCTGAAGTTGAAGTTCGAGGCATCACCCGCCGCGGTAGGGGCGTGGGCGCATTGACGACGCCGCAGGCTGAAACGCTACCATCGATGTAGACCACTGGCTGGTAGCGGTCTGTCGCGAGTTGCTGAAGCCCTGCGGATCGGAGTCTGATAAGCGTGAAGATTGTCTTTATTCTGCCCGGCTATGCGTACCGGCCGATCGGAGGATATAACGTTGTATTCGACTATGCCGAATACCTCACGGCGAATCGGGCAGCCGATGTGCATGTGCTTTACTATCCTTACCAGTTGGGGACCCCTGGACGATCGCTCATGTCGCGCTTCCACAGTCAGTTCAAGCAGGTCGTCGTCCGTTCGCTAGTGAAGATGAGTCGCAGGCGCGAGCTCGATTGGCGGGCGTTGATGCCGGAGGTTAGGACGCATTCTTGGAAGCGGGAGATTGAGAGACTCTCGCTGGGGGCGGGGGATGCGGTTGTTGCGACTTCACCGCAAACTGCACATCTCGCGGCAAACCTCGTTCATAAGACAAGTGCGCGCGGGTTCTACTTTCTCCAGCATGTCGAGGATTGGGATGTTGAACTCGAGTTCCTGCACAGCACCTATAGGCTCCCTCTCGAATTGGTGGCTGTAGCGCCTTGGATCCGTGACTACTGCGCGTCAGTGTCGGGGCGAGAATGTCATGTGGTCCTCAATGCGGTCGATGCCCAAAAATATGCGCCGGGACCTCCATTGTCAGACCGTGTCTGCGTTGGGACCCTCTTGACGCCATCCAATGCTCGTAAGCGCGCCGGCCTTGCAATCGCAGTCTTAAATGACCTATCGGGCATGGGAATTCCGTGCCAGAGTTTCGGGACTTGTGATCGGCCGAGGGATCTCAGTCCGAGCGTGGCGCATTTGTCCAACCCGACTCATCCTGAGCTCCTGCATTTCTATCGCACCACTCGAGTGTTCTTCTGCACCAGCTCCACAGAGGGCTTCGGCCTTGCCCCAGCAGAAGCTGCGCTGTGCGGTTGCGCCGTTGTTTCGACTCGAAACGGCGGGGTGGAGGCGTACGGGGATGATTTTGTGACATTCTGCGGTGATACTCAAGAGGACATTCGCAATGCGGTGTTGGAGGTGTATTCCCGCTGTGAGTCTGCCCAAACTCAAGTAGAGCGCGGTATTGAGCAACTCGCTGGTTACTCTCCGGACGATGCGGCGGGCGCATTCGCGGATATTGTCGCGCCGGACCTACAACCGTGATGACGGAAGGATAATTGGCTGGTGGAGTGGTGAACCGGGGATATGGCGGCATGGAGAGTCGCGCAGAAAAATGGTCTATCCGCAATGGACAGGATGAGTGTTTGAAATCCCCCACGATGGGCGGTTGGTCTGCGCTATCTGTGCTGGCCGGATTGGCCTTGGGGTTGACACCGTTCGGCACGGCCTTTGACATCTCGATTGATTCGCGTGTGTTCGTTATCACGTATTCAATGCTGGTGACAGTGCTCGCGTGGCTTCTACTCCTGGCGCGCGCTCTTGATACTGGCGCTGCGCCGCTTATACCCAGCAAGCTTGCCCTCTGGCTTTTCGCCATGCTCATCTCAATGCTGATTCCTGTTCTTCTTGCTCCCGATACTGGGGCAGCGGCAGGCGGATATATGTCGTTTGCGTGGGGCGCCCTCGCTGGCTTCGCCATCTTTGCTGTAGTACGATCAGTGTCTCAAGTACAGTTCGGTGCCTTGGATGCTGGAATGGTCGTCTTTCTTGTTTGGACTGCCTACCAGATTCTTTCGCTACTCGGGGACGTCGATGCGGTCTGGAATTGGCACGAGGCAGCGATACTAAGCTGGGGCAGGCACAACTATGTTGCCGGGGTCCTATCGATAGTGGCCCTGTTCGCGCTCGCACGTGCGCGAGAATTTGCAGGAAGCCTGCGTATTGTCTTGTTTATAAGTGCCATCCTCGGGCTCGCGGGAGTGGCCGCTACGATGTCCCGAGGGGGCATATTAGCGGCGGTGGCTGGGCTTGCGGTATACGTTTATCGCTCCGCAAGATCGACCACGGGAAAGGTCTTGACATTGACGATAGCCCTCGTGATTCTTGGGACTGGGGTTTGGGCGTTCGAGTATGTAACCCAGTTGCGTTCGATGCGAGATGCCCAAGCTGAGGAGAACATTGCGGGGAGAGTCCGAATCTGGTCGCAGGCCATCAGCCACTTCGTGGATAGTCCTCTGACTGGGACTGGATGGCTGGCGATGCGAGGTGATGGTGGGACTTACGCGCACAACCTCGTACTTTCCTTTCTGCAGATCGGCGGACTAGTTGGCATGGTCGTTGTGATCGCACCTGTCACGGTTCTCGCGCTCCGAGGTTTGCGGTATGGCGGCCACTACGCCGGGCCCCTTGCGGCGGCAATGGTGTTCGGAGCCTCGGATCCCCTGCTAGAGGGCACAGTTGGTGGCATGGCGACGTTCGCGGTACTGCTGATTGCTGCGACTGTCCCGCGAGAGTCGGTTCATTCCGGGGAGGTTCGGAGTGTCATGGTAGGTCGGGGAAGACGGGTGCTGTGAGCAGGAATAGAGTGCTGATCGAAACCACGCGGCTAGGCGAGTACAACTATGGCGCGCTTCTTCAGGCCTACGCCCTGCAGCGTGCGGTTCGCGATCTGGGCGGACAACCTTGTACGGATGAATCATGGCCGGTTACAGATGTTACGCAATTCCTCAATCGCACTTATGGCGTAATTCGTGAGCGGTTCCCGAGTTTTGCGAGGACGAAGCGGGACCTCAAGTGGAGAGCTCTCGAGAGACCTCGCTCATTCGTGACGGATAAGCTCGATACCGTTAGCATATTCGGCTGGGGTGCGAAGCCTCGGAGGGGCTGTCGGCTGGACTATGATGCCTATGTGGTCGGGAGCGATCAGGTTTGGAGGCCTCATTCTGCATTGGGCTCTCGCATGCTCGAATTCGTTCCTGATGATAGCCATGGCGTCCGCTTGGCATATGGTGTTTCATTCGGAACGGATTGTCTTTCCGTCGCGAACGAGACATTGCTTCGTAGTCATCAGCGCGCGGTCGAGCGATTTAATTATCTGTCTGTTCGCGAGGATTCGGCGGTCGGTATGTGCAGACAGCTATGGAATGTAGATGCAGTTCATGTGGTAGACCCAGTGATGCTCTACGAGGCGGCCGATTATACGGCACTTTTTGAGACGGATGCGCCCAAGGTGGGAATTCAATCGGGGGGTTTGCTGTCTTATGTACTGGATCCAACCGCACGCAAGACTGTGTTGGTGCAGAGCCTATCTGAACAAATGAAGAAGGGGTTAAGATCCATTCTCCCGGAAGATCCTTGTTCTGTCGGGGAATATTTTGAAGACCCGACGCGATGGGCATATCCGAGTGTTCCGCAGTGGGTGAGTTCCTTTGCGCGGAGCGACGCGGTTGTTACTGACTCCTACCATGGACTGGTGCTCGCTTTGACCTTTGAGCGGCCATTTGTTGTTATCGGGAATGCCCGCCGAGGACTCGCGAGGTTCGAGTCGCTTTTGCGGACGACCGGATTGGAAGCACAGTTAATTCGGTCACAAGAGGATGTGGGTGATATCTGCCTCGACATAGATTGGGCATCTGTGCGTGAGCGCATAGCCACATTGCGCAGGACGAGCTGGGAGTTCCTTTGCAGATCCCTTGCTCCCCTGTGAGCACGACTTGATAGCCAACCGCAGTCTTTAGTCGGTTTGGGTGAGTGAGGCTGGGCCGCATGGTTCTCTGGCGGTCTGGGGTTTGATTATCCAGCGTCTTCACCCGTCGGCGCGGGACTGGCCGCCCAGCCGGGCGGCGTGGTCGCGGATACGGGCACGTTGAGCGCGTTCGCCAGGTGAGTGATGTCCTCGGCCGGTCGGTCCTGACGCAGCCTCCTGCTCGATGTCAGCGCTGAACGCCGCGGCATCGTAGTGGGCCACATCACGGGTAAGGTCCGTAGCAAGGTCAGCTACCCGCGGTGGTTGCCCCGACTTGGCTCATTTTAGTGCGCATCTGGGTTGTTGATCTTGGCGAGGGTGTCGGTGTGCTCGGCGGGGATGGGTTGGCGGTGATGGTCTGGCCGGCGAGGGTGAGGGTGACGTCGCGGTACTGACGGAAGGTGCGCACGAATTTCTTGATGGTCCATCCAGTGGCTTGTTCGATGTGGTGGCTGACGGCCAGCGCAGCGAACACGACCGCCGGGTGAGCATCGATCGACTCCTTCTTATGGTGGTAGACCGGGCGGGCTTTCAAATCGCTTTTGGACATCCGGAACGCGTGTTCGACATGCCACAACTGGTGATACGCGCCGATCACAGACTCGGCCGGCCGATCAAGATTGGTCACATACGATTTCCAGCCGGCCAGGGCTTTCACTTTGGCCTCCAGTTCCCGGTTGATCGACGGACGCGCCCCGGACAAGGTGATGAACCGGTTCCGTTTCACCGGGGCTTTCCCCGCGACCGCGTTCGCGGCTTTCGTGAGCTGCTGGTCGACACCGTGCAGGGCACGGCGGGCCCGATCGGCCCGGTACTGGAAATACACGCTCCGATGCCGGGTATCGGCGCTGACACCCATCACCTGTTCTTGTGACAGCACGAGCTGATCGGGCGGCTCAGCATCCGGATGCTGTTTGCGCCACTGGCTGATCGCATACGGGATTTCCGGGATCTTCCCGCCCACGATGAACGACCAGCCGGCATCCTCGATATCTTTCAGGTTCTGCTCGCTCATCATCCCGGCATCAGCGACCACAACCACATCAGCGATCCCGTGGGCCTCCACGAACCCTCGGATCAGCGGGATCATCGTCTTGGTTTCGGCCCGGTTCCCTTCGAACGCTTCGATCATCAACGGCACCGGTCGCGTCGGTCAACAACCCGACCGTGATCTGCGGCTCCAACCGTCGCTCCTTGCTGAAACCCGGCTCACGGAACCCGTCACCGGTATCGGTCTCGAACCATAACGTGGTGGGTCGGCGCGGTGAAAGCGTTACCGCTGTTCCGTTTCCCCGGGCCGCCCGCCGAACCCGCCGTGCGCCTTTCAACGCAACGGGCTCTCCACGAGGTTGATGCCGGTTCACGCGGTGATCGTGAGGTCGTAGGGGTTGGGGATGCGGTTGCCTCGATACCGGTAGCGCTCGATGCGTACCTTGGTGGGATCGAAGAGGACCGCTGCCGGGGTGGTGATGGTGTTCCAGCTGCCGTTGGGGCGGCGGAGCCATCGTTTCACCCCTTTCCAGCCCCAGCGGTGTTGCTCGCGTTGCCAGGCGACGAATCTTCGCCAGGTGAAATACCTGAGGAAGGAGAACCGTCGTCCGGCGAGCGCGTGGCGGAAGTAGTACGTCCAGCCTCGCAATGCCGCGTTGACCTCGTTGATCACGTCGGTGAGTGGTCGTGGGGACCGGCGGGGAGTCAACGCACGGATGGTCTGTTTGATCTTGGTGAATGCCTTGTCGGCGATGAAGACCATGCAGAACCATTTCCGGTCTCCTCGTCGTTTCTTCCATTGGATGTGGAAGCCGAGGAAATCGATTCCCTCGCTGAGGTGCGCGACGCGGGTCTTGGACTCGGACAACGTGAGCCCGACCGTTGCCAGCACCTTGGCGGCGTGTTCTTTCAACTGGGCGGCGTCTTGGCCGCTGCCGTTGGTCATGATGACGAAATCGTCGGCGTAGCGCATGATCCGCCAGTTGGCCTTCCCGTGATAGCGGCGTTTAGCGCGAGCAGCCTGGGTGGACTGATCGCCGCCTTCGGCCCACGGGGCCATGATCGCTTCGTCCAGCACGGACAACGCAAATATTGGCCAGCAGCGGCGAGATGATCCCGCCTTGGGGTGTTCCTTCGATGGTGGCGGCCTCGCGGCCGAGTTCGTCAAGAACTCCGGCTTTGAGGAATGCCCGCACCAACGCCATGACCTGTTTGTCCTTGATCCGTTCACGGACTCGTGCGAGTAGCGCGGTGTGGTCGATATGGTCGAAACATCCTGCGATGTCTGCGTCCACCACCCACCGATACCCGCGCGTGGCGTAGTAATGGATCTCAGCGACCGCGTCATGAGCGCGCCGCTTCGGCCTGAACCCGTAGGAGACCGGCACGAAGTCGGCCTCGAAGATCGGTTCCAGCACCATCTTCAAAGACTGCTGCACGACCCTGTCGGCCAGCGTCGGGATCCCCAACGGCCGCGACTTGCCGCCCGGTTTGGGGATCAGCACCCGGCGCACCGGGCAAGGCCGGTACGTGCCGTCTTTCAAGCTCGCGGCGATCCCTGCCAGAAACGCCCCGACCCCGCCCTGCTGAACGAGTTGACGCACCGTGAGGCCATCAACTCCAGCAGTACGGGCTCCTTTGTTGTGTGCCACATGCTCCCAAGCCACCAGCAGGTAGCTGGTATGCGACACCAGATTGAACAAGTCACCGAACCGCGCCTGGCGGTCAGCCCTTGCCCACCGGTGATATTTGACCTGCGTCCGCGCTACCCGCGCGCCGATGATCTCCATCAGCGTCGGGGCATCAGAGTTCACCGATGCATCCTTGCGCCATCACAGCACCTCCTATCCAACCTCGCTGCCGCCCTTCCCCATGTGTCCGGCTCTCCCGGACCCGGAGTACTACGGCGGCTCCGCCAGCCTTCCGGTCGATCAGCAGACGACGTGCTCAACCCATCCCGGGCACGCTGGCCGCGCACCCGGACAGGCAGACCGAACGGCCTTCCCATGTTCACTTGCTGTTCGCTGGTCGAAGGAGGCACCCGGCTATCTGCCTGCGGCCTCACCAGCACCTACTCCGTAGTCATTCGCTGCTGGCCCCACCACGGGATCGTTACTCCACCCCGCAGCAGTCCACCCACCGACAATCGCCCGCAGATGGCGCACCGCGCCCGCCCCAGATCCATCGGGTTCGAGACGCTCATACGTCAAGACAGGTACTCACACCGGTTCCTCGCGTATACCTCTTCGACAACGCTCGCCGCACCCACACCATCCGACAGTGCTAACGCGTCACGGCTTTGCCAGGGCTGCTCCCACCCATCCCGGGCGTCTCCCCAGGTCAGGCTGCCCCCAGCTTCAAACCCCTGCCACGGCAGGGAATCAGGCGAAGGTCTCTCACCCCCACTCGAACAACAAGCGCCTCATGGCGCACGGTGACGTCGTAGAGCAGCAAGGAGATGTCCCCGCCAGCGTCGGTCCACACGTGGGTGAAGCAGGCCTTCGCGATCTGTTCGCGGTAGTCACCAGCCATGCAACGACGCAGCGCGGCATAGTAGGTGTTCTCGTGGAACGCTTGCATGCCGAGTTGGTTGATCACCCGGATGCTGTCACGTTTCGAGGTCGGATCGACCAGCCGGGCTGCGACCAGCTGGAAGAACGCCTCGTCATCGATTACGGTGAACCCGAGCCGCCCCCAGGAGGCCCGGATCGCATCCATCAGGAGTTTCGATCGTGTCCCGGCGACTACCGCGACCGCACCCAGCGGCACGCCGTGGGGATCGATACCCAACTCCAAGGCGGGCTGGCCGGCGTGGGGTTTGTCGTGACCGGCCCGCATCAACGCCGCGAGCTCGGCGTCGGTATGGGCCGACCCCAGATGCTCCACGATCACTCGCTGGCCGTGCTTGGTCTCCACGATCTGCACCGCGGTCACACCCGACCGGGTCTTCACTTTCCGCAGATACGGGCTCACAAGCCCGATTCTAACCGCCCGTTAGTGCCCGAAAAGCACCAACCGCGAGCCCCTGACAAGCACAAACAATCACAAAGCGCGCCCACCCGTGGAAGTCAGGAGGTCGGCACGGATGTCGACCATGGTGCCGATCGAGGTCGGGCCGACCGAGTAGCGATTGGTGTGCACCCGAACGTGGTAGTCGCGGCACAACCGGACCTGGTGGTGTCAACCGACCTCGGATCACCGGTGTCCGGGTGAGCATCGCGACCTGATCCAGCTTGAGCGGTGGGACGTATTTCGGACCGGTGTTTCTGTTTTGTTTAGGCTGCCTGGTGCTGGTTGTACCAGGTCGTTTCCATCTGGTTCGGGGTTAGATACCCGATCGCTGAGTGTATCCGTTTCTGATTGTAACGCAATTCGATATAGCGTGTCACATCCTGGATGGCCCGTGCACGAGTCGGATACACCGTGCGATTCATACGCTCCACTTTCAGAGTGCCATTGAAGGATTCCGCCCACGCATTATCGTAACAGACACCTGTCCTGCCGACCGACCGAACAATCCCAGCACCAGCACAGAACGCAGCGAATTCTTCGGACATATACTGCGTTCCACGATCAGAATGGAAAACAGCACCATCGCGGATAGCACCGTTCCGGATCGCCATCTCGAGGGCTTCGGTGACCAGAGGGGTGCGCATATGATCGGCCATCGCATACCCGACAGCTTTCTTACTGAAACAATCCAGCACGGTCGCCAGATACACCCAGCCCTCCCAGGTCCGGATGTACGTGATATCACCGACCAGCTTGACGCCGGGTTCGGTCGCCGTGAAGTCACGGCGCAGCAGATCTGCGAGCCCATCGGTGGCCGCCGGCACGGTCGTGCGGGGCCCTTTCGGGCGAGGCTGACACGCGAGCAGGCCTCGTTCACGCATGATCGACCGCACCGTCTGCGGGTCACACAACCGGCCCGCCTGCGCCAGTACCGCATGGACCCGGCGATGCCCGTACGTGCCATCCGAATCCGCGAAGACCGCCTCAATAATGTCGCCGAGCTCGGTGCGCCAGATCTCGGTCAACGATGGTGGACGGTCACGCCATTCGTGATAGCCCGACCGTGACACCCGCGCCCACCGGCACATCGACCGGCCAGGATAATTGCCTTCTTCGCTGTTGATGAACGCGTACTTGGCGTTCACCGGAACTCCTTCGCGAAGAAGGCCGCCGCTTTTCCCAAAAACTCCTTCTCCATCCGCAGTTCACGGTTTTCCTTCCGTAACCGTTCCAACTCGGTACGTTCCGGCTCCGACAACCCCGGCTGTTCTACAGGGTTCGCTTGCTTATAGCGATTCACCCACACTCTGAGTGTTTCCGCACCCACACCTAACTCGCGGGCAACATCGGAAACGGGCCGTGATGACTCGAGCACCAACCGGACCGCCTCCGCCCGGAATTCCGGAGTAAACGATTTACGCGTCATGACACAATTCCCATCCATGTCTTTCCGAGATTCTACCAATCAGGGCCATGGTCCGGAATCAATCCCTCAGCTCAGCTCGACCAGTTCGGCCGGCCGGAACGGTGCCGCATGACCCGTTGGTCCCCGACCGTCAGACAATGCCGGAGTTGGGTGCTGAAGTCGTCCGGGCCGGTGAACGTCCGGCCGGGCAGGAACGAGGTATCCAGGTATTAGTTCGGGCGTTCCACGATCCTCTTGGACTGCGGGTCATGCGGTTTGCATCGGACCAACCGGCGGCCCGGCATGCCGACCAGTGAGGTCACCTCCTTTGCCAGGCGACCGCTTGGCCGATACCGGTCTTGTTGTCCCACGCCAGCCGACGCGGCGTCCCGTACGGCTGCCGCCACATCCCAGCGACTAGATCGGCCGCGGTCGGCGACCGCACCATGGCCGCGGTGATGAGCCGCGACCATCACCAGCACCGGCAGCGACGCGACCCGCCCGTCGCCAACGGCGACCTTACCGGCGGGAACAGCTCGCACTGGACCGTGTCCTCGGGCAGCCGGTCCGCCGGATCTGCCGGTGCGTGCTCCCGCCGAACCGGGTCACAGCACATCGACCCCGTACAGGCGACCCGTTCGGCGACTACCATGGCCGACATCGCGGGCACCTCGGCCAGCCATCCGCACGCTGCCGGTTCAACGCTCAGCCACGCTGAACTCGATACCGGTGGCCGCTCGCACTTGTGCGGCCGGCCCGCCGCCAACGCGGTCGCGCCCCTCGCTGCGCGATCCCCGACTGTTTCGCGGTCGCCCGCTGCGACAAACCATCGATGCGGTGCGACCGCCTGATCAGTGCACAGTCCTCCAACGAGATCACCCATCCAATCGTGGCCAGGCGGCCGAGTTCTCTACCTGCGCCCAGTGAGTGTCGGGCGCGATTGTTCTCGGCAGATGGGCACCGACCTGCTGGAAGCTGATGTCCGCAGGAAGGGGCTTTGAGGTAACCGGACGCAATCCGTGACAGACTCGATTCGTGCAGAACAACCCCATCCTGGCGAACGTGCGAGTCGAGTCAGATGACCTCGGCACCCTGAGCGTCCTCGGCAATGTCGCGCTCACCTTACTTTGCCACCTGGGCCCCGGTTTGTGCCGTCATCCGATCGCCTCGGCGGCATCGATGTATGAGCCCCGAGCTGCCGGGCCGTGTCGGCTCCTTTCTCAGAATTACGTTCGGGCACATGGCGATGACCGATACATCCGTAGGTCGACTTCATCGCTCAAGCCTCACTCCGCTGTTGCCCAACCTCGCACTTTCGGACGACACTCCCTCCCAGCATTAGCGATAGGCCTGCCGAAGGCAGAACGGGCCGGATCATGACCCAGCGGGCTGTTGTGCAAGGTGCGCGTGGCGGGGGCATCGTTGTCGCGGGGTCGGTAATGACCGCGCTTATACAACTCGCCGCCGTCACGATTCTGTCTCGGCTCTTATCTCCCGATGATTTCGGTCTTGTCGCAATGGTCACGGTCTTCATCGTCCTGGGGAACTTGATTCGTGACTTCGGAATGCCAACCGCAGCATTGCAGGCCAAGGATCTGTCTCACCAACAGGCTTCGAATCTTTTTTGGATGAACTCAGGCCTTGCCGCGCTGGCCGCCACCTTGTTGGTGGCAGCTGCACCCTTCATCGCCGGGCTTTACAATGAGCCTCGGCTTATCGCGATCATTCCAGCGATGGCGCTCGTCATGTTTATTAGTGGGACGGGTGCTCAGATTCAGGTGCACCTCGCCAGGCGCATGCGTTATGTGGTGTTGGTTACATCCGATGTGGTGTCGCAATCTGTAGCCCTCGGCGCAGCGATTCTTGCGGCGACCCATGGTGCTGGTTATTGGGCCTTAGTAATACAGAATTGCGTCGCTGCAGCGACGCTTCTCGCTACCCGATGGATTGCGAGTCGTTGGGTCCCGTCTCCCTTCCGAAGGGGGCACGGGTCTGCGCGTCTATTTCGGGCTGGGCGAGATTATGGACTCGCTCAGCTCCTTACTTTTCTGCAATCGAATGCAGACACTTTCGTCATTGGGACGCAACTGGGGGCAAGCGCATTGGGGCTATATAATCGCGGCTATCAGTTGCTCACGGCTCCGACTCTTCGGTTGCTCGAGCCGCTCACACAGGTCATAATCCCCGCCCTCAACCGTGCGGAGTCTGAGGGGCGGCAGCGTGAGTCAATCCTTCTCCGTATCCAGTTCGTCGTGGGAGGAGCTCTGGTCTGGGTATTCAGCATCGCCGCAGGCGCCGCTTCCGTCATCATCCCACTCATTCTAGGTCCCGGTTGGGAGGAGACAATAACGATATTTCGCATTCTTGCACTTGGCGGAGCATTTTGGGGTCTCAGCAATGTAAGCTATTGGGCATTTGTGGCAAGCGAAAAGAGTCGGGCCCTCCTGAGCTACAACCTCGTATCGAAGCCATTGTCCGTGGTGTGCATAGTCATTGGCTCCATGTTCGGTCTCGAAGGAGTGGCGTGGGGGTATACGCTGGGCATGGCACTCAGTTGGCCACTAAATCTTGTCTGGCTCGCTCGATGCGCGGAGCTCCCCGCATGGCCTTTCGCACGAAACGGCCTTGTGATTGTCTCATCCGGTGTCCTCGGGTTCGCGGTGACACTCTGGCTGGCGTCCCAGTCTGCAGCCATCCCGCTCGTGGTGCTGCTTGTAGTAGCACTGGCAGTAGGTACCGCAACGATCGCTGCGCCGCTCTTGGCTGTTTCGTACACGCGTGAGCAGTGCACTGCCGCCCTCAGCCTCATTAAGGTCCTAATTTGCCGAACCGACAAGAGTATAGATAATGACACACAAGATTGAGCAGGTAGTCTCGCGCGGAATGTGCATAGGCTGCGGAGCATGCGCAATAGCATCCGGAGGCGCAATATCGATAAAGTTGTCCCCGAATCGGCTTTATCAGGCTGACCTCAGTGGCGTTGTTCCAAGTGCGGTCAGAGCTGGAAGTCGCGTTTGTCCCTTCTCCGATGAAGCTCCCGATGAGGATGTTCTTGGTATCCCTCATGCTGACGAGGATATGGACGCACACCCTCTACTTGGGAGATTCACGAGGATCTTCGCGGGTCGAATTAGGAATTACGAGGAGATTATGAAGAGTAGCTCCGGGGGCCTTACTTCGTGGCTTCTTGAGAAGCTGCTGGAGATCGGCTACGTCGATGCTGTCCTCAGTGTTGGCCGCGCGACGGATGAATCTTCGGAGCTTTTCGGATATAGCGTCGCCTATTGCGAGGATCTGCGAACTCGTCGCAAGTCGCAGTACTATGCCTCCACGATGTCTGAGGTCCTCACTTTCGCGCGTCAGCACGACAAGCGATTTGCGGTCGTCGGAGTTCCTTGTTATATCAAGGCGGCTCGCACCGTTTGCAGGGAGGACGCAGTGCTCGCGTCGCGGTTAGTTTTGTTTATCGGCCTGGTATGCGGGCATCTGAAAACTCAAGCGTATGCGGAGTCGCTTGCTTGGCAACTCGGAATATCGCCCCGCGAGCTCGCGGAGGTTGATTTCCGGATTAAGGCGGAGGGCCGTCCAGCGAGCGACTACGATTTTGGTGCTCGTCGGAGCGGCGAGTCGTCTTGGCTTCGCTCGCCCACACGTCTATTGGTCGGCTCGAACTGGGGATACAGCGCATTCCAACCGGAAGCGTGCAACTTCTGTGATGACGTCGTCGCAGAGACGTCCGACGTGACCTTCGGGGACGCATGGTTACCCCACTTTGTCGAGGATTTCCACGGCGCAAATCTTGTAATCTGTCGGAATCGTCTTCTGGAGGGCATCTTTGAAACGGGCCAGAAGCGCGGTGAGATTGTTTTAACACCGCTGGACCCGTCGGAGGCGGTTCAGTCGCAAGCTGGAGGCTTCCGCTACAGGCGAGAGGGACTGGCTCTTCGGCTTTCTGATGACATCGCTGCGGGGCTGTCGGTACCTCGTAAGCGCGTTCGGCCCGACCCGCGAGCCGTGTCGTTTCGGCGAGCTGCCCTCTTGCGACAGCGGCGCCGAATGGCCCGGTTAAGTCATGCGGCCTTTGCCGAGGCGATTGCCGCTCAGGATCTTACGGTGTATCTGGGGGCGATGAAGAAAGAGATCGCCCGATATAAACGTCTTGACCTCTACTTCGCTCGAAGGACGCTCGTCTATGTTAAGCGTTTTCTCCCGCGGGCGAGGGCCGAGAAGACAAGAGACCGAGAAGGTAGGCACCATACCCGGAGCTGAGGAGCTGTTCAGCTCGGGTGGCCAGCCCTTCATCTGTGAGGAAGCCTTTCCGCCATGCAACCTCCTCGGGGCATCCGATCTGCAGGCCCTGCCGTGTTTGAATGGTTCGCACGAAGTTGTTCGCGTCGTTTAGCGCATCGAATGTGCCTGTGTCTAGCCATGCTGTCCCGCGAGGGAGAACCTCGACATGCAGGAGTCCTTGGGTCATGTAGGCGCGATTGACGTCGGTGATCTCGTACTCGCCGCGTGGAGAAGGTCTCAGGTCGCGGGCGATATCAACCACGTGTTCGTCATAGAAGTAGAGCCCAGGGATGGCGTAGTTTGAACGAGGGCTCTTCGGTTTCTCTTCAAGAGAGACCGCGCGATGGTATTGATCGAACTCGACGACGCCGTAGGCAGTGGGATTGGCAACCCAATAGGCGAAGACCGCTGCACCGTCCACGTCGCGGTATTTGGTGAGCTGCTGGCCGAGCCCAGGCCCGTAGAAGATATTGTCTCCGAGAACAAGCGCACTCTTGTGTCCGCGCACGAAATCGGCACCGATGGTGAAGGCTTGCGCCAGACCCTTGGGCTCGGGCTGCGTCGCATAGGTGATGGAGATGCCGAACTGCGAGCCGTCCTGCAGTAGGCGTCGGAAGGCTTCTGCTTCGTGGGGAGTGGTGATTACGAGCACTTCTCTGATTCCGGCGATCATGAGGGTTGACAGGGGATAGTAGATCATCGGCTTGTCGTAGATAGGCACAAGTTGCTTGGAAGTTGCTTGCGTGATGGGGTGAAGGCGGGTGCCTGCGCCGCCCGCCAGAATGATTCCGCGCATGTGCGTATCCTGTCATACCCTGCGGCGCAGGCTTTGGGGGGCCCGGCGCGGGGCGGGTGCTGGCCGCAGCAAGTCGGCATACTAGTCTGACCGCATGCCAACTACCTACCTCGTCACTGGCGGAGCCGGATTCATCGGCGTCAACTTCGTGCGTCACCTGCTGGGCCACAGCGACGCAGACGTTGTCGTCCTCGACAGGTTGACCTACGCCGGGCGGAGAGAATCGCTTGCTGGGCTGCCCGCGCATCGGGTTCGGCTCGTGGTGGGCGACATCTGCGATCCCGGACTCGTTGATTCGCTGGTGGGGGCCGCCGACGTGGTCGTCCACTTCGCCGCCGAATCGCACAACGACAACTCACTCCATGACCCGACACCGTTCGTGCAGACGAACCTGGTGGGCACCTTCACCTTGTTGGAGGCTGTGCGGCGCCACGGCGTCCGCTACCACCACGTCTCCACCGACGAGGTGTACGGGGATCTTGAGCTGGATGATCCCGAGAAATTCTGCGAAACGACCCCCTATAACCCGAGTTCGCCCTACTCGTCCACCAAGGCCGGTTCGGATCTTCTGGTGCGTGCCTGGGTCCGCAGCTTCGGTGTGCAGGCGACCATCAGCAACTGCTCGAACAACTACGGCCCCTTCCAGCACGTCGAGAAGTTCATTCCACGCCAGATCACCAACGTGATCGATGGGCAACGGCCGAAGCTGTACGGTGCCGGTCTGAACGTCCGTGACTGGATTCATGTCGATGACCACAACGCGGCCGTATTAGCGATCATCGAGCGCGGGACGGTGGGGGAGACCTATCTGATCGGTGCGAACGGCGAGAAGGACAACAAGTCGGTGATCGAGGCCATCCTGCGGCTGATGGGTCAGCCGGAGAGCGCCTATGAGCATGTGGTGGACAGGCCGGGTCATGACATGCGTTATGCGATTGACGCGAGCCGGCTGCGGACCGAGCTAGGTTGGGCTCCGCAGTACACCTCCTTCGAGGACGGGCTGGCAGCGACTATCGACTGGTATCGCGCGAACGAGGAGTGGTGGCGTCCGATGAAGGCCGCTACTGAAGCCAAGTACGCGAAGGTGGGTCAGTAGATTCATGAGTGATCTCGCGATTCAGACCACTCCCATCCCGGGCCTGCTCATTGTCGATCTGCCGGTGCACGGCGACAGCCGTGGTTGGTTCAAGGAGAACTGGCAGCGGGAAAAGATGGTTGCCCTCGGGCTGCCGGATTTTCGGCCGGTTCAGCAGAACATGTCGTTTAACGCGGAGGCGGGGGTAACTCGTGGGCTTCATGCCGAACCGTGGGACAAGTTGATTGGCCTGGCCAAGGGCCGCATCTTTGGTGCGTGGGTTGATCTGCGCCCGGGGGAGACGTTTGGGACGTCCTTCACTCTTGAGATGGGCCCGGAGAAGGCGGTCTTCGTGCCGCGAGGTGTCGCCAACGGCTACCAGGCGCTCGAACCAAATACTGCGTATTCCTATCTGGTCAATGAGCACTGGTCGCCACAGGCTCGGGCTTCGTACACCTATCTGAACCTCGCTGACGAGACGGTTGGTATTGACTGGCCGATTCCGCTGTCGGAGGCGATCTTGTCTGATGCGGATCTTGCGCACCCGCGTTTGGCGGCGGTCGTTCCGATGCAGCCACGCCGGACGGTGATTGTGGGGGCGGGTGGTCAGCTTGGCCTTGCGCTGCGGGATGCTCTGCCGGGTGCTGTTGCGCTGAGCCGTGCAGAGCTTGATATCACCGATCGTGCCGCGGTTCATTCGTTCGACTGGCAGGGTGTGGGCGCAATCGTCAATGCTGCTGCGTGGACGGCTGTGGATGCTGCTGAAACTGCCGAGGGGCGCCGAAAGGCTTGGGCGGTCAACGTTGATGGAGTCAGGAACCTCGTCGATGTCGCAGCCAGAAACCGCATCACCCTTGTTCATGTCTCCAGTGACTACGTGTTTGACGGCGTGGTCGAGATGCATACCGAGGATGAGCCGTTCAGCCCCTTGAGCGTCTATGGGGCGACCAAGGCGGCTGGTGATTCGGTGGTGATGACGCTGCCTGATTATTACGTCGTGCGTACGAGCTGGGTGATTGGTGATGGCAAGAACTTCGTGCGAACGATGGAGAGTCTCGCGGCCAGGGGCGTCTCGCCCCGGGTTGTGAATGACCAGTTTGGCCGGCTCACGTTCGCGGCTGACTTGGCTGCTGGGATCGCGCATCTGCTGGCTGTGAGACCTGCGGTCGGCACCTACAACCTGACCAATGACGGCCCGGTCAAGTCGTGGTTCGAAATCGCGCGTGATGTCTTCGCGCTGTCTGGGCGAGATCCGTCGGATGTCGCTCCGCAGAGCACGGCCGAGTTTGGGGCGGGGAAGGTCGTGGCGCCGCGTCCTGTGCATAGCGGGCTGGGGTTGGACAAGATCAAGTCCGTCGGGTTTGTGCCGCGGGATGCGGGTGGGGCGTTGCGGGAGTACCTGGGGGAGTAGGCGGCAGGGCCCCGTTGGCATGGGTCCCGCTGGAGGCTAGAGACCGACAAGATCAGCTACGGAACAGTCTTTCTGCGCGGCCGGGAATCGAGGCAAGGAGGCCCCCGCCCGCTCCAAGAAGAAGAACCCAGAAGGCGTATAGTGACACCATTCCAATATTGTATTCAGGTGAGTTCATCCACGTGGCAAGGCTCAGCACCATAAGGCCGACGGCCCCGATAGCGACGGCCCCTAACCCGCATAGCGCAGCGATCAGGGTACTCGGCCACCGGGTGATCTGAATGAGAAGCTTTGACTTCACGAGATGCGCGAAATTTACGGCGATCAGCCAGCCGATGGTGAACCAGAATGCTTGCACAGCCAACGGGTCTATTCCATCGTATCTGGTGAAGTTGAACCACAGCTCTGACCACGTGAAAGACTTGCCGTCAGCAATGTTGCGTCCCATGGAGTCGCGCACCATCATCGCGCCTGCCAATCGGAAACTGGAGTATACAATCGCAGCTAACGCTGCCTGCATGATGAGGTAAATTGCCCACTTGACGAGTATCTGGTTACTGACACTGTCGCGAACCGTCTTGCCGGATTGGTGGGCCAAGACCAATGCGTTGCGCGCGGTCTGCAGGGCTCGGAACCAGTCGCCCAACCAGAAGACGAAGTTTATTGGCAATAAGAGTAGGAACGGAACGCCAAGCCACAGGAGGGTTGAGGTCAGCACACTATTCGGAGTTGGGAGTTCAATCATCAAGGCCACCTCCTATAGAATCCTTCGGCAGTCTGAGGCGACTGAGCTGGCGCCACCTGCGGCCATCTTTCTATGCGCATAGTAGTCTCTCACGGCACGCCCGGTCTCCTTATGGTGTCATCGTGGCTCTTGTGAACGGATTCCTGTGAGCGGAGGCTGTGAGACGACCAAACTTGGGGTGCGGCGGCGGTGAGGTCACGTCGCTTTGTGCCGTATCTCGAGCCGACCGATGATGCTTGTGCAATCCCCAAGATCGCAGGCATCCTTCGGATACGGGCGGCGCGTCGCCTGCATGAGTTGTCGTGGATCATTCCGATGCCTACCAATCTGCCCGGTCCTAACAACAACTTTCGCCCCAAGGGGCACACGTCCAGGGCCCATAGGTGACGCTGATCAGCGGTCTGGTCCTTGGGTTGGGGTGTCCCGAGGCCCAGGTAGTCGAGGACCCCCAGCATCGGCTTCGTGCGCGGTGCCTCTTACCTGACTTCCACAGGTGGGCGCGCTTTGTGATTGTTTGTGCTTGTCAGAGGCTCGCCGTTGGTGCTTTTCGGGCACTAACGGGCGGTTAGAATCGGGCTTGTGAGCCCGTATCTGCGGAAAGTGAAGACCCGGTCTGGTGCGACCGCGGTGCAGATCGTGGAAAAGAGGCATGGCCAGCGAGTGATCGTGGAGCATCTGGGGTCGGCCCATACCGACGCCGAACTCGCGGCGTTGATGCGGGCCGGCCACGACAAACTCCACGCCGGCCAGCCCGCCTTGGCGTTGGGTATCGATCCCCACGGTGCGCCGGTGGGTGCGGTCGCGGTAGTCGCCGGGACACGATCGAAACTCCTGACAGATGCGATCCGGGCCTCCTGGGGCCGGCTCGGGTTCACCGTGATCGATGACGAGGCGTTCTTCCAGCTGGTCGCAGCCCGGCTCGTCGAGCCGACCTCGAAACGCGACAGCATCCGGGTGATCAACCAACTCGGCATGCAC
>JAAYVB010000021.1 GCA_012517405.1 Propionibacterium sp.
ATCATGGACAACCTCCATTACATGCCGACATTGGCAGGTTGGGATTGATAGCTCATGGCGTTGACCGGCGTCACCGTTCCGGTCGCGCCGTCGATTTCGAACACGGTCCAGACCGTGCCGGGGGCGTTGGGAACGGTGAAGGTCTGCTCACGGCCATCGCTCAGGAACACTTTCACCGATGCTCCGGACTGCGCCAGGCCGGTGCTCGGATTGGCGTTGCGGTTGGTGTAGTCGTGGACCGCGTAGCGGTAGACGCCGGGGATGAGCCGATGGATGGTGATGGTCTCCGGCCCGTAGGAACTGGTGTCGTCCACGTCCAATTCCGCCGCCTCGTTTTCGATGGTGTGGGAATAGAACACATGGAACCTGCCGCCGGATGGCGTCGGTCCGGTGAGATGGGAATCGAGGTCCCGGGGATTCAGGCCCCACTGCAACACGATGCGGGCGACCTGGCCGTCGAGCTCGGGCGAGAGAACGATCTGGATGTCGCCGGAGGTGTTGGGGTCGGCATTCACCCAGCCATGCCAGGCGATGTATCCCGGCGCGGTGACCTCCACGTAATAGAACCCCTCGGGTACGGACAGCTCGAACCCGCCATAGGCGTTGGCGAAGGTCTGGTACGCAGCGGGGCCGGTTTCCGAGCGGCGGAATTCGATCAGCGCGTTGCCGACACCGCTGGTGTTGAGGGCGTTGACTACCGTGCCGCTGAGGAAGACTGTGGCTCCGCTGGCAAAGTCCGGGTGGTCGGCAAACCAGGACGGATCGCGAACCTCCACCAGTACATGGCGGAGGCTGTCCCGAACCGAGGATCTCCAAACCATGAGCACGGCATTGCCGATGGTCCAGCCGCAGCGAACGACACCGTCCGGCCCGATCTCCGCGACCTCCGGGTTGCTGGAGGCAAAGACCGGGGCGTCCACGTTGCCGCGCAGGGAGAGCGGAACCCATTGCTCGAACTCGCCAGCGGAGAGGCGGATGGAGCGAGGTTGAACCTCCCAGTGGTTATAGGCTGACGCGGTATCCATCATGAAGGGACCTCCACCGGTGCAGAGACGCCGCCGCCATAGACCTCGACCTGGACGTGACGCAGGCTGAGCCGCTCGGGCGAATCCCAGACCAGGATCATGGCTGCCCCGGGAACGAAGCCGCACTCGACATTGCCGTCCTCATCGACACTGGCCACGTCGGGATTGGACGATTCGAACACCGGCTCTTCGGGTAGACCACGGATCGAGAGCGGAATGCGCTGGACGAATGGGGATCGCGAGACCCGGATCAGCTTCGGGAAGACATCCCAGTAGTGCGGTTCCTGCGGCTGTTCGAGATTGTTCATGGCGTCCCCCTCAGTTGTCGATGGTGTCGGGACTGCCAGTGACGATGATGGCTCCGCAGGCGGTGATGTCGCCGATGCGGGCGTTGGGCAATCCTTCGGTGATGGTGTCGAAGCTGCCGGTCACGATGGGCGTCACGCCATGCCCCGGAATGGGACAGACGTGCAGATCCCCCATGCGGGCCACCGGCATGCCGTTGTCCAGCGTCCGGCTCGCCCCGGTGATGATGACGCCGCCGTGGCTGCTGATGTCGCCGAGTCGCGCCTGGGAGCTCATGGGTTCACCTTCAGCAACAGATGGATCAGAAAGCCGATGAGTCCGCCGATGGTGCTGCCGATGGTCAACACCAGGCCGACGATCTTCCACATGGTCTCGGTCCCCATCTTGGAGCCGACCCGGGCATGCAG
>JAAYVB010000024.1 GCA_012517405.1 Propionibacterium sp.
CGTCGGGGTATCGGTCGGCGTGTCCGTCGGCGTGTCGGTCGGCGTACCCGTCGGCGGGGTGTCCTCGCAGACACTATTGGTGAAGGTATTCGTGTCGAGGGTGACTGAACCATTGCGGGCGAGCGCTCGTCCGTCGACGGTGGTTCCATTGTTCGCGGTGATCGACGTCAACGCCATGATCGTGCCCACGAATTGGGTGTTGGTGTCGAGCGTGGCGGAACTGGCGACCTGCCAGAAGACGTTGCAGCTCTGCGCGCCGTTGAGGAGAGAGATCGTGCTGTTCGGCGCTGTGATCAGGGTGGAACCGATCTGGAAGATGAAGACCGCGTCCGGGTCGCCTTCGGCATCGAGCGTGAGGGTCCCCGTCACTCCGATGGAGCTGGAGGCGGTGTAGACGCCGGCGAGGAGAGTGCTGCCGCCGAGGTCATCGGAGATGCTGGCATCTGACGCCTGACTTGCAGCGCTGTTGTAGGCGATGCCGAGATCCGACTGCGCCTGGGATGCGTGGGCGTCGGTCGTATGAGTGTCACCGAGGACGGTGCCCGGCGGGAATCCGGTTATCGAGGTGCCGGGGCTCACTCCGAGATCGCCGGCTAGGACTGACGATCCCGTGTTGGTAACGGACTGGCCGCCGAGAACAGAGTAGCTGGCGCTTGTGCCGAGGTCGACCGCTGTGCCGGTCGCGTAGGCCGACTGAACCGGTAGTGACAGTGCGACAACACCGACCATCACGAGTGCAAGGCCGGCGGCGGCACGAGAAAATAGAGGTGACCGTTCGGACGGTCGAGAATGCTGGGGTATTCGGCTTTCCATGAAGGCCTCCAAAATCCTCCGAATCACGGAGGAACCATCACAAACTGTGAATACTCCTGAGCGTAAGCTATCAGAGATATATTACCTAAAAACGCCACACAGCTATCGTAAACTCGAAATTGAATCGGGAGACTAGCCGCTCGGATCTATATCTTTCCTTGTAGATAGCTGGTTGGCGAGGATGAGGAAGCACGATTTCGGTGGCCGTAGGCGCAGCCGCCCCCGGACTCTCGCGTAGAAATCTCCTCAGAGTACCCACTTCTGTAAGAATTCGCGCCGGTGAGATTGTGTGTGGCGCGCCGCCGATCCGCAGCGGCAACACGGACAATTTTGATCAACGAGTTTGTGCTTGACGGCCTCCAGAATCGTCTGAGCACCACTTTTCTGCATGAGCTTTTTGGCCGGGATTTTTCTTTTTCGAAGCTGGCGTCAGCGACTCAACCGGCTCACGCGCGTACCCGAGGGCGGTCCGGCCTCAGCCGCCGCGAACCCCGAGTTTGAGCGCAGGACACTAGTCTTGGTGAGGCAGTTCTCGCTTCGAGGAAGAGTCCTCGTCCGGCTCGGTGGAGCGGTCTTCATCGGGGTGCGGTCCGACGGCAGGCAACTGCTCGGTCCCCCAGATCGTGGACGCCAACTCGACCTCGGGAGCAGTCGGGTCCTCATCGGGCTGATAGTCCCCGATGTCGGCGAGCACCGCACGCGCCTGGACCATCGACAACCCGGTGAGTTCCAGCATGTCGACCGCAACGGCTCGTAGCATCGACACCAGCGCCGCGCTGCGCCAATCGTCTGGATCGTGGACGAACGTCGACGGCCCGAGTGTGCTTGCCAGTTGCACGGCCTGATCGCGGGCCTCGGTCGGACGCTTCCAGTCGGCGACACCCTTGGAGACCTGCTCCAGCAGATCAGCCGCATGCCACATCGGAGCCGCCAACTCGGGCATCGGTCCCACCTCGGAAACCATGCCGCGGCCCTGTCGTTGCATCATGGACAAGGTGACATGCATGCGCTCGATGAGTCCCAGCATGCGGTCGAGTTCTGCCAGGCCCTGTCGGGATCCGAATGCCCGCGGGCTGACCGCGGCGGTTTCCTGGGCGCTGGTGAGCGCACGGCGTCCATCGTTCAGCAGCTCACGCATGGAGGTGAGGCGGCCCTGCAACTGAGCGATGCTCTCGGCATCGCCATCCAGCAGCCCCTTGCTCAGCCGCCGCATGATGCGCGACGCCTCCAAGATCGCATACGCCACATAGCGTCTGGGGCGCGTCATGACGTTGGTTGGCAGGATCACGGTGGCCAACAACGCCACGGCCGAACCGACGATGGCACTCAAGAACCGCTCGAGAGCGGTTGACCCGGCGTTCATCAGCGCAATCATGGCAGCCACCACCATCGACTGAATCGCCATCTGAAAGGCGACCATCTCGGCACGGTCTATCAGACGCCCGAGCAGTGGGCAGATCAAGAAGAGCACGAAGAGTTGGATGGGACCGAAGCCCCAGTACTGCCCGACCAGCCCACCGATGAGCACGCCGATGCTGGCGCCAAACCCCATTTCTGCTGTCTTGCGCAGTTCGCGGTTGCGGCTGAGTCCCATGCACACGAAGGTTGCAATCGGCGCGAAGATCGGGGCCGGGTCGTCGAGCACGTAATAGCAGAACAGCCATGACAAGGTGGCGAAGAAGGCGGTCTGAACGGTGGGGATCGCCGCGCCCTTGACGCGGATCCGGCCGGCGCGGAAGTTGGCAACGAAGTAGGACGACCAACGTTCCCACCAGGGATCCACATTCGCTTCACTCACCGCTGAGAGTCTACCCACCGGCAGCGGGCCCCCGTCACGAACTAGGTTGGTGGACGAACCCATGATCATTTTCGACAGAGGAAACCGTGACTACTTCCATGATGGCGCTGGCCAGTTCGCTGATGGCCATCCTCAGCCTGTTGATCGAACTCGGACTGCTGATCTGGCTGATTGTCGCCGGGCGCAGCAGCGCCCGTGCTCTGGCGATCATCGGCATCACACTGCTACTGGGCGCGCGGGCGGTGGGCTTCGCGCTGCCGATGGCAGCCGGTGCGCTGGGTCTGTGGGCGGTCACGGCCAGCACCGTGATCTCGGGGCTGCTCGGATTGGCCGGCATCTGCTGCCTGGCGGTTGCCTTCATGCGAACCGACCGCCTGGCGGCCCTGGTCGAACGGCAGCGCGACGGAGGTTCCACACCGCAGACATGGACGCCCGGTCCGCAAGACGCCTATCGCCACGACGCCGGCGGTCCCGGTCAGTTCCCGGGCGCTCAGCAGCGCTGAAACCTCGCGATGAACTCCGGCTGGGTGCGAGCGGATAGCGGACGCGGTGAGGCCGGCCAGCCGCCCGGGGTGACGAACAGCTGACCGGCCTGGAATCCGGAAGGTGTTGGTGACAAGCAGCGCTAGCTGCCGGGTACCGGGGTCTGCCGTTGTTCGGTGACCTCGATGACCGCCTGCAGGTCGTCCTCGGTGGACCATGACTCCGGCTCGACGATTTCGCTGGTCAGCACCAGCTCGTCTCGCATCGCGGGTTCGGGGCCTTCCGGAACCGCACCCTTGGCCTCGAAGTCAGGATGACGCCTGCGTTGCACCGCGTAGATGAGGCCCAGCACGATGAACCAGATGGGCGTGAACATCAGCGCGATCCTGGTGTCCGGCTCGAGCGCCAGGATGCCGAGCATCACGACGAAGAAGAACAGCACGACATAGGTCAGCGGGATGCCTGCCGGCATCTTGTAGGTCGAGGCCTCGTGCAGATCGGCGTTGCGGCGGCGGTACACCAGGTAGCTGACCATGATGATGCTCCACACGAAGATGAAGAGCACCGAGGCGACGGTGGTCGCCACCGTGAAGGCCTGGATGACCGAATCCGACAGGTAGAGCAGGACCAGTCCGGGCAGCAGGCAGCTGCAGGAGAAGATCAGGCCGTTGGCCGGCACTTTGTGCTTGGTCAGGCGTCCGAACCGTTCCGGGGCCTTGTGATCGAGGGCAAGACCGAACAGCATCCGGGAGGTCGAGAAGATACCCGAGTTGGCTGATGATGCGGCCGAGGTCAGGACGACGAAGTTGACCACCGATGCAGCAGCACCAAAGCCCGCCAACCCGAACATCGATACGAACGGGCTGACTGCCGGGTTGATGGAACGCCACGGGGTGACGGCCATGATGGCGGCCAGTGCGCAGATGTAGAAGAGCATCACCCGTAGCGGAATGGCGTTGATCGCCTTGGGCAGCGTCCTCATCGGATCCTTCGTCTCGGCGGCGGCGGTGCCGACGAGTTCGATACCGACGAAGGCGAAGAAGGCGATCTGGAAGCCCGCCAGGAAGCCGCCGCCGCTGGTCGGGAAGAACCCTCCGTCATTCCACAGGTTGGCGACTGAGGCCTGATGGCCCTCCGGGGAGGTGAAGCCGGCGACGACCATCACCACTGCGACGACGATCAAGGAGATAATGGCGACGATCTTGATCATGGCGAACCAGAACTCGACCTCGCCGAACAGTCGCACGGCGATCAGGTTGAGCCCGAGCAGCAGGGCGACCAGGCAGGTGGCAGCGAGCCACTTCGGTACGTCGGGCCACCAGTACTGCACATAGGCGGTGACCGCGGTCAGGTCGGCGATGCCGATCACGATCCAGCAGAACCAGTAGGTCCAGCCGGAGAAGAAGCCCGCCCACGGGCCGAGAACTGACTCGGCGATATCGCGGAACGACTTGTATTTCAGGTTCGACAGCAGAAGCTCGCCCATGGCCCGCATCACGAAGAACAGCAGGATGCCGATGATGGTGTAGACGAGAAGGATGGACGGGCCGGCCAGCGAAATGGTCTTGCCGGAACCCATGAACAGGCCGGTGCCGATGGCGCCGCCGATGGCGATCAACTGCAGGTGCCTGTTGCCCAGCCCCCGCTCGAGGCTGTCATCCGAGTCGGTCTCGGGTGTGGCCGCGGTCGGCTGGCTGGTTTGTAAGTCTTGACTACTCACGTGGGAACTCCTTTGTTTCCATGCGACGATGACGCCAGCGGAAACCGGGTGGGCGCCGTGCCCACCCGGACGAGGATACTCGTCTGCCCGTCTTGCGTCCGGGCAGCCCCGTGATCTCCGTCGGCAGTGCCTCGCAGACGAATCTGTGAGGCGCAGGCCTATGCTGCGAGCACGTGCTCGATGGATGTGAAGGCGTGACCCCAGGCAGCGGCGACAGGCTCGCTGGTGAGCTCACCGGCGACCGTGGACAAGCCGCGGGCCAGCGTCCGGTCGCGGCACAACGCCTCGCGCCAACCGAGATCGGCCAACTTGGTCACGTAGGGCAATGTCGCATTGGTGAGTGCGTAGGTCGAGGTGACCGGCACGGCGCCCGGCATGTTCGCGACCGCGTAGAAGACGCTGTTGTGCACGGTGTAGATCGGGTCGGCGTGGGTCGTCGCGTGAGTGTCGGCGAAGCAGCCACCCTGGTCAACGGCGATGTCGACGAAAACCGAACCGGGCTTCGCAGAGGCGACCATGTCATTGGTGACCAACTTGGGCGCCCTGGCGCCGGGAATGAGCACCGATCCGATGACCAGGTCGGCATCGGCGATCGCGTCGCGGATCGAGTAGGAGGTCGATGCGATGGTGGAGACGCCGCCACCGAACTCCGAATCGAGTTGGACGAGCCGCTCGGCGTTGACGTCGAGGACGGTGACCTGGGCGCGCATGCCGTGGGCCATCTGCGCAGCGTTGTAGCCCGCCGTGCCGCCGCCGATGACGACGACCTTGCTCGGCTTCACGCCGGGCACACCCGAGATCAGCATGCCGTCGCCGCCGTTGTGCTTGAGCAGGCACTGCGAGCCGACCAGGGCGGACAGGCGTCCGGCGACCTCACTCATCGGCGAGAGCAGCGGGAGAGCGCCACGGTCGGTCTGCACGGTCTCGTAGGCGATGGCGGTGGCGCCGGACGACAACAGGGCCTCGGTCTGGGGCTGGTCGGCCGCCAGATGCAGGTAGGTGAACAGCACCATGTCGGGACGCAGGTACTGGTATTCGGACGCGATCGGTTCCTTGACCTTCAAGAGCAGGTCGGCTGCACCCCAGGCTTCGGCGGCAGATCCGACGAGAGTAGCGCCGGCGTGCTGGTATGCCTCGTCGCTGATGGCCGAACCGATACCGGCTCCGGCCTCGATCAGGACTGCATGGCCGTGCTGAACCAGTTGATGCACGCCGGCCGGAGTTACAGCGACTCGGGACTCCTGGCTCTTGATCTCTTTGGGAACACCGATTCTCATGTTCAACCTTCCGGATTGGGAGATTCCGCTGCGTTGCGGAACCCATACCGAAAGAATGATGAGGAGACTCGCATAAAGGAACCACCAAGCCCTTCATCATGACGATCCTTCAAGATAAGTTTGCGTAGTGACTCTTAAGAACGATCACGCCAAGGCAACGGCGCCGAAGAATCCTCGACCACTGGACGCGATAGACCGCCTGATCCTGCAAGTGCTGATGGCTCGCGGACGAATACCCAACAGCACACTGGCCCAGACCGTGTCGGTGGCGGAGTCGACCGCCCACAACCGGGTTCACGCACTGATGGATTCGGGAATCATCCGCGGAGTTCACGCCGACGTCGATCTCGCTGCCGTCGGACGCCCGCTCGAGGCGCTCATCCAGATCCAGATCCAACCCTCCGCCCGGGCGCAACTGCGCACCAAAGCCGAGCGGCTGGCCCATTGTCCCGGCGTCATCGAGGTCTATTTCCTGGCGGGCTCACGCGATCTGCTGGTCCGGGTCGCCATGGCCGATTCTGCGGGGCTGCGCGACTTCGTCCTCAATGAACTGAATCAGCATGCCGCCGTGGCCTCCACGGAGACATCGACTGTGCTGGAGCACTTCCGTGGCGCGCATCCGTTGATCGCACCGACCTGAGACCGAGCCCGCTGCCCGGCCGCTCAGCTGGGCAGCGGGTGCCACCGGTCGTCGTCGCCCTTGGCGTACCTCTTCTTCACCGCCGCCCATGCGACACGGTGGGCGGTTGCTTCTCGACTCTCGTCGTCGCGCCGCCTGGACGGGCTCTCGTACTCGTCCCACGCGTCGTTGTATGCCGCCCGGTAGATATCTTCTGCATGCTCGGGAAGCACCCGACGGACAGACTCGGGAAGTTCATCGTTGCTTGCATAGGGCATGTCCTGACTCTTCCCGCTGGCCGGAGCGACTGGTACTACTTGTCTGCTCATCAGGCTATGCCTCCTGGATGCAACGGCGAGGACGCGACTGGGTAGAAGGCGATTCGCGTTGACCGCTTCCCATCTGTCACCGATCAACGTTCCGGCGCACCGGCCGGGCAGAAAAGTCACATCTCACCGAGGTCTATAGTCTGCTTCAACCTGGCAGCCAATCTTCACGCCTGTACCCTCGACGAGCAAAGGAGCCCGCTTTCAGATGAGCCAGCCGCCCTCCAATACCCCTCCTCCCGGGCAGCCTCACGCCGCTGGACCTCACGGCCAGTACGGGCCCCCGCAGCCCCCGCAGTTCCCGCAAGGCCCGTACAACCAGGCTCCTCAGACCTTCAGCTTTGGGCCGCAGCCTCCGTCACCAAGCGGTGGATATCAGCGGCCGTACGACACTCCGCAAGTGCCCTACCCCACCCAACAACCCATCAATCACAACCCAGGGAACCCGGGGAACCCGGGGCCTGGCTTCCAAGGCTGGGTCAAGCAGCACAAGGTTCTTGTCCTGATCGCAGTGTTGGCCTCCTTGGCCATCATCGGGGCGTTGATCAGTCCGGATGATTCGGAGACGGGCACGGCAGCTGCCACGGTGACAGTGACTCCTTCCCAGGAAGCCGGAGCAGGACGAGCAACCTCGACCCCCGCCGCGCCAGCGACTCAGCAGACGACGATCGCGCCCCAGCAGACGACGCAGGCGCAACAGGAGCCCGTCGTGCAATACTCTGCCGAGCAGCAGGCTCTGCTCAGTACCGTCTATCAGGCGCGGGCTGACTACGAGGCTGCGCAGACTGATCTGCAGCGAGCCCAGGTGGTGAAGAACCGGACTGCTGCGCTCTTGGCTGGAGGTACATCAGCAAGTGCGTGGAGCGGAACAATCAAGACCGTTGGGGCGAATGGCGAGGGCAAAGCCTACGTCGAGATCGAATTCGGTGACCACGTCGCAGTGCAGACCTGGAACAATGCAGTCTCGGACATCTATGACGACACGCTCATCCCCGATAGCAGTCCCATCTATGACGCACTGCTCGGCCTGACACCTGGGGACGCTGTCACCTTCAGCGGAGAGTTTCTGCGGGACTTCGAAGCCACGAACGTGACGGAAGTCTTCGGAATCGAGGACCCCCAGTTCTTGATGAAGTTCACCGAGATCGCCGCAGCCTGACAGCACGAGTGAAGGAGTCGCGAGGGTGATCTCGCGACTCCTTCGTTGGATCTGCCTGCATCGTCTCCGGCTTCAACTACGGCACCTCAACGATCAGGGCAGCCGAGGAACCGAGCGCCGGGTCGTGGCCTGCTCAGTCCAGCAGTTCGCCGCCGGCCATCGACAACAGCATCGCGCCGGCCCCGATCAGCAAGGTGCGTAGCGCCGTGCGCCACACGCTGGTGTGCCCGGCTCGCGCCACCACGATCGAGGTCAGCACCAGCGCACCGAGCACCAGCGCGAATGTCACGCCCACGTCCCATTCCGGCGGCGCCACGATGATGCCGATCAGCGGGACCAGCGATCCGATCGCGAATGCGAAGAAGGTCGAGATGCCCATCATCACCGGGTGGATGGCCAGGTCGTCCGCGTCCAGGCCCAGTTCCTCCCGCACGTGCGCATCCACCGCGTCCCGCGCGCTGAGCTGAGCGGCGACCTGGCGGGCCAGCTCCGGGTCAACCCCGCGCGCCACGTACAAGGACGCCAGTTCGCTCAGTTCCTGTTCGGGGTTCGCGGCGTGCTCGGCTCGTTCGTGCTCGACCGCCGCCGTGATCGCGTCACGTTCCCACGACGCCTCGTAGTACATCACCGAAGCCGCAGCGATGCCGCCGGCGAGCAGGCTGAGAAGGGCAGCGGTCCCCAGCACCCGGTCACCCTGGTCGGCCGCGTTCAGCCCTTGCACGATGCCTGCGGTTGCGACAATTCCATCGGCGGCGTTCATCGCCAGACGGCGCAACTCCTCGGCATCGAAATCCCGGACGAAATCCGACACCGGCTTGAGAGGCGCCCACATGCCCTCAGATTACCGAGCCGCATGGCACTCGGCGTTGCCCGTCCGGCGGCCACCCGGGCCGGGCCGAAGGACAACAAACGCCTGAACCCACAACTCGGGTTCAGGCGTCCGCGATGTTCTGTGACATCACATGGCGGTGACGGAGGGATTTGAACCCTCGGTGGCTTGCACCACACTCGCTTTCGAGGCGAGCTCTTTCGGCCGCTCAGACACGTCACCGTCGACTAGGGTACGGCATCGGCGACCTGTTTTTCCAGTTGACCGCTCTGCCGGTGCTGCTAGCCGCGGCGTCCCCCGAAAAAACTCCTCAGCTGCTGCTCGGCCTCGCCGGCGAGTATCCCCGAGATCACCTCGACGCGGTGGTTCAGGCGCGGATCTCGCACCAGATCCCACAACGACGCAACAGCTCCCGCCTTCGGGTCGAATGCGCCGAAGACCAGCCGCTGGATACGGGCCGCCACGATCGCGCCCGCGCACATGGCGCAGGGCTCCAAGGTCACCACCAGCGTGCAACCAGGCAGTCGCCAACCCTGCCCGACCACAGCGGCCGCCTGGCGTAGCGCGACGATCTCGGCGTGCGCACTGACATCGGCAAGTAGTTCCCGCTCATTGCCGGCGACGGCCAGCATCTCACCTGTCGGGGACAACACAACCGCGCCGACGGGAACGTCGCCGGCGGCCGCGGCCTGATCGGCGACCGCAAGCGCGCGCCGCATCGGCGCATCCCAACGGCTCAGTTGACTGCCCGCTCGAACGGTCCGCTGAACTTCATGAGGTCGATGATCTGGCGCGCCAGTTGGTCGGAATCCTCCTCGAGGTCACTGGCGATCTGCTCCATGTCGAACTCGCTGACACCCTGATCGGTCAGCATGTCGAAATCGCCGAGTGCTTCGGAGTCATCATCCGGATCCGGCACTTCGATGCCGAGGTAGTCGACCACGTCACGCGCGATCGGCCAGTCGTTGGCCGACAGCGAATCGCTCAGCAGCACCTGCACCATGCGTCCACGCACCCGGCAGAGCACGAAGAACTGCCCCGCGATCGACACCACACCCAACGCACCCGCGTCCCCCGGAAGCCGCCGCAACTGCTCGACCAGTTCGTCCAGGTCATTGGCCAGCTGCGGCGCCAGCTCGGTGACTACCGCGACCCCGTCCTCACGGTAGAGCGCGACGCAGAAATCGATGTCCTCCTCGGTGGCGTCTTCATAGTCGTCGTCATAGTCGTCGTAGTCGTCCTCATCGTCCGACCCGTCCTCGTCGTCCGAATCGTCATCCTCGTCCGCCTCATCCTCGTCGGATTCGTCGTCGTCGGACTCGTCGTCGTCATCGGTCGAGTCGTCATCGAGTTCGTCATAGTCATCGGGGACGATGCCACCATCCAGATCGGAATCGTGGTCGTCGAACTCTTCGCTCAGGTCATCAGCGTCCGGGGATTCCGTGTCTACGAACTGCTCGTCATCAGCGCTCATATCCTGGCTCCTCACAGCTACCCGCGCGTACATCCCCCATGGTGACAGATGCGCCCCCGGGCTGAAAGTCCAGGGGTCACTTTCTGCACCCCGCGCGCAGCACCGCGTCCGGCTGTGCAAAGGTAAGTCACGTGGATTTCAAGGTACTCGATCACCCGTTGGTGGCCCACAAGCTGACCTGTCTGCGCGATATCAACACCAAGAGCCCGACCTTCCGCGATCTTGTCGACGAGTTGGTCACGTTGCTGGCATACGAAGCAACCCGCAATGTTCGGGTGCGGCCGATCGCCATCCAGACGCCTGTCGCCGAGGCGGCGGGTGTTGCGCTGCTTGACCCGAAGCCGCTGGTGGTGCCGATCTTGCGAGCGGGTCTGGGAATGCTCAGCGGCATGACCCGGCTGATGCCCACCGCTGAGGTCGGGTTCGTCGGCATGGTTCGCGACGAGGAGACCCTGGAGCCGTTCACCTACGCCGAGCGGCTGCCGCACGACCTGTCCGGACGCCAGTGCTTCGTGCTCGATCCGATGCTGGCGACCGGCGGCTCCCTGAGTGGTTGCGTCGAGTTTCTGGCCGAGCGCGGCGCCAACGACGTGACCTGCATCTGCCTGCTCGCCGCCCCGGAGGGCGTCGAGAACTTCCGGGCGCTGGTTGACGACCTCAACATCACCACCACGTTGGTCGTTGCCGCGGTGGACGAGCGCCTCAACGAGCATGGCTACATCGTCCCGGGTCTCGGGGATGCCGGCGACCGGCTGTACGGCATCGTCGATTGACCAACCCAGGTCTTGGGTCCGGGACGACCAGCGCCGTCCGCCCCGGCCCATGCTGAAATTGCTGGTATAGACACAGATCGCGCCGACCGGGTCGTCCGGCCGGCGCGATCTTTGTGACGAACTCCCTACTCAGCGGCTGCTTCGACGGTTTCCTGCGCGGCGTCCGCTTCTTCTGGCTTGGCGGCCGCGGCCTGCTCGGCCGCCTCCTGCTTGGCTGCCCAATCCTGCGCGGTGCGCGGGTTGGTCGGGTCGATGAATGCCTGCTGTGGTCCGCCGAGGGTACCCAGCATCTGCCGTACGTTCGACAGCTGGGCAGTGATCGAATCGCGGCGTGCGGTGGCGGCCGCCAACTCACGTTCGGAGTTCTGTCGGATGCCCTCCGCACGCTGCTTGGCCTCGGTCAACAGCGTGTTGGCCTGGTTCTGCGCATCGCGGACGATCTGCTCGGCCTGCTCGCGGGCATCACTGGTCACCCGCGCGGCCTCGGCACGGGCCTGGTTCAGCTTGTCGGTGGCGAACTCGACCTCGGTGGTCTTCTTCTCCAGGGCCGAGTTCAATTCGTTCATGGCCTCGGCGCGACGCTCGGCGAGCGTCTGCTCGAAGTCGGCGGCCGCAGCGGCGGCTTGAGCGCGCTGCGCCTCGTAGACGGCCTCTGCCTCTTCCAGCCGCGCGGTCGCCTCACCGTCGGCCGACTCGCGTAGGTGGTCGGCCTGCTGCTTGGCGTCCTCAATGGTGCGGGCCGCGTCGGCCTCCGCACGGGAACGCAGTTCCCCGGCCTCCTGCTGAGCGGCCGCCAGCGCATCGGCTGCCTGCTGCTTCGTATCGGCTGTCAGCTTCTCGGCTTCGGCCTGCGCCGTGCTGCGCAACTCGTCGGCCTCCTCCTGAGCGAGCGTCAGCATCTGGCCAATACGGCCACCCAGGTTGGCGAAGGTCGGCGGCACGCCGTTGTCACGCTCGTCGCGGACCTCCTGGACGGCCTGCTCGAGCATCTCGATGCGGCCGGCCAGATCGCTGTTCGCCTGACGAAGTTTGGTGTTCTCGACCGCCTGGACGGCGTTGTCGTCGTGTGCGCGAGCGAGATCGGACTGCAACTGCTGAATGCTCGCACTCAGCTGGGCAACCCGCTGATCTACCTCACTGGGTTCATAACCCTTGCGGACGAGGCGGAAAGATGCCTGCGTCATAATTGCTCTCCTTGGCTATTCGGCGTTGTCAGGATTGTCAGTGTCGTTGTCTTGGACGATTGGCACGGGGACGGCGAGTGCCTCGATGACCCCCGACAGATGGCCAAGTTCACTGGCGATGTTGTCGCGGCGGGCAGCCAGGCGGGAGACCTCGGCACGAGCCTTCCACAACATCTCATCGGCTTCGCGGCGCACTCGGTCGGCATCGTTGCGGGCCTCGCGCAGCAGCTGAACTGCCTCGGCACGGGTCAGGCTGGTCTGTTCGAAAGTGTCCTGGCGCAACTTGGTCAGATCGGCGTTGACACGTTCGCGGATCCGCCTGGCTGAATCGTCGGCCTCGGCCTTCTGGGCGGACGCGCGGGCGAGCACGCCCTCGGCCTCGCGGGTGGCCGATTCGAGGCGGTCCCTGGCGGCCAGCTCGGCATCGTGCAGGGTACGCGCCGCATCGGCCTGGGCCGCGCGGAGGGTGGCTTCGGCCTGGGAGTTCAGCTCCGTGCTGCGGGCTTCGGCGTCGCGGATCATGGTTCGCGAGCTGTGGGCCTGGCGCGCGATGAGCAGCTGCAACTTCTGGTGTACCTGCTTGCGATGCGCGGCGGCCTCGGCCACCGCCTGCTCGCCGGTCTGCTCAGCCTCCGCCTTCGCGCCGGCGAGCAGCTCGCTGATCGTCTGTTTCGTCCAGTCCAGCTGCTGTTGCGCCTCGTTCGTGATGCGTTCGTATTGGGCCTGGGCATCGGCACGCTGCTGGTCGGCGTTCGCCTGGCTGGTCTCGATGATGGACGCGGCCTGCGCCTGGGCTTGCGCGAGCTGCTCGGCGGCCTGGCGGGTTGTCTGCTCGGCGGCCTGGTTGGCTTCGTCCAGAATGCGGGTGGCCTGCGCCTGAGCCTGCTCGACCATGATGCGGCAGTTCTGCTCGGCCTCGGCCTTGTCGGCGGCGATCTGATCGCCCGACTCCTTTGCCTGGGCAGCGATCGTCGCCCGGGCAGCCGCGAGCTCGTTGTCCGCCTGCTGTCGCACCTGCGCGGCGTCGGCCTCGGTGCGGGCGATGAGATGATCCGCCTTGTCGCGAGCTGCCGCGGTGATCTGATCGGCCTCGGCGAGAGCCTCGGCCAGCGCGGTGTTCGCCTGCTGCTCGGCGGTTGCGGTGATCTGGTTGGCTTGCACCAGTGCTTCGTCCATGCGGGCATCGGCGTCGATGCGGGCCTGGATCTGGATGCGTTGGGCTTCTTCCTTGAGGTCGACGGCGAGCTGATGTTGCCGGGCGACATCGGCGTGCATGCGCTCGATGTCGACATTGGCGTCGTCGGCGTCCTGTTTCTTCTTCACCGCGTACTCGTCCGCCTCGCGGCGCACCTGGTCGGCGAAGTTCTGGGCGACTTCTAGGATGCGGGAGGCGCGACGGGCGA
The DNA here is from genome assembly GCA_012517405.1 of Propionibacterium sp. Lineage (GTDB taxonomy): Bacteria > Actinomycetota > Actinomycetes > Propionibacteriales > Propionibacteriaceae > Brooklawnia > Brooklawnia propionicigenes. The sequence goes on from JAAYVB010000024.1 coordinate 13,859, forward strand.
TGTCACCTTCGAGGGTGACACCATCGTGCAGCTCAGCCATGGGTCCATTCTGCCATCACGCTTAGTGCACCCTTTCATCGAGTCACGCTGCCAGACAGTGGCTGGCATCGAACGGGCTCGCGCCACAATACAACTCCTGGCCACCACCTGAACACCCGGGTCGGACCTGGTTCGCCGATCTTGGGTTGGGTTGTCCGGCGCCTGCGGATGACCCGACCCAGCTCTGACCAGTAGCTCGGGCTTCTCGCGCTCCACGTCTGAAGGCCCGCGATGGCGCTCAGTAGTAATAGGGGTAGTCGGACCAATCGGGCGGGCGCTTGTTCAGGAACGAGTCACGGCCCTCCACCGCCTCATCGCTCATGTACGCGAGCCGGGTCGCCTCACCGGCGAACAGCTGCTGGCCCATCAACCCGTCATCGGCGAGATTGAAGGCGTACTTCAGCATCCGCTGGGCAGTCGGCGACTTGCCGCAGATCTTCGCCGCCCAGGCCAGCCCCTCGTCCTCGAGTTGCGCGTGCGGGACGACCTTGTTGACCATGCCCATCCGGTAGGCGTCGGCCGCGGAGTAGGTATCGGCCAGGAAGAAGATCTCGCGGGCGAACTTCTGACCCACCTGCCGAGCCAGATAGGCCGAACCGTAGCCGCCGTCGAACGAGGCGACATCGGCATCGGTCTGCTTGAACTTCGCGAACTCTTCGGAGGCCAACGACAGATCGCAGACCACGTGCAGGCTGTGACCGCCACCGGCCGCCCAGCCGCTGACCAGCGCGATCACCGGTTTCGGCATGAACCGGATGAGCCGCTGCACCTCGAGGATGTGCAGCCGCCCCGCCCGGGCGCGATCGATGGTGCTCGCATCGGTGCCGGACGCGTACTGGTATCCGGCCTTGCCCCGGATCCGCTGGTCGCCGCCGCTGCAGAACGCCCAGCCGCCGTCCTTGGGGCTCGGGCCGTTGCCGGTCAGCAGCACGCAGCCAACATCTGCCGACTGGCGGGCATGCTCCAAGGCGAGCAACAGCTCGTCCACGGTGTGCGGGCGGAAGGCGTTGCGCACCTCCGGGCGGTCGAAAGCGATCCGCACCGCCGGCACGTTCTTGGCCCGGTGGTAGGTGATATCGGTGAACTCGAAGCCGGCCACCTCGTCCCACAACTCAGGACGGAACGGGTTGACGACCGATTCGCTGCTCATAGAGTCAACCTATCCGCAATTCATCTGGGACGAGGAGTCACCGATGCGCCGATGCGCCGTGATCGGCAGCCCGATCGCACATTCGCTGTCGCCGTTGCTGCACCGCACCGCCTATGCCTGCCTGGGCATCGCCGACCAGTTCAGCTACGACGCGTTCGAGGTGACACCAGACACGCTCGGCGATTTCATCGCGGCCCTCGGACCCGACTGGGTGGGGCTGTCGGTCACGGCGCCCAACAAGAAGGCGCTGCTGTCGTACGGCGTCGCCGATCCGATCGCGGAAGCACTTCAATCGGGCAACACCATCATCTTCGGACGCGACGGCGCCCCGAACCGCGTCTACAACACCGATGTCACAGGACTGATCGCCGCCCTGGGCCGGGCCGGCGTCCAGTCGGCCGCCACGGCGGTGGTGATCGGAAACGGCGCGACCGCGCGCAGCGCATTCTGGGCGCTCGGCAAGCTCGGCGTCGGTGAGATCGTGGTCTGCGCCCGAAGCGCCGAACGGGCGCACGCGAGCTTGGACGATGTCGCGGCGCTGGCGGGCATCACCTTCGAGGTGCAGCCCTACGGGCAGGCCGCACAGCTGCCCGAAAGCTGGGGGCCGCGCGCGGATCTGCTGATCTCGACGGTGCCGGTCGAGTTGGCCGATGACGTGGCAGCGGCCCTGGTCGCCCAGGCGCGCACGGTGTTCGAAGTGGTCTACAACAACTACCCGTCCGCCTTCGACCGGGCGGCGCGGGCCGCCGCAGTGACCTCGCTGGACGGACTGGATCTGCTGGTGGGCCAGGCGATCGACCAGATCCGGCTGATGACCGGACGAGAGGCCGATCCCCAGCCACTTCTGGCAGCATGCCGCGCCGAGGTGCTGCAGCGCTCCTGACGGTGCCCCGCCCCGCGTGCCGCAACAGCGCCGCAGGGCGGTACCTGTGCCCGGGGCATTCCGATGAACGCCTACGATCTGAGACAGCAGGGCCATCAGCCGGTGATGGCTGACGACGGGAAGGCATGAGATCCGATGGCAAGGAAGCGTGATCGCGCACCACGACCGAAGCTCCTACTACTGCCATCCCCGGTGATTTCGCTCGGCATGGTCTTGGGTGCGCTGGTGCTGCTCTCGCTTGCCTGGCTGTCGCGCGGCGACGGCTGGCCCGCGCTGGTCTGGGCGGTGCCCGGATTCTTCGTCCTCGTGCAGCCGGTGAGCGGATTCGTGCGCGGACAGGCAGACCTGCTGCGGATCGGCGTCCGCAAGATCGACGTGACCGGGCTCAAGAAAGTCGCCGTCTACAACCGCAAACAATGGGGCTACAGCTACTCGGTTGCGGTGCTCAAGCTCGGTGACCGGGTCGAGGAGATCTCGGGAGCGTTCCTCACCAGCAAGTCGTTCACCAAGATGATCGACTGGCTGGGCATCACCCCCGAGGTACTCGAAGGCTGGTGGACTCAGCGGCTGCTGGCGAGCCAGCGTCCCGACCTGCTCCCCAAACGACCCGCCAAGTGACCTGAGCACGATGCTCGACGACCTGGGCGCCCCGGTGGAGCTGCCGCGATCGCCGCGCCGTGTGGTCAGCCTGGTGCCGTCGCTCACCGAAGCGATCGCCGCGACCGTGCCCGGTGTGCTGGTGGGGGCCACCGACTGGTGCACCCATCCCGCCGATCTGGCGGTTGAACGGGTCCGCGGGACGAAGAATCCCGATCTTGCGAGGATCCGGGCGCTGGCGCCCGATCTGGTGATCGCCAACGAGGAGGAGAACCGCAAGCTCGATGTCGAGCGGTTGCGAGCATCGGGGACCGAGGTCTGGGTCACGAAGATCGACAGCGTGGACGAGGCGTTCAGCAGTCTGGGACGGCTCTTCGGGGATGCTCTCGGGCTGGCCGAGCAGCCGGCCTGGCTTGCGCGGGCACGCGAAGTTTGGGACGCGCCGGCGGCTCGTCCGGGGCTGCGCGTCGCGGTGCCGATCTGGCGTGATCCGTGGATCTGGGTGGGTCGCCAGACCTATGCGGACGATCTCGTGCAGCGGCTGGGCTGGGCGAACGCCGCAGCCGACGGCGCGGGACGCTATCCGCACGCCGAGGTGGCGGACATCCTCGCTGCCGGAGGTGGCGTGGATGCGGTGCTGCTGCCCGACGAGCCCTATCCGTTCGGCCCGGACGACGGGCCCGAGGCGTTTCCTGCGGGAACACGCACGGTGCCGGTGCCGGGACGGGCCCTGTTCTGGTACGGGCCGGCGATGATCGAGGCACGCGGTGTGCTGGAGTATCTGGTCGGCTGAGCCTTGCCGGGGTACGTTCCTCGCGCCCCGCTGATCGCAGAGGCCACAGAGGCCACTCGCAGCGTCGGCACCGCGCCTGGCGCCGGGCCGGTGAGCGGCTAGAGCTGTACCTGACGTGAGCGTCCGGTGAGGCGGACCACCAGCCAGATCGTGCAGGCGATGGTGACGATGCAGAAGCTCGGCGGCAGGCTGAACATGGTGGCCACGACCAGCCCCGCCCACACCGACAGCAGATTGAGCACCAGAGCGAGCGCGATCGCCCGGCCGGGCCGCGGGGTGAGCATGATGGCGGTCGCCGCCGGGGTGACGACGAGCGCGAACAGCAGCAGAGTGCCCACCACCTGCACCGACATGGTCACGACCAGACCGAGCAGCACCATGAACAGCACCGAAAGGGCCCGCACCGGAACCCTGCGGGAGCGCGCGACCCGCTCGTCCACCGAGGCGAACAGCAGCGGCCGGAAGACGGCGCAGACGACGGCAACGACCCCGACGAGGAATGCCGCAAAGACCACGAGCTCCTGCGGCGAGATGGCCAGCAGGTTGCCGAACAGCACGTTGGTCATCGTGGACGAGCTGCGGGTGGCCTGCGAGGAGAAGTAGAGGCCGAGGCCGACGGCGAAAGCGAGCACGGTGCCCGTCGCGACTTCACGATCCCCCGCGCGGCGTCCGAGTGCACCGATCACGATCGCGCCGCCGACGCAGAAGACTGCCAACCCGAGCGTGACCGGCAGCCCGAGCAGTACGGCCCCGGTGGCGCCCGGCAGTCCGATGTGGGCCAGCGCATGCGCGGCGAAGGCAGTGCCACGGACGACGACGAAGTAACCGATCACCCCGGCGGCGATCGCCACGAGCGTGCCTCCGATCAAGGCGTTGCGCATGAAGGACGATGTCATCACCTGCCACCAGTCGGTCTGGAACTCAAGGCACACGAAGATCGATTCCATGATGGTGTTCACTCTCCTCGGACGAACAGGTCGCCTTGAACGGTGCGGACGACGTGCAGAGGGGTGCCGTACAGGTGCGTGAGCAGCGCATCGTCGACGACGCCGTTGAGCGTGTCGTAGTGCGCGTGGCCGTCCAGGAGGTACACCGCTCCGTCGAGCACGCGAAGCAGAGGGTTGAGGTCGTGGGCCACCATGATGATGGTGACTCCGAGGGTGCTGTTGAGCCGGTCGAGCAGCGAGATCACCTCGCGCTGGTTGCGAAGGTCGAGATTCGCCAGCGGCTCGTCCAACAGCAGCAGTTTCGGCTCGCTGACCAGCGCCTGAGCGATGGCGACGCGCTGCCGCTGCCCGCCCGACAACGTCGCGAGCCGATGGTCGATCATGTCGAAGGCATCGACGGCGCGCATCGTCTCCTCGATCCGCTTCCACTGCGCAGCGGTGGTGCGGCGGAACCCCCAGCTGGTGCCGGTCAGGCCCAGGGCGACCATGTCGCGTGCGCACAGGGCGCTGCCGGCGGCGGCGGTGCAGTCCTGAGGCACGTAGGCGATCGCGTCGGTCTCACCCGGCAGCTGCCCAAGGATCCGCACCGTGCCACTCGCTACCGGCAGCAGCCCCAGCAGCACCTCCAACAGAGTGGTCTTGCCCGAGCCGTTCGGGCCGATCACCGCGGTGAGAGTCCCGGCCGGAATCGTGAAGGTGCCCTGTGACCAGATGAGCCGGTCGTCGCGGACGACGCTGACGTCGTCCAGCGCGACGGCCGGCTCGTCCTCCGTTGTGCGCTCGGCGGCCGGCCCGGCCTCAGAGGCGTGCTCCGCGGCCGGCTCATTCTCGGTCGGTCTGCGTGTTCTTGTAGATCAGCACGTCGATCTGACCTTGTGTCACTGCGGTTTCGAACGCAGCGATGTCGGTCGGTGTCGGATCGGATTCGTTCGCAGCGGCCCGCGCAAAGCCCTCCGGTGTGGCATCGGTCAGGCCGACCGCTTGGGCCATGTAGTCGAAGATGCTCTCGGTTGCGGCGTAGTTCCGCCCGTTGGCGCCGGCCTTCAGCGTGGCGATCAGATTCTGGTAATCCTGCATGTCCTGCGTCCAGGCCGTGTGCTGCTCGGCGAAGTAGTCGCCAGCGTCGGGCGACAGCGTCGACAGCTCGTCGGTGACGGCCTGGGCGACATCGCTCACATACCGCGGCGAATACCACAGGCGCGGATTCGCGCCCTCGGCGGCGCCGACGACCTGCCGGCGTCGACCACCGCGGGCGAAGAGGCGGCATTCGAGGCCAGATCGGAAGCCCACAGGTCGTAGTCGGCGCCGTTGACCACGACCAGCTGCGCGGTGTCGAAAACGACCGCATCGGCTGAGGTCGGCTCGTAGTCGTGGGGATCGACCGAGGAACTTGCCAGGACGATGTGCACGGTTGCGCAGTCGCCGCCGAGATCCTGGACGATGTCGCCCCACTGGTCGACGCTCACGACGACATCCAGCGGAGTCGTCGGGCACGATCCTGTTGATGTCGGGGTGGAGGCCGGTGAAGAGCCGCTGCCGGCCGGCGAACATGCGGCGAGTGCGAGTGCCGCGGCAGGTCCGCGGGAACGGTGCAGATGCATCATTTGCTCGGTTCTGGTGTCTGGCACGTGTGGTGCGGGGTTGAACATCCGATGGGAATGATAACAGTTATCAAAGCGCCGCCTGCGCGGTCTCAGTCCGGGGGCGCCGAGGCGAAAAGCAGAAAAGAAGCAGAAAGAAGAGCCCCCGGCCGGTTCCCCGGCTGAGAGCTCTCACTTCGACTGGCGCACTCGGAGGGACTCGAACCCCCAACCTTCTGATCCGTAGTCAGATGCTCTATCCATTAAGCTACGAGTGCTGGGCGCTTACGCGATTAGTTACTTTAGCGCACGGCCGGCACTAGACCCAAATGCTGCCGCCACCGATGGCCAATGGCCGACCCGGGCAGATCCTCCGGGAGCATCATCGGACTCAACCTCGACTGCCGGCCACCAGCCGACCATCCGAACCCACCGCCCCGAAAGCAAGTAGCCCCGAACCTACGAGCCGTAGATTCGGGGCTATTGCGATGTCCTGCAACATCACGGCGGAGGTGGCGGGATTTGAACCCGCGATGGGGTTGAGCCCCAAACCCGCTTAGCAGGCGGGCGCCATAGACCGGACTAGGCGACACCTCCAAGCCTTCTGGACGCACACGCTCCATCCAGGCGACTGTCCAAGGCTAGCGACAACCGAACGCTTCCGCAAAGAGCCGGTCGTAGCCGACTTCGGCAAGCCCAGACGGGTACGCGTCCGGCTGAGGTTTCGGCCTCTGGTGGGATGTCCATCTTCCTGGGGCGGGTTACCCTTCGATAAGGTTATGTGCACGAACCCTCAGCAAGAAGGGAAGTCTGATCTTGCCGCTGCCGAGTGACGACGGCCGGCGGGCAACCCCAGCACGACGCGGATATTCCGAAGAAGCGCGGGATCCCGCCGAGACCAAGCCTGTGGAGAGTCAGCCGGGGGACGCCTACGGGCACGCTCGACGTGGTGTCGACCCCGCAACAGCCCCCTCAGCCCAAGGTGCGCAGCGCGTTCAACGCGACGCCTACATCGCTGGGGACTTGCGAACTCCCGGTTCGGACGACCTGGCCGGCGACACCCCCCAGCGAGCTGGCGGCACTTACGGTGCCACCGGTGCCCCGCCGCCACGGACTTCGTCCGCACCCACGACGTCGGCGCCCAAGCCGGACCGGCGCTTCCGCGGGGCCATCATCCGTACCATCGGCAGCACGATCGTCCCCGGTCTCGGCATGCTCGGCACCCGCGCTCACCGGCTCGGTGTGCTACTGCTCACCTTGATCGTTGCCGCAGCCGTGGTGCTCGGGGTCATGGTCTTTCGCGATCCCGTGCTCGCCGCTGGAAGCGCATTGCAGACCGGCTGGATGCGGACGATCGCCTTCGCGCTGATAGCCGTCGCCGTGATCTGGGTCTCGATCATCATCGGCACCTACCTGATCTCGCGCCCGCGCCGATTGACCGCAAGACAGCGCACCCTCGGTGCTGTGGTGGTTGGGCTGCTCACCTTCATCGTGAGCGCTCCGCTGGCTGTCGCTTCGGCATATTCGTTCGAGACCGCGCGACTGTCGAGCGACCTGTTCGGCTCGGAGAGCAACTCCCAATCGCAGACCCGGCCCACGCTGGAGAAGAACGACCCCTGGGCCGACAAGGACAGGGTCAATATTCTGCTGCTGGGTGGCGACTCCGGCGAGGGACGCGAGTCCGATCTCGGTGTGCGGACCGACACCATGATGATGGCCTCGATCGACACCAAAACCGGCGCGACTCTGCTCATCCAGTTGCCGCGCAACCTGCAGTACCCGATATTCGCCGCGGATTCGCCGTTGGCCTCGGTCTTCCCGTACGGCTTCGACGACGGCGCAGAGGCTTTTCTCAGCTCGGTCTGGCAGGACGCCCCCACGATGTACCCCGAACTGTTCGAGAACACCGACTACCCCGGCGCGGACGCGTTGAAGTGGGCCTTCGAAGGCATCACGGCTTTGAAGGTCGACTACTTCGTCCTGGTGAATATCGACGGGTTGGTGAATCTCATCGACGCGATGGGTGGGGTCACCGTGAACGTGAACTACCCCATCGCCAAGGGCGGCAGCACATCGGACTACAACTGCGGCGAGAGCGGCTGGATACCTGAAGGCCCGAGTCAGCATCTCAACGGCACGGACGCCATGTGGTACGCGCGCAGCCGCTGCAACTCCCCCGGCGGCGACTTCGGGCGCATGCAACGCCAGTCCTGCCTGGTGCAGGCCGTCATCGACCAGGCCGACCCCGCGACGATGCTCACTCGCTACGAGGACATCGCCCAAGCGGCTGGCGAGATGGTCTCCACCGACATCCCGCAGGAGCATCTGTCGGCGATCGTTGATCTAGCCGGACGTGTCCAGCGTAGTGGCGTGGTGAACCGCATCTCATTCGTGGACGATGGCACCGGCTGGTACAGCTCCGCCTACCCCGATTTCAACCGAATGCAGGAGGAGATCGCGGCTGCGATCACCTCCACTCAGGAGCAGGCCGAGGCCAAGAACGCGCCGCAGCCCGAGACTCCGACCACGGAACCGACGAGCGCCGAGGCGCCGGTCACCGAGCAACCGACCGATACCGCGACCGGGAACACCAGCGGTCAGGCGGAGGACATCGCCGATGCCTGCGCCTACCAGCATCAAGAGCCCGAAGGCGACTGGTACATCCCCGACACCGTCCCGGTCTACACTCCGCCGGAATCCGAACCCGCCGAGACCAGCCGCTGACCACCCCGGTCGGGTGATCACCCGACCGGCCGAATCACCCGGGGCCGGGCCACGTGGCTGGGACCTGCAGCCGGCCTCTATGCCTTGGCTGCGGCAGCCTCGGGCCAGAACCCGCCGTCGCAAGCCGAGCGCATCCAGTTTCCTGTCTCGTGTTCAGCGACCGTGATTGGCCAACCGGGACGACAGGTCGGCAGTGAGCGCCTTCATCTGATCGTCCGCGATGCCGCCGGGCGCCTGAATGAAGGTGCGCTCGATATGTCCCTGGCCGATCACCAGCCGGGCGCCATCGGGGGTGGCCGAGACCGAGTCCACGTCGATCCAGGCACCGGACTTGTGGTAGCCGGGCCCACTCACCTCGAACCCGTCGGGGCTCAGCACCACATAGAGGGTCCGATTGGACACGAAGGTGAGGGCGGCGATCCCGAGCCCGAGTCCGGCCACCGCCAGCACGGCGCCGATCACCACGAGCGCCACGTTGGCGGCCTCACCGGCCAATCCCGTCCACAGCGCCACGACGCCGGCGATCAACAGGCAGGCCGCAATGGCCCAGGCCCGCACGGGATTGCGTGGTTTCAGGGCATAGTGGCTGGTGTGCTCGTTGCCAGAAGCGGCTTGAGTCATGGAGGGTGTCTCCTTCCGCTGCGCACCCGCGTGGCTGGGTAGGGCGGCGAGAGTGGGATTCGAACCCACGGAGGTTTCCCTCGGCCGCTTTCAAGGCGGCTGCACTCGTCCACTATGCGATCTCGCCCGAGGCAAAACCATGGTAGCCCACCACGCGCCCCGGCTCAGATGGCAGGCTGGGGATATGCATGCGATCACACTCGATGGTTTCGGCGGACCGGAGAAGATGCGCTGGACCGAGGTGCCCGATCTGCACCCCGGACGAGGTGAGGTGCGCATCCGCACCACCGCGGTCGGTGTCAACCGGGCGGACCTGCTGCAACGGCAGGGGTTCTATCCGCCGCCGGCCGGCGCGTCCGAGATCCTGGGGCTGGAGTGCTCCGGCGTGATCGACGAGATCGGCGAAGGCGTTGAGGACTGGCAGATCGGCGACCAGGCGGTGGCATTGCTTTCCGGTGGTGGCTATGCCGAGCAGGTCGTGGTGCCGGCAGGTCAGGCGATCCGCCCGCCCACCGGGATCGATCTGATCAGCGCTGCCGGACTCATCGAGGTCGCGGCGACCGTGCTGTCGAACCTCGACCGGGTCCACCTCAGCAGCGGCGAATGGTTCTTGGTGCACGGCGGCGCCGGAGGCATCGGGACCTTCGCCATCCAGTACGCGCGGGCGCTGGGCGCTCACGTTGCGACCACGGCGTCGGCGGCCAAGCTCGCGCACTGCCGCAAGCTGGGCGCCGAGATCGTCATCGACTATTCCGACGACTGGCTGACCCAGCTGATGATGGCCACCTCGGACCGCGGGGTGGACGTCATTCTCGACATCATCGGCGCCAAGTACCTGGCCGACAACCTCTCAGCGCTGCGCGACGACGGACGCCTGGTCATCATCGGCATGCAGAAGGGCACCAAGGCCGAGCTGAACATCGCCAAGCTGCTCAACAAGCGCGGCACGATCACGGCAACCAGCCTGCGGGGGCGTCCGGCAGCCCAGAAGGCGGCGATCTGTCAGCAGGTGGCCGAGCGGGTCTGGCCGATGGTCGCCTCGGGCCAGATCGGCCTGGCGCCCGAGACTCGCGTCCCGCTTCCCGACGCCGAGGAGGCGCACCGGCTGCTCGCGTCCGGCGACATCATCGGCAAGGTGATCCTGACCGCCTGAGCCGATGATCTGAACGACCGCTCGACGGACTCCCCGGATCGCCAGCCGGACGCATAACTATGCGTCGCCACGAATAGTCATCTGTTCTCGCACGGTGGTCTGCGGTTTCCATGCGGCATAACTTTCAGTTATCCTTGTCTCTGTGTCCAAGGTCCTGACTTCACTTCCCGCCGGCGAACGCGTCGGCATCGCCTTCTCGGGCGGCCTCGATACCTCCGTTGCGGTGGCGTGGATGCGCGAGAAAGGTGCGATCCCCTGCACCTACACCGCCAACATCGGCCAGTACGACGAGCCCGACATCGATTCGGTGCCCGGCCGCGCGTTGGCCTACGGCTCCGAGATCTCGCGCCTGGTGGACTGCCGGGCGTCCTTGGTGGAACAAGGCCTGCTCGCCCTGCAGTGCGGCGCGTTCCACATCGTCTCGGCGGGCAAGCACTACTTCAACACCACCCCGATCGGCCGAGCGGTCACCGGCACCATGCTGGTGCAGGCGATGGCTCAGGACGATGTCTCGATCTGGGGCGACGGGTCGACCTACAAGGGCAACGACATCGAGCGGTTCTACCGCTACGGCCTGATGGCCAATCCCCAGCTGCGCATCTACAAGCCGTGGCTCGACACCGATTTCGTCGCCGAGCTGGGCGGACGCGACGAGATGAGCCAGTGGCTCACCGAACGTGGTCTGCCGTACCGCGACTCCAAGGAGAAGGCGTACTCCACCGACGCGAATATCTGGGGCGCCACCCACGAGGCCAAGACTCTCGAGAGCCTGGACGTCTCGATGGAGTCGGTCGAACCGATCATGGGCGTGAAGTTCTGGGACCCCGCCGTCGAGATCGAGCCCGAGGTCATCACCGTGACCTTCGATCAGGGTTACCCGGTCGCCATCAACGGTGAGCACTTCGACGACAAGGTGGCGTTGGTCATGAAGGCCAACGAAATCGGCGGACGGCACGGCCTGGGCATGAGCGACCAGATCGAAAACCGCATCATCGAGGCCAAGAGTCGCGGGATCTACGAGGCTCCCGGGATGGCACTGCTGTTCATCTGCTACGAACGGCTGCTGAATGCGATCCACAACGAGGACACGCTGGCCAACTACCACAACGAAGGCCGGCGCCTCGGCCGGCTGCTCTACGAGGGCCGCTGGTTCGACCCGCAGTCGCTGATGATCCGCGAGTCGCTTCAGCGCTGGGTGGCCTCGGTGGTCACCGGTGAGGTCACCCTGCGGCTGCGCCGCGGGGACGATTACACGATCCTGGCGACCGATGGACCGAACTTCAGTTACCAGCCCGAGCGGCTGTCGATGGAGCGTGTCGAGGATTCGGCATTCGGCCCGCTGGACCGCATCGGGCAGCTCACCATGCGCAACCTCGACATCACCGATTCCCGCGGCAAGCTGGAGCAGTACCTGCAGCAGGGCCAGCTCGGTGGTGGAGACACCCAGCAACTCATCGGCGAACTCGAACCGGGCTTGGCAGCACGCACCATGGCCGCCTCGCGTCCCACGTCGGACGAAGAAGCTGCCCTCGACCGAGCCGCCATGGAGTTCGGCGTCGACTAACCCCGCCCCCGCCCGCCCCCGGCCGCCGGCCCGGTCCCGGCCCCCGGCCCCCGGCCGGTCCCGACACTGCTCCCGCGCCAGAAATCAGAAGATGCGCCCGATATATCGGGCGCATCTTCTGATTTGGGGCGCGGGAAGTGGGCAGCGGGTCAGATGACCGGCGTGGGGAGCTCCTTGCCGGCGAAGTGGGCGGCGAGGTTGTCGCGCATCAGCTGGCCCATGGCCTTGCGGGTTTCCACGGTTCCGGACGCCTGGTGCGGCGACAGCAGGACATTGTCCAACGCCACGAAACGCGGGTTGATCTCGGGCTCGTTGTCGAAGACGTCCAGTGCGGCCGAGCCGAGCTTGCCGGACTCGAGCGCATCCAGCAGCGCTTCCTCGTCCACATTGGAGGCGCGCGACACATTGATGAGCACGCCATCGGGACCGACCGCCTCGATGACGTCCTTGTTCACGATGTGACGAGTCTCGGCGGAAGCGGCCAAGGTCACGAAGAAGAACTCGGAACGCTCGGCCAAGGCCACCGGATCGGCGATGAACTCCCAGTCGGGTGCGTAGTCCTTCGCCGAGATGTCGCTGTAGGCGATGTCCATGTTGAAGCCGGCCAACCGCTTGGCGACCTCGAAGCCGATGCGTCCAAGACCCAGAACGCCCGCCTTCTTTCCGGTCACCTTGCGCTGCAGCGGGTAGAAGCCCTTGGCGGCCCAGTTGCCGCTGCGGGCCCAGGCCTCTGCACCGACGATGCCGCGCGCCTGGGCAAGTGCCAGGGCAACACCCAGGTCGGCCACGTCGTCGGTCAGCACACCAGGAGTATTGGTGACGCGGATGCCACGAGCACGGCAGGCGTCCAGGTCAACGGCGTCGAATCCGACTCCGGAGATGCAAATGATCTCCAAGTTGGGCAGCGCGGCAATGAGCTCCGTGCTCGCGCCGAGTTCCCCGCGAGTAACGACAGCGCGAATCTTCGGGCCTACCTCGGCCAGCAGCGCTGCCTTGTCGGGGGCCTCGAAGTACTTGTGCACCACGAAAGACTCTTCGAGCGGTACCTGATCCCATTCCGGGTAGGGGCCGATCTGCAAGATCTCGGGCTTGGTCATAGATCCTCCGAAAAACTGGGCGCCGTTGCAGGCAGGGTTCCCCTGGCAGCTTTGGCGGTGAAGGTGAACGTGTGCGCCTTCAATTTATCCTGCGCAAACCCCTGCTGTCATGGCTGTTGGCGCCAATTGCCATGACAAAAGGGCCCGTGATCACCCACTCGCCGCTTTCGGTAGTCGCAGGACTAAATTCGAAGTGTGACTGCGAACACTTCGGACCCCATCAAAACCCTCACCGACTGGCTCAGCAGCGCCCACTCGGCCGTCTTCTTCGGCGGTGCAGGCGTCTCCACCGCCTCCGGGATTCCCGATTTTCGCTCGGCAGCGGGCCTCTACTCCGCCCAGCAGGGCAACGGACGCTCCCCGGAATACATGCTGAGCCACGACTGCCTGGTCAACGAGCCGGACGAGTTCTTCGCCTTCTACCGCGCCAATCTGGTGCATCCCGACGCCAAACCCAATCGCACCCATACGGGACTGGCCGAACTCGAAGCTGCCGGCCATCTGGCGGCGGTGGTCACCCAGAACATCGACGGCCTGCACCAGGCGGCCGGTTCCAAGACCGTCTACGAGTTGCACGGCTCGGTCGAGCGGAATCACTGCATGGGCCGCGCCCACCACTTCTACAGCCTCAGCGAGATCCCGGCCGAACCGGTCGTCCCGATTTGCCCACAGTGCGGGGCGATGGTGCGTCCCGACGTGGTGCTCTACGGCGAAGCCTTGGACACGGCGACCGTCGAGGCCTCGGTCGAGGCGATCAACCGCGCCGACGTTCTTGTCGTCGGTGGAACCTCGCTGGCCGTCTATCCGGCCGCGGGTCTGCTCCAGTACTATCCCGGACGCCGACTCGCCCTGATCAATCTCACGCGCACACCGATGGATTCCCAGGCTGACCTAGTCATTCACAAACCGGTGGACCAGATCATCGGCACGGTGAGCGATCGGCTGCTGCATTCGGGGGATCCTGCTGCCAAAGGCCGTTGACCCCGGGATGGATTAGGGTAACCCCCGAGAGCGTTGGGGGCAACGAGCTATCGGTGAATCAACTCACAACTAGGTACCGATACTCAGTTCAGTGCGCGTACCCAGACCTAGCTTCAAAACAGTAGCTGCACGCTGTCGATCGATCGGTAATCCCTGAAAGTCTGGTTATACCGTAAACCGCTGGTAACCCCACACCGGCGCGGTGAGCAGAAGAGACAGCGATGACGATCACCAACACCCGCGACGGCCTATTGGCCTGTGTCGAGAACGATGATTTGTTCCAAAACGCGCTCCTGGACGATCCGGCCAAGGCACAGACCGCAGCCGAGCGTCGCCTCCAAGCTTCCCTGCTGCACAGGGCGGAGAACCTCTGTCTGGATTGCCCGGTGATGGTCGATTGCCTGTACCGCGCAATCGTGCAGCACGATGTCGCCGGTTTCTGCGCCGGCACGACACAACGGCAGCGCCTGGAGATGCGCAAGATCTTGGGCATCCACGTCGAGCCGGAGAATCTCGACAGCTATGCCGGAGCCAGCCCGGCGCATCAGGTCGACCATGACGAGGTGCTGCGGCTGCGCCGCGCCGATCCCACGGCTTCCCTCGAGTCGATCGCCCAGCAACTCGGCTGCTCATTGTCGACAGTCAAGCGTCACCTGCGCAAGGCTCGCCGCGGGGAGCCGGTCGGGCGTCCGAAGGTCACCGTGGTGCCTCCGAGCGTAGAGCAGGTCCTTGATGCCTACCGTCAGGTGGTCGCGAATCGTCCGGCCGTTCGTCCGGTCCGCAAGGCGGCCTGACGGTCAGCAGGTAGGCCATCACAGCCAAGAACCAGACCACGTGGCCCAGGTCAGCGATGAAGCCGACCCGGGCCACGGCGCGTAGACCTCCCGATCACAGGGCCGAGGCGCCGTCGCTCAGCACCAGCCCCACTGCCTCGACGAACGAATCAGCGACATGGGTAGGGTCCGGCATGCCGGTCGGGTACTCACGTCCCCTGCGCAACCAGACCGATCTCAATCCGGACGCCACGGCGCCGCGGATGTCGGCCTCGGCCGAATCCCCCACCATCCATCCGTCATCAAGGCTGCCGCCGGCCTGACGAGCAGCGATGCGGAAGATCTCCGGATCGGGCTTGGCCACCCCAACAGCCTCGCTGACCACCATGCCGGCCACATGATCGGCCAAACCGAGCTTGGCGATCTTGCCCTCCTGCTGCGACGGGCGCCCGTTCGTCACGATGAACGGCTCGAATCCGGCGGCCCGGGCCGCGTCCAGGGATTCGATGATGCCCGGCGTCGGCTGCAGCTCGTCCAGTGTGCCGGCCCTCAGCACCACGATGATCTCCGCCTGCTCGGCCGGCGTCAGATCAAGTAGCCGAGCGAGGTCTGCGGCCACCTCGGGCTTGTGGCGGAGCCCGTCGCCGTCGGCGACCACCATCGCCGAGATCAACTGTTCATCAGCTCTCCCAAAGCGATCGGTCAGATATGTGTGAGCCCAGCGGCGGAAAGAGGACGCTCGGTCAGAGATCGTATTGTCGAGATCGACGAACAGCATCGGCATGCGCATAGTCTAAGGAACGGGACTGCAGGCGCGGCCCGGCATTGGGATGCCGTCGGCTGTGTACCATCGGCCCGGACTTTCCAGGTGACTGCGCAACCGGGTGGCTGCTGTGAGTATCCGCGCCCTAGGTGTCCGCTCCGCGAGGCGGCTGCTGAAACCTTTGACCGAGCGGCACAATGGTCTGCAGTCCATCAAGCGAAAGACTCGAGATCGTGAGCGCATTGACTCAGATGTATGCCGCCATCGGCGCGGACCGCGAGGAACTGATCAGTAAGCTGGCGCCCCTGGGTGTCTCCTTCGGCTATCAGAGCACAGCCGGCCATTGGGTGGATACCCCCACCGAGACACTCCAACTGGTCAGCGACAGCTTCCCCGAACCATCCAGTCTGGCGGGCACCGGCGAGCCGATCGTCTGCACGCCGGGATCCTGGCATCCAGAGCTCTTCGGCACCTTGATTCTGGAGGATGGCTTCAATGTCCAGGTGCACGGGGTGGTCGACGTCCCCGGCTATCACATCCTTTACACCCGCGAGGGCGTACGGCGCTTCGTCATCGCAGCCCCGGAGCGGCTCAAGGTTCCCGAGCGCGGCTGGGGTTGGCAGATACAGCTCTACGCCACCCGGACACGGCGTTCCTGGGGTATCGGCGATTTCCGCGATCTCGGCCTGATTTGCCGAATCGCCGCTGCCCAGGGCGCCTCTTGCGTTCAGGTCTCACCCGTGCATGCCATCGCGCCGCTGTCATCTCCGCAGCCCTCGCCCTACTCGCCGGCATCCCGGCTCTTCTTGAACCTGTTGCATGTCGCACCCGGCCGGGCGTTCGGTGCCGAGCGGGTCAACCTGTCCGATCTCGACGCCAGGGGTCGCGCGCTCAACAACGAGCGTCTCATCGACCGCGATGCGATCTGGGCACTGAAGATCGAGGCGCTCGAGCGGATTTTCGAGCAGGTGAAGGACGAGCCCAATGTCGAGTTCGAGGCCTGGCGTGATCAGCACGGTCTTCAACTGCAGCGGTTCGCGATCTGGTCGACGATCGTGGAGACCCAGCAGGACAGCGACTGGCACAAGTGGCCCGAGCAGTTGCACCGGCCCGACTCGCCCGGTGTTGCCCAGTTCGCCCGCGAGCATGCCGAGCGGATCCGCTTCCATGTCTGGGCCCAGTGGGTCGCCTCCGTGCAGTACCGGGAGGCCTGCAGCTACGGCGTGGACGTCATCGCCGATCTGGCGGTCGGCTTCGACGCCGGCAGCGCGGATGCCTGGGCCTTCCAGGATCTACTGAACTTCAACTTCGAGATCGGCGCCCCGCCCGACTCGCACAACACCGAGGGCCAGCGCTGGGGTCTGCCGCCGTTCAATCCGCAGTCGGTCGTGCAGGCTGATTTCGCTCCCTTCATCGAGATGGTGCACAGCGCCTTGGCCTATGCCGGCAGCCTGCGGATGGACCATGTCATGCAGCTGTGGCGGCTCTACTGGGTGCCGGTCGCCGGTGGCGCGGCAGATGGTGTCTACGTCTACTACGCCGTGGACGCCTACCTCGCGATCCTGCGGTTGGAGGCGATGCGGGCCGACGCCTGGATCGTCGGCGAGGACATGGGCACGGTCGCCGCGGGCGTGCGCGAGACGATGGCCGATATCGGCATGCTGGGAAACCGTTCGGGTATGCGGACCCCCATCGACGACTTCCCGACGCTCGGTGTGGGCACCAGCTCCACCCATGATCAGGTGAGTGTGGCGGGCCTGCTGACCGGTAGCGATGTGGCCGACCTGAAGCGGATCGGCAAGAACGCCGATTGGGCACAGATCGAGCGCACTCGCCGCAGCCTGGCCGAGCTCGCCCATATCGACCCCGATCGCGATCGCGCATCGATGACCAGCGAAGACATCAAGGCGGCGGTGATCGCCCGCTACCGGATGCTGTCGAACGCCGACTCCATCGTCATCGTGGTCAATATCGACGATGCCGCGATGGTGGCCGAGCGGCCGAATATGCCCGGCACGGTGGACGCCTACCCGAACTGGCGGATCGCACTGCCCGGTTTCGTGGACGACATCATGACCTCGCAGCTGGCCCGCGATCTGGTCCATCTCATGCATGAGAGCCGCTGATGGGACGGGCGTAGTTACCGGAACGTTATGGGTTTCTCCCCCAGTTGATCCCTTGGCGTGCGCTGTTGAGTAGCAGGATGTGTAGATAGACGAAAGCAACACTCAACTCAACGCAGAGGAGATGCTGGCGTCAGGAAAATTCATTCGTCCGCTCGCCATATCAAGTGCCCTGGTCCTCACGATGGGCCTGGCCGCTTGCGGCTCCGATTCTGGCGGCGGATCCGACTCCACCGCAACCGTCGACTGTTCGGCCTTCAGCACCTACGGCGATCTGTCGGGGACGACGGTCTCCGTCTACACCGCGATCGTCTCGCCCGAGGCGGACCCGTACATCGAGTCCTTCCAGGCATTCGAGCAGTGCACCGGAGCCACCATCGACTATCAGGGTGACAAGGCATTCTCGGAGCAGGTCTCGCTGCGGGTGCAGGGTGGCAACGCCCCGGACATCGCATTCGTGCCGCAGCCCGGGCTCGTCCAGACGCTGGTCGCCAGCGGCCGGGCGGTAGCGGCGCCGGCCGAGACCGAGGCCAACGTCGACAGGTACTTCAGTGAGGACTGGAAGACCTACGGCACGGTCGACGGCACCTTCTACGCCGCGCCCGTAGGCGCCTCGGTCAAGTCGCTGGTCTGGTATTCGCCGACGGCCTTCGCCGATGCCGGCTACGAGGTCCCCACGACCTGGGCCGAGATGATGGACCTCACCGCGAAGATCGCATCGGATCACAACGACGGCTTGACCAAGCCGTGGTGCGTCGGCTTCGGCGATGGTGCAGCGACCGGCTGGGTCGGCACCGACTGGATCGAAGACGTCATGCTCCGCACCACCGACGGCCCGACCTACGACAAGTGGGTCACTCATGAGATCCCGTTCAACGACGCCACCGTGGTCAACGCCTTCGAGACCACCGGCAAGATCCTGCGGGACGACAACTACGTCAATGGTGGCCTGGGTGACCGGAAGACCATCTCGACCACGGCCTTCACCGATGCCGGACTGCCGATCCTCGATGGCACCTGCTACATGCATCGTCAGGCCTCCTTCTACGGGAACTCCTGGCCTGAGGGCACCGAGGTCGGCCCCGACGGGACGATCTGGGCGTTCTACCTGCCTGCAGTCGATCCCGATGTCGCCAAGCCGATTATCGGCGGCGGCGACTTCGCGCTCGCCTTCTCTGACCGCCCCGAGGTTCAGGCCTTCCAGACCTACCTCGCGAGTGCCGACTGGGCCAATGAGCGGGCTCGTGCCACCACTGCCGGTGGTGCGGTCAGCGCCAATTCGGGCCTGGACACCTCACTGCTGACCAACGAGGTGGACAAGCTCTCGGTTCAATTGCTGACCAATGACCAGGCCGTGTTCCGCTTCGATGGTTCCGACCTGATGCCGAGCGCTGTCGGTGCCGGCACCTTCTGGACCGCCATGGTCGACTGGACGACCACCGATGTGACCTCGCAGGAGGTCACCGATCAGGTCGAGCGCAGCTGGCCTGCCTGATTGATTTCTGACTACCGGCGATCGGGCTGGTGGGCGCCGATCTCGCGCCGCACCGGTCCGATCGCCGGAACGTCGATTCACGCTAGGGGGACAGGACAAGACAAGTGGCAGATAAGTTCATACAGCTCATCTTGGCCATCGCCATGCTGGCGGTGGTCGTTGCATTGCTGCTCGGCGCGGCAAGCCTGGCCCGTGGCAGGCATGGCGATCGCGTCCGGGCCATCTTCTTCGTTGGGCCGACGGTCGCACTGGTCGCCGTCGGATTGGTCTGGCCGACCATCCTGACGATCGAGAAATCATTCCGGGGGTTGGCCGGCACCGGTTCGGTCTCGATCTCGAACTACGTGGCGATCTTCACCCGCGGCGACCTGCGGACCTCGATCATCAACACGGCGGTGTGGGTGCTGCTCGTCCCACTGCTGGCGATCGCGATCGGCCTGCTCTATGCGATCATCGTGGACCGCACACCGGTGGAAGCGATAGCCAAGACCCTGATCTTCCTGCCGATGGCGATCTCCATGGTGGGCGCATCGGTGATCTGGAAGTTCGTCTACGAATACAAACCCACGCAGGCCCCGCAGATCGGGCTGCTCAACCAGGTGCTCAAATCATTCGGGTTCGAAACCAAGCAGTTCTTGATCATGAGCCCCTGGAACAACCTCTTCCTGATCGTCGTCATGATCTGGATTCAGGCCGGATTCGCGATGACGGTGCTGTCCGCGGCCATCAAGGCGATCCCCGACGAGGTCATCGAGGCGGCCAAGATCGACGGCGCGACCGGCTGGTCGTTGTTCCGTTTCATCACGTTGCCGAGTATCCGCAGTTCGCTGATCATGGTGCTGACGACGATCGCGATCGCTGCGCTGAAGGTCTTCGACATCGTCCGGACGATGACCGGCGGCAACTTCGGTACTTCGGTGGTGGCCAATGACTTCTACTCGTCCAGCTTCACCCAGAATCAGCCGGGATTGGGGTCGGCGCTGGCTGTGCTGCTGTTCATCTTGGTATCGCCGATCATCGTGTACAACGTGCGACAGTTGAGGCAGGTGAGTTAGATGAGCGCGCTCGTCATTCCTCCAACCGAGAGTCTCAGCTTGGAGCAGCCGAAACGCAAGCGCCGGCATGATCCGACGCGGGCGACCACCTCGCCGTTGGCGACCGCCATCGCGATCCTGATCGCAACGGTCTGGACCGTGCCGACGATCGGCCTGCTGATCACGTCGTTCAGGCCGCAGGCCGACATCACCCGCTCGGGCTGGTGGACGGTCATCAGCAGCCCGGACTTCACGCTCGAGAACTATGTGCGGGCGTTGTCGGGCAGCGGATCGTCGTCCATGCTCGACTACTTCGTGAATTCGTTCGTCATCACGATCCCGAGCACGCTGTTTCCACTGGCACTGGCCGCCTTGGCTGCCTATGGCTTCTCGTGGCTGCAGTTCCCCGGACGCGACTGGCTGTTCATCGCGGTCTTCGCGCTTCAGGTCGTTCCTTTGCAGGTGGCGCTGGTGCCGCTGATGCAGATGTACGGCACGCTCGGCATTGACGGCACCTACTGGACAGTCTGGATCTCGCACACGATCTTCGGGCTGCCCTTGGCCGTCTTCATGATGTTCAACTCGATCCGCGATCTGCCGCCGTCGCTGGTGGAAGCCGCGACGATCGACGGTGCGGGCCCGGTGCAGATCTTCCTGCGTATCGTGCTGCCGCTGGCTACTCCGGCAATCGTTGCCTACGGCATCTTCCAGTTCCTCTGGACGTGGAATGACCTGCTGGTCTCGATGGTCTTCCTGGGTGGCAGCTCCGGGGTGGCGCCGCTGACCGTGTACATCTCGCAGCTGTCGGGCAGCCGCGGTTCGGCCTGGTATCTGCTGAGCGCGGGAGCGTTCATCTCCATGGTCATACCGGTCGCGGTCTTCCTGATCATGCAGCGCTACTTCGTTCGTGGCCTCACGGCCGGCGCGGTCAAGTAGGCACAACAATCGGTCGCGCCCGCAGCCCCGGTGGATCGAGGCTGCGGGCGCGACTTCCTTCGTGGCCCGACAAATGCGCCGGTGGCGTCAAGACGCGATATGCGAGTACTACGCGCGCCTGCGGCCGCCGAGCAGTCCGTAGATGAACAGCACCAGCAGCGAACCCAGGATAGCGACGAGCCAGGTCTGCAGACTCCAGAAATTCTCAAGCCCGACACCGAAGATTGCGCTACCGATCCAGCCGCCGAGGGCTGCCCCGATGACACCCACGACAAGCGATCCGAGCCACCCTCCGGGGGCGCGGTCCTTCAGGATCGTCTTGGCGATCGTACCTGCGATAAGTCCCAAAATAATCCAGCCGAAAAATCCCATAATTTTCCTTCGCTCTCAGGTTAGGGGTATTGACAGAAAGCCCAAGGCACTGCGCGCTGACGAGCAGTTACGCCCACGCAGAGTACATCCACAATCGCCTCAGGGGCACCACATGGCGATCAGCTCTCCGGACAATTCAGACAACACTCGATATCTGACCTCCGATCTGAACTAGCACCAAAAACTCGGAATCCGCTCCCTTGTTTTTGATCGGCTACATCCAGCATATGACGGTCATACAACGAACCGGCCATCCCTAACGCGGATGGCGGTAGGCAGGATCATCGGCTGGCCGCAGCTATCGCGATCATTCAAACACAATAGATAGCTTGACCGATTCCACCCATAGGGGTGTATTACGATCGCCGACGGACCGGCACTGTTGCGCTATGAGCCTGTGCGCATATGACGTGTGCGTTCTCCACGACTGTGAGATTCACCCGCTCGCACAGTTATGCCACGCCCACGCCCAGGCCCTGCCCGCCGAAGCCCCCGCTCGGTGGGCAAGCACCACCGTGGCCCGGCCGCGGTCCCCCCAGAAAAGCCGAGTCACGGTGGTGCACAGATACATCTCGTCGATCAGATCGGAGATACCAGATGACCAGCACAATCAGTCCATCCAAGTCGCAATCCGTCCAGGTGACCAGCTTTCAGAATGCCGAAGGCGGATTCAAGGCGTCCGCCGCGCTGGCGCGCGATCTGGAACGAGTCCTGGTGGATCTCATCGCCTTGCAGCTGGTCGCTAAGCAGGCCCATTGGAACATCGTCGGCGCAAACTTCCGAGATCTCCATCTGAATCTGGACGAGGTCGTCGCCGTTGCCCGTCGGGGTTCGGACGAGGTAGCCGAGCGCATGCGAGCGCTGCACGCCACGCCGGACGGACGCCCCAGCACCGTGGCCGGCGCGACAGCCATCCCGGACTTCCCGCCCGGCGAGATCGACACCCACGATGCGATCAACCTGATCGTGGTAGCCATCGACACCACCGTCGCATCAATGCGCGAGGTTCACGACAGCGTCGACAGCGATGATCCGACCTCCGCAGACATCCTGCACGACTACATTGCGGCGCTGGAACAGCAGGCCTGGTTCGTCGGAGCTGAACTGCGCCATCCGAAGAACACCAAGGCACGCAGCAGTTCTGCCGCCAGCTAACCGCGACGCTGTCCGATCGCCCTCATCGAGTGCACCAAACAGTGCGGCTCCGGCTCATATGAGCCGGAGCCGCACTGTTTGGTCTGGTGGTTTGGTCTGGTGGTTTGGTCTTATGGTCGCCGGTGCCAGGTCAGCGGACCGTGGGCTGACAAAGCTCGGAGCCGATGAACCACGCCTGCTTCTCGAGGTCCTCGATGTACTTGTGCAGGATGTCCGACGTCGTCGGATCCTCGCGGTCCACCTGGTCATGCACCCGGCGAATGGTGCCGACCGCCGCATTGATCGAGGCCACGATCCGCTCGATCGCATCATGCGTGCTGATTTCGCCCTGCGGGAATTCCGGCAGCGTGGTCAGCGCGGCGACTACGGCGGGGCGGCCATCGGGAGCAGCGCCGGTGGCGCGCATGCGCTCGGCGATGTCGTCCGAACCCTCACGAGCAACATGGACCAGCTCGTCCAGGTTGAGGTGCAGATCGCGGAAGTTCGGCCCGACGATGTTCCAGTGAGCCTGCTTTCCGACCAAGTCCAGTGCGATCAGATCGACCAGCACGGCCTGCAGATTGGCTGCCAGTTCGCTCGAGGCCTGGAAAGCGTTCACCGACTTCTGAGGGGCAGAAACTGTCATGGCTCTCTCTCCTAACGTCTTGAGTACCGGTGCAACGGCCTGCGCTTGCTCGCGTGATCCAAGCCAGGCGATCGCATCTCTCGTGCTAGGGGAACACCCCCTGGACGCCCGATATTCCGTGGGCTCGGCGCATCGCGCTAAGTGCGTCCTTACCGCGAACCCCCCATTGGTCCGGACGGATTCGAGTCACGAGCGCCCGAATCCCACCCGTACGGGGGTTTCGTGGTCCGGATCAACCACTGAGACTGGGACTATGAGCGAAACCTCCAGCAACGGAATCCCTGCCCAAGAACAGCAGCCTCCGGGCCTGACCTCCAAGATGTCCCCGCGGCCCGACCACGGCGAACAAAGCTGGGTCGGACGCAACCGGCTACCCGGCATGAAGGCCCTGATCACCGGCGGCGATTCGGGAATCGGTCGGGCAGTGGCCATCGCCTTCGCTCGGGAGGGCTGCGACGTGGCGCTGAGCTATCTTCCTGAGGAACAAAGCGACGCCGAAGACACCCAGAACTGGATCGAGAAATCGGGAGCACGCTGCTTTCTGCTGCCCGGCGACATCACCGATGAAGCAACCGCGCGCGGCGTGGTGGACACCGCTGCCGACCTGCTGGGAGGACTCGACGTTCTCGTCAACAATGCCGGCTTTCAGTGGGCCCGGCGGGAACACGGGATCGCCGACGTCACGACTGACCAGATGGATCGCATCTTCAAGACGAACCTCTACGCGATGTTCTGGATGACTCAGCAGGCGCTCACACACATGGGCGAGCACGCCAGCATCATCAATCTTTCGTCGATTCAGGCCTACGATCCCTCGACCCCACTCATCGACTACGCGGCGACCAAGGCGGCCATCAACAACTTCACCGTCAATCTCGCCGCAGAGGTCGGGCCCCGCGGAATCCGGGTGAATGCCGTGGCTCCCGGCCCGATCTGGACGCCGCTGCAGCCAGCCACCAAGAGCGGCGACAGCATGCCCAAGTTCGGGCTCAACACCCCGCTCGGACGACCTGGCCAGCCGGCCGAGCTGGCTGGCGCGTTCGTCTTCTTGGCCAGTCCGCACGAAGCGTCCTACGTCTCGGGCACGGTGGTCGGCGTCACCGGAGGGCGTCCGGTCTTCTGAGTCCGTGCGCCGACGGCCCCGACCGGTGCTGGCTGGGGTGCAGTGCCGGCCTGATACACCCGTGAGCGACAATGAGTCATGGAGGAATTCGCGCCGGTGACGGTTGCCATCGTCAATGACTACCCGGTGGTGGTCCGGGGGGTCGCCGAACTGCTGAGGGACGATCCCCGCCTGGATGTCGTCGAGATCGACTCCGTGGCCAAGCCGGCCCAGTCGGTCAATGTGGTCCTCTTCGATGCCTTCGCGGCTACTCAGGAGGCTGCGGGTGTGACCCGGCTGATCACCGATCCCAGATATGACCGGGTGGTCATCTACAGCTGGAATGTGCAGGAGCCCAGGGTCCGGCAGGCGCTCGGGTTGGGCATCGACGGCTACCTGTCCAAGTCCTTGTCGGCCGGCGAACTCGCGGACGCGCTCGTCCGGGCTCATGACGGGGAGTGCGTGATCGAGTTGGGAGATCTCGCCACCGAGCTGGCGCGCGGGCGGTGGCCGGGCCAGACCGAAGGCCTTTCGGCCAGAGAGGCCGAGATCGTCGCGCTCATCACCCAGGGCGTGACCAACGAGGACATCGCCCGCATGTGCTATCTCAGCATCAACTCGGTGAAGTCGTACATCCGCTCGGCCTACCGGAAGATGGGTGTCGAACGGCGCAGTCAAGCGGTGTTGTGGGGAATCCAGAACGGTATGGTCCCGAAAGTGACCCAGCTGCAGTCCTGACCTCGCAACGCATCAGGCCCGGTCGCCCGCGAAGGACGACCGGGCCTGAACAGACTCGGCTCTATTGGTTACGCGCCGATGGCCGGGCGTGCCTCAGCAGCAGGAAGCGCGGAGTTGATGGAGTCCACCGACGCCTTGGCGTCGCCGAACAGCATGTAGGTGTTGTCCAGGAAGAACAGCGGGTTCTCCACACCTGCATAGCCGGGCTTCATCGACCGCTTGAAGACCACGACCTTCTTGGACTCCCAGACGTGCAGGACCGGCATACCCGAGATCGGGGTGCCAGGCTCCATCGCGGTCGGGTTGACGGTGTCATTGGCACCGATCACCAAGACGACATCGGTCTCGTCGAACTCGTCGTTGACCTCGTCCATCTCGTAGACGATGTCGTAGGGCACGCGGGCCTCGGCGAGCAGCACATTCATGTGGCCGGGCAGCCGTCCGGCAACCGGGTGGATCGCGAATCGCACCTGGACGCCGGCCTCGGTGAGCCGCTTGGTCAGCTCGGCCACCGGATACTGGGCCTGCGCGACCGCCATGCCGTAGCCGGGAGTGATCATCACCGAACGCGCATCGGCGAGCCAGGAAGCCAGCTCGTCGGCCTTGACCTCCTGGATCTCACCGGCCGGCCCCTCGGAGGTGGCCGCAGCGGTGGTGCCGAAACCACCGAGGATCACCGAGATGAACGAGCGGTTCATGGCCTTGCACATGATGTAGCTCAAGATCGCGCCCGAAGCGCCCACCAGGGCACCGGTGATGATCAGCACGTTCATGCCCAGGGCGAAACCGCTGAAGGCAGCCGCGAATCCGGAGTAGC
Source organism: Propionibacterium sp. (assembly GCA_012517405.1). Taxonomy (GTDB): domain Bacteria; phylum Actinomycetota; class Actinomycetes; order Propionibacteriales; family Propionibacteriaceae; genus Brooklawnia; species Brooklawnia propionicigenes. Next base: position 39,921 of record JAAYVB010000024.1, read on the forward strand.
TGTTCAGCATCGAGATGACCACCGGCATATCCGCACCGCCGATAGCGGCAACCAGGTGGAAGCCCAGGAACAGGCTGAGCAGGGTCAGCACAATGAGCGGGAACCATGAGTGTGAGTTCTGGAACCACACACCAGAGGCGATGATGCCGACCCCGGTGATCAGGTTGATCCAGTTGCGTCCCGGCAGCGTCAGTGGCTTCGACGAGATCTTCTCGGCCAGCTTGCCCCAGGCCACGATCGAACCGGTGAAGGTGACCGCACCGATGAACACGCCGATCCAGATCTCGGCGAGATGGAACCCGACCAACTCGATCTGGTGCCCGGCCAGCAGTTCCTGGCGGGTCTCGATGAAGACGTTCAGCCCGATGAGCACCGCGGCCAGACCGACGAAGGAGTGCAGCTGGGCGATCAGCTGCGGCATGCCGGTCATCTCGACCCGGGTCGCCTTGAACAACCCGATGACCGCACCGATGAGCATCGCAACGATCAGCAGGACCAGCGGAACCACGCCGCCCTTGCCGACGAAGCTGGGCATCTGATCGGCCCAGTCCGCGCCGCGCCACGATTCGGGCGCCCAGACCGCGGTGATGGTCGCGCCGACGGCGAGCACCATGCCCAGGATGCCGAAGGCGTTGCCGCGCTTCGAGGTCTCGAACTTGGCGAGGCCCGCCAGCGCGAAGATGAAGAGCACACCGGCGACGATGTAGGTCGCCTGTACGAAATTGGCTAGCATCGCCGATCAGCCCTTCCGGAACATCGTGAGCATGCGCTGGGTCACGGTGAACCCACCGAAAACATTGATACTGGCTATCAGCACGGCTGCCGTCGCGATGATCTTGATGGCCATGCTGTCATTGCCGAGCTGGCTGATCGCACCCACCAGGATGATGCCGGAGACCGCATTGGTCACGCTCATCAGCGGGGTGTGCAGCGCGGAGGTCACATTCCAGACCACGTAGTAGCCCACCACCAGGGCGAGCGCGAAGATCCCGAAGAGCCGGACGAAAGCAGGCGGCGCGAAGGTGAGCAGCGCGATCGCCGCGACCGCCAGCACCGCGACCAGCCCGAAGCTGATCCACCACGGTTTCGGGGGCTTGGGCTCCTCGACCATCCCGCTGGGCAGTTCCGGCTTGTCGGGTTGTGGCTTGGGGGCAGCCGAGACTTGGATCGGCGGCGGCGGGAAGGTGATCTCGCCGTCGCGGGTGACCGTCATATTGCGCAGCACTTCGTCGTCGAAGTTGATGACGATCTGTCCATCGGATTCGGGAGTGGCCAGCTTCAGCAGGTTCACCAGGTTGGTGCCGTAGAGCTGGCTGGCCAGGGCCGGCAGCCGGCTGGCCAGGTCGGTGTAGCCGATGATGGTCACGTCGTTGTCGGTGACGATCTTCTGACCCGGCACGGTGAGTTCACAGTTGCCGCCGCCCAGTGCCGCGAGATCGACGATGATGCTGCCCGGCTTCATGGCCGCCACCATCTCGGCGGTGATCAGCTTGGGCGAGGGACGCCCCGGGATCGCCGCGGTCGTGATGAGGATGTCGACCTTCTTGGCCTGCTCCATGTAGAGCTCGGCGGCGCGGACGTTGTAGTCGTCCGAGGTCTCCTTGGCGTAGCCGTCGGAGCTGACACCCTGATCGCTGGTCGCGGTGCGCACCTTGAGGAAGGTGGCTCCCATCGATTCGACCTGCTCGGCGGTCTCCGGCCGGACATCGGTTGCGTAAACCTCGGCGCCGCGGGAGTTCGCGGCCCCCAGCGCGGCCAGGCCGGCCACCCCGGTGCCGATGACGAAGACCTTCGCGGGGGCGACCTTGCCGGCCGCAGTCACCTGACCGCCGAAGGTGCGCCCGAACTCGTAGGACGCCTCGACCACTGCCCGGTAACCGGAGATGTTGGCCATTGAGCTCAGCGCGTCCATCGACTGGGCGCGCGAGATACGCGGCACCATGTCCATCGACATGCCCGTCACGCCGCGAGCCTGCAAGGCGTCGAGCAGTGCCTCGTTCTGCCGGGGATTGAGGAAGGTGATCAGCACCGCACCCCTGCGCATGGACTCGAGTTCGTCGACACTCGGCTCGTTGACGGCCAGCACGATGTCGGAGCCCCAGACATCGGTCTTCGACCCGAGCTGAGCCCCAGCCAGCTCGAACGCCGAGTCGGGGAAAGATGCGCGCTGACCTGCGCCGGTTTCGACGACCACTGTGTAGCCCAATTTGATCAGCTGCGGCACCGTCGTTGGTGTGGCAGCAACTCGGTGCTCACCGGGCAGCGATTCGCGCGGAATGCCTATCTGCATGGCGGACAGCTTAGCGGGCCCCATCTGGGCACTGATGCGGGGGGCCATTCGTCCTGACATGGCGCAAGACCTGGGGTTGGCAGGACGCGCGAGTGCCGCAGGCCCTAGATTTGAACTCGGACGGCGGATCAGGAGCGTGGGCACCGACGAGGCTCCGGTCGTCGTGGACGCTATCCGCCGGCACGAGGTTGCATCATCATGCGAGGAGACGAGTCATGGCTAAGGTTTGCATTACCGACGCCGTTCCCGAGGCGGGTCTTGACGAACTGCGCGCCGCCGGCCACGAGATCCGCAGTTGGACCGGCGAACAGCCACCCACGCGCGCCGAGTTGCTCGCCCAGGTCAGCGGCGCCGACGCCGTGCTGAGCGTGCTCACCGACGGGGTGGACCGGGAGTTCCTGGACGCTGCGGGACCGCAGCTCAAGGTGGTGGCCAATATCGCCGCCGGATTCAACAACATCGATCTCGAGCTGTGCAAGCAGCGCGGCATCGTGGCCACGACGACCCCCGGGGTGCTGTTCGACTCCACCGCCGACACCGCATTCGGTCTGCTGTTGATGGTCACCCGGCGCTTCGGTGAGGCCGAACGCCTGGTCAGGGCCGGCACACCGTGGCGCTATCGCACCACCTTCATGCTCGGCCACGCCATCCAGGGGATGCAGATCGGCCTCATCGGCGCGGGTCAGATCGGCACCGCCATGGCCCGGCGATGCAAGGCGTTCGGTATGCGGATCGCCTACGCGAGCGAGCATCCGATGAAGGAGCCCGCACGCAGCGAACTGGAGGCCGTCGGCCTGCCGATCGATGAGCTGGTCGCCACCAGCGACGTCATCAGCCTGCACTGCCCGCTGACTCCTCAGACCCATCACATTCTCGATGCCCAGCGGTTGGCGGCCATGAAGCCGGGCTCGTACATCATCAATACCGCCCGCGGGGCCTGTATCGATGAAAAGGCGCTCGTCGAGGCCCTCAAGTCGGGGCATCTGGCGGGCGCTGGGCTGGACGTCTACGAGCACGAGCCGGCGATCGAGCCGGGGCTGCTCGGCATGGAGAACGTCGTCCTGCTGCCCCATCTCGGTTCGGCGACAGTGGAGACCCGCATCACCATGACCGCACTGGCCGCCGCGAATGTCCTTGCCGTGCTGGACGGCAAGCCCGCGGTGACGCCGGCCCCCGGGTTCTGACTCCCCGCTGCGGGGCGGGAGGCCGCCCCACCGGCGACAAGACCGCGAGGCGGCCGCGCGTCGGCAGCCCTCAGGGATGACGCCAGACCGACAGATAGCGCCAGCCGCTGATCCGTTCCCAGCTCGCACCGGGCAGAATCCCCTGGATCGCGTCGCGCGTCTCGGACCAGCCCTGCAGCGCGTCCATCTTGATGGTGTCGGGTTCCCACCTGGTCGCCCCGAAGCGTGCCACCAGGTCGCCGGGAATGTCGGCTGCTGACCGCAGCCTTTCGCCGATTCCCTTGTTGCGTGCGTATCCGACGTCCACCAGCAGGCCACCGGGGCGCAGCACCCGGCGCATCTCGACCAGCGCCAACTCCAGCCGGGTCTGATGCAGCACCATGACGGCGACCACGGCGTCGAACGAGTCGTCCGCAAACGGCAGCCCGGTGGCGTCTCCGATCATGAAGTGGGTGTTCTCACCATCGTCGGGAAGCACCCGGGAGTCGGGGTCGATCCCGACGACCTGGTGTCCCTGTTCGGCGAGGTAGCGGGCCAGGGTGCCTTCGCCGCAGCCGACGTCCAGCACGAGCGGGCAGTCGGCGATCAGCTCGGCGACCCGCGGATACTGCTGGGAGTTGTGGTTCCAGCGGTCGGCGAACGGATGATTCTTCGGCATGGAGATACCCCTCGCGGCGGGCTTGGCTGTCGCGTCCACCTTAGTGCTCGGAACTGCGGTGATCGGGAGGCGGCATAGAGTTGCTGCGACGCCCCGATCACAAGGAGAACGCAGATGACTGACAGGTTGGAGTTCCTGCAAGGAGTCGCCAAGCTGCACGCCTTCTACACCGAACAGGTACGCATGCTCGCCCATGCCTACAACCTCACCGACGAACAGGCGGCGAAACTGCTGGATGGTTACGGCTACTACAACGTGGCGCGCTCGATCCTGCATCCACCGAAAGTGAACGTCATTCCGGTCGTGTCGGACGAGCCCGAGCCGGATGCGTGAGTTCACCTCGCTACCGGGTTGCCGAGACCATCGACACGGTCTTCTTCGACCTGGACGATACCCTCAGCGACTACGGCTCGACTCGCGATGCGGCGGTTCGCGAGTGGGTTTCCGGCTTCACTGATTGGCACCTGAGCCCCGACCAGAGCGCTCGGCGCTGGGAGGAACTCGAGGTCCACTGGTTCGCCAGGTACACCGCCGGCGAGCTCGACCTGCTCGGCCAGCGCGCCCAACGGGTCCGCGACTTCCTGCCAGGGGCCGCCGATTGGCCGCTCGACAAGGCCATTGATGCGTTCGACGAGTTGCGGGCGATCTACGAGTCGAACTGGCGGCCGTTCCCGGACGCCGAAGCTGCCCTGCAGCGAGCGTTGGCTTCGGGACGCCGGGTCGGCATCCTGACCAACGGCGAAACCGACTATCAGACTCGTAAGATGCGCGGGCTGGGCCTGCTGGACGAGCGCCTGGTGATGCTCGCCAGTGGTGATCTGCCGGCCGCGAAACCCGATCTGCGAGCCTTTCAGGCCGCCTGCGCGCGGATGTCGACGTCACCGCAGCGGGCGTTGATGATCGGAGACAATCCGGTCACCGATATCGCCGGCGGCAGCGCCGCGAACCTCACCGTCTGCCAGCTCTGCCGCGACGGCGCACCGCCGGTGACCGAGATCTGGGTGCGCTCACTCGACGAGATCGGTTTCTGATGCCGGTGCCCTGCCGTGTGCAGATCGCCGAGACCACCGATGTGGAGGCACTGATCGTCCCGCATCGCGCGTCGATGGAGGTCGCCTATGCGGGGTACTTCAGCACCCCGTTTCCCAGTGATGAGACCCTGCGCGACGAGTGGCGGACGCTGCAGGCCGCCGGCGCGACCACCCTGCTGGCCCGCTGCGCAGGGAACCCGGCCGGGGTGATCGCCTGGCAGCTGATCGACGGCGAGGGCTTGCTTTCCCGGCTCTACGTGCATCCCGGCTATCAGGGTCAAGGCATTGGCCGGGCGCTGCATGATTCGGCCCTGCGCAGTCTCGCGGCGTTGGGTTGCCGCCGCGCGAACCTGTGGGTCTTGGCCGTCAACGAACCGGCCATCGGCATCTACCAGCACTGGGGATGGCGGCACGTTCCGGACGCGCCACGAGCACCATTCGGGCTGCCCGAACGGCATTTCGTCCGCGATCTCCCCGTTGCCGGCCGCACCCGCCTCGGCTAGCGGGATGAGCTGCCGACAGCCGTGTTCTGCCGGTCAGCGCCGACGCATCACAGGCTCGCAGGTTAGGGTACGGTACCCGGAGGGCAGACGATGAGACTTCAAGGTTGGGCGACGGCCTGCGCGGCAGCCGTGCTACTGAGCAGCTGTGGCGTGCCCACCGACATCGCCGATCCCCCGACCACCAGCAGCGTCGGAGACGCGGGGGACGGCAGCACGGTGGTCTCGATCGGTGCGCTCAGCTGCCGGCTGCCGGACAGCGACCAGGCTCGTACCCAGACAGAGCGCCTGATGGCCGCAGAGACCCAGTTCTCCGGCTCCGGAACCGATAAGGTGGCGTTCGCAGTGCACGACTACCAGACCGGGGTGACCTGCTCGCGCAATGACGGGACCGGCTACGAGGCGGCGAGCATCATCAAGGTGGCCACCGTCGCCGCCCTGCTCTGGCAGATCGAGCAGGACCCCTGGCTGGAGTTCACCACCGAGCAGGAAGAACTGGCCACGGCCGCGATCACGATCTCGGACAACGACGCCCAGGAGATGCTGTGGGAGCTCATCGGCGGCTCGCCGGGCCTGGAGCTGTTCCTCGCGGCTGCCGGGATGAGCCACACCACTACCGATCCCGATGGTGCGTGGGGGCTGACCTCGACCACAGCCGGCGACCAACTGCTGCTGCTCGACGTGCTGGTCGACGGTGAGTTGCTCTCGGCAGGGCATCGCGCCTTCCTGCTGGGACTGATGCGTGACGTCGACCTGGAGCAGGTCTGGGGCGTCAGCTCCGGCGCGCCGGCCGGGGCGTCCATCGCCTTGAAGAATGGCTGGCTGGACGATCCGGTGTACCCCGGCACATCCGGAGGCGATGAGGCCGACTGGCCGCAAGCCCAGGATGGCGCCGGCTCCCCGCAGCGGCAGTACGATCGCCTCGACTCCGATACCGATGACTTCGATGCCACCTGGACGAACAATTCGATCGGCTACATCAGCAGTGCCACCGCGGCCTACTCATTGGCGGTGCTCAGCGATGGAAACGTCTCCGACGAAGCCGGACGCCAGATCGTGAGCCAGACGTCCAGGCTGGTCGTCGAGGCGCTGCTCGGCTGACGGCCCCCGGCCGGCGGAGGCATGCTCACGCGAGGGTGGGCACCAGGGTCTTACCGGGTCAGGATGAACCGGCACCGGATTCAGTGGTGGCTCTCGGCCGCATTGAGCTGCAGCAGATAGACACTGTCGCGCAGTTTGGTGGCCTGCGCACGGCTCAAGGTTCCGGCCTCGTACATGTCCTGGATGAAGCCCAGCTCGAGACGGAAGCCCTCCTCCTCGACGGTGCGGATCGATTCCCACAGCTGGGCACGGTCCTCGCTGGCGCGGCCCTGCGCATCACCGGCCATCTGACGCTGCCTGCGGTACATCCGCAACAGCACCTCGTGATCGGTCTTCAGCCGCGACGCCGCTTTCGCGCGCTCGGCGACGCTGTGGTCGACCACGCCGCCGAGGTACTGCACCGCCCGTACCTCGAGCAGGATCTGGGCGTCCCTGGTCTTGCCGGAACGCCGGGCGCTCTCCCGCAGCTCGTCCGGACGCTGGCCGCGAAGTCTCCACTGCAGCGCCTGAGTGCGCATCAAGGACGTGAAGATGCCGCGACGCTTTCCGGTCGACACCACCGACAGATTGCGTCGCAGGATGACCGAGCAAATACGTGCCGTCTCCGGGTCGATGGCGTCGGTGTACTTCAGTTCCTGCAGGTAGAGCTCCTGATCGGCGATCACCTCGGTGCGCAGCTGCTGCAGCACCGCGGCATGCTCGTCGTCCTCGGACAGTTCGCGGATCTGCAGCTTGTACTCGTTGACCACGATCGACACCGGCATCGCGGTGGCCGCGGTCGACTGTTCACGTAGCGCCCGGACGACCCTGTTCAAGATCTCCACGTGAATGCGCGCCAGCTTCTGTTCCTCGCCGGAATTGTCGGCCTTGGGGGCGAGCACCGGCACCACGAAGTTGGCCAGCAGCAACGTCAGCAGGATGACACCGGAGGCCAGGAATATCAGCTCGTCACGCTGGGTGAACAGACTGCCGTCCGCGATCGTGTAGGGCAGGGTGAAGGAGATCGACAGGGTCACCGCCCCTTTGGGACCCGCGAAGGTGGTGACCGCCGCGTCGCGAACCACCTGGGAGTTCAGCAGTTCGGTACCGGGCACCGTCCTGCTCAGTTTGCGTTTGTGCAGGATCTCCATCACGAGAATCCACCCGAAGCGCAGCGCCACCGACATGAACGTCACCGCGAAAATGAGCATGACGAGGCTGATCGGATTGGTGGCGTCCTCCCACGAATGCTCGATCGCATACGGCAGTTGCATGCCCAGCAGCACGAAGACCACGCCGTTGATGACGAATGTCAGCACTTCCCAGACGCTGGACGAGACGAGTCTGACGCGCGCCTGATAGCTGGAGCGCAGCTGCGGGAACAAGGTCATGACCAGGCCCGCGGCGACCACGCCCAGGATGCCGGACGCATGGATCTCCTCGGTGACCAGGAAGATGATGAACGGCGTGAGCACCTCGAAGACGACGTGGAAGACGGTGCTCTCCAGGCCGATCGCGCGCACCGAGCGCAGGATGATCACCGCGAGAAGGCCGAGCAGCGCACCGGTGGTCAGCCCACCGAAGAATGACACTGCGAACGAGGCGCCGGCTTCGGCGAGGTGGAAAGCGCCGGTTACCAGGGCTGCCACTGCGAACTGGAAGGAGACGATGCCGGACGCGTCGTTGATCAGGGCCTCACCCGACAGCAACGACTTCTGTCTCGTGTTCAGTTCTAGGCTTCGCGACAGCGCGGTCACGGCGGCTGCGTCGGTGGGGCCGAGCATCGCGCCCAGCGCGAACGCGCCTGCCAGCGGAATGGTCGGGGCCAGCCAGTTGAGGGCGAACCCGATGGCCAGGGCCGAAACGAGCACCAGACCGATCGCCAGCGACAGGATGCTGCCGAGGTTGCGCACGAACATCTGCTTGTTGATCTTGCGCGATTCATCGAAGAGCAGCGGGGCGATGAACAGCACCAGGAACAGTTCCGGGCTCGTCGAGATGTGCAGGGGCTCACCGACCACTGATGCCAGCAGTGCGCCGATCATGATCTGCACCAGCGGCAGCGCGAGTCGGGTCAGCAACTGATCCAGCACTGCGGACACCAGGACCACGGACAGCACCAGCAGGATGAGGTCGAAGGTCTCCATACGGTGCTATCCCCGTTCGCCCGGCTCTGCGCCGGTGGCAATCGGGCGTCCCGACGGTGCATATGCCGACCACGAGCCCACGAACAGTCGTCCGCGACCCAGGCCGGCATATTCCATCGCCAGCAGGTCGTGGCAGGCGGTCACTCCCGACCCGCAGTAGACGATCGCCTGCGCGGCGTCAGTGACACCGATGGCCTGATACTGCTCCCGCAGCTGTTGCGGAGTGCGGAAGCGCAAGTTGGAGTCCAGATTGTCGCCCAGCGGGGCGTTCAGCGCGCCAGGGATGTGGCCCGCGGCCACCCCGGTCGGCTCTGTCGTGCCCTGGTAACGCTCGGAGGCGCGGGCGTCGATCACCAACGGTCCGGCAACGGCCTCGTCCATGGTGGCGGTCTGACCCTCGTCCCAGCCGCGCGCGGTGAACGACCCCTCAGCAGGATCGGGGATCTGCGTGGTGAGAGCATGCGGCCAGCTGTGCAGGCCGCCGTCCAGAAGCGCGGCCTCGACACCCAGTGCTCGCAGCATCCACACCAGACGTCCGGCGGAAAAGCCGCCAGCGTCGTCATAGGCGACCACCGTGGAATCGTCCGAGATGCCGGCCCGGCTCATGGCGGCGGCGAAGTCGGCGGGATCGGGCAACGGGTGGCGTCCACCCTCGACGGTCGGCGCAGCGGACAGTTCGGTATCGAGGTCGATGAAGACCGCTCCGGGGATGTGACCTTCGAGATAGCTCTCGTATCCGGTAGTGGCGCCGAGCGCCCAGCGCAGGTCGACGATGACGGCCTCGGGGTGTTTCTCCAACCATGCAGGGCTGACTACGGGAACCATCATCGCCTCATTTCGGACATACTCGTCTTGTTGGAGACGCCGTGGTGCTGAGTCATCATCGACGCCTGCCTTCTTCGGGTGGTTGGTCCGATTTTCCCATGGCTTGATGTGCGAACAGCACAGTTTCCATGCTCGTTGCCGGATTAGCCATCGGCGAATTCATCTGTTATGGGCCGGTGCTCGCCTGGCGAACGCGATCGGATTGGAGTAGACAGCCAGTCATGAGAGCCCGACCCGAACCAGCCGTACGCTGCCCCTGCTGCTCGGGAGGCACCTGGGGTGCCTGCTGCGGGCGCTTTCTGGACGAGGGACTCAACCCGCCGACGCCGGAGGCGCTGATGTGTTCGCGCTTCTCGGCGTTCGCCGTCGGGGATGCCGACTACCTGCAGCGGACCTGGCATCCGGCAACCAGACCGCGCGCCATTGATCTCGACCCCGAACTCAACTGGTATCGCCTCGACGTGCTGGCCAGCCGCGGCGGTCCGTTCGACGATGACGGCATGGTCGAGTTCATCGCCTACTACCGCTCACCCGCCGGCAGAGGGCAGGTGCACGAGCGGTCCCGGTTCGAGAAGGTCGACGGGCATTGGCTGTATCTGCACGGCCTTCAGCTGGGCTGACCGGCGGTCATCCCCGCTCGGGAGCGGCCCGGTCGGTGGCCAGACCGGCTTCGACCAGCACCCGGACGATCTGGTCGACGGTCGCCTCCCGGGGCTCGCGCCCGTCAGGCAGCAGCGGGGCCGCCGAGAAGTAGCCGCCCTTGCCGGCGTGTTTGAGCGGGCCGATCCTGATGATCTCCAGCCGCCCGTCGCGGCGGGCCCGGTTCCACGGCGAATCGCGGAAGACCGGCCAGCGCCGGGCGAAGAACAGCACCCCGAGGCTCTGTACCTTGTCGGTGTCGCCACGCAGGTGCCAGATCTGCTGGGCGCGGTCGAGTCCGGGGTCGGCGGACAGGATGCCCGCCATCGACATCACCCGCACCGGGATGCCCAGCGCAGCCAGGTACCAGGCTGCCCCGGCGGCGATCTGGGCACCGCCACTCCAGCCGAGCAGGGTGACCGGACGACGATGCTCCGGCGCATAGCCGTTGCGGATGAGTGCCGCAGCGATCTGATCGGCGATGGCCAGATTGAAGACCGGGCCGTAGCGCCGGTCGGAGCTGACGAACATCTGGAACGCATTGCGCAGGTTGATCCCGAACGCCAGCGCCCTCAGCCGGTTCTTCTCGAATTTCCAGCGTGCCAACGCCTGCCAGACGCGGCTGAACCGGCGGCCCTGGGTCAGGGCCGTGTTGGCCACCGAGTAGGGGTAGATCTGCCAGATCACCCGGGTTCGGCCGATGCGTTCGGCGAGTCGTTCAACCAGGGGGATTTCGACCACCGGAAGCTCATCTGGGCCGCTGATGCCGAGGCCCGACAGATAGACCAGATAGTGCCCCTGTTCGGCGGGCAGGGCGGCCGGCACCGCATCGTCGGGTTGGTCGCCCGGATGCCCGAAAGCCTCGTCGAGCGATGGCCAGCGGATCGTCGGCTCGTCCATCTCGCCGCGCCGCCACCAGCTCAGCGCTTCCCGGGGGGCGATCAGCCCCGCGATCACCAAGCCGGCCACGATGATCGCGACGATCTGCCCGATCATCGTGGCTCCCCCATCTTCGCCGATGCCATCAGGTCGCGTCCGGTCAGTCCCGGCGAGCCGCTGACCAGGCAGAACACCCGTTCACGCAGCCGGATCGGAGAACGCTCGATGGCAACGTCGATCGCCTCGGCGGCCAGCCACGCGGCCGCTGCGACAGCCAGCGCAGCTGTGCTGCCCACGCCCAAGGCCGGACGCAGCAGCTGCCACAGCAACAGCAGATGCCAGACCTTCACGATGCGTGCCACCCCCGGCCCGGTGTAGGGCAGCACGACGAGGAAGCCCAGCCAGTAGGGGGCGAAGGCGATCAGCACGCTCGGCAGCACGGCGCCGATCCGCGGTGAGCCACCCAGCAGGAGCCAGCCCAGGCCGGTCACCAGGGCAGCCTCGATGGCCGCGGCCAGCAGCGTCCCGAGCCCGGAAGCGACGAGGGTGAGCAGCGTGCGCCAGCGTCCGACCCGGTTGATCGCCAGCAGGGCCCACTGCCCCACCATCAGTGAGATGCCGGCCACGACGCCGGCTCCGACCGGAACCGCCCATGCGAACTGCGCCAGGTGCTGTGCGGCGCAGGAGGAGTCGACGGCCAGTCCGCAGCCGACGGTGCCCATCAGCGCGTTCACGTATTCGCCAAGCCAGCTCCCCACGCCGCCAGTCTGACACGCGTGGGCCAGCCGGTGGCCATTGCTCTGCGACCATATGGTTGGCCCATGACCTTCGAACTCGGCATCACCGTCGACCAGTCCGATCCGATCGGCGAAGCGGCAGCCTGCCCCGCGCCCATCGTGCAGCTGCTGATCGGCGATCCGCAGAGTTGGAAGACCCCCAAGCTCGGCTATCCTGCCGGGCCCGAGGCGCTGCGGGACGCCGCCGAGTCGGCCGGGGTGGGCATCTACGTGCACGCTCCCCATGTGATCAATGTGGCGTCGACCAACAACCGGATCCGCATCCCGAGCCGCAAACTGCTGCAGCAGCATGTCAGCATGGCTGCCAGGATCGGAGCACGCGGGGTCATCGTGCACGGCGGTCATGTCACCGCGAACGACGATCCGGAGCAGGGCTATGAGAACTGGTTCAAGGCCGTCGACGGCTTGCACCTGGACTGCCCGATCCTGATCGAGAACACCGCCGGTGGCTCACATGCCATGACCCGTCATCTGGACTCCATCGCCAGGTTGTGGGAGGCGATCGGCACGGCTTCCGACTTCGATCGGGTGGGGTTCTGCCTCGACACCTGCCATGCGCATGCCTCCGGCGAGGATCTTTCCGACATCGTGGGGCGGCTGCGCGCGATCACCGGGCGCATCGATCTGGTGCACCTCAACGACTCCCGGGACGCCGCCGGGTCGGGCGCTGATCGGCATGCCCATCTGGGGCAGGGCCAGATCGATCCGCAGCTGCTGGTGGACGTGGTCCGCCAGGCGGCCGCGCCGACCATCTTGGAGACCCACGGCAGCGTGCAGGATCAGTGCCAGGACATGGCCTGGCTCAATCAGCGTCTGTGACCCTCAGATCTGCCCGGGAATCTCAACGCCCAGATCGGAGTCGTCCTCGGCGTCCTGCTCGGCTTGGCTGATCAGGTCCAGGTCGTCGGGTTCGTCGCCGCTGCCGAAGTCGACATTGGCCGCGGCCACCAGGTTCCCGGTCACGTCGGGGTCGAGATCGAGCCAGACCATCCGATTGACGAAGGCGGCCAGCTGGCGTCCGCTGAAATCGCAGTCGTCGAAGCGAGCGGGCGCAGCCAGATGAGCGTCCTCAATCAAGGTGACGTCCCAGCCGCGGTGCACCGCCCCGAGGTAGGTCTGCACTACGCCGTGGTCGGAGCCGAGCCCGGCCAGCCACAACTGGCCCGCCTCGGCTGCCTCGAGTTCGCCGGCCAAATCGGTGTCGATGAAACCGTCATCCCAGCGGTGGTCGATCAGCGTCTCGCCCGGAATGGGCGTGAGTTCGTCGGCCAGTTGCCATCCTGGCTCCCCGACCCGCAGCGCGGCGTCGACGCGTCGCAGCCAGATCACCGGCACCGCGGCCAGCCGCGCCCGGGCGACCAGGTCGGCCATCACGACCAGGGTGTTCACGCTGCCGGGGATCTGTTCGGCGAAGTGCTGCTGCGCGTCCACGATGACCAGCGCCGAGGCGGTTCGCTGCGGGAATCGACTCATGCCGCGAGCCTACTCGGCCGCGGCGCCGTGCGGGCCGCAGTGCGGGACCGCCCGTCCGGGATGCCCGGCTGGGGCATAATCCGAGGTCTGCTCCAGAATGAGGTTCGATGACTGCCACCATCGCGGGAATGCTCGCCGGATTCTCGCTGATCATCGCGATCGGCGCCCAGAATGCCTTCGTGCTGCGACAAGGTATCCGCCGTGAGCATGTCGGCGTCGTGGTGAGCATCTGCGCGGCCTGTGACTTCGTCCTTATCATTGCCGGCACGCTGGGGGTTGGAGCCCTGGTGACCGCGCACCCGGTCGTCCTGACGGTGTTCAAGTGGGCGGGCGCGGCCTATCTGCTGTGGTTCGCGTTCACGTCGTTTCGCTCGGCGATGCAGCCGCAAGCGCTCGAGATGCGCGAGAGCTCGCCGTCGCGGTCGATCGTGCTGAGTGCTCTGGCGATCACGCTGCTGAACCCGCACGTCTACCTCGACACGGTCGTGATGCTCGGCAACCTGGCCAACCAGCACGGCCCCGATCGCTGGTGGTTCACCCTCGGCGCCTGCCTGGCCAGTCTCATCTGGTTCCCGGCCCTCGGTTACGGAGCCCGGGCCCTGGCCGGTCCGCTTGGGCGGCCCGGGGTCTGGCGGCTCATCGATCTGGTTATCGGGATGGTGATGATCGCGATCGCGATCAGACTCATCACCTTGTGACCACCAATGCCGCTGCGATGTGACCACCAACGCCGCCGCGATCGCCGGTCAGCTGGGCCTGTGGAACCATGGAGGCAGGCAGTCGCCTGCCAGGACCCGAGGCATACAGAAAGAGGGCGTAACGATGGGTTTCCGGGATTTCTTCGGCAAGGAGCCCCCGGCCGCTGACGAATCGACGATCTCGGTTCCGGACGCCTTGGGCATGCTTGCCAAGGGTGGTGCGATCATCGACATCCGCAGCCGGACCGAGTACGAACGCGGTCACATCCCCGGGTCGAGGCTGATCGCGGTCACCGATCTGCAGCCGTCGGCGATGGACGCGATCTGGGGCGACGATCCGCTGGCGATGCTCGATCCCGACACCGCCCAGAAGGCCATCATCGTGGTGAGTTCCACGCCGGCTCATGCGGCCGCAGTGGCTCACCTGCTACGCGATCAGCAACTGAACGCCTATTGCCTGGCGGGGGGCCTGTTGGGTTGGGTCCGCGACGGACAGGTGCTGATCCCCGGCCCACCTCGTTGATTGGCGCGAGGCCGCGCCCGGAAGGTAGACTCGTGCTTTGTGTCGGACGCGTCCGTAGCGTCCCTCGCATGCAATACGCCCTCCTGCCACGGGAAATACCCGCGGCCGCCTAGTCCGAAGGAGGTGGAGTTCGCGTATGCGTAAGTACGAGATCATGATCATCATTGACCCCGATGTCGACGAGCGTCAGGTGCCGGCTCTGCTGGAGAAGCATCTGAAGGTCATCACCGCGTCCAATGGCACTGTCGACGGTCAGGACGTCTGGGGCAAGCGCCGGATGGCCTACGAGATCAACAAGAAGGCCGAAGGCACCTATGCGGTGCTCAATGTCACGGCCCCCGCCGATGCGGTCAAGGAAATGGATCGGCTCATGTCCATCGATGAGCAGATCATGCGCGCCAAGGTGATGCGCACCGACAAGAAGTGAGTCAGCTCGGCGAGATTGTCCACAGATCGGCAGCACTCTGAGCGTTTGTCAGTGGGCTGACCAATACTTGAAGAACTCGCCACAACTCGCTTTCACACTCGTAACGGAGGAATCTCATGGCAGGTGAGACCCAGATCACACTGGTCGGCAATCTGACCGCTGACCCCGAACTACGGTTCACGCCGTCGGGTGCAGCGGTGGCCAACTTCACCGTGGCGTCGACACCGCGCACCTTCGATCGTCAATCCAATGAATGGAAAGACGGCGAAACCATGTTCCTCAACTGCTCGATCTGGCGTCAGGCGGCCGAAAACGTCGCTGAGACGCTGACCAAGGGCATGCGGGTGATCGTTTCGGGCCGCCTGCGTTCGCGCAGCTACGACGACCGTGAGGGCAATCGCCGCACGGTCTTCGAAGTGGACGTCGACGAGGTCGGGCCGTCGCTTCGGTACGCCACGGCCAAGGTCAACCGGACCTCGTCGGGTTCCGGTGGTGGCTGGCAGGGCGGTGGCCAAGGCGGTCAGGGCAACCAGGGTGGCTACAACCAAGGTGGTCACAGCCAGGGCCCGGGCCAGGACAACTGGCAGGCCGGTGGCTCGTCCTCGCCCAACCGCGGGGTCTCCAACGACCCGTGGGCCGGCGCCCAGAGCGAAGAACCGCCCTTCTGATCGTCCGATCAGATCGGCAACACAACTAACCACAAGGCACATTCCGGCGTGAGCCGGGCTCAGGGAACGCCAAGTTCCCGTCTGAACTAAGGAGCACCACAATGGCCGGTCCACAGCGCAAGCCTGTGAACAAGAGGAAGATCGTCCCCGTCAAGGCGGTCCGCATCGGCAACATCGACTACAAGGACACCGCGACCCTGCGGAGGTTCATCTCCGAGCGCGGCAAGATCCGCGCCCGCCGAGTCACCGGACTCAGCGTGCAAGATCAGCGCAAGGTCGCGATCGCGGTGAAGAACGCCCGCGAGCTGGCGCTGCTCCCGTACACCACGAACGCTCGCTGACCGGGAGGCTGCTGATATGAAGCTCATTCTGACTGCGACTGTCGACAACCTCGGTATCGCCGGCGATGTCGTCGAGGTGAAGGACGGCTACGGACGCAACTACCTGCTGCCGCGCGGCCTCGCCATCGCCTACAACCGCGGTACCGCCAAGCAGATCGAGGGCATCAAGCGCGCCCGCGACGCGAAGCAGATCCGCGACAACACGCACGCCGCCGAGATCCGCGCCCAGCTCGAGGAGCTCCAGGTGCAGGTTCCGGCCCGCACCGATGCCTCCGGCAAGCTGTACGGCGCGGTGAGCGCCAACGAGCTGGCACAGGCTATCAAGAAGGCCGGCGGTCCCACCATCGACAAGCGCGCCATCAAGGCCGCCAAGCCGATCAAGACCACCGGCTCCCATCTGGTTTCGGTCAAGCTGACCGATGCCGTTACCGCGCGCGTCCCCGTCGAGGTCGTCAGCGCCTGATACACACGCGTCAGCACGCCCGGGCCTTTCCGAAGCGTCGTCTGACGTTCAACACCGGTGAGCCCCCGTCCCGATCGCTGCGGCGGGGGCTCACTGCATGTTCGGCCATAGCCCGGCCGCGCCTGTCACGTGGACGATTGCGCTGCGGACGGCGAACCGGCAGGCCTACGCAGCTGCCTCACTTTCGGAACACGACCTAGTGCCCTCAGCCAAAGGGTGCAACAATCGATGTCGTGCGCGTATTTAACTTTTCTGCCGGTCCCGCGATGATGCCGCTGGAGGTCCTCGAACAAGCCCAGGCCGAGTTGCTCGATTGGCAGCACACCGGCATGTCTGTTGCCGAGGTCTCGCACCGGAGCAAGGAATTCGTCGCTTGCGCCGACCACACCCAAGAGCTGCTCCGCCAGATCCTGGGCATCCCCGACAACTACCGGGTGCTGTTCATTCAGGGCGGCGCTTTCGGGCAGTTCGCCGGCGTCCCGCTCAATCTTTCGAAGCCGGGCGACACCGTCGATTTCGTGCTGACCGGGCAGTGGGGCACCAAGGCGTTCAAGGAGGCCAAGAGGTTCGGCCTGAATCCGATCGCCGTGACCGACGAGAAGGCGTCCAACTACACCACGACCCCGGCGCAGGGCACGATCCAGCCCACCGAGGGCGCCGCCTACCTGCACTACACCCCGAACGAGACCATCGGTGGTGTCGAATTCGGCTACATTCCCGAGACCGGTGATGTGCCGCTGGTCGCCGACATGAGTTCGACGATCCTGTCGCGCCCGCTCGACGTGTCGAAGTTCGGCGTCATCTACGCCGGCACCCAGAAGAACATGGGGCCTGCCGGGATGGCCGTGGTGATCGTGCGCGACGACCTGCTCGACCGCGCCCGCCCCGAGACCCCGTCCATCTGGCACTACCGCGAGATGGCCGATAACGACTCGATGCTGAACACTCCACCCACCTTCTCGATCTACCTGCTCGGCAAGATCCTCGACTGGGTGGAGCGCACCGGCGGGCTGGACGCGATGGCCGAGCGCAACCGCGCCAAGGCCGACCTGCTCTACGGCTTCCTGGATTCCTCTGAGTTCTACTCCAACCCGGTCGCTCCCGAGGCGCGCAGTTGGATGAACGTGCCGTTCCTGATGACCAACCCCGACCTGAACAAGCAGTTCGTCGCCGAGGCTGCGGCTGCCGGGCTGACCAACCTGGCCGGGCACCGTTCGGTCGGTGGCATGCGCGCGTCCATCTACAACGCGATGCCGATCGAAGGCGTCCAGGCCCTCATCGAGTTCATGAAGGAGTTCGAGCGCGCCAACGCCTGACGCGCCAAGATCACCATGACCCACCGCATCAAGACCCTCAACGCGATCAGCGCGCACGGACTCAACCGGCTGCCCAAGGAGTACGAGGTCGGCTCGGACGTCGAGAACGCCGAGGCCTGGCTGGTCCGCTCCGCCGACCTGCACCGCATGGAGATCCCCGACGAGGTGCTGGCTGTCGCCCGCGCCGGGGCCGGTACCAACAACATCCCGGTGGCCGACCTGAGCGAGCGCGGTGTGGTGGTCTTCTTCACCCCGGGCGCCAACGCGAACGCGGTCAAGGAACTGGTGCTGGCCGGCATGCTGCTCGCCGCGCGCAATATCGTCCCGGCCCTGTCGTTCAGCCGAAACCTGACCGGTGACGAGTCCGAGATGAACGTCGCGGTCGAGGGCGGCAAGAAGCAGTTCGTCGGCTGGGAGTTGCCTGGCCGGACGCTGGGCGTGATCGGGCTGGGCGCCATCGGCGTCGAGGTCGCCAACGCCGCACAGGCACTGGGCATGAAGGTGCTGGGCTACGACCCGGCGATCACCATCCGGCACGCCTGGCAGTTGTCCAGCCAGGTCGACCGAGCCGCCAGCATCGACGAGGTCTTCAAGAAGGCCGATGTCGTCACCGTGCACGTGCCGCTGATGGACGCGACGCGCAACATGGTCAACGCTGAGCGCATCGCGCTGATGAAGAACCGGGGCGTGCTGATGAACTTCGCCCGCGCCGGAATCGTCGACGAGCAGGCCGTCGCCGCCGCGCTGGACGCCGGTGAACTGCGCACCTACGTGACCGACTTCCCCGGGCCCACCCTGCACGGCAACCCGCGAGTGATCGAGCTACCGCACCTGGGTGCGTCCACCGGTGAGGCCGAGGACAACTGCGCGATCATGGCGGCCGACGCGCTGCGCGATTTCCTGGAGAACGGCAACATCCTCAATTCGGTCAATTTCCCGGACGCGTCGCTGGCTCGCAACGAGGGCAACGCCCGGATCGTCATCGCCAACGCCAACGTGCCCAACATGGTGGCGGAGATCTCCTCGCTGCTCGGCGACGCCGGACTGAACATCACCGACCTGCTGAACAAGTCGCGTGGCGACCTGGCCTGGACGATGATCGACGTCAACGGTGAGGTGCCCGAGGCCTTGGTCGAGCGGATTCGCGGCATCCACGGGGTGCTCAGCGCGCGGGTCGTCTGACTGCTCCATTTCCACCCGGTGGCTCGGGCAAGGGCGGATGCGTCCCTGAAGGTCACGTTTGGGTAACGTCTGCCCGTGAAACGTCTCACGGCCCGTGGAGCGCAGGAATGTAGGGTATACGATACGGTTACGAATACTGGACGCTCACAGTCGACGCCCCGAATTCCCCGTGCAGAGGGGCACGCCCCGGTCCCAGGAGAGGAGCCCGATCCCATGTCATTGGAGGACACACCGAATACCGAGGTGGTGTCACCATCCGTTGCCCGATTGCGCCAGATCCTCAAGGTGATCAACCTTGGTCTCAGGCTGGCCGTGTCAGCGGCAATCGTGGCGATGGTCACCATCGTTTTCATGAACGCGCTGCTGCGCTACGTCTTCCGCTCCGGCCTGACCTGGTCTGAGGAGGCAGCACGCTACCTGTTCGTCTGGGTGGTATTCCTCGGCGCCATCGTGGCCACCCAGGAGCGCGGCCACCTCGCGGTTGACCTGTTCACGTCCCGCTTCAAGGGCATCGGCCACCGCGGCGTGATCATCTTCACCAACCTGATCTTCATCACCGTGCTGGGCTTCCTGGTGCATGGCTTGTGGCTGTTGATGGAACTCAACGCAGGCGTGCCCGCCCCGGTCACCGGCGTGCCGCGCAACACCATGTACATGGCCGGCTTCGCCGGCTCGCTGGTGATGATCGGCATCCTGATCTTCCAGAGCATCGTGCTCGGGATCCTCGGCCGGCTTGAGAATGAACCGCGCGGCGGAACGGGGGCAATCGAATGATCTGGGTATTCCTCGGCGTTCTCTTCCTCTTCCTGTTCGCGGGCGTCCCGGTCGCGGCCGCCATGCTGGTCGCCGCCAGCGTCGTGCTCGCCAGCCTCGGGCTCTTCGACACCCAAGTGCTGGGCGAGAACATCATCAACGGCGCAAACAACTTCGCCCTGATGGCCATCCCGTTCTTCATCCTGACCGGCGAGATCATGAACGCCGGTGGCGTGTCCCGGCGCATCGTGGACTTCGCCAGCGCGTTCGTGGGCCACATCCGTGGCGGTCTGGGCTATGTGACGGTTATCACCGGCATCATCTTCGCCGGCATCTCGGGCTCGGCCGTGGCGGACACCGCAGCCCTCGGCGCGATCCTGATCCCGATGATGGTGGCCAAGGGCTACAAGAAGGACAAGGCCACCGCCCTGGTGGGCGCCACCGGCATCATCGGCACGGTCATCCCGCCCAGCATCCCGATGATTCTGTTCGGCGTCATCAGCGGCGTCTCGGTCACCGGCCTATTCATGTCCGGCCTCGTGCCCGGCCTGATCATGGGCCTCGGCCTGATGACGCTGTGGCGGATCACCACCAACCGCGAACACATGGAGACGCTGCCCAAGGCATCGCGCAGCGAGCGCCTATCCGCATTCAAGTCGGCCGGCTGGGCGCTGTTGCTCCCGATGATCATCATCGTCGGTCTGCGCGGCGGCGTCTTCACCCCGACCGAGGCCGGCGTGGTGGCAGCCGTCTACGCCTTCATCATCAGCCTCTTCTACCGCGAACTCACCATCCCGAAGGTGATCGAGGTCCTGATCTCGACCGCAAAGACCACGGGCGTCGTGCTCTTCCTGGCCGCAGCGGCCATGGTCTCGGCCTACGCGATCACCATCGCGCAGATCCCGCAGGAACTGTCCATGACCCTGATGGGGCTGACCACCAACCCGACGGTGATGATGCTCCTGATCATAGTCTTCCTCTTCCTGGTCGGCTGCGTGATGGACATGACCCCGGCAATCCTGATCTTCGCCCCGGTGCTGCTGCCCGTGGTGAACGGCCTGGGCATCGACCCGATCTACTTCGGCGTGATGATGGTCATCAACCTGTCGGTCGGCCTGATCACACCGCCGGTGGGCACCGTGCTCTACGTGGCCTGCGGCATCAGCAAGCTCAGCATTGTCCAACTGAGCAAGGCGATCTGGCCCTACTTCACCTTCTACTTCGGCCTGCTACTGGTGATGGCGATCTTCCCGCAGATCATCATGGTCCCCGGCCAGCTACTCAGATAACCCAACCACCAATCCAACCGCTGTAAGAAGCACGACCTACCAAAGGAGCCAGTAAATGAAGAGAAGGACCTTCCTGTTCGGTGCTGCCGGTTCCGCGGCAGCTGCGACCCTCGTGGCCTGTGGGGGCAACGGCGGCGCCAGCGGTGGCGCGTCCTCCGCCCCGGCCTCCGGTGCCGCCACCACCGCTGCCGGCGGCGGCGGCAAGAGCCTGGATACCATCCGGGTCGCCCACTACTTCAACGAGGCACACCCGAACCACATCGCACTGACCGAGGTCTTCAAGCCGGCCATCGAGGAGGGCAGCAACGGCACCATCAAGGTGCAGGTCTTCCCGAACAGCCAGTTGGGCGATGAGGAAGCGATGTCGAACGGCGTCCGCAACGGCACCATCGAGATGGCCGTTCCCGGTGGCCTGCTGGCCAACGCCGACCGCAAGATCGGCCTGGTCGAGTTCCCCTTCCTTTTCAACGACTACGAGCATGGCCGCAAGGCGCTGGACAGCGAGCCGGGCGAGTTCGTCAAGGAAGCCTTCCGCGGTCTGGGCGCCGAGCCGCTCGGCTTCTCCCTCAACGGCATGCGCGTGGTCTCGTCCAACAAGGCGATCACCAAGCTGGACGACTTCAAGGGCTTCCGGCTGCGGATGCCGAACGTCCCGGTCTACATCATGACCGGCGAGGCCTTGGGCGCGACCGTCACCCCGATGTCGATCAGCGAGATCTTCACCGCTCTGGAGCAGAAGGTCATCGACGGCCAGGAGAACCCGTACCTGACCGTGCTGGCGAACAAGTGGTACGAGGTTCAGTCCCACATGATCGAGACCTACCACCTGCTGTCGGTCAACTTCTACCTGTTCAACCAGGAGCTCTACGGTGGCCTGGACAGCGAGACCCAGAAGCTGATCGCGGACGCCTCTGACAAGTCCTCGCGCCACGCGTGGGACCTGTCGGTCGATTTGGAGAAGACCGTCAAGGGTGAACTCGAGGGTCACGGCATGACGATCATCATCCCGGACGAGTCGTTCAAGGCCGATCTGAATTCCGCCATGGACGGGGTGTACGAGAAGCTCTACGCCGACTACGACTGGGCCGAGGAGCAGGTCAAGAAGATCAAGGACATGGCCTGATCAGCAAGATGTGGGGGGCGTCGGCCGCGGGGCCGGCGCCCCCTAGTCTTTCCACCATGGACAGTTACAACCGGGCGAGCACCGGGATCCAGGGCCTGGACCGGATCTTCGATGGCCTGCGGCTCGGCGACAACGTCGTCTGGCAGGTCGACGGTCTCTCCCAGTACCGCGCGCTGATTCAGCCGTTCGCCAAACGCGCCCGTGACGAGGGGCGCCGGCTGGTCTACTTCCGTTTCGGATCGCATGCCCCGCTGCTCGATGACCTCGACGGGGTCGAGATCGTCAAACTGGACGCGTCGTTGGGGTTCGAGAGCTTTGCCTCGGCGGTGCACAAGATCATCACCGAGACGGGGTTCGGCGCCTTCTACGTCTTCGATCTGCTGACCTCGCTGCTGTACACCTGGCGCAGCGATCTTGCCGTCGGCAACTTCTTCAAGGTCACCTGCCCCTACCTGTTCGACCTCGACACGGTCGCCTACTTCGGGCTGATCCGTCGTGAGCACACGTTCGCCACCCTGGCGATGATCCGCGACACCACCCAGCTGCTGCTCGATGTCTACCTCATCGGCGGGGAGACGTACGTCCATCCATTGAAGGTCTGGCTACGGCATTCACCGACGATGTTCTTCCCGCACCTGCTCAGTGGCGACGAAGCCGATCCCATCACCAGCAGCGAGGCCACCGCACGACTCTTCTCGGCCGCCTCGCACCGGGTCGATCCGCCCGACCACTGGCATCGCGTCGTCCAGCAGGGCTGGGCCGCGCTCGACTCGCTGGACGCCGCGGTACAGCGGGAAGCCGCCGACGAACTCATCGACATGTTCATCGGACGCGAGGGACGCGTGGTCGAGCTGTGCCGCGAGTACGTGACGCTGGCCGATCTGCTGACGGTGGCGATGCGCGAGATCGGCACCGGCTACATCGGCGGCAAGTCGGTGGGCATGATCGTGGCCAACGCGATCCTCGATCACGATCCGGAAGCCCACTTCACCCCCCGGATGGAGCAGAACGACTCGTACTTCCTGGGCAGCGACCTGTTCTACACCTACATCATCGCCAATGGCTGGTGGAAGCTGTGGGTGCAGCAGAAGAGCCACGACGGCTACTTCACCGCGGGCGCCTCGCTGAACCGCAAGCTCGCCACCGGGCGTTTCCCGCCGGTGGTGCGCGAGCAGTTCTTGTCGATGCTCGAGTACTTCGGGCAGTCTCCCATCATCGCCCGTTCGAGTTCTCTGCTGGAGGACAACTTCGGCAATGCCTTCGCCGGCAAGTACGAATCGGTCTTCTGCGCCAACCAGGGCACCCCCGAGGAGCGGCTGCATGCGCTCGAGGACGCGGTCCGCACCGTCTACGCCTCGGCGATGAGTACCGAGGCGCTCGAATACCGCCGCAACCGTGGTCTCGACAGCTCCGACGAGCAGATGGCGATTCTGGTGCAGCGGGTCAGTGGAGACCATCACCAGGGGTTGTTCTTTCCGCACGCGGCCGGGGTCGGCAATTCGTCCAATCTGTATGTCTGGGATCCCGACATCGACCCGGACGCCGGCATGCTGCGGCTGGTGTTCGGCCTGGGCACGCGCGCCGTCGATCGCACGATCGCCGACCACGCCAAGCTCATCGCCCTCGACGATCCGACCCGCGAGATCGACCCCACCGATGCTGCCCGCAATACCCAGCGCTATGTCGACGTGATGAGCCTCGACGAGAACAAACAGGTGACCAAGCCGATCGCCGAGATCCGAGAACTCGACATTCGGGCGGACTGGGATCTGTTCGTATCCACCGATACCGAGACGCTGCGCTGGCTGCGCGAGCACAACCGTCCGATCAAGCAGATTCCGAAGGTACTCGACTTTCACGGCTTGATTCACGACACCGACTTTGCCCCGCTGATGCGTGAGGTTCTCGCCAAGCTCGCCGAGGCCTACGACTATCCGGTCGACATCGAATACACCGTCAACATCAATGAGAACGGCGAACCACGCATCAACCTGCTGCAATGCCGCCCCTTGCAGACCCGCGGGCTCGGCGAGGCGGTCGCGATGCCCACCGACGCCGACCCCCGGCACACGCTGTTCGAATCCAGCGGCAGTTTCATGGGCGGCAACGTGCGGCTGCCGATCGACCATGTGGTGATGGTTCGTCCCGACACCTATCTGGAGCTGGGCCAGCAGGACCGATATGCCGTGGCGCGTGGCATGGGCGTGGTCAACAAGCTACTCTCCGCCGGTTCGTTCATGATCATGGCTCCCGGACGCTGGGGTACCACCTCCCCGTCGCTCGGCATCCCGGTGCACTTCACCGAGATCAGCAATGCGGCGGCGATGGTGGAGTTCACCTATCCGGCGGGCGGCTTCATCCCCGAACTGTCCCAGGGCAGCCATTTCTTCCAGGACCTGGTGGAGTCGGGCATCTTCTACGCGGCGATCTTCGATCAGCGCCCCGACGTGTCGTTCCATCCGGAGCTGGTGACCGACCGGCCCAACCGGCTGGCCGACCTGGTGCCCGATCTGGCCGGCCTGTCGAATGTGCTGCATGTGGCCCGGTTCGACGAGCTGGTGCTCTACTCCGATATCGCCTCGCAACGGGTCATCTGCTGCTGACCGGGCCGGCGGGCCGGGCGAATCATGCAACCCCGCGACAACTGTGCGGAATCGTCGTATGTTCACTATGTGACCAACAAAAGCGTGTATGTTACATCCCCCGATGGGCTAGGCGGCAAGAGCGCCATCGCCCTGTGCCTCATCGAGGCCCTCTCACGTCAGATGGATTCCGTCGGCGTCTTCCGCCCGATGGTCCGCGATGACAACGACGAAGTTGCCAAGGCACTGCTGGCACATTCGGGTATCGACCAGACCTATGAAGAGACCATCGGCGTGCTCACCGACGCTGCGCTGGACGATCCCGAGGCTGCGCTGAGCGAAATCATCTCGAAGTACGGAGCGCTGCAGGACCGTTTCGACACGGTCGTCGTGGTCGGCAGTGACTACATCGGTGCGGCATCGCCGACCGAGCTGGCCTTCAATGCCCGGGTGGCGGCGAACCTTAACTCCCCGGTGCTGCTGGTGGTGAGCGGACGCGATCGCACTCCCGAGGAGGTGGCCGCCTCGGTGGAGCACGCCACCAAACAGTTCGAGGACCTGCACAATCATGTGATCGGCGTGATCGCCAACCGCGTCGACCCGGTCTCGATCGACCAGGTTCGCGCCGAACTGGGCACGCTGGGGCTCAGCTTCTGCGCGGCGCTGCCCGAGAACGAGCTGCTGCGCGCCCCCAGCGTGCGGGCTCAGTTCCGGGCTTTGGGTGCGAAGTTCCTGATGGGCGACGAATCAGCGCTCGACCGCGAATCGCTGGGCACCGTGGTGGCCGGCATGACCCTGCCCAATGTGCTGACCCGCCTCGAACCGGAATGTTCGATCGTGACGGCGTCCGACCGCACCGACCTGCTACCCGGCCTGCTGGCCGCCCACAGCTCCGACAGCTTCCCGAACCTGGCGGCGATCTTCCTGACCGGCGGCTATCCGCTGCCCGATTCGATCCGCAAGCTGCTCGATGGCCTGAAGGTACAGGTGCCGATCGGGCTCGTTCAGCGCGGCACCTTCTGGACGGCGTCCAAACTGCACGATCTCAAGGGCTCGGTGATGAGTTCGCCCCGCAAGCACGCCGAGGCCTTGCGCCTGTTCCACGAGAACGTGGACGAAGCCGCGCTGCTGAGCGCCCTGGACGTGAAGACCGCGGCCCTGCGCACCCCGCGCATGTTCGAGTACCAGATCATGCAGAAGGCCCGCAGCGACAAGAAGACCATCGTGCTGCCCGAGGCCGAAGACCCCCGCATCCTGGAGGCGACCTCCATCCTGCTGCGCCGCGGCGTTGCCAATCTGGTGCTGCTCGGTGAAGAGGACAAGGTGCGTTCCGAGGCCGCCGCACTGGGCTTCGACATCACCGGAGCTCGCGTCCAGTCGATGCACGACCCCCAGTTGGCCGATCAGTTCGCGGCGAAGTACGCCGAGTTGCGCGCCAAGAAGGGTGTCACCATCG
Source organism: Propionibacterium sp. (assembly GCA_012517405.1). Classification (GTDB taxonomy): domain Bacteria; phylum Actinomycetota; class Actinomycetes; order Propionibacteriales; family Propionibacteriaceae; genus Brooklawnia; species Brooklawnia propionicigenes. Next base: position 66,245 of record JAAYVB010000024.1, read on the forward strand.
AGCAGGCCCGAGAGAAGATGACCGACCCGTCCTACTTCGGGACGATGATGGTCTACCTGGGCATGGCAGACGGCATGGTCTCCGGCGCCACCCACACCACGGCGAACACCATTCGTCCGGCCCTCGAATTCATCAAGACCAAGCCGGGCGTCAAAGTGGTGTCGGGTTCGTTCCTGATGTGCATGCCCGAGCAGGTGCTCGTCTTCGCCGACTGCGCCGTCAACCCGAACCCCAACCCCGAGCAGCTGGCGACGATCGCGATCAGCACGGCGGCGACGGCGAAGGCCTTCGACATTGAGCCGCGCGTCGCGATGCTGTCCTACTCGACCGGCACATCGGGTTCGGGCGAAGACGTGGACGCGGTGGCTGCCGCGACCGAACTGGTCAAGCAGACCAACCCCGATTTCGCGGTGGACGGCCCGATCCAGTTCGATGCGGCGATGGATCCGGCGGTCGGCAAGTCGAAGATGCCCGGCTCCCAGGTGGCAGGCCAGGCCACGGTCTTCATCTTCCCCGACCTGAACACCGGCAACAACACCTACAAGGCCGTTCAGCGCACCTCCGGCGCGATCGCAGTCGGCCCGGTCCTGCAGGGCCTCAACAAGCCGGTCAACGATCTCTCGCGTGGCGCCCTGGTGGCCGACATCGTCAACACCGTCGCTATCACCGCGATCCAGGCACAGACCGGAATCTGATCGGCCGCGTCGGCAGTCTTCGTGGCCGGGTGGCGATCTGCTGCCCGGCCACTGCCGTCTTCACGCCGCAATCCCCCGCGGGCTGGCCGTCTGCCCGCGTTCGGGGCCGTTGGCGCAGCGCCTTCGGGGTGAAAGAATGGCGCTCGTGTCCGAGGAACAGACGGCTGTCTACGGCCGGGCCGCGAACGACGAGACCACCGCAGTGCGGGGGCCTGCCCGTGCCGCGCCCGAATCGGCAGCCGACACGGTCAGATCCGGCGCCGGCGACGATCCGGTGGCCTATCCGATCAGCCCGGGAACCGGCGACGATGCGGTGACCAAACCGCAAACCGGCCCGGCCAGGCCCGACGCCGGCAGCCCCGCGGACGCAGCCTCGTCCGCACCACCGCAGCCGACCCCGGCCAAGCCGCCCCGTTTCTACGCGCTGGACGCCTTCCGCGGACTGACCATCGCCTTGATGGTCTTCGTCAACTGGCCCGGCAACTGGTACCTGCCCGAGGCCTTCGGGCACAGCGAGTGGAGCGGCCTGACGCTGGCCGACACCGTCTTCCCGGGATTCCTGGTCGCCATGGGCACCGCGATGCCCTACGCCACCCGCACCAGCTGGCGCAGTGCATGGGGACGCACATTCAAGCTCTTCATGCTCGGCTGCGTGCTCGTCTCCTACAAGTACATGGTCCCGATGGACATCTACCCGGCCGGCATCCTGCAGATGACTGCCGTCGCCTATCTGCTCGTCTGGCTAGTCACTCGCACCCCCCGCTACGTCCAGTGGGCGATCATGGCCGTCTTCTTCCTCGGCATCACCGCCGCCTGGCTGTGGTACTCACCGCCCGGCCTGCCGGCAGGGTCGTTCACTCAGGACGCCAACCTGGCCGACTGGTTCGACACCACCGTGCTGGGCATCGGACCCAACCCGGAGAATCCGCACGGCTGGATCCAGGCCGCCAGCTCGGTCTACATCGGCTACCTCGCCGGCGAGATCTCGCGGGCGACGAGCGGTCTGCGCAGAATCGGCTGGCTCGCGACGCTGGGCGCTGGCACGCTGATCCTCGGCGTCGTGCTCGCCGTCGTCATCCCACTGAACAAGTACCTGTGGACGCCCAGCTTCGTCCTGGTGACCGGCGGCATCGCCGTACTGGAGCTGGTGCTGCTCGCGCTCATCATTCCGGCGAGCAGCAAGGGTGGTCTGCTGCGTCCACTGGTGGTGCTCGGCGGTCATGCGATCGTGGTCTATGCGTTCTCCGAGACCATCGTCGGGCGAGCACACAATGTCTGGTTGTGGCCCTACTGGGAACCGCTGGTGACCGAGCGTTTCGGTGAGCTATTCGCCGGTGCCTTGTTCCCCGCCGTTGCCGTGCTGGCCTGTTTCGTACTGGCCTATGTGATGGAGAAGCTGAACATTCATGTCCGCCTGTAGCACGCATGCCGTCCGGGGAAGCGCCTAGGGGCGCTCGGGCTGTAAAGTGAAGTGGCGTTGCACGTATCAGCAAGGGGGCCCTTACCATCATGTCCAAGCCGATCCTCGTCCTGAATTGTGGGTCAAGTTCGATCAAATACCAGATGATCGACGTCGAGAGCGAAGAACTGCTAGCCAAGGGCATCGTGCAGCGCATCGCGACCGGCACCACCGGCACCGTTGATCACGAAGTGCTGGTCGGCGAGATCGGCGAACACCACGTCGACCAACTGCTCGACGACCACGAGACTGCACTGGCCACCGTTTTCGGTCTTTTCGATGAGCACGGCCCCGACCTGACATCGACCATCGCTGTGGCCCATCGCGCCGTGCACGGCGGTGACAAGTTCGCCGATCCCACCCTGGTCACCGACGAAGTCGTCGATACTCTGCGCGAGCTGTCGCCGCTGGCTCCGCTGCACAATCCTGCGGGCATTTCCGGCATCGAAGCGGCCCGCAAGCTGCTGCCCGATGTTCCCCATGTCAGCATCTTCGACACCGCTTTCTTCGCCCGGCTGCCAGCCGAGGCCTATACCTACGCGATCGACGTCGACCTGGCCAAGCGCACCCGGATCCGCAAGTACGGTTTCCATGGCACCTCGCACCGGTTCGTCAGCCAGGAAGTGGCCAAGCTGCTCGGGCGCGATGACCTCAAGCAGATCGTCTGCCATCTCGGCAACGGAGCCTCCGTGTCGGCCGTCGACTCCGGCCACGCCATCGAGACGTCGATGGGCCTGACCCCGCTCGCCGGTCTGGTGATGGGCACCCGCTCCGGTGACATCGATCCCGGCATCGTCGGCTACCTGAACCGCGAGCTCGGCCTGAGCTGCGCCGAGATCGACGACGAACTCAACAAGCGCTCCGGCATGCTCGGGCTGACCGGTCACACCGACATGCGCGACGTCGAGGCCGCGATCAACGCCGGCGACGAGCAGGCGCGGCTCGGGCTGGATGTCTACATTCATCGCCTCGTCTTCTACATCGGTGGCTATGCCGCCCTGCTGGGTGGGCTGGACGCGCTGTCCTTCACCGCCGGCGTCGGCGAGAATGCCGCCACGGTCCGTTCCGAGGTCTGCGCACGGCTGGGTGTTTTCGGTGTGAAGCTGGACGAGGAAGCCAACGCGCAGCGCAGCAAGCAGGCTCGCATCATCTCGGCTCCCGACTCGTCGGTGGCCGTGTTGGTGGTGCCCACCAACGAAGAACTGGCGATGGTCCGCCAGGCCGCTGAGCTGCTCGGCTGAGCTGAATCCTTATACACTCAAGGGCTGCGCCGACCATCTCGTGGGCCGGCGCGGCCTACTAGATTGGACAACATGGCGACAGCATTGGTCACGGGGGGCACCTCGGGTATCGGAAAGGCCTTTGCGGCCGAGCTTGCCGGACGAGGATACGACCTCGTCCTGGTGGCACGCGATGAATCCCGGCTCAGCCGAACCGCCGCCGAGTTGCACGACCGTTACGGATGTGATGTCGAGACCCTGCGCGCCGATCTGGCCGTGCGGGGCGATCTCGATCCGATCATCGACCGGCTGACCGATCCCGACCGTCCGGTCGATGTCTTGGTCAACGACGCCGGCTTCGGGCTCAATGCTTCACTGCTCGCCGAAGACACCACGATTCAAGAACGCGCCATGGCCGTCATGTGCACCGCCGTGCTGATTCTGGCCGGCGCGGCGGGCCGGTCCATGAAAGCCCGTGGGCAGGGCATCATCATCAATGTCTCGTCGGTCTCGGCGTGGATCGTCAAGGGCAATTACTCGGCGATCAAACGCTGGGTGCTGACCTACACGCAGGCACTGGCTCTCGAACTCGACGGCACCGGGGTGCAGGCCAGCGCGGTCTGCCCGGGCTGGGTGAAGACGGAGCTGCACGAACGCGCCGGAGTCGCTCGTCCGAAGCTTCCCGGCTGGGCGTGGGTGGAGGCGTCAGAGGTAGCCCAGTGCGCCTTGGACGGGGCTGCCGCCGGTAAGACCGTGGTGATCCCGACACGCAAGTGGCGGGCTGCGGTGTGGTTCCTCGAACACAGTCCGGGTGCTCTCGCGCGGACCGTGTCCAGCAAGATCACCAAGTCGAGGAGGTCTGATGGCTAAGCTCGGCGGCGGCAAGAGACGGTTCACCAATCCGCTGCAGATCGCGGCGAGCACCACGGCTCAGCAGCTACTGATGAAACCGGCAGTGTGGAGCGTGCTGAACGTTCATGTGCACGGCGAACAGAACCTGGACGGAGCCGAAGAGCCGTTCATCGTCATCGCCAATCACTCGTCGCATTTCGATGCACCGCTGGTGATGGGCGCGCTGCCCACCCGGTTGAGCAAGCATCTGGCAACCGGCGCGGCGGCCGACACCTTCTTCACCAAGAAGGCGAATGCGATAGCGATCGAGCTGTTCATGAATGCCTACCCGGTGAACCGCGGAGCCACCCGCGACCATCGAGGCATGTCGAAGCAGCTGCTCAGCGAGGGCGTCCCACTGTTCATTTTCCCCGAGGGCACCCGCTCCCGCACCGGCGGCATGGGCCCATTCACTCCCGGCGTGGCAGCCCTGGCGATCTCGTTCAACTGCCAGGTGATTCCGGTGGCCATCGTCGGCTCGTTCGCGGCCTGGCCGGCCAAGGAGAAGCGCTGGCGTCCGGGCAGGCCGGACGTGCACGTGGTCTTCGGCCTGCCGATGCGCCCTCGTCCTGGTGAGATCGCGCACGAGTTCAACGAGCGGATGCGCCGCAAGGTGATCGAGATGCACGATTCGACGGCCATCGCCTACGGCATGCCGACCCAGGCCGACATGCTGCACCGCGCCGCTCTTGAGCGCGCGCCGAAGCGCCCCGACGACGGTCCACAGGCCAGTTCCTAGTAGGCTCACGCACTATGAGCAGTGACGCATCGTCCATCGGCGTGGCCGCCGTGGTTGTTACCTTCAACCGCCTGGGCCTACTGCAGCGGCTGCTCACCCGGCTGCGCACCCTGAGCGCACTCGACACCATCCTGGTGGTCGACAACACCTCCACCGACGGCACCGGCGAATGGCTGGCCGAGCTCTGCGCAGCCGAGCCGCGCGTGCAGTATCGGACGCTGCCGGTCAACGCGGGCGGGGCCGGTGGATTCCACGCCGGACTGCAGTGGGCGTACGACACCGGCGCCGAGCTGGCCTGGATGATGGACGATGACGGCCTGCCGACCCCCGAGTGCCTCGATCAGCTGCTGGCCTACCGCAGCGAGTTCGATTTCTGGGGACCGGCGGTACTGGCCGAACAGCGTCCCGACGAACTCTGTTTCCCGATCCGGCTGCCGGGTACCGCCACGGTGCTGCGCACCCTCGATGATCTCCAGGATGCCCAGGTCGACGGAATCGTCGCCGACGTGGTCATTCCCTTCAACGGGGTGCTGGTGACCCGCGAACTGGTGGAACGCATCGGCACGGTACGCGCCGATTTCTTCATCTGGGGCGACGACGTCGAGTATCTGTGGCGGGCCCGTGAGGCCGGCGCCCGGGTGGCGACCGTGGTGGACGCCCACTTCCTGCATCCGGCGACCGACGACTTGGGCACCCCGATGATGTGGGGACTGACCACCTACAATCATTCGCCCAGCGACCTCAAGCACTACTGCATGGCCCGGAACAACACCGTCAACCTGAAAGCCCACTACGGCCTGATGCACGCGGCCATGTTCTGGGCGAAGACCGCCTGGTTCTACACCTTCGTCAAGCCCAGCGCACATCGTCTGGCCCTGTCGGCGCAGGCTGTCGCGGCCGGGTTGCGCGGTGATTTCACCGGGCACCGGCAGTTCCTGGCACCTGCTGCGGGTGCGGTTCCGGCTGCAGCGGGTCCAGGATCGGTGGAGTCCGACAGCCGGCACCAGGCAGCACCCGGGCCGGCTCCCCAGGACGAGACCGTCGCAGTCGTCGTGGTCACCTACAAACGCTCCGAACTGCTCGACAAGCTGCTGGACGCCCTGGCCGCCCAGACTCGGCCGGCGGATGCGATCTTCGTCATCGACAACTCCTCGGACGAGCCCACCGCGCACGTATTAGCCGCCCACTCGGAGCTGCCGCTGATCGTCGATCACGTGGGTGAGAACCTGGGTGGAGCCGGCGGCTTCCATCGGGGATTGCGGGCCGCCTACAAGGCAGGATTCGACCGTATCTGGCTGATGGACGACGACGTGCGGCCCGCCCCGTGGGCTCTGCAGGCGCTGCTGACCGATGGCGGCGAGGTGCTGGCGTGCGTCCGCGAGAACCGGCACGGCAGGCTCGTGGAGAAGGCGGCGATCCGCTTCGATCTCACCAACCCGCTGCGGCTGCGCCCCAAGACCGCGACCGTCGACAGCACCTTCCCCGACCGGGCATCGATGCCGCCCCGGGTGCGCATCGAGAATGCCGCCTTCGAGGGTTTCATGGTGCATCGCGATGTGGTCGGCGAGATCGGCTACCCCGACCCGAGCTACTTCATCTTCTACGACGACTGCGACTACGTTATCCGCGCAGAGCGCGCCGGCCACGACGCGTATGCGGTGCGGGACGCCCTGATGCGCCGGCACTACGAGTTCGTGCAGACCAACGACCTGGCCAGCTGGAAGGGCTACTACATGTACCGCAATCTGTTCGCGGTGCATCTGCGCTACGGCACGAACCTGCTGGTCAAGATCAAGCCCATCGTCCTGACCGCCGGTGTGGTGGCGCTGTCGCCGGTGCGCGGTGGCCTCCGGGAGACCAAGAACGTGCTGCGGGCGCTGCGGGACTCGTGGGGTATGCGCCATCTCGACCCACGCGCTCTACCCGATCCCGACTAGCAGGCAGGAAGCCGGACGCGGTAACCACCCAACTCGCCTCCGCGGTGCTTCCCGCGCCCCAAACCCGAAGCTGCGCTCAAGATATCACGCGCGACCTCAGATTCAGGGCGCGGGAACAGCGCTGGCCGGTTCGGCCAGCCGGCCAGAGCTCAGCCGGCCAGAGGATTGGTGGAAAGGAACACATCCCAGTCGTCGTTGGTGTCACCCGCCACCAGATTCGACACATGCGACTCATAGGTCACCCAACGCCCATCGGCACTGATCGACGGACCATACGAGTAGCCGTTGGCCTGGGTGCCGTCCGAGGCCACCGACACCCGCTGCGTCACCCCCGACACACGATCCCACACAAACAC
>JAAYVB010000039.1 GCA_012517405.1 Propionibacterium sp.
CATCATCCAACACCAACGCCACCGCGTTAGCTTTGTACTCCGCCGTGAAATGCCTCCGCGTAGATCCCATAATCAGCTCCCCTTCACCCTATCGGGAACCGCAAACCTCACCAGTGTCCACCAAACCGGGAACGGTCCAGTATCACCGCGATGAATCGCGCCCGAATGCCCTACGCATCGGGGTGCACCTATACGCCTGGCTGGTTGCAGACCTACTCGACCGCCTGAAACCGAACTGGATGGGCTACAGCAGCGCCGACCCCGACGACCTCGAACAACGCACCTATGCGCGGATGGGAACCAGTGAAGTTTCAACTACCCTGGAGCGCTTCGATGAGGGCTTCAGCATTCAGTCGCGGATGGCTGACGCGCTTCGATCGGGTATCGATCTTTCTACCGCCCCGGAACTGCTCGCAGACTACGCCTGTGAGCGCACGAACGACCTCCACGACTCGATCAGGTACGCCGGAACCTTCATCCGCGACACCCAGGGTCTTGAAAAAGTCTCCGAGATGGACGTCGTGCGGCTGATCTACTCCACTGACCCCATGAAGGGAATTGAGGAGTTGCGTGGCTTCAAGGCACCCATCACGAGGGCAATGATTCAGCGTTGGGATGACTGGCCAGAGCAGATCCGCCTAGCTGGGGACCCTGTGGAGGCGTTTCGTTCACTGGCCACCTTCGAAGCAAGTTTTGAGGAGTTCGAGGCCAAGGTCAGGGAGTTGGCGCGCGCCGTCGAAGAAGAGATTCAGCTTCGGATGGACATAGCCAGAGGTAAGTGACGCCGAGGTGCGCCGCTCGCCTGAGTTTGAGGATAGTAAGCCATGCGGCCAGAACTGTCAGGAGCCAACTGGTACCTAGATCCAGCGGGCTCGCAATGTCAACGATGGTGGGACGGCGAAGGTTGGAGCGGTACCTTCGCCCCGATGCCCACAGTCGCGTCGCCGAGCTCGCCCATCGGGTTTGTGGCGCGCGGACAGGCCGTTCGGAAGCATCGACCTCTTCGGCGCTCAGCGAACGCACTCCTTGTCAACTTCAGCGACTCGAAGCTGGTGCACGCCCTGGTTGCTGGGCTACGCCGTGACGAACCGCGGTGTATGGGTTGGCGGAACCGTGATGCTGGAAGGAAGTGTGCTGACATTCCGAACCAGGTATGTCGCAGGGATATGCGGCCATTCGCTGTCCCTTACCGTGAGGACCATGGCCAGCACTGGGCGCAGAATGTCGAGAAGCTCGTGCACGGGCATCGACTCGCCCTCGAAGTGTTCATAGTCCGACGTGGCGACCACTTCGGAACCGCGGAGCACGAGAGTCGTGGTGTTGCCGCCCTGGACCGGCCCATCGTCGGCGTCCTGACAGATCCGATTCGCGTGGTCGATCCAGAAGGTCGACAGCGACGCCTCGTCCGGGCCAATCGGAGGAAGCGGTGTGATCGCATCTGAAAGCGCACTTCGTTGAACCCTGGCCAATCTGACCCGAGCGGGGGCGTAGACGGCACCATCTGAGCTTCGGACGTACGTCAACGCCACGGCATCATCATGCGGCATCGGCATCCGATCGTGCGGCTCTGCGCGTGGACGGCCGACCATGCCGTCGTCGCATCGGCGGCTCAGCTCGTCCGGACATGCCGCGGTTCGCTTCGCTCGTTCGAGCGGCCGCTCAGCAGGCAAGGCAGCGCGGGTCTTCCCACGAGAGTTCGAGAAGGGCTGAAGACAGATACGGTGTGGCCGACAGCGCGCCCAACAGCCGCTCACGCTGTCGTCCGCGAGCTACCTGCAAGCCGACTTCGAGGGGCTCCCCCAATACGAGCGGATGTCGCGAGCCTGTCTACACGCCCCAGTGTTCAGCGGTCCAGTCCTGGCAGTAGGGCAAGGGGCGACGGTCGACGAGCACATCCAACGGCGACCCGGTGGAGGCCATGATGTTGATGTCGAGCATCTCGTGAACAGCCACCTGCAGATCGTCGTCAAAAGTGCCGTCCATCGCCAGTCGGGCGACTTCACGGCCCACCCCAGCGAGGACATCCGCAATCTGAATCCGAGCATCCGACCGAGAGTCCGACACGCTCACCCGACGGAGATCTGGAACGGGCTGAGGGTTGTCCCGGACGGTGAGCGGCGAGCGCGCCGCATTCACAATGGCCTGGCATACCTCCGGCGTCAGCACGCTGTAGGTGTCCGCGAGGAGCTCGAACGGGGTGTCGCTAAGGCGCATCGCCCAGGTGCGAGCGACTGCGGTCATGGTCGGCGGAAGCGGGTCCAGCTCACGCAACTCAACCTTGCTCGCGCCTTCATACTCATGGGCAAAGTGACGCGCGCGCCACAGTTGGAGAAGGAGCCTTCGCGTCTTCTCGTCGGTGCAGTGACGGATCGACTCGTTGAGGGCGGCGAAGAACGGCTCAGCTGTCGGCGGCTCCGCGTTCTCCCGCTGGTAGGAGCGGATCAGCCGGTTGTAGGTGCCCAATACCGCATCCCAACGGTCCGACCCGACAGCCTCGGCGGCGTTCTGATCGAGATAGTCGGCGTAGTCGCGTGCGTAACCCAACTCGCCGATGTTCATGCCCTCTTCACTCGCCTGAGCAGCGATGAGCAGGGCGATCAGCTTGCTGGTGAGGAAGTACGCCTTGTCGACCAGGCAGATGTTCGCAGCGCCCGAGAGGCGCTCGAGGGCGTCCATCAGCGCAGGGCGATTGGACGGGGCCAGCGCAGTCTTCGACTTCATCTCCGGCGCCTGCGCGTGCATCGCTACCCGCATAGCGTCGAGGAGTTCGACCGCATCCTCCATCGTCAGGTTCACGCTCGCGTGCACGAAGACAGGATGGCGACTGGCAATGAGGTTCTCGCCCTCGGAGGCCGACTCGTCACATGCGATGACCCTGACCTCGGCGTCTGTCATGAGCCTCCTCCGTAGCTGGGATCCCGCCACCAACGTCTGCTTGTCCTGCGCTTTCCGCAAGCGCTTCCGCGTGCCCATCCCGGCCCCATCGTCAGGAGAGGTCGCAAAGTGCGCGGGCCCGACGGACCGTCCCAGAACTACAGCGGTCGACAGGGACCGTATCGAACTTCAGCCCCTGCAGGACGCCAATCATCGAACGACCTCATCTACCGCGCTGTGCGAGGGGAGCCTTCGGCTTCGGTTCCCGAGCACGCCGCCGTCCTCTATTGCCGTACCGCGGGAGGTAGCCTCAACGGCTGCCCAGCCGCGACCCCATCTTGCGGCCGGGCGTTCGCAGGACGGTCTGTCCGACGTTGCCGCAGTTCACGGACGATATCCTGTGGCTGGAGGCCGCTCCATTGCCCACCAAGCGCTCGGGCCTGATCTGCCTTTCCGCGACCGTAAACAGCCGTGAAGGACGACCATGATTGACCTCAATCGCTACGAGCCGCGACCGACGAAGGCCGGACGGTTGTTTGCCACCACAGACCTTAACCGGGATTGGCAGTTCGCCAGTGCCGATGCACTGATCGAGTGGGTGAAGGGTGGCGCTGCCACATGCCCCGACGCCGGCCACCCTTTGCCGCACGATCCGGAGCTGCCGCTCCTCTACCGAGGGCAGGCGGATGTTAACTACGGCTTCACATCGTCTCTCTACCGACTCGTCCGCCAGCAGCGCCCGGGTCCGCGACGAGTCGTCGAACTGGCGGACGACATGCGGCGAGCGGAGGCGGCCATCCTGATGGCCGTGAAGAGTGAAGGTCTCGGGCGAGGTCTTCGTGATATCGAGCTACTCGCCCTTCTTCAGCATCACGGGGTGCCCACCCGCATGGTCGATGTCTCGTATGGTGCGCTGGAGGCTCTGTTTTTCGCGGTGAACGAATCGGACGCCAGGCCGGGTCGATTCTTCGCGATCGCCCTGAACAATCCATATCCCGACAGCGGCATCACCAATTGGCATAACCCTAACGTTCCATGGGGGCCGGTGGACGCAGACCCAAACGCGCAACATCGGTGGAACAACAGCGTTATCTGCTTCCCGGTCCCCCCGAGGGACGAGTTCAGCCCACCCTGGGCGTTCGATGCACGAATGCGGGCACAGAAGGGCACCTTCCTGTTCGGAGGGCTGAACGACGAACCTCCCGCCCGATCGATCCCTAGGCAGGTAGGTCTGGCGGACTTCGCCGATGTGCGTTCGCAATCGATCACATTCATCGGATCAAGCCACGAACCGGCTAGTCGGCCGGCTACAGCCTGGTCCATTGCAGTACCCGCTGCTTGGAAGGAACACATCCGCAGAGTCTTGCGCGATAAGCACGACCTGTCCATGGATTCTGTGTATCCAGCCGTGGACGGAATGCGGCGCCTCGCTTTGCATGTGGCCAGGCTCTCGCTCCAACGGGGCCTTCCTGACCAGTGATTGTTTGGCGAAGGTGGCCCCACGAATGGCTGCTGGGTTTGTGCCGCGGGTGAGCTGTTCAGGGTGACAATCGAGCACCCCAGGTCGGTTCTGGAACCGGCATGCAGGTATCGGCCTCCTGGACCAGGATCGACGAACTTCCCGATGCACTCTGTCGCGATCATGCCCTGCCCTGCCTGCCCTGAGGGTGCTCGTCGTCATGGGTCGACCTGCCGCCCGCGCACATCTGCCGCGGTCGGTGAGGTCTGCTGGATGACCCCGGCGATGGTGCCGGCGATCGCCAGCAGCGTCAGTGCGGTGGTGCACGAGCCCTTTCAGCAGGACCGGGCGCGTCACCGATGTGTGGCCGGCTTCCCGCACCGACAAGCCGCGGGGGCCTGGACGGCGACGTTGTTCCTGCTCGGGAACTTCCGGCCACGTCGCGCAGTAGCCTGTCATTGGGGCTTTGGGTAGGGGGTGTGATGGTCAGGCGGAGTGTCATCGATCTCGGGTTGGGGCTGGTCCTGGCGGTGGTGGGTCAGTTCGCGCAGTTGGCGGCGTCCGGGATGCTGCCGGTGTTGGGGCTGCCACATCCCTACGACATGGCGCCGGAGGACGGCAGTGTCCCGCAGGCGTTGTTGGACCAGATCAGCAGCCAGTTCGTCGTCGCCGCCGTCATCATGCTGGTGTTGACGTTCGGGCTGGGGTGGCTCCGAAAGGTGCGCGGGCCTGTCGAGGGAGCGCGCACCGGGGCGATCTGGGCGATGGTGGTGGGGGTGAGTCAGTTCCTGCTGGGACTCGGTCAGGGTGCCGTCCCGGTGATGGGTTTGGTCGGTACGTGGGTGTACCTGACCGCGATCGTGCTGGGTCCGATCCTCGTCGGCGTGATCGGGGCCCGGCGTCCCGCGCGCTGAACCCTCACCGCGCGCTCCGCGCGTGGTGAGGGGACGCCTGCCCCTCCGGCTTGGTTACGGTTCCTGCTTCGGCTGGTCGTGAGCGGATGGTCGATGGCGTCTTCGGGCTGATCGTGTGGCGAGCATGAGGGCACAGGAAGGGGTCGGAGCATCGTGATGTACCTGTGGGCGTTCCTGATCACGGCCGCGGCTGGCCTGGTGGCTGGAGTGGTGGCGATCGCCGTGGGAGAGTGGCTGCTTCGGCGGCGACGCGGGTCGGCGATCGGACTACGGTGGGCCTGTTTCGGGACCGGTACCCTCGGGGCGTTCCTGCTGGTGGGGGGCTTCATGTTTCCCCAGTTGCGGGGCCGCACGCCGCCGCAGGATGGTGTCGCGTTCACGCCGAACCCGTTCACTGATCCCTTCGTGCTGTCGTGTGGGCTGGGTGTGTTCGCGCTGGTCGTGGGCTGGTACCTCGCGGTCCGCGGCGATTGGGGTTGGCCGGCGCGCGTGGGGCTTGGTACCGGGGTCATCGTGGCGGCGGTCTGGGTGTTCTACCTCATTGGTCGCTTCGTGGCGTGACGTGGCGCGTGACGACAGTTGCGTCGAGCGTGGTCGCCTTCCTCGCGATCCCTGGTATCTGGTCGAGGTCCACAACGGGGTTCTTCGCAGCCGGGACAACTCTCAAGCGTGCTGACGGCGAACGGCCGATACTGCCGCTGCGGGGTGGTTCAGTGGCTCCGGTAGATGTCGGCTCGGTGGTCGATGGCGATGATGGTAACCACGTCGGAGATCCGGTAGATGATGCGGAAGTCGCCGCGGCGTGCGCTGTAGAGGCCTTCGAGTTCGCGGCGGAGCTCTTTGCCCACCCGACGGGGGTTCTCGGCGACCGGCCCGTAGATGAACTCCACGGCTGCGGCGGCGACCTTCTCTGGCAGCCTGGTGAGGGCACGCTTGGCGGTTGGGGTCCACGCGATTCGCAGAGGGGCCTCGCTCATGCGCTGAGGGTGCGCAGGATCTCGTCCTTAGTGAGCATCTCCGCCTCGCCGGCAGCGAGTTCGGTCAGGCTGGCTCGGATCTGACGCATCAACTGGGGGCGTCCGGCGATGTCCAGGGTCTCCTCCAGCGACGCCAGGTCATCGACGCTGACCACAACCGCGGCGGGGCGGCCGTGCTTGGTGATCACGACCCGGTCATGTTCGCGTTCCACCTGGTCCACGACTTCGGACAGGTGGTTCTTGACGTCTCTCAACGCCATCGTTCCGTCAACAGTCATGGCTACAAGTGTAGCCAGACTTCCGCGGCGCGCAACGCCCTGATTTGCCGCATGGTGCGCGAGGGTGGCCTGTCGGCTTTGCGGTACCCGAGGCGCGCTCTATGCCGCGCCGGGTGCGTTCGACCGCCGATGTGCACAGGCGGCTGGTGGCACGCTCTCACCGTGGTTGCCGGTGTTGGAGGCAGGCTACTGGAACCCAGGTGGCCTGGTGGGTGAACTGGGCGCCGGCTGCCTGCCTTGTCGGCCCGGTCCTGCGCCTGCCGGATCAACCGGCCCCGGCACGGACTGTCCGACGGCTGTCTGTCGCTACCTGGATCGTGACGGTCGGGTTGCTGGTTGTCGCAGGCCTGTTCTGGGACCCGGCGATGAACGGGTACTCCGGGCCGTCGCGGTGGCTCACTCTGGTGGCGTCGGAGCCCGCGTACTGGGCTGTGGTAACAGCGATCTGCGTGGCGTTCGCTCCGGTCGCGGTCGGGGCCACGGTGGCGCAGGTAGGCCGGCTTCGGCGTGCCGCCGGGCCAGGTCGACGGGCCGTCCGCCTGCTTACGTGGTCGTCGATCGCGATGACGTGGGGCTTTGGAGGCACGGTTCGTTCTGAATGTCATTGTGTGGGCCCCTTGGGAAGTGCGGATGGTCGTGGACAGCGCCCATCTGATCCTCTCGTCAGCCGTGGTCCTGGTCGTCCTGGGGGTGGCGATCGCGGCGAACTGGCGCCGGGCGGGGTTCCTGGATGCGCTGCTGGCGGCCGGTGGGGATGCCGTAGCGATCGAGGCGGTCCTCGGCAGGTATGTCGCCGAACCGACGCTTCGGTTGCGGTTCTGCACCGAGGAGGGCTGGATGGATGCCGCGGGGCGTCCGGTGGCCCATGCGTCCCCGTCGGCGGGCCGGGTGTTCCGCCCGATCGTGGTCGAGCCGGCCGGTCCTGCGGTGGTGGCCGACCTGGACGCGGGGGTCGACTCCGAGAGTAGGGCGGTCGGGTCACTGCTGGACGCCGCGGGCGTGGTGCTCGCGCGGGCGCGGCTGTCGGTGCAGCAGGCGGCCCAGGCGGTCGAGTTGCGGGCGTCGCGGGCGCGGATCGTGGAGGCGGGCGTCCAGCAGCGCCGCCAGCTGGAGCGTGACCTGCACGACGGCGCCCAGCAGCATCTGCTGGCCGCCCAGGCGGCGCTGGCGCGAGCCGGGCTGGGCGGCGAGCCGGAGGCGGTAGCCGACGCGATCGCGTTCGCCCAGTCGCGTCTGACCACGACGATGGCCGAGCTGCGCGGGCTGGCGCGCGGGCAGCACCCGGCCCTGCTCTCCCAGGCGGGGCTGGCGTCCGCGCTGGGCTCGCTGGTGCAGCTGTCCGACCGCGTCCACGTGGACGCCGCTGGGCTGGACGGCCGCCGCTTCGCTCCGGTGGTCGAGGCGACGGCATGGTTCGTGGCGTCCGAGGGCGTGGTGAACGCCCTGAAGTACACCGACGACGGGGCGGGCACCGTGACCGCCGATGTCGCCGGCGTCCTGCGGGTCGGCATCGCGGACGCCGGTGGCGGCGGTGCCGACTTCGCCCCGGCGGCGGGCTCGCCGGGCTGCGCGACCGGGTGCGGGGCGCCGGGGGCACCTTGGATCTCGACAGCCGCGCCGGTGTCGGCACCACCTTGACCGTGACCCTGCCCGCGACAGGCCCCGAGGAGGACCGGTGAGTGAACCGTTGACGGTCGCGCTCTGCGACGACTCCGGCATCTTCCGTCAGGGGGTGGCGATGCTGCTGGAAGCCTCCGGCATCGTCGTCACGGCCTCGACCGGGTCCGGCCCCGAACTCCAAGCCGTCCTGCGAAAGGGCCTCCCGGACGCGGTGCTGTTGGACATGCGGATGCCGCCGACCCACACTGACGAGGGCATCGCCGTGGCCGCCGAACTGCGCCGCGAGCACCCCGGCCTGGGGATCCTGGTGTTCTCCGGCGCCAGAACCACGCGGTTGCCCGTCACGGCGCAGCGCCGGTCATGGGAGACCAGAACCACCACCACCTTGAAGGCCTGCTGGCCGTTCCGCGCCGGAGTTGACGCCGAATCAGTGATCGGCTGCCCCCAATGGTTGGGTCCCCACCGGCGAAAGACCCGGCCCGGCTTGCGGAACGACCGATGAGAGCGAGATCCCAGTCGACGCCTTCGCCAACAAGGTGGGCGACCGGGCCAAGGAGGTGTATGGGCTGGCCCAGGTACTCGTGCTTGACCCCGCTGCCACGAGGGCATGCGCCGCCCAGGTCGGAGTACGGTTTCGCAGGGCCGGTGTGGACGATCCGGACGCACCAGCCGCATGTTCGCTTCGATGATCCAGACGACGCCCGCCGGCACCGCATCCTCAGGACGAGCACTCTGGGCACCCGCAAGGACTAAGGCCATCCAGCACCTCCTGGGGACGTGGCTCGCACCCAGGGCGCGACCCGAGCGGAGGACCCGTCCTGAGGGTGCGCCGACGCTTCGAGAGATTGGAGAACAGGCGCCTGGTCGAGTCAATCGCGGTGTCTGCCAACGGCGTCGCCAAGATCACCGAGCAGGAACTCCGCGACATTTTCGCGAGGGCTTCGCGGCCTGATCTGATGTGGACAGGCGCGCCGTGGAGGCGCTGCAGCGCCGGGTCGATGAACTCCAGGAGTCCGTGGAGCGAACCCAAGATCAGAACAGGGCCTCCAGGCAGATCGACGGCACCCAACTCGAAATAGAGGTGACGCGGCTCGATCTCGACGATCGCGACGGGCGGTCGCGTGGTTGCTGAGCCCCGGGTGTTGCCCTGAACTACTGCGCGCGCGCCCGCGCGGACGGTCAATGCGACGCGAACAGCCACGTCCACGCCCCGCGCAGACACGACCACTGGTACATCCGCGACGACGGGCACCACGTCCATGAGCATCCGCACTATCCCGACAGCCATCACCAGCACGGCCACAAACACCAGTAGGGGACCCCGCCCGGTTCAGGAGGTCGGGCGCGTCGGGTCGGACTCCGCCCGCTCACGTCGCGCCAGCACCGCGAACGGCACCGCCACCGCTTGGATTGCCGCGGAGACCACATAGGACGCCGGATAGCCCGACAGGTCGGCGACGCGGCCCAGCGCGGGCTGGGTCACCACGCCGCCGGCCGAGCCCATCAGCGAGTCGAACGACAACACGGTGGCCCGCTGCGCCGACGGAATGAGACCGTTCAGGAAGGCCTGCCGCACCGGGGTCGCGATCGCCGAAACGAGCGACCAGACCGCGACCAGGATCAACGCCGCCGCGAGCGAATCGACCAGCCCGAGGCCCAGCAGGACCAGCGCGCCCACCGCGAACGCCACGATCAGGACGCTGGTCCGGCGGTGGAACAGCCGCGGCGTCCAGCGGGCGAGCAGGCCGCCCGTGATCTGTGCGGCGGCGACGAGGGCGGCGGCGAGGCCGGCGACGCTGTAGGCGTCCGGGCGTCCGTAGAGCTGAAGGAGGAACGGCTGCAGGGCGTAGAAGACGTAGATGCCGGTGCCCGCGGTGAACGCGCCGGCGATCATGAGCCAGCGCACCGGCGGGGTGCGCAGGCCGCCTTCGACCGCCCCGGTGAGGACGGTCCGCACGGCGCCCAGCGGACGGGTGCCGGCGTCCGGGCGGACCTGGTGGCCGACACCCAGGAGGAGTTCGCCGAGATCGGCCTCGCGTCAGGCGAGGTGCGCGGCCTTCTGGTTCTCTCGGGACGCGCGGGCATCGACGAAACGGTGGGCGGCGTCCGCATCGTCGGTGAGCGTGACGCCCTGCGGGCGATCGCGGCCTTCGGTAGCCGGCTGACGTCCAGCCAGGTCGAGGCTGTGCTCGCGAGAGCCATGGTGTTCTTCACGCCCGCCAGCGCACCCGCGCCCGTGACGGCCACCGTGCCCGAGCCGGTGATTCCGTCCGGCCCGCGCGAGGTCGACCAGGACGCCCTGCTCAGCATCGAAGAGGTGGACGCCGCCCTGCTGGAGGGGGTACTCGCCCAGCCGATCGAGGAGTGGATGTCGTTCCTGCACCCGCGACAAGCCAAGTTGGTGCGCCGGTCGTTCGCGGGGCCGTCCCGGATCCGTGGGCCGGCCGGAACCGGCAAGACTGTCGTGGGTCTGCATCGCGCCGCACACCTGGCGCGGACGCGGCCCGGTCGCGTGCTCGTGACGACCCTCGTCCAGACGCTTCCCGTCGTGCTGTCCGAGTTGCTGCGCCGCTTCGCGCCGGACGTCGCCGCGCGGGTCGACTTCGTCGGCGTCCACGCGTTCGCGCGTGGGGTGCCCCAGGAGCGTGGCGTGACGTTTCGTCTCGACCCGACCCAGAGCGACGCGGCGTTCGCGCAAGCGTGGCTGCGCGTCGGCGTCCCCTCTGGCCTGGCGTTGGGGCGGCAGGACCAGCGCTACTGGGCCGACGAGATTCAGTACGTGCTCAAGGGACGCGGCATCACGTCGTTCGAGGAGTACGCCGAACTGCCGCGGCAGGGTCGGCGTCACCCGCTCAGCGGGTCCGGGCGTCGGGACGTGTGGGCTCTGTACGAGGCCTACGACGCCGAACTGCGGAACCGAGGCGTCATCGACTACGCCGACCTGATCTTGCTCGCGGCCGCCGAACTGCGGCGCGAACCCCCGTCGGACGCCTACGCGGCGGTGATCGTCGACGAGGCCCAAGACTTGTCGTGCGCGATGGTCAGGATGCTGCACTCGCTCGTGGGGGACGCGCCCGACTGGCTCACGCTCATCGGCGACGGACAGCAGTCGATCTACCCGGGCGGCTACACGCTGGGCGAGGCGGGCCTCTCGGTGGCGGGTCGGGGGGCTGTGCTCGACATCAACTACCGCAACACGGCACAAATCGTGTCGTTCGCGCAACGGTTGGTGGACGGCGACGAGTACGCCGACATCGAGGGTGTGGTCGCGCGGGGTGACGTGCCGTCCAGCGTCCCGCGCACTGGGGTCGAGCCGGTGGTGACCACGTTCACCGACACGCGGGCGCTGGAGCGGGCGATGGTCGAGCGGGTGCGGCGGGTGACCTGCGAGATCGGCACCGGCCTCGGCGACGTCGCGGTGCTCTGCCTCACCCGAAGAGCGGTGGACGCCGTCGCGCGGGCGCTGTCGGCTGCCGGCCTGCCGGTGCTGAGGCTGGAAGAGTATGACGGCGTCCCGAGCGAGGCCGTGAAGGTCGGCACCATCAAGCGGGCCAAGGGGTTGGAGTTCAAACAGGTGCTGATTCCCGATGTGTGGCGTTCGCACACCATGGTCGCGCGGCAGATGGACGACACCGAACGCGAACGATGGGAGTTGACCCGACGCGAGCTCTACGTCGCCATGACCCGCGCCCGCGACGGCCTGTGGGTGGCGTTGAGCTGACCTCGCCTGGACGGCGACCCATGGCCAGCGTGGCCGCTGGAGCGTCCGTGCAGGAAGCGTCTCGGCTGCCCGGCTTGGCCTTCAGTTCAGCAACACCCTCGACTTGCAGAGTTATCGAGCCGGTGGGGCGACGGATGGCATTCCTGCGGGGGCCTGGCTGAACCTGTCGCTGGTCGTCGTGGGCGTCGTGGTG
Source organism: Propionibacterium sp. (assembly GCA_012517405.1). Lineage (GTDB taxonomy): Bacteria > Actinomycetota > Actinomycetes > Propionibacteriales > Propionibacteriaceae > Brooklawnia > Brooklawnia propionicigenes. The sequence goes on from JAAYVB010000039.1 coordinate 12,037, forward strand.
ATCCTGCTCGTGGCAGCGTCGCGGTCCCCGGCTTCCCGCGATCAGCACTGCTGTGGGTTGGCGGGGAGTCGCAGCAGCCGCCAGCCGATCCAGCCGAACCAGAAGGGCAGGAGGAGGCCGTAGAGCAGGTACGCGGGGCCGATCATTGCTCGGAGTGCCTCGGACGCCATGCCGAGAACTCCGATCACGGCCCCGACGACCGCCAGCGCCCTCCCGAACGTCGATCGGGCCATGATCAGGGACAACGTCAGGATCGCCGCGGCCGTCAGGACGCCGGCCCAGGGCATCGCGTTGGCGGTGGCAATGAGGGCATTCGCCGCGCTGACCAGACCGGCGCGCTCGGCGTCCGAGCCGGCCACCTGGTAGGCGTCGGCCAGCAGGATCAGCCCGCCGTGCAGGGACTGGGGGCTGCTGCCGACCGCGAGGGCGACGACCTCGGAAGCGGCCCCGAACAGGCCGCCGATCAGGGCCACCCCCTTGCGGACCCCTGCCAGGGCGACGGCGGCGGCGGCGAACACGACCAGTGCGGGAACGGCCAAACCGACGAAGCACACCAGCTGGACCAGGTACACCACCCGGTTGGCGGCGATGTACTCCAGCAGTGCGCGTCCCTCGGTCGGCGGCACCGGCGCGGAGAACACCAACGAGACCGGCACCAACACCATCACGACGTACACCCCCGCCGCGATGCCGCCGAGCCGATACAGGGGCTGCCACGAAAGATCCGGGAGTTCGGATGCCATGGAACGAACCTACCGCTACGGCCAGTTACTCGATCGTAGCGGGACGTGGGAACGCTCTTCGGGGGAGGCGTCGGCGGCTCGCCAATGAGTCTGGCGTCCGGGGGTGATGCGACGTCTCTCGCGGTGACAGCCTCCGGTGCATGCAATTCAGGCAGTGCGGCAATTCAGGATGTTGGGTTGTCGTTGGGTGCCCGAGCTCTTCGCCCGGCTCTCGACCGAGGCGTCCGCCCCGGAACACCCCGCCCACGACTACTTCCGTCAACGCTACGACCAGCTTCGCCAAGATCGCCGGAGCCATCCGCTCCGGCCACCTGCGTCCCGACCTCGTCCCCGAGGACGCCGCCCTTCGCCTCACGGCCCTCATGGACGGTCTGCAGACCCAGTGGCTCTTCGACCGCTCGATCGACATGGCCGCCAGCCTGCAGCACGTCGTCGACGACTGGCTGACGCCCTCGGGCCGGGTCGCCTACGAAACGGTCGCGGTCACGGCGTGAACGACGGGCGCCCACGGCCGTCAACGATGATCCGCGACCGGCAAGAGGGGCCACCTCGCCTCTCCTCCCGATCGTGCTAATCTAGTTTTATAATGACCAGTCAGTCTAAAAAGATCCTGGGACGCCGTCCGCGCGACACCGACGAAGCGCCGCTGCCGGATGATTCGCCGACCGGCGCCGCCGAGTCCAGCGCGGGGTCGAGCGACCAGGGGGCGTCCGGGGTTGCGGTCGTGGCGCGCAATCTGCACCTGACGGGCAAGCGCGGCCCGGTCTACGGGCCGATCGACCTCACCGTGCGGACCGGCGAGTTGCTGTTGGTGACCGGTCCCGCCGGTTCGGGCCGGACCGCGTTGCTGCTCACCCTGGCCGGGCGGCTACGGCCGTCGCCGGGCTCCGAGCTCACCGTGCTGGGCCACCGGCTGCCCCGGCGGGCGCGGGCGGTCCAGCATCGCTCGTCGGCGGTCGGGTTCGCCGGCCTGGACGATCTGGACGAGGAGGTCTCGGTCGCCGCCGCCGTCCGGGAGCGGGAGGCCTGGCTGGCGCCGTGGTACCGGATCGTCCGGCGTCCCGACGACGCGCATGTGGCGCTGGTGTGCGGCCGGGTCTTCGGGGACAGGCCCGTGCCGACCGCACGACAGGTGGTGCACAGCCTGGACGAGGCGTCCAACCTAATGCTCCGGATCTCCCTGGCGATGCTCGGCAACCCGAGCCTGCTCGTGATCGACGACCTCGACCAGCTCCGCGACTCCGGCAGTCGCGTCGAGGTCTGGGAGAGCCTGCGGCGGCTCTCGGCGCGGGACGGCGTCACGGTGCTGGTCGCGTCGTCGACGGCGCGGGAGATCGCCCAGCTCGGCTGGGAGACCCTGCCCCAACACGTCCGCCTCGTCCCCTGAACACCCCTGCCAACCACCGACCGAAACGACTCATCTGCGATGTTTGCCTGGACCTCCCACGGAACCGAACTGGCGCGTTTCCGGCGCCAACCCATCACCCGCGCGGCCGTTGCCGTCATGCTGCTCATCCCGCTGCTGTACGGCGCCATGTACGTCTGGGCGTTCTGGGATCCGACCACCCACATGAACGAACTCCCGGTCGCCCTCGTCAACCGGGACGTGCCCAACGCCGACGGTGACGGCACCGTTCAGCACTACGGGCAGGACGTGGTCGACGAGTTGGTCGATGGCGACGAGATCGGCTGGCACCAGGTGGACGCCGCCACCGCGGCCGCCGGCGTGAACGCCGGCACGTACTACTTCAGCGTCACCATCCCCGCGGACTTCTCGGCTCGAATCAACTCCCTGGGCGGCGACGACCCGAGCGCGGCGTCCATCAACGTCACCTACGACGACACGAACTCCTTCCTCGCCTCGACCCTCGGCAAGTCGGCCATGTTGCAGGTGCAGACGGCGGTCCGCGAGAAGGTCAGCCAGACGGCCGTCGACACCCTGCTGGTCGGGGTGGGGGACGCCCGCGACGGCTTCAACACGGCCTCCGACGGCGCGTTCACGTTGCGCGACGGCCTGACCGACGCGGGCAACGGCGCAGACCGGCTGAACGTCGGCGCCCAGCAACTGGCCGAGGGCGCGGCCAAGCTCGCCGGCGGGTCGAGCAGCCTGGCCGCCGGGGCCGCGGAGGCGGCGGCCGGCACCCAACCCCTCGCGGACGGCGTCGGCCAACTCGACAGCGGGGCCGCCCAGCTGGCGACCGGGCTCGACGCCCTGAACACCTCGATGCCGGCGCTGACCGGCGGGCTGACCCAGCTCCAGCAGGGCACGAAGACCGCCGGCGTCGGCGCCGACCAGCTTTCCGACGGCACGGCGACCTACCTCGCCGGCGTCCAGAAGGCCGGCAGCGGCGCCCAGTCGCTCGCCGCGGGCGCCGCCAACCTCACCGCCCTGCAGCAGGGGCTGGCCCAGGCCGCCGACGCGAGCACCGGAGCCCCGGCGCTCGCGGCAGGGGTGAAGACCATGACGTCCTCCCTCGGCGCGCTCGCCACCGGCGCCGGGCAGTACGCCACCGGGGCCACGGCGTTCGCCGCGGGGGCCGGCGAGGTCGCCGGCGGCGCCGAGAGCTGGCGCTCGCAGGTGTACGCCGCCACCGGCGGCGACGGCAGCAGCGGCACCGCCCAGACCAACCTGGTGACCGCGACGAAACAGCTCGCGGACGCCGCAGGGCAGCTCGCCGATGCGACCAGTTCCAGCTCCGACCTCGGCAAGGCCACCACCGGCCTGGCCGGCGGGGCTTCCGACCTCGCGTCCGGGCTGGGCGACATCGACTCCGAGTACCTCGCAGTCGCCCAGCAGGCCCTCGCCGACGGCGACTACGCGAAGGCCGCGACCTACCTCAGCCGCGCGCGCACCGGCGTCCAGAATGCCGAGGGCACCGCCACCGGGCTGGCCGGGTACGCCGCCGGCGTCAAAGACGGCCTGCTCGGCGACGACGGCGTCCACCACGGCGCGGCGACGCTCGCCGCCGGGGCCGGCTCCCTGAAGTCGGCCTGGAGCTCGATCAACGCCGCGGTCGGCCCGGACAGCCGGATCGGCCAGGGCGTCTCCGCCCTGGACGCCGGGCAGCGGACCCTCACCGACAGCGCCCAACAGCTCACGGCCGGCGCCGCGCAACTCGCCGATCCGGCCACCGCGGCGCAGGCCCAGCAGCTCACCACGGGCGCCGACAAGCTCGCCGACGCCCTCACCACGATGAGCGCCGGGGCGTCCAACACCGCGACCGGCATCCCGGCCCTGCAGGCCGGCGCCGCCCAACTGGCGGCCGGCTTCACCAGCACCGCCCCCGACTCCCCCGGCCTGGTGCTGGGCGCCCAGCAACTGCACACCGGCGCGAGCAGTCTCGCCGCCGGCCTCGATTCGCTCACCGCCGGCGCCGGCACCGCCGCGGACGGCGCCACTCAGGTGGCCGACGGCGTCGCCGCGCTGGACGCCGGGGCAGCCGGCCTGCACTCCGGCACACAGACGCTGAACGCCAAGGTGCCCGCCCTAGTCACCGGGGTGAAGCAGATCGACAGCGGAGCCCGACAGCTCGCCACGGGAACCCGGCAGGTGGCGGACGGTACGGCTGATCTCGCAGCCAACACCCCCGCCCTGGCGTCCGGCCTCACGGAGGCCCGGGACGGCGCCGCCACGCTCGGCGACAAGCTCGCCGACGGTGCCCAGCAGATCCCGCAGGACGACGGAACCGAACGAACCGCCCGCGCCGACGCGGTCTCCAGCCCGGTGACGGTCGACTCCGCCCACACGTGGGCGGCCGACTCCTGGGGCGAGGGCTTCGCGCCGTTCTTCATCTCGCTGGCCCTGTGGGTGGGCGCCCTGATCACGTGGCTGCTGCTGCGCCCGCTGCAGACCCGCGCGCTGATGACCTCGGTCAACGGCTTCCGGATGGCCTGGGGGTCGCTCAACTCCGCGCTGCTGCTCTCGGTCGGCCAGGTGTTGATCATGCTCAGCGTGATGCACTTCGCGATCGGGCTCAATCCGAAGAACGTGGCCGCGACCGTGCTGTTCACCCTCGTGACCGCGGCGGCGTTCTTCGCCCTGCAGCAGTTCTTCCAGGTGACCCTCGGCTCCGCCGTGGGCAAGGTGGTGATCATTGTGCTGCTGATGGTGCAACTGGCCTCGGCAGGCGGCACCTACCCCATTCAGACCACGCCGTCCTTCCTGCAGGCGATCAACCCGTACATGCCGATGACCTACGTGGTGAACGGCCTACGGGAGGCGATCACCGGAGGCATCGAGGCCCGGTTCTGGATCGCCCTCGCCGTCTTGATCGGTATCTTCGTCGTGTCGCTCGCGGGCACGTCGATCGCCGCGTCGCGCAAACGGATGTGGTCGATTTCCCGGCTGCACCCGGCACTGAGCATCTAGAGCGGAGAAGCCATGGCCGGTCACCCGGACCCCCCGGCGGCGACCGCCGGCCAGGTGGCCCGCCGGACGCGCACCCGGGGCCTGATCGTCGCCGCGGCCACCGCGCTGTTCGCCGCGAGGGGGGTGACCTCCACGTCGATCGACGACATCGCCGACCGGGCCGGCATCGCCAAGGGCAGCGTCTACTACAACTTCGGCTCCAAGGCCGGGCTCGTGGAAGCCGTGCTCAGCGAGCACACACACCTCCTCGACGAGATGCTCGAGGAGTCGACCCGAGGCCTCACCGGGGACGCCCGCCGGGCGGCGGTGGTCACCGTCCTGCTCCGCGCCGTCCAGGACCACTCGGACGCCGCCCGGGTCATGGTGGCCGAGATGTTCCGCACCGAGCGGTCGTGGCGGGAGAGCACCCAGCAGTGGCGCGCGATCATCCACCTCCGCCTGGTCGACGACTTCCTGGCCGAGCGTCCCGACGGCTCCCAGGCGCTGGCCTCGGCGCAGGCCGCGGCGATCACCGGCGCCGCCCTGACCGCCGGCCTCGACTGGCTGGCCTTCAATCCCGATGAGCCCTTCGAACGCGTGCGAGACGCCGTGCTGGCGTCGCTCGGGCTGCCGGTTCGCGGGTAGGCCCGGACCCCTTCGTTCAGCCCGCTTCGAGGGCGTGCGCGGCGACAACCTCGGCGCAGGCCCGGGCGCTGTCCTTCGGCGTGCGGCGCTGGCTGTCGTAGTCGACGTGGACCAGCCCGAACCGCTTGCCGTACCCGTGGGCCCACTCGAAGTTGTCTAGCAGCGACCACGCGCAATAGCCGCGCACGTCGGCGCCAGCGTCCACGGCGTCCAGGACGGCGGCGAGGTGGGCCTTCAGGTACGCGATGCGGGCCGGGTCGTGAACGGCGCCGTCGGGTGCGACGACGTCCGACCAGGCCGAGATCCTGACCAGTCTGCCACCCGAGCACGACCGCCCTCAATTGCCGCTCCCCGGAAGTCAGACGGCCTTGAGGGGTTCGATCCGGTCGAGGGCGCTACCGAGATTGTCCTTCTCGATCTCGAGATCGAAGCGGGTCTGGAGGTTGAGCCAGAAGCGGTCGGTGGTGCCGAAGTAGCGAGCCAACCGGAGGGCGGTGTCGGCGGTGATGCGCCGCTTGCCGTGGACGATCTCGTTGATACGACGTGGGGGCACGCCGATCGCGACGGCGAGCCGGTTCTGGCTGACCTGCAGCGGCTCCAGGAACTCCTCCATCAGGACCTCGCCCGGATGGATCGGGGTAATGGTGGTTGTCATGGGTGGCACCTCCTCAGTGGTAGTCGACGATCTCGACGTCGGCCGGTCCGGCGTCGGTCCAGGTGAAGCAGATCCGCCATTGCTGGTTGATGCGGATGCTGTGCTGCCCGGCTCGGTCTCCGCGAAGTGCCTCAAGGCGGTTGCCGGGAGGCACTCGGAGGTCGTCGAGGATCTCGGCGGCGTCCAGCATCACCAGCTTCCGAAGGGCGACACGTTCGATCCTTGGGTCGATGGTCTTGACTCGTTGTCGTGACCAGAGCCGTTCGGTTGCCGGGTCCCGGAAGGATCTGATCACTCATCCACTATAACGCATGACGTCATACTCGCTCATGCCGCGCCGCGGACCATACCCCTCGGCTGCTCGGCTGCGACCTCATCTATGGTGCGGGCCGCGATGCCGCCTGTCGGGGTGCCAGCGACTTTGCGTCTGGGCTGGCCGGTCGGCCGCCTCGATCCGGGTCGACTTGGGTGAGCTGCAACACCGAGCTGTAACACCGATGTTGCAGCTGGAGTGTTACAGCTGGCCCAGGGACCAGGTTGCTCGAGGGTCGCGCTTGGAGGTCCCCCGCCACGTGACGATGCCCTCCTGCTCGAGCGCGGTCAGGGCACGAGTGGCCGTCATGCGGGTCACGCCCGCCAACTCCGCTAGCTGACCGGTCCCCAAGGGCTGGCCCGCGAGTCGCAGGGCGTCGAGGATCGCCAGAGCGCTCCCGGTGAGGCGGGACACCACCTCGGCCGGCAGCGCGTCGGAGGCGAGCAAGGTCAGCGTCACGGTGGCAGAAGACTGGGTGTAGATCGGGTCCACCAACCCACGGCGGCGCATTTCGGTGAAGATGCGCAGGATCCCCTCGCCGAGTTCGCGGGTGATGCCCAAGTCCGCGCAGACCCTCGCGATTCGGGGGTTCCGTGCGGAGCGCTTGATCTCCAGGGGCTTGTCGGGGTTCACGAGGCCCGGGAACCGTCCCGGCGACGTGATCTCGACCCGGTTCGGGAAGATCTCGAACCGGATGTGGTCTCCCATCATGCTGTAGGAACGGTGCACGACCGCGTTGACCAGCCCTTCGAGCCAGGCGTCCCTGGGAATCCGGGTTCGCGCCTCGAACAGGCCCGCGGGACCGAGTTGGCGCCACTTGGGCATCATCTGGTCGATCGTGTCGGACGCCACCATGATCTGGCGGGGCAGGGAGCCCTCTACCCGGACGTCCTCGCCGTCCTCCAGGCTCATCGACCTTCCCACGCCCCGTTCGTCTGCCCCGTACCTGAGGACGCGCACCAGGGCATTCGGGAACTCCCGTTGCGGACGGCCGTCGAAGAGCAGTTCAGCGGCCACAGTGAGACGTCCCCGGCGATCAACCAGGTCGCGTGCGGCGAGCATGCCCTCGATGGACGCAGCACCAATGGCCCGGGCGTAGCTGGCAAGCTGGTCTTGGTCGAGGTCATCCACGCCGAGAGCAACGGGGGTGGCCTCATAGTGTGCTGCCCCCCGGTCATAGACGAGTTCACGCTGCTGGGCGGCGGTGAGCTGCCGCGACTCGTCGCCCACCCGCAGGTAGCAACTGCCCTTCTGCGTGGTGTGCACCTGATCCCCCGGCTCGATTCGAAACACCACCAAGGTGACGGGATCGCCGCCCGCGGAAGCCGCCAACACCTCCTGGACGCGCACCCGCACCGGCGGATGGGTGAAGTCCAGCGCCACCTGCCTGAGCTCATTGCGCCTATGGGGTGGGACATCCTCGACGAGCCCGTCGTGCAACCCCACGACAAGGACGCCGCCGTCGGCGTTGGCCATGGCCACCAACGGGATGGCCACGTCCCGCGGCGCCGTCCGGGCTGACTTCCTCTCGAACCACTGGTCTTCAGGCAGGCTCGCCAGTGCGGGCCCGACCTGGTCGGGAGGCAGGGACAGTGCGCGGTCCACGTCAGCTGAAGACACATCCCTACTGTAACATTTGGTCAGTAATATTCAGTGCTACGAATCGGGCGCCCTTCCGTGGGTGACGTGGGCCTTACCCACTCCACCGGTTGCCCATGACTCCCCGGCACCCGCCGAGTCGAGCTCGATCGATCATGGCTGGCGTGTACTGGCTTCGATCATGGCTGAGACGTTGTCGGCGACGGTGGTGAGGTAGTCCATTTCGGCGCGTTGGTAGCGCAGGGCCATCTTGGGGGAGGTGTGGCCGGCGATGGCTTGGACCGCCCGCAGGTTGCCCCCGGACAGCCGGTAGGCCCAGGTGAGGCCAGTCACGCGGGTGCCGTGGAACACGTAGCCGCCCCGGCCGGTGAGCAGCTCCCGGATCCGTTGGGAGGCGTCGCTTTCCGGCTCACCGGTTTGTGCGAGGTGGGCGGCGGCGTCGGCTTCGAGCCGGTTGGCGACGTTCGTGCAGGCCTTCTTGAACGCCCGGAGCCAGTCGGCCGACCTCACCGGTCCCCCGTCCCTGGTCCGCCAGAACAGCAGCCCGGTCCGGCCGGGCTGGGTGTACTGCCGCAGGTGCACCTTGACGTCGTCGACCAGCGCGGCCGGGATCGGGAGAGTGCGGGACGCGATGCCCTTGCGGGCCGTCTTCAACGGCCCGATCTCGATCTTGCCCTCGGCCTCCTTCACCGACTGGTGAACCTTCACCGTCGGGATGTCGCCGGTGAGGTTGAAGTCACGACGCTGCAATGCCCGCACCTCACCCGACCGCAACCCGAGCACACCCCCCAGCAGGACACCGAGCCGCCACGGTGCGGGCATCTGCTCCGCGACGGCGTACAGCACGTCGATCGGCAGCGGATCCGTCTCACGTTCCCGCGACGCCTGCGCTTGGGTGGCCGCCTTGACCTGCACCGGGTTCGCGTCGATGAGCTCGGCCTCGACGGCTGAGTTCATGATCGCCCGGAGCAGGTCGTAGGCCTGTCGGCACGACGACTCCCGCACGCCCACCGGCAGACCCTGCCACCACAACCGCACATCGGCCCGGGTCAACTCACTCACCCGGACCTCGCCCAAGCCCCGCTTCGCGACCGGCTTCCCCTTCGTCATCCCACGCCTCGTCAACGTCGCCGGCTCGGCCAGAATGTAGAATCTGAACAGTTGCCGGTACCGGTCCCGCGACGTCGCGGCGAGGTCGGCCCGCTCCAGGTAGCGTGAGCCGTAGACCGCGATCGTGGGCACCGCGTCGGCGGCCTCCCGCGCCGCCTGCCTGCGCCGGCGCTCCTCCTCGGCCGCGTGGAACCGCTCGATCGGTGGCGTCCAGTCCCCGCGGTCGATCAGCCGCCGTTCCCGGTCCAGCCACCCCCACGCGTCACCCTTGGCGTCGAACGTCTGCAACGCCGTGTAACGGATGCCCGGATCGACCCCGCGGACACTGCCGATAATGTAGGAAGCCTGATAGCGCCCCGACGGCAGCCGGCGCACCTTCCCCCACGGCCGCCGACCCTCCGCCATCACCCACGTCCCCTCCGGGCCGAACCGGATGGAGGCCCCGCACCGATTGAAGCACGTTTCGTGCCCCGAGTGTGCCCCGAGTTTCGCCAGCCACGCCCACGCATGTCCACGCAAACCCGAAAAGCCGAGCACGAATGCCCTAGCCAGAAGCGTAATTGAGGACTTGGGAAGGGGCTACGAAAATGCTCGTGCTCTAATTCGAATCTCGTATCCTCCGCCATTGCGATTCCCGCTCTGACTGGAGCGGGATCATCGTCTCAATGCCCAGCACGGGACGAAGCGATCATCCTTCTGAGGCGACTGCTGAATCGGCCGCTTTCCCGGCACAGTGTCAGCGGCTATGGAGCACCATGTGGGCGATCAGGTTGTCGAGACGCCGGACATCGATGCCTTTGCTGAGCTTGACCTTGATGTGGCCGGCCCGCGTCCACATCTCCAATTCGGAGTTCCAGTCGATGGTGCCCGCGTTCTCGGACGACCACATGTTGATAGCGGAATACGGCAGCGAGTAGATCTCCACCTTCTTGCCCGATATGCCCTGCGCATCCCGGACGATCAGTCGCATATTGGTGAAGATGGCGCTGTCGCGGAAGGTCCGGTAGGCAGCCACAGGTTGTTCTCCCTGCACCAGCAACTGCTGCACATCCGGCGGGATGGGGCACTCGCTGACCAAGGTCCAAGCGAGGATCGGGGCGGTTTCCATGGGGGTTTCCTCTCGATGACAATTCTCAGAGCGTGCACTCTGGACCTCGCCGGTGAGGTCACCATCAACTTACCTTCGCCGTAGTTTTCCCGTGCGGAGTTCTCTTCGAAGCCAGTGCGGGACACCTCAGCCCGCCCGAAGAATCTACGGCGGACCATCAGTCACGGAGTCTTCTGGTCCTGATGGAGACAGATCCTCCGCCTTTTCCGAAGGATCTGCGGTAGATCTCCTGCAGACTGTTCCTTCCCGTGCCGAAGGTGATAGCCTGCCGCGGGTTCGCAGAATGAGCTGCGGGCACAAGACCGACGACTCCGCGGAGTCATGAACGAGGAATGACATCGTGTCATCAACCACATCCGAACCATCACCGGCGGTGCCTCCCACCCCATTCGAGGCTGATCAACGAGGCCGGGGTGGATTCTTCGGGCATCCGTGGGGCCTGGCAAACCTGGCCGGGGTTGAAATGTGGGAGCGTTTCAGCTTCTACGGGATGCAGAGCCTGCTGGCTTTCTACATCTACTACTCCGTCAGCGACGGCGGGCTGGGCTTGTCCGAGGCCGCTGCTACCTCGATCGTCGGCGCCTACGGCGGCCTGGTCTACCTCTCGTCCGTACTCGGCGGCTGGATCGCCGACCGGCTGCTCGGCTCCGAGAAGACGCTGCTGAGTGCGGCGATCGTGGTCATGATCGGCCACCTGGCGCTGGCATTCCTCCCGGGGATTCCCGGCCTGGCCGCCGGCCTAGTCTGCGTGGCGCTGGGTGGCGGTTCGCTGAAGACCACGACGTCCACCACTCTTGGCGACCTCTACGCTCCACTCGACAACCGTCGCGACGCCGCGTTCTCGATCTACTACATGGGCGTCAACATCGGCGCCCTGATCGGTCCGCTCGGCACCAGCGCACTGTGGGGCTGGAAGGGCTTCCACTGGGGCTTCGGGCTGGCGGCTGTCGGCATGGCCGCAGGCCTGATCCAATACGTCGCCATGCGCCACCACACCGTGAGCGAGTCGAGCTCGAAGCCGACCAACCCGCTCACCAAGGAGCAGCGGCGCAAGTGGACGATCGGCCTGCTGGTGGTCGTGGTGGCGCTGGCCGTCGTCATCGCGTCGGGTGTCATCAAGGCCGAGGCGCTGTCGACCATCGTCGTCATCCTCACCTCGCTGGCTGCTCTGGTGCTGTTCGCGGTGATCCTCACCAGCAAGAACATCGATGTGGACGAACGCAGTCGCGTCTACTCGTTCATTCCGATGTTCATCGCGTCGTCGGTGTTCTGGTCACTGTTCCAGCAGCAGTTCACGGTCATGGCGATCTACTCCGACCAGCGACTCAACCGTCACGTCTTCGGCATGAATCTGCCGCCGAGCGTTGTGAACTCGATCAACCCGGTCTTCATCATCATCTTCGCGGGCGTCTTCGCCGCGATGTGGACGGCGCTCGGCGACCGTCAGCCGAGCACACCGGTCAAGTTCTCGCTGGGTACCGGCATCATGGGTCTAGCCTTCCTCGCGTTCATCCCGTTCTCCGGTGGAACCGACGGCACTGTTCCCTTCTGGGCGATCATCGTCATCCTCTTCCTGTTCACCATGGCCGAACTGTGTATCTCCCCGGTCGGGCAGTCGCTGTCCACGAAGCTGGCCCCGCGGGCCTACCACTCGCAGATGGTGGCGCTCTACTTCCTGTCGGTCTCGCTGGGTTCGGCACTGGCCGGCACCCTCTCGGCGTTCTACTCGACCAGCAACGAGGTGCCCTACTTCCTGGCCATCGGGCTCGGCTCGATCGCCGTCGGCGCCATCTTGTTCCTGGCGCGCAGGCCGATCATCAAGCTGATGCGAGGCGTGAACTAAGAGCTCCCAGAAGCCGCAGCGATCTCGTCCGCCTTCTGGACGCCCGAGACGGGGCCTCTTTTCTTCGAGTTCTCGAAGGAGGGGCCCCGTCGTCATGTCCACGAGCGCCGGTCTCGCCCACCCGGCGTGCCTGATCTTCTTCAGCTTGGGCGTTAGATCGATCTAATCGACCGATTCGGGCCAAATCGGCACCAACTGAAGAAGATCAGGCACGCTCCACCCCTGGCACCGGGCGCCAACCAGGGCGCGCGCGGCCCTTGACCCTCCAAGTTAGGCTGGCCTAAGTGCTGCGTTGAGCGGCACTGAGCATCTCGGGAGCAATCGGAGGAGTCCCATGCCACCTCGCCAGCGCGTTCTGCGCCACGCCACCGTCATCGGATCCGAGCAGATCTCTCCGCAGCTGATCCGGCTGACATTCGACTCACCCGACCTGCGCGACGTCGATCTGCCTTTCACCGACCACTACGTGAAGCTGCTCTTCCCACCGTAGGACGCGCCCTACACGCAGCCGGTCGATCCCGAGGAGACGGCCGAGTTCGCCGACCACCCGCCGGTCACCCGCACCTATTCGCTGCGTCATCGCGACCCGCTCAACGGCACGATGGAGATCGATTTCGTCACGCACGGCGACACCGGACTGGCCGGCCCCTGGGCGCAACGGGCCAAGGCCGGCGACCGGATCAACTTCTTCGGCCCGGGCGGGGCGTGGGCTCCCACTGCCGACTACGACCACTTCGTTCTGGTGGGGGACGAGGCCGCCGCCCCCGCGATCTGCGCCGCCCTGGAGGAGTTGCCCGACGATGCCACGGCCGTGGCATTTCTCGAAGTCGCAGATCACTCGTCCGTCTTCGACGTGCCGTCGGTGCCCGGCGTCGAGATTGTCTGGGTCTTCCGGGAGGGCGCACCCTACGGGCTGAAGCTCGCCCAGGCGGTGCGCGAGGCGGAGATCCCCGAGGGCAGGACCAGCTGGTTCGTTCACGGCGTCGCCGAAGTGGTCAAGGACCTGCGGCGGCATCTGTTCGTCGAGCGGGGCGTGGCCAAGCAGGATGCGTCGATCTCGGGCTATTGGCGCACCGGGATGACCGAGGACGGCTGGCAGTCGTCCAAACACGGGTTTGTGGCCGGCATGGAGGCCGAGGAGGCGGCCGCGCTCGGCCAGCCCGAATCGGACTGACGGCCAGCGCGTCAGATCATTGCGGCGTGGATGGCGTCGATAGTCTCCAGAGTGTGCAGTGTCCTCTGCTGATCGGGGGTCGGGTCGGCCCCGGCGACCAGTTCGGCGAACCGCTTGATCTCGAATGCCATGTTCGCCGGTGAGAGATCGATCTTCTGGGATTCGGACTTGCCGTCCAGGTAGGTGACCACGAGTTCGCGGGGGGCCGCGATCCGGTCGAAAGTCAGGGTCGCAAGCTCGCCCTGGATCTCGCACGGCCGGTCGGATGCGGTGATCTTCGAATAGGACAGGTCGACGACCATGCCCGGATAGCGGGCCAGCACGGCTCCCGCACCATCGACACCCGATCCGACGGTCACCTTTGCTGCGCTCACCGACTGCGGGGCGCCGAAGAGGTCCACCATCATCGATACGCAATAGACCCCGATGTCATACAGCGCTCCCCCGGCGAGCTTGGGGTCGAAGATGTTCACGGATTGTCCGGCGAGCACCAGGTCGTAGCGGGACGACCGCTGTGAGTAGGCCAGTGAGGCCCGGCGGATCTGTCCGAGGTCGGGTAGCAGGGACCGGAGCGCTGAGGTGCCCGGATCGTAGGCGTTGCGCATGCCTTCGAAGATCACGACCCCATGTTCTGCCGCGGTGTCCAGCAGCGCCGAGAATTCGGCGGCGGTGGGGGCTGCGGGCTTCTCCAAGAAGACATGCTTGCCTGCATCGATCGCTCGCAGTGCCTGCTCGTAGTGGGCACCGTTCGGGCTGGCGACGTAGACGGCGTCGACATCGTCCGACCCCAGCATCGTGTCCAGGTCGGTCCAGGTGACGTCGGTGCCGAAGGCGGTCGCGGCCTTCTGAGCGGTTTCCGGGCTGCGGGAGTAGACCCCGGCCAGCGCGACCTGCGGAACCTGGTCCATGGCATCGACGAATTGGTAGGTGATCCTGCTGGTGCCGATCGTGGCAATACGAATCATGACTGAACTTTACGGCAACCGCGCGGTCTCAGCTGGCTCGTCGAGGTGGGCCGACGAGCAGCAGCGCCGACCGTGGCAGATTCGGCACCGAAGATCCTGCATGATCCAGACTGCGAACGGGCCCGCTGAGGGAGTTCGCCCCAGCGCGTAGGGTGTGCCGGTGAGCAAACGTGTTGGCCTGCAGACGACGATCATCGTGGCGATGCTGTCGATGATCGGACCTTTCACCATTGATTCCGTCTTCCCAGCATTTGCACGCATCGGGGTACAGTTCGGCGCCTCGGATGCCGCTCTTCAGCAGATCACCAGCATCTATCTGTTCAGCTACGCCTTCGCGAGTCTGTTCCACGGCCCGATCTCCGATTCGGTCGGACGCAAGCCCGTCATGGTTGCGGGCATGGCCGCCTTCACGCTCGCCTCGATTGGCTGTGCCCTGGCCCCCAGCCTGGCCGTGCTGCTGGTCTTCCGGGCGGTTCAGGGCATCTTCGCGGGCGCCGCCCAGATCATCTCCCGGGCGCTTGTCCGTGATCTCCATGACGGCTGGCAAGCGCAAAGAGTGATGGCTCAGGTCTCGATGATCTTCGGTATCGCGCCCGCGCTGGCACCGGTGGTCGGCGGCTGGCTGCTGGCGATTGGCGACTGGGAAGTCATCTTCTTCTTCCTGACCGGCTACGCCGCACTGCTGCTGGCTCTGATCACCTTCGGGCTGCCCGAGTCTCACCCCGAAGAGAAAAGGACGCCGTTGCAGATGGGCCCGATCTTCGCCAACATGCGCAATGTGGCCGCGGACGGTCCGTTCGCGCGGCTGGCGTTCGCGTCGTCGCTCGGCTTCTCCGCGCAGTTCCTCTACATCGCCGGTGCACCGATCTTCATCGTCCGGCTTCTCGGGCTGGGCGAACGAGATTTCTGGGTTTTCTTCGTACCGATGATCACCGGCATGATTCTCGGCTCCTACGTGAATTCGCGGCTGGCCGAATGGGGGCATTCTCAGAAGGTGGCGAGCATCGGGCTGGCCATCATGTTGGGAGCGATTGCGCTGAATCTGGGCCTCACGTCGTCACCACTGGCCACCCAGCTGCCCTGGCCGATCGTCGGCCCCGCGCTGATCGCCTTCGGCATGTCGCTGGCCTTCCCGATCCTGCAGTTGACGATGCTCGATTTGTTCCCCGAGAAACGTGGCACGGCCGCGTCCTTGCAGAGTTTCGTCTCGTTGCTGCTCAACGCACTCATCGCGGGGGTCGTCATCCCGGCGGTCTCGGCGAGCGTCTTCTCAATGGCGCTGGCCAGCGCCGTCTTCGGTGTCACCGCGGCGGGGTTGTGGGCTTGGCATCTGCTGGTTGCGCGGCGGGTGGCGTGAGGCGGGTCTGGGGCTGAAGGGGTGCTACTCGCCGTCCCCGGCTAACGCAACGCGCCGAAGATTCCATCTCATTGTGAACGGCCGTTGCTCTCCCTCGGGGGCTGCGGCCGCATGAAGCGGGATGCCCAAGCGAGTGCTCCCGCGCCCGCCGCGGTGGCGGCAAGCCCGGCCGGGAGCAGCCAGCCGGACCCGCTGCCGGGCGAGGTGGAGTCCGTGGATCGAGGGGACGGGCTCGATCGTGCGGATGCCGGGGTGTGGCCGGCAGGTGTGGGGTCGGGCGTCGGCAGGGGCACAGTCTGCTCCGTTGGGACGGAGGCGACGCTCGGCGTTGGCGCTTGGCTGGGTTGGGACGCCGCGACCAGTGCCCGAGCATCGGGCCACAACTGTGCGCGCACCTGCGGATACAGTGCGTCCCCGGGGCAGGTCGTCTGTGACATATCGCGATGCCCGGCGATCGGATCGGTCGCCACCTCGGTGCCTGCCGGCCACAGTGTTGAACCGCGCGATACGAATCGCACCTGGCTGCCCTCGCTGAGGTCGATTCGGTAGGTCGCGGCCTGCCAAGCCAACAGGTGCGCGGCGGCCTCCATCGCCTCCGGGCTGGGCTCGATCGATGAGAAGTCTCCGATGAAGCAGCAGAGCACTGCGAACCCCTGACTGCCGCCGGTGGCGTCGCCCTTTACGGGCGAGGTCAGGCTTCCTTGGCGCCCCTCCCACAGCCCACCGAACGGGTCGACGAAGAAGTTGTAGGCCACGTCAGGCCAACCCTTCGTTTGAGTGTGGTAGTCGAAGAAACTGCGGATCCGTCCCGGAATCTGGTCGGGCGTGTCCCCGTTCGGGCTGGCCGAGTGGTGGAC
The DNA here is from genome assembly GCA_012517405.1 of Propionibacterium sp. Taxonomy (GTDB): domain Bacteria; phylum Actinomycetota; class Actinomycetes; order Propionibacteriales; family Propionibacteriaceae; genus Brooklawnia; species Brooklawnia propionicigenes. Next base: position 28,754 of record JAAYVB010000039.1, read on the forward strand.
GAGCAGAAAACGGGCGTCACCTGACTCTTCTGCTTCCAGCTGACCGATCGGTGCACGGCCTGCGGCCCAATCATCACGAGGATGAATGAAAGGCGCGTCAAGAGGGGGCGATGCCACCGCCGGACGCGCCAGCCCGCTGGCCAGCACCGCCGATGCCCCAGCGACCAGGACCGTGCGCCGGCTCAGCCGCGTGTTCAGCCAACCTGGCGTGGATAGCAACTGCCGCCCGCCTCTCTGCCGAAGGTGCTGCAGATCGCCGTCGCCGAGTCACGAGAGCCGTACCCAGTAACGCCGAGAGCCCAATAGCCGCCGTTGAGGCCAGGAATGGCGTCCGAGTCGATCACCGAGATCTTCGGGCCGTACCCAGCCATCCCAGCGGCACGCGCCTGCGCGGAGGCCAGGGTGTTCTCGTTCTTGGGCAGGCTCTCCAGGATGGTGATCCACGTGCCGCTCGGCAGCGATGTCACCGCCTGGGCGGTCGACGTTGTCGGCTGTCTCTGGCTTGACGATTGGGACGACGGTGGGTTGGTCATGTGCGTCGGGGCTGGGGGCGCCGCAGTCCGCGCGGGGTTGCTGGACGCGTTGTCGGTCGCGGACGGCGCCGGCGCGATGGCGATCCAAGGATTCGGGCCCCAGATGCCGGCGGCCACCATGATCGCTCCGGCGATCAGCAAGACGGCTGCGACACCCACGATGACCAGCGCGAACTGCTGGGCGCCCTTGGGGCGCGAGCCGTACTGCACACCGACGGGCTGGGATACGTAGTAGGCGGGGGCACTGGGGGGCTGATCGGCCGGGTACTGAGTGCCATATTGCGAAGAACCGTGGGATGAGGCGGGGTAGGACGAGGAGACTGGCGCCGAACTCCAGGATCCGGGCCCGGGCGGAGGCGGCGGCGGAGGTGGCGGCGGGGCCGTGGAGTAGGAAGGCCCGGGCGCGGCCTGCAGCGTCGCGTCAGGGCCGAAGCCGGGAATGATCGGCAGGTCCGGGTCGGTGTCGGCCAGAGCCGGGTCGAAGGACGCAAACGCGGCCGGACTGAAACTCGTGGTCTGGGGCGCCTCGTCCGCCGAGAGCCCGCAACGCGTGCAAATCCCTTGGGCCACCGCCGCCCCACACCAGTTGCATGCTTGCTCCGCCATCGTCTCCCCCGTCAGACGTTTCCCCTTGTGCCGACAATAGTCGGCCGGGAATGGTGCTGACTGCTGAGGCGTGGATTGCGGACGAAAGGTCCGCGCACGGGCCTGAACGCCAGCCAGCTGAACAAGCTTCTCGGCGGCATGCGCGGAGTGAATATGCCGGCGTTTCTCTTTCTCCTTGCTTCTGCTCGCGCTACCCATTGGGCGCCGTCTATGTGGCGTCCTCAGTTGCGCGAGCATTTGCACGCATCGTCCTCCCATCCAGGCCGAGCAGGATGAATGGCTCGGTAAGGGCCCGCAGCTCCTCATGCGGGGGCACCCAGTGGGGCTTCGCACGGGGTGAGTTTCTCCGGTACCCCGCGTGACGGCCGACTGATTGAGTAGAGTCGAATCGCCGAGAGAGGAAACCAAACGATGACGTTCCACAACGAAGGCGAAGCCCTGGCTGCATTGATGAGCGGCGGAGCCAGCCCCGAAGACCTTCGCGAAATCGTTACCGGCTATCCCCACTTGAGAGCTGCCGTGACCCTCTATCCGGCGACAGACACGGCCCTACTGGGCTGGCTTTCGGACCTCGGCGACCCCGCAGTCGCTCAAGCACTCGCCTCCAGACAACGACCCCAACCACCGCAACCAACGCCCCCACCCCCACCCCCACCAGCGAGCAAATATGTGCAGACCACTGAGCAGCGCAGGAGTCGCCGCCAACTCATACCGGCGATCGTCGCAGTGACCGTCGTGCTGGCGGTAGTCGCCACGATAATCGGATACCAGCGACTAACCGCGCCGCACCCCGCAACCCAGGTCATCGACACCATCCGCACTGGCAACGGCGCCACCCCGCCGGTAATCGCCCCAGACGGCACGCTCTACGTAGGCAATTTGGGCGAGAGTACGGTATCGGTAATCACCGGCAACCACGTCACTGCCACCATCCCCGTCGGCGCAACTCCTTGGGTAGCTGTGGCAGACGACGGCACCGTCTACGTAGTCAACCGCGATGACGACACCATCTCGGTGATCAGCGACAACCACGTCACCGCCACCATTCCCGTCGGGAATGACCCCTGTCTGCCTGCGATAGCACCCGCCGGCACCGTCTACGTGTCCAATTTCGGCGACGACACGGTATCGGTGATCAACGGCAACCGCCTCACCGCCACCATCCCCGTCCGCAAGAATCCGGAGTATCCGGTGATAGCTCCAGACGGCACCGTCTACGTTCTCAGTGTCGATGACCGAACCGTGTCGGTGATCAGCGGCAACCGCTTCACCGATGTCATCATCACCGGAGATCACCCTGACTTGCCGGTGATTGCTCCCGACGGCACCCTCTACGTGGCCAACACCGGCGACAACACCATATCGGTGATCAAAGACAAGCACCTCACCGCCACCATCCCCGTCGGCAAGGGCCCTTCCCTACCGGTGATCGCGCCGGACGGAACCGTCTACGTGACCAGCGCCGGTGACGGCACCGTATCGGTCATCAGAGGCAACGACGTCACCGCCACCATCCCCGTCGGCAACGACCCTATGCCGCCGGTGATAGCGCGAGACGGCACCGTCTACGTGGGCGACGGCTACAACGATGACGGCATTAACGACACCGAGCGCACGGTGTCGGTGATCAGAGGCCATGACGCCACCGCCACCATCCCCGTCGGCAAGCGCCCCTCGCGGCCTGTGGCGGCGCCCGACGGCACCATCTACGTGGCCAATGCCGGCGACAGCACCGTATCGGTCATCAGCGGCAACCACGTCACCGCCACGATCCCCGTCGGCGACAACCCTTGGTTACCAGTGGTGGCGGCCGACGGATCCGTCTACGTTGCCAGCCCCGGGGGGGGAACCGTATCGGTTCTCGGTTAAGCCGCCGGATCACTCGAGCGGAGTTCAGGAGATATGCACGCAGACTGCTGGATCCACGGCAGGGGTGAGTTCCTCCGGTACCCCGCGCCCCGGCCGACTGATTGACTACCACTGCGTGGCGAGCGAGGGAAGGCAGAGAATGTTCCGAAATAAGGACCAAGCTCGCGCCGCGCTCAGGCCGGCACAGCCGCCCCAGAACACCTTGATGAGATCGTCACCACCCATCCACAGCTACGCACCACAGTGGAGGCATATCCGGCAACCTACCCTGCTCTGTTGGACTGGCTCGCCAAATCGGCTGTCCCTAGCACGACCGGAACACTCGGCGCCTCAGAAAGAACCATCAAACAGACAACCACATCAGCGCATTCCAATCGCCCAGAGACTCAGGGGTTCTCTCCTGGACCTCTGCCCGCTGAAGCACCGTTCGGCGATCGCACCCCCGGTCAGCAACACGGCAAGGCTGATCCGGAGTCCCCGCCAGTTACGAACGGCGCACCATGGGCATGAAGTGGGTCGGCGCGGCGGTCGCGGTGTTCGTCCTTTGCTCCATCATCCAGGCGATGGGCGACTCCGACATGTTTAGCACCTCCTACTATGAGCCCGATAGCCCCATCCTCGATCTGCTGATGAACCTCACGTTCTTCCCGGGCTGGTTCGCGACTGTCGCGTTCGCCTTCAAAGGCATCAGCACTCTCCTCAGCCCCGATCCCGAGGTGCGCTCAAGTCATCACGGCTAGTGACGCCGCTGACTAGGTGCGGACGCGGAAACACCCAGAGCGTTGGCGAATCGCACCTTCTGGATCAGGGTCACACCATTGAACGTACCGTCGCGAGGCGGGGTGAGTTTCTCCGGTACCCGGACAGGCGAATGACTGGTTGACTACTGCCACGCGCTGAGGGAAGGGAACACAACGATGACGTTCGGCAACGAGGGCGAAGCCCTGGTCGCGCTGACGACCGGGAGGGCCACTCCCGAAGACCTCCGCGAAATCGTCACAAGCTATCCCCAGCTGAGAGCCAGCGTTGCCCTCTACCCCGCCACCGATGCACCCCTGCTCCACTGGCTCTCAGACCTCGGCGACCCGGCCGTGGCCCTCGCACTGGCCAGACGAACCACATCATCAGCAACACCTGAATCCTGGAAAGCCGCCGAGCCAGCCTTCCGGGGCGGTGAAGCGCAGCCAGAGGCCCCTGGGGAGACAACGCCTGAATCCCCTCCGGTTGGCGAGCCGACCAGCCCGTCTCGACGGCTGAAAAAGAGACCGCTGCTCATTGTCGCCCTCGTCATCGCCATCGTGCTCGCAGCAACCGGATATCAACTCGTCCCTCGGCTGATCGCTGTCCCGCACCCGGCAACTCAGGTCGTCGCAACCATCCCAGTAGACAGTCTGTTCACGACTCCGGTAGTGACGCCCGACGGAACTGTTTATCTCACCGGTCGCCTGAGCGGCGAAGTCACAGTGATCAAGGGCACTCAGATCATCAGCAGCTTCAACTTCGGCGACATGCTGACGACTCCGGTGGCGGCGCCAGATGGAACTATCTACCTGGCAAGAACGTTGGACAAATCGGTGATCGGAATCAGCGGCGCCCATGTCACCAACAAGATCGCTGTCGGAATGACTCCCCAGGAGGTGGCGGTGGCACCTGATGGAACCATCTACGTCACCCACAGCTCCGAAGCGACAGTGTCGGTGATCAACGGCACCAAGGTCACCGCCACCATCCCCGTCGGCAACGAACCCCAGGCGCCAGTAGTGGCAGCTGACGGAACCGTGTACGTGCCGAACGCCGGCGACGGTACGGTATCAGTGATCAAGGGCACCCAAGTCGCTGGCACGGTGACCATCGGCACCGATCCCCACGATCTCGAGAAATCCAGCGCCATCGAAGATCTCATCAACAAGATATTCGCGCCTGACCTGGTCGTGACACCTGACGGAACCGCTTATGCAACCAGCGCGAGAGATAGGACAGTCTCGGTGATTGATGAGGCGCGGGTCACTGGCACTATCCCCGTCGGCAACAGGCCCACCACGCCAGCGGTCGCACCCAACGGAGCCGTCTACGTACCTAACTGGGACGATGGGACAGTAACAGCGATCAACGACAACAAGGCCACCACCATTCCCGTTGGCAAGAGCCCAGCGACGCCAGCGATCGCACCCAACGGGACCGTCTACGTGCCCAACTCTGGCGAGGGAACAGTCTCCGTGATCAAACGCACCAAGGTCATTGCGACGATTCCCACTGGCACCAAGCCCGGCGTGCCAGCAGTCGCGCCCGATGGAACGGTCTACGTCCCCGATGAATCCGACGGGACAATAACAGTCATTTCCGGCACCAAGCTCGTCGCCACCATTCCCGTCGGCGCTCTGCCATATACGCCGGCGGTAGCACCCGACGGCACCGTCTACGTGCCAGACATCGGCGATGGGACCGTATCGGTTCTCCGCTGATTCGGCTACTGGATGGTACTTCCCCACGATCAACAAAGGTGGTCATGACTATTCACGATGAGGTCGACGCTTCCACACTGCTGATGACGGGCCGAGCCAGTCTGGAGGATCTGCGAGAAATCGTCTCCAACTACCCACATCTGAGGCCGCTTGTGGCGGCCTACCCCGGCACGGACGAGGCGCTGCTGGGCTGGCTCGCCAGCCTCGGTGATCCCGTGGTGAATCAAGCCCTCGTAGCACGAAGACCGACGGACGCAATACCGGTTCTAACCCCATCATCGTGGTCTGCATCCGCGCCTGCCACCTCACAGCAGCGAAAGCCGGCGAAGCTGCCGCGCGTCATCGGCCTCGGCCTCATCGTCCTCGCGGTGGCGCTGGCCGGCGTCTTCTTCGTCCCGCGATTGCTGACCAGGGCCCCGGTGCTGGCCGCTGGGAGCAGCCACACCTGTGTGCTCACGTCTGATGGCACGGTCAGTTGCTGGGGCGACCCACCGACGTTCGGGCACAACGACGAGAACGGCAAGACCACGCCGAGACCGATTCTGGAGCTTACCGATGCGGTCTCGGTGTCCGCGAACAGCGAGACCTGCGCAGTCCGCGCTGACGGCACGGTCAGCTGCTGGGGGCCGCGTCTTTCCGATATCAGCACCGGCGGAACCCATACGCAGCTCACCGCGATACCGATGCAAGGCATCACCGGAGCGGCAAAGATCGCCGCCGGCGTCGAGCACTTCTGCATGGTGATGGACAACGCTTCGGTGTCGTGCTGGGGGGGACAACCAATACGGGCAGGTGGGCAATGGCACGGAGATTCGCGACAGCGCCATGGGCAGCGCCGCATCGGCTCAGGTCGTCGGCGTCGCCGATGTGACCGCGATCTCCGCCGGCAGCAGCCACACCTGCGCAGTCAGCAAAGACAACACCGTGAAGTGCTGGGGCTACAACCTTCATGGTCAGCTCGGCGACGGTTCGACCACCAACCGGACCACCGCAACCCCAGTCGCTAATCTGCCTGCCGTCTCGGCCATCGCCGCTGGAGCCTGGCACACCTGTGCGCTGGGCAAAGACCGCACCGTGGAATGCTGGGGCCGCAACGACAGCGGGCAACTGGGCAATGGCACGACCACGTCAAGTCCGAGCCCCACCGCTACCCAAGTGGCCGGGCTGACAGACGTCAAGGCGATCGCTGCCGGCGGCAGCCACACCTGCGCGATCAGAAAGGATCGCACGGTCGTCTGCTGGGGCGACAATCAGTCGGGCCAACTGGGAGACGGCACCCTCACCAGCAGCACCACTCCAGTGCCGGTATCGAACCTCACCGGCGTGGTAGGCATTGCCGCGGGCGGGTCACACACCTGCGCGGTCCGCAAAGACCGCACCGTCGTCTGCTGGGGAAGCAACAGTGCTGGGCAACTCGGCACAGGCGACAACACCAGCAGCCCGGTGCCGGTGGAAGTCACCGGGCTGCGCTAGGAACAGGTCCGAGCTTGCGGGGCCGAGCCCCAGGGCATACTCGATGTCCGCCGGTGATGCATCCGGTCCAAGCCCAGCGTCCTGCAGGAACCAGGTCAACTTCGCCCGTACGCATTCCAACCGGTCGTACGCGGTCTTCGCCGAGATCCCCAGCCGCGCAGCCAACCCCTGCCAGGATTCACCGCGGGCCCGAGCGTGCAGCACCTGAAGCTGCCGCATCGTCAATCGCGGGGGAGCGCCCCGGCGGCGGACCAGTTCCCAAGCCTCATCCATCGCGGCCGCGATGGCAATGCCACCCCTGGCAACCGTCAGAAAGGCCTCTTCGCCGGCGACCAGTGAATCGGACTTGCTCACCAACCCGGTAGCTCCCGCTGCCAAGCAACGCGCAAGCATAAGAACCCTGCGCTCAGCGCTGAAAACACACACCCGGTAGCCCAAGGCAATCAGCGCCTCGATTGCTGTCGGTCCCGACAGAGCCCCATCGGCCGCGCCGTCGTGACTTATGTCGAGGACCACCAGATCGCATTGAATCCCACAATCAAGAAGCTCCTCCACGGTAGCGAATGTCCCGACAACGACAAGCGAGGGAAAGCAGCAGTGAAAGCTCGCTCGCACCTGGGTGCAGCAGTCGACGATGACTACCGTGGGTCCGCACCCGCTCTGTTCGGGGCCGCGCATTCGCTCTCCTCTGGTCAACACTGAGCAACACAACTGCCGGACTCGATCGTCATCGTCCGACTGGGTCGCGGGACGATGACGCTTCGCCATCGTCCCGCGATATTTCGGGGTGGGTGACGACTCTTTGGTCGTCTATTCAAAGAACAGGAGGTAAACCGCCCAACCGATCAGCAGGAATGAAATGAGTTCCCAGCCCTCGAATTCGCCAGTGAAAAGCGCTCCGAGCATCACAATCCCAATCAGCAGCAACACGAGCCCCGCTCCCTTCACCCACACGGTGTGAACCAGGTTGCTCGTCTTCTCGGCAACTGCCCCGGCCTTCGTATCGCTCTCCCGCAGCGTTTCCCAGCCCCAGGTGCAGGCGAAGATGGCGCCCAGCGCCAAGATCCCTGTCAGCCACGCCATGGCGGATTCACCCGTCGATGTTGCTGATCGGATCCGACTCGCTCCCGACTGTGTTGCAGTACAGCTTGGCCGACTGTTGCGAAAGCAGCACCTCTCCTCCGGAGGGATCCGAGTTGCCCTTTTCCTCGAAGAAGTTGCGGATCACTTGCTTCTGATCGCTCGCGCTCAACTGCAGATAGTCTCCGCAGGTCGTATTGCCGCCTCCCAGGCCAGCGCCGCAACCGCTCAGCGTCATGACGAGCAGAAGGCCGGCCAGCGCCGGAGCCGATCGGATTGTCCGTGCGCGTCCCATCTCAGTTCTGCCTATCATTGCGCTCGCGTTCGGCTCGCACCTTCTGCGCGAGTTCATTGGCTGATTGATCGCTCTGATTTCGCTTGACCCACCAGGGGATCGCCGCAAGCACTGCGCCAACCAGAATGACCATGATGGGGGCCGCAACGACATCCGACGGCGTGCTGTACCAGAAGATGATGCCGATCAGGACGACGACTGTGCCGCCAATTTCCATGCCGCGGAGTGTTTCCGGAGTCATGATGCAATGTCCTCTCGTTCAATGATGGTGCACCGTGCTGTCGGATCGGCAGCCCGAACGACTTGTTCCAGCGCACCCATGAAGCGCCGGTATTCTCCGTATCCACCGATCAGCTTGGGCCCGACCGGGATGAGGTAGACGGTGGTCTGACTCGTCATGTAGTCGTCCAGTCTCGTCGACGCACTGGTGCGCACGCCGTTACCGGTGGCATGCACCGAAAAAGTGAGATTCGTGATTCCAAACGCGTTTTTCACCGCTGCGCTGAATCCGTCAGTGTGCTCATCCGCCAAATGCACGCCCGGCTGCGTCTCAGCGGTCTGCTTCGAAAGGTCGAGTAACCGATCCACCGGCAATGCCGTATCGATCTCGATCCTGGAATCGTGGTACTTGTGTTTCTTCGCCATGACTTCGCCTTTCTTCAGGACGGTTGGGGTCGTCCATTCGATTTGTTCAGCAAACTACGTTGTGACGGCCACACCGTCGATGGGCAGTCCTCCCCATGAGTCGACATCTGCGGCTCGAAGTCGCACATTCTCCGAGGATCGGTCCGCGAGCAACTTAGCAACGCCCAACTAGGTCGCTGACGCGATAAGACGTACGAGTATGTATGACTCTGTCGTCCCGGAAATAGGCCGGTGAGATCACGCAGGACGCGCAACCAAGCGTTTGCAGGTGCAGGCCGGCTTCACCCGCAACATCGCTGCGAGCGGCTCCGCAACCGCCTTGCATAGCGATATCGGCCGTACGAACCCGTATGAAGACCGAATCGTCAGCTGATCGAGCGAGTCTCAGCATCGGTGATACACGAAAGCCGATTGCCCCTGGCACCTTAGAATCTCTGCTAGAACCCCCACAGCGCCGAGAGCCGGAAACATGCCAAACAACGTGGGCCTGATGCCCGTTGCAGCGGTCACCCTTGGAGGTACTACTCGCCATCTGTTCGCCGGGCAGTCACTGCGCATCGGCCGCGACCCCACATGCGATCTCGTGCCGACTGACCCCCGTACGTCGCGAGTGCATCTCGTCATCCAGGCCGACGCGGATGGTGATCTGGTCGTCCAGGACATGGACAGCGCGAACGGCACCTTTCACCGCGACACCCGCGTGTCAGCCTGCCGGGTTCTCGATGACGTCACCTTCGGGCTGGGCAACCCCGACGGCGACCAGCTGACCATTCAACTCAACCGGCCCACGGGTCAGCGGATCTCCGCGGCGCAACCCGCCCACGAGGACTACCAAGCCAGTCCGGCGCCGGGCCACGCCGTGCTTGTCGATGCTGATCAGACAGCTCTCGGCATCGACATCGCGATCGGTCGCGCGCCGGACAACACTATTGTCCTGGACGATCCGCTGGTCTCCCGCTATCACGCACGCCTCACGCCCACCGCCGGCGGCTACCGAGTCACCGACCTCAGCAGCCTCAACGGCACCCAGCTCAATGGCCGGGACATCGTGGGTGGAGCCACTCTCACGCCACGAGACCGGCTCACCATCGGACGCACCGTGCTCAGGCTGACCGGCGACGAGATTGTCCGCGCGGACGAAGCGCTCGGCGGCGCCCTGATCGCCAACAACCTGTCCTTCACACTCAAGGACGGCAAGAGCCTGCTGAGCAACATCAGTTTCACGGTGCCTTCCGGCAATCTGGTGGCGGTGATCGGACCTTCCGGCGCCGGCAAGTCGACGCTGCTGCGTGCGATCACCGGCTCGCAGCCGGCCACCGAAGGCGAGGTCGTCTATCAGGGCCAAGACCTGTATCGCAGCTTTGCGAGCCTTCGGCAGCTGATTGGGGTCGTGCCCCAAGACGACGTGGTCCACCGTCAGCTGAGCGTCCGCCGGGCACTCGGCTACGCCGCCGAACTCCGGCTGCCCAGCGACTACAGGAAGTCGGCCCGCGAGCGTGAGGTCTCGCGCGTCATCACCGATCTGAAGCTGGACGCTCATCAGGACACCCAGATCTCTCGGCTGTCCGGTGGCCAGCGCAAGCGCACGTCCGTCGCGATGGAACTGCTCACCCAACCACCACTGCTGCTACTCGACGAGCCGACCTCCGGGCTGGATCCGGGTCTCGACCTGGACGTCATGAGGTTGTTGCGTGAGCAGGCCGACGGTGGGCGCACGGTGCTGGTCGTCACGCACAGCACCGACAACTTGGACATCTGCGATCAGGTACTCGTCCTCGCCCCGGGCGGAATGGTCGCCTACTACGGGTCGCCCTCCGAACTTCTCGGCTACTTCGGATTCGATCGCTACGCATCGGTGTTCAGCGCCCTGGCCACCGACCCGCAGGGCTACGCGATGCACTGGGCGCAAACCCACGCGGTCCAACTGCCGCCGCCGGACGCCACTCCCCACCCGGTCGATGTCAGCCCGCCACGGCAACGCGTCTCGCGCCAGTGGAGCACGTTGATCCGACGTCAGCTGCGCATTATCGCTTCGGACCGTTCCTACGCGTTGTCGGCCGTACTCTTGCCGGTGATCATTGCCGCAATGACTCTGGTGATCCCCGGGGAAACCGGCTTCGGCAAGCCGCCGCCCGACAGCCTCGGCGAGCCCTCGCAGCTGCTGGTGATCATCACGGTCGGCGCGGCATTCATGGGTATGTCGGCGAGCATCCGTGAGCTGATCTCCGAGCGTCCGATCTTCTTGAGAGAGCGGACGGTCGGCCTGTCCCCGGTGGTCTATCTGTCGGCGAAGGTATGCGTCCTGTTCGCGATGACGCTACTGCAGAGCGCGATCCTGATCAGTGTGGTGCGACTAGGCAAACCAGGCCCGGACTCCTCGGTCTGGGCAGCTGATCCCACCTTCGAATTGTGGCTGGCCGCCTTCGGCACCTCGTTTGTATCTGCCCTACTCGGGTTGCTGCTGTCGGCCCTGGTCGGCACGGGCGAGCAGACGATGCCGGCGTTGGTCATCACGATCATGGCGCAGTTGGTATTTTGTGGTGGCTTGATCACTGTCACCGATCGCGGCGCCCTGGAGGTGGTTGCGGCGCTGTTCCCCAGCCGCTGGGGTTTCGCCCAAGCCGCGTCCACCATCGATCTGAGGTCGCTGAATCCGACGGTGCCCCCGGATTGGCTGTGGGAGCACACGGTGAAGTCGTGGCTCACCGCCGCTGCAGCGCTGGCCGGCATTGGGACGATCACCCTGGTCCTGACCGCGATCAAACTCATCCGGCAACCCTCGACAACCTAAGATGTCTCGGCGGCGCCACGCCATCGCACTCGCAGCGGCAACGAGTCTGGCCACCATCGCCATAGTCGGCGGGTTAGCGATGGCTGCCTTGCTCTCATCGCAGGCACCTCTGCCTGACGATGCAATTTCTCCGCCCAAGGCACCCAGCGTATCGATCGCGCCGCCACCCACCACTCCGACGGAGTCCGGCCAGAATTCGTCGGGCGGGGATGGATCCGCGGTGATCGCCACCGACTGTGCCGCCAGCACACTAGCGGCACCAACGAATGAGATGTTGACGGCCGCCCTGCGCCAGATCTCCATCAGTCACGGAGCGGAGTTTTCGGCCTCGTGGTACCGGCCCGATGCCGGCGTCATGACGGCTGGCGACCTGACAGAGCAACCGGCCTGGTCGACATCGAAAGTGCCGTTGTCGCTGGCTGTCATCCAGTCCGGGCAGGGAGACGCCTTGACTCCCTCGATCAGCGCGGCACTTCGCTGGTCGGACAACGACGCCGCTGATACTCTCTGGCAGGCGCTCGGCGCTGACGATGTGGATCGAGCGCAGGCCGTCACCGACGTCCTGCGCGACGCAGGCGACGAAGCGACCACCGTGCCGACGACGGCGAACTATCCGCCATTCAGCATCTACGGGCAGACACAGTGGTCGGCGGCTGCCCAGGTCGGTTTCCTCACCCGGTTGCCGTGTCTGGCGGGATCAGGCCGGGTGATCGCTGAGATGTCGAACGTGACCAGCGCACAACACTGGGGTCTGGGTGAACTGCCGGGCGCCGTGTTCAAAGGCGGGTGGGGCCCATATGCCGGGGGCGGCTACCTGGTCCGCCAGTTCGGCTGGTATCCCGATCAAAACGGAAGCCGCGTCCCTGTCGCGTTCGTCGTGCACGCGTCATCATTCGATGCAGGCGTCGACATCGTCAACGAGATGACGGCGGCGCTGGCCTCCTAGCGAGTTCAGCGGCGCAGCCACACCTGCGCGTTGTTTCCACCGGTACACGTGATGATGCTTGCTTCCACCGCCGAGCAGTCCATTGTGTAGTACTGGTGAGTGACGGGGCTGTAGGCCTGTATCGTGCCGACTCCTGCACGCGAGAACGCGTCGGCCACATTGTCGGCAAACTGGCAACTGGTCACCGAGTTGACGGCGACTGCCCCCGTTCCCGGGCACAGTGTGGCATCGTCCGGAGGCCACTTGGGCGCAGCGGCCTGGGTCGGCGGCTGCGATTCCTGGGTAGCAGGCGAAGCTGCCGCTTCTGTCTTGCCGACAGCCGAACCGTGGTCGGTCGCTGTGCTGCCACCCAAGACCAGATAGCCCACCACTCCAGCGAGGACGACCAGTAGTCCGATGATCGCGCCGACCAGGGCAGGCGTCCGGTTCTTCGGCGGCGGGGCCACATATGCGACGGGCATCGGCGTCATCTGCATGCCGGGAGTGAACTGAAATCCGGGGGTCAGATACGAACCACCGGTGGCGAAGCCGCTGCCCGCTGGATTATTCGTGACCCAACCGGCGCCAGGTTGACCTTGAATGGTGGGAAGA
>JAAYVB010000009.1 GCA_012517405.1 Propionibacterium sp.
CAGCCGGGCGTTGGGGCACCGCCGGCCGGCCCGCAGACCATGCGTCCGGTCGCGCAGTCGCCCTATCCGACCGGGCCGTCCCCTTATCCGGCCAATCCGTATGCACCCGCGCCGTCGCCCTATGGACCGAATCCGTACGCGACGGGCTCGTATTCCCAAGACGGCTACTACCCGGCGCCCGGCGGCCCCAGTCGACCGCCCGCTCAGGAGGTTCCCCAGATCACCGGCTGGCTGATCGGGCTGCTGTTCGTCGGCATGCTGTGGAGTGGGCTGGCGCCGTGGGCGCTGCTGGGTGCGGGCATCCTGGCCGCGACCAACAATGTGCCCGGGCGGATCATGTTGCTGGTCTGTGCCGCCTTCACGCTGGTGGTGGCCTTCTTCTGGTTCCAGGGCTACTTCTATATCGACCAGTTGCAGAGCACGGCGCGGCTGCTCTGCTTCGTCTGCCTGGTCGGGCTGGCCATCACGATGCGTAACAAACCGCAGCGGCGGTACTAGCGGTGGGTTCGGACGCTTCGTCGGCCGCGACCGCTCACACGCTTGCCCGGCTCGGCGAGGACGAGTTGCGGGTGCTGGTGGCGCTCGCGGCCGGTGCCGACCCGTCGGCATTGCCCGAGTTCGAAGCCCTCGATGTGGCAGCTGTTGCCGATGAATTGCGTCGTCAGGGCCTTATCACGCAGACCGGGATGGCGGTCACCGATGCGGTGGCGCGGGCCCTGGGGCCATTCCCGGCAGGCCTGGCGCCGATCAGCGCCGAACCACTGGACGAGGCCACCATCACCGAGGCGCTCGGCCGGATAGGCGACGACGACCGCCGGGTCCTCGAACGGCTGGTCTGGGGTCCACCCCAAGGCACGGTCGGCAACGCGCAACGCGCGGTGACCTGGCCGGACGCCGCCTCCCCGATCGACCGGCTGCTGGCATTGCGACTGCTGCGTCCCGTCGATGAGCGCACCGTGATCCTGCCGCGCGAGGTCGCCCTGGTATTGCGGGGCGGGCGGATCTTCGACGAAAACGGCGAACGTCCCGCGTTGCCTCGCGTTCAGGCGGCGAGCACTGATCGCCGGCCGGCGGGGGCCGCTGGTGCGTTCGGCGAACGGCAGTCCACGGACTGGCGTCCGGTCTTGGACACAGCCGCCCAGAGTGACCTGTGGGTGCAGCTGGCGTACGCCGAAGAAGACGGGACGCTGACCAGCGCGATCGTCCGGGTGCTTTTCGTGGCACACGGCTCGGCCTATCTGGTGCGCCGGGCCGGAGCACGGCTGACAGTCCCGACCGGCAGGATTATCTCGGCGCAGACACTGGAGCCCGTCGTCATCAACGACCCGCCGCTCGAGCAGGAACTGAGCCCAACCTTGGCCCACTGATTAAGAGTCAGCCGCACGTCTCCGGGCAGGGGCTGAACTCACCTGAGCCGGGCGCGGCCACCCCCTGAACCACCCACTCCCGAGCAGGAACTGAGCGACGCCCCGAGTCCCGCGCCGAAGTCCGATCTGCTCAGCGATGGCCTAGGCGCACCGGGACGGTGGACTCCTCGACGTGACCGAAATCGATGAGCCCGCTGGCGGTGGTGGCCGCGATCAGGCGAGGCAGTTCGGCGGGCCAGACGATCTTGCCCACCAGATCGGCCACGGTGAACCATCCGAATCCGGCGGCCATGGTCACCTTCTCCTCGGCTGTGAACCCGGCGGTGTCCGGCTCATAGCGAGCCGGCAGATCGAGGACGAAGAAGTCCTCCCGCTGCACCAGAACCTGATCCGAGTAGCCATGATGCACGACTCGGCGGGCGACCGGCCCGAAGAAATCGCCCGGATCGACCAGCAGACCGGTCTCCTCGGCCAGTTCGCGGGCGGCCGCCTGCGCGAAGCTCTCACCGATGTCCAGACCGCCACCCGGAGTCACCCACCACTGCGACCCCGGGATACCCGGGTCGCAATCGGAAGCGAGCAACACACGTCCTTCGGCACGCACGACCACCCGGGCCGCCTGACGCCTGCGCACGCGGCGCTGAGGCGGCGGAACCGCGACCATCGGGCGACGATCTGGATTGTTCATGGGTCCAAGGCTAGACGCGAAGCCGCGGCCGCCTGACCATCGCCCAGCCTGTGCATCGTGGAGCACTCGACGCCGAAGCCGAGACTGCCGCTGTCCACGGCGCGTCCGACCCGCACCTTTGACGTCCCGGGGGCGACGCCTGCCGACCGGCTTGCCCGACCATCAGGTTGGTTCCAGCTAGCTGGCCCGCCGGACATGCTCGGAGTCCAGCAGGATTCGCCAGCCGCGCACCAGCGACGGATCCACGTCGGCCGCGAACGAGCCTCCGGTGCGCACCTGGGGACCCACCTGGAAGGCCCGCACCCCGGCCCGGCTCAGCCAGGCGACATGCTCGGGCACCAGTCCCCCGCCGGCCAGGATCAGCCGGGCATCCTCGGGATCGGCTCGGGCCCGCAAGACCAGATCGTCCAACCCGATCTCCAGGCCGCGGCTGGACCCTGCGGTCAGGATCTGATCGAGTCCGCGCATACCCCTCAACCGCGCCCAGGCCTCGTCCATGTCGAGGCAGCGGTCGATCGCGTGGTCGAAGGTCCACGGCCAGTAGCCGTCGTCGGTCAACGCCGCGACGATCTCGGTGTCGACCTGCGAGTAGCCATCCAAGAATCCGAGGACGAAGCCCTCGGCGCCGTCGCTCAGGTAGTTCGACGCCAGCCCACGCAGCCGGGTCACTTCGCCACCGTCGGACCGGTAGCCATCGCGCAGCCGCAGCAGCGGCCGGATCGGGATCGTGCAGGCGTCCCGCACACGCCGGAACGCTGCCGGTTCGGGGCAGCGTCCCTGCCCGGTCAGCTCGCCGACCATCATCAGCCGGTCGGCGCCGCCTTCTTCCGCGCGCCGGGCATCGTCGGCAGTGAGGACGACCACCTCCAACAGGCCAGACATGTCACCATGATGCACTGTCAGCGCGCAGACCGACGCGCGACACCCCCGGGCTTCGGGCTCGTCGGCCGCGCGCACCTCCACCGCACTCCGACCAAGACCCGGCGGCGGCCGGTGGACGCGGGGACGGGCATGCAGGAGGGGGACGGCTCCCGAAGGAACCGTCCCCCTACTGAGGCAATCAGGACTGATCGCGGATCAGTACATTCCGCCCATCTCGTCGCCACCGGCGGGCATCGCGGGAGCCTTTTCGGGCTTGTCGGCGATAACAGCCTCGGTGGTCAGGAACAGACCGGCGATCGACGCCGCGTTGGCCAGTGCCGAGCGGGTGACCTTGGTCGGATCCAGGATGCCGGCCTTGACCATATGCACGTACTCGCCGGTGGCCGCGTTCAGGCCCTCGCCGGCCGGAAGGCTCCTGACCTTCTCAGCCACGACGCCGCCTTCGAGACCGGCGTTGGCGGCGATCTGCTTCAGCGGCGCGGCGGCTGCGTACAGCACGATCTGCGCACCGATCTGCTCGTCGGCGCTGAGGCCCTCGAGGTTGGCGTTCTTGGCGGCCTGAATCAGGGCCACACCGCCACCGGGCAGCACGCCCTCTTCGACGGCAGCCTTCGCGTTGCGGACGGCGTCCTCGATGCGGTGCTTGCGCTCCTTCATTTCGACCTCGGTCGCAGCGCCGACCTTGATCACTGCGACGCCGCCGACCAGCTTGGCCAGCCGCTCCTGCAGCTTCTCGCGGTCGTAGTCGGAGTCGGAGTTCTCGATCTCGGTGCGGATCTGCTTGATCCGGCCCTGGATCTGCTCCTTGTCGCCGGCGCCTTCGACGATCGTGGTGTCGTCCTTGGTGATGGTCACCAGGCGGGCCCGGCCGAGCATGTCGAGCTCGGCGTGGTCCAGCGACAGACCAACGGTCTCGCTGATGACCTGGCCACCGGTGAGCACCGCGATGTCGGCCAGGATGGCCTTGCGGCGATCGCCGAAGCCCGGAGCCTTGACGGCGACCGACTTGAAGGTGCCACGCAGCTTGTTGACGACCAGGCCGGCCAGGGCCTCGCCATCGACGTCCTCAGCGATGACCAGCAGCGAACGGCCGGTCTGCTGCACCTTCTCGAGCACGGGCAGCAGGTCCTTCAACGAGGAGACCTTGCCGTCCACGATCAGGATGTAGGGATCCTCGAGGGTGGCTTCCATGCGCTCCGGATCGGTTACGAAGTAGCCGGAGATGTAGCCCTTGTCGAAGTTCATGCCCTCGGTGAGCTCGAGCTCCATACCGAAGGTGTTGGACTCGTCGACGGTGATGACGCCTTCCTTGCCGACCTTGTCCATGGCCTCGGCGATGATCTCGCCGACGCTGGAGTCACCGGCGGAGATGGAGGCAGTCTGAGCGATCTGCTCCTTGGTCTCGACCTCGGTCGACATGGCGGCCAGCTGAGCGATGATCGCGGTCACGGCCTTGTCGATGCCGCGCTTCAACTCGATCGGGTTGGCGCCGGCGGTCACATTACGCAGCCCCTGGTGCACCATCGCCTGAGCGAGAACGGTAGCGGTCGTGGTGCCGTCTCCGGCAACGTCGTCGGTCTTCTTGGCGACCTCTTTGACCAGCTCAGCGCCGATCTTCTCGAAGGGATCGGAAAGCTCGATCTCCTTAGCGATGGACACGCCATCGTTGGTGATCGTGGGGGCGCCCCACGACTTCTCCAGGACGACATTGCGTCCCTTCGGCCCAAGGGTGACCTTGACGGCATCGGCCAAGGTGTTCATGCCCTTCTCGAGAGCCTTACGGGCTTCCGAGTCGAATTCAATGAGTTTTG
This sequence comes from Propionibacterium sp., assembly GCA_012517405.1. Classification (GTDB taxonomy): domain Bacteria; phylum Actinomycetota; class Actinomycetes; order Propionibacteriales; family Propionibacteriaceae; genus Brooklawnia; species Brooklawnia propionicigenes. The sequence continues at coordinate 4,749 of JAAYVB010000009.1, forward strand.
CCATGGTTCTGTGGAAAATCCTTTGGCATCAGGGGCCAGGCCCCGTTGGTTGTCTAGTGGTCGCTACGACTCATGGCTGCCGATGCCCGCGACGGACGACCTGAAGGTCTCACCCGCACCACGACTCGAAGCGGTGGCACTCCTCGTGTTGGAGTGCCAAATTCATTATTAGCACTCGGGCCCCGAGAGTGCAAACAATCGGGGCGGCCAACAGGCAGGCCATAGGCTGAACCCATGGCCACCAGCCGCAACCACCAGCTGCGCGCGATCGCCAACTGGGTGAACCTGTCGACGCCGCTGGGCTTCGCCGTGGCACTGGCAGGACGCGCGCGTCCGCGTCGAGGTCCGGCCGGCCTGTGGATCGCCGAAGGCTATCGTCTGGGATTTCCGATTGCCGGGGCGTTCACCATCGGCTGCGTGGTGATCGTCCCCGGTGGCACGATCGACCGGCTGCTGGCTCGGCATCCCAGGATCGTGGAGCACGAGGCGGCGCATGCCACGCAGTGGGCGGTCTTCCTCGGGTTGCCGTTCCTGCCGTGCTATCTGGCCGCCGCGGCGTGGTCGAAGTGGCGCACCGGAACCGGGTACGCGTCCAATATGTTCGAAGTGAGGGCCGATCTTGCCAGCGGCGGCTATCCGGTAGCCGGAGAGCGACCTCGTCCGGACCGGAAGGCCTGAATCATCAGCGATTGGCGAGCCTGGAGGCCGAGCGGGTGCGCTGGCGCTGCTCGCGCAGCCGGCGGAGCCGCTTGACCAGCAATGGGTCGTGTTCGAGAGCCTCGGGACGATCGATCAGCGCATTGAGCAGCTGGTAGTAGCGCGCCGCCGAGAGGTTGAATCGCTCCCGGATCTCGGTTTCCTTGGGAGCTCGGGCCTGCCACCAGCTCTTCTCGAAATCCAGGATGGCCATCTCGCGCTCGGTCAACGACCGGGCCTGCGGATTGAGATTGTGCGCTGCTTCGACCATGCGGCGATTCTACAACCGGGAATCACACCGATGTGATTACCTGCGCGCATCGGTGTCCGGACGCTGGGCCTCGGCGCTCGGGTAGCTTGCACAACGGTGCTCGGGCGGCTTGAATGACGATGCTCGGGCGGCTTGCTGGCCGATGCTCGGGTCGCACAGATCGGCGCTCAGCGTGGCTCCTGGCGGCAACCCGAATGGCCGTGACACGGACGCGATGAGTAGGATGGGTGATTGCTTGGTCACACAAGCGCAGCCGTCACCCCATCGGCGGCAGCCTGTGCAAGGCGGAACGTATCTATACAGGGAGGTGGGATGCATCCGCTGACCGGAAGCATCAAGCGCTACGACTGGGGATCGCCCGACGCGATTCCCGCCATTCTAGGCATTCACCCGGACGGACGTCCGCTGGCGGAATACTGGTTGGGCGCGCACCCGAGCGATCCCGCGACGATCGATGGCCATCTCCGGCTCGACGAGGCCATCAAGCAACACCCGTGCCTGGTCGGCGATTCGGCCCGGCTGGAGTTCGGCGGGCATCTGCCGTACCTGATGAAACTGCTGTCGGCCGAGCGTCCGCTCAGCCTGCAGGCGCATCCGAACAGGATGGATGCGCGGGCGGGTTTCGAGCGTGAGAACCAGGCCGACATCCCACTCGACGCGCCCGAACGCACCTTCAAGGACCCATGGGACAAGCCCGAGCTGATTGTCGCGCTCACTCAGTTCGATGCCCTGGCCGGTTTCCGCGATCCCGCCCTGACTTCGGCACTCTTCTCACGCCTGGGCATCAGCCCGGTGTCCGAGCAGGTCTTCGCGCCGCTGCGCCACCGGGGCGGACGAGCCGGGCTGGCCGAGGTTTTCATGAACTGCCTGGTCTTGGACGATGACCTCAAGGCAGCGGTCACCGATGTGGTGGCTGCTGCGGTCAACCACACCGACGACGAAGGCGAGCTGGGCGAGTTCGCGCGCACCGCAGTGCTGCTGGACGAGCATTTCCCCGGCGACCCGAGCCTGCTCGCGGCGCTGATGCTGACCCGGCACACTCTGCAGCCCGGCGAAGCCCTCTACCTGCAGCCGGGGGTCTTGCACTCCTACCTGAGCGGCACCGGCGTGGAGGTGATGGGCAACTCCGACAACGTCTTGCGCGGTGGCCTCACATCGAAGCACATCGACCCGTCCGCGCTGGCACAGGTCGTGACCTTCACCACCGAGCCGATCCCGGCGATGCTGCCCGAGCAGGAGCTGCCCGGACTGTGGCGCTACCCGACCGACGAGCGCGCGTTCGTGTGCTGGCGGGTCGACCTCGTCCCCGGACGCATGATCGAGCTGCCCGGCGAGCTGTCCGGTCGGATACTGCTGGCCACCAGCGGTGAGATCGGTGTCTCCCAGGGCCAGGACGGACTCGTTCTCAAGCACGGCCAGGCGGCCTTCCTGGAGGCCGGCTGCCAGGCCAAGGTCAGCGGCAACGGCCAGGGCTTCCTGACGGCGACGGGCCTGGACGCCTGATCCCTGGCCTGGTCCATCGGCACCGGCCCAGTTCGCTGGCTGTCCACCCCGCTCGCCGTGCAGTTCGCTCGCCGTAAGTGAGTTCGCTCGCGTTCCAAC
>JAAYVB010000015.1 GCA_012517405.1 Propionibacterium sp.
CGCCGCCGAGCGCGAAAGCCTGCTGGCGTTGCCGGACACCAAGGATGAGTTGATCCGTCACTACACGTTCAGCGAAAGCGACCTCTCCATCATCCGGCAGCGGCGCGGCCCGGCCAATCGGCTGGGCTTCGCGGTGCAGCTCTGCTACCTGCGCTTTCCCGGCGTCATCCTTGGCGCTGATGAGCCACCGTTCCCGCCATTGCTGAGACTGGTCGCCAACCAGCTCAAGGTCGGCATCGAAAGCTGGGACGAGTACGGGCAGCGTGAGCAGACCCGACGCGAGCACCTGGTCGAGCTGCAAACGGTGTTCGGCTTCCAGCCGTTCACGATTGGCCACTACCGGCAGGCTGTCCAGTTGCTGACCGAGCTGGCCATGCAAACCGACAAGGGCATCGTGCTGGCCAGAGCCTTGATCGAGCACCTGCGGCGGCAGTCGGTCATTGTGCCCGCCCTCAACGCCGTCGAGCGGGCGAGCGCCGAAGCGATTACCCGCGCCAACCGGCGTCTCTACGACGCCTTGGCTGAGCCGCTGACGGACGTGCATCGCCGTCGCCTCGACGATCTGCTCAAGCGCCGCGACAACGGCAAGACGACGTGGCTGGCCTGGCTGCGGCAATCCCCGGTCAAACCGAACTCGCGGCACATGCTGGAACACATCGAACGCCTCAAGGCGTGGCAGGCGCTCGACCTGCCCTCCGGCATCGAGCGGCTGGTTCACCAGAACCGGCTGCTCAAGATCGCCCGCGAGGGCGGCCAGATGACGCCCGCCGACCTGGCGAAGTTCGAGCCGCAGCGGCGTTACGCGACCCTGGTGGCGCTCGCCATCGAGGGCATGGCCACCGTCACCGACGAAATCATCGACCTGCATGACCGCATCCTGGGCAAGCTGTTCAATGCCGCCAAGAACAAGCATCAGCAGCAGTTCCAGGCATCCGGCAAGGCGATCAATGCCAAGGTGCGGCTGTTCGGGCGCATCGGCCAGGCGCTGATCGAGGCCAAGCAAGCGGGCCGCGATCCGTTCGCCGCCATCGAGGCCGTCATGTCCTGGGATGCTTTCGCCGAGAGCGTCACCGAAGCGCAGCGGCTCGCGCAACCCGAGGACTTCGATTTCCTGCACCGCATCGGCGAGAGCTACGCCACGCTGCGCCGCTACGCGCCGGAATTTCTCGACGTGCTCAAGTTGCGGGCCGCGCCCGCCGCCAAGGACGTACTCGACGCCATCGAGGTGCTGCGCAGCATGAACAGCGACAACGCCCGCAAGGTGCCCACCGACGCGCCGACCGAGTTCATCAAGCCGCGCTGGCAGAAGCTGGTGATGACCGACACCGGCATCGACCGGCGCTACTACGAACTGTGCGCGCTGTCGGAGCTGAAGAACGCGCTGCGCTCCGGCGACATCTGGGTGCAAGGCTCGCGCCAGTTCAAGGACTTCGAGGACTACCTGGTGCCGCCCGCGAAATTCGCCAGCCTCAAGCAGGCCAGCGAATTGCCGCTGGCCGTGGCCACCGATTGCGACCAGTACCTGCATGACCGGCTGACGCTGCTGGAAACGCAGCTCGCCACCGTCAACCGCATGGCGCTGGCCAACGAGCTGCCGGACGCC
>JAAYVB010000035.1 GCA_012517405.1 Propionibacterium sp.
GGTCACCGAAGACGGCATTTCCTCGGCGTTATCCGGCGGAAACCGCGTCGCCGGAAGGGAGTTGTCCGGAACGCTGAGGTCGATTTGCGTCCTTAACGCGCTGAAAAGGCCTGTAAGCCGTAATCACGGCGATCCCGTTGTCGGAGAAGGACCGTCGCGTCGCCTCGCCCTGCGACCCGGGGACCGAATGCGGTATATTCAGAGCGCCCGCCCTTCCTCGAACGCGGTATATATCGATCTCGACGGCGTTAGACACGATAAACGACGTCATCGACAAAATTCGCTTCATCCGAGGAAAAAATTGTCGAACAGAATAAGTGAGATATCATTGGCGGAGAAAAATTGAAAAAAATTTTTCAAATCGGGTCGATAGCGCGAATACATGTTGACATCTGAGAATTTTTATAGTAATGCCCTTTCGACTCGATTAAAAAAAAGGCGGATTTTTGCGTTATGTCGCAAAAAACCATGTGAACAAGGAGCACCTGAATGCAGGATACGCCCTCACTTTTAGAGACAGAGATCTCCGGAGAAACGGGAGAACCTCCGAGCCCGTTTATCGCCCATCCCGAAACCAAGGAGGAAGAGCAATGTGAGGCGGAGGAGCCTCCCTCCCTATCGGTTCTTGCTCCACAGGATGAAACCGGAGACCTTGTTCCGGAACCCGCCAGGCTGGTGATCCATTACACCAGGTTCATTTCCAGTCCCAGAACCCGAAGCTTCCGAAAAAAACACTTTCCCAGCGCCACGGCCGCGGAGTGGAACGACTGGAAGTGGCAGCTTCGCAACCGCATCACCGATGCCGCGTCGCTTTCGGGCATCGTCCGACTGTCGGAGGACGAATATCACGCCCTCAACGCGCGCAACGGGGCAATGCCGCTGTCCATCACCCCTTACTACGCGAGTCTGCTCGAACACGACAACCCGGCGCAGCCCCTTCGAAGGTCGGTGGTTCCGGTCACGGCCGAGCTCTTCAAGTCCCACGGCGAGTCCGAAGACCCGCTGGGAGAGGAATCGGACAGCCCCGTGCACGGCCTCGTGCACCGCTACCCGGACAGGGCGCTCTTTCTGGTTACCGACTTCTGCTCCACCTACTGCCGTTATTGCACGCGCTCGCGCATGGTCGGCCGCTCCGCCGGCGAATCGTGCACCAGAAGGCAGTGGGAGAAGGCCCTGGCCTATATTGAGGCCGTTCCGCAGATTCGCGACGTGCTGCTTTCCGGCGGAGACCCGCTGACCCTGCCGGACGACGAGCTCGAATGGCTGCTTATCCGCCTTCGCCGCATTCCGCATGTGGAAATCGTCCGCATTGGCACAAAGGTGCCCATGGTGCTTCCCCAGCGCATCACCTCGAACCTCACACGAATGCTCAAGCGCTACCATCCGCTCTGGATGAACATACACTGCACCCATCCCGATGAGCTCACCACGGAGGCGGTTGAGGCCTGCGCACGGCTCTCCGACGCGGGAATACCGCTCGGAAGCCAGACCGTGCTGCTCGCGGGCATCAACGACAGCGTCGAGACCCTGCGCGCGCTCTATCACGGCCTGCTTCGCGCCCGGGTACGGCCCTATTATCTCTACCAGTGCGATCCAATCGTCGGTTCGTCTCACTTCCGCACCACCGTGGAGAAGGGCATAGACATGATCAGGGGGCTCAGGGGCCATACAACGGGATTCGCGGTCCCCACGTATGTCATCGACGCTCCCGGCGGCGGCGGAAAGATCCCCCTCCTTCCCGAATATATCACGGGTGTGGATGAAGATGATATTGTGATGACCAATTATGATGCAGTAGTTTCCCCGCCCTGGAGCGTACACTTTGGATGTGGTACATCCAATTATGGATTTATCTGGGGCATGGCAGGAGAGAATCAGA
>JAAYVB010000032.1 GCA_012517405.1 Propionibacterium sp.
GTCCGGGTCACGCTGCTCATCGCGCAAGTCTCGTTCTTTCTTCACCCATTTCCCTAACGTCTTCTCGAGGACGCCGATATTCCGTGCCGCCTCAGCGATCGACCGCCCATCATCCAACACCAACGCCACCGCGTTAGCTTTGTACTCCGCCGTGAAATGCCTCCGCGTAGATCCCATAATCAGCTCCCCTTCACCCTATCGGGAACCGCAAACCTCACCAGTGTCCACCAAACCGGGAACGGTCCATCGTGCGGCCTCCGTGCTCCCCGCGCAGGCGGGGATGATCCCCTTCTCGGTCGTGTCCGGGCAGCGTTCGTAGCGTGCTCCCCGCGCAGGCGGGGATGATCCTACTGGCGGCGGACCGGGGCCGAGCCCACCCCTGTGCTCCCCGCGCAGGCGGGATGATCCTGGTCCTCACGAGGCAGCAGGAGCTTGCCGAGCGTCCTCCCCGCGCAGGCGGGGATGATCCGCTGATCAAGCGAAGTGGGACGCGGACTTGGAGGTGCTCCCCGCGCAGGCGGGGATGATCCGTAGTGGCGTCGGGGTTCGAGGCTGGCGTCGGCGTGCTCCCCGCGCAGGCGGGGATGATCCCAGGCCGGCGAGTACGGACAGCGTGAAGTTCCGTGCTCCCCGCGCCAGCGGGGGGCCGCGTCAGATGCGATGAGGTTCGAGCAGACCGAAGTCGAAGTCAATGCCATGACCAGGACGATCCGGAGCCGTGACAAAGCCATCGCCGATCGGCATCGCCTCATCCATGTAGTCACCCATGGCGAACCCGTGCGCCTCCATGTAGGTGCGAGTGGGTGCGGCGGCCAGCGAATGAACGGTCAAGTCATGGACGCCATGGCTTGTCAGGGGTAGGTTGTGAGCCTCGGCGATGGCCGCGATCTTGTTGAACACCGTGTAGCCGCCGACGTTACAGACGTCAGGTTCCACGAAAGTGACGGCACCCATGCTGATCGCGCGAGAGAACTCATAGATGGTGTGCCAGTTCTCGCCGGCCGCGATCGGGATGCCGCCGTCGCGGACCACCCGTGCCTGCCCCTCGAAGTCATCCGGAATGACGGGTTCTTCCAGCCACAGCAGATCGAAGGGCTGCAAAGAGCGGGCCATCTTGATGGCCTTGTCAGCGCTCCACCTCATGTTGGCATCGGCCATCAGTGGGAAGGTGTCGCCAAGATGCTCCCTCATGGCCTCGACTCGCGCGACGTCCTCGCGTGAGTCGGGCCGGCCGACCTTCATCTTGATGGCCCGGAAACCCTCGGACTGAAAACGATCCGACTGAGCCAACAACTCCTCAGTGGACAGCCCCAAATCGATACCACCTGCATAAATCGGGACGACCGGATCGTAGCCGCCGAAAATCTTCCACAGCGGCTGACTTGCCCGTCGGCCGAACAGATCCCACAACGCGATGTCGACCGCCGAGATCGCGGACGTCACTGGGCCGCCGCGGCCGGCATAATGCAGACACCACCACATCCTCTGCCACAAGAACTCAATCCGGTCGGCATCCTCCCCGACCAGCACGTCGCGCAAGTACCGGTCGATCAGCGCCCAGATGCCCGCACCGCCAGCGCGCACACCATAGGTGTACCCGAGTCCTTGGGCACCGTCGCTGTCTACTATCCGCACTGTGATGAGCTCGAAGTCGCTCATGTCGCCGTGGGTGCTGTCCTTCATGGTGTGGCTGAGGGGCACCTTGTACAAGCCCACGTCCACCTGTTCTATCCGCACAGTCATGCTCCATCGCAGCTTGCCGACCAACCGGGGATACCGGTCTTCTGAAGAGTGTTGCGTGTCCTATTGAGTTGTCCAGATCTGGCCATGAGCCAATTCGCCATATCGGCGTCTGGCGAGGCGGGCATGTTGGACATCTGATGTATCCAGCATGCTCATGCGGCGGTCGAGATGCGCTAGCTGCTCACCAGCACAGGCTCGGCCTCCACACTCCCCTGCCGACTGTGATGCAAGGCGTCAATGATGAAGATCAGCACCGCCACCCAGATGATCCCGAAGCCGAGCCACCGGGCGGGCGGCATCTGCTCGCCGATGATCAGCCAGCCGGTCAAGAACTGCAGAATCGGCGCCACGTACTGCAGAATCCCCATCGTGCTCAGCGGAACCCGCACGGACGCCGACGCGAACAGCAGCAAGGGAATCGCCGTGACCGGCCCGGCCAGAGCCACTAGCAGCGCGTAGCCATCCAGGTGGACGGTGTTCAGCCCGCCAACGCCGAGCCAGATCAAGTAGCCGAGCGCGAACGGTGTCGCCGCGCTGGTCTCGATGGCCAGCCCCGGCAGCGCCGGCACACCCGCTCCTACCTGCTTTTTCATCAGGCCGTACAGGGCGAACGACGTCGCCAGCCCCAACGCAACCCACGGCACATTCCCGTAGCCGACGATGAGCACGATCACCGCCACCGTGCTCACCCCGAACGCGACCCATTGCGCCCGGCGCATCCGCTCCCCGAGCACGATCACGCCCAGTGCCGCGCTCATCAGCGGGTTGATGAAGTAACCGAGCGACGCATCGATGGCATGCCCGTTGTTGACGCCCCAGACATACAGCGTCCAGTTCGCCGAAACCAGCAGACCCGCCCCGGCCAGCACGACAACAGCGCGCCGGTTCGCCAGCACGTACTTCACCCCGCGCCAGTGCCGGGTCACGGTGATCGCCAGCACGCAGAACACCAGCGAACAGACGATGCGGTACGCGACGATCTCGAAGGCGCTGGAGCGCGACAGCAGGCGGAAGTAGAGCGGAAACAGCCCCCACAGAAAGTACGAGCCGAAGCCGAACAGCAGCCCTCGCCGGTCTATATCCTGTCGTTTCGCCACGGGAGTGATTCTTTCATGCCGACCCTGCAGGTTGGGCATCGTCCACCCCACTTGTTTTCTGCGCCGGTCCGCTCACGCCATCGGAAACCACAAAGGTGGGGCCGCCCCAACGGGCGACCCCACCTCTGCCGTGTTTCACAGACAATCAGAACCGCGGGTCAGGCCTCCAGCGACTCCTTGGCCGCGGCGACGACCGCGTCCGAGGTCAGGCCGAACTCCTTGAACAACACGGTGCCCTTGCCGGACGCGCCGTAGTGCTCGATCGAGACCGAGCGTCCCTTGCAGCCGACGTACTTGGCCCAGCCCTGCGCGATGCCCGCCTCGACGCTCACGCGGGCGGTGACCTCGGGGGGCAACACCTCGTTGCGGTAGGCCTCCGGCTGCGCGTCGAACCACTCCTGGCACGGCATCGACACCACACGGGTCGGCACGCCTTCGGCCTCCAGCGCCGTCTGGGCGTCCAGGGCGACCTCAACCTCCGACCCGGTGCCGATCAGGATGACCTGCGGCGCAGCGCTGGCCTCCTTGAGCACGTACGCGCCCTTGGCCAGACCCTCCGCCGACGCGAACTCGCCGCTGGTGCGATCGACCACCCGAGTGTTCTGGCGGGTCAGGATCAGCCCGGCCGGCTGATCGGTCAGCTTGAGGATCTCGCGCCACGCAATCGCGGTCTCGTTCGCGTCGGACGGACGCACGATCGCCAGCCCGGGAATCGCCCGGTAGGCGGCCAAATGCTCGATCGGCTGATGGGTCGGGCCGTCCTCCCCCACACCGATCGAGTCGTGGGTCCACACGAAGATGCTCGGAACGTGTGAGAGCGCGGCCAGCCGCACCGGCGGACGCATGTAGTCAGCGAAGACGAAGAAGGTGCCGCCGTAGGCCCGGCTCAGGCCGCCCACATTGATGCCGTTGACGATGCCGCCCATGCCATGCTCGCGGACGCCGAAGTGCAGCGTGCGTCCGTACGGGCCGCCCGGCCACTCGTCGGTCGTCCGGTCGGCGGGCAGGAAGCTCGGCTCGCCCTTCATCGTGGTGTTGTTCGAGCCGGCCAGGTCGGCCGACCCACCCCACAGCTCCGGCACCTGGGAGGCCAGCGCGCTCAGCACATCCGCCGACGCCGCCCTGGTGGCCTTCGAACCGGCTTCGAAGACCGGCAGGGTCAGATCGTCTGGCAGCTTCTTGGCCAGCACCCGATCCAGCAGCTTCACGCCCTCGGGGTTGGCCTGCTGCCACGCCGCGAACTCCTCGTCCCAGGCGGCACGCAGTGCCTTGCCCCGCTCAGCAAGCTGAGTGCGGGTGTAGTCGACGACCGAGTCCTCGATCGCGAACGGCTCATCGGTGAATCCGAGAACCTTCTTGAGGGCGGTGATCTCGGGGGCGCCGAGCGCCGCGCCGTGCACCTTCTCCGAGCCCTGCATGTTCGGCAGCGGCCAGCCGATGATGGTCTTCAGATGAATCAGCGTCGGCTTGTTGGTCACCTGCTGAGCCGCGATAAGGGCGTCATAGAGCGCCTCGATGTCCTCGGCGTACTTCGTGCCGCCGTGGGTCCAGTCGATGGTGTGCACGTCCCAGCCGTAGGCCTCGTAGCGCTTCGACACGTCCTCGCCGAAGGCGATCTTGGTGTCGCCCTCGATCGTGATGCGGTTGTCGTCATAGATGACGATCAGGTTGCCGAGCTCTTGCGTCCCCGCCAACGAAGCGGCCTCGGCCTGCACACCCTCTTGCATGCAGCCGTCGCCAAGAATCGAGTAGACGAAGTAGTCGAAAGGAGTCTCGCCCTCAGCACCGGGAGCGTAGATGCCGCGCTGGCGACGGGCCGCCATGGCCATGCCGACAGCGTTGCTGATCCCGGCGCCCAGCGGGCCGGTGGTGGTCTCCACGAACTTGGTGTGCCCGTACTCGGGATGCCCGGGGGTACGCGAGCCGAAGGTGCGCAGCGACTCGATGTCCTCCAGTTCGAGGCCGAGCCCGCCGAGGTACAGCTGCGAGTACTGCAGGATCGAGGCGTGCCCTGCCGAAAGGACGAAACGGTCGCGTCCGATCCACTTGTCGTCGGTCGGATCGGTCTTCATAACCTTCTGGTACAGCAGGTAGGCGACCGGTGCGAGCGAGATCGCAGTACCCGGGTGGCCATTGCCGACCTTCTGCACGGCGTCCGCGGCCAGTACGCGCGCAGTGTCGACCGCCCGGCGGTCTTCGTCGGTCCAGGTGAAATTGCTCACAGTGTGTCCTTTGCAGTCAGATACGCTCAGCGTCTTGCCATAAGCGCGGAGAATCCATGTCACAGCCTAACGCAGGGCGCCCTACAATGGCCGAATGCCGGTTGCCATCCGCAATGCCCGCCCCGCCGATATGGCAGTGGTGAATGCGATCTACAACGCTCAGGGCATCGACACCACAGCCAGCTACGGCTACGAGCCGCTCGGCGAGGCCTACTGGCTCGGCTGGCTCGACGATCAGTATGCCGCCGGGCGGCCCTGCCTGGTGGCCGAAATCGACGGCCAGGTCGTGGGCTTCGCCTACTACACACCGTTCCGCGGCAAGCAGGGATGGGCGCTCACCGTCGAGAACTCGGTCTATGTGGACGCACGTACGCAAGGCGGCGGCGTCGGGCGTGCGCTGATGGCTGCGCTGATCCAGCAGGCACGCGCCGATGGCAGGCATGTCATGGTCGCCTGCATCGACGCCGCGAATCAGATCTCCCAGGATTTCCATGCCCGTCTCGGATTCGAGTTGATGGGCGTGCTGCCCGAAGGCGGACGCAAATTCGGCCGCTGGCTGAATGCCGCTTTCTGGATCAAGCAGCTGGATTGATTCCCCGACAATCGCGTTACAACCGGCCGAACGGACCGGGCAATCCCGAAGGCACTGGCTACTATGTGCCCATGACGACGGCCTACCATGCGGACTCCAGCCAGCTCGAAGACAAGGAAATCCTCACCTGGGAGGGCTTCGGTGAAGGCACCAGACAACTCGCCCAGCGGATCACCGACTCGGGCTTCGAGCCGGAGGTCATCATCGCGGTGGCCCGCGGCGGGATGATCCCGGCCGGCGCCCTCACCTACGCTCTGGGCGTCAAACTCACCGATGCCATCAACGTCGAGTTCTACACCGATGTCGCTGAGACCCTGCCGGACCCGATCCTGCTGGCCCCGATGCTCGACACGGACTCGATTCGTGGCCGCAAGCTCCTGTTGGTGGACGACGTCGTCGATTCCGGACGCACCCTCGCGCTCGTGCTGAAACTGCTGCGCGGGTTCGGCGCCGATGTGCGCAGCGCAGTCATCTACTCCAAGCCGACCACCATCGTCCAGCCCGACTTCGTCTGGAAGCACACCGACAACTGGATCGTCTTCCCGTGGTCGGCGCAACCCCCGGTTAACCCAGCCGCCTGACCAACGCTCTGGCCCACCTCGGGCTGCCGCCAGCCCTCAGCGGTCACCCAGCGGCACGTAGTCTCGCTCGCCCTCGCCGATGTAGATCTGGCGCGGACGACCGATCTTGCGCTTGGGGTTGGTCACCAGTTCACGCCATTGGGCGATCCAGCCGGGCAGCCGCCCGATCGCGAACAGCACGGTGAACATCTCCTTTGGGAAACCCATCGCCTCGTAGATGAGCCCCGAATAGAAATCGACATTCGGGTAGAGCTTGCGCTCGGTGAAATAGTCGTCCTCGAGGGCCGCGTGCTCCAGCTCCTGGGCGAGCTTCAGCAGGTCGCGACGTCCGGCTTTGAGGCTCATCACCTTGTCGGCATGCTCCTTGATGATCGCCGCGCGCGGATCGTAGTTCTTGTAGATGCGATGACCGAAGCCCATCAGCTTGATTCCGGCCTTCTTGTCCTTGACCTGCTGCACGTACTCCTTGACCGAGATCCCGGACTCCTTGATCGCCGAGAGCATCTCCACTACAGCCTGATTGGCGCCACCGTGCAGTGGCCCGGACAGCGCGTTCACGCCACCGGCCACCGAAGCATAGATGTTCGCGCCCGATGAACCGATCAGGCGAACCGTGGAGGTGGAGCAGTTCTGCTCATGATCGGCGTGCAGGATCAACAGCACATCCAAAGCCCGGGTGATCTCGTCGTGGAACTCATAGGGTTCGGTCGGATAGGCGAAGCTCATTCGCAAGAAGTTCTCGATGTAGCTGAGCGAATTGTCCGGATACAGCATGGCTTCGCCCCGCGAGTTTTTGTAGCCGTAGGCGGCCAGCGTCGGCACCTTGGCGATCAGCCTTTCGGTGGCCTTCTCGATCGCCTCCGGGGTGTAGGCGACCGAGTCGAAACTGTAGGTGGACAGCATCATCAGGCCGCTGGCCAGCACCGGCATCGGGTGCGAGCGGCGCGGGAACATCTTGAAGAACTCCCGCATCCGTTCGTCCACCATGGTCTTGCGGCGGATCCGGTCTTCCCAGGTGGCCAACTCGGCGGCGGTCGGCAACTCGCCATAGATCACCAGATAGGCGGTCTCCAAGAAGGTCGACTCCTTGGCCAGCTGCTCGATCGGATACCCGCGGTAGCGCAAGACTCCGGCGTCCCCGTCGATATAGGTGATGGCAGACATCGTCGAAGCGGTGTTCGCCAGCCCATCGTCATAGGTCGTATAGCCTGTTTCCGACAGCAGCTTGCTGATGTCGATACCCGAAGAACCCTCGGTCGGCACCACGACAGGTGCCTCGAAATCGGTTTCCAGGCCGCTGATACGCACGGAATCGCTCACCTGAGACTGTTCCTTCCACTCGCCATTCGACAACGCTGTGTTGGCCCCTCCACCCTATTGCGCGGGCGGTAAACGCGCTCAGCTTTGGCCGGTGTTGGTGTGCGCCGACAGCGGAAGCTGCACCTGCACGCAACGCTTCCGGACGCTGACATCGAGTTCGGTGACGTCTTCCACGACGTCGCCGTCGACCTGAACCGGCAATGGCTGGTGCGGCCGGACGCGCAATCTCGAGACGCTCGAGTAGCGCAACGCGCCCACCGGATGATCGTGTCCGGTAAGTCCCTTCACCGCGACCGGCAGCCACTGATCGGGCCGCTTGAGCGGCACTTGGAGTACCTCGAGGATGCCATCGTCGGCCAGCGCTCCCGGATAGACGAGCACTCCCCCAAGCACCGCGGGGGTGTTGCCGGCCAGCACCGTCCAGCACCGGGTCTTCACCGGATCGCAGTCGTCGAGCTGAACGTCCATGCCGATGGCCGGACGCAACGCCTCCACCATCCCGGTGAGCGCGTAGGCGGCCCAACCGGTGCGCTTCTTGGCAATGATCCCGGTCTTCTGCACCGCCAAGGCGTCCCGCCCGATGCCGGCCATGGTCAGGAACGGCTCGGTGTACTCCTCGCCGCTGGTGGTGCGCATGTGCGCCTGCCCCAGATCGAGCGAGGTGTGCGGGCCGCGCAACGCCGTCGCGACCTGCTGTCCGACGCTCAGCTTGGTCAGCCCGAGATTGGACGCGAGCACATTGCCGGTGCCCAGAGCAATGATGCCGAGCCTCACATCGGTTCCGGCCAACGCCTCGGCGACCTCGCGGACGGTTCCGTCACCACCGATCGCGATGACCAGATCGGCGCCGTCGGCGACACACTGACGTGCCTGGCCCTCGCCGGGATCCTCGGCGCTGGTCGTGTAGGCGCGCGGGGTCTCGATATTCGAATCGCGGCACTGACGGACGATCTCCGAGATCGCGCTGCTCGCGTGATTGCTGAGCGGATTGACCACGATCCCGACGCGGATGGGCAGTGGGGCGTACTGGGGACTCGTGCGGCCCAGTACCGGAATGTGGTTCATGCTCACTCTTTCATTGTGCCCGACGTCACCGCACAAGACCCGAAGGCCGCGACCAACAGCAGCGGCAGTATCCAAATCGGTGCACGAATCAGTTCCCAGGCCATCACCGCGGCGAAGAGCGGGGCCCGCTGGGTGACCGCAAGAACCCCGCCGGCGGCGATGATCGCAAACGGGACCGGATCGGCCACAATGCCGAGCAAGGACAGCCCCCACGCTGCTGCCACGCCGAGGGCCGCCCCGGTGGAAAGCGCCGGCGTGAGCAGTCCACCGCGCGCACCAGCCGCCAGATACATGGCAGTAGCCGCCGGTTTGGCCACCAGCAGAACCACGAACAGCTCCATCGGAGCGCTGGCGTCGAATGCTGCTTGCAGAATGTCCTTGCCGTTGCCCGGCAGCACCGGCAGCCACATCGATGCCGCACCGGTGAGGGCTCCGGCCACCGCGATGGTCCAAGCCGGCCACAGTGGTGCACCGCGCAATCGGGAGCGCAGCGCGAAGCTCGTCGCGTGAGCACTCAGCAGGTGGAAACCGATGCCGGTCAGTGCACACAGGGGAATCGCGAGCACTGCCCAGCCCGCGGTGACCAGATCGAAGGACGCCGGTGGGAGGAGATAGCTGGGCTCATTGCCGCTGATTGACCATACGACGAGGATCGCCATGAACGACATCGCCAGACAACTCGCCCACGTACGAGATGAGCGCCACTGTCTGGTCAAGGCAACCCCGAAGATGGCGCCGGCCAGGGGCACGTTGTAGACCGCGGCCAGGCCCGCGCCCGCGGCGCCGGCCACGATCACCTGGGCCGCGCTGGCGTCCAACCCCAGTCGGGTGGCAAGCCGTGCTGCCAGCGCCGCAGCCACCAGGCGAGGGGCGCCCTCGCGTCCGATCGAGGCGCCGGCTCCCACGACTGCGGTCTGCAACACGCCATCGGCCAGGGGACGCAGCAGTGGGGTCTTCGCCGGCATCACGGCCTGCAGGTCGTCCACGCTCAGTAGATCACCGCGCCGCGCCAACGCCCACCAACCGAGCCCGGCGAGCAGACCACCGATGGTCGGGGCCAGTACTCGTCGCACTGCGGATGCCTGTTCGACGTCCAGCATCAGGCTGTCTGCGTCCACGCCGTAGGCGGCGAACTGCACGAGGTCCAGCAGCCAGATCAGCGCGCTGGCGGCGAGGCCTGCGAGCAGCCCCGCGGCGACAACCGCGACGCCAATCCGAAGCCAACCGTGTGCCGTCATGACAATGAGTCTGCCGCGCGAATCAGGGCAAGATCACTCAACGCCGTGGTCAGCTCTTGGGTTGTGCCCAATCCATCTGCGGAACCTCGGCGGCGAAGGCGCGCAACAGGTCGGCGGACGCGTCCATGGCATTCCGGTGTCCCGAACGCACCTGCGTCTCCAGCTCACGCGCCAGGGTGCGCATGGTATGCGTGCTGTGCAGCGTATCCATCACGGCAGCCTCGGTCTGGCTCCACATCCACTCGACCTGCTGAGCGGCGCGGTAGTTGGCCAGCCCGTACTTGGACTCCAAGTACTCACGATGATCGAGCACTGCCTGCCAGACCTCGGTCAGCCCGACCTTGTGCAGCGCCGAGCACGTCAGCACTGGGACGCGGCGGTCTGCGTCGGTGGCGACGAGCTTCATCGCGATGGACAGCTCGCGGGCAGTGACCCGGGCCTCGCCGGCGTTGTCACCGTCGGCCTTGTTCACAGCGATCACATGGGCGAGTTCCAAGATGCCCTTCTTGATGCCCTGCAGCTGGTCACCCGAGCGGGCGAGCATCAAGATCAGATAAGTGTCGACCATCCCTTGGACGGCGACTTCGGACTGGCCCACGCCGACGGTCTCGACTATGACGACGTCGTAGCCGGCGGCTTCCACGAGCAACATGCCCTCGCGGGTGGCGCGGGCGACACCACCGAGATGCAGTCCGGTGGGTGAGGGACGGATGAACGCCGAGTCCGACTGGGCGAGCTCCCCCATCCGCGTCCGGTCACCGAGCACCGAGCCGCCCGAAACCGAACTGCTCGGGTCGACGGCCAGCACCGCGACCTTGTGTCCCTCATTGATCAGCTGGACGCCCAGTGCATCGATGAAGGTGGATTTTCCAGCGCCGGGGACACCGGAGAGTCCCAGGCGGATGGCATTGCCCGACAGTGGCGTGAGCTCACGCAGGAGTTCCCGCGCCAGCGCACGATGCGCTGGCTTGCGGGACTCCACGAGGGTGATGGCCCGGGCCAGTGCGGCCCGGTCACCACCCTTGACACCATCGATCAGTGTCGCGACATCGATTTTTCTAGGCATTACCGTCCCGGGCCGTGGCCAACATCGCCTTCAGCAGATCCTTGGCAGCAGCGGGAATGTTGGTGCCCGGCGGGTAAATCGCCACCGCACCGTCATCACGCAGCTCCTGGAAGTCCTGTTCGGGGATGACGCCACCGACCACGATCATGATGTCTTGACGACCCTGCTTGTCGAGTTCCTTGCGCAATGCAGGAACCAGAGTCAGGTGACCGGCAGCCAGCGAGGACACGCCCACGACGTGCACGTCCCCATCAATCGCCTGACGAGCAGCCTCCTCAGGCGTCTGGAACAGCGGGCCTACGTCGACGTCGAAGCCGAGATCGGCGAAGGCTGTTGCGATCACCTTCTGGCCTCGGTCGTGACCGTCCTGACCCATCTTGGCGATCAGGATACGCGGACGGCGTCCTTCGACCTCTTCGAACTCTTCGACGAGAGCGTGAGTCTCTTCCATGGCTGGAGTCTTTCCGGATTCCTTCGAGTACACACCGGAGATCGTGCGGATCTGAGCGGTGTAGCGTCCGAAGACGTCTTCCAGGGCGTCCGACATCTCACCCACCGAAGCACCGGCGCGACCTGCGTCGATGCACAGCTTCAGCAGGTTGCGATCGGGATCGGTCGGATCGGGATTCGCGGCCGCCCAGGTGATGGCCTCCAGGGCCTTCTTGCACGCCTCGGTGTCGCGTTCGGCGCGCAGCTTCTCGAGCTTGGCGATCTGCTGCGCCCGCACCTCACGGTTGTCGATCTTCAGCACGTCGAGCGGATCTTCTTGATCCAAGACGTACTTGTTGACACCGATGATCGGCTGACGACCCGAATCGATACGTGCCTGAGTACGCGCGGCGGCTTCCTCGATACGCATCTTCGGGATGCCGGCTTCGATGGCCTTGGTCATGCCACCGGCCTGCTCGACCTCCTGGATCAGCGACCAGCCCTTGCGGGCCAGCTGCTGGGTCAGCGACTCGACATAGGCCGAACCTGCCCACAGATCGACGCTGCGGCAGGTGCCCGACTCCTGCTGCAAGAACAGCTGGGTGTTACGGGCGATGCGGGCCGAGAAGTCGGTCGGCAGTGCGATGGCCTCGTCCAGTGCGTTGGTGTGCAGCGACTGGGTGTGGCCCTGGGTGGCGGCCATGGCCTCCACGCAGGTACGCACCACGTTGTTGTAGACATCCTGGGCGGTCAGCGACCAACCGGAGGTCTGCGAGTGGGTGCGCAGGCTCATCGACTTCGGGTTCTGCGGGCCGAACTGGCGGACCAGGCGAGCCCACAGCATACGGGCCGCACGCATCTTCGCCACTTCCATGAAGAAGTTCGTGCCGATCGCCCAGAAGAACGACAGCCGCGGAGCGAACTGGTCGACCTTCAGGCCAACAGACTCGCCGGCGCGGATGTACTCCACACCGTCGGCCAGCGTGTAGGCCATCTCGATGTCGGCGGTCGCACCGGCTTCCTGCATGTGGTAGCCGGAGATCGAAATCGAGTTGAACTTCGGCATGTTTGCGCTGGTGAACGCGAAGATGTCCGAGATGATCCGCATCGACGGCGCCGGCGGGTAGATGTAGGTGTTACGAACCATGAACTCTTTGAGAATGTCGTTCTGGATCGTACCGGCCAGTTGCGCGGGCTTGACGCCCTGCTCCTCGGCGGCCACCACATACAGCGCCAGAATCGGCAGCACCGCGCCGTTCATGGTCATCGACACCGACATCTGGTCGAGCGGAATGCCGTCGAACAGCTGACGCATGTCGAGGATCGAGTCGACGGCCACGCCGGCCATACCGACGTCACCGGCGACCCGCGGGTGATCCGAGTCGTAGCCGCGGTGGGTCGCCAGATCGAATGCGATCGACAGGCCCTTCTGGCCTGCGGCCAGGTTGCGGCGGTAGAAGGCATTGGACTCGGCGGCAGTGGAGAAACCGGCGTACTGACGGATCGTCCACGGACGCGAGGTGTACATGGTCGAATACGGACCACGCAGGAACGGCGGCATACCGGGGAAGGTATGCAGATGATCCATGCTTTCGTACACGTCACTGCCATAGAGATGCTTGACATCGATCTGTTCCGGCGTGGTCCAGTCGATGGGGCCCTCCGCGTTCAGGATCGCGTCGAAGGTAGTCTGAGCGTCCGCAGCTACTGCTGGGGTCCCCAGTTCGACCTGGTCGAAACGAGGCAAGGCGTTCACTTGTTCACCCCCAGAGTGTTCAGGACATCTTTCAAACCGGCGACGACATCCATGCCCAAGGCGATCGTGCCATCGATGAGTCCGGCGGTATCAACGTTTCCGAGTTCCTTGATGTTGCCCGCGAGCAGCACCCTGGCCGCACCGGCGTCCTTCAAGGCCTTCGCGGCCTCAACTCCGATGGACCCGTAAACCTTGGCCGACGAGCACAGGCACGCCACGGGAGTACCGGACGCCTGCCAGGCCTTGACGACCTCGTCGATATCGGCGCTTTCCACATTCGGGGTCGCCAGACCGGCGATGTGGAAGTAGTTGGACGCGAAGCCTTCGCGTCCACCGAAGTCGCGGCGAGTTCCCAGGCAAGCCAGGAAGACCTTTGCGTCGGTGCCGGCGACGGCATCGCGCAACTGCTCGAAGACCTCCGAATTGCGGGTCCAGGTCAGTCCGGCGTAGACCGGGGCTTCCGGACGAGCAGTGCGGTCGGTGACCGGAGCCTCCGTCGGGTTCGGGAACTCCGAAACACCGGTGACCGGGAGCTTACGAGAAGCCACCAGCTTGCTCCGCTTGGCGTTGAGATCGGCGAGCACCTCGGTGACATGACCGGCGGCCAGCGCCGCCACCATGCCGCCTGCGGCCTCGACGGCCTGGAACTCCGCCCAGGCAGCTTCGGCGATCTCGTTGGTCAGTGATTCGATGGCCCACGCGCCACCGGCAGGATCGTTGACCCGGCCGATATTGGACTCCTCCGCCAGCACCACCTGGGTGTTGCGGGCGAGGCGACGGCTGAAGTCGTTGGGCAGGCCCCAGACAGTGTCGAACGGCAGCACCGTGACCGCCTCGGCGCCACCGATGGCGGCGGAGAAGGTCGAGATGGTGCCACGCAGGATGTTCACATAGGGATCGTCGCGAGTGATCTCACGCCACGAGGTGACCGCATGCTGACGGGCACCGCGCTTGGCGGGGTCGACACCGAAGACTTCACCGACGCGCGCCCATGCGGTGCGCAGCGCGCGGATCCGAGAGATGGTCGCCAACTCGTCGACGGCAGCGGTGACGCGGAAGTTGATCGCGTCGAAGGCGTCGTCCACGCTGACACCCTGCTCGACCAGAGCCCGCACGTACTCGACGGCGCTGGCCAGCAGCCAGGCGACCTCGTGCACATCGCCCGCTCCAGCGTTGTGGTAGATGGTGCCGTCCACGACGATGGCTCGCGACTTCTTGTACTCGGCCAGCCGGTTCACGTAGCCGGCAAGCTGGGAGAGGTCGGGGGTCGTGCCGTTGAGAGCGGCCACGCCGATCGGGTCGAGGCCCAGGTTCAGCGAGAGCTCCGACTTGTCCTTGTCGGATGCCTCGAAGATGGCCAGCAGCGCGTCGGCTGCCGTCTGCTGATCGGTACGGCTCGACACGTCGATCTTGGCCAGCTCGAGCAGCACATCAGCCAGATCGTCGGCGATGTCGGCAGCCGAAATGGCGTCCGGATCGACACGCAGCCAGATGCTGTTGGCGCCGCGCTCCAGGTCGGTGCGGATGGCCGCGCGAGTGACGGCCGGATCAGGATCCTCATGCAGCGCCCGGACATCCCACGCGTCCATGTCGCCGTTGCGTACGGTTGTCCCACGCGTGAACGGCTCCGACGCGGGGGCTCCCAGCTCACCAATAGCATCATCGATGGTGTAAATAGGCTCAACCACGATGCCGTCAACTGTCTTGAAACGTAGCCGCTCGACCGCCTGTTCGGCGCTCAGCTGCTTGCCCTCAGGACGTCCCTTGTTCAGTACCTTTGCAACTTCGGCAGCCCACTGATCATAGGTGGGTGCGGCGAAGTCACCGGCGAGAACGAGGTTGTCGGGGGTTTCGTCCGCGACATCCGTTGACGCGCCTGCTGGTGGAGTAGGTGTCGTCATCGGTTCACTCCTCCCAGTGTGAAAGGCTTCTCACGAAGCCGGGGTTCAAACCTTCATGCGGCCGTCAGGGCCACATAAAGCTTCTGCGATGGACGAGACCCGCTGGTCAGATCCACGGGACTAAGCAGGCGGAACAGTCCATCGCTCAGACCTGCAACAGCATACCAAGGCGGCTTCTCGCCCGGACGGCGCCCCGTGGCCTGACCAGCGGCCCGCTCAGGCCTGCCCGCCCGCCTGAATCGTGATGTTGTTCAGCTTGGCCTGCGACTTCGTGAGAGCCGCGCAGAACTCGCCACCGAAGCCTTGCGCGCTGGCGATCTCGAGAGCCTCGTGGACCCCGTCGCCCACCACGGTCGGCACGCACAGATCAGCAGCCAGCCGCGAGAAATAGCGGACGTCCTTGCGGGCGTTGTCCAGCTGGAACTTCAAGGTGTCGAAGTTGCCCTTCAGCGATTCGCCCATGATGTTCAGGGTGCCGCCGTTGGCGAAGCCACCGCCACCGAGTACCTCGATCAGCTTGGCCGGATCGACACCCGACTTCACGCAGACCGAGAAGCCCTCGGCCAAGATGGTCAGGGCAGCCTGGAAGGCAGTGTTGTTGGCGAGCTTGATGATGTGGCCGGCGCCTACCCCACCGCAGCGGTAGATGTTATCGGCGAAACAGGACACGATCGGCTCGACCTCAGCGAAGAGTTCGTCGTCGGCGCCGACGAGCACGTTGACGGTGCCCGCCTCTGCCTCGGCCGGCCCACGGGTCAGCGGGATGTCGGCGAACTTGGCGCCCTTGCCGGCAGCCAGTTCAGCCAGCCGGTAGGTGGTCGACGGCTCGGAGGTGGAGGCGTCCAGGATCAGCAGCCCCGGCTTCGGGTCAGTGAGGATCTGGGTGACCACCTGCTCGACGTCGGCGGCGGACGTGACGCAGATCACGATTACGTCGCTGGTATGGCCCAATTCGGCATTGTCGGCCGCGCGGGTCGCGCCCAGTTCATCGAGCCCCTCGGGAGCCCGATTGCGCATGGTGTAGGCCAGCGGGTATCCCTTGAGCAGCAGATTCTTCGCCAGCCCATGGCCCATCAGGCCGGTAGCCCCCACGAATCCGATCTGCTTGGTGCTATCGCTCACGATTGTCCTCTCATCATTGTTCGGTCGCATTCGACACCGCCTATCTTGCCATCTGCGATCGGTGAGAAACTGGGATCGTGCCACGTTCAACCACCTCCACCGCGCTGACCAGCAATGTCACCGATACCGCCTTGATCTTCGAAGGCGGCGGCATGCGAGCCAGCTACACCGCCGCGGTCGTGGTCGCCCTGCTGCAGGCCGAGATCCATCTCGACTGGGTGGCCGGCATCTCAGCCGGGTCGTCCAATACGGCGAACTACCTGGCCAGGGATACTTGGCGTGCCAAGGAGTCCTTCGTCGGCTTCGCGGCGGACCCGCAGTTCGGCGACCTGCGCACCTTCCTGCGGGGGCAGGGCATGTTCAACGCCAACTACATCTACCAGCAGACCGGCCAGCCCGGCGGGGCACTCCCCTACGACTGGGCCACCTTCCAGGCCAACCCTGCCGCGATGAACCTCGGAGTCTTCGAAGCAGACACCGGCAAGGCGTTCTACTGGACGAGGGAGGACACCCCGACACCGGCGGATCTGATGGTGCGCGTGCAGTCGTCGTCCACACTGCCGTTCTTCATGCCCACCGTGCACATCGGCGAACACAGCTACGTGGACGGGGCACTCGGCCCCAGCGGCGGAATCGCGTTGGACGCGGCCAAGGCGGCCGGTTTCCAGAAGTTCCTCGTCGTGCTGACCCGGCCCCGTTCGTATGTGAAGGAACCGATGCGCGTCAGCAGGGTCGTGCGGCAGTACTTCCGGCGCTATCCGGCGGTTGTGGACGCGTTGATGGCTCGGCCCGACAACTACAACCGCACCCGGGCCGAACTGCTGGAACTGGAGCGCAGCGGAGACGCGATGGTCTTCTTCCCCGACGGATACACCGTGAGCAACTCGGAGAGAAATGTCGCCAAGCTGGCGCGCAGCTATGCCGATGGGCAGGCGCAGATCAAGCGCGAACTGCCTGCCTGGAAGGAATGGCTGGGCCTGGCGTAAGCCGCGCTAGCGAGCCCGGCTCACCGACGCCGGCTACTTTCTGCGCGTGAGTGCGGCATCGAACGCCGCATCCAGCTCCGCGTTGAGGGATCGCAGCAGGTCGGCGTCCGGTTTGAGTACCTGCCGGTCGTAGCTGAACAGGCCGTTGGCCTCGATCTCCACGTCGCTCAACTGTGTGTAGACACATGCCCGCAGGCCATGCCTGACCAGCGGTATCAACTGCTCGCGGTAGAGCTTGGCGAGCGCCTTGCCCAGGCTCGCTGAGTCGGCGCAGAAGCGGTAGCCGAACTTCCCGTCGCCTTCCCACTGATGGCCCTCGGTGGCGAGGCTGAAGCCGCCGAACTCCGAGAGGAAGAACGGACGCCGGTCTCTGCGCGGGGGGCGCTGCAGTTTCAGCACGTAACGATGCCGGCTGCGGAAATCGCCGCCGCGCTGGTCGAACCAACCGGACGCAGGATCGATCAGCCGGGTCGGATCCAGTCTGCGGACCCGCCGTTCCAGGCGGGCGGTGTGGTACTGGCCCCAGCCCTCGTTGAAGATGACCCACATGACGATGCTCGGGTGGCCACGCAGCAGCTTGATCATGGCGGCCATATCGGCTTCGAACTCGTAGCGGTTCTGCTGAGAATCCCGGCCGGCGGCGGCCAGCCCGCGACGGGTCTTGTCGCGGGTCTGCCAATCCAACGCCATCACGATGCGCGATCGCGGAATGCCCACCCTCGGGCGTCCGCCGTTCACCACGTCTTGAAGGACCAGCATGCCCAGCCGGTCGGCGTGATGGTAGAAGCGCCGCGATTCGACCTTGATGTGCTTGCGGACCCCGTTGTAGCCCAGGTCCTTCAGCTGTTGCAGATCGAAGATCAGCGCCTCATCCGATGGTGCGGTCATGCCGGATTCGGGCCAGTAGCCCTGATCGAGCACCGCGTTGACGAACAGCGGCTTGCCGTTGAGCAGGATCGCCGGACGCTCGAATCGCCGGGCGCCCGGAATGCGTCCGATGGCGACGGTCCGGAGCCCCGCCCAGGAAATGACCCGGTCGGTGCCATTGCTGACCTCGAGTCGGTAGAGGTAGGGGTCGTCGGGCGTCCAAGGTCGGATGTATGGGGGCGCCACTTCGATCGGCTCACCGGGCTTTCCGGCCACGGTGATCTCGGACCCGTCCGGGCATTCGACTCGAACAGCGATCCGGCAATGCTGTTCGGTGTCAGCGATGATCGTGAACCCGTTGAGATCGGCGTAGCTGGTGGCGACGACCGAGGTGATGGCATTGGCTGGCACGGGCTCAGCCCATACCGTCTGCCAGATGCCGCTGGTCGGGGTGTACCAGATGTCTTTCGGAGCCTTCTCGGATTGTTTGCCGTACTGCTGGCGACCGGCCGGACCCGGGTCACGAACCCCGACCACGATCTCCAGCCGCTCCGCCTTGGGGAGTTCGACGCTGAAGGGCAGATAGCCACCGCGGTGATCGCCGACGAGTTGGCCGTTCACCCAGACCGCGGCCAGGTAGTCCACCGCCTCGAAGTTCAGCGCTACGCGGCGTGCCCGCCAGGCCGGCGGCAGCTCGACGAATCGGCGATAGAACAGGGTCTCATCCGGCAGGAGCTCACGGGTCACGCCCGAGGCGACGGTCTCGAGGGCGAACGGAACGCGGATCCGTCCGTCGTAGCTGTCGGGTGGGTATTCGTTCACGAGCCTGGCCGACGACGACGGACGGATCGCATAGTCCCAGGTGCCGTTGAGACACAGCCATTCGTCGCGCTCGCGTTGGGGACGCGGGTACTGCGCCAATGGGCTGTCGGCGTTCAGCGCTTCATCGGCCCAGGGGGTGCGCAGTTGCGTAGCCACGGGTTTCACGGCGAATCTCCTCCGTCCGGAAAGTGCTGTCTCTCCTGCGAAGACTAGCGGCCCGGACGAACTCAGCCCGGTTCGAGTGTGGTGACCAGACGCCGCACCGGCCGCAACGGCATCGAGTCGAAGATCTCGGGGCTTTGTTGCTGGACTTTGGCGAGGTCGATGAGGATTTCACGTAGATGCTCGCGCAGCACGGTCACGGCCGCGTCGAGATCATCCGCCTCTATGCCGTCCACGACCCGTTGGTGCTGGTCGATGAGAGCTGGCACGGGATGAATGACCAGGCCGAAGCGACGCGCCCGGTCGAGATGGGCTCTTTCCGAGGCCACGATGGGCCAAGCCGATTCCCGTCCGCTCAGCTTGAGTAGTTCGAGGTGAAAGGCCTGGTCCAGCGTGAAGAACTCCGCAAGATCAGCTCCGGCGGCAGCGACGGCGCGTTGGGCGTCGAGATTGTCGTGCAGGGCCTCGAGGTGGGCCCGGGACGATTCGCTGCGGACGAACCCGGCGAGCGCTGTGCATTCGATCGCCTCACGCACGAACTGCGCAAGCCTCACCCGATCGATGTCCACGTGAGAGACGAAAGTCCCCATCTGCGGAAAGACCTGAACGAGTCCCTCCTCGCGGAGCATCAGCAGGCTCTCCCGCACCGGCGTGCGTGACACGCCGAGTTCTGCGGCGAGGTCCTTCTCCGAGATCGGCGAGCGGGGCGGGTACTGCAACGTGACGATGCGCTCCCGCAGCTCGTCGTAGACGCGCTGTCGGATACTCCCCCGCAGTTCACCCATGGGGTCAGTGTAACGGTTCGGTCTCGATACCGGTTTTCGTCGTGGCTTCAGCTGACGCCGGTTCGACAGTTCTAATATATCAGTGCTAACATCTCTGTATGGGGTGAAGCTGGTCACAGCATCCCAACCAGCAAGAAGGCAAGAGCGTCCGAAAGGCCACGGCGACAAAGCCGTTGCGATGGCCGCACACCGGTCCTCATTTCTCGGCAGCAGAGAGATAGGGCTCCTGAAGACAACATCGTCCATCAGAAGGAGGAGTTCTCCCCTATGAAACAGTCAAAGCTCGCAGCATCCGCAATTGTCGGTTTGATCTCGTTGAGTCTGGCAGCCTGCGGGAGTGGTGGTGAAAGCGGGGGCAAGGCAGAACAGGTCGTTTTCAAGTTGGCTGTCAGCCAGCCTCAGGAACACCCCCAGTATCAGGCCGGCCTCGAATTGGGCAAGAGACTCGAAGAGGCCACCGATGGCCGCTACTCCGTGCAGGTCTACGGAAACGAAACGCTGGGCACCAGCGCCGAAGTAATCCAGAATCTGTCGAACGGCACCGTCGACTTCGCCTGGATCGGCGGAGCAAATGTGGAAAGCCTCAACCAGGACTTCGTCGTCTACAACCTGCCGTTCGTATTCGATTCCCGCGAAGCTCAGCTCGCAGTCCTCAATGACAACGAACTCAACACCGAACTGTTCACCTCTTTGGAAGACTCCAAATCGATCACCGTGCTCGGCGGCGCCAACGCCGGCCAACGCAGCATCTACAACGCGATCCGGCCGATCAGGACCCCTGATGACCTCAAAGGTCTCAAGATCCGGGTCCAGCAGTCCGATTCGCAGGTTCGCATGCTGCAGCTCCTCGGCGGGATTCCCTCACCGATGAGCTTCGGCGAGGTCTATTCCGCCTTGCAGACCGGAGTTCTTGACGGTGCCGAAAACAACGAACCGTCGTACAACGCGATGAAGCATGATGAGGTCGCCAAGTACTACTCCTATACGAGGCACCTGATGATTCCGGACTTCCTGTTGATGAGCACACAGACGCTCGACAAGATGGACGAGACGGACCGCGACGCTCTGCTAGCGATCATTCCTGACATCACTCAGAAGGCAAGTGACGACTTCGTTCCCTACGTCAACGAATCGATCGAACGCAGCAAGGCGCTCGGCGCGCAGTTCAACGACGACGTCGATACGGCTGCTTTCAAGGCTCGGGTAGCCCCGATGGTCGAGGAGTACATGGGCGCAAATGACCTTCGGGCCAAGTACTACGAGGCAACCCAGCAAGCCAACCAGGACAACCCTGCATAGTAAGTTGCCCGGCTAATCTGACAAACGACTTCCGGATGGGGGGCCCTTCGATTCGAGAGGGCCTCCCATCCGCAATGCGAGTAGCGAACAAGATGAAGGAGCCCAGGTGAAATTCGGAATGCGCTGGTTCGGCGCGCAAGACGACCCCATCCCCCTCGAGTACATCCGTCAGGTGCCCAACGTCACTCATGTGATCGGTGCCCTGTTCGATGTCCCGGTGGGCGAGGTCTGGCCGATGGACAAGATCATCGCGCTGCGCGACCAGATCGAGGGCGTCGGTCTGAAGTTCGAGTTGGTCGAGAGCGTCAACATCCACGACGACATCAAGATCGGCGGTCCCAAGCGCGACTGGGCCATTGACAACTACATCGCCACCATCAAGAACCTGTCGGCCGTCGGCATCAAGGTGATCTGCTACAACTTCATGCCGGTCTTCGACTGGGTGCGCACACAGTTGCGCCACCGGCTGCCCGACGGGTCCTACACGATGGCCTACCAGGACGCGCTGGTGCAAGGCACCGCGCAAGAGACCATGGAGCGGATGAACGCCAACAACACCGGCGGTCATAAGCTGCCGGGTTGGGAGCCCGAACGACTCGTCCATCTGCAGGAGTTGCTCGAGGCCTATGCCCCACTGGGAGCCGAGGGACTCGCGGAGAACTTCAAGTACTTCATCCAGGCGATCATGCCCACCTGCGAGCAGTACGACGTCAAGATGGCGATGCATCCCGATGATCCGCCCAAGGCGCTGTTCGGTCTACCCCGCATCGCGACCGACGCCCAGGACCTGCGCCGCATCGAGTCGTTCTACGACTCCCCTTACAACGGCTTCACGTTGTGCACCGGATCGCTGGGCGAGAATCGTGCCAACGACGTGCCCGCCCTGATCCGCGAGTTCGCCGGGCGCGACAAGGTTCCCTTCGCGCAGATCCGCAACATCAAGTTCACCTCTGATGTCGACTTCCACGAATCCGCTCACCCGTCGGCCTACGGATCGCTCGACATGTACGAGATCATGCTCGCGTTCTACCAGGCCGGATTTGATGGTTATGCGCGCTCCGACCATGGCCGCGACATCTGGGGTGAACACGGACGCCCGGGCTACGGCCTGTACGACCGGGCGCTCGGAACCAGCTATCTGAGCGGCCTGTGGGAGGCCATCACCAAGGCCAACCGCTGACTGCCCGCTCCCTCGGCGGAACTCAGTTCCAGCGCAGGGTGGCGTCCCAGGGGCGCTGCTTGATGGTCGCCTTCACCGCGTCCGCCGAGCAGCCGAGTGTGGTGAGGAAGATCGCCATCCGGATCAGCACACCGTTGTCGGTCTGGCGGAAGATCGACAGGCCGGGCAGATCGTCCACGTCGCTGGACAGATCGAACGAGTCCATCCGGGAGTCTCTCGGCAGCGGGTGCATGATGATGATGTCGCTGGCGTCTGCCTCGGCCAGCAGTCGCTTGTTCAGCAGGTTGCCGGACACGTTCGCCGTGACCAGCACCTCCTCGGTCATCCGCTCGCGCTGAACGCGGGTGGCGTACACCACGTCGGCACCGACCAGCGCCTCGGGCACAGCATCGCAGTCGATCACCCGGTGCCCGCGCTCGCGGGCGTATTTCTCCACCTCGACCGGCAGTTCGAGGCTGGGCGGGCTGAACATCTTGAAGGTGATGTTGTCGGCCAGTGAGAGCAGCTTCATCAGCGAGTGCACCGTGCGGCCGTACTTGAGATCACCGACGATCGCGATCGTGCAGCCGTCCACCGGCTTGCCGCGGCGATGCAGTTCTGACTCGAGGGTGTAGAAGTCGAGCAGTGCCTGGCTCGGGTGCTCGCCGGTGCCATCGCCGGCGTTGACCACCGGCACCACCGACGCCGCCGCGAACTCGGCGACCGAGCCTTCGTCGGGATGACGCACCACCAGGACATCGGAGTATCCGGAGACCACCCGCGAGGTGTCGGCGATCGATTCGCCCTTGGCCATGGACGAGAAGGTGAAGCCGGTCGTCGTCGTCACCTCGCCGCCCAGCCGCAAGAACGCCGACTCGAAACTCAGCCGGGTCCGAGTGCTCGGTTCGAAGAACAGGCTGCCAAGAATGGCTCCATCCAGCACGGTGCACACGGCGCGGCGCTCAGCAATGGGGCGCACCAGATCTGCCAGATCAAACAACTGCTGCAACGACGTCCGGTCGAACTGCTGAACGCTCAGCAAGTGACGCCCGGGACCGAACGGAGGGAAACCATCGGAGGCAACCACCATTTCACTCCTTCATCGACATACCGAGGGCAACCTACCACGCGGCGTCCGTGGCAGGTTGCCCTCGCCAGTTCCTGGTTTCACCGAGGTCGTCGGCTACCCGAGTTGGCCGTTCATCCACTCGATCCGGGCAGACAGCCAGCCACGCAGGTAGCTGACCTCACCTTCCCAGCTGCCCTGGATCACCTGCACATCCTCCAGACGCTCGTTGATATCCCACCGTTCGAAGTTCACCTCGGACGATGTCGCGATCAGCTCGCTCTGATGCTGAACGAATGCATCGCTGCTGGTCAGAATGGGATAAACCTGCTTCCAGCGGGCCTCTACCTGAGCCACGAACTGCGGATCCTCGAAAAGCCGGTTGATCCAGGTCTCGGCTGCCATCTTCGCCTCGATCTCGTCGTTCTGCTCACGCAAATACCAGCCAGTGGCATCTCCTTGCCCGGCCGGATACTGCGCCGCACCCATCGAGGTGTCGAAGTCCCAGATGGGACCGAAGTACAGTTTGCCGTCAGCATCCGCGGTATCGCGAGTCTTGTACATATAGCAACTGGTGTAGAGATTCGCGTCCAGGTTCTTGGTCAATTCCTGGACGATGTACCAGTCAACCAGCGAATCCTCATCGATGTAGTGCCGCCAACCGGTTACCGGATCATCGAAATCACTACTGAAGATGGCCTGGTCGGCCGCATTCAGGTAGGCGTCGATGTAGCTGATCTGCGCTTGTGTGATGCCGGAACCGTCATCTTCGTCCTCGGGCTCCGCGATCGCAACCGTGCCGGAGTCGCCGACCTCGATGTTGTGATCGCCACCAGCACGGAAATCCCATTCAAGCAGGTAGGTTCCGGTCACCTCCGGCGCCTGATCGTTGACACCACCTTGATTGTCCTTGAGCTCATTGTCCCCATCGGCCACACGTCCGCCGCCGATGTTGACCCGTTCCGCGAGGATATACGATCCCAGATACTCGCCGTTGACGATCACGTCGACCGGCACCGCATCGGGAGTGAAAGCGAGGCCGTCGAACTGCTGCCCCAACCCCAGCGCGACCGTATTGCGAAGCAGCGAACGATCATAGTGATTCGCCACCAATGCCCACTTCTTACCGGAACCCATGCCGCACAGGTTGGCCTTCTTGTCGAGCCCGATCTTGTATGGCTTCTTATCGAGACCCCAGGTGTAACTGCCGCGACCGGCGATCTTTATCAACAGATCATCGGATCCTCCGCACGGAGTATCGGTGGTTCCCGCGGCCGCTGCCGCGGGAGTAATGGTCATTCGCGCTTCCCAATAGCGGTCCTTGCTCGAGACCGTATCGGCTTCGTTCGTGTCGATGTAAACCGTCGCCAGTCCGGTCGCAGAGTTCATCACCCGATGGGGCGCCGCATGTGACACGACATCGGTGACCAGTTGTTCTTCGGTATCAGGGCTTACCACCGCTCGATAGTCGTGAGAGATTCCCGGGGTATCCTCGACGGTGAGCCTGGCACGACCTGCTTCGTCGAGGGTTGTCGAAGCGACACCCACCCACTCCGGCGAGGTGACCTCGCTGGTCATGGTCGTCACGACGGTCTGTTTCTGCAAGACGATCGGACGCCCGGCCTGCGACTGCCCGAAATTGGCTGTCCACACCGCCGTGATGCCGCCGTCCGACACTACAAGCGGGGCCGCCGGTGACGAGTCGCGATTGTCCAGTCGGTAGATGAACGCGGCCATCGCATCACGATTTATCGCATCCAGATCACGGAACTCGGCGGTGCCATCACCCAGATCCCAACCAGTACTGATCTCCTCAGCGCTCAACCACGAGATCTGCAAGAAAAACTCGCTATCTGTCGGCACGTCAACAAACGGCGAAACCGCGGGCGCTACAAAGCTGGCGACATCCTCACCCAGAACCTTGTCCGCAAACCGGTACAAGAACGCAGCCATCGCATCACGAGAAATGCTGTCCAACGGGCGAAACTCGAATGTGCCATCACCAATATCCCAGCCAGTACTGATACCCGTAGACTCCAGCCACGAGATTTCCGTATAGAACTGGCTCGCAGATGGCACATCCGTGAACGACGACACCTCAGGGGCCGTGAACTCCGGGGAGCCCGCCAATCGATACAAGAATGCGGCCATCGCATCGCGAGCAATGGGCTGCAGCGGGCGGAACTCACGGGTATCGTCCGGCATCTGCCATCCCGTGCTCAGACCACTGTCCGTCAGCCACATAATGTCGTAATAGAACTGCATACCCTCGGGCACATCGACAAAACTGACCGGCACGTCCACCGCGGAGGGCGATGCCGATGCCGACGATGTGAAGTCGGCGGGTGCGGCCATGGCCGGCACGCTCGAGGCGACGGGAAATATCGTCGCGATCATCATCGCTATCAGGCCAATGATCAAAGGCCTGCGCCGAGGGGTGGACCCGGAGGGTAAGGGATTTCTGCAATCATTAGTGCCATGGTCGCGCATAGGATTTCTTTCTGTCTGGGATGTTAGGGGTGATGCTTCGCCGGTGAAAGCACCGGGGCTCCCGGCAAAAGCGAGCCTAGCATTCACACACAGGACGATCTCATGGGGGGGTACAGCCCCTGCACAGGTTGGTGTCGCCCACCCGGCCGAGTGACCACGGCACGCGCCTGACAGGCGAAAGCTGACTCCCCGTTTCGATGTCGCCCGCCGAGCGCATGATGTTGGGAGGTGAGAGCGGCCTTTGGGGATCTGGCGCCTTACAGACGTGAGGATTGGGAGCCGAGTTGCCAGATCCGATGGGGAATCAACTGATCGATCGTCTCCACGAGATAGTCCGGCCTTTGATCGGGAGCAGCCTCCGCGACATCCTCGCGGGTGCTGTCGCCAGTGAGGACCAATGCCGAGGCCATGCCGGCAGCCCGGCCCATCGCGATGTCGGTGCCGAGCCGATCGCCGACCATGAGGACGTCCCTGGGGTCGACGTCCAGCCCGGCGATCGCCTCGTCGATCATGATGGCTCCTGGCTTGCCCAGATTGATCGAGCACTGCACGCCGGTGCAGGCCTCGATCGCAGCGGTGATCGCCGCGCAATCCGGTTCGCCGCGTCCGCCCGGGAAGGGGCAGTAGCGGTCCGGATTGGTCTGCACCAGGAATGCCCGCTTGTAGAACCAGAGGGCGTCGAACGCGATCTGGAGTTTGCGGTAGTCGAACGTCCGGTCGTAGGACGCCACCACGATGTCGATCTGTTCGGGATCGTCGCTGAGCCGGATGCCGGCCTTCGTCATGGCTCGGATGAGTGGCTGCTCGGCGATCGGGAACACCACGGCATGAGGATGGTGTGCCAGCAGCCAGCGAACCGTGGTGACCACGGTGTTGGCGATGTCGTCCACAGGGGTGGGCAAGCCGAGCCGGCTGAGTTTCGCGGCGTACAGTTCCGGGTCCTTGGTGGGATTGTTCGACAAGAACCGCACTGGGATGTCCCGTTCGCGCAAAACCCGTAACCCCTCGTGGACGCCGGGCAGGACGTCATCGCCCAGGTAGATGGTGCCATCCATGTCGAACACGTAGGCGCTGTAGAGGCGTTCGGGACGCATCGTTTCTCCTCGCTCGTCGATTGTCGCTGTCTGCTCAGGTGTCGCTGTCTGCTCAGCTGTCACGGTCTGCTCAGCTGTCACGGTCTGCTCAGGTCCACAGGCCACCGGGAGCGAACACCTCGTCGACCAGTTCTGCGAACCATCCGATCTCGCGGCTCACATCGAGCACGGTGTAGCGCGAGCGGTAGTACATGGCGCGCGGAAAGGTGGCCTTCAGATCGGCGAGCGTCAGGCCGATCTGCTCGGGATGAGTCGGGGTGCCCGCCGCAGCCAGCGAGCGCTGCAGAGTAGCTGCCGGCACCAGTTGGGCCTCCAGCCGGGGCCGCAGGGACGGCCAGTCGTCCACCAGCGTCTGGACGCGGACGCGTAGCCCGTCGGCGTCCACGTACTTCTCGCGGGTCTCCCGCACGCCCTTCTCGGCCAGCGCACCGGTGAGCTTCGAGCGGATGTCCGCCTCGAGTTCATCCCAGGTCGGCCAGGCGGCGACGACGGCGTCCACATCGATGGATGCCAGGTCGCGCTGCAAGAACCGCTCGTAGAAGGCAGTCATCGCCAAGGTGCCGATCGCGACCTTGAAACCGTGCGACAGCGGTGGGTCGAGCTCGGCGCCGAGATGATCGAGTTCCCACAGGTGGCTGAAATAGTGCTCGGCGCCGGAAGCCGGCCGCGTGCCCTTGTAGACCTGCATGGCCAAGCCGGACAGCAGCAGGCCCTTGACCAGGCCCTCATAGGCATCGGGGTCTCCGGCAGCCAGGGCCTCGGGCCGCGACAGCGCCTCGGAGACACCGCCCTGCACCAGGTTCCAGGCGAGCGGGTCGATGGGGTCGAGCCCGATCGCGTCCGACAGGATCCAGTCGGCGCCGGCGGGGATCTTGGCGGCGAGATCGCCGTAGCCGGATGCCACCATGGCCTTCGGCGCCGCAGCCGCGACGTCGAGGTCGAAGATCACGACGGCCGGGGCGGGGCACGGCATGGTGATCTTGATGCCGCCCTGACTCATCGGTGCACCGAAACCGGAGTATCCGTCCATGGATGCCGCTGTCCCGACGACCGCGTATGGCTGGCCGAGTTCCCCGGAGGCCAGTTTGACCAGATCGTTGAGCGTCCCGGAGCCGACCGCGACACCCAGTGCGTCCGTCTCGCGCAGGCGTTCGCGGACCTCTTCGGCGTGCTCGTAGGCGGCATACAGCGTCGGGGTGCCGGGGAAGATCAGCGGCTCGGCCTGCAGCAGACCCGCCTGCGCGATGGACTCTGCGACGGCCTTCCCGGCGGCCGTCCAGGTGCGCTCATCGGCCACGATGAGCAGCGGCCGCTCGGCCTGGACGAGTGACTGGGCGAGGATCTCACCGGAGCGCGGCAGGATGCCTCGTCCCACTTCGATGACTCGGGTGTCGCTCGCGTGTGTCAGGCCTTCGGCGATGGATTCCTTCTTCATGGTTTCTCCTTCGATCGATGATCGGGGTGGTGGGGATGGGTCGTTCTGGGCTCATCGAGGTTCGGACAAGGCGTGAATCACGGCCTCCAGCGCCTCCTGCTCGTCGAGGCCATCCGCCCAGACGAGAACCTGATCTCCTTGCTCGAGCCCGAGCGCGAGCACGTTCACGACGTGCGCTACGCTCGCGCTGCGATCCGCGGAGCGCAGGAAGATGCTGCTGGAGTAGCGACCGGCGAGTTCGGCTAGGTTGTGGGCCACCAGGGCGTGCACGCCCTCGGGGTGGCCCACGACGACGTCTCGTCGGATCACAACTGCTCGATCACGAACGTGCTGCCCACCTCGAGGCGTGGCACTTCCTCGCCCTCGACATGAATGGCCCCGTGCATATAGGCCGATTTCTGGCCGTCGACGATGACCGTGACGTGACCCAGGTTGTCCAGGTTCTGGCGGGCCACCGAGCCGACGGCGGTGATCGGGTACTGCTCGCCGTCCAGCACCAGCACCTGACCCGCCTGAAGATCCGCGGTAGTGCGGGCCGATGCGTCGACGAGGAAGCAGAACTCACGCAGCGCGTCGGGAGCCTCCTCGCCGAAGGTGACGAGCATGCCCTGGGCGATGAAGGAGCTGGCCTCGGGCCCGACCTCGGTAACGGTGGTGCGATAGATCTCGGTCATGATGACTGACTTCCTTTCGTGTCGTGTCTAGGACGAGTAAAGGCCGATACTGGCAAGCCAGGCCACTGCAACACGCGGGACGCCGTTAAGGAATCGCGAGTAGAGCACAGACGGCACGCCCACCTCGACGGTCTCCGGTCGGGCCTCCGCCAGACCCAGTCCGACAGGGATGAAGTCGGCGGCATTTTGGGTATTGATGGCGAACAGCGCCGGGAGCGCGAGGCTCGGCGGGATGTTGCCCTTGCCGATCTCGACACCGATGAGGGTCCCGATGATCTGGCCGATGACGGCGCCCGGCCCCAGCAGCGGCGACAGGAATGGCAGGGAGGCGATGAAGCCGAGAGCCATCAGTCCCCAGCCGGTGCCTGCCAGCGGGGTGAGCAGGCTGGAGAACCAGTTGCCGAAGCCCGAGGCGTTGATGATGCCGATCAGCATCGCGACGAAGCCCATGAAGGGGATGACCGTGCCGAGCATGGTCTGCACGGCGTCGCGGGCGGCCTGGTAGAAGATCGACACGACCCGGCCTGCGCCCAGGCCGATCTTCTCGAGCAGGGACTTCTTCTTCTTCTCGGCAATGGTCTGCGAGATCTTCTTGTCGGTGCTCCAATCACCCTTGACGGTGAAGGCAGGTCCGCCGTCGGAACCGCCGGTGCCCTGGGCACCTTCGGAAGCGGTGGCGCTCGCGGCGCCGACGGAGACCAGGGCCTCCGCCTCATCGGCAAGACGCACCTGCTCGGGACCGACCGCGGAGACGTAGAGCTCCTCGGTGATGAACTGGGCAAGAGGACCGGTCTTGCCGGTGGGCATCACGTTGACTGTGGAGATGCCCTTCTTCGGGTACAGGCCGCAGCGAAGCGTCCCGCCGCAGTCGATGACCGCGACGAAGATCTCGTCGTCGGGTACCGACGTCTTGAATCCGTTGACGGCTTCGGCGCCGGACAGTTCGCAGATCCGGTCGACGACCTCCGGCTTCATGCCGCCGCCGACGATGTAGACGACCTTGTTTCGCTGCTCGGTGGGAGTCAGTGTCAGGGGTCCTCCGAAGCCGCCGCCGCCGCGCTCAATGACAATGGTGTGGTAGTTGGACATGTGGAGCGTCACCCTTCCATGTGGGGTTCGAGGCTGAGTTCGACACCCTGCTGCTTGCTGACGTAGGCGGTGGTGAAGTCGGTCACCCAGCCGGAGACGAAGTTCATGACGAGGCCGACCAGCAGATACCGGATGGCCAGTGGCCCGGTGCTCAGGCCGAGCGTCATGACGCCCTGGGCGATGCCGAGCCAGATGAACAATTCGGCCGGGTTGATGTGCGGGAAGACGCCGTTGCTGGTGTGGCAGAACTGCGCGGCGCTGGCGAAATAGCTGGGCTTGTAGCGCTCGGGCATGAACCGCCCCAGCGAGTGCACCATCGGGTTGGCCAGCATGAACGCTCCGATGAACGGAAGCAGCATGTAACGGCTCACCGGGTTGTGGGACGCCTTGCCGGCGAAGCGGTTGACCCGGTTCTCGCCGACCAGTTGAATCAGTGAGTTCATTGCGATCAACAGCATGAGGACGAGAGGCACGATGCTGCCCATCCAGCTGATGAAGACATCGGCTCCGGCCTGGAATAGGCCGACGAACCACTCGGCGGCGCGCACGAGTATATCCATGATCATTCCTTCGTAGATGTAGTGGGTGGTGGGGCTTATGGGGTTACGGACAGGTCAGGCCGTGGCCACCGGACGGCGCCGAACAAGTCGGCCGGCAGCGAGGCTGATCTGGGCGAGCGGGCCGGGCGGATCCAGCGGTTTCTTACCGGCCAGCACGGTGCGGTAGTTGTCGCGGGCATTGGCCACCGCCGCGCGCACCGGCCTATTGAAGCGCCGGTCGGTTTCGGGTGTGAGTTCGGCGAGTTCGCAGCCGTCGAAGGCATCGAAGACGCGGAACCGAGACAGCACGGTGACCCCCGAGAGCTTGTGGCCCTCGACGATGCGTCCGTCGTCGTCGAGCAGGAACAGCACCAGCGCACCCGCGGAGAGCAGGCCCTGCTTCTTGCCGAGCGCGACCCGGCCGCGACGGCGCAGGCTCGTGAACGTGGCGGCGAAGTTCTTCGACTGCCTCAGCGCCAAGAACGTCTGGGTGAGGTAGACGACCGCGAACGCGATCAGGACGGTCCAGAACACTGCTTCTCCTCAGGTGGTCGGGTTGGACTGCAGGTTCTCCATGAAGTAGAAGAACTGCTCGTAACTGGTCAGGCGGGAGATCTTCGCCACCGCGGCGGCGTTCCCGCCGAGCCGGATGATCTCGTCGTAGACACGGATGAGAACGGTGTCGTCGTAGGCGACCTTCTGCGGGACGGCCATCAGGAACACCACGCGGATGCCGGCCTCGGAGTCGGCTCGCGGCACCACGCCGAGCGCGCACACCGGGGTGACCAGCGTGGGATCGGTGGCGTGGGGAAAGGCGAGCCGGTCGTCTAGTTGCATGGTGGCCCGCGCCTCGCGGGCGGCAATGGCCGCCTCGAACCCCTCGCCGACCAGGCCGGCCTTCCGCAGCGCGTCGATGAGCAGCTGGGTCGCCTCCGGGTAACCGGCGTCGGTGGGGAGGCGGACGAACCGGTTCTCGTCGATCAGGGACACCAGCAGGGAGCCTGCCGCTGCCGGGGCGAGCGGGCCGAGGGTGGGTATCCGCAGCGCGTTCAGCCGGCGAGTCACTGCCTGCCGGTCGAACAGCTCCGACAGCTCGAGTGTGGGACGGTTGGTCGATACCCGGGCGCCGGGGGTGGTGACGACCAGGTCGCTGGCATCCAGGTCACCGGGTGCGCAGTCGGGGACGATCGTGTAGCGCGTACCGGCGGGGAGCAGCGTCGCAAGGTGGGACCGAACCAGGCGCGCGGTGGCCGGGCCGTGCCCCGAGACGATGGTCACCGACATCTCATGCTGTTGCCGCGCGGCATAGTCGACCAGGAAGACCTGGAAGTAGGTGGTGAGCAGCGACAACTCGCCCGCTTCGACGACCAGCCCGGTCTCCTGCTGGATCTCTTCGGCGGCGATCGTCGCCATCCGGTGAGCCAGTGGGTATTCCTCCTCCAGCCGCCCGGGCTGTGCGTCGGTGGCCAGATGCAGCGAGTAGCGCAGCCTGTTCACAAGGAACGTGACGTGCTGGGTGAACTCGCGGACGAGCTCGGCGGTCGCGAGTCGCACGTCCATCTCATTGGCCACCCGGTCGAGGATCCGTTCCACGAGGGCACCGGCCAGCTCGGCCGAGCGCCAGGTGCCGCCGGGGCCCTCCGAGCCAGTCATCCGCATCCCAGCAGCGGGCAGCGCCAAGAACAGCACCTCCTCGTCGGGCAGCCGTTCATTCAGCAACGGCTCGACGGCCGCAGTCAAGGCCCGGGCCAGGTCGTGAGCGGGAGAATCTGCCAGATCGGCGTAGAAGGCCGGGAGAGTTCCGAGCGGCTGGTTGTTCAGGTAGCGATCAAGCACGACCGTCAGCCAATCCCGCATGACCTCGCGATTGGCTGCAGTCAGTCCGTGCTCCTCAAGCACCTGTTCGACAGCGCCTTGGAGCTCACCGCCCAGCGGATAGCCACGGTAGGCGGCTGCGTAGGCGTGGTCGAGGATTGCCAGCCGAATGCCCAGCTCAGGACCCGCGAGCGTCAGGCCCACGCGGGTTCTGCCCTCGATCCTCACGCCGTACGGTGCCAGCAGCATCCGGACCTGGGCGATGTCCGCGACCACGCTGGTGCGGCCGAGCCGCATGTCTAGCGCGAGGTCCTCGATGCGCACCGGCCTCAGGCTGTGCAGCAGCCGGGCGAGGATATAGGCCGCGCGCCATTGCGGGTCGTTGAACGACTCCTGCACGATCGTTAGCCGGTCACGGACCCGGCGATACGCATCGGCGTCGACGATCAGCAGACGGTAGCGTCCATCGCTGAACCGGATCGAGGCGGCGGTGCCGAGGCTGTTGTTGAGTTGAGCGACATCGGTGCTGATGGTGCGGGCTGCGACGCCGCAACGCATCGCCAGAGCATCCTTGGCGACGGAATCCGCCGACTCCAGCTGCAGCAGAATGCTGACTGCTCGGTTCATCGTCGCTCCTCTCCGCC
The DNA here is from genome assembly GCA_012517405.1 of Propionibacterium sp. GTDB lineage: Bacteria > Actinomycetota > Actinomycetes > Propionibacteriales > Propionibacteriaceae > Brooklawnia > Brooklawnia propionicigenes. Next base: position 33,059 of record JAAYVB010000032.1, read on the forward strand.
TCGCCATCGTGGCCAAGATGAACGTAACGTGAACGGAGCACTGAAAGCAGCCCCCAATAGACCGGGGTCTACGTCAATTGGGCGCGCGACACTGACCGAATCCCCATGCCATGGGGCTGACAAGCCGAAATGCGGGTCGGGAGGTCACGGCCTGTGCGCGAGTTCGAGCAGATCGCGGGCATGCGCCAGCCCCGAGCTGCTGTCGTCCAGGCCACCCATCATGCGGGCCAGCTCGGCCTCGCGCTGCGCCCCGGTCACCAGCGTCAGATCGCTGGTGGTGACCTGACCGTCACTGGATTTCGAGACCACCCAGTGGGCGGACGCGAATGCCGCCACCTGAGCCAGATGCGTCACGACGATCACCTGCGAGTACTCGGCGAGCCGGGCCAGCCGGCGGCCGACCTCGATGGCCACGCTGCCGCCGATTCCGGCGTCCACCTCGTCGAAGACGAAGATGTGGCCGGGATCTCCGGCGGCGAGCACCACTTCCAGACCCAACCGGACGCGGGACAGTTCGCCGCCCGAGGCGACCTTCGCCAGCGGTCCGGGGGTGGCGCCGGGGTTCGCCGCGAACAGCAGGTGTACATGTTCCAGCCCGTGGGGACCCGGCTGCGGCAGCGGCTGTAGGTCGAAGCGCAGCCGGGCGTGCGGCATGGCCAACGCCGCCAGCTCGTCCTGCACGGCCGCAGCCAGCCGTGCGGCGGCCTGCTCGCGCAGCTCGGTGATGTGCCCGCCGAGTCTCAGCAGTGTGGCATCGAGCTCGGCGATCAGCGCATCCAGTTCGCTCAGCCGCTGGTCCCCGCGACTCAGGTTGGACAGCCGCATCGCTGCGTCCGCGGCCCAGGCGAGCACGTCGTCGATGGTCGAGCCGTACTTGCGCGTCAGCCCGGCCAGCTGCGCGCGCCGTGAGGTCACCGCTTCGAGCCGCACGGGGTCGGCATCCAGGTCGGCCAGATAGGACGCGACGCCGGCGGCCAATTCGTTGACCTGCCCGGTGATCGTCCGGGCGGCCAGGGCCAGCTCGCCGGCCTGCTCGTCCAGCCTGGCGATGCCGGCGAGTTCGTGGCGGGCGATACCGACCAGGCCGACCGCACCGGGATCGTCGAGGTCTCCCTCATCGGAGCCGGACAGCGCATGGCTGGCTCGGGCGGCGAGCAGCCTCAGGTCGTCCACAGCCTGCAGCCTGGACGCCTCGGCCGCCAGCTCGGCGTCCTCCCCCGGCCGGGGATCGGCCGCCGAGATCTCTTCCAGTCCGAACTGCAGCAGATCGGCCTCGCGGGCGCGTTCTTGAGCGTGGTGCACCAGGTCGTCGCGCTCGGTACGCAGCTGGTCGCGACGGCGGTAGGCCCCTCGGTAGTCGTCGAGCAGCGCCGCCAGCTCGGGACCACCGGCATGGTCGAGAACCTCGCGCTGCCGATCCGGGTCGCCCAGCCGGATCTGCTCGGACTGACCATGAATGGTCGCGAGTTCTCCGGTCACTTCGGCCAGCTTCGATATCGGGGTCTGGACACCCCCGACGAAGACCCGTGAGCGGCCCTGCTTGCTGACCTGGCGGGAAACCAGCAGCTCGTCCGCTTCGGTCTCGGCGCCGATGTCGTCCAGCAGTGGCGTCACCGCGGAAAGATCGTTGAAACGTCCCTCGACGATGACGCGCTGGGAGCCGCGCCGGACCACTGAGGCATCGGCCCGCTCGCCCAGCAGCAGGCCGAGTGAGCTGACGATCATCGTCTTGCCGGCACCGGTTTCACCGGTGATGACGGTCATGCCCGCGGTAGGTTCAATGGTCGCGTCCGCGATCACCCCGAGATTCGAGATGCGTAACTCGACCAGCATTAGGGCCGCCCTTTGCTCCGGAAGCCGTCGATGTTGAGGTCGAACTTCTTCACCAGGCGCGAGGTGAACGGCTGCTCCTGAAGCCGCGCAACCCGCAGTGGATGGCTGCCGCGCTCCACATGGATGCGGGTGCCGGGCAGGATGTCGACCGAACGACGGCCGTCGCACCACACGACGGACCGGGTCACATACTGGTCCGACAAGGTCAGATCAACCAGCGAGTTGGGATCGAGTACCAGTGGACGCGCGAACAGCGCATGTGCGGCCATGGGCACGACCTGGAACGCCTGCACATCGGGCCAGATGACCGGACCGCCGAGAGAGAAGGCATAGGCGGTGGAGCCGGTCGGAGTGGAAACCAGCATGCCGTCGCAGCTCCAGCGCGACACGGGCAGATGATCGATCTCGACCAGCACATCGAGCATCTTCTCGCGAGCCGCCTTCTCGAGGGAGACCTCGTTGACCGCGAACGACGACCAGATCTGATGGCCTTCGGGGTCGATCACCTCGACGTCGAGGGTGAGGCGTTCTTCAACGGTGTAGTGGCGTTCGACCACTTGCTGAACCAGCTTGTGAACGTCGTGCGATTCCAGCTCTGCGAGGAACCCGACGTGCCCGAGGTTGACGCCCAGCAGCGGCACGCCGCGCGGCACCACGCCTTCGGCGGCCCACAGTATGGTGCCGTCGCCACCGAAGACGACCATGAGTTCGAGCGGCCCGGGATCGCCGAGGACACCCTGCTCGATCGTCACATCGCGGACTCGTTCGCGCAGTTCGGCGATCCGATCGCCGAAGCCCACGCAGGTGATGCCGGTACCGATAGTGCCCTGGACGAACTTCTCCGCTACGTCGATGGCTTCTGGACGCGCCGGGTGCAACAGAATTCCCACTCGTCGGGGTTGCTGAGGCTGCGAACTGTTCGTCACGTTCCGAAGCCTACCCAAGCCGGATGTCGTCCGGTTCCTCGTCTTCCGAGCGCACCGCGTGAAAGCAGACGAAGTGCTCCAGGTTGCCGGCCGGACCGGCCAACTGACTGTCGGCACGCCACTGGGGGATCCAGCCGAGTCCGGCGGCGTCTTCGACCACCGCATCGATGGCCTGCCGGCGGTCCGATGGTGAGCGGACCACTCCCCCCGCTCCGAGGCGTTCACGACCGACCTCGAACTGGGGTTTGATCATGAGCATTGCCCGGCCGTCCGGCCTGAGCACGGCGAACAGCGGTTCCAGCAGCATTCGCAGCGAGATGAAGGAGACGTCTGCCACGACCAGGTCGACCGGCTCGTCATCGAGATCGGCGAGCGTGAGATCGCGCAGATTCAGGCCCTCCCGCACCCGTACCCGCGGATCAGCCCGCACCACGGGTGCCAGCTGACCGTGGCCCACATCGACCGCGTAGACCAATTGGGCTCTCCTGCTGAGCAGCACTTGCGTGAAGCCGCCGGTGGACGCACCCGCGTCGAGCACCCGGGCAGGAACCTGAAGCCCGCTGGAGTCGAGAGCCCCGATGAGTTTGTGTGCGGCACGCGAAACCCACGGGTCGATCGCGCACTCGATGGTGTCGGTGGCGTTCACACGGTGCGATGGCCGCACGACGACCCGGCCGTTGACCCGCACCGAACCGCCCTTGATCAACTCTGACGCCTGTGAGCGCGATCGGGCTCGGCCGGTCGTCACCAGCGTCTGGTCGAGCCGGTCATTCACGGTTGACGCGTCTGCGGCTTCGGCATCGGTATCGCCGCGCTGCGGGAGCTTTCCAGCACGTCTGCCAGCGTCTCGTGCGCGGCGCCCAACCGTTGGAGTTGCTCGGTCACCGTCAGCTGTTGCGTGCCGGCAAGGGCAGCCAATGCCGAATCGATGATCCGGTTGCCGGTGACCGGAGGCTCGTCCGGGTTCGGTTCGTGGCTGTCCTGTGGGTCGTACCCGGTGGTGGTCACGGGAGCTGGTCCAGCACATCGAGGGCGTCCGCGGCATCCAAGGAGCCGTCCCGCCAGGTGAGTTGGACGATCGCCCACAGCGCGTCCAGCTGTTCGTCAACGGTTATCAGCGGACCGTCGAGGCGGACGACCCCACCGTAGACGTATGCCCGCGCGCCACGGCAGAGCACCTCGTCGTCGTGCCAGGACGCTTCGCGCCGCGGCGCGAGCAGGCCCCGCAGATTCCAGCCGATGGCCGTCGGATGCTGCTGAGGAATAGCGTTGACCAGGTCTGTCTTGCCATGCGCGCCGGTAAACACCATGAACGAGTCGATGCCGACATTGTGGGCACCCTCGATGTCGGTGTCCAGCCGATCGCCGACGAAAACCGGTCGGCGGGCCTGCATGCGGTTGATGGTCTCTTGCAGCAACGGCGGGTAGGGCTTCCCGGCGACCGTGATCGGGGTGTCTCCGACTGCGGTGCGCAGCGCCTCGATCTGCGCGCCGGCGCCGGGCACCAGGCCCAGGTCGGTCGGCCGGTTGATGTCGGTATTGGTCCCGAACCAGCGGGCCCCGCGCTGGATCGCGAAGCAGGCGTTGTCCAGACTGGGCCAGGACAGATCCGGGTCATAGCCCTGAACCACCGCTGCCGGCTCCTCACGGAAATCCGTCACCACGGTGAAACCGGCCGCGGCGATCTCGTCGGTAAGAGCCTGAGCGCCGCAGACCTGAACCTTCGCTCCCTCCGGCAACTCCCGGCGCATCAGCTGGGCGATGGCCTGCGGGCTGGTGACGACATCGGCCCGATGGCACTCGATGCCCAGGACGTTCAGATGGTCCACCACCACGTCGGCGCTGCGTCCGGCGTTGTTGGTGACAAAGCCGACCTTCACGCCAAGCCTGCGGAGTTCTCCGAGACTCTCCGGAGATCCCTCGACCGCGCGCGGGCCGAGGTATACGACCCCATCGAGATCGAACATCGCGGCGTCATAGGCATCGATGAACCGGGTCACTGCTCCTCCAGATCGTCTTTCGTCTTGTCGTCTACCGGCTCGGCGTCGTGCGGCTCCTCCGGCTGCTCGTCTTCCTCCGGCTGCTCGTCTTCGTCCGGCTCCGGAGTCTGCTCGTCCAACAGATCGTCAGGTTCATCGTGATCGGACTGGTCATCGTCCTCAGACTCATCGTCCCCAAAGTCATCATCGTCGGACTCATCGTCCTCAGATCCGTCCACGGACTCCTGCGAATCGTCGGTCTCATCGGGCTCGTCGGCCTCAGCGGGCTCATCGTCGACGTCGTCGACCTCCTCGACGTCGAGCACCTCGAACTCGCCGAGGTCCGGCGCTTCTGCGACCGGTTCGCCCTTCAACTCGGCGATCCGATCGTCGATCTCCAACTCGTTGTTCTCGTCGTAGGTGCGCGCTGAGGTCAACCATTCGAGTGCGGCGTCCGGTCGGCCGTGCTCGGCGAGCAGATCGGCGTAGGCGAAACGCAACCGCGCCTGGCCCTGACGTCCACCTCGGCCACCACTGATCGCTTCCTTGAGCAACCGCGATGCTTCGTCGCGCTGACCCATGTCGTCGCGGACGCCGGCCTCGACGAGGATGACTTCCACCTGCTGGGGCAGGCTGAGCTTGAGGTCTCGTGCCTCCCGGAGGGTTCGCAGCGCGGCCTGATGCTTGCCGACGGCCCGTTCGCAATCGGCGATGATCGGCAGGTAGTCGTCGTCGCCGGTAATCCGGTGCAGCGCGCGGTATTCGGTGAGCGCCGTGTCGTAGTGCCCAGCCAGGTAGGCGGTCTCGGCCGCCGCCTCGCGAACAACCGGCAGTCTGGACGCAAGCCGCCTGGCGACCATGGCATGCGCGAGCGCCTGCTCGGGATCGACGTCGAGGAGTTCGGCCGCCGCCTGAAGATGGCCTCCGACCTTGTCGGCCAGCTGCTTGGTCAGCGAACGAAGCTCGGCACGAATGCTGCTGGGCAGACCGGTCTGGTCGTAGCCCTCGGGCAACTCGGGCTCGTTCTCGGCAGGCTCCAGCCCGGGTGGCAGCGGACGCTCGGTCCTCTCGAAGCGATCGTCGTCGCGGCGGTCGAAGCCGCGGGAATCTCTGCCTCGCGAGAAGCGGTCATCACGGCCGCGGGAATCGGAGTCACGCGAATCACGGTTCGGCCCACGGTCGTCATAGGAACGTGCTGGACGCGAGCTGCTCCGGTCGCCGTAGGGCTTACGATCCCGGTCACCCGACGACCTCTGATCACGATCACCATAAGGTTTGCGATCCCGATCACCATAAGGCTTACGATCGCGGTCACCATAAGGCTTACGATCCCGATCACCGTAGGGTTTACGGTCACGGTCGCCCGACGACCTCTGATCCCGATCACCATAGGGCTTGCGATCCCGATCACCATAAGGCTTACGGTCACGGTCGCCCGACGACCTCTGATCCCGATCACCATAAGGCTTGCGATCCCGGTCACCGTAGGGCTTACGATCCCGATCACCATAAGGCTTGCGATCGCGGTCGCCCGACGACCTCTGATCACGGTCGCCGTAAGGCTTGCGATCCCGGTCACCGTAGGAAGAACGGGCGCGATCGCCGTAAGGCTTGCGGTCGCCGCGCTCGTCACGTGAGCGATCATTCGGACGTCCCTGCCGCGCCGGCCGCCGATCATCGTCCGAGCGGTATCTGCGCTCGCCCTCCGGGCGCCGGGAGTATCCACGCTCGCGATCATCGTCGCGACGACGGTCCCGATCATCACGTGCCGGTCCTCGGCGCGCGTCGTTACCCCGCTCGCCGGCGTCCGAACGGCGATACCGGTCGTCACCGCCGCGTTCGCCTCGCCCGGCGCTTCCGTAGGAACGCCCAGAGCTCTGGTAGCCGCCGCGATTGCGCGAATCCTCACGACGTGAGTCATTGCCGCTGGAGTTACCGCCTCCGCGGTAACCGCCACTGCGAGGCTGGTCGTCCCGCGAGTAGCCACCCTCCCGCGAATCGCGTCCACGGAAGTCGCTGCTGCGTGAATAGCGCCCCTCGCTGCCTCGGGAATCGTCGCGGCGCGAGTA
>JAAYVB010000001.1 GCA_012517405.1 Propionibacterium sp.
CATCCACCAACCCATCAAAAGACCACCAAAAACAACCCCAAAAAAAGAGCCGCCCCCAACAATCCCCATCAAGGCCATCTTCACTTATCAACCACCCCAGAAGAACCAAAACCCTCCCGAAGCGACCCGACCAACTATAGCTTAAACATCAGCCAGAATCAAACCCGCAGGTCCAACCCCGTCGAACCCCCGTCAGCCGCCCAGCCCGGCACACCCAACCAACAGGTGCGACCGTTCCTGACAAACCACCAGAAACCCGATATCAAATTGATCACCACCACAACAGGCAACCACCAGAACATCAGGGATAAAACCCCTAGCCAGAGCCCGAAAGCTCCGGATCCTGCCGATCGCCTCCCGCAGAAGGCTTCGCCAACATTACACACCCACGAGAAGTCCGGCAAACCGGCGGGACTTAGGTTACCCTAAGTCTCGCCGTTCGTCCTAGCCAACCAGTTTCACGGAGCCCACGGTTCGTTTTCCACGGCGGAGCAGGACCCACCGTCCGGCCAGCAGGTCGTCGTTGGTGAGGCGGGCCTCGACGTCGGTCACCTTCTGGTTGTTCAGGTATGCCCCGCCTTCGGCGATTGCGCGCCGGGCGGCCGACTTCGATGACACCACCCCGCTGGCGGCCAGAACGTCCGCGACCAGGGGCAGCTGTCCATCGGTGGGGGCGATCTCGGCCGCCTGCACTTCCGACATGACAGCGGTCAGGGTGGAGTCGGGCAGCTCGGCCAGATCCCCGCGCCCGAACAGGGCCCGGCCGGCCAGTTCGGCCGCTTCGCGTTCCGGGCGCCCGTGCACCAGATCGGTGATGTCATCGGCCAGCGCGCGCTGCGCGGCGCGCTTATGCGGGGCCTGCGCGGTCTCGAGCGCCAACTCCTCGATCTCATCGCGGCTGCGCCAGGAGAAGATCTTGAGGTAGTCGATGACCTTCGCGTCCTCGGCGTTCAACCAGAACTGGTGGAACGCGAAGGGCGAGGTGAGTTCAGGATCGATCCACACCGCACCCGATTCGGTCTTGCCGAACTTGGTTCCATCGGCCTTGGTGAGCAGCGGGGTCACCAGGCCATGCACGGTGGCACCCTCGGTCCGCCGGATGTAGTCGATACCCGCGGTGATATTCCCCCACTGGTCCTGAGCACCGGTCTGCAATGTTGCGCCGTGTCGGCGGTACAGCTCCCGGTAATCCAGGGATTGCAGCAGCACGTAGGAGAACTCCGTGTAGCTGATCCCGTCGGTCAGTCGGCGGGCCACCACATCGCGGGCGAGCATCCGGTTGACCGAGAAATGCTTGCCCACTTCGCGCAGGAAGTCCAACGCGGACATCTGCGACGTCCAGCTGTAGTTGTTCTCGACGATCGCGGCGTTGCTGCCCTCGAAGCTGACGAAGCGACTCACCTGAGCACGAAGCCGCTCAGCCCACTCATGGACGACATCGGTCTCGTTCATGACACGTTCACCGGTCATCTTCGGATCGCCGATCAGTCCGGTTGCGCCACCGACCAGCAGAATCGGGCGATGCCCGGCTTCCTGAAACCTGCGCGCGACCAGCAGTTGCATCAGATGGCCGATGTGAAGGCTTGCCGCTGTCGGATCAAAACCCACATAAGACGTCACCGGCCCGCTGTCCAGATGGGCCGCAAGAGCGTCCACGTCCGTCGATTCGGCTACAAAGCCACGCCAGGTCAGTTCATCAAGCAGTGCATTCACCCGGCCAGACTAGCGGGCCGGCCCCGAACTCAGGCCTTCGCCCAGGCGGCGGCAGCCGCCGCGGTTGCACCCAATTCGGAGATCTGCTCGCGCACCCGATCGGGTGCCGTGCCGCCGCGTCCGTTACGCGAGGCGACCGACCCCTCGATCGTCAACACGTCGAGGACCTGCGGAGTCAGTTCCGGCGCGATCTCGCTCAACTGCTCGGGTGTGAGATCGGCCAACCCGATGCCGGCGCCCTCGCAGAACTGGACCGCGGCCCCGGCGATGTCGTGTGCCCGGGCGAACGGAACGCCCCGTCGCACCAGCCAGTCGGCCATGTCGGTGGCCAGCGAGAAGCCCCGCGGCGCGGCCTGGGCCATCCGGTCGGCATCGAAGCGCAGGGTGCCCACCATGCCGGCGACCGCGGGCAACAGCACGTGCAACTGATCGACCGAATCGAACAGCGGCTCCTTGTCCTCCTGGAGATCGCGGTTGTAGGCCAGCGGGAGTCCCTTGCAGGTAGCGAGCAGGCCGCTGACATTGCCGATCAGGCGTCCGGCCTTGCCACGAGCGAGCTCAGCGACATCGGGATTCTTCTTCTGCGGCATGATGCTCGAACCGGTCGACCATGCGTCGTCCAGTTTCGCGAAGCCGAACTCCGGGGTCACCCAGATGATGACGTCCTCCGAAAGCCGCGAGAGATCCACGCCCACCTGAGCGAGCACGTAGCTCGCCTCGACGATCACGTCGCGGGCAGCGGTACCGTCGATCGAGTTCGGTACCGACGAATCGAATCCGAGATCGGTCGCCACCAGTTCGGGATCCAGCCCCAGCGAGGTGCCGGCGAGCGCGGCCGAGCCGTAGGGGCTCACGGCGGCTCGCTTGTCGAGGTCCTGCAGCCGGGCGATGTCGCGTAGCAGCGGCCAGGCGTGCGCCAACAACTGGTGGGACAGCAGCACCGGCTGCGCGGTCTGCATGTGGGTGCGTCCGGGCATGATCGCGCCCAGATGCGCGTTCGCCTGATCGCGCAGCGCCTCGACGACGCCGAGCACGTCGAGGGTGAGCAGGCGGATCTCGCGGCGCAGCCAACGCCGGATCAGTGTCGCGATCTGGTCATTGCGTGAGCGGCCGGCGCGAAGGCGTCCGCCCAGCTGCGGTCCGACGCGTTCGATCAGCAGCCGCTCCAACGCACCGTGCACATCCTCGTCGCCGGGATCGGCGGTAACCGCGCCGCGGGCCACGTCGGCGCGCAGCTGCTGCAGCGCAGCCACCATGGCCTCGTGGTCCTCGTCGGTGAGCAGCCCGGCTCGGTGCAACGCCGCGGCATGAGCGATCGAGCCGTCCAGGTCGTCCAGTGCCAGCCGCCAGTCGAAGTGAGTAGAGACCGACAGCGCGAACATCGCATCGGCGGGGCCCCCTGCGAAGCGGCCACCCCACAGGAATCCTTCGGCGTGCTGTGCTGCTGGTTGATCGGATACGTGTGTCACGCGTTCATCATGGCGCACTTGATGATCGCCTGCCATCTCAGCCACGCGCCGCGTCGTCTCCGGTGCCCTCGCGGGACTCCCCCGACGCCAGCCCACTGAACCAGCTCGCCAGCTCCTGACCGCCATCGGCATCCCGAGCGATCACCAGGATCGAGTCGTCACCGGCGATGGTGCCCAAAATGGCGTCGCGAGCGACACGATCGATCACCGAAGCGAAGTACTGGGCCGCGCCCGGCGGGGTCTTGAGAATGGTCAGGTTGGCCGATCCCGACGCGGAGATCAGCAGCTCGGCGCATACTCGTGCCAGCCTCGCCTCATGGGCCGAATGATCGGAGGCGATCTCGGTGGCCGGCGGGGCATAGACCAGAGCACCTGCCGCATTGCGGACCCGCACCGCCCCGATCTCCAGGAGATCCTTGCTGAGCGTGCCCTGGCTGACGCTGATGCCGCCCGCGGCGAGCAGATCGGCCAGTTCAGCCTGCGAGCCGATCTCGCGGCGCTGAATCAGCTCGATGATGCGGGCCTGGCGGGCGACTCGCGTCGATGCTCGTGGTTGAGCCTCCTCACTCACGGCGCCGACTCCTGGGCGATGACCACGCCCAGCACCTGCGCGAATCTGTCGATGATCTCGTCAGTGACGACCAGTGGCGGTGCGAGCCGCAGCACGCTCGGACGAGGCGCGTTGATGATCCATCCGCTATCGAGCATGGCATCGGCCACCCGCGGGGCGATGTCAACGCTCAGCACGATGCCGCGCAGCAGGCCCCGGCCACGCACGGTCTCGATCTGGGGCAGCCCCAGATCCATGACCGCTTCGGCCAAACGATCACCCAGCTCGCGTGCCCGGACGAGCAGGTCGTCGTCCTCGATGGTCTTGAGGACGGCCAGCCCGGCCGCAGCCGCGATCGGATTGCCAGCGAAGGTGCTGCCATGGCTGCCGGGCGTGAGTAGTTCTCCGGCGGGCCCGATGGCGATGCATGCGCCGATCGGCACCCCGTTGCCCAGACCCTTGGCGATCGTGATCAGATCGGGATCCAGCCCGTCGGCCACCGAGGTCAGCCACTCCCCACAGCGTCCGACACCGGTCTGCACCTCGTCGACCCACAACAGGGCACCGTGCGCACGGGTCAGGTCCCGCAGACCCGGCAGGAACCCGGCGGGTGGGCACACCACGCCGCTTTCACCCTGGATGGTCTCGACGACCACAGCAGCGGTCTGGTCGTCGATGGCCGCCGCGGCAGCGTCCAGATCCCCGTATGGCACGAAGACCACGTCACCGGGCAGCGGTTCGAACGGCTCGCGGTACTTGGCGGTCGACGTCAGCGCGAGCGCTCCCATCGTCCGGCCGTGGAAGGAGCCCTCCATGGCGATGATCTTGGTCCGGCCGGTGAGCCGGGTGATCTTGAAGGCCGCCTCGTTGGCTTCGGTGCCCGAGTTCGCGAAATAGACCCGGGCCGCTCGATCTCTGGCGCCGCCGGTGGCCAGCTCGGCCAGCCGCTCACCCAGTTCGATCTGCGGGACGGACGCGAAGAGGTTCGAGATGTGGCCGAGGGTTGCCATCTGCTCGCTGACCGCCCGCACGACGGCCGGGTGGGCCTGACCCAGCCCGCCGACCGCGATGCCGCTGAACATGTCGGTATAGCGATTGCCGTCGGCGTCCCACAACGAGCAGCCCTCGCCGCGTACGAAGACGGTCTTCGGCAGGCCGAAATTGTGCATCATGGAGTGCTGGTAGCGCTTCAGCCACTCCGTCTGGGTGGGCATCATGCCTCCTGAATCTGCTCGGCAGCACGGACCATGGTGCCCATGCCCTCATCGGTGAAGATCTCCAACAGCAGGGCGTGCTTGATGCGGCCATCGATGATGGTGGCGCGCTCAACGCCCGATTCCACCGCCCGCAGGCAGGCTTCCATCTTGGGACGCATGCCCGACTCGAGGGTCGGCATCAGCTGACGCAGTTCGGTGGAGTCGATCTCCTTGATGACGCTCTGCGAATCGGGCCAGTCCGCGTACAGCCCGGCCACATCGGTCAGCATGACCAGGCGATCGGCACCCAGCGCGGTCGCCAGCGCCGCAGCGGCGGTGTCCGCGTTGACGTTGTAGACCAGGTCTCCGGGCCCGGGCGCCACCGTCGCCACCACGGGGACGCGTCCGGCGTCGATGAGGTCGATCACGGCGTCCGGGTTGACCGTCGCGACGTCGCCGACCTGACCCAGATCGATGTCCTCGCCGTCGAGCTGGATGGTCTTGGGTTCGGCGGTGAACAACCCGGCGTCCTCACCCGACAGACCCACCGCGAACGGCGCGTAGCGATTGATCAGATTGACCAGCTCACGGCCGACCTGACCAACCAGCACCATCCGGACGACATCCATCGCCTCGGGCGTGGTCACCCGCAGTCCGCCCCGGAATTCCGAGCGGATATCGAGCCGCTTGAGCATGGACGAGATCTGCGGACCGCCGCCATGGACGACGACCGGCTTCACACCGCACTGGCGCAAGAAGACGATGTCTTGCGCGAAGGCACACTTGAGCTCGTCGTCGATCATGGCGTTGCCGCCGTACTTGATGACCATGATCTTGCCGGCATAGTCCATCAACCACGGCAGTGCCTCAATCAGCACCCCGGCCTTGGAGATCAGGGTCGATTCGTCGTTGGTTCTGTGCAGTGCCATCAGGAGCTGTACTCCGCATTCTCTTTGACGTAGCCGTAGGTCAGATCGTTGGTCCAGATGGTCGCCTTGTGCTCGCCGGCGTGCAGGTCGACCAGGACCTGGCATTCGCGCCCCGTGAGGTCGACCAGTTCGCGCGGGTCACCTACTCCCCCGGCCCGGCAGACCTGGACGCCGTTCATCGTGACATCCAGTTCGTCGGCCTCGAAGGCGGCAGAGGTGACGCCGATCGCCGAGAGCACTCGTCCCCAGTTGGGATCGTTGCCGAAGATCGCGCACTTGAACAGATTGCTGCGGGCGATTTCCCTGGCCACCTCCAGAGCGTCCTGTTCGGACGCGGCCCCGGTCACCTCCACGGCGATGTCATGGCTGGCGCCCTCGGCATCGCCGATGAGCTGACGGGCCAGACTCCAGCAGACCCTGGCCAGGTTGGTGGTGAAATCGTCCAGGTCAGGGATGGTGCCGGAGGCCCCCGAGGCGAGCGCGAGCACCGTGTCGTTCGTGGACATGCAGCCATCGGAATCGATCCGGTCGAAGGTCAGCGCGGTGGCCTTCTGCAGGCAGGTCTGCAGGTCGGGCGCCGATATCTCGGCGTCGGTCGTGATGACCACGAGCATGGTGGCCAGCGCGGGTGCCAGCATGCCGGCTCCCTTGGCCATGCCGCCGATGGTGTAGCCCTCGCCCTCGGCAAGCGCCTGCTTCGGCACGGTGTCGGTGGTCATGATGGCGTGAGCCGCAGCGTCACCACCGTCAGCGCTCAGCTGGTCAGCGGCCGCCGCGATACCCGACAGCACAGCAGCCATCGGAAGCCGGACGCCGATCAGCCCGGTGGAACAGACCGCGACATCGTCCGGTTCACAGTCCACGGACTGAGCGACGGCTTTGGCGGTGGCTGCCGCATCCTCGAGGCCGGGAGCGCCGGTGCAGGCGTTGGCCCCGCCGGAGTTGAGCACCACCGCGTGCAGCACGCCGTCGGCGACAGCTCGTCGCGACCAGATGACCGGAGCCGCGACCACGCGGTTCGAGGTGAAGACCGCGGCCGCATCGAACCGCGGACCCTGGTTGACGACCAGGGCCAGATCGGCCTTGGCAGTGGACTTGATGCCCGCCGCGATTCCTGCGGCGGCGAATCCCTGGGCTGCGGTGATGCTCACGGTGCGACTCCTATCGCCGATAGTCCGGTCGTCTCGGGCAGTCCGAGCGCCAGGTTCATGGATTGAATGGCACCACCTGCGGTGCCCTTGGTCAGATTGTCCAGCACGCCGACGGCGACCAGACGACCGGCCGCTTCGTCCACGGTCACCTGCACCTGGAAGCCGTTGCTGCCGAGCACCGATTTCGATGCCGGCCACTGGCCTGGCGGGAGCAGCCGGCAGAACGGCTCGTCGGCATAACTATCGGCGTATGCCGCCCGGACATCAGCCGCGCCGACCCCGCTGATCGGGGCCGTGACCACCGCGAGGATGCCGCGCGACATCGGGGCGAGCATCGGGGTGAAGCTGACGGTCGGATCGGTGGCGCCGAGCAGGCTGAGATTCTGCAGGATCTCGGGCACATGACGGTGCATCCCGCCCACCCCGTAGGCGCTCATCGAATTGAACAGCTCGCTGCCCAGCAGGTGCGGCTTGGCTGCCTTGCCGGCACCCGAGGTGCCGGAGGCGGCGGCGACGGTGATGTCCTGGCCGGTGATCAGTCCGTGAGTCAGTGCCGGCAGCAGGGAAAGGGTGACGTTGGTCGGGTAGCAGCCCGATACCGCGATCTGCTTGGTCGCCGCGAGCTTGGCGCGCTGGCCGGGCAGTTCCGGCAGGCCGTAGGGCCAGGTTCCGGCATGCTCGCTGCCGTAGAACTTCGTCCATTGCGCGGGATCGATGAGCCGGAAGTCGGCTCCGCAGTCGATCACCAACGTGTCGGCGCCCAGCTCGGCGGCGATCGGCGCGGATGCGCCGTGCGGCAACGCAAGGAAGACGACGTCGTGCCCGGCCAGGTTGTCGGGGGTGGTGTCGAGCACCTCGCGGTCGGCCAGCTGTGGCAGATTCGGCAGGTGCTCACCGAGCTTCGTACCCGCATTGGAGTGCGCCGTCAGGTTTCCGATGGTCAGCTCGGGGTGCGCAGCAGCGAGACGCAAGACCTCGCCGCCCGCATAACCGGTGCAGCCTGCCACCGCTATCGAATACGTCATGCGCATAACTATGCCGTGGAGGTAATAGATATGCAACTTCTTCCGGTGCGTTCCAGTGCCGGCGCTAGACTCCGAGGCTGTGAGGTTCGATGATCTGTCAACGGCGACCCGCGCCGACGCCGAAGCCGTCGCCGATGCGCTCAGCGACGTGAAACGGCTGGGCGTCGCCTACTCGGGCGGCGTCGATTCGGCGGTCCTGCTGGCTCTGTCGGTGCGCGTGCTGGGACGCGATCGGGCGCTGGGCCTGCTCGCCGACTCGCCGTCGCTGGCTCGTCACGAATTGCAGATCGCTCGCTCGGTCGCCGCGCAGCTGGGCGCGGACGTGGTCGAATTCGCCACTCACGAGGGCGATCGTCCGCAATACCGGGCCAATGGGGCCGATCGCTGCTTCTACTGCAAGGACGAGCTGTTCACCGTCATCTCCGAGACGCTGGCCGAAGACCTGTCGTTGGACGCGGTCGCCTACGGTGAGAACGCCGACGATGCCAAGCGTCTCGACCGGCCTGGGGCCGAGGCCGCGACCCGGCACCGGGTGTTGCGTCCGCTTGCCCAGGCAGGGATCACCAAGGCTCGCGTGCGGGCCCTGGCGCACGATCTGGGGTTGTCGGTGGCCGACAAACCCGCCGCGCCCTGCCTGGCTTCGCGGATTCCGCACGGTGAACAGGTCACCCCCGAGAAACTGCGTCAGGTGGAGACTGCGGAGCAGGTGCTCCGCGACCTGGGCTTCTCCGATTCCCGCGTGCGTCATCACGGCAAGATCGCCCGAATCGAAGTCCCGCTGGCAGAGATCGGACGGTTCGCCGACGACACCGTCCGTGAGCAGGCGCTGCGGGCGATCCGGGCGTCCGGGTTCGCCTACGTGACCATCGATCTGGCCGGGATGCAGTCGGGTGCGTTCACCATGCAGATCATTACCCGGCACGACTGAACTCCCCGGCTCCGCGCGCCTCAGCCCGCCGCCACCGCCTGGACTCCGCTGACCAGCATCCGCAAGCCGAGTTCGAAACCATCCTCGTCCAGGGCTGGGGTCGGCGAGGTCAGCACCCCCACCGCGAGCAGGTTCTGCCTGGTCTGCTCCTGGATGACGTGGCCCAAGACGAAGTGGACGATTGCGCGGGTCGCGCGCCGGGCATCGTCCGGCGGCCACCCGTCGGCTTCGAGTACCTCGACGGCGCCGGCATCGGGGATACGTGTGCACAAGCCCACTGCCAGGCTGGCCGCGACGAGCTCGGCGGCGTCGCGATGGCTCAGCAGCACCTCGCGCAGATCACATGCCCATCCCGCGATCGACATCGATTCATCGCAGGGCGCCTGACCTGCGAGGATGGCATCGGAGACCGCAGCGAGCAAGGTCTGCTTGTTCGCGAAATGCCAGTAGATGGCGGCAGCCTGCACGCCCAGCGCATCGGCGATGCGGCGCATCGACAGGTCCGCCAAACCGTATTGGTCGAGGATTCCGAGAGCGGCATCGACGATGCCCGCCTTACTCACAGCCACCCCCCGACCATACCCGGGTGTCCTGCCCCGTCGGCGCACTGTTTCTGTTTCGTTGCCGCGATCGGCGATACTTGCTCAGGGGCTCCGCGAGTTGCCATGCACGATCGCGAGGCCTCACCAAATGAAAGGGCGACAGATGTCGAAATACGAACAAGCGAGCAGATTGCAGGGTGTGCACTACGACGTGCGCGGAAAGAACATGGTTGAGGCTCAGCGCATGGAGGCTGAGGGCCAGCGGGTGCTGCACCTCAACATCGGCAATCTCGCCAGCTTCGGATTCGCTCCGCCCGAAACGATGGTGCGCACGTTCATCACCCATCTTCATGAATCCGATGGCTATTCCGATGCGCGTGGCATCTATTCGGCGCGCACCGCGGTTGCGAACTACTACCAGACCCGCGGGCTGAACGTCGATGTCCCGCAGGTACTGATCGGCAATGGTGTCAGCGAACTGATTTCCATGATTCTGCAGGCCATGACCAATATCGGCGACGAGATCCTCATTCCCGCCCCGGATTACCCGCTGTGGACGGCGCAGACCGTGCTGTCGGGCGGGCACCCGGTGCACTATCTGTGTGATGAGTCGAACGGCTGGCAGCCCGACATCGAGGACATCAAGTCGAAGATCACTCGGCGCACCAAAGCGATCGTGGTCATCAATCCCAATAATCCGACCGGCGCGGTCTATTCACGGCAGTTGCTCCAACAGATCGCCGACATCGCCCGGGACAACGAATTGGTGGTGCTGGCCGACGAGATCTACGAGAAGATCCTCTATTCCGGCGAGCACATCAATATGGCGAGTCTGACGGGGTCGGATGTCTTGTGCTTCACGTTCTCAGGGCTTTCCAAGGCCTACCGGGCCTGCGGCTGGCGGGCCGGCTGGCTGGTGTCGACCGGGCCGCTGGACGATGCGTCGGATCTTTTCGAAGGTCTGCAACTCCTGGCGAATATGCGCATGTGCGCGAACGTACCGGCTCAGCATGCGATCCAGACCGCGCTCGGCGGCTACCAGTCGATCGATGACATGGTGAAGCCGGGCGGACGCTTCCACGACCAGCTGCAGGTCGCCCACAAGCTGCTCAACGATATTCCCGGGATCAGTTGCGAGCCTGCTCGTGGTGCGCTCTACCTGTTCCCGCACCTCAATGCCGAAATGTTCGACATCGAGGACGACGAGGAATGGGCGCTGGGTCTACTGCGCCGCAAGAAGATCCTGATCAGCCATGGCCGCGGCTTCAACTGGCCGCATCCCGATCACTTCCGCTTGGTGGCGCTGCCCGAGGAGTCGGTGCTGCGCGAGGCCGTCGGACGCATCGCCGAGTATTGCGAGGAGACCCGCGTCATCGACTGAGCGCCTCGTCCAGCACACCACAGCCTCCGACAATCGCGTCCGCTGCCGAGTGTTCGGCAGCGGACGCTGTTCTGGGTGACCGTTGGCGAGGGCCGCAGGCCGGCCCGATGGGCGGCCACGGGGCGACCGGGACCTGGGGGCGCCTCAAGCGCGCTGGCTGGCTCCGCAGTTCTGAGCGGCCTTGGCCACGGCGGCCTCGCGCGCGACGGCGGCCTCAGCCTCGGTCAGCGTCCGGTCGGCGGCCCTGAATCCCAGCGCGAAGGCCAGGGACTTCTTGCCTTCCCCGATCTGCGCCCCGGTGTAGATGTCGAAGAGCCGGATCGATTCCAGCAACTCGCCGGCGCCGTCGATCAGCGCTCGCTGAACCTCGGCGGCCGGCACGTCGACGTCCACGATCAAGGCGACATCCTGCTTGGTCATCGGGTAGGACGACAGCGGCGCGATCTCGCCGCCGCGTGGTGCCGTGGCGATCAGGACATCCAGATTCAGCTCTACCGCGCAGGCCCTCTCCGGCAGACCGTAGGCCTTGACCACCGATGGGTGCAGTTCTCCGGCGTACCCGATCACCACGAACTGGTCGCCGACCCGAACACCGAGTTCGGCGCAGCGGCCGGGATGCCAGGGTGTGTGAGCAGCAGCCCGCCGAACCAGTGTCGACCCGAGCGCCGAGGCGGCCGTCTCGGCGAAGTAGACGGCGTGTGTCCAGTCCGCCCTGATCGCGGGATGCTGCCAGCCGGCCGGTAGCCAGTTGCCGGTGAGCACAGCGGCCAGCATCCGCGGCTGGTCGGGCAGGTTGCCGGTCACCGCCTTGATCTCGGCGTCGCTGGGACGATGGGAGACATCGGGCACCGGAGCCGGGGCCGAGCCGTTGGCCCAGAACACCGAACCGCATTCGAACAGTGCCAGATCGTCCTGCGAGCGCGAGGTGTTGCGAGCGACCGCGGTGAACAGCCCCGGCAGCAGGGTGGTTCGCATGAATGGCTGGGTATCGGCCAGCGGGTTGGCCAGCTGCACCAGTGCGCGGCGCGGATCGTCCGGGCTCAGCCCGAGCTTGTCGAGTTCCTCGGAGCTGATGAACGGCAGCGTGATGAGTTCGGCGAATCCGGCCTGCGCGATCGCGGCGAGTACCGCACGACGCGAACGCTGTTCGAAGCTCAGCCCCCGTCCCGCGGCAGCACGCGGCACCTCGGCGGTGATCAGCTCGAGGCCGAGTTTGCATCCGACCTCTTCGACGTAGTCGTAGGGATCCACCAGGTCGCCGCGCCAGGTCGGCGGCACCAGGTCGAGCCAGCCATCGGGTTGCTCGGTGACCTCGACGCACGATGCCCTCAGCACGTCGACCACCTGCTGCGCACTGATCTGCGCTCCCAGGATCCTGGCAGGCAGGTCGGCCCGGATCCGCTGAGTGGGCATCACCGGGACCTCACCGGTCAAGGTGTAATCGTCGGCCAGCTTCCCGCCACCCAGTTCGGCCATCAGCCGGGCCGCTGCCTGTGCCGCGGCAAGCGGCAACGCGGGATCGACGCCCCGGGCGAAGCGGACCGACGCTTCCGACGCCAGCTTGTGACGGCGGAACGTGCGTCCGATGCTGGCGGGATCGAAATGAGCCGCCTCCAGCACGATGTTGCGGGTCGACGCCGAGAGCTCGGTGGTCCGGCCGCCCATGACGCCGGCCAGGCCGATCGGCCCGGAATCATCGGTGATCAGCAGATCCTCGGCCGACAGTGCCCGGTCGACATCGTCGAGAGTCACCAGATGCTCACCGTCGACCGCTTGACGCACCACGATGGTGCCCTGGAGTGCGTCCGCGTCGTAGGCGTGCAGCGGCTGCCCGGATTCGAGCATCACGTAGTTCGTGATGTCGACGTTGAGGCTGATCGAACGCATGCCCGCCGCAGCCAGCCGGTGTGACATCCACGGCGGAGTGGGCGCCTGCGGGTCGACGCCGGTGATGGTCAGCGCACTGAACAGCGAGCAGTTGGACGAATCCAGCCGGACCGGATATCCGGCATCGGTCTGGGTGGCGACAACCTCGGCGTACGGATCGGTGAATTCGACGCCGAAGGCCTGCGCCGTTTCGCGGGCCATGCCTCGCATGCTCAGGCAGTATCCGCAATCGGGGGTGACATCGATCTCGAGCACCTCGTCGCGGGCCTGCAGAAGGTCCATCGCGTCGGCACCGAGGGTCGGTGGTTTGCCGTCCACCAGCTCGGGAAGCACCAGAATCCCGGTGTGGTCCTCGCCGATGCCCAGCTCATCGACCGCGCAGATCATGCCGTCGGAGATGTGACCATAGGTCTTACGGGCGGAGATCGCGAATCCCCCAGGCAGCACCGCACCGGGCAGCGCCACCACGACGGCGTCACCGGCGGCGAAGTTGTGCGCACCACAGACGATGCCTCTGGGTTCCGCCTCCCCGACGTCCACCTGGCACCAGCGAATGACCTTGCCGTTCTTCTGCGGCTCGTCCACGGATTCGAGGACGCGTCCGACCACGACCGGGCCGCTGACTTCAGCGCCCGTGACCTCAATGCGCTCGACCTGTAGGCCCACGCGGGTGAGCGCGTCGGCGATCTGCTGGGTGGTGACAGCTGCCGGCAGCGCGACCATCTCGCGCAGCCACGACATGGGAACCCTCATCGGGCGCCTCCTTGCAGTGAACGGGGGAACCGGATATCGCCTTCGACGAAGTCGCGTAGGTCGGCGGCGTTGTTACGGAACATGACCGTGCGATCCACGCCCATCCCGAACGCGAAACCCGAGTAGACGTCGGTGTCGATGCCGGCTGCCTTGAGCACGCGCGGGTTCACCACGCCGCAGCCACCCCATTCGATCCAGCCCTCCGATTTGCAGGTCCGGCAGGGGCGGTCGGGGTTGCCAACCGAATCGCCGTGACAGACGAAGCATTCCAGGTCCATTTCGGCGCTGGGCTCGGTGAACGGGAAGTAGTGCGGACGAAGCCGGGTGCGCACCTCGCCGAACATCGCCTGCGCGAGATGATCGAGGGTGCCTTTCAGGTGACCCATCGTGATGCCCTTGTCAACGACCAGTCCTTCGAGCTGGTGGAAGACCGGCAGATGGGTCGCGTCGTACTCGTCGGCACGGTAGACCTTGCCCGGGCTGACGATGTAGACCGGCAGGTCACGGCTCAGCAGAGTACGCATCTGGACCGGGCTGGTCTGGGTCCGCAGCAGCTTGTGATCGGACGCCGGCTCGACGAACAAGGTGTCCGACAGCCCGCGCGCCGGATGATCGGGGCCGATGTTGAGCGAGTCGAAGTTCAGCCATTCCGACTCGAGTTCGGGTCCTTCGGCTACTTCCCAGCCCATAGCGACGAAAACGTCGCACATGTCGTTGATCAGCGCGGTGATCGGATGCAGGGCCCCTTCGGGATGCATGTCGACCGGAAGCGTGACGTCGACGCGTTCGGTTTGCAGGGCGGCCTCCAGTTCGGCCGCGTTGAGCTCGTTCTGCCGGGCCGCCACTGCGGCGTTCACCGAGCCGCGGGCCTGTCCAACGAGTTGGCCGGCGTGTTTGCGCTGGCCGGGCTCCAACTTGCCGATAGCACGGTTCGCCAGGGCAAGCGGCGATTTGTCGCCGGCATGATCGATGCGCACCTGCTTGAGCTCGGCGGTGGTCGTTGCGGCGCCGACAGCTGCGAGCGCGGCATCAACCAGTCGCATGATCTCGCCGACATCGAGCGGATTGGGGTCTTGGTCTGCGGATTCTGAGGTAGTCATGGGCTCCCCTCGGGTTTCTGATTCTCGACGGCATCAGGCCGCTCGCAGCCTGCTGCGCACGGGCATGGTCGTCAGTTTGCTGGGCCACCCGCCGACATATCGACTGGCGAGGTGGCAATGGTCGGTGATCGAAGAGCAGGCCTAGACCTGCGCGATAAACGTCGCGACTCCAGCGACCCGGCTGGCTCCACGGAAGATTGCACCGACAAGCATGGGCTCATGCTATCGCATGGTGTTGGGCGCTGGCCGTGGCGTACAGGCAGACCGCCGCCGCGGTCGACAGGTTGAGGCTCTCCGCGCGCCCCCACATGGGAATCGAAACGACCTCATCGACCAGATCGACGACGTCGGCGGGCAACCCCCACGCCTCGTTGCCCATCACCCAGGCCGTCGGACGCGCGAGCTCGGCGTGCGGAATCCGGTCGAGGCCGCGACCGCCGGCATCGGCGGCCAGCACCTGCATGCCCTGGTCGCGCGCCCAGCTCACGGCTTCGTCCAGCGAGGGTCCGCTGACCACCGGAAGGTGAAAGATGCTGCCCACCGAGGCTCGCACCGTCTTGGGGTTGGTGCGTTCCACCGAGCCGTGGGTGAGGATCACCCCGTCGGCCCCGAACGCGTCCGCGCACCGGATCACGGTGCCCGCATTGCCGGGGTCGCGCACCTGGGCGCAGATGACCACCAACCGCGATCCGGAGGGCAGATCCTCGAGCCGGGCGGCAGTGTCGTGGACGATGGCGAAGATTCCCTGGCTGGTGACGGTGTCAGCCAACTGGGCGATCTCGCGCTGGCCGGCCTGGACGAGCGGGATGCCGGTGGCGAGCGCAAGGATCTCGCGATGCCGGCCGGGATCGTCCACGATCAGCAATCTGATCTGGTCGGGGTCAGCGAGCGCCTCCCGGACGGCCTGAGTGCCCTCGACCAGGAACTCGCCGGCGGCCTGGCGGCCCTTGCGTTGATGCAGTCGGCGGGCCGAACGCACCTGCGCCTGGGAGATCGGCGCGAGGGCATTCGGCCCGCCGTGGATGTCAGTCACTACCTCAGGCGACAGGCTGCTGAGCAGACTGGGCGACCTTCACGAGGCCGGCGAAAGCCACCGGATCGTTGACCGCCAGCTCAGCGAGCATCTTGCGATCGACCTCGACGTTGGTGGCCTTCAAACCCGCGATGAAGCGGTTGTAGGTCATGCCGTTCTCCCGGCAGGCCGCGTTGATCCGCTGGATCCACAGGCTGCGGAAGTCGCCCTTCTTGGCGCGACGGTCGCGGAATGAGTAGACACCGGAGTGCAGCGTCTGTTCCTTGGCCTTGCGGTACAGGCGGGACCGCTGACCGCGGTAACCGGAGGCCTGCTCCAATACTTCGCGGCGCTTCTTTTGTGCGTTGACTGCGCGCTTGACGCGTGCCATTTCGTGCTCCTTGAAAAGTGGTTCGGGTGGATGGCGACGTCAGCCGCGCTTCGACTTCGGCTTGTAGCTACCGATGAGCTTGCGGATCTTCTTCGCATCCTGAGTCTCCAGAATGCCGTCCACGTTCAGCCGACGGGTACGCTTCGACGGCTTGTGCTCGTTCAGGTGGCCCTTGCCGGCACGCTTGTGCTTCAGCTGGCCGCTGCCGGTTACCTTGAACCGCTTCTTGGCACCGGAGTGCGTCTTCATCTTCGGCATGGTGCCGCTCCATTCTCTCGATCGTCCCGAGGCGGGATGCCGCACCGGGGCAGGGTCCGTTACGAGACCCTCTGGGTCTTATAGGAGGACGTCGGGGTCCATGTTGTCCGCGGGCCCCTTCTTCTTCTTGGGCTGGCCTGAGGCAGATTTCGAGCGGAGCTCGGCCTCGACGCGCCTGTTCTCCTCCGCCGCCTCCTGGCGTTCGGCCATCCGCTTCTCGCGCTGGACGGCTTCGGCTGCCTTGGCCTCGCTCTTCTTGCGGGTGGGAGCCAGCACCATGTGCATATTGCGGCCCTCCAGGCGGGGAGCCTGCTCAACCACACCGTCTTCCGAGACGTCATTGGCGAGTTGTCTGAGTAGATTGACGCCCAACTCGGGACGCGACTGCTCACGACCGCGGAACATGATGGTGATCTTCACCTTGTCGCCGCCCTTGAGGAAGCGGACGACGTGACCCTTCTTGGTCTCGTAGTCATGCTCGTCGATCTTGGGACGCAGCTTCATTTCCTTGATGACGGTGTTCGCCTGGTTGCGGCGCGATTCGCGGGCCTTCTGGGCGTTCTCGTACTTGAACTTGCCGTAGTCCATGAGCTTCGCCACCGGCGGACGTGCGCTGGGGGCGACCTCAACGAGATCCAGATCGTGTTCGTGAGCAAGCTGCAGTGCCTGCTCGATGCGCACGATGCCTACTTGCTCGCCCTGCGGTCCGACCAGGCGTACCTCGGGTACCCGGATCCGCTCATTGATACGGAATTCGTTGCTGATGACTGTCCTCCAATATGTCGTCGGTTTGGCTGATCGGCTTGGGCGGCCCGGTCGCGGTCATGAAAAAAGGCCTCCGCGGACGCGAAGACCTGACGATGAGTGGCTCACGGGCGTCATGGGCGCTCTCGCACCCGCCCTCCCCGGGTATCCTTCTCCCGGGAACCACTGCGGTACCGACCCAAGACCAGCGTTCTGCCGTCGTGGGTGGAGGGTCAGGCCCTCACTTCGTTGGCTCCGGTCTGCACGAGACCGATCAGCATGGTGAATTGTACCGCGATCGGGTGTCGGGACCCAAACTGGTGCTCACCCGTGACAGGCTTTCACTATGAACGATACGACGATCATCGTGCTGATTAGCGTCGCACTGTCAGCGGTCGCAGTTGTCTGGGCAGTCCTGAAATGGAACTCGCGGCGCAGTGCGCGCTACCTGATGCGCGCTACCGGAGTCATTCTGATGGTCGTGGGGGCCGCGTTCGCCGGTCTCACCGGGCAGGTCGTCGAGTGGATGCGTCATCTGGCACAGCTCACCACCACCATCTCGATCGGTCTTGGGCTGGCCGCGCTCGGGCTGATCGCCTACTTCATTGGCGGGGCCATCAAGGCCCCCACCAAGGACGAGGCCAAGCTGCGCGAGTATGAGCGACAGGCCAAGCGACGCGAGGAGGACGCGAAGGCCGCAGCGAAGGCCGACCGCCTGGCGAAGAAGGCCCAGGGGCCTGCACCGAAGCCCGCCGAGCCGACGGTTGCTCCGCCGCCAGCTGCGCCCGGCGCCGGCGAATCAACCGACCCCGATGACGAGGTGGCCAACATCTTGCGCAAACACAACATCGAGTAGACGACATGCCCACCGGCCAGCGGCCGGTGGGCATTCACATTGTCGGGCCCAGCTCTGTCACAAACGGCAGGCGGACAATTCGCTCACCAGAATGCCGCGAGCGCCCAGGTCGTGCAGATGATCCATCAGCAACTGGTGGCCTCTGGCCGGGACCATCACGCGGACCGCGACCCAGCCCTCCTTCGCCAGTGGCGAGATGGTCGGGCTCTCCAGGCCCGGGGTCAGCGCCGAGGCCTCTTCGACTTGCTCGACGGGGATGTCGTAGTCCATCAGCACATAGTCGCGGGCGACGATGACCCCGGAAAGCCGCTGCTGCAGGTGGGCCAGCGCAAGCGGATCGATGTCGCCCCTGTTCTGGGGGCGCTGCACCAAGATGGCCTCACTCAGCAGAATCGGATCACCGAACAGCTCAAGCCCGGCCTTGCGCAGGGTGGTTCCGGTCTCGACCACATCGGCGATCGCGTCGGCGACGCCCAGCCGGATCGATGATTCCACGGCCCCGTCCAGATGTATCAGTCGCGCGCTGATGCCGCGCGCGTGGAGGTAGTCGCTCAGCAGGCCCGGGTAGCTGGTCGCGATCCGCTTGCCGTTGAGATCCTGGAGCGTCCAGGCCCCATTGGCGGGCGCAGCGAAGCGGAACTTCGAGGCGCCGAAGCCCAACGCCATGATCTCTTCGGCGTTGGCCCCTGAGTCGAGCAGCATGTCGCGGCCGGTGATACCCAGGTCGAGCGTGCCCTCTCCCACGTACACCGCGATGTCACGCGGACGCAGGTAGTAGAACTCCACATTGTTGATGTCGTCGACCAGGACGAGGTCTTTGGTATCGCTGCGCTGGCGGTAACCGGCCTTGCTCAACATGGCGGCGGCGGACTCCGAGAGAGCACCCTTGTTGGGCACAGCAATTCTCAGCATTTCTGGCACGTCAGTTCTTTCTTGCCGTCGGGATATCGCAGGTGAAAGTCACAGATAGCGGTAAATGTCATCGGGTGTCAGACCGAGCTTCACCATCATCGTTTGCACGTGATAAATGAGTTGACTCATCTCTTCGGCGGTCTCGTCCAAGGTCTGGTACTCCGATGCCATCCACACCTCGGCGGCCTCCTCCACGATCTTCTTGCCGATCGCATGGACGCCGGCGTCCAGTCGTTCCACAGTGCCCGAACCCTCGGGACGGGTGGCTGCGATCTCGGTCAGCTGGGCGTACAGGTCTTCGAAAGTCTTGCTCACGTGGGCTAAGCCTAGTGCAGCGCTCAGATGGCCCTGACGACCTCCTTGATTTCGGCCACCATGCCCGGACGCACGGACAGCTCATCGGCACCCAACTCGATCAGGGTCCGGGTGGCGTCGAGGTCGCTGGCCAGATCGCCGCAGACCGCCATCGGGATGCCGGGCAATGCGGCTCTGATCAGCCGGATCAGCTCCAATACCGCCGGCGAATCCTGCCTGGCCAGCTGCCGGACCGCGTCATTGGTGCGGTCCGCAGCCTGCGTGTACTGGCTGAGATCGTTGGTGCCGACACTGACGAAATCGACCAGTGCAGCGAACTCGGCGACTCGCAACGCGGCGGCAGGCACCTCGATCATCATCCCGACCGGCACCGGATCAACGCCCAGTTCGGCCCGGACGGTCTCGACCTGCTGCTTCGCCCAGGCCATTTCCTCGGGGTCGGTGACCATCGGGATCATCAACTGCAAGTCCACCTGCTGGGCGGCCAGCAATGCCGCCTTGATCTGATCGCGGAAGATCTGAGGCACCTTCCGCATCATCCGGATGCCCCGCTCGCCCAATGCCGGATTGTCCTCGGGCTGATTGGGCATGAACGCGAGCGGCTTGTCGCCGGAGGGGTCCCAGGTCCGGATCGTGATCGGTCCCCCGATGGTCTCACCGATCCGCACGAAGACCTCGGTCTGTGCCTCAACGCTCGGAGCGGTGAGGTCCTTGGCGAAGATGTTCTCGGTGCGCACCACGCCGCTGCCGTCGGCGCCCTGGTGAGCCGCCGCCTGAGCGTCGTCCACCGAACCGATGTTGGCCTCCACCTTGATCGTCTGGCCACTGGTGGTGACCGCTGGTTCATGAGCGCGCAGCTGCGCTCGCTCGGCGGCTGCGGTGCGTTCGGCGTTACGGCGTGCTAGTTCGACGCGCAGGGCTTGGTCGGGATGCGGCCAGAATTCGCGGGCAACCGGATCGAAAGCCACCAACTGGCCGTCGGTGATCTCGGCGGCCTCCCGGCAGCCGGTCAGCACCGGGATACCGCGGGCTTGGGCGGCGAGCATGCCGTGCCCGCTGGACCCGCCGGCGATCGTAACCACGCCCATGCACAACCTCGGATCGAGCCGCATCGCAGTGGCCGCGTCGAGTTCTTCGAGCACCCAGATCCGCGGCTCATCGGGCGTCTCCTGTTCGAGCCGACGCCCGAGCAGTGCCAGTAGCAGCATCCGCCGCAGGCTCCGCAGGTCCTGGCCGCGTTCACGCAGGTAGGCGTCGGTGAACTTGTCGAAGGAACGCGCCATGCCGGTCAGCTGGTCGTCCACCGCATCGACGGCACTGAAACCGGCGGTGATCCGCCCGACCACGCCGTGCTGCAACTCGCGATCGGCCAGCATCATCCGCTGAGCCTCGAGGATGCCCGGCACCGCTTCGCCGCCGGCGATGATGCTGTCCAAGAACTCGTCGACCTCTGCCACGGCCCCGTTGAAGCGCGCCAGTTCGTCCTTGGGTGTCAGCGGGCGGTAGTCACCGACCGGTGGACGCAGGCCGACCTGGGTCACCGGGGCCATGACCGCTCGGCGTTCGGCGGCCGCCGGGACGTCACCGAATGCCCGTACCGCGGCGGCGCGTCCTGGGTGTCCGCTGCCGGCCTCGCTCGTGCGTGCGGCCCGGGGTTTGAGATCCTCACCGTAGTTCTGGGTGGCCAGTCCGGCCAGCACATCGCGGGCGGTGTCGGCGTCCGGTCCCGAGATCCGCGCCTCGAGGATCTGTCCGCAGGCCACTTCTAGTCCTGCGATGCTCGACAAGCTGTCGCCCCGTGCGGTGCCTCTGCCGGTGGAGGCGTTGCTGAAAGTAACGTCGGCGTCCAAGCCGCGCAACGAGGTGACGATCATCGCTGCCGGCCGCACATGAATGCCGTGCGGATTGCGCACCGTCGCCCGCCAGACCACTCGGTGGTTGGGCGCTGGCTGTTTCGCCGGCGGACGCGCCACCTGCAGCAGATCGGGGCCATGCTTGCCGTCGGTCAGGTGAGCGGACTTCGCCTGCAGCGCTTCCCGCGCTTCTTGATCGACTTCAACCAGCGAGGCGCCGGTGGAGGCGCTCACCACGGCCGACAACAGTCCCTCCACCAAGGGTGCGGGACTGATCATGACCCGTTTGGCAAGGTCACCGTCCAAGAACTCGATCGCCAACTCGGTGCTGAGCAGCGCGCTGCCGAGATCGAGCAGCACGAGCACACCATCGGGAGAATCAACCGAGGCGATCGCCAAAGCGATCGCCGCAGCATCGGTCCCGAAACTGCCATCGTCCATGCCGGCGGCCACCGCAATTCTGGGTGCATCCGCCGGGACCATCTGCTGGGCCAAGGCCACTACGTCATCGGCCAGCGGACGGCTGTGCGAGACGACAACGATTCCGATCACGCGAGCGTCCTCGCCGCCGCAACCAGCAGCAGGGTGGCGCTGGTCGCGCCCGGATCGGCGACTCCGGCGCTGCGTTGGCCGAGATAGGACGCCCGGCCCTTGCGCGCCACCATCGGCACCGTGGCGTCGCGGCCTGCTGCTGCCGTATCGGCCGCCGACTGCCAGGGATGATCGGGATCTTTCTCGAAGGCGTCCACGGCCGGGACCAGCGCATCCAGCATCGTCTTGTCGCCCGGATTCGCCTTGCCACGATCCAGGACACCCTGGACGCCGGCCCGTAGTGCCTGCAGCCAGTCGGTCTGTCCGATCGGACCGTCGTCGGGCAGAGCCGCGGCCAGCCGCAGGAAGAAGGTTCCGTACAGTGGGCCGGACGCGCCGCCGACTGTGCTGATCAGCGTCATGGCCACCTTCTTCGCATATGAGCGGGCGTCAGCGAAGTCGGCCGGATCAAGCGCGGCGACCGCCTTGGTGCCGCGGACCATGTTCGCGCCATGGTCCGCGTCACCGATCTGGCGGTCGAGATCGGTCAGCAGCGGCTCGTTCTCGGCGACCTCGGTGGCGAAGGCCTCCAGCCAGCCGCCCAGTATTTGTGGTGACAGCTCCATTCCCGTTACCACCGCAGACCCGTGGTCGATACCGGTGCGTCCCAGTAGTCCAGCAGTTCGCTGTCGGCTTTGACCAAAGTGACCGAAGCCCCGGCCATCTCGAGCGATGTTATGTAGTTGCCGACGAGATTGCGCGCAATCTGCACGCCTCTGGCTGCCAGCAGGTCACTGACCTCGGCATACAGCCCGTACAGCTCGATCAGCGGAGTGCCGCCCATGCCGTTGCAGATGACGATGACCGGGGCACCGGTGAAATCGAGATCGTCCAGGATCGGATTGACCAGACGAGCCGCCAGGTCGTGCACCGAAGCGAGCTTTTCGCGGCTGCGTCCCGGTTCACCATGGATGCCGATGCCCAGCTCGATCTCGTCGTCGGCAAGATCGAAGGTCGGGCGTCCGGCTGCGGGCACGGTGCACGAGGTCAGGGCCAATCCCATGGAACGAGCGGCATCGGCGGTTCGCTGAGCGAGCGCGGCCACCTCGGACAGGCTGCGTCCGGCCTCGGCGGCGGCCCCGGCGATCTTTTCTACGACGACCGTGCCGCCGACGCCTCGGCGCCCGGCTGTGTACAAGGAGTCGGTGACTGCGACATCATCGGCCACCACGACGCTGGTGACCTCGATGCCGTCGGCCGCCGCGAGCTCGCCGGCCATTTCGAAGTTCATGACGTCGCCGGTGTAGTTCTTGACGATCATCAAGGTGCCCTCGCCCGAGTCGACGGCCTGGAGCGCGGCCAGCACCTGATCGGGCGTGGGGGAGGTAAAGACTTCGCCGCACACTGCTGCGTCGAGCATGCCCGGGCCGACAAATCCGCCATGCAGCGGCTCATGTCCCGACCCGCCACCGGAGATGACAGCGACCTTGCCGGGCCGGGGAGCATCACCACGGACGATGAGACGGTTCGTGTGGTCTACCTTCAGCGTCCCGGGATGCGCGGCCTCAATGCCACGCAACGCATCAGCAACGACAGTGCCAGGATCGTTGATTAACTTCTTCATGCCCACCAGTCAACCACTGAGACCCTATTAGCCGCGGCGTCTAGCATTGAGGAACCATGCAGGAGGTTTCATGACCGATCCCCAGCCGTCGCAACAGGCCGAGGTACCCACGCCAGAGCGCTCGTCCGACGAGCCTCATCGTCCCGTCCGCTCACAGGCGCCTTCGGGCCCGCCGCCGCTGGATTCACCGCGCCCGTGGCGCACCGAGGGCTTGCCGAAGGAGTCCAAGGACCAGAACGGCAAGAAGGCGCCGAAGAAATCACGGCTGTGGCAGTTCTGGGTGATAGCCGGGATAGCGTTGCTCGGATTGTGGGGTCTGCTGACCTGGCAGGACGCCAGCAACGCGCCACCGACGATCCCCTACACCGAGTTCATCTCGCAGGTCGAGGCCGGAAACGTCAAGGAGATTTACGCCCAGGGCGATACCATCCAGGGCGAATTGACCAACGAGGCGAAGCTGCCTGACGACGGTGACGACAGCACCGAAGAGGGCAATTACACCCAGTTCACCACTGAGCGCCCGACGTTTGCGCAGGACAATCTGCTGTCCGATCTGCAGGCCCACGGGGCGGTCGTGCGCGCGACACCGGTGGTCGAGCAGCGCGGCGCAGTCGCGAATCTGATCTCCTCGCTGGTGCTGTGGGGCCTGCTGATCGGTGTGTCGATCTGGGCCTTCCGCAAGATCGCGAAGGCGGGCGGTGGCCTCGGCGGCTTCGGTATGCAGCGCGAGGTGAAGCCCATCGAGAAGACGGCGGTGCGAGTCAACTTCTCCGATGTTGCCGGCATCGACGAGGTCAAAGAGCAGGTGGACGAGATCGTCGACTTCCTCAAGAGCCCCGACAAGTACCGGAAGGTGGGAGCCCGCGCGCCGCGCGGGGTTCTGCTCGAAGGCCAACCCGGCACCGGCAAGACGCTGCTGGCCAGGGCGACCGCCGGCGAGGCCGATGTGCCCTTCTTCAGCGCCTCGGCCAGCGAGTTCATCGAGATGATCGTCGGCGTCGGCGCCCAGCGGGTGCGTCAGCTGTTCGACGAAGCCAAGAAGGTAGCGCCCGCGATCGTGTTCATCGACGAGATCGACGCCATCGGACGTGCGCGCGGCTCCAGCCGCGCCTCGGGCAGCAACGACGAGCGCGAGCAGACGCTGAACCAGATCCTCACCGAGATGGACGGCTTCGACGGCACCGAAGGTGTGGTCGTGATGGCTGCGACGAACCGTTCCGACGTGCTCGATCCCGCGCTGACCCGGCCGGGACGTTTCGACCGGGTGATCACGGTCAGCCCGCCCGACCAGATCGGCCGCGAGAAGATCCTGAAGGTGCACACCCGCCAGATTCCGCTGGCCACCGACGTGAACCTCAAGGCGCTGGCGCAGACCACGCCGGGCGCCACCGGCGCCGACCTGGCCAACCTCGCCAACGAAGCGGCGCTGCGGGCGGCACGGCGCAACGACACGCTGGTCTACCAGGCTGATTTCACCAACGCCTTGGAGCAGATCCAGCTGGGTGTGGCGCGCAGCGTGCTCATCCCCGAGGACGAGAAGCGCCGCACCGCATACCACGAGGGTGGTCACGCGCTGCTCGGCATGCTGCAGAAGGGCGCCGACCCGGTGCGCAAGGTGTCGATCATCCCGCGCGGCCAGGCACTCGGTGTCACCTTGTCGACACCCGATACCGACCGTTACGGCTATGACGAGCAGTACTTGCTCGGACGCATCGTCGGCGCGCTCGGCGGCATGGCTGCCGAGGCCGCGGTCTATGGCGTGGTCACCACCGGCGCCGAGTCGGATCTGCGCTCAGCCACCTCGATCGCCCGCCAGATGGTCGGCAAGTGGGGCATGTCGTCCAAGGTCGGCCCCATGACCGTGCTGTTCGACGACGTGAACCCGCGCGAGCTCGGCATCTCCGACGAGACGTTGTCGGTGGTGGACGCAGAGGTACGGGCGATCATCACCAAGTGCCATGCCAAGGCGGTTGAGCTGCTCAATGAGAATCGGGACAAGCTTGATGCCATCGCCAACGAACTGCTCATCAAGGAGACGTTGGACGAGCCCGAGGTCTACAAGATCGCCGGAATCGAGCGTCCAGTGCAAGACGACTTTCATTCCGAGTCGGTCGGCACCAGCGCAGACTGACCGGCGCAACTCATCGCTTGAATGATCATCGTGTGGGACTCCTGCCTGCCAGGAATCCCACACGATGGTTCTTGTTCAGTCGAACGAAACCCCCAGCAGGGCGTCCACGGCCTCGGCGACCTGGGTGGGCGCCTGGGAGTCGGTGCCATCACCGGCCAGCGCGGCGGCCGTCCATTCGTCCACCGCGGCAAGCGCCCGAGGCGAGTTGAGGTCACCGCGCATGGCACGACGCAGATCATCGATCACCGGTCCGGCGGGAGTGCCGGCGGGTGCCCGGAAGGCGGCGACCCAGGCGTCGGCCCGCCGCTGCGCCCACTCGATGTCGGTGGGGAACCATTCCCAATCGTTGCGGTAGTGATGGGCGAGCAGTGCCAGCCGGATGACCGGTGCCGCGACCCCCCCGGCGCGCAGCCGCGAGACCAGCTCCAGGTTGCCCAGCGACTTGCTCATCTTCTCGCCGTTGAGAGCGACCATGCCGACATGCACATACGCCTGGGCGAAGCGCTCCCCCGTGACCGCGCGTCCGACAGCCGCGCACATCTCGTGATGCGGGAAGGCCAGGTCGCGTCCGCCGCCTTGCACTGAGAAGTCCGAGCCGAGGTAATGCTGCGCGATCGCCGTGCACTCCACGTGCCAGCCCGGGCGCCCCTGCCCCAGCGCGGAGGGCCACGACGGCTCACCGTCCCGCTTCAACAGCCAGACCAGCGAGTCCAAGGCGTCCACCTTGCCGGCACGATCCGGATCACCGCCCTTCTCGGCGAACTCGGCCAACTGCTCGGCGCGAGTCAGATGGGAGATCTGCCCGAATCCCTCCACGGCGTCGGAGCGGAAGTACCAGTCCGGATACTGCTCATCGGCGACCCGGTAGGCGAACTGCTTGGCGTCCAGCTCCTGGACGGTGCCGATGACCAGGTCGAGGGCTTCGGTCGCCGCCACATAGTGGTCGGGCGGCAGCACCCGCAACGAGCGCATGTCGGTGCGGAAGAGCTCGACCTGCGATGCGGCCAGCTCCCGCCAGTCCTCGCCGGTCTCCTCGGCGCGCTCGAGCAGCGGATCATCGACGTCGGTGATGTTCTGCACATAGGTGACATCGAGCCCCAGGTCGCGCCAGGCCCGCTGCAGCAGGTCGAACGTCAGGTAGGTGAACGCGTGACCCAGATGGGTGGCGTCGTACGGGGTGATGCCACAGACATAGAGACCGGCAGAACCGGTCTGGGGCCCTACCGCCTTCAGCGCACGGGATTCGGTGTCCCACACCCGGACCCGATCATCGATCTCAGGATTGGTGTTGCGGGGCAGGTTCGGAACGCGAGCGGCAGGCCAGGCATGCATGACCCTAAATCTAGCGGCAGCACCCAATCCGGCTGGCCGCCGGTTCACTACGCGAAGTCGATCAGCTGTTTGCGGTAACCATTGCAGCGCGGGCACAGATGCCCGTTCGGCCAGATGGGCTGACCGCAGAACGGGCAGCTCGGATTGTGCGAGCCGAGCAGCTTGCCGGTGCGGACGATGAAGTCCCGCGCCTGATCGAGCGTGATGACCACCTGGAGCACCTTGTCGTCCTCGCCCAGTGCGCCGGGATGGGCCATCTTGCGGTAGACCCCCTGCGCGAACAGCTCGACCTTCAACGACGAGGTCTCCGGCACCCAGGTGATGGCCATCGTCCCGGCGCGGAAATCCTCATCGAGCGGAACATCGAGAGGATCGCTGTCCCAGGGACGCGCCCGGCCGGCTTCACGATCGGAGCGGATGCCACCGATCTGCTCCAGTTCGGTGAGTACCTGACTGATGTGTTCGGCCAGCACACGGATCTGCTGGCGCTCGCAAACCACATTGGTCATCCGCGATCCCTGGCGGGTCTGCACGAAGAAAACCCGCTTTTCGGGCTCGCCCACGGCGCCACTGACAAACCTGTCAGGGAAGGCGTACCGATGGGTCAGCTCCATGAAACTCAGGGTAAGCGTCTTGGCGACGGGCCGCTGGGATTGAGCACCGGTTCGCCGAATCTGTGCCAGGGATCAGTTCGGGGCTTGCTCGCGAACGGGCGTGTGCGCAGGCCGGGGGGAGGCCGACAGCTAGGCTAGCGGGCGGGATTGGCCCTGCCGAGGGCTGTCTGCGCGTCGGAAGGATCGCCAATGGGTTGGCTAGAAGCCATCGTGCTGGGCATCGTCCAGGGGCTCACCGAGTTCCTGCCGATCAGCTCCAGCGCCCACCAACTGGTTGTCGGGCAGCTCTTCTTCTCCGGTCACGATCCGGGTTCGGCATTCACCGCCGTCACCCAGCTGGGCACCGAGACCGCCGTGCTCATCTACTTCTGGCACGACATCGTCCGCATCATCAAGCAGTGGGCGCTGTCGCTGGTCAAGAAGGTCCCGAGCAGCGACCCGGACGCCCGGATGGGCTGGTTCGTGATTGCCGGCTCGATGCCGATCATCATTTTGGGTCTGTTCTTTCAGGACGCCATCGACACCACGCTGCGCAATCTGTGGATCACCGTCGCGATGCTCGGCGGTGTCGGTCTGGTGCTGGGCTGGGCCGACCGGATGGCCGCCAGACGGGAGCCCGTGCCGGGCGCGGCGCGCCGGCAGCTGGGCCCCAAGGGGTTGACCGATCTGAGCTGGCGGGACGCGATCATCTACGGCCTCGCGCAGGCCTGCGCGCTGATCCCGGGGGTGTCCCGCTCCGGTGGCACCATCTCGGCCGGCCTGTTCCTGGGCTATTCGCGCCCGGCGGCGACTCGCTATGCCTTCCTGCTGGCGATCCCCGCGGTCTTCGGATCGGGTGTGTACAAGCTCAAGGACATCGGCGAAGACGCCTGCGTGGCCTGGGGGCCGACGATCCTGGCGACCTTGATCGCCGGATTCGTCGGGTATGCGGTGATCGCCTGGCTGCTGCGTTACATCACCACGCATTCGTTCACACCGTTCGTGCTCTACCGGCTGGGGTTGGCCGTGCTGCTCGCCGTGCTGCTCCTGACCGGCTACCTCGATCCGCAAGCCCCGATCGTCACCGGCTGCGTAAGCTGAAGCCCATGCGACGACGTGCGGTGGGCGCCAGCGGGCTGAGCGTCGGCCGCCTCGGGTTGGGCACCATGACCTGGGGCGGAGATGTCGCTCCGGACACTGCGCGGGCGCTGCTGCGGACCTTCGTAGACGCCGGCGGCGACCTAGTCGACACCGCCCCCGCCTACGGCGGTGGACGCGCCGAGGAACTCCTCGGCCGGTTCATGCGCAGCGATCTGCGCCGCGATGATCTGGTGATCGCCACCAAAGCCGGCTTCGGTACCCATGGCGGATCCCAGGTGGTCGACACCTCGAAGGGCGCGCTGCTGGACGATCTAGCCGATTCGTTGCGGCGGCTGCGCACCGATCACGTGGATCTGTGGCAGGTGCACGCCTGGGGCGATGCCCCTCTGGAGGAGACCCTGGCAGCCTTGGACCAGGCCGTCAGCGCCGGAATGGTCCGGTACGTGGGGGTCTGCAACTACATCGGCTGGCAACTGGGCACGGCGGCGGCCTGGCAGCGGGCGGTGCCCGGCCGGGCCCGGCTGGTGAGTGGCCAGATCGAGTACTCGCTGCTGGCGCGACGCGCCGAAGTCGAGGTGCTGCCGGCGTTGCAGCATCACGGGATGGGGCTGTTTCCCTGGTCGCCACTGGGCCGGGGCGTGCTCACCGGCAAGTACCGGGGTGGGACTCCGCGGGATTCCCGCGGCGGACGCGACCACATGGCGTGGTTCATCGAGCCCTACCTGGACGCCCGCTCGAATGCCGTGGTAGACGCGGTGGCCCGCGCCGCCGATGGCTTGCGATTGACGACTGCCCAGGTGGCGTTGTTGTGGGTGCGCGACGCCCCGGGCGTGACCGCACCGCTGCTGGGGGCTCGGACCGTGCAGCAGCTGTCGTCCCTGCTCTCGGTGGACGATCAGACCCTGCCGAAACCGATCGTGGCTGCGCTGGACGATGTCACCGGAGGGCCTCATCTTGGCCGGGAGTGATGCCAGAATCAGACATGAGAATGAACGTGGCGGTGTGCGCGGCGGCGGTCGCGCTCGTGCTATCGGGGTGCGGATCATCCGGCACGCCTGAACCCTCGCCGACAACGACGCCGATGGCGCCAGCTCCCACGACAACGGTCACTGTGGAAATCACGGTCTATCCGACCGATGAGAACGATCCGGTGAGTCCCGCTCCATATGCGACCGCTTCCACCTCGGCAGCCCCTGCCGGCGCGCTCAGCGACCTGCTGATCACCGATGTGCGCACCGGCGCCCATGACGGCTTCGACCGGGTCGTGATCGAATTCGACGCCGGCGGCTCGAATTCGGTGGCCTGGTCGGCCGGCTATGTGACCGATCCTCGCGCGCAGGGCAGCGGCCTACCGATCGTGATTCCGGGCGCATCCGCGGTGCTCGGCGTCACCGTGCATGGGCTCAGGATTCCAGACACGGAGCCGGTGCTCAGTGGATTGCTGGACGGCAGCGCGCACGGCGGGATTCGCGGGGTCTATCTCGACCCGGTCTTCGAGGGGATCTCAGTGATCAATATCGGCCTGGACGCTCAGCGCGGCTTCTACGTCTTCGGTATGGAGGCGCCGAACCGGCTGGTCATCGACATCCAGAGTTGACCGTTCGTCCGGTGCAGGCCGCGGGCGCACGCGACGGGGAGGACTGCTCGCGAAGGTCCGCGGCGCCGCAACCGAGCGGACTCACAGGGGGTAAGTGGGCCTGGCTCGGATGATCCTGCGTCGCAGCCAGGCTTGGCAGCTACCGTCGCGATATCGGCGAAGCCTCATGAGCTCCCAGCCACCCACCTCGGCCTGCTCGGTGAGCACTCGCTGCACCTGCCGGTTGGTGATCCACCTGGGGAGGCTGATCTGGCCGACCTCGAACTCGGCCCCCGAGACGAACTCCTTCCTCAACGACCACGACGTGATGTATGTGGTGGCTGGTTCTCCCATCACACCTCCCAAGATGAGTCGCATCCGGTTGATGTCCTATCGTGCCACCAGCGTGGGGACGGTGGGGGGATATCCGCTCTCTGCGCCCAGGATGCCGCCTGCGTGAGAGTGTGCGCATCTGCCGAATGCACCGTGATGGCGCTCCGTGATGGTGCTGCACGGTCGCTGCAAGACCGAGCCAAGGCATCGACGCTACGGACGGAATCGGCGGCTCATTGAGTGCTGACCAGCTACGACCACCAGTTCGCGGTTCGGGGCGCTTTGATGCTATTGTTTCTTGGCGCTCGAAAAATGAGCAACGACACCGGTCCGGGTGGCGGAATAGGTAGACGCGCTAGCTTGAGGTGCTAGTGCCCGTTTTAGGGCATGGAGGTTCAAGTCCTCTCTCGGACACAAAGATGTATGGTCTTCTGACTACATCAAATCCCCTCTGACAAGGACTTCGGTCCTTGTCAGAGGTGGACTCTCATGGACACAGGTGGTCATCAGTGGGTGTTCATTCCCCACATATTCCCCACGACACACGGAGCGTGGGGAACGCGTACCCCTTGGCTACCTCCCCCTGTCCCCCAGACGCACCCGTCGACCGTTACGAAGCGCGACGGGGGGTGCGCTTCATGGGTAGCCGACGGGTCAAGGCCAAGCGTGGCTTCGGCGAGATCTCCGTGCTTCCGAGCGGGCGCTTCAGAGCCCGCTACACCGGTCCTGACACAAGGCGGCACAGCGCACCGGTCACATTCGTCGCGAGGATCGATGCCGAGGGTTGGCTGGTCGAGCAAGAACGGCTCATCAGCCGCGGAGAGTGGAAACCACCGGCTCGTCAGGTTCGCGAGGCTCCCCTGCTCCTGGGCGCGTACGCAGCCACAGTCGTGGGGCGTCGACGGCTTCGGCCCGCGACGGTCGCACTCTACGAGAAGCTTCTCCGCCTGGCCATCCTGCCAACGTGGGCCGACAGGCAACTCGGCGACGTCACGCCAACTGAGGTGGCCGCCTGGTACGCCGGGATGAATCACACCCCGACCCAACAGGCGAACGCCTACGGACTGCTCAAGTCCATCTTCAAGGAAGCGGTCGACCAGGGCCTCCTTGATGACAACCCCTGCCGGGTGAAGGCAGGTGGGCAGAAGCAGCGGGCCCGCGAGATCGAGGTGCTCACCGTCGACCAGCTCAACCGCTACCTGGCCGCAGTGCCCGAGGCGCGGCGAGTGCCACTTCTCCTGGCCGGATGGTGCGGGCTACGTTCCGGCGAGGTCCGTGGATTGCGGGTGCGTGATCTCGACGTGGACGCGGGCGTCGTGCACGTCCGCCAAGCCGTCGTCCGACTCAAGGGGCAGCTGCTCATCGGTCCACCCAAGACAAACGCCGGCATCAGGTCGGTGGCCATTCCTCCCCACCTGCTTCCCGCCCTCAGGGTGTGGGCTGAGAAGCAGCCCACACGCAAGCGGGACGAGTTGTTGTTCCCCGCTGGCGACGGCCACTCCCCGCTCAACGACAGCGTCCTGCGCGAAGCGCACGACAAGGGCAAAGCGGCAATAGACATGCCAGGACTCACGATCCACGGCCTGCGCCACACGAGCGCGACGCTGGCCGCGCAACTCGGAGCGACCCTCGCCGAACTCCAAGCCCGAATCGGCCACAGCACCCCCAACATGGCCATGCGCTACCAACACGTGGCAGCTGAACGCGACGCTCAACTCGCCGCCCGCATGTCAGCATTCGCGACCGGCGGCAGTCTCAGACCTCACGCAGATTCGATTGCTGGGGCCGTAGCCCAATGAGGCTCGGAAGGAGGACCCCGGACGACGTGGTGGACGACGGCAGCAGCGGCGTCCGCCACGTTGGTGCTGAACACCAGACGTCGCTACGCCCACGGGATGGGCGTGGCGACCGATAAACTGCGCGGCTCAGCTCTGCCCACACGATCATCGAGCCACCGCGGCAGACATGACCGGCGCGTCCTCTGGGTGCCGGTTCCGGGGTTACTGCTGGGGTAACGGAGACTGCCTCCCAGCGCGTGGGATCGGTCTGGATTCGGATGTCACCTTCGAGTGCGTCGAGGGCGGTCTCGGTGATCGGCAGCATCGGTTGGGTGGCTTGGAGGGATCAGGTCGGCTGCACCAACGACGCGCTGGCCGGTGCTGCGGACGAGGTCGCATTGCTAGGTTACGGCGTGCACCGGGCCGCCAGCGTCGACGATGCGAGGTTAGGGATGCGTGATCGGCGCGAGACCAATTCCGGTCTCCCCGCAGTGCACCTGACGCACGCTGACCCTGAAGGCCTGGGTGCCGGCGACGTGGAGGTCTGGGGTCCTGAAGCGTGATCAGTAGGACGATGACGAAAACGTCGGTGACGCCACGGTTCTTGACGGGTCAAGACATTGAGCCGGTACTTATCGGACTCGCCACCGCCGTTTGCCTGGCCAGATCTCCAGGATGTCTGGTCGTCCGCAACGGCCTCACCGGTCTGCCCGACATCGTCGGGCGGTGTTTCTCGCGGGCGATCGCCACTCGAACTCCGCAATGGACATCCCGTGCCAAAGCGGCGTGGGTGGTTCCTTCCTGCCGCCGCCCCTGTCCCCTCGAGATCGGAAACCGGACGCGTCCCGGCGTCCGAGGGGTCCGATGGCCGGGCCTGACGAACGAATGAAACGTGGACCACTCCTTTGTCGTGCCCGCGCACTCGCTAGACTCCGTGTCGGCACTAAGGCGCTGACCTACCAATGCCGTGTTTCGACGAGTTCCGGGGGGGCGTCGGAAAGTGAAGCTTCTTTGCCCTCGTGACGGGAGAGCTTGCGCGTGATTTCGGTCCAGGGACTCACGAGACGTTTCCGCGACGTTATCGCGGTGGACGACCTCAGTTTCGAGGTGACCGATGGGACGCTGTTCGCCCTGCTCGGTGAGAATGGTGCGGGCAAATCCACTACGATCGCCTGCCTCTCCACGCTGCTCGATTTCGACGCCGGCGTCATCGACATCGACGGGCTGACCCGCCCCGGGGACGACCACCGGATCCGCGAGCAGATCGGGGTGGTTTTCCAGGAGTCGCTGCTCGATCCCTTTCTGACCGCTCGGGAGAACCTGCGCCTCCGTGCGTCGTTCTACCACCTGCCTGATGCGAGGGTTGAAGAACTGGGGGAGATGATCGGCCTGACCGATTTCATGAATCGCCGGTACGGGGTGCTCTCGGGTGGGCAGAAGCGCCGTGTCGACATCGCCCGGGCCCTGCTGAACCGCCCCCGCACCCTGTTTCTCGACGAACCCACCGCAGGCCTCGACCCAGGCAGCCGTGAGCAGGTTTGGAACTCGATCCGAGACCTGCGCGAAACGCTCGGGCTCGCGGTCGTCCTCACGACGCATTACATGCAGGAGACCGAGGCCGCGGACGACGTGCTGATCATCGATCACGGGCGTGTCCTGGCCCAGGGAACTCCCCTGGAGTTGCGGGCCCGCCACTCGACGCCCCGCTTGCTCTTGGCGCCACGGTCGGATGAGGACCGGGAGCGGATCGTGTTTACAGTCGAGCAGCGCCCCTGCCTGGAGGACTGGTACGAGGAGGGAGGCGCCCTGGTGACGTCGGTGCCCGACTCCGCCACGGCGATGGCCTTGCTCAACGAACTGAGCGACTCCATCAGCGACTTCCAGTTCGTGCACGGCTCGATGGACGACGTGTTCCTCAGCCTCACCGCGCGGCAGGCCTCCGCATGAGGACGACGCTGACACTGGTGGGCAGGAACCTCACCATCTACTTCAGGGACAGGACTGGCGTCTTTCTCTCCCTGCTCTCTGCGCTCATCCTGCTCTTGCTCTACACGCTCTTCCTCGGCTCGCTCCAGGTGGACACCATCCGGGAGTCGCTCCCGAACGCCACCGAGGACGAGGTTCGCGCCTTCGTCAACACGTGGGTCCTGGCCGGCATCATCATGATCACCACGTTCACCACCGGGTTCGGCTCGATGGGCGTGTTCGTTGACGACCGCGTCTCCGGCCGCTTCCGGGACTTCCGTGTTGCGCCGCTGAAGCGCTGGCAGTTGATCCTCGGCTATCTGGGGGCGGCGTTCGTGGTGGCCGTCTTGATGGCCACGATCATCCTGAGCGTTGGCGTCGGCATCCTTGTGGCTCTTCACTCGACCAGTCTGTTCACCTGGGGAGGGATCGCTCAGTCGTTCGGGCTCATCCTCCTGCTTTCACTTGCCTTCGCCTCGATCTCGGCGTTCTTGCTGACCTTCGTTGGCTCCTCGAGCGCCTACACCGCGGCCAGCACGATCGTGGGCACCGTGCTTGGCTTCCTGGCTGGCGCCTACCTGCCCATCGGGCTGCTGACGACTCCGGTCGCCAACGTGATCAATGTGCTGCCCTTCTCCCCCGCCGCGATGCTCCTGCGGGAACCCCTGGCGGGGCCCTCGCTCGACGCCCTCGCCGACGGCGTCCCCCAGGCCGTCACGGCGATCGAGGAGTACTACGGCTTCACCCTCCGAGTCGGCGATGCAGTCATCGATCCCATGTGGGTCATCGTAGGGTTGGTCGTCCTGGCCTTGGTCTTCACCGCCCTTGGTGCGCTCCGGATCGGTCGAGTCGTCCGATGAGTGCCGCCGTCGTCAACTTCTTCCCCGGCCAGGGAAGCCAGACACCCGGGATGGGCCGGAGGTCCGTCGAGCGGGACGCCGACGCCGCGGCCTTCTTCGACCGGGCGTCGGACGCCGTGCAGATGGACATGCGCCAACTCTGCTTCCACGCCACGCTTCAACAACTCACACCCACCCAGGTCCAGCAGCCTGCCCTCACGGCGGCCTCGCTGGCCACCTGGATCGCCCATGGGCAGGTGGGGCGGGCGTCCGGAGACCGATTCGCGGGGCACTCCATCGGTGCGATCGCGGCCGCCGCTGCCTCCGGTTACCTCGACCCGGTGGACGCCGTCCGGCTCGCCGCGGTCCGGGGCCGGCTCATGGCGGAGACGCCCGGTGCGGGCACGATGCTGGCCGTGGTCACGCGGCGCACCGCGTCTGAGGCGGCGCAGTACGCCCACGCCTTGCGCTTGGCAGACCAGTACGACCTCGACGTGGCCGCGGTCAATGGGCCCACTCAGGTCGTGCTATCCGGCGCGGTGGCGAAGGTCGAGGCGGCGCACAAGGAGTTGGGACCCACCAGCAAGGTGTTGCTTGTCAGTCACGCCTTCCATTCGCGTTTCATGGCCCCCGCTCAGCCTGAATGGTCGACCGCGCTGGACGGCGCGCTGTTCGGGTCGGGCGAGGGGTACGTTCGCTCCACAGACGGCGAACCCGCAGATGGGGCTGAGTCCGTCCGCGAGGACCTCCGCCTCGGTCTGAGGCAGCCCGTCCGCTGGATGGCGGTGCTGGAAGCCACCACCCAGGATCGCTCGTCCATCGCCGTCTGGGGCCCCGCCCGCGGGGTGGCCCGTCTGGCGCGCCCCTACCTGCAGCAGAGGCAGATCCGCATGGTCGAGGAAGCAGGATCAAGATGAGCACACCGACCGCCCCTGTGGCCCTGGTGGTGGGGGCGTCCCGGGGCATCGGCCGCGCCACGGCGGTGGAGATGGCCAGTGTCGGCTACCACGTGGTCGGCTGGTACCGGAACGAGGACGCCGCCAACGAGCAGGTCCGGGTGACCATCGAGGACGCCGGAGGATCCTACCGAGGTCAGCGGGTGGACATCACCGAAGAGCGACAGGTGCGAGAGGGCTTCCGGGATCTCCGCTCCCGGGGTGAGGGCGACCTAGCCGCCGTCATCGTCAGCGCCGGGATCACTCGCGACGGTCTTGCGGGCACCATGAGCTTGGAGGCCTTCACCAGCGTGATCGCAACCAATCTCACCGGCTCCTTCCTGGTCGCTAGCGCGGCGCTGCGCGCCCTGCGGCGCACCGGCGGATCGATCGTACTGCTCTCCTCGACCTCAGGTCTGCGGGGCCCGGCCGGTCAGGCGAACTACGCCGCGAGCAAGGGTGGAATCAATGCGATGACCCAGTCACTGGCCAAAGAGGGCGCCCGCCTCGGCATCCGTGTCAACGCCGTCGCGCCAGGATTCACCGACACCGACATGTTCCGGGCGATGGACGCCGGTACCAAGCGGACGCTGGTGGAGCACATCCCCCTGGGCAGGGTGGGCGCGCCGGAGGAGATCGCCCGCACAATCCGCTTCCTCGCAACGGAGGAATCCTCCTACATCACCGGCCAGACGATCGCCGTTGACGGCGGCGTCACGTCCTGAACACCCGTCACCCACCTCAGGAAAGAGAGCCCCATGTCCGTTTCACCGCA
Source organism: Propionibacterium sp. (assembly GCA_012517405.1). GTDB lineage: Bacteria > Actinomycetota > Actinomycetes > Propionibacteriales > Propionibacteriaceae > Brooklawnia > Brooklawnia propionicigenes. The sequence continues at coordinate 36,479 of JAAYVB010000001.1, forward strand.
GCAGGCCACCGCCACCGCCCGCTTCGAGCTCAACGTCCGGCTCCGGGCCCTCCTGCTCGAGGGGCTGGATCTCCCCGACACACCCGAGCGGGTCGATTTCGACCAGCCCCTGTTCGGGCGGGGACTCGAACTCGACTCTCTCGACACCCTGGAGATCGTCAGCCTGATGGAGGAGGAGTACGGCGTTCTGCTCAGCGACGCGGACCGCACGGTCTTCGGGTCCATCAACAAGCTCGCGGACGCCGTCTCGGACGACAGTCGATGACGACCGGGCACCTCGCGTACACGGCCGACCAGATCAGGTCCCTGCTCCCCCACCGGCATCCCTTCGTCCTGCTCGACCGCATCGAACGCATCGTTCCGCGGTCCAGCGGTGTGGGCGTCAAGAACATCTCGATATCGGATCCGGTGTTCGCCGCGCACTTCCCGCAGATGGCGATCTACCCAGGCGTGCTGCTGATCGAAGCCGTGGGCCACACATGCGGGTTGGTGCACCTTGCCAGAGGTGGGGCCGACGACGACGCCCCTGCGGGGTCGCCGGCCGTGGGGTTCCTGGCCGGGGTCCGGAAGTTCTCCTTCGTCCAGCCGGTCGTCCCCGGCGACGTGGTGGAGTTTCATGTCCAGTTCCGCGCCGAGCACGCTGCGCTGTTCGAGTACCAGGCAAGGGTGATGGTCGGTTCCCGCCTCGTCGCCCAGGGCAGCCTCGCCATCGCCATGCAGGATTTCGAGCTGGATCATGGCAGTTGAGACCCGCCGCTACACCCCATCGGACGCGCCCCAGCTGGCGGCTTTCTTGCGCCGGAACGGCTATGGCCCTGCCAGCCAGGGGCGTGACCTGGACACCGGCGCGCTGGAACGTGTGCTGCGCGAACGGTGCGTGACCGACCTGTTCCTCGGCGTCAGCAACGGCGCCATATGCGGGACGTTGGCCTTCGGAATGGCCTCGGGACGCAGGACGTGCGGACCGTTGGAGCGCTTCGCCGGCCTCTACGTGGTGGACGCCCAGCACCGGAACACTCTCCTGCCAGGTCGGCTGTTCCGGGATGCCTTCACTGAGGTCATCGAGCGCGGCGGGTTGCGTTCTCTGCGGATTGAGGCCAACCCCGCCAACCACCGCGCATTCCCCCTGTACCTGCGCGCCGGCTTCCGCGCGCTGCCCGACGCCCGCCCGGACGAGGACGGATACATCGAACTCGTCTCCCACCTGCCCGCGGTCGCCGAGGACGTCTTCGCCGCGAACTCCATGCTTTCGGACGCCCGCCGCGTCTCCGCGCTCAGCCTGAAGGCGATGAAACTCGGCCGGGTCACCGATCCGTCCGCGGGGGTCTTCCTGCGCGACGGGCGCTGGGTGCTTCGCTACCCCATCGACACGGGCACGCTGGCCATCGAGGCTTTCGTCGACTACGCGACTGGGACACTGTTGTCCTGCCGCCAGCTCTCCGGCCCGCCCATCATTCTGCCCGAACCCCGGCCTTTGAAGCCCCTGGCCCCCCCCAGCACTCTTGATCGACGCCGAGGTCGCCCACGGCGTCCGGGTCCTCGTCGCGGACGACGGCACGCTGCGACTGATCGGCTCACAGGGAGTCGAGCTGTTGAGAGAGCGCTGGCCGGTCACGCTCGGTGATGATGCGCCTGCCGTACGGCGCCAGGGCCGGCCGCGGCGGGTCCGGGTCAGCGCCCACCCGGGCGAGTCATTGTGGACGCTGTGGGCCGAGGACGACCCGGTCTATCGGATCCTTCGGATCGAGGGAGCGACCCTCCACACGACCAGCGTGCCCACCGCGGCCGCCACCGTCATCACGTCTCCCTGGATCCGCTCGCGTTCGGGTCACCGGGCGGTTCGCAGGGACGGGGACTGGACCGTCGGCCCCCTCGTCTACGGGGTGTGGCCGCAGGAGTGGACCGACTTCGAGGCGGCCTTCCCCGAGGACGAGGTCGACGCGGTGTGGTGGTCCGACGGGGTCCACGGCGTGATGAGCGTCTGGGGCGGGGCCGGCGCCCGCCCCGAAGCGATGATGGCGCCCCAGCTGCAGGGGACAGGACCGGGCGAGACGGTGACCCTCACCCTGACGGTGTCCGGGCCGGAGTTCCCGAGGCCGGTGGCCGGGACCGCGGCGTCCCTGAAGAGGGTCATCTCGGTCCGCCGCCGCTTGGGGGGAACCCGCTCCCCGCTGCCCGTGGCGGCGGCGCCCGCGGCACCTCGCGTGACCGTGAAGGAGGCTACCGGCAGGATCCTCCTGGGCGCCGGGTCGCACGCTCTCGAGCTCGCCCCGGAAGCCGGGCTCATCCGGTGGGCCCACCGGGACACGCCGATCCTGACCAGCCCGTATCCGGCCTCCGCGCCCCTGGGACCGCTCGTCTCGCACCGCGTGGCGGCATGGTGCGCCTCCACCCGCCGCCGCGACCACGACGACCAGGGGTTCGAGTGGGTCGACGACACCCATGCGTTGCCTTGGGCCGGGGCCGAGGGGATAGGCACCGGCTGGACTGTGGAGCCGATCGACGAGAGTACGATGCGGTTCTCGGTCACGGCCACCCAGGGCGACGACGTGGCGATCTTCGCGACCCCGGCCGTGAGGGCGGGCGTCCCCGTCGTCGTCCAGGTGGATGGAAAGCTGTGGCGGATCGGCGAGAGCGGCCTGCGCTGGCGCGCCTGGGTCGACCAAGCCGCCCTCGAGCTGGCCTCGGGCAAGGCGTTGCTCATCGCCCCCGTGGCGGGAGCGGAAACGGAGGTGTTCCTCCGAAAGGAGCCCACCGGACTGCTGGTGGCCATCGTCGGCCGTGCGGGAAGCCGCCTGGTGGCCGACCTCACGGCCCTGGAATCCTCCGCGCAGGCGGAGCTGGCCCTCGGTTCACCGGGGGGTGCCCGTGGCTGACAGGGTCCTGGTGGTCGCGCCCAGCTCGTACTCAATCGGGGAACTCGCCAACGCCATCGTGCTGGCGCGGCAGCTGGACGACCGGCGCGTCACGTTCCTGACCTCGGCCACCTACGCCGGCCATGCGCGCGCCGCCGGGTTCGAGGCCCAGGAGATCCCCCGCGGATGGCGGGCCGCGGGTTTCGTCCGCGAGGCGGTCCGGGACCCTCAGATCGACGCGGTTCTGCTGGCCGACCACCACCTGACCTCGCTGGAACGAATCTTCTTCCGCCTGTCGGATGCCTTGGAGGCCGCTCCGCTCATCGCATTGGACTCCCTCTGCTTCGGGCCTGCCCCCCGTCGCCTCGAACTTGCCATCGCCCGCGACTGCCTGGGCGAGGAGATGCATCGCTGGTTCCCGCCGGTGGTGACCACGGAGCAGGTGCCGGAGGGCGTCCCCCTCTTGCGGCCGGTGCCGGTGGCGCGCGCGGGTGAGGGTGGGACGGCCTTCGACCTCTACGGCGACAGCGACCTCCTCAAGGTCCGCCACGGAAGGACCGCCGTGCGGCAGCGGCTGGGCATTCCCACCGATCACACGGTTATCCTCGCGGCAATCTCCCACTGGGCCAGCCAGGCGCTCACCCAACCCCATCTCGCCCAGCTGAACCAGGGCCACGACCGATACCTGACGTTGAGGCTGGAGTGGATCGCTGAGATGGCGCGTCGGCTCGATCGACCCGCCACGATCGTCGTGGTCACCTCCCAGGAACTCCAGCTGAGCACCCACGGTGTGGAGATCCGCACCCTGGCGCCAATGGCCCTGCAGGAGTTCACCGATCTACTGGGGGCGGTGGACCTGTACCTGTGCGACAACCTCGTCTCCGGGGCCATGGCCCGCGCTGTGCTTCTGGGAACGCCCGTCATCACGCTCACCCACGAGGCCGGGGTGTGGGACGACGACTCCTTCTGCCACGCTTGGCGGCAGGAGATGAGTGAGTTGGTCGGCGGATTCGACTTCCCGTACCTGGTCCACCCTTTCGGCTGGATCAGCGAACTGGAGCCGCTGATCGCCGGCAACCCCTACCTTCAGGCCGTGCCCCGGGTGCCCGCATTCTCGTTGTTGGCGCAGGTCGCTGCCTGCGCCAACGCTCTGGAGAGTACTGAGCGTCCCGTGCTCGACGCCATCCGCGGCCAGCTCGCTGGCCTGCCCAGCGCGCCTGAGGCGTTCGAGCAAGCGCTTCGGCACACGCGAACACACCGAACTTCACGCCGAACAGCCCAACCACCACTTGACCCAAGGAGCACGTGATGTTGTCCATCGAAGAGAGCTACTCTGCCATTCGAAGCACCGCCGCCGTCATCGACCGGCCTTCGCGCGTCGTCGTCTCGCTCGCGGGGCCGACCCGCATGGAGGCGGTGCGTCAGCTCCTGGCGAAGTCGACCGAGTTCGTCAACGCCAACACCTGCGTCGACTCGCTCCTGCTCAGCGAGGCCGGTGAGGTGATCGGCAGCGCCACCGCCATCATCCGCGACGAGGAAGTGCTGGTCGTCGTCGACGCCGACCAGGAGTGGTTCGAGCTTCTCACCACCCTGGCCGCCGAGCACGAGGTGACGGTCACGCTCAACCCCGATCGCAAGGCCCTCAATGTGGAGGGACCGCTCTCCTGGCAGGTCGTGGAGGGCCTGACGGGTGCCACTCCCGTCGAGGATGTGCTGCTGCGCGAGTGCGTCACCGGCACCCTGGACGGCCGCGAGGTGCTCGTGGCGAGGTCCGGTTCCACCGCCGAGTTCGGTTACCTCGTCGTTGCGGACGCCGATCCGACCGCCACCCTCACGGCAGCGGCGCAGGGGCTCGGGGGAGGCTTGGTCGACCTCCGCGTGCTCACGCGCGTCCACGTAGAGACCAACTCGCCGGTACTGCCGGACCAGGTGGAAGGATGCACGCTGCTGGAGGCAGGGCTGGGCTGGCTCGCCTCCCTCGACCGGGACGACTCCTTCATAGGGGACATTGTGACCTCGCTGTCGGCCCCTCAACGCCGGCTGGTGGCGGCGTACCTGGATGGCGACTGCCCCGAGGCCGGCACGCCGGTGCGAGACGGTGACACCGTGGTCGGCCGGGTCCAGGTGGCCGCGCCCACCGCTGGCCAGGCCGAGGGTCTCGCCCTCCTGCTCCTCGACAACCCCTACGGCGTCCCCGGGCTGGAACTCTCGGTCGGCGATCACACTGCACGGACAGTGTCCCGTCCGACCATCGCTCCGGTGTCTTGGTCGTCAGTGATAGGAGCCCGGTCATGACTATCGCGGTCACCGGCTACGGCTTGATCACCGCGGTGGGCGACGATGCCCACGCGTGCTGGCAGGCGTTGACCGCCGCGCAGACCGGCATCGGTGAGAACACGATCGTTCCCCGTCGCGGCGTCATGAGCGACCGAGCCGGTCAGGTGAGGTCACTGGAGGAACGCGACGACGAGCCCGAGGACCGCTCGATCCGCCTCGGCGTCCGCGCGCTTACCGAAGCCTTTGAGCGTGCCGGTCTGACGACCGGCTCGTACGAGCCGGCACGGATGGGGCTGAGCCTGGGCACCTCGCTGGGGGCCGCCCGCCAGGGCCAGCGCTTCCACCAGGACTGGATCGAGCGCGGGCTGGAGAACACACGGAGCTCCGACCTCCTGGAGTACCCCCTTCACGCGCTGGCGGACGCCTTGGGCGCCCGCTTCGCGCTCAACGGGCCCCGGGTGGTCCACTCCAACGCCTGCGCGGCCGGCGCGGTGGCGATCGCCAACGGCTTCGAGTTCCTGCGCGATGACCTCGCTGATGTCGCGGTAGTCGGCGGCGTGGATCCTCTGGCCTACCTCTCGTTCGGCGGCTTCTCCAGCCTGGGTGTCCTGTCGCTGATGAACTGCGCGCCGTACACGCGTAGCGACGGCATCACGTTGGGCGAGGGCGCAGGCTTCCTTATCTTGGAGGACCGGCAGAAGGCCGAGCGTCGCGGCGCCGCGATCTACGCCGAGCTGCTCGGGTACGGGCTCACCGCAGACGCCTACCACCCGACAGCCCCAGACCCGCGCGGTCGGGGGGCGGTCGCCGCCATGCAGCAAGCGCTGGCCATGGCCGGCGTCGACTCTTCCCGGGTGAGCTACGTCAACGGCCACGGCACCGGCACCCCGGCGAACGACAGCCTCGAGGCCCGGACCATTCAGACCCTCGGCAACGGGCGCGTCCCAATGAGCTCCACGAAGTCGATGACCGGTCACACCCTGGGCGCAGCGGGTGCCGTGGAGGCCATCGTGTCGGTGCTCACGATCGTGCACCAGCGGTTGCACCCCACCTATGTTCCGGCCGACGAGGCGGCCCAGCAGGCCTCGCGCACCCTAGCCGAGCAGGGGATGGTCGACATCGTCGCCCAGACCGCCCGAGACGCCGAGGTGCGCTACGTCCTGTCAAACTCCTTCGCCTTCGGGGGCAACAACGCCTCCCTGCTGTTCGGCGCCCCAAACTCAGGCGAGGGCCCGGATCACGCCCCGCGGCGTCCCGATGATCGCGGGACGATCTCCGTAACCGGGGCGGCCGCCCTGGCGGGCAGCGCGACCAACAGCAAGGAACTGCGAGACGCGTTGGCGTCCGGAAGGGCGGTCACAGACGGATCGTCGGCGATCCTCGGCGAGCGCGTCCTGCCCGTCGGGAGGGCCAACGACAAAGCCCTTCTCGCGGGCCTCAACCCCCGCGTGGTCCGGCGACTCGACCGGCTCAGCCTGCTCGGCGCCCAGGCCGCCCGTCAACTCATCCGCGACACCGGGCTGCAACCGAAGGACCTTGCCGACACCGGCCTCATCATGGCCACCGCCACCGGCCCGCTCCAAACGGTCGAACGGTTCCAGCGCGAGCTGCTCGTCGAGGGCGAGGCGGACGCCAAGCTCTTCCCAAACACCGTCATGAATGCCGCCGCAGGACACGTCGCGCTCATGTTCGGCCTGCACGGGCCAACGGCCACCATCTGTTCGGGCTGGACGAGCGGCGTTTCCGCGCTCCACCTGGGGCAGCAGGTCATCCGGAACGGTGCCTGCTCCCGCGTCATCGTCATCGCCGCCGACGAGGCCGGGGACGCACTCCTGGCCGGCTACTCCCGCTTCCCCGGGTTTCTGTCTACCGGCCGGGGGGTTCCAAACGGGGACACGGGCGTCGTCTTCTCCGAGGGCGCCGTGGCGCTCCTCCTCGAGACGGACGCCGTGGCCGCACCCTCGCGCCCCCCAGTGGCCCGCCTGTTGGGGTTCGGCCTGGCCAGCAACCAGGCGGGGCCCGGACGGATGGGCAGCCCGGAGACCTGCCTGCGCGCCTTCGGGACCGCCCTAGGGCAGGCGGGTCTCACGGCCGACCATCTCGACGTGGTCGTGTCGGCTGCGGCGGGCCGCGAGCGCGTGGACCGGGTCGAGCGCGCGGCCCTGGCTGAGCTGCCCTTGGCCGGGCGCGCGGTCGTCTTGCACCCGAAGGAACTCACTGGGGAGACTCAGTCGGCGGCTCCCCTGCTGGCCATCCTCCAGGCACGCTGGGCCTTTGAGGGGGCGTCGCCCACTGCGGTGGCCTCACCTGAGGGGGGTCGCTACGGCCTGATTAGCAACACCGGCATCGGGGGGACCCATCAGTGCGTCGTCGTGCGCTTCTGACCCCGGAGGCCTGGGGGGGGCGTCACTGAACGGCGCGCCGGCGGTCGACGTGCGAGGACTGGTGCTCGATGGGCCGGCGCGTCCGGGCTCGGGGCGCCGGGCTCTGCGCGCTTGGATGGTTGCCGACGCTTGTTGCGCCGCGCCGGGCCTCGTCGTGGGTGATGATGAGCGGATGCGCTGCGGCGGGTGCGGGGCCTGGTACTCCGCCAGCCACTCTGCAGACCGGATGCTCCTAGCACGCTCCCGGCACCCGGTCGGGGTGGACGTGCAGCAGGAGAGGCCCCGGCCAGCCGCCATGCGCGCATTGGCTCGGGTGTGCCGTCTGACGGAACCGGGACTGCCCCACTGGGTGCTCTTCGAGGCCAGTCTGAAAGCGCTGGGGCAAGCGCAACGGATGCCGGATCGTGGCCAGTACATTCTGCCCGAGAGCGTCACCCACGAGGGCGACGGGCTCCCAGACGGCCCTTTCGAGCGTCTCATCTCCGCTGGTTCCGGGGCCATGGGAAGAGTCTCCTTGCGTGGAGAAGTCCAAGTCCTCTATTGGGTCTTCTCCTGGCACATCGGCTATGAGGTCGCGGCGGCACTAGTGTGCGATGTGGGGCCTGCTACGCAGGACCCTCCCAACCCTCGCTGACGCAGGCGTAACGACGAGCAGCGGCAGGTCCCGGTACGCAAGGTCACACCGGCTGCGGACCTCGCTGACTACCTCTACCCACGGGTCTCTTCGACCTTGGCTCCACGAGCGTGTGTCGGACCTCGGCGTGATACCAACCCATGAGCGGGATCGCCAACGGCTCCCCGATGAGCTCGCCGATGTAGTCGACGAACAAGCACAACGGGGGGTATCTCTTTGTCACAATCCAATCGCGATCGTCACTCATCCGATTCCTCGCCCTGGTTTGGTCGGTCTTCTCATCAGTGAGCGGCGCCAACGAAGTTTGGGGCGATCCGCAGCGCGGCGCCCAGACGCAGGGCGGCCACCGCGAGTTGAGCGTTCTGACCGGGTCACCGGCAAGTGCTGGAATCGGCGCAGGGGGGCAGGCAGAGCGGAATGAGAGTGGTGATAGTTTGACCACCGGTCCCACTCATGGGCCCGTCCTCGACCTCCGCGTCTGTTGCTGCGAACGATGGCTTCGCCCCCCCCAGACATGCCGGATGAACCGGATGAAGGAGTGTGGCTCACCGAGCTGGCCCTCGGCCCTGCTCCGCGCTGGGCGACGACGGGAGAGCCTGCTCGAACAGGTGCTGCGCACGTCCCAGCACCGTATCGGTCCCCGCGTCGAAGGGCACCCAGGGTCGGGCGTCCCGCGAGGCAAGTTCGTTCCTGAGGTGCTCACGCGCTTCGTTGATGCGTCGGTGGGCTGTGCTCTCGGAGTACCCGAGATCCTGAGCGATCGCCCGAAGCGGATGGCCCTGCATCGACGCCATCAGCGGTTCCCGCAGTGACGTTGGAAGCTGCCCGAGAGCCCGCGTGATGGCAGCGACCTCGTGCCGATCTTTGACGACCTCGCCCGGGTCGGGAGCGGGGCTCGCCGGGTCATGCCCGTCGAGGGTCACTGTCGGAGGTCGGGGGCTGCTGCTGCGCTTGCGGACCACGCCGGAGTCGTCGACTCCGCGCATGCGGGCGTGCTTCACCGTCATCCAGGCGTAGCTGGCCCAACCCTCGGGGTTGGTTCGCTGAGGGTCGAACCGGTAGGCGGCGCCCATGAGTTCGACGAACATCTGACCGCGGGTGTCCGCGGCATTGGGGGTTCGTCGGGTCTGGGCGTACACCATGGGGAGGACCGAGGCGACCATGTCAGTCACGGCCTGCCGCCCCTCGGCGACCAACTGCGGCCAACGTGATGAGTCAACCCCACGGAGGATCTCGGACGGGTTCGACGGGTCGCCGGTCGCAGCGGCGACCCCCAGGTCACGGGCCCGGCAGAGCGCCAAGATGGAGGGCCCGTCCAGCACGGTCCCAGGAATGATCGTGGGTTCCATGGGTGCGATCCGTGCCGAGGCTCTGGGTTCCCGCGCGGCTGCGGCCTTGGGCTCCACCTGTGCGGGCGGCGTTGGGGCGTCCGACAGCTCGATGTCGCGGAGCATCCGGGGGTTGGTCAGGTACTCCAGTGAGAGTCGGCTGATCCTCGCAGCAGCGGGCTGGGCCGACGGCTCACCGGTGAGATTGGCGACCAGGACCGCTTGGCCGAGGCCCGAGCGGAGCAGCGCGTCGAGACGCACGTGGGAGGTCTCGGTGAGATCCGGGCGTCCAGTGAGTTGCCGCACGGCCGTGCCGACCTGAAGCATGACGGCCTGGTCGACGCGGGTGGCGCCGAGGCGTCGGCCGTCGATCTGACTCAGCGTGCTCTGGTGCGCGCGGGCGAGCTCGCGGATGTTGCCAAGGAGGGCGTCAGCGTACGGGCCCGGCAGCGCCCCCGCCTTCCTGGCTTCGTCCACCAGAGCGTGGGTGTCGCGCAGGATCGCCAGGTGGCCGAGCGCCACGCTGCGGCGCACGATGGGGGCGTTCTGGACGGGCTGCACGGCCGCGAGCGCGTCCTGCCAGGCCGCCAGGCCCACGCCGACAGCCGAGCGGCGGGTCGGGGCGTGGATCGCGCCGTCCAGTGCCGTCTCGCCAGCCAACAGCCAAGCCTTCGCCCGGTCGTCCGGCGTCCGGACGCGCACCCAGTGCACCAGTTCGTAGGCGACGTGGGTGAGGGTCGCTGCGTCGCGCTGGCGGTCGAAGTCGGGGCGCGACGCCATGTCCTGGGCTACCTCGGCGAGGGCTGCGGTCACCGCGTGGAGCGACGACGCCAGAACGGGCCTCACGTGAGCAGTCCGGGTTGCGCCGGTCGTTGCGGTGGCTAGCAGCGCGAGGGGGTCGGCAGTGGAGATCGGGCCGAGGGCTCGGCGGATCGTCACCAGGCTGGACACGGTCTGGGTCCAGTCGGCCATCAGATCGAGGGTGAGCGGCGGCTCGACCTCCCACTCGAGGCGGGCGAGTTCCCGCCGGACGGCCTGCCACATGGGCCCGTTACCCTCGCCGTCCGACAGTGCTGGCGAAGTCCCTGCGGACGTCGGCCAACAGCACCCGTAGCCGGGCCAAGTCGGGCAGGTCTGCGGCGAGGGCCAAGTCCCAGGCATAAACCTCGCGCAAAGCGTTCTGGACGCACTCGAGCGCCGTCAGTCGTGTCAGTCCCGGGACATCCACGGGCCGGCTCGACGGATGAGCCGCCGCCATCAACAACGAGATCCCCATCGCCTCGTGGATCATCGCGGCCAGGTCGTCCCAGCGGTCAGCGGTCAGCATCGTCGCCTGCCCCAGCAGTAGGTCGACCTTGGCGATCGACTCGGCGGGCATCGGCACTTCGGTCATGATCGTGATCCCTTCCTTCCAGAAGTCCTCGGATCGTGGGCACGCCCACGAATCCCTTCGCCCGTACAAGTCACCAGGCGTGTGTACGAGCGCCACTGTCCACAGGGCTCAACGTCACGCCGCCGCGCAGAGGTGCAGAGTCGGCGTCCGGCGTGGGTCGCGGTGGGCCGGACGGGCAGCAGGACCGGACGCCGCGTCGCCGGCGCGGCTGGCGTGGCCGAGCGCCGTTCGAGGTCCGCGAGCGCCTGCGCGACCAGGCGCTCGTGGCGGGCAATCGTCCACGGCAGCAGGTACGTCAGTCCGATCACCACGACGATCCCCACGGTGGCCGCGTGCTGGCCGGCGACGACGGTTTGCCAGACACCGATGCCGACCACGACCACGCGCATCCGCCAGGCGAACCCGATCAGAGGCAGCCGGGTCATGCCGTGGGAGAACCCGGCGGCAGAAGCGGCGAGCAGCAGCCACGGCCAGGTGAACCACTCGTAGGCGACATCGAACCGTCCCGCCGACACGAGCTGACGTTGCCGCGCTCGGGTGAGCAGCGCGGGTAGGTCACTCCGTCCGATCCAGGTCGCCGGGACGACGAGGTGGCGGCGTCCGGCCTGTCCGATGCCGGCGGCCCGTCGACCGGTGACCAGAAAGCGGACCCCCGGGTCGCCGGGGACCTCGAGTGGGGTCGAGAGGCGGCGCAGTGATTCCAAGACCCAAGCCAGGCAGTCTGGCCACCGCGTCTCCAAAGTCCGACGCGCGCTGTCCCGCGATGACCGCTCATGTCCCTGCGCCAGCCCTCGACACGTATTATTCGACTCTATTCGTACGTGTCACGCTGGCGCTCGTACTCGGCGTCACAGTTCTTTAGCAGGCCAATTAGGTCCTTCAGCATGATGAGATCACAGAGTCGCGCACGCGAGTCGGGATCTTGCAGCACATGAGTGGCGCCATGATACTGCCGCTGATGCACATTCTCGGGCGTCAGTAGGGTCGTGATGGCATAGTGCTGAGACCATTCATCCCCCACATCCCAGCAGACGCAGAGATCAATGTCGTTCATGTTCTTGTCTTGATTCTGTATGTCCGCCACAAGCCCATCGAGTGAGTACTTATACTCGAGCACTTTCGGCTTCGTCCTCTTCCCATGCATTTCGTCCAGAACGTCATTGGACACACCAAGGGGATTGCTCATGTCGGCGTACTCGTAGAGATCGCGGTCACCGCTGAAGTCAATTCGAAAGAGACCGTCATAGGTGAATCGCTCATTTGTCGACAAAATCTCCAACCCACGGATAACCCCACCAGAGACGAGTTCGTGGAATAGCGCGATGACGTCCTGCTCGCGCGTCGGTTCAGACGTGATGCTGATCTTTCGTCGAGGTGCGAAGAAGTGCTCGTTTTCAAGAGCGAGAGGGGATGTGATCTCGTGCGCGAGCATCTCCTCCTTCCACTGATCGAGAGCCATTTCTCGCGCAAGATCCGGCGTGGCCCCTGAGTCCCGCTTCATTGCATCGCGAACGCGAGTGACCCGGAATTGCACAATGGCACGCGATACGTCCTTGGCGAAGTCCACGAGAGGTTTGGCGAAGCCCTTTCGTCCGAGATCAGGCGTGTAGTTGTCAAAGTGGATCAAGAAGTGCACTTGGTTCTGTCGGCCGATGTACCTAGTGAGGGGAACCTGGATGGGGTCCCCTTGCGGCATGCGATTCGCAGCCAATTGGATTCCGGCTCGTACGGCCTCTTGGTTGGATCTGATACCAAGCGAAGTGTTGAAGGTCTTCCAGAGCCGAGTGGTATAGCCATACTCCATCATGATCGTTGGGGTGTGGCGCTCGATGACCGCTTCATGTTCCTCCCGCTCCTCCTCACTCAGCAGTGCGGCCACGTCCTCGCCCTCCCAAACGTCCTTCAGGAACACCAGCTGCCGGAACTTGTTCGGTACTCCTTTCAGGGTGCCGTTCTTCTTGAACGCCTTCTCTCGCGCGTCTTCGAGATCTCGCAACTTCGCAGTCTTGTTCTGCCCCTGCTCGTTGAGCCACAAATACGAGGGGGAATCGAGTTCACACCGCGTCTCCACCCCCCCCGCTAACACAGATAATGGTGCATCGAAGATCCTCAAGGGGTTGAAGCGCACCGAGTCCCGTCTTCACCCTGAGCAAGGTGGCCCACGTTTCCGCGGTCTTCGCACCCATCCAACTCAGCTTCCCCGGCGTGGTCGTTTCATCGAAGCGAAGAGTAAGCGAGGTTCCTCGTGTGTTATTTTCGAACTCGGGATCATGCATTGCGCCCGCGTCTGGCTCCACCAGAGGAGGCTCGAGATCCAACTCCCCAATCGTCCAGTTGCGCGCGTTGAGAATTCTGCCTCGGGCCCGATGCCCCGGCGCCATTGTGTATACCCTCAGCGAGTTGAAGCCATACGCAAGGTATGTTGCCCCCACTCCCTTATGCCCACGGGAAGTGCGGACTTCCTTGAAGGAGAAATTCGGTGCGAGGAATTTCTGGAACTGCTCACCGGTCATGCCGATACCGTTGTCTGAGACAGTCAGTAGATTCTCGTCAAGGTCAATGATGACGCGGATGTCACCACGATAGTTCGAACTCGTGCCTTGAGCCTTCTCCTCCTCGCGGCGCTTGTCAATGGCATCGAGGGCGTTCTGAACAAGTTCGCCGAAGGGGTCATACCAGCCGACGTAGGAACTCAGGATGTTCTCGATCTCACGCTTTCTTGCGCGGGTAGCTGCTATGGAGTCGTCCGACCCGGCTTTGACTTTGAGCGGGTCGAACGGGGAGAAGCCCTCGATTGTCATGGGCCTCAGCCTACTAAAGAGCTTGGCCGCAGCTCGGGACCGATGCCTGCCCCGTCCCCCGTGATGCCAGCGCACACAGGCGAGGCGGCGGACGCGAACAGGGTGAATCGGGATTCAGGCCAGGTGCACCAGGGGCGCGGTTCTCGACGACCGCCCTGTCGACGACGTCCCGTGGCGCGACGTCGGCCACAGGGTCGTCGGACGCTACTGGTCCCGGCGGGCGATTGTGGCCCGGTTGCCGCCGGGCGCGGCTCGAGCGCCGACGGTCTCGAGGCTCATGCGTTGGGCGGGTACTCCTCGGGACAGCTTCATGTGGGTGCGTGTCGGCCTGCCGTACGGGCCGACCGGCACTGAGTCTGTGCTCTGACCCCGTCCGCGGGTCGCGGGAGGTACTGTATGCCAAGCCGCGCGGTATCCTCGGATGCGCGGAACGCCATGCAAACTCGGTCACACCGAACCCCGATTCCCCACGTATTCCCCACGACAAGGTGACGAAAGTGACGAACTCCTGTCATAAGCCCCTGTCAGAGGGCCAGCATCATCCCCCGCCCGGGAGGTTCAAGTCCTCTCTCGGACACTCGTCTCGACCCGGCTCTACTAGGCATCTTTCCTGGTAGGTCCGGGTTTTGTCGTTTCGGGAAGTGTTCGGGGCCAGCCGCAACTGGCTCCAAATCTCGTGTGGCAACCCCCCAAGCCGGCCCGGCCCGAGAACTGCTCAGGGCCCTTCGACACGAGGCGCGAATTCCCGGTACAGGTTCATTCTTTCGAGACCCAAATCAAGGTGACGGCCCCGGTTTGCTCTGGGAACTCCGGCCAGCCAGGATCGCGATCCCCTCGATGATCGCCCAGGCCAGGTTGGCGCCGATGAGCACGAGAGGCAGCACCACCAGCACGTTAAGCAGAACCTCGGCCCTGCGATCCATGGTGTTGCCGAGGTAGAGATCTGAGTACCAGAACACGATGAACAGCATGTAGAGCATCGCAGCGAGGAGTCCGGCCAACGCGACGCCGAGCAGCACGATGTGGCCGAAACCGCGTTTGCGCTGGCCCAGATAGAAGTTGTGGACGCCAAAGACACCAAGAAAGAAAGCAAACAACGCTGCCTTCCTCTTCGACAGTGGTTCGCTCGATGGAGGTTGCGGTGGCACGCTCCACTGTCCGGGTGATGATGCTGTCACTGTCAGTCTCCTCGCGCCATCGTGACCCCGATCCTAAGCTGCCCGGGGGCGATGACCTGGGCGTCCTCCTAGGCCAGGGGCCCTGGTAGGCATCGAACTGACCCGGCGGTCGGCGGAATTCGCCTCGTCCTCAGGAGCCTGGCTCGGGGTCGTCGGCCCGCGACCACGCGATCGCGATCAGCCGACGCAACACGTCAAGATCGACATCGTCGAGCTTCCTGACGTAGATGCATCCGGCGCCTTCGGTGTACGTCCCCAACGAGGGCAGCAGCGCGGCACCCTCGGGCAGGTCCTTCAGCCCGTACAGCGACAGTTGTGCCTTGCGCGGTGAGAACCCGGTCTTCGGCCATTCGCCGCGCGTGCGCGGGTTGGCGGGCGACACGTATCGATAGCTGCCGTAGCCAACGATTGAGGGACCCCACAGCACCGGGTCCGCACCGGTGACTTCGCGGAAGATCCCGGCAAGACGCAGACCGTCCTCCCTACGTCGTGCGGGGGTCGCGGCGTGAAGGAAATCGTCGACACTCGCATCGGTCGGCACCGTCTTGGGTTCGCCCATGACTTCAGCGTGACACTCAACGGCGAACGATCGGTATCCCCGACGGGCTGCCTGACATCCCACCGCACAACGCCTCGGCTAGGAGGTCTTGTTGTGCACGTTGAAGGCGATCGTTCACTCGCCGTCGAATGAGCACCACCAGAACGGGACATCTGTCGGTGTCACTCTGATTCAAGAGTCACCGATGAGCATGCAGGTCGAGCCGGTCGCTGTGGCGGTCCTGACAGACCCGAGGAGTGCTCACAACGCCGCGCCAAAGCTTGGTTGCGGGTCCGACACTTACCTTGTACTCTGCCCAGTCGACGGCATCAATCAGTCAGTTATCGGATTCACGTTTTCAATCACCCACGGCCCGCCCGAAGCCCCCGCATGCCGTAAGGAAAAGGGAGCGCGAACAGATCCGACACTGTTGACAACAGAGCGCACGGGCGATGGCCACCCTCTGCATCTGGCCACCCGACAGCTCATGGGGAAACGACCGCTCGCGGCCCGCCAGGCCCAAAGTCTCCAGGATCTCGGATGGTTCGATGGCGCCCTTGATGCCTCTGCAAGCAATACCGACGTTCTCAGCCGCCGTCAGGGTGGGAATCAGGTTGTAGAACTGAAAAACGAACCCCACACGTTCGCGCCGGTACTTGGTCAGCCCAGCTTCAGACAGGTTCTCGATCTCTACACCATCGCAGACAACCGAACCAGACGTGGGCTGATCCATTCCGCCGAGAATATTTAGCAGGGTCGATTTCCCTGAACCGGAAGGGCCAACAATCGTGGTCAATTGACCACTTTCGATGTTCAGCGACACACCATCCAGCGCACGGACATCAACATTGCCTGTGCGATACACCCGGCGCACGTCCCGAGCAGCGATAAGCGCCATAATCATTCCTTTGACATCAGCGACGATCACGTGACGAGCCTTTGTGGCGTGGCTTTCTCGCAATCAAGACGAGCTCACGACCTAGAGTTCCCGGCACACCGCAATCACTGTCGACTGCGCAACAAACACGTCACCACCGCGTTTTTCCTGAGACAGTGAACGGCCCCGCCATTCGAGACCACAAGAACACTGGGCGTCACTCGTCGTGGTCACATCGCGCCGGCAGACGCACCTTTCGTTGACTCCCGACCACCGAGCAGTACCATCACGCCATGCGTAACCTCCGTTCACACACTTACGGTACTTCGAGTAGCGTAACAGGGAGGGGTTCAAGTGGGGAGGAACCATCATGCGGACTGGACGGCCACGGGATCCATTGGTCACTCAACGAGCGCTGGCGGCTACGTGGGATCTCTTGTCAACGAAGGGCTACTCCGCTTTGAGGATAGATGACATCGCGACATCATGTGGCATTGCCAAGACCACCCTGTACAGGCGGTGGCCGTCCTTGGCACACATCGTCGTCGACGCAGTGGTCTCCAGAATCGGCGACCGCACATTCACACCGACGGACGATCCGGTCGCGGACCTACGAGCTGTCTCCTCCATGCTCGTGCAGTCCGTCAATGCGGGAAAAGATTCATGGGTGAGCATCGCACTGAGTCTTCACGAGCAGAGTGATTCTGAACTCCGCCTCCGCTACCGAGAACGCATCATCGATCCGGTTCGAGAGCTACTCGCCGAGGTTCTGGAACGCACGGCCCTGGCCGGTTGTCTGGCGACGACCATACCTACGGATCAGCTCGCCGACATGCTCATCGGAGGCACTGTCTATCGACTGGTGTTCCTGCACTCACCTCTCACTGAGGATGAGGTGACGACCATCATTGGTGGTCTGCTGACAGCCCGCTGAGCCCGGGGTCGCTTGGCGCGCCTCGACGTGGCACACGGGTCTCCGCGCCCGTCACATCACCCAATGGGGTCGGGTTGGTCGTGACGTTCGGGACCCCTCGACGTGCTCAATGCTCGGCACCCGTCGTGTGCTCCCCGAGCAGTACCCAGCCCGCGCCATCGTGTTCCTCTGGAGTCAACGCACAGGGTCGGCCACCACAGCGGTGACCGACCCTGTTGTATCAGGCGCACTGCCTCACTTGACGAAGCCGAGCTCCTTCACCGCCTCGGCCTCACTGACCAGCTCGGACACCGAGGTCTGGATGAAATGCCGGGCAAACGCCGAAATCGGCAGATCCTGCACGATCTTCCAGTCACCCTTCGAGGTCGTCACCGGGAAAGACGACACCAACCCAGCAGGGACATCATAGGACCCGTCGGAGACCACACCCATCGACGTCCAACCACCAGCCGGAGTCCCCGCGAACCAGTCCCGCACATGCTTGATCGTCGCATCCGCCGCCGACGCCGCCGACGATGCGCCACGCGCCGCGATGACCGCAGCCCCCCGCTTGGCGACGGTCGGGATGAACTCGAAATTGATCCAGGCGTCGTCACCGACCCAGCAGGCGGCATTCTCACCGTTGATCCGCGCATTGAACACATCCGGATACTGGGTCGACGAATGGTTGCCCCAGATGGTCATGTTCGTCACCTCACCCACCGGCCGCTTCGCCTTGACCGCCAACTGGTGCAGGGCCCGATTGTGGTCCAGACGGGTCAACGCCGTGAACCGCTCAGCCGGGACACCCGGCGCGTTGTGGTAGGCGATGTAGGCGTTCGTGTTCGCCGGATTACCGGTCACCACCACACGCAGATCACTGGCCGCGTTCGCCGCCAGCGCCTGGCCCTGGGCAGCGAAGATCGCCCCGTTGGCCCCCAGCAGATCGGAACGTTCCATGCCCTTGGTGCGGGGCGAGGCCCCGACCAGCATCGCGACATTCGCGCCGTCGAAGATGTGGTTGGCCCCGTCGCCGATCTCCACCCCGCACAGCGTCGGGAAAGCGCAGTCCTCGAGCTCCATGGCCACGCCCTCGAGGACCTTCACCGCCCCCGACACCTCGAGCAGTGGTGGATGGCGCTGCGCCCGGTCCTGGACGCGATGGCCAACCAGAACGGGCGCTGAGGAAGCCCAACCCTGGGCTGTGCCGACGCAGCGACCCGACGCGAAGTCGGATCGGTGCGGTGGCGGCGACAGACCGGTCTCCCCCACTCATGGCCTCACGCCGGGAGTGGAGCGAGCCGGACATTGCATCGTTGCACCAGTACCCGGGGTCTCACGCCGTCAACTCACGGATCCTGCGCAACACCCAGATGGCCCCGGGGATTCCGGGGATGATCGACGTCGCCGTGCCCGGCATGAACGAGCGGGTGCGGGCTGACATGCCCAGATGCATGCAGAAGGCTGCCGCCCAACTGAGCACCAGAGCACTGGTGACCCACCTGGTGAGGGTGCGACTGTCGCGGGTCAGTCGATACACCACCCACAGCGCCACGCCCTGCCCGGCGACGACCCCCGCACGAGCTGCAGGATTGGTTCCGGCCAGCGGGTTGGTGCGGATGTGCTCGTCGAACCAGCCGATCCCGGTGGTGCCGACGTCGGAGAGCCATGCGGCGATGGACAGCGCCACTTCCTCGCTCTGGTGGATGCCGAGCAGCAGCGCGGTCCAGGCCCAGGCGCGATCCGTGTCGGTCATCGGGCCGTCCGCCTACCCCGGGAGACGATGTAGCCGGTCAGGTGGGACACGGCCAACCAGCCAGCCACCCGGCTGATCGCACGGACAGGATGGATTCGATGGGGAACCTGTGCCTGATCCAGGGCGCGCATCACGTAGGCGAATTGCGGGAGCACGACGGTGGGCGAACTCAGCACTCCTGTCGTGTAGCCCTTGGTGACGAGCGAGGCGCCGATGTGCCTGAGGCCGTGCAGCCCGAAAACCCACTGGAAGTCCTGGTACAGCGCGCCCCTGCCCCGGCTGCGCACGCCGTCCGCCACGGCAGCGGCACACAGGGCACCCATCATGGCGACACCCACGTTGATGTGGGTCTGGTCGATGTCTCGCAGCAGCCCGGGAATCGGGACTCTGCCCGCCGTTCGCTCAGACACTCTGTCCAGGGTCTCCGGTAACGATGGGACGATGGTCAGGAGCTCCTCACCGTCGTTGGCGAGGAATGACAACGCGAGACTCAGCGGGACCGTCCACCGCTTATGACCTTCAAGCTGCCCATTCATGGGATAACCTCCCTTTTGGCGTATTTACGCTACCCGCAGTAGCGTAGTACCCAATCGGAGAGAACGGCGAGGTTCCCAGCCAATGACGACGAACCGCCACGTCCTCGACGCGCACAATGCACATCCACAGAGGAGAAGCGACGCGAGATGCCCACGCCAAGCTCAGGTGCCCTGTCTCATGTACAGGAGCTCTTCTGGAATGAGGCGGTCAATGTCCGCCCGACTTCTGATGGCTGCGTGATCGCCGGATGCATGTTCCCGCGATCCTGCGGGGAACCCATCGAAGCGATTGCGGAACTCACCCAAACGGGAGCGACGAAGGATGACGTGCTCTCATTGCTTGGCCTTGAGCCTCAACGAAGCGAACAGCTCATCGATGCCCTTACCGAACTGGGTGCCCTGGTCACTTCTCCACCGGGCCTGAGGCAGCTGGCACATGGCCTGTCAGCTACCCTCGGCGATCTGCTCATGGACGACCAGACACTGGCGGACAGCGAGCATGCGACGGCCTACCGGACCACGCAGGCGACCAGACAACCTCGTGGCACGACAACGGTTCAACTACCGGATGTTGAACTCGCCGACTGGCTCGCCCGACGGCGGACGATTCGTTCCTTCAACGACGAGCCCGTCGAGCTTGCACAGTTGGCCACTCTGCTGTCCGGCCTAAGACATCGCCCTGCCGACGATCTCCCTCAGGGCAGACGCGGCTGGCCGAGCGCTGGCGGACTGTACGCCATCGACTGCTACGTGCACATCAAGTCGAATCGGGTCACCGGAGTGCCCTCCGGTGTCTATGCGGTCGATCCCATCGACAATCGACTGGTGCGCCACAGCGACGCTCGCTCGTGGGACGAGTCACTCCACTTCCTCACCAACCGAATGATCCACCAATCGTCCGCGTTGTCGCTCATCCTGATTGCCGACCTGGCAGTCATCATGCCGAAGTACCACGACATGGGATATCCGCTGGCGCTCATCGATGCCGGGGTTCTTGCCGCCACTATCAGCTTGGCAGCCTGCACCTGTGGACTCGGATCCTGCTGTATCGGAGACCTCGACTTCGATCGGGCCCACGAGATGCTCGGGCTTCGACCAACCCAGCAAGTTGTCCATTCAATCGAAGTCGGTCGAATCGACGAGAGGAGCTGACTCATGGCGTCCAGTCGAGTGACCACTTCAGTGCCGTTGACCCAACTCCAGACGGCATACCTCCAAGGTCGAAGCTCTGAGATCCCACTCGGAGGAGTCTCGACAGCAGGGCATCATGACTTCGAGTGTGCACTGGATCCACAGGCGCTTGGCCACGCGATAGACGAAGTGGTGGCCCGTCATCCGATGCTGCGTATGGTTGCCTCACCGAATGACGGAGTCCAGCGCCCGGTTGAAACCACCCCGTACACCGTCGAGGTCGTCGATTGGAGCCGACTCGACGATGATTATGCCGCGCAGCGTCTTGACCAGTTCAGGGACGACAGGGTCTCGGAGGTCATGGACGTCACGACATGGCCCTGTTTCCGTTTCACTGTCGTACGGCTTCCCGGTGACCGACAGATCCTCGCCGTTGATTTCGACCTCTTCTTCCTCGACGGCCCAAGCATCTTCGCTGTGTTGAAGGAGATCAATGATGTTGTGAATGGGCATGAACTGACGGAACGCCCCAACGACGAACCCACCTTCGCCGACCTCTGTATGAACATCGCCGCCAGACACGCCAGACACCTCGACGTGGACCGGGCATTCTGGACCAGCCAGTTCTCCTCCGCCCCGCAGGCCCCACATCTGCCAGTCGCAGTTCCTACCTCCGGAAGGCCTACTGGGATTTTCCGCCGAGTACGCACCGTCTTGGACTCCCCGCGCTGGGAGAGGCTCCGCACAGCCGCCTCTGCTCGCAGCCTGCCGCCTCTTGCTGTAGTCATCGAGTCCTATGTCGAAGCGCTGCGTCGATGGTCGGGCACCGCCGAGTTCACAGTCAACTTCACGACCGCCGACCGTCCCTCACGTCATCATCCTGGCGGCATGGTGCTGGGGGAGTACACGTCAACGATGCCTTTCCCGGTGAGGGCTGCCGACGACGACTTCTGGTTGGACGCGTCGAACAACTGGACTCATTTGGGCCGATGCCTGGCCCACAGCGGTTTCAGCACTCTTGATCTGGCTCGAGAGCTCAGGGACCGAACCGGGGAGACCATCAGTGGTGGATTGCCCATCGTGTTCACTGCGATGATGGCGGATTCACGTGGCTTCAACGATGGCTCGGAATCCCTTGGCCAGATTGTGTGGTCGTGCTCCTCAACCCCACAGGTGCTCGTTGACTTCCAGCTTTTGGAGTCTCATCGCGGCGTCGCGTTGTCGGTGGACTATCGCGAGCCTTACATCACCCATCGAATCGCGCAAGGGATCCTTGATGACGTGGTCGCCATGTTGGAAGCCATCATCGACGGCGAGGATCCGGTGTCAGCCGTCCGACTCCCGAAGGGTGATCAGACAGTATGGACAACGGTGAACTCCACCGGCGGCCGTCAGGGCACCCGTCTGCTCCATGAAGCGGCACTCCAAGCCATGGCGGCCAGACCCGACCACGCAATCGTCTGCGACAACGAAGGCTGGCACACCAATCGAGAACTACTCGATCACGCACGGCTCGTCCACCAACAACTGGTCGCGATGGGTGTGGGCGTGGGTGACTACGTAGCGGTCGATGGCTATCGACGGGCTTCAACCATCGCAGCGATGCTGGGCGTCCTTCAGACGGGTGCCGCCTACATCCCTCTGGATCCGGGACAGCCTCCAGCCCGCCACCGACAGATTCTGGACACCAGCCGGGCACGAGCCCGGATCACTCCCGAGGGGACGATCGAGCTGCACAAGGAATCACCTCGCAAGCGCGACACCGTGACCCTCGACAGTCCCGCATATGCCATCTTCACCTCGGGCACCACTGGCACCCCCAAGGGGGTGGTCATCTCGCACAGATCCGTGATGAACACGATCGAGGATGTCATCGAAACCCACAGCATCGGCCCATCCGACCGAATCGCCGGAGTCTCCTCATTCTCCTTCGATCTGTCTGTCTTCGACATCCACGGGGCCCTCATCTCGCAGGCCCAGCTGTTTCTGTATGAGGACCAGCGTGACATCCCAACACTGGCCAACGGGCTGGTCAAGGATGGGATTACCGTGTGGAACACGGTTCCAGCGATCATGGGACTCGTAGTCGAGGAGCTGGAACGAACTGGCGCGGGGCTCCTGCGACCGTACTGGAAGGCGACCGGATCTCAGGCGTTCTCAGTCCCTTGGGACCTTCGCCTGGTCATGCTCAGCGGTGATTGGATCCCGGTGGATCTGCCGGATCGTATCTCTCGTCTTGCCACCGGAGCGCATGTTTTGAGTCTCGGCGGCGCAACTGAAGGGGCAATCTGGTCCATCTGGTTCGATGTGGCCGAGGTCAGCCCCACATGGCGGAGCATTCCCTATGGACATGCGATGCGCAACCAAACAATGTGGATCACGGATCATCACCAGAGGGTCAGCCCAGTGGGATGCATCGGCGAGATCTGCATCGGAGGTCAAGGAGTTGCCCTCGGCTACCTGAATGCACCGGAGCAGACGGACCAAGCCTTTGTGTCAACACCTGAGCTGGGTCGCGTCTATCGAACGGGCGACTTCGGACGTATGGGCCAAGATGGCGAGATAGAGTTCCTCGGGCGTCGGGATTCCCAGGTCAAGGTCAACGGCCACCGGATCGAGCTGGCGGAGATCGAGTCCGCCACGATCCGTGAGCTGGATGTCATCCACGTGGCGGCGGCGGTCAAACAAGTCCCGCCCGATTCAAAGAGCGTCCTATGCCTCTATTACGTCAGTGACCAGGAGTTCACCCCGAGCGATGTGAGGGACACCCTGCGAGCCCGGCTCCCCCAGTACATGCTGCCGTCCCATGTCATGCGGGTTGACTGCATTCCCATGTCGAGCAACGGAAAGGTCAACACTGCACTGTTGCCTGTCCCTCAACCACGGCATCACACCGCGTCGACGAATCAGAAGTGAACCCCGCAACAACGCCTCATCCAGAGGGTGTGGCTGGATGTGCTGGATCTGGACGATCTCGGGCTCAGCGACGACGTCTTCGAGGCAGGCGCGGACTCGCTTTCGGTCATTCAGTTCCATGCGACCCTGCGAGCCGCTGGTCTCACGGTGTCGGTATACGACGTCTTCGAGAACCCCACTGTTCAGTCCTTGGCCACAGTGGTGGGCCAGCAGGTGCCTGAGACCGCCTCGTGTCGGCCTGCAGCAAAGCCCATTTCGGGGCGGCTGTATGACCCAGCCGATCATGCCCGCGCGTGGGGAGGGCTCGCCCTACTCAGGCAACCCGACCCACAGCGAATACTCATAACCGGAGCTACCGGCTTCCTGGGCGGCTACCTCATGATTCAGGAGATGCCGCAGGATACAGAACTGTGGTGCTTGGTTCGGGGCGGGTCCCAGGACGAGGCCGAGAAACGTCTGTGGGAGATACTTCGAGCACGCTTCGGCGATGAGGTGACAGACACACTTACAGATCGGGTGCACGTTGTCGTCGGGGACATGGAACGCGCCAACCTTGGGCTGGACGAAGCACAGCTGGA
The DNA here is from genome assembly GCA_012517405.1 of Propionibacterium sp. Classification (GTDB taxonomy): domain Bacteria; phylum Actinomycetota; class Actinomycetes; order Propionibacteriales; family Propionibacteriaceae; genus Brooklawnia; species Brooklawnia propionicigenes. The sequence continues at coordinate 60,574 of JAAYVB010000001.1, forward strand.
CTCGTGTATGAACGTGGACACCATCATCCACGCAGCTGCGGACGTGTCGCACTTCGCCGCTCCGGGGACCATTGACGCCCGCAACTTGCGGGCAGTGGAGAACGTCATTGATCTTGCCCGCCATGCGAGCGCTCGGCTCTTCCATGTCTCGACCTCCCAGGTCATGGGGGTTCCCCCAGAGGAGTCCGGAATTTATGGGGAGCTGTGCCGTGACGTCGGGCAAAGTTTCCTGGACCAGTACTCACACAGCAAATTCGAGTCTGAGAAGCAGTGCTTCGAGGCTTTCGATTCCGGGCTGCACGGTGCTGTGCTCCGACTGGGTAATCTGTGCTTCGATTCTCGGACAGGGGCCATGGCCCAGACAGGGCTCGCGAACACCTATGCTGCGCTCATCAACGTCATCGCCAGGTTCGGATCGATCCCCGACAATCTCGCGGAAATCACTGATCTGTCATACGTGGACACAGCGGCCCACGCGGTGAGCGCTCTGGTCCATGCGCCCATGCTTCCCGACAGTCACAGTTTCCATATCATGAACCCCCATCGCCCGTCGATGGAGACCCTCCACGCCTTGGTGTCCGCCCCCTGCAGGCAAGTCCCCAGCTCCGCATTCCGGTCCCTGTTGGAATCGCACTTCACCGAGCATCCGGATGACGTGGCGGTGCGCAACTGTCTGCTCAACGCGCACGTGTGGCAGGACCGTTACGGCGCTCAGTTCTCTGCCCGCGAAACCAACTCATTGTTGGCTGACCTAGGGGTGCACTGGCCAGAACCTGCATCCTTGTTGGCACAAGCCTGATCGTTCGGTCAAGTCCCGGGTAGTGGTGTAGCCGTTGGTGATCCTGTAGGGCGGGGTTAGCTGGCGAGTGCGGGCATGGTGGTCTCCTGTTCGGGCTGGTTGGTGATGAGGGCCATGCGGCTCTTGGCGAGGATTTCGAGGCCGAGGTAGCGGCGTCCTTCGGCCCATTCGTCGGTTTGCTCGGCCAGGACGGCGCCGACGAGCCGGACGATCGCTGCGCGATTCGGGAAGATCCCGACGCTGTCGGTGCGGCGGCGGATTTCCCGGTTGAGGCGTTCGGTGGGGTTGTTCGACCAGATCTGGTGCCAGACCTCGACGGGGAAGCTGGTGAAGGTGAGGATGTCGGCCCGGGCGTGGTCGAGGTGGTCGGTGACGGCGGGGAGCTTGTCGCTGGTGTAGTCGAGCAACCGGTCGAACTGGGCGTGGACGGCGTGGGCGTCGGGCTGGTCGTAGACCGAGTGGAGCATGGCCTTGACCAGGCCGGTGCCGGCCTTCGTACGAGATCGGAGAGAACTTGAATCAAGCCCTATCCAGCCCCTGATGCCTAAGAACGCCCAAAAGCCAGAAGCTCATTTCCTAGTCAGCGCAATATCTGTGCGAATCCGTGAGAGGTTCAAATCCTTTCTCTGGCATCGAGATGGGTGGACGTCTGCACAGACAAGGCCCTCCACCCCTTGGCTGTGTTCACGGCTTGGACATGAACTGGGCTAGCGTCTTCTTCACATCGTCGAAGATGCGGTGCCTGCATTCATGGCATTCAGGCCGCCGTCAAGCGGATCCAGTTCGTTGCTCATGGTTTTATGTCAATGCGTTGTCTCGTCCACTAAAACTGAACTCATCACTAGCCCGGGACCGAGCGGGCATCGGGGGAGGCCGACGAAACGCAGATGAACCGTTGTGGATCCGCCTCTGCGTGGATAGGCTCCGGTATCTCATACCTGCCTCCGCAGATGAGTTCGACTTCGGCAGCCACGATTCCCGAGTGGACCCATGCGGGTATCGCCGGGAACAGCCCATATGGGACGACGGTGAAATCGGTCCACGTACTCTCGATTCCCTCCAGTGCCCGGCCAAGCGAGCGGGGAACGTGTGGGCAGAAGCTGGAGGAGCGCGCTACCGGTCGGCTGCCGAGGGTTGCCAGCCGAGGTCGTCCATCAGGTCGCGCACCGCCTGGGCGCCGGAACTGCCCTGCCACTGCTCGGCAGTGGCACGGAGCTGGGTGAGAGCCTCCGCGAGGACCCGGTCCTGATCGGTGCCGTCCTGCTGGTAGCCCGGGTCGAGGAGATAGCTGGCCCGGCCACGTCCGGCGATCTGGCACCGCCAAGCAACGCGATCGAGCAGGATCTCGAGCTGGCGGGCAGCGGCAGTCAGGTCGTGATCGCTGCGCAGATGGTGGTAATCCAGCTCGGCATACGTGCGCCCCTTAGGCGGGCACAACCCGATCGCGGTGCCAGCTTTGGCGTCTGCGGGCTGGTCGGTGGCCAGATCGCGCACCTTCTGCGCGGCCTGGGACATGGCGAGGAAGTCGTCGTCGGCGAACCCGAACCCGACGAACAGCAGATGGCTCGTCAGCATCAGGGTCTGCACCACGCCGCGCAGCGCCGGGAGATCATTCTCGAGCGCGTCGTACTGGCCTCGGGTCAGCACGATCGTCTTGGGGTAGGCGACGTCACCGTGGAGCTTGAGCAGCCACGGCCCGCCGCCGATGACCAACTGGCGGGCGATAACCCGCAAAGGCTCATCCTGGTGGATCACGATGGCGGCGTTCTCGAAGCAGGGGTCGTAGTTGGTGGTCACCAGCGACGGCGTCCGCAGGTCGACCAGCAGCGCGTGGGCGAGGGCGTGCTTGCCGGTGGTGAGCTTCTTGGCCACCTCGTCGTTCAGGTCCGGCCGGTTGAGGTCCTGGGCGACCTGCGGGTAGTCGGTCTCCTCGGTGAACACGAGCTTCTGGTCAGGCGACAGGCCCTGGAGCAGGTCCTTCCAGCTGGGGAACCCGACCGGGCGGCTCACGCCGGCTCCGGCGAACACCGACAACTCCCCGTGGGCGGCCTTCGTCCCGAGCTCATCGGCCAGCTCTCCCTGTTCCGGGGTCAGCTCCGGCCAGAAGTCCGCGCCCAAGTCACGGGTCCTGCGCTGGCGCTCCCACTGGGCGGCGGCGAAGTCGGCGGTGCGCCGCAGGGTGAGGGCGACGTCGACCGGGTGAATCGTCACGAAGTCGAGCAGCTGACCGACCAGTTCACGGACGGCCTCGGCCCGGCGCCCGGGGAACTTGCCCTGACCGACGCCGAGGATCGGCAACGCGACCAGCGGCAGCGCCCGGCCGCCGTGCCGGGTGGCGCGGGCGGCCGCGCGGCGCACGGCGTCCAACGACCTGGACACCATCGCCGGGATGCTCTCGACGCCGACGGTATCGACCAGCACCCGCAGGCCCACCACCTGGTCGGGGGAAGGGTCCTTCGGGGTCGGGTCGGGCAGCACCGCGACGCCGTCCTCGAGCTGGACGCCTTCGGGCCGGAACCACTCATGCTTGGCCTGCCAGGGCGCGCCGGGCTCGACGAATGGACGCCACGTGCCAGTCACATGGAGCTCACTGTCGCATGGGATGAGGAACGCATCGGCGGCGAGCCTTGTCAGATCCGCCTGCACCACGAAAAGATGCCCACGATCAGCCATGACTGGACCCTACCGCGTATCCGCGCCGGGAACTCACGGGCCCTCCTCCCGACGGCCCCGCCCGTCCGCCGACGGTTGGAACTAGCTGCGTTGTGTCAACTGGAAGTGAGCCGACAGAGCACTTGAGTTGGGCCGTGTTCGCGGCTCATGTTGAGCCGTTTGATCGCCGATTCTCGCGACGGTCCTCATGGAACTCGGCCAGTCCGGCGGGCCGACCCCCACGCACTTGATCCGCGCCCAAGAGTGGGCAAGGGGACACGAGCGGGAAAGCTACCGTGGTAGGAACGGGCGAAGCAAACAGGCGTCGGCCAGCGGTGATCGTGAGCAATGACAATGCCAACGCCACCGCAGCCCGGCTGGGTCGTGGTGTGGTCACCGTGGTCCCCGTGACGAGCAACACCACTCGGGTCTTCCCCTTTCAAGTTCTCCTCCCCGCTGCCGAAACGGGCATCCACGTGGATTCGAAAGCCCAGGCCGAACAGGTTCGTTCGGTCTCGGTCGAGCGGCTCGGCCGCGTAATCGGGCGTCTTTCGACCACCTGATGGCCGAACTGGACGACGCGCTCCGCGTCCACCTCCAACTCTGAGCTCACTCACGTCACCGGGTGCTCGGTGACAGGCCGTTTCCACAGCCTGACCGGTGCCACAGCGAACTGGCCGTCTTGCCCCATCCCCTACTGATTCGGGCCGAAATCTGCGTCATGCACCATGCCGAGGATCTGCTGGAGTTCGGTCACGACGACCGCGTTCGGCTCGATCGGCACGACCACGGCCTCCCCCGGCGCGGGCGCAGGATCCTGATTGCCTGGTGCCAACAGGGCCGCGGCGTAGGTGACATCGTCCACCCATTCCCGGCGTTCACCATCGTTGATGATGGACGCGTCGAAGCCGTCATTGAGCGAGTTGAGGAAGAGCGTCTCCATTCGCTTGATCGTGTTTCTCCCCGGTTCGATGAGACCGTCGACCCAGGCAGGTGTTTCGGCGCGCTGGAAGTCACGGATGGCGGTGATGGTGTTGTTGCCCGGCACGCCATCCACAGCAAGCAGAGGCAATCCGCGAGGCGCTCGCCATTGATTCAAGAGCCGCTGCGCGTACTTGGCGTCGGCCCGCCCGTTGGCGCCATTTTGGCCCACGCTGCCCAGCAACGGCGATCGCATGAAAAGCAGATAGGCGGCGGCCGCGGGCACCAGCACACCTATGGCGGCACCACGCGTGAGAATGAGTGTGACGATGGCCGCCTTCACCAGCAACAGGAGAACCGTTTCGTTGACCACCTCCGGGGTCACTTCGACGCAGAACCGGTAGAGCACCAAGGAGTCGGAATCGCGTTCGAAGCGCAGCGATACCTGAGCCGGAATGCTGCTGTACTGCCCTCTCCAGAACACTCTGCGGTAGTTCGGGTTGTAGGTGTTCCCCCGCGGTACGGCGCCCCCTTCCGGGTTGGGGTCTGAACAGTACGGCATGCCGTGGCCGGCGTTCAGTTCGCAGAAGTTGCGGATCTTCTGCCGGCCGTCTCTTCGTCCCGTCGTTGAGGCGGGCTTGACCTCGTAGAACTCCCTGAGGGCGCCTTCGTGGGTGATGATGTCCGGGACCATGCTCTTGTCCCCATCGCGGACCTTCCTCTGACGGCAGAAGGCATCGATCAGTGCCTGATCGACGTGCGCGTTCTTGAGCTTGAGGAAGCGGGCGAACTGCTCACAGCGATCTCCCTTGACATCGAAGAAGTCCGTTGCACCGGGAGCGTCGAAGACGATCGGAGCACCACCATTGGACACCCGATGGTTCAGGTAGTCCACCATGACGACCACCTCGACGATGTTGCCGACTATCGACAGGGTTTCGGTGTTCGCTCCCGAAGCAGAACCTGCGAAGCACTTTTCCATGATGACCTCGAATCCTTCAATGAGGTGGATGGTTGGGACGACATCGTCCGACAGTCCGGGCCACGCTAGGCGCCCACCACAACGAAGCCGGCGAGGCGGAGTTTGGCAGCCAGCACGGCCTTGGTCACGGGATCGGCAGATCCGGTCGGCGGGCTCATCAGCATCACCTGGCTCTGGAAGGCGGAGACGGCCGCTCGCGTCCGTGGCCCGTTGATCCCATCGATTGGGCCCGGATCGAACCCGAGCGCAGCCAGACCCTGTTGAACGCCGCGCAGGGACGACAGGTCGATCGTGGTCGGTCCCCCACCGCCTGCGGTGATGCTCGGCGGGGTGCCGTTCTGGAAGAACGTGACCGTCCACGGTCCCGGCGTGTTGAGGAAGCTGTTGTAGAGGTTGACACCGGTGTATTGGCCGTTCGGGGCGCCGCCGATGATCTCGACGAGGGCCATGTGCAGGTGCGCCGAGATTCCTCCGGACGCGTAGATCCGGCCCAGGTAGTCGCCGCGGGAGACCCTTGACCCGACCGTGAGCGCGGCCGGCACGCCTGTGATGTGGGTGTAGAAGGCGCCCATCATGTCGTTGGGTGAGCGCATGAACAGCTGGGCGCCGTAAACGGCGCCGGTGTCGGCGGCCGGTACGTGCTGCTGCACCTTGGTCAGGTGCGCATCGAATGCGGCGAACACGCTGGTGCCGGCGGGTGCCGCCAGATCCATGCCGAATGCGATGTACCAGTGCGGACCCTGATGGCCGCCGACCCCTGGCCCGCCGTAGCCGCCCTGTTGCGATGCGGGACCCAGCGGATGACTCATTTCGATGGTGAATGACATGGTGGACTCCGTTTCGTTGAGATGATCCTGAGTTCGGTGAGTGCTCGTTCAGGACGCATGGACTGGTCAGCCGGCGATCGTCCATCCGTCGGAGGCCAGCGCGCCGGCCAACTCCATCCGCGTGGCCGGGTCATTCCAGGCGCCGTTGGCCGGCAGACCCACGGCGGTCTGGAAGGACCTGACTCCGGCCTGGGTCTTCGGGCCGTCCCCACCGTCTTGGGGACCGGGGTTGTAGCCCAGCATCCACAGGCCGTGCTGAACGGCCAAGACCGAGTCGAGCGCAATGACCAAGTACTCGACGGGCAGGTGCTGGTCGGCGACCTTCTGGGCAAGGAGGAAGTACATTCGGTCGAGCTTGTTGCGATAGCGGATGGTGCCTTCGTCCGGGTTGAATTTGCACTCCTCCGCGGCCGCTGCCCACCGCCCGCTCGCCACGAACGCCTGGAACTTGGGGAAGCGGAACATCGGACCCATCCCCCAGCTCATGCTCAGGGTGCCGAGTTGCGCATTGGCCGGCCATGCCGCGAAGCCGCTGAACTCCGGACGAGTGATCAGCGTGCGCTCCATCTCCAACAGCTTCAGCTGGACGATGCGCGCGATCTCCGCGTTCGTCACCCGTAGTCGGGTCAGCCCTTCGAAGGCCCTGTGTCCCTGCGGTGCCAGATCAAGGCGTGCCTTCACCGCGTCCCAGGCGGCCGCCACCTCGGCTGGTGAAGCGGCTGCGCCGGTGCTCTGGTCGTACCAGTTCAGCTGATTGGCCAGCCGCAAGGATGCCTGACGCTCCGCTGCCGACGGTGCCGAGTTCGGCCGCACGGTCTCGTCGATCTTGTTGCCCATGCCGGTGCTGACCCAGCCCTTGACGTCCAGGTACATGAAGTTGACGATGCCCTCGAGGGGCTCATTGAAGCGCATCCAGGATTGCCGAACCATCTCGTGCATGACTGCTCCTACTCTGAGTGGGACTGATCCAACAGGATCGACCGGTTTCGGATTGTTCAGACGTTCAGCGAGGCGATCTCGCCGATTCGGCCGGCAGGATCGACGAACGCGACCCGCAGGCCCAGGACTGCATCCGGGTCGACCGCCACCGGCACCTTCACAACGATGGGGACGACGCCGTCAGACAGTTCAGGCCACGCCAGTTCGACCATCGCCGGGCGGATGGTGTGGCCGGGCCACTGGTACCAGATGGCGGCCCGGTAGGGTCCGATCGCCAAGGCGCGCGATCGGGGCGCGTCCGCCACGGTAATGGTGAGTTTTACCTCGTCCGCGGCATCTCCCGGCTCCCGCAGGACGGTGATTGTGTCGACGTCGGGCCGGTCTGGAGGGTTGGGCGGCAGGTGCATCAGGACGCGCGGCGCCGACGGTGGGCTGAGTGGCCGTGGGTGCGGCTGCCTGGCCGCCGGATTCGGCACGGTGACGCCCCCCGGTGGGTCGAGCAGGGTGACTCCGGCCGGGATCCGGCGTTCGGGCGGCAGCCGAACCTCTGCCCAGTAGACGTACCGGACGAAGGGCTCCAGCCCTCGGCCGGCGCCGCCATCGTCGAGGAATGTCGCCTCGAACACGGCGGGCGTCGCGGCTGAGTTGAGGATCTGCATCGGTCCTTCCCGCAGCACCCGCGCATAGACCGGATCTGCGACCTGGCCGGCCGCGCGCCTGATCCGGAATCGTGGGGGCTCTGTCCCCGCCACACCCGGATCGAACAGACCGGGCTCGTCCCGCTGGAGAGCGCTACGGTCGAATCCATCGGTCACGACGCGCAGCGTCGCCGCACCCGTGGCCGGGTCTACGTGACCGTCGATGCGTGGGGCGACCGGGCCACGGCTGTCGGGAACGGCGACCGCCACGATGCCACAGCTGTCGAAGGGTGGCTCGGCTCCGTCGGGCCCCAACGGCACGATCCGGAGAAACTGCACCGTCTCCAGGCTGCGCGGCAGCCGGGTGGTGAAGACCGCCCCGTCTGCTCCGGCCACCACCGGCGATTCGGTCAGCAGCCGAAACGCTGTGCGGTCGATCTGGCCACCGTCGAGCACCCGCCGGCAGCCCGCCGCCGCGACGCGGCCACGTGAGGGCGCCACCCCTGCGACAGCCTCCGCGACGTCCTGGGGCCGAAGCCTCAGCCCCTGCTGGTCGCTCAAATAGACCCGATGCTTCGACCCGTCCACAGCGGGCCAGGTGAGCATGAGTTCGACCTCGGACGATGGACCCGGCGCCGAACTCCAGAACAACCCGATGCCCGTCGGGTAGACCTTCGGTGGACGCGGGTCGGTCACCTCGATGGGCAGTGTCGCGACCTCGGAATGCACACCGGTGGTGTCCGTGAAGTATCCGGTCAGTGTCCAGCGTCCGCGCTGTTGCGGAGACAGGCGCGGCAACGGCAGTTCGACCTCGGTGAACCCGCTATCTGTGGTTCCTACTGTTCTATTGCTGCCTCCGAGTTTGAGGGTCAACGACTCGATCGTCCAGGAGCCTGCGGCCAGGTCGTCGATGCGGGGGACGACGATCGCCGATCCCAGCAGTTGCGACTCGGCCGGGGTGAACCTGCTGGCGGGGAATGGGTGAGGTGTCGCGACCATGAGCCTGATCACGCCGGGGGACTCGTCCGCACTGACCAAAGGGTCGATCTCGGCTCGCTCGAGGTGGTATCTGAGCACGGGCGGTGGCGGAACCGGGCGGGGCGGCGGTTCGACGGTGAAATCGACCGGCTGACCAAATCGCCCGAACATGTCCGACGCCCAGACGCGGTAGTCGAGGGGGCCGACGTCGGGAATGGCTTTGTCGGACAGCAGGCCCGCCGGCTCCAGCGCGCCACCACCCAGCCCCCGCACCCGAGCGGACGGGTCGGTCTCATGGCCGACGACCCGCGGGACGGCCCGCTGCCCCGGATCACCATCGGCGATATCCAGCTGGTCGTGACGCGCCGTCCACTCGCCGTCGAACTGAGCTGCCAGGGCGGCCAGGGAGGCGACCTGTGGCTGCGGGAACGCCAGGCTCGCCCGGTACAGCCGCGAAGGGTATCCATCGGTGGCGCTCTGCCAGCGGTGATCGACGACCTGGGGTCTGGCGAGGGTCGGCGGCAGCCAGGGCGGCACGGGTGCCACCACCGTGAGGAAGGGGGCCGCGACCAAGCCTTCGTTACGCACGAAACGCATCCGCTCCGCGATGGCCGGACGAGGGTCCAGCCCGCTCGAGTTCTCCAGCGCCCACATCAAAGACTCCAGCAGGGCATGGGTTCCCGGACGCTGGTCATCGTGCAGGGCGGTCAGGTCCAGACCTCGGCGAAGGTACTCGCGGGGATCCAGCGCCAGCAGGCCGACGATGGCTAAGGTGTCCCAGCCGCCCCCGCCATCCAGGTCGGGCAGATCATCGAACTGCGTTGCGAAGCCGAAGTGGCGGGCCAACCCTGGATCCATCACCGCGGTCTGCAGGGTCCCGAGCCGGGGAGCGCGAACAACCTGCCGTTTGCCGTTCGGGTCCTGCATCGGCTGGTGCTCGTGCTGCTTCCAGGGCGGCGGCCGATCGTCGACCAGGTGGGCCAGCAGCGTCTCCAGCCCGCCACCCAACTGCCCCGATGCCAGCATCGCCGCCACCCGCCGCAGTTCCTGATCCGACGAGATGCCCACGTCTTGACCGTCCGGGCGGTCCATCGGGTTGAGGCGCTGCGGAGCGCCGCGCTCCACTCGTCCCTCGGCGGCAGTTGAGTCCCCGTGGGCGTACCAGGTGTACTCGCCGTCGATGGGCAGAGCCAGCACTCCGGCCAGCTCGTGGGAGCCCTCGAACAACTCGTACCAGGGCACGCGCCACGGGTTGATCCCGAGTTGGCTGGAGCTGCCCCACAGGTGCAGCCGGTGCATGAACGGCCCGGAGAACAGCCAGCGTGGCTCGTCGCGGACGAGGCCGGCGAATCGTCTGCCGCGAGGGCCCAGCACTGCCGCACCCTCCAACCGGGCGTCGGGGTCGATCAGTTCCAGCCGGACGGTCCGCCAGTTGTCGTCGTCGTGGAGTCCCAGCTGGATGTCGGCCACACCCAGGCGAGCAAGGTCGAGGTCGCGATGAGGCCGGCCTTCGCGGTCGAGAACTCGGACGTCGAGCAGCTCCGATGGCTGGCTGACGATCTTGTACACCGCGAATGGGGCGAGCGGGAAGCTGGCGCCGAACCCGGCGAAGATGCGCAGGTGGGTGCCGAAGGGCAGGTCGGGGCCGCTGCCGTCCTCGGCCATGGCGTAGGCGGACAGCAGTTCGGGTGGGGCGAACAGTGAGCTCATGACGGGTCCTCCCAGAACGCGGGCCTGCGTGGGACGGCCGACATACCGCGTAGATCGATTACCTCCGTGCCGAGCCAGCTCCTGGCTCTCAGCACGAACTGTGCGAACCCGCCCAGCGGATCATTGACCTGGAACGGCCGACTGGCCAGGTGGATCAGCCGCGATCCGGAACGATCGCTTCGTCCGATATCGAACGAAGTCTCACCGCCGGCGGCGGATTTCAGTGCGAGGCTGACCGTCAGCCGACCGGGCCGGTGAATCGGCTCGGGCGACTCGATCATCAGACCCGCCAGCAGCCAGCCGGCGCCCGCGCCCCGCACCCAGAGCCGGCTCAGCCGCGGCACCGTGGCGAGCGGCCAGCCCTCGAGCCCCAGCGCCGACAGTGCCCGCTGGTACTCCTGGTCGTCCTCGGAAAAACCACCGCCGACGCTCACGGGTGTGTTGACCAGCAGATCTCCGACGACCAGACCGGCCGGGCTGGGTTCACCCGCCGTCGGGAACCCCAGACCGGCGAGCATCGTGCGCGGTGTTCGCCACCGCGAGGTCCGGAACGTCACCCCCGGCAAACGCCCGTCCGCGAGCAGCGGATTGGCGGCCTTCGCCAGCACATACACCTCGTACCAGGCCTCGGGATCGAGCTGCAGCGAGGCGCTGCCCGTCGCTCCGGGTCTCGGCACGCCGCATGCGGAGTCGACGGCATAGCTCCAGCGAAGCTGGTCGGCGTACGACAGGTGACCCGGACGGAGTGCAGCCGTCCACGCCATCGGCAACAACTGCGGCAGCGCATGCTGCGGGCCCGGCCGGTCGAGCCGCCGGACGGCGACGCGCAGATCGAAGCCATAGGTCTTGGCCAACGCGGCAACGTGATCCTGACGGAAATGCGCGCGCAGCGGGTCATCGCAGAACCGGTACGCCTCGCTCTGGGCAGGCTCGTAACCGCCCAGGTAACGCTCCAACATCTCCGGCTGGAACATGTCCTGCCTGATGAGCAGCCACGGAAGGTAGCCCTGCGCACCGTAACGGGGCAGTGGCTGCGGCTGCGGTACCGGCGCGGTCCGGAAGAACAGTTGCCGCCGGGTCGGCAGCGCGGTGGCGGAACCCTGAGGTGTGTACGTGGTTTCGTCCGACCTGGTCGCCACCACCACGATCTGCCCCGACTTGTCCTGTTTCGAGATCTCACCCGACCAGGACATGTCGACGTCGATGCGATACAGCCGACCGGGGGCCAAGATGGCGCGTTCGTGCGGCGAGTTCACGCTCGGGTCGGTCTTCGGGCCCTGGGAGGCTGCCTGCTGAAGCCTGCTGACCTCGCTGGCGATGGCGTCGTTCTCGCGTTTCGCGGCCTCCCAGGCGCTCACCGTGACCCCGCCCAGGCCGACGACGCCCAGCGTCGCCCCGATCGGGAAGGTCACGGTGATCGACGAGACGCCATCGGCCGAGGGCGCTCGCAGCAGCGCGGCGCTCTGCCCGGTGGGCAGGTCGATGAAGTCGGTGACCGGCCACTGCTCACCCAGGTCGTCCCACACCTGGATGCCGGCGAATCGTTCACCGGTCTCGAACAACTCACGTTCTGCAGCCAGGACGAGCAGGCCGTCGAGGATCGTTTCCACCGGATCGAGGGTGATCTGCTGGGCGACGAACGCACAGCCTGCCTCGATCAGCTCACCGACGGTCATGTCGGCGGGAGCACGCAGGTTCGGAGCGTCCAGGTGACCGTGGAAGACGTGCTTGATCTCCTCGGATGCGGGCCAGCCGATCAGCTGCGCAGGGTCGATCCAGAACGGTGGCGGCACCGTGAAGACCTCGTCCAGTGCCGTCGGCCCGGTCTCCAGAGCCACCCCGAAGTGATGCATGGTGGCTTGGACGCGGCTGTGCAGCCGGTTCGTGCTCACCGGCTCGGGCGGCAGCCGGAAGCCGGGATTCGCCGGGCCTGCCAGCCACCCCACCGCCCATCCCGGTTGGGCGCTCACCTGTCGCCGGCACAGGTCGGCCGACGCCTTCAGTATCGGCGGCCGTCGTTCCTCGCCTGCATCGGCCAGGCGATTGACCCACAGATCCCTGCCGTTCGACAGCAGGACGAGTTCCGCGACGTCCGACGAACCGGCACCTGCGATGCGCGGCACCTGCCAGCTGGCCGCGAGCCCGGCGCCCGGCGGCACGGTTCCGCCGACGGTCGGGTCGGGCTCTGCGGTGACGTCCCGCAGTGTCAGCGCATCGAGCTGCCACTGGTAGCAGAGCATCTCGCTGCCGACCTTCATGGGCGCGAGGGCGCCTGGTCCGAGGATCCCGGGGAACTGCGAGCCGGCGTCCGGTCCGATCACCGGCGCAATGGCGAAGGGCAGCGAGACGATGGCGTCGGGCCAGACATACATCTCGGGGGTGATCCGGTTCGGGTCTTCGACGAGCGGGGCAAGCACTCGGTAGCTGTCGTCGGTCAGCGCGCCCAGCGATCCGTCGCGCACGGAGCCGGCGAAACGGTCGAGCGGGTGACGGTCGGCGTCGGGCAGGGTGAGCTGCGGTTCGTCTCCGAAGGCCAGCGTCACCGTCGCCTCGAGGTCGAAGAACAGCAACTCGATGCGTCCGGTGACCTGGGCCCACAGGTAGCTGGCCTGCTCCCGCACCATGAAGTTGACCGCCGCTTGCACGCCGAGCGAGAACGGCCCCAGATGCAGGCTGCCGCCCGCACGGCCGAAGCCGGCGAGGGTTGGGGGTTTGGTGCCGAGCAGCAGGTCGAGGCTCGCGAACAGCTCGGCCCAGGCGATCGGCCGGACGCCGAACATAGTCTGCACCCCGAACCCGAAGGTGGCCACGAACCCGTCGGTGATCGTGAGCTGCGCGGCTGCGGAGCCGCGGCCGTAGGGCCAGTCGGCAATCCCCCGCCCCCGCAGCATCAGGTACGCGTCCGCCCCGATATCGAGTATTCCGGGCAGCACCTTCGCGGAGATCGGTCCCATCGAGCGGCCCTGCACCGGGGCGCCGTCGGCCCCCAGGTAGACGTACCAGTCATCGCTGTCGGCCTGGAGGGGGAAGTGCCCAACCAGCGGCACCCGGATCTCGAGCAGGGGTCGGAGATCGACCACGCCCAGCACCCCAAAACTCAGCGCCGTGCTGTCGACGCCGATGAAGCCGAGGAAACTCAACCCCCAGGGCGGCGGATAGCTCGGCTCGCTGATCTGGACGCGCGGCTGAAGCACGCGCCCGTTGAGGGCGCCTCGGACTGCGACATCGGGCACCGAGATCAGCAGCCCGGCCTTGGACGAGAACGAGAACCCGAGGTCGGGCAGGGTGCCGACCACCGCCTCCAAACCGAAGGTCGACTGGCCGGGCAGCACGCGGAAGCTGCCCACACCCTTCGGCTGCCACTGGAGCTGGCGCAGCACCGGGTCGTCCTCGGCATCGGCGGCATACTGCGGCACGGCGGCCATTCCGAACAGCCCGCCCACGCCGAACAGGCCGAATCCGGAATTGGCGAGTGGAATCGGCGCCGGCAGGTCGACTCCCAGCCGCAGCACGATCATCGGCGGGGCGTACTCGATCCCGGCGTCGACGGCGAGGTTGAGCGGAAGCAGGCGTGCGAGCAGGTCCGCACCGAATCCTCCGGAGCGGAGCTGTATCCGGCCGGTCCCCTCGATCGCGCCCGGGATCGTGAGCCCGGCCTCAAGGCCGCGGATAGTGGCATCGACCGTGCCGTTGTTGTTCAGTGTTGCCCGGATCGTCGCGCCCGACACCCGAATGGGGCCCAGATTCAGCTTGAAGCGCAGGTCGACCTCCACGAAGGTGGAACCGCGGCCCGACCGGCTGCCCAGCACGTCGAACAGCGACTCGAGGCCGGCAACGTTCCAGGCGCCCGGGTTCTCGACCTCCAACTGCGCGCGGTCGAAGTCCAGCCCGATCATCTGGAGCCCGCTCTTGCGGGGATCGATGCTCATCCGCGCGTCCCGGACCCGAATCCGCATGGGTTGGTCGGGACGCATCGAGACGGCGAGCACCCCGACGTCGACCTTGGTGATGCGGACCGCGACGGAGTAATCCAGCTTCAGCGTCAAGGGTCCACCGACTGGCAGACCGTGGCCGCTGGACTCGAACTCCACTCCGTGCAGCACGAAGCGGCTGTCGTCGGTGAGCAGCGACGATAGCGCAGCCCCGACCGCGACGAGGCTGTAGAGCACCACGCCGGTACCATCGCCGACCTTGGCGGCGCGCTCGACATCCTTATCGGCGATGAGCGCCGTCGCCAGCGCGGCAGCCGTATTGAATATCTTCGCTCCGCCCATTGAGGTCGAGGTGACCGAGAGGATGCCGGCCTGCCCTTGGGCGGCTGCCCCAACCGAGATCCTGAATTCCCCGGGCGCATTCACGGGGTCGCGCGCGAGTGTTGCCGTGACCCGGACCGGCTTTCCGGCCGCGAACGTGGTCTCCCGATTCGCTCCGCCCGGTTCGCTGAAGCCGGCCTTCGCACCATCCAGAGACAGCTCCATGGTCGCGGTGATGCAGGTGGGCAGCAGCCCCGACAGCCCACGTGCCGTCGGGTCGATGCACTCGATCCGCACGGAATACCCCGGGCGTGCGCCGCGTTGGCCGCTGGCCGGACGAGCCGGCACCTTGGTCTCCACGACCAGGTTCACTCCCCCACCCCCGGTCGGGACGGCGAGATAGCCCTTGATCGGTTGGCCGCCGAACAACGGCACTTCGGCAGGCAGGTAGAAGTCGAGTTGCCGAGCCAGCAGGCCCCGCCACGATGGCTCGTCTGCCGCAATGGTCGCAAGCGGTGGATCGAGCCCCGGCGCTCCCGTTCCGGCCGCCCCGGCCTCGATGCTGTCGTCGATCACCAGCGCAGGGAGGTCGAACCCGATCTTCGACGACCCGAAGACCACCGTCGGCGGCTCGAGTCCAAGGGCCACGATCCCAGCGGTAGACGATGTGTCCGGAGTGAAGCGGATTCTCGCCGGGGTGTCTGCGGACCCGGCGACAAGCAGCGCCGGTCCCAGGACGACGCCGGCTTCCGCCGAACGGCTGACCAGGACGGGCGCGTGCTTGGGATCGTCCGGCGGTAGCGCCTGAAGGTGGGCATCACCCTCGGGTGTTACGACCAGCCTTGCGCCGGTCAGCGCCATGCCCGCGATGCCCTCGACGAACTTGAACACGAAGCGGGCCTGCCCCTGCTCGGCCAGGACCAGCCAGAACTTGAAGGACGTCGGATTCTGCGCGGGCAGAAGCTCGAGCTTGAACGGTGCCGGCTGCACGACACCGGTGGGCAGGGCCAGCGCGAAGTCGAAGCCTGGGATGGGGCTCTGGCTGAGGTCTTGAGTCAGTCGGACTTCTCCCTGGAGAACGCCGCCGGGAGGGATCTCCGCTGGCCCGGTCAGCTCGAGAGCCGACAGCAGCAGGTCGATCTCGCGGGGGCAGATGACCTGGTGGAAGACACCGGATCTGTCGAGCAAGTCCTTGATCGAGGTTCCCATGGGGCGCTCCGTGGTCGACCTTGAGGCCAAGCGGGAGGCTCACGATCGAGCCGAGCCGCGCCAAGATCAGGCGACGCACGCCGAGGGCGACAACTCCTGGACGAGGTCCTGATCACTGTGGGCCCTCAGCTGCCGCAAGCTGCAAACCGAAGGTCGTGGAACTGCGTTGATGCTGCATTCTAGGTGGCCATGGGACCAGGACCGACCTGTGCGGGGTGACCAATTGCGGCCCGGGCTCAGCAGGCGTCACGCCAAGTGCGTCTCGCGGCCTCAGACATAAATGACCGGCGGAATCTCACAGCCCACCCGGCACAGGCCGTAGTTGAGGTAGCACCACAGCGATGTGAGAGGGCCACTGCGTGCCAGACACTGCAGCGCCCGTTCCTGGCAACTCCAGGTACAGATCGACACCTCGGGCCCGCCACCCGATTGCCGCGCCACTGCGTGCGCCGGGACCGGTCCGCAACCACAGTCGTGCGCCGCTTTCACGTCACCGATGTCGATGGCGCTCAGCGCGTCGATGCTGGTGGTGATGGACTGGCTGACCGAGATCCCGGCCCTGTGGTGTGTCTGCACGTAGGTGATCGGCACGTCGCGTCGCAGGATCAACACGGCCGGCTCCTTCGGATCGCGCGCTTCCACCACGCGGACGAGAGCGGCCTCGGGCACCTCGATGTAGTGATTCAGCCCCAGATTGGCGTAGATCCGGACCATGCCTGCCTCGACCTTGCCCACAAAGCCCTCAATGCTCGTGGTCTGGTCCTTCCCAGCGGCCAACATTTCGCTGACCAGTGGATTCACCGTCGGATCGGGATGATCATCGTGGCTGGTGTTCATGGCTTGCTCCTCAGACTCGAACGGATGATTCTGGGTGGTGGTGGTACTCGAACGCAGTTGCCTCCTGCGCCACGAGAAGGGTCGCCAGGGCGTTCAGCAGCGGTTGGCCGGTGTCGATCTCGGCAAACAGGAACTGGCCCGAGGGGTTGACCTCGAAGAAGCGGTACTGCCCGTCCGGCTGGCGTCGCAGATCGATGCAGCCATAATGCAGGCCGAGCACTCGCAACAGGTCGACGAGTCGGTCACCGAGTGCGGTTGGCAGGTCATGTGCGCGCCACTGCGCGGTCAGGTCGAGACGCCAGTCGAGCTGCGCCTCGGGCAACGCAGAGTCGAATTCGCAGGCGAAGACCTGCGAGCCGAAGATGTTCACCCGGACGTCGACTCCCTTCTCGGTCTTCTCCTGGACGATCATCGGCGCGTGCCGCAGCTTCTCCAGATGCGCCAAGTCGTCCTGGGTGAGGACGCGAGTTTCTGGCAGGGTCCAGTCGGGCGCATTCAGCGGCTTGTAGATGCAATCGCCGTGGTGGGCCTGCCAGAAATCGGTCACCGCGGCCGGATTGTTTGTCACCAGCGTCTCTGGAATCGGGATTCCGAGTCGGCTGGCAGTGACGAGCTGGAACGGCTTCCGGGACGCGACGATCTCGGCCAATGGATCATTGACGAACGGAATGGCCAGCGATCTGGTGACGCCCTTGACGAAGGCATCGCATTCGGTGGAGCAGTACCTGCGGACGCGCGGGTCGCTCACCGCCGGGTCGATCTCGAATCCGAGCGCCCGGCGCCACCAGACGCTGCGGAAGTCGTCCAATGGGAAGTCGCCCGCGTCGGTGTGCAGCTGCGCGGTACTGCCGGCGGCACCCACCCGAAAATCGATGGCGGTGTCCCTGGGTAGTGTGGCCCGATCCCAGATCACCGCGGGCACGGCGAAATCGCGGTCGAGCACGGCGGCGACCGCTCGGGCATGAACGTCTTCGGTGGGCGCCACGATCAGCACGGGGCGCTGATCGCTCGAGGTCACGTCAGGATGGTGTCGATGGGAGCGCAGTCATCGGAGGTGCGATCGCTCTTCCACCCGACCGGGGTGTGAGTCGCGTAGTCACACCAGGTGGTGTTGATGAGCAGGCCGTCCACCACGCCCAGCCTCGACATGAACGCGCGTGCCCGGGCCTCGGCCTGGCCAACCGCGGCATCCTCGAAGGCGACCGTGTCGGTGGCGGAAGGCCGCTCCAGGACGAACGGTTGTTCCCCGGTGGTCGGGAGCGGTGGGACGTACTTGTTCGGCTGCACCGGATCGAAAGGATCGACGAGGGCGACCACTGCTCCGTCGCCGTTGAGCAGAACGAGGAATGCGTCCGTGGCCAGCGACGCGAGATCGTCGGCGGCCCGGTCGAACTCGAATACCAGGCTGTTGAGCCCGGTGGCGAAGCTGTACTCGAGCTGGCGGATATCGGCGATTCGCACGCCGCTGGCGAACCGGCGCTCAATGGCAGCGACGACCCGTTCGTCCTGAAGCGCGAAGATCGCCGGATCGGGTAGCTTCCGGTGCGTTCCCCGCCAGTCAGCCTTGACCGACTCGATCAATCTGCGCAGGTGTTCGGAGGACTGTTCTGTTGACATGGGATTCCTCCCCCATCAGGGTCAACCACAATCGTCGATGACGATGTTGGAGACCGAGCCGTCGGGTGTCAGGTGGTTCTAGTGTCGAGATGCTCATGTCGATGATCGGCTCGGGACTGGGCGCGCCGTGCAGCCGGTCGAAGAACGCGTGACCGCGAACTCGGACGGGACATCGCGTCGTTGCTGTAGTGCCGCTCAAGAGCAGCGCTGCGGCGATCGAGGACGAATGGTGATTGGCTTCGAGCTGGGTCCTTCAGCCACGTTGCCATCCAGCAATTGTCCAGTCATTTTACTGCCGGGCTGGGCCAAGTCATCGGTGTCGGGGCTGTCAGTCGAGGTCAACATCGCGCCTCGTGCCGTTGAGGCTCTCCGGCGACCGGGTGCGCCAAGCGAGCAGGGGTTCAGCCGATGACGACGGTGACGAACTCGCGGATCGGCATCTGATACGTCGCCGACGACGACAACCCCACCTCACCCTGCTGCCCCAACGCCTGCCACGACACATCCCACGACGACGTCGCCGTAATCGTGTAATCCCCCGCCCGCACATACGCATGCCCACACACCGGCGACGCCATCAACGGATCCACCCCAACCGGACGCTGCACCATCTGAGTACACGTCGACGACGTCCCATCACCCCAATCAAACGTCACCGACCCCCGCGACGCACTCAACGAAATATCAATGCCGTCCTGACTAGCCGACGCACTCAACGAACCCGGATCATCCAGCCACGCCCAAATCGGCAGACCCACCCCCAACGCACCCCACCGGTTACCCGACGGCTCCGGAGACAACCCAATCACCGGAGCAGGAACACCCAACGACGCAGCCGCCGACCGAGCCGAAGCCGCCACATCAACACCACCAGCCCCCGGAGCAACCGGAATCGGCGTCAAACACGCCTCACCCGGATTCGGCACACACACCACCACCCCACCCACCACCACAGCACCCTCCGGAACCGGCACCGACGACGCCGGCGCCACACCACCACCAGACGAACCAGACGACGAACCCGGCACCGAGGTAGCCGGGGTTGAGGACCCAGCGCTTACCGTCAGCTCACCACCGCTGACAACGGTTTCAACGCTTCCTCCGCGGCCAGGAGTGAGCGCATCATCAGCTCGCGCACTCTGTGTGGGCAATAGGGCGATGAAAAGAACCAGCGCCGCCAGAGCCGTGCTGGCTACCCGAGCGTGCATTCCAGCACCTCGCTGCTGCTCCCGTCGAAGAGCTTCAGCCTTCCATCAAAGTGCCCGAAGAACAGCTCAAGACGATAGAGCTTGCCCTCCGAAACGATCTGACCACTATCGTCCAGCGAGGGTGTCGGCCGAGTGTCCATGCACGCCTGCAGTGCAACCTCGGATCCCGCCTTGCTGGCGCCTGGATACCGCCCGACTGTGGTTATCGGCACCGCACCTTCAGGGCTGTGCCAGCCTTTGTCTTTGTAGAAGTCGTACAGTTCATGGACTGAAGTCAGGTATCGGTCGGCGAGCAAGTCGCTCAGCTCGGGCGGGAACTCACTGAAATCACCGCGCAACTCGAACTGGTCCCGCAACTCAAGGGACCGCAGGAACACTCGCTCAGCCTCCGCATATAGAGCGTCCATCTCCGGCCCCGGAGAACTCGGCGGCGGGGGAGCCGATACTGACGGTGATCCGGCATCCGCAGACCCGGCGCTCGCGGATGAGTCTCCCGGGGAGCACCCTGCCACCGCGGGCAGCACAACCAAGCAGAGCACGAGGCCAAGTATCCGACTGCGCATCTGATCTCCCGGGGGTGAAAACCATTCGACAAGGCACCATCAGTCTCAGCTACCACACAGCCAGCGTCAAGCCACCCGCGCACATCTGTGGATAACTCGCCAGCGGAGATCGGGCACGTCACGCCCGCGGCGCCCGACGGTCGTCCGTGGGGCCAGCTCAACGGCACACCTCATCCGTTCGCCGGGCGCCAACCGAGCCCTGACCCCAACGCGCTCAGCCCTCCTGAAGGGCAGCTGCCTGGATGACGGCATCTTTCGCGTCCATCACCGGGGCCTGAACCATCAGCAGACCCATCTTGTCGATGGTGTGCAGCATCGACTGGCCCGCTTGGACGAAAATGACCCGATCGACCTGGTTGTCCTTGAGGAACCGGACGACCCGCGCGTGATGCTGGCCGTGCTCGCTCTGGTCGTGCAGGACGTCCCAGCCGACCTCGTACACCTGCCAGTCCGTCAGTTGACCGTCGTCGGTCACAGTACCGACAGCCATTCGCGCTGCCCTCCCGAAACGGGAGTCGATCTGGCCGTCTTCAGCGATGGGAACAGTGAGCTTCATGGGTCCCATTCCAGCGCATCAGTCCAACGGCTCGCATCAGGACGCGCGCGCCGACCGCTTGAGCCGCCATGCGCCCGTCTGGTCTTGTGCCACCAATCCCAATACCTCGAGCTCAACCAAAGCCCCGACGATTCGCGGCACGGGCTGCCCGCACTTCGCGGCCAGTTCGGGCACACTGATCCCCGACCTGGCCGGCATCGACTCCCGCACAGCCAGCAGTTCGGGATCAACCGAATCCAGCATCCGATCGGGGCCGCGGTCGGCGAGGGCCGGTCCGAGCCCCATCGGCGCGAGCAATGCCCGCACATCGTCCACATCGGAAACCAGCGTCGCCTGACCGTCACGGATGAGCCGGTGACAGCCGGCCGACATCGCCGAATGCACCGATCCGGGCACCGCCATCACCTCGCGTCCAAGCTCGCTCGCCCAACTCGCAGTGTTGCGCGCGCCCGACCTGGCAGCCGCCTCGACCACTACCGTTCCTATCGTGAGTGCGGCGATCAGCCGATTCCTGGCCAAGAACGCAGCCCTGGTCACCCTGATCCCCGGCGCCATCTCCGAGATCACCAGATGCTCGGCCTTCAGCTCCTCGAAGAGCCTGCCGTTGCCTCGCGGATACGCCTCGTCGAGCCCACCCGCATAGATCCCGATCGACTCACCTTGGCTGGCGAGCGCACCCCGGTGCGCGGCAGCATCAATCCCGTAGGCACCACCGGAGACCACGACGTAGCCATTGGATTCGCGTGCCAGCCCCGCGGCCAGGTCACCGGCTACTGCCTCGCCATAGCGGGTCGCTGCCCTGGCACCAACAACGGCAACGCTGCGTGCCGCCGCCTCGTTCACCCGCAGCGGCCCGGCCGCCCACAAACCCACCGGTATCCCGCCGAGCCCCTGCACCTCGACTGCGTTTCCGAGATCGTCCAGCCGGGCCGGCCACTCCGGGTCGCCTGGGATCAGGAATCGCAGTCCCGCGGCCTCGGCGTTGCGCCTCAGCGCCGCTTCGTCGGCCTTCTTTGCGCGCTGCGCCCAGGCCGATTCGTCTCCGCTTCGTCGCAGCGCATCCACCGTCGCCGCCGCACCATGCGCCGAGATCAGTCGAGACAGCTTGAGATGCCCCGGCTCGCAGACCAGAGTCAGCACCGCCCGGGCGAGCCGCTCGTCATCCCAGTCAGTCATGCCGCACACCTCCAGCTGTCTTGCCGCAGCCCCAGCGCCGCCGCCAGATGTGCCCGCGTGATCCGGTCGCGGGCATCCAGGTCCGCCAGCGTCCAGGCGATGCGCAGCACCTTGTCGACCCCTCGTGCGCTCAGTCGTCCCGAACGCACCGCATCGTCCAGCAGCGACATACCCTGCGGGTGCGGCAGCTTGCGTAGTTCGGCCCCGGGGAGGTCGCCGTTCAACCGCCACGGCAGCTCTCGCAATCGCGACGACTGCCGCTCGCGGGCCACCGCCACCCGCGCGGCGACTGTCGCACTCGCCTCCCCCGCCGTCACGTCGCTCGACACAACCAGCGACGGCAACAACCGGTGATGAATGTCGATCCGATCGAGGATGGGCCCGCTCAGCCGCTCGTTGTAGCGGCGCAGGCTCATCGGGGTGCAGCTGCAGTTTGCTCCCGGCACCCCGAGCATGCCGCACTGGCACGGGTTGGCGGCCATCACCAGCTGGAAGCGCGCGGGGTAGCAGACCTGGCTGCCAGAGCGGGCGATCGTGACCTTCCCCGTCTCCATAGGCGTGCGCAATGCATCGAGTACCCGCACACTGAATTCCGGCGCCTCGTCGAGGAAGAGCACCCCGCGGTGAGCCAATGAGATGGCTCCCGGACGAGCCACCCGCGCCCCGCCGCCCACCATCGCGGCCATCGACGCGTTGTGGTGCGGACTTGAATAAGGCGGACGCCTGATCAAGCCCTCATTCAACGAGTGCCCGGCAAGGGAGTGCACCGCCGAAACCTCCAGCGCCTCTTCAATGCTCAGGTCGGGCAGCAGGCCCGGCAGCCGTTCGGCCAGCATCGACTTGCCGACCCCCGGCGCACCGTGCAGGAGGATGTGGTGTCCTCCGGCCGCGGCCACCTCCATCGCCCAACAGGCCTCCCGTTGACCCCGCACATCGGCCAGGTCGGGAGCGTAGGAGCACGGCCGCGGCTCGGCGGGGGCGGGCTCCGGCCCGGCGCCCAGCACCGGACGCCCGTGCAGGACCTCGATCAGATCGGCCAGGCAACCGACCCCCCAAACCGTGATCCCAGCAACCAGCTGCGCCTCTGCCACCTGCCCGGCAGGTACGATGGCCGTCCCGAAACCGACTTCGCGGGCGGCCAGCAGCGCGGGCAACACGCCGCGGACTTCGCGCACTCGCCCATCCAGGCCCAGTTCGCCGACCAGCACGCTGGACGACGCAATGCGACGCGGCACCACGTCGCTGGCCGCCAAGATCGCAGCGACGATCGCCAGGTCATAGTGCGAGCCGGCCTTCGGCAGGCTTGCGGGAGTCAGATTGATGGTCAGCAGCTGATTCGGCCAGGCCAGACCAGCACCGGCCACTGCCGCCCGGCAGCGGTCCCTCGCCTCGTAGAGCGCGGTATCCGGCAGGCCCACCAGCACTGTGCGGGGCAGCCCACCGCCGATCGCGGCCTCGACCTCGACCAGCGTGCCCTCCATCCCCAGCAGCGCCACCGACCAGGCGCTTGCGGTGCTCATGCCACACCTCGCACATGCCTGATCAGCGGAGCCGAGCCCGGCAGCTTGAGGATGCCGACGGCGTCGACCCGCAGACTTGAGACCGCAAGGCCACTGGCCCGCCGCCAGCTGGTAGCGAGCTGGCGCAGCCGTTGTCGTTTGGCGTAGGTGATCGCCTCCAGTGGATCACCAAAGCCTGTTCCGCTACGGCATTTGACCTCGACGATGACTCCGTTGGGCAGGTCCCCACGGCAGGGCTCAAGGCATGCCAGGTCGATCTCGCCGACCGAGCAGCGCCAGTTGCGGTCGGTGACCACCCAGCCGAGACTCATCAGGTAATCAGCCGCGAGGTCTTCGCCCCAGCCGCCGAGCTGTTTTCTGTTGTCGAGTGCCGAATCCGAACGTCGCATCATCCACCTCTCCTTCGAGATGAATGATTGGTAACCGTGTCACCGATCGTTCAGTTATCCACAGGAAAATCTCGGCGGGCCATCTCAGGGGCTGCGCGGGATCGGTCCCGGACGAGGTTCACTCCTGGTCGGGGACCTCAAGCTCGCGGTGCTGGATCTCTTCGATCGAAACGTCGCGGAAGGTGAGCACCTTCGCCGACTTCACGAACCGCGCCGGACGGTACATGTCCCACACCCAGGCATCACCCATGGAGACCTCGTAGTAGACGTCGCCGCCCTCGGTGCGCACCTTGAGATCGACCTGGTTGCACAAGTAGAAACGTCGCTCCGTCTCCACCGCGTAGGTGAAGATGTCGACCACGTCCTTGTACTCGCGGTACAGGTCGAGTTCCAGCTTGGCCTCGTAGGCTTCCAGATCGTCACTGCTCATTGTGAAGCCACTCTAGCCGCTGCCTGAACGTTCTCATACCGCAGCCGGTGTATCGGGCACGGCCCCAGGTCTTCCAATCGCCGCTGGTGTTCGGCTGTGCAGTAGCCCTTGTGCTCGGCGAAACCGTAGCCCTCGTACTGGGCGTCATAGTCGATCATGATGCGGTCTCTGGTGACCTTGGCGATGATGGACGCGGCCGCAACGCACGCCGCCACCTGATCGCCTTTCCACACGGCCAGGCCTGGGCAGGCCAGGCCGCTCACCGCGAAACCGTCGGTCAGGGCGAACCCCGGCTGCGGATCAAGCCGCAGCAGTGCCCGCCGCAGGCCCTGCAGGTCGGCCTCGTGCATGCCGAGCTGGTCGCATTCCGACGGCGAAACCTCAACCGCAGACCAGGCCAGCGCGCAGGCCACGATCTCGTCGTACAAGCGCTCGCGCGTTGCGGCGCTGAGCAACTTCGAGTCGTTCAGCCCGTCCAGATGACGCACCGCACGCTCGTCCAGGATGACTGCCCCCGCCACCAGCGGGCCCGCGCAGGCGCCCCGCCCGGCCTCGTCGGCACCGGCCACCAGATCGAAACCGGCCCGCCACAACGCGCGCTCGTAACCGAAGATCCCCTTACCGGGACGAATAGTGGACATCAGCCTCCGCAGGACCCCTCTCCCAGCACCGGCGCGGCCGGCGGATCATCCACCGCGTCGGGCACGCCGGCGAATGTCTGCGGAACTGAGAAGGTCGTGATGCGATTCAGCGGCGCCACAACGGCGACCACCGGACCCACGACGTTGCCGATCGGGATGAAACCATACATACCTGCGGGTACCCCGTTGTGGGTCGCTTCGCACATGTGAAGCCGGGAATCACCCGAACGGTCGCGATGGTCGCCCAGGACGAAGATGCGATCGGCCGGAACGATCACGTCGAACGGCGTATCGGATGGCGCCACGCTCAAGCCACTGGCGTCCTTGTAGAGGTACGAACTCTCGTCGATGGCCACATCGTTGATCGTCACTCGGCCCTGCTGATCGCAGCAAGCCACATGGTCGCCCGGCATGCCGATGACCCGCTTCACCAGATAGCCCTGGCTGCTGTCAGGCAGCAGATAGAGCGCCTCGAGCACCTCACGAACCGGGTTGGTCGAAGCCGGCTGCACACCCATCCACATGGCGTCCGGATCCTCGAAGACGACGATGTCACCCCGTTCGAAATCCGACACACGCATGGCGACGATCCGGTCCTTGAGTTCAAGGGTCTCTTCCATCGAGCCGCTGGGAACCTGAAAGACCTGAAAGACGAAGACCCTCAGCAGTGCCGTGATCACCAGAGTCACCAGGATCGCCAGCAGGGTCTCGCCCGCGAACGTCACAACCTGATTGAACTTCGAGGGTCTGCGAGCCGGAGGTGCGTCCAGGTCGTCCACTTCGGCGACCTGTTCGTCACCCTTGCGTCTACGACCCATGCCTCGACTCCTCGCTCAACGACCGCGTCCTATCTTATGGCCTGACGAAGCGCAGTCCCGGCCACCAGTGAGGATGGCCGGGACTGCGGTGAGACGTGTGCGACTGTCAGTCGCGGCGCTCCTTGATCTTGGCAGCCTTGCCGCGCAGACCGCGCAGGTAGTACAGCTTGGCGCGGCGCACATCGCCACGACGCTCGACCTCGATGTGGTCGATGATCGGCGAGTGCAGCGGGAAGGTACGTTCCACGCCGGTTCCGTAGGAGACCTTGCGGACGACGAAGGCTTCCTGCACACCCGAACCGGTGCGGGCGATCACAACGCCCGCGAAAACCTGGATACGGGACTTGTTGCCTTCAACCACCTTGACGTGCACCCGCACCGAATCGCCGGGACGGAATTCGGGGATGTCACTGCGGACCGAGGCCTTGTCGAACTCAGCAATGATCGGATTCATGATGTTTCCTCGTCGGTGCCACAGGTCACCTCGCGGTAGAAGCGTGTATGCGGGCCCGGCCGTTCCGATCAATCCCCCTGTGGCAGGAGCCGATTCGGCAGAGCAACCTGACAATCATGCCACAGCCACGCCCATTGGCGGTAATCGCCGCAGCCAGCCCGCAAACGCTCGCCATTGACGAGTTCGCTCGCCTTCCAACAGAGCAGCAGACTGACCTGCGTCGGGCGTCTGAGACCGGACGCGCGCAGGGCCCGCGGCGGGCATCTGGGCGGGCACGCAGGCCAGCACGCGAAACGGCGCCGGGTAAGACCCCGGCGCCGTCCGTTACTCGCGGAGTGTGGCCGACTACGCGGTGAAGCCGTCCTTACGGAACAGCGACCAGACCAGGTCGCGGTTCAGCGCGCTAATCGACTCCAGCGGAATACCCTTCGGGCAGACCGCAGCGCATTCTCCGATATTGCTACAGTTGCCGAAGCCCTCGGAATCGTGCTGACCGACCATGTTCTTGATGCGCAGGAAGCGCTCCGGCTGGCCCTGCGGCAGGTTGCCCAGGTGGGTGATCTTGGCCGAGGTGAACAGCATCGCCGACGCGTTCGGGCAAGCCGCCACGCAGGCACCGCAGCCGATGCAGGTCGCGTTGTCGAAGGCCCTGTCAGCCTGCAACTTCGGAGCGAGGTTGGCGTGCGCGTCCGGAGCCGAACCGGTGTTGACCGAGATGAAGCCGCCGGCCTGGATGATGCGGTCCATCGCGGTGCGGTCGACGACCAAGTCCTTGATCACCGGGAATGCTTGAGCCTTCCACGGCTCGATCGTGATGGTGTCGCCATCGTTGAACGAGCGCATGTGCAGCTGGCAGGTGGTCGTCGGAACCGGAGAGTTCCCGCGTCCGTGCGCAGTGCCATTGATGACCACGCCGCACATGCCGCAGATGCCCTCGCGACAGTCCGAGTCGAAAGCCACGGGCTCTTCACCGGCGGCGGTCAGCTCCTCATTCAGCTGGTCAAGCATCTCGAGGAAACTCGTGTCCTCCGAAATGTTGTCGATCTGGTACTCGACAAGCTTGCCCTGCTGCGCGCCACGAGGCTGGCGCCAGATCTTCAGTGTGAGTTTCACTTGTAACTCCGTTGCTTCAGCTCGATTGCCTTGTAGACCAGTGGTTCCTTGTGCAGGATGGGCTTATTGCCCGCACCGGTGTACTCCCAGGCCGCGACATAGGCGAACTCTTCGTCGTGACGCAGCGCCTCGCCTTCCTCGGTCTGGTATTCGACGCGGAAGTGACCACCGCAGGATTCACGACGATGCAGGGCGTCGATGCACATCAGTTCGCCCAGCTCGAAGAAGTCGACCAACCGGCCGGCGCGCTCCAGGGTCTGGTTGAGATCCTCAGCGGTGCCAGTGACGTTGACATCGCGCCAGAACTCTGCCCGCAGGTCGCGGATCATGCCGATGGCCTTCTTCAGGCCTTCCTCGCTGCGGGCCATACCGCAGTACTCCCACATGATGTGGCCCAGCTCCTTGTGGAACGAGTCAACAGTGCGGTTGCCCTTGATGCTCAGCAGCTTGTCGATCTGCACCTTGGTGGCTGTCACGGCCTCGACCACGGCCGGATCATCATCGGGCAACCCGCCCAGGTGATGACCGGCAAGGTAATCATTGATGGTGTTCGGCAGGACGAAGTAGCCGTCCGCCAAGCCCTGCATCAGCGCCGAGGCGCCCAGCCGGTTGGCACCGTGATCGGAGAAGTTCGCCTCACCAGCGACGAACAGACCCGGGATGGTGGTCTCCAGATCGTAATCGACCCAGACACCACCCATGGTGTAGTGCACGGCCGGGTAGATGCGCATCGGAAGCTCGTAGGGATCCTCAGCGGTGATCTGCTTGTACATGTCGAACAAGTTGCCGTACTTGACCTCAACACCGTGCTTGCCCAGACGGCTGATGGCGTCCGAGAAATCAAGGTAGACGCCGCGGCGCACCTCGTGCTCGACGCCGTTGGCGTCCTTCTCCTTGACCAGCGGGCCGACACCGCGACCTTCGTCGCACATGTTTTTCGCCTGCCGCGATGCGATATCACGCGGCACCAGGTTGCCGAAGGACGGGTAGATCCGCTCCAGGTAGTAGTCGCGGTCTTCCTCGGGAATCTCGCGCGGGTCCTTGGTGCAGTCCTCGGCCTTCTTGGGCACCCAGATGCGTCCATCGTTACGCAGCGACTCCGACATCAGGGTCAGTTTCGACTGGTTGTCGCCGTGCACCGGGATGCAGGTCGGGTGGATCTGCGTGTAGCAGGGGTTTCCGAAGTAGGCGCCCTTGCGGTGCGCCCGCCAGCCGGCGGTCACATTGCAGCCCATCGCGTTGGTCGACAGGAAGAAGACGTTGCCGTAACCACCGGTCGCCAGAATCACCGCGTCGGCGGTGTACGGAGCGACATCACCGGTGACCATGTCGCGAGCGACGATGCCGCGGGCGATGCCATCCTTGACGATCAGCTCCAGCATCTCGTGACGGGGGAACATCTCCACAGTGCCCGCCGCGACCTGACGCTCCAGCGCCTGGTAGGCGCCGATCAGCAACTGCTGACCCGTTTGGCCACGAGCGTAGAAGGTGCGCTGCACCTGCACACCACCGAAGGAACGGGTATCGAGCAGACCGCCGTATTCACGGGCGAACGGAACGCCCTGGGCGACGCACTGGTCGATGATGTTGCCCGAAACGCTGGCCAGCCGGTAGACGTTGGTTTCGCGGGCGCGATAGTCGCCACCCTTGACCGTGTCGTAGAACAGCCGGTAGACCGAGTCGTTGTCGTTCTTGTAGTTCTTCGCTGCGTTGATACCACCCTGGGCGGCAATCGAGTGGGCCCGGCGTGGTGAGTCCTGGTAGCAGAAGTTCAGCACGTTGTAGCCGGCCTCGCCCAGGGACGCGGCGGCAGCGCCACCGGCCAGGCCGGTGCCGACCACGATGATGGTGATCTTGCGCCGGTTGGCGGGGTTCACCAGCTTGGCGCGGAACTGACGATCGGGCCAAACCTTGTCGATCGGCTGAGCGGTGTCGGCCTTGGTGTCGTGAATCTCGTCGCCGACGATGAAGTAATCGGCATCGTCGCTGAAAGCAAACTTGGGAGTCGTCGTCTCAGTCATCACGCAGTCACCAATCCAAAGAAGATAGCCAGCGGGCTCGCCATGAAGCCGAAGAAGACCAGCAGGCACACGATCCAAGAACAGACCTTGATGACCTTCTCACTGAAGGCACCGACGCGAGCGCCGAGGGTACAGAAAGCGCTGTAGAACCCGTGGTAGATGTGCAGGCAGACCGCGCCCACGAAGATTGCGTAGGCGAGCACGAGCCACCATTGCTCGAAGCCGAGGATCACGCGCATGTGGGGTTCGACCGTGCCGGTGTAGCCCACCGTGAGCGTCTGGGTGGTGAACTGCAGCAGGTGGAAGATCACGCCGAGGACGATGATTACGCCGCCCCAGATCATGGTACGTGCGGCGAAGCTGCCGGCCAGGTAACGCTGCTTCAGGTAGCGACCCATACCCATCCGGGCATCGTAGTCACGGAAGGTCAGGCGCACGGCCGCCTCGATGTGCACGACTGCGGCCAGCAGCAGCACACCGCGGAAGAGCATCAAGAAGAATCTCTCGGGGAGCATGGGGTACAGGAACGTCCGAAGGAAGTGCGAGTACTCATCGAACTCCTGCAGCCCAACATTGGGGATCAGGAGCTTTAGGTTGCCGAACATGTGCATGAGCAGGAACAGAACGAGGAACAGACCTGTGACGGACATCAGCACCTTGCGGAAGACCGTCGAATGAACTGCCCTGTTGTTGGCTGTCCGGCTCGAATCGCGAGTAACGAGTTTGGTTGCCACGGGCAGCAGTCTAATGGGTGCGCATCGGCGGCGATGGGCAGACCCCGCCATCCTTGGGCTAGCCAAACTTAGGTAATCAGATCCGGCCTGCGCCGGGAGGTAATCTCCACCGACTGCTCATGACGCCATTGGGCGACCTTACCGTGGTGACCGCTGAGCAACACTTCGGGCACATCAAAGCCACGCCAACTAGCGGGTTTGGTGTACACGGGGTACTCAAGCAGATGGTCGGACGCCGCAGAATACGACTCTTCGACCAAGGACAGCGAATTACCGATCACGCCTGGAACCAGACGCACAGTCGCCTCGATCATAGCCAGCGCAGCGACCTCTCCGCCATTCAGGACGTAGTCGCCAAGGCTAACCTCACTAACATCAAAGTACTGGCGCGCCCAATCGATCACCCGGTGATCGATGCCCTCGTAGCGTCCGCAGGCGAACGCGATCCGCGGCGCTGCCGCCAACTCGTCGGCCATCGCCTGCGTGAACGGACGCCCCGACGGCGTGGGCACCAGCAGCACCGGGCGAGGGCCATCGGTGATCGGGCCGTAGCTCGCCAGTAGCGCGTCAAGGGCTTCACCCCAGGGTTCCGGCTTCATGACCATGCCCGCTCCCCCGCCATACGGAGTGTCGTCCACCGTGCGGTGCCGGTCATGCGTCCACTGCCTCAGATCATGGACGTGCACCTCGAGCAATCCGTCTTCGATCGCCTTGCCGATCAGGCTGAGTTGTAGCGGGGCAAGGTAGTCGGGAAAGATCGTGAACACGTCAATGCGCATCAGCCTTCCTCCGCCCCGTCGTCCAGCAATCCGGGGACATCGGCCAACCGCACGCTGCCGGCGTCCAGGTCGACATCGGGCACCAACGCCTTGACGAACGGCACGAGATACTCGCTGCCGTTGAGGTCGATGACCAGCAGATCCTGGGCGGGCCCATGGACGATTTCCTTGATCGTTCCCGAGGCGGTGCCGTCGGCGCGCAGCACCGTCAATCCGGTCAGCTGACGATCGAAGTACTCCTCCTGACCGCTGGGCCGCTCATCGGCCGGCACCACCGCGCTGAGCACGCATCCGCGCTGCTGCTCTGCGGCGGTCCGGTCGGTGATCTCGCGGAAGGAAACGACCAGGCGCCCGGACGGCTGTTTGACCGTTTGCACAGTCAGTGTGCCGCCCTGGTTGGTGCGCAGCTGCGCCCCGGCGGTGAAGCGCCGCTTGATCTCGTCGGTGCGGGGTTCGACATAGACCTCACCGCGCACGCCGTGCGCCCGCGAGATCACTCCGACAGTCACCTCGACCGTCTCACTCATCTGGTTCTTCCTCTCACAATGGCAAACGCCCCACCATCTGACGATGGGTGGGGCGTCTGCGGCGATGACTTCTTCAGCGGCGGCCGCGTCCGGGCTTGCGATCCACGTCGACGAAGTCGACACGGACCTGCTCGCGTCCGGCGAGCGCCTGCACCACAGTCCGCAACGCCGAGGCGGTACGTCCCTGACGACCGATGACTTTGCCAACGTCGTCGGGATGAACGCGTACCTCCAGCATCCGACCGTGACGCAATTCCTTGTCGCGGATGCGGACGTCCTCAGGATGGGTAACGATGCCCTGCACCAGATGCTCGAGCGCTTCGGCCAGCATGCTCAGGCCTCCTCGGTAGCCTCAGCAGCTTCTTCGGCCTCGGCCTTCTTCGACTTGCGGCTGATAGCCTCGGCCGCCGGCTCTCCATCGGCTTCGGCGAGCGCGGCATTGAAACGGGCCAGCTTGTCGGTGGGCTCCGGCTGAGGATCGATGCCGGCAGGCGAATCGTCGCCGGTGAACTTCTGCCAGTCGCCGGTGCGCTTCAACAGGGCGACGACGGCCTCGGTCGGCTGAGCGCCGACGCCCAGCCAGTACTGAGCCCGCTCGGAATCAATGCGGATCAGCGACGGCTCGTTCTTCGGGTGGTAGATCCCGATTTCCTCGATGGCCTGGCCGTCCCGACGGGTACGGGAGTCCATGACGACAACGCGGTAGTGCGGTGAGCGGATCTTGCCGAGCCGCTTCAGACGAATCTTGGTGGCCACTTGTGTGGTATCTCCTGTAGAAAAACCCGGGTGGTTCCCGGTAGTTCGGGTGGCGCTCACTCACGTGTGGGGCACGTTCGCTTGAGCCGGTGGACTGCGTCGCCAGTGATGAGAGGGCACCTGGACGCCAGACGCATCCTCTATTGTGCCAGATCACTGTAGCCACCACGAAATGCGGGCTAGCGTGGCCTCCAAGGAGGTTGATCACGATGAGCGAATACGACTACTTGATCGTGGGTGGCGGCGAGGCCGCCAACGCAGCGGCGCACGGCATCCGCGAGCTCGACTCGTCCGGATCGATCGGCATCATCAGCGCCGACACCGACGCACCTTACGACCGCACTGCCCTGACGAAGGCACTCTGGCTAGATCCGGAGGTCAACGAGCAGACCATTTCGGAGAACACCGCGTCCGACACCGGTGCCACAATCTTGCTCGACACGCCGGTGCGCGCCATCCACCGCGCAACCCACGAGGTCACCATCAGCGGGGGAGAAAGCGTCGGCTACCAGAAGCTGCTGCTGGCGACGGGTTCGGCACCAACACAGCTGGCCGGGGCCAGCGATGAGCGGATCATCGCCATGCGCTCGCTGGCGAACTACCGCAAGGTGCGCGAACTGGTCACCGACGACCCGACCGCGGTCGTGGTCGGCGGCGGATTCATCGGCACCGAGATCGCGGCCGCGCTGGCAGCCAACGGGGTGGCAGTGACGCTGATCTTTCCCCAGCAGGTCCTGGGTTCAACGGTTTTCCCAGGGAAGCTCGCCGACAGATTCCACCAGCTGTATCTCGACCACGGCGTGACACTGGTTCCCGGGAGGTTGGCAAAGGGCGCGCTGGTCGGTGCTGACCAGCGTCCGGGTGTCCTCCTGGACGATGGCAGCGAGTACTTCGCCGGTGTGGTGGTTGCGGGACTGAGCGCAAAGCCGGTGCTGGATCTGGCATCCGAGGCCGGGCTGGAGGTCAACCGCGGAGTCGTCGTGGACGCGCATCTGAAGACGTCGGATCCCGATATCTGGGCGGCCGGTGACATCGCCGAATACCCGGATGTGATTCTCGGACGCACCCGGATCGAGCACGTCGACCATGCGCAGAACTCCGGCGCCACCGCCGGACGCTCCATGGCGGGCAGCGACGAGACCTACGATCACACCCCGTACTTCTGGTCGGACGCCTTCGAGCTCGGCTGGGAGGCGATCGGACGCCTGGATGCCCGGCTGGACACCGAGGTGGTCGACCTGGGCGAGGGACGCGATGTCGTCTACTACCTGGACGAGCAATCGCGTCCGGTCGGGGTACTGCTGCTGGGCGTATGGGACTCGATCGACAAGGCACGCAAGGTGCTGGCCGATGCCCCGACCGACCGCGCAGAGCTTCGCAGCAGAATCGTCTGAACAGAACACTGTCCTAGGCGGGCGTTCGGGCCCACAATGATGACATGGCTGAATCACTGACGATCAACCCAGCAACCACCGCATTGGTGCTCATCGAATTCCAGAACGAGTTCACCTCGCCCGGCGGCGTCCTGCACGACGCCGTCGCCGAGGTGATGGATTCCACCGGGATGCTCGACAACACGACCGCCCTGGTGGACAAGGCACGCGAGGCAGGCGTGACGATCATGCACGCTCCGATCACCTTCGCGCCCGGCTACGGCGAACTGACCCGGCATCCGTACGGCATCCTCAAGGGGGTCGTCGATGGAAACGCATTCGTCAAGGGCACCTGGGGCGCCGCGATAGTCGACGACCTCACTCCGGTCGCCGGCGACATTCTCATCGAGGGCAAGCGCGGCCTGGACACCTTCGCGTCCACGAACCTCGACTTCATTCTCCGCAGCAAGGGAATCGACACGATCATCCTGGCCGGTTTCCTGACCAACTGCTGCGTGGAATCGACCATGCGCTCGGGGTACGAGAACGGCTACCGGGTGATCACGCTGACCGACTGCACCGCAGCCACCTCGACCGCGGAGCACGAGAACGCGATCGCCTTCGACTACCCGATGTTCTCCGAGCCGGTGGCATCTGCCGAGGTCGCAGCCGCGCTGTGATTCGGCGAGCGCGGACGGCAGGCGCCCGCGCTGTGATTCGGCGGGCGCCCGCGCTGTGATATTCGGCTAGCGCGAATAGCACTGCCCGCGCAGCATCACCAATGCCGGTTCGCGCAGTGTCTGAAGATGGACGCGCGGGTCGTCCCGGTAGGCCACGAGGTCTGCCGGGGCACCCGGCTCCAGGCCCTCGGCGCCCAACCACTCGCGGGCCCGCCACGAGGCTGCGCCCAACGCGAACTCGACGCCCCCGAGCCGGGCGAGCAGTTCAGTCTCCTGCGCGATGCGGCCATGGCCGAGCGAACCGCCGGCATCGGTGCCGGCGTAGATCGGCACTCCGGCCTCCAATGCCGCCCCGAGCACCTCGTAGCGCGAGGCATGCAGGGACCGCATGTGCGCGGCGTATTGAGGGAACTTCGCTTCTCCCGCGGCCGCAAAGCTGGGAAAGTACTCGAGGTTGGTCATCGTGGGCACCAGCGCGGCCCCCCTCGCGGCCATCGGGTCGATGACCTCCGCGCTCAGGCCGGTACCGTGCTCGATGCAGTCGATGCCGGCGGCGACCAGCTCCGCCACCGATTGCTCGGCGAAACAGTGTGCGGTCACCCGCGCGCCGAGTTCGTGTGCCCGGGCAATCGCCCGACGAGCATGATCGGCCGGCCACAGCGGACGCAGGTCGCCTGCGGCACGATCGATCCAGTCCCCCACCAGCTTCACCCAGCCGTCACCGGCCAACGCCTGGCGTTCCACCTCGGCCACCAACTCGGTCGGTTCGACCTCAACGGCGAAGTTGCGGATGTAGCGCCCGGGACGCGCGATGTGGCGTCCAGCCCTGATGATCCGCGGAAGATCGGCCCGGTGGTCGACCCAGTGGGTGTCCACCGGGGCTCCCGCATCGCGGATCAGCAGGACGCCGGAATCACGATCGGTGATGGCCTGCTGCTCGGCGGTCGCCCGATCGACGGCTCCGCCGGCACCCAACCCGATATGGCTGTGGGCGTCCACCAGGCCGGGCATGATCCACCATCCCGAGCCGAGGGTCTCAGCCCCGGCCACCGGTTCGGCGCTGATCAGACCGTCGTCGATCCACAGATCGACCGGCTCGGTCCCCGGAAGAACGACACCGTTCAGATGCCAGCTGGCCATCGCCACCTCCTCCTGCAGCCGCAGCGCTCAGCGCGGCCCCTTGTTCTGCTGGTTGAGCATCTGCTGCAGCTCCGGAGGCAGCGAGAAATCCTTCATGGCGGCCTGAGTCTCGGCCTGAGTAGGCAGTGCCTCCGGCACCGACGGGGCACGCAAGGCCGGGTCGGCCTTGGCCTTCGCCTCCGCAGCCCGCTTGGCGGGATTGCCCGAGACCTTCTTGCCGCCCTTCCCCTTCTTCGCCTGCTGCCTGGGTGGCTGCCGGCGGCCACCGCCCATGCCGGGCATGCCCGGCATCATCTGGCCCATCGACTGCATCATCTTGCGAGCCTCGACGAACCGGTTCACCAGCTCGTTGACGTCGCGTACCTCAACGCCGGCGCCCCGGGCAATACGCGCGCGCCGCGAACCATTGAGGATGCCCACGTCGGCGCGCTCGGCAGGCGTCATCGACCGGATGATCGCCTCGACCCGATCGACCTGCTTCTCGTCGATCTCGGAGATCGCCTTCATGTTGGAGGCGCCGGGCAACATGCCGAAGACCTTGGACAGCGGGCCCATCTTGCGAATCTGTTGCATCTGCGCGAGGAAATCGTCCAGCCCGAACTGGCCGCCCCCGCCCATCAGCTTCTCGGCGGCCTTCGCCGACTCCTCCGCATCGAAGGCCTTCTCGGCCTGCTCGATGAGGGTGAGCATGTCGCCCATGCCGAGGATGCGGCTGGCCATCCGGTCGGGATGGAAGATGTCGAAGTCGGTGAGCTTCTCACCATTGGAGGCGAACATGATCGGCTTGCCGATCACCCGGGCGATCGACAGCGCCGCGCCACCACGCGCATCGCCGTCCAGCTTGGTGAGCACCACACCGTCGATGCCGACGCCCTGCTCGAATGCCAGCGCGGTGTTGACCGCGTCCTGGCCGATCATTGCGTCCACCACGAACAGGGTCTCGTCCGGCTTGGTGAGCGCCTTGATCATCTGCGCCTGGCGCATCATCTCGGTGTCCACACCCAACCGGCCGGCGGTGTCGATGATCACGACGTCGAATAGGTGATGCTTGGCATAGTCGATGAAGTTCTGGGCGACCTGGATCGGATCGCCGACACCATTGCCGGGCTGGGGAGCGTAGATGCCGGCCTTGGCCCGCTCTGCCATCACCCGCAACTGCTCGACAGCCTGCGGACGCTGCAGGTCGGCTGCCACCAGCAGCGGCGAATGACCCTGCTCCTTCAGCCAAGCACCCAACTTGCCGGCCAGAGTCGTCTTGCCGGCGCCCTGAAGGCCGGCGAGCATGATGATCGTCGGCGGCTGCTTGGCGTAGCGCAGCAGCCGGGTCTCGCCGCCGAGGATGGAGACGAGTTCGTCATTGACGATCTTGATGATCTGCTGGCTCGGGTTGAGCGCCCGCGACAGTTCTGCTCCGCTCGCACGCTCCTTGATGCGTGAGACGAACTCCTTGACCACCGAGAGATTGACATCGGCTTCGAGCAGCGCGATGCGGATCTCCCGGGCAGTGGCGTCGATGTCGGCATCGGTGAGCCGACCCTTGCTGCGAAGTGACTTGAAGGTCGCGGCAAGGCGATCTTGAAGGGTGTCGAACACGGGCGTCCTCGAAAAGTGGCGGATATCAGTGTCCAACGATACCGTCTACGGCCGGCCCGCCCGCCCAGACGCTAGTGGGACGGGCTCGCTCCCTCGGCGCTCAGTCGCCGAGCAGGCCGTCAACGAACTGTTCGGCGTCGAAGGGGGCCAGGTCGTCGGCGCCCTCCCCCAGCCCGATGAACTTCACTGGGACACCGAGTTCGCGCTGCACCTGGACGACGATGCCACCCTTGGCCGAGCCGTCGAGTTTGGTCAACACGATGCCGGTGACGTCGACGACCTCGGCGAAGATCCTGGCCTGGGTGAGACCGTTCTGACCGGTGGTGGCGTCCAGCACGAGCAGCACCTCGTTGACCGGGGCCTTCTTCTCGATGACGCGCTTGACCTTGCCCAGCTCGTCCATCAGGCCGACCTTGGTATGCAGCCGGCCGGCCGTGTCGACCAGCACCACATCAACGCCCCGATTGATGCCCTCCTCGACAGCGTTGAAAGCCACGGACGCCGGATCCGCGCCCTCGCCCGACCGAATGGTCTCGACGCCGACGCGCTCGCCCCAGGTGGTCAACTGCTCGGCGGCGGCAGCGCGGAAGGTGTCGGCTGCACCGAACAGCACCGTCTTGTCCTCGGCGATCAGCATCCGTCCGAGCTTGCCCACGGTGGTGGTCTTGCCGGTGCCGTTGACACCGACGACGAGCAGGACGGCGGGCTGGCCCTCGGCATGGTCGAGCTTGAGAGTGCGGTCCAGATCGGGGTTGACCAGCTTGATCAACTCGCTGCGCAGCAGATCCCTGGCTTGCTCGGGATCCGATATCCCGTCGATGCGCAGCTGCTGGCGGAGCGCGCTGACCAGTTCACCGGTCGGGCCCACACCCAGATCGGAGGTGATCAGCGTGGTCTCGAAGTCGTCCCAGGTCTCGTCGTCGATGCGGTCGCTCGACAATAGGTCGGCGAGCGCTCGGGCGAGCGCATTGTTACTGTCGGCCAGCTTGCGGCGCAGTCTCGCAAGACGAGACGCGGCCTTCTCCGGCTGCTCGATCTCGGGGACGACCGGCGCGATCGGCTCGACCAGAGCCGTCTCCTCGAGCGGAGCAGCGATCTGAGGTTCGACGACCTCGGCCTCGACTGCCTCGACCTCGACAGGTGGGGCGGTCTCGACCAATTCGGCCGACGCGACTCCCTCGACAGCCGGGGCTTCCTTCTTGGGCAGCTCACCGCGCGCCTCGGCCCGCCTCTTGCTGATGACGATCGACAGGCCCGCGACGGCGGACACCAGGAGAAGACCGATAATGACTGTCCAGGGAATCCATTCCACGGCGTCAGACTACCGGCTTTGCAGCCAAACCAAACAGCCGCCGTCCGGCGGACGTTCGGCGAGCACCCGGATCAGGCGGCGAGATGTCGTCCTTCTTGCGGCTCGTCGTCGGCGTCGGCCGTCGCGCGGACGGGCTCTGGGACAGTGGGTTCGGCGGCCGCCACGCCCTGCTGCTCAGCGGGATCGGCGTCGTCGGACTCCGGCTGGGCTGGCGGAGCAGCGGCCAGAGGCGTCAGTGCGTTCACGATCGCCGCCGGCGGCCGGGCCTCCCCATTGAGATGGCGAAGCACCCTGCGCAACCTGGCCGCCAATTGGGTCCGGTCACCCCCGGCGCGCCCGGCAGCGTCGGCCGCCACCAGAAAAAGAACGGCCAAGCCGAAAATGACGACAAGGAACAACATCACGAAGAAGACAGCCATGCGAGCCTCCGGTGCAGCTGGGAAGAGGAAGGTCCACCCATAGTGTCGGCCAGCCCGCGCGCCTTGGCCCCGTCGCCACGCCGGGCACCCGCCTTCGCGCGACCAAAGTCACAGCGTCGGCAGAACTCAGCGTTCGCCCAGTCGTTGTGAGATCACTGTGGATACCCCGTCACCGCGCATCGTGACGCCGTAGAGCGCGTCGGCAATCTCCATCGTGCGTTTCTGGTGAGTGATCACCAGCAGCTGGGAGTTCTCCCGCAGCTCCTCGTAGATCGACAGCAGCCGGCTGAGGTTGATGTCGTCGAGCGCCGCCTCGACCTCGTCCAGAATGTAGAACGGGCTGGGCCGCGCGATGAACAGGCTGATCAGGAATCCGACGGCCACCAGCGACCGTTCGCCGCCCGACAGCAGGGACAGCCGCCGGATCTTCTTGCCTGCCGGGCGGGCTTCGACCTCGATGCCGGTGGCGAGCATGTCGGACGGGTCGGTCAGCACCAGACGTCCCTCGCCGCCCGGAAACAGCCTGCCGAAGACCTCGGAGAAGGTCTTCGCGACATCGTCGTAGGCAGCCGCGAACACCTCCTGGACGCGCTTGTCGACCTGGTCGATGATGTCGAGCAGGTCCTTACGCGTCTTCTTCAGGTCATCCAGCTGCTCGGCAAGGAACTGGTGGCGCTCGTTCATCGCCTCGAACTCTTCGAGTGCCAGCGGATTGACCTTGCCGAGCGCATCCAGGTTGCGTTGTGCTGCCCGCAGCCGGGCTTCCTGCTTCGCCCGGACGAAGGGCACCGGTTCGGGAAGATCGTCGTCCTCGGGGTCGATTGCGCTGCCGTCCGGGTTGACCAGCACCGGAATCAGCTGATCGGGACCGTACTCGTCGACCAGCACGTCAGCCTCCAGACCGAGTTCGGTGAGCGCACGCTCGGTGAGACGTTCCAGCTGCATGGTGAGTTCGATGCGGGCCATCTGATCGCGGTGCTCGCCTTCAACCAGCGTTTCGAGTTGCTTCGCGCTGGCGCGGGCGGCGGCGCGGTGATGGCCGAGCGCGGCCTCAGCCTCCTGTCGTGCCACCTCAACCGCCTGCCGTTCGGCACCGGCAGCAGCCTTGGCCAGCTGGACCCGGGCCGCCAGCCACTGCGCGCCCTGGAAGACGGCGCCGGCGGCGGCGGCTTCGCGCCGAAGCTGATCAGCTCTGGCCTGGGCCTGCTGCCTGGCCAAGCGCTCGGCCTGCGCGGCGCGGTGCAGGGAGTCTGCACGTCCGGCCAGCGAGCGGGCCCGCTCCTCGGCCGTGCGCAAGGCCAGCCTGGCTTGCATCTCGGTCTCGCGGGCCTGACGGGCGAGGCCCGCCAGCCGATCACGCTGTGCGGCGTCCGGCTCGGCCAGATCGTGCTCGCTACCGGCGGCAGCCAGCCGGTCTTCGAGTTCGGCCAGTTTCTCCCGATTGGACGCCTGATTACGTCCGGCCTGCTCGATCGCGGCCTGCAACCTGGCAGCGTCAGCACGCGCGCCACGCCCGGCCTGCCCCAGCGTGCTCAGCTGTTCGGTCAACGCCGACATCTGAGCGTCCGATTCATTCAGCTGCTCAGCAGCGATTGCGGTCTGCTGCTCGGCCTGCCGCAGGCGTTCATTCGCGGCAGACAGCGCAAACCGAATCTGTTCGGTCTCGTGGCGGGCCGCGTCGAACTGGGTCTGGGCTTCGTCGATACGGGCCTGTACCTCGATCACCGAGGGTTGCGCGCTCGACCCACCACTGGCGAACCACGATGTCACCAGATCGCCCTCGGCGGTAGCAGCCCGCACCTGCGGAAGCGCACTCACCAGCGCCCGGGCCGCCTCCAGATCGGGCACCAGCGCCACTTTGTCGAGCAACTGCCACAGTCCGGGCACGATCCGGGGATCAGCCTGGATCGCATCAACCGCCCAGCCGATCCCGTCGGGCAGCTCAGGCCATTCTGCAGGGTTCTGGCCAGGGGCATCGCCGAGCAGCAGGCCCGCCCGGCCGAGGTCTTCGGTCTTCAGCCGGTCGAACGTGTCGAGAGCCGTGACCAGATCGGTCACCACCAGCGCCTCGGTCGCCGTCCCCAGCGCAGCCGAGACAGCCTGCTGCCAGGCGGGATCGACCTTGACCATGCCCGACAACGAGCCGAGCAAACCATCCGCCAGCTCTCCTGCGAGCAGCGCGCCGGACGCATCACGGCGCTGCAGGCCCAGCTTCAGGGCGTCGATACGAGCGGCCAGCGTGGCACACAACCGTTCCGCGTCCTGCTCGCGGCTGCGCAACGCCGAGATCTCCTCGCTCACCGCCGCCTGGGCGGCAGCCGCCGATTCGTATCGTTCGTCCAGACCAAGTTCGCCGTCGCTCACCCCGCCAAGACGCATCTCCAGGAGGGCGTACTGGTGTTCGGCATCCTCTGCGCGAGCGAGGGCCTCGGCAAGTCGCGCCTGCAGCCTCGCCTCCTCTTCGCCGAAGGTCTGCAGCCGCGACTGCAGCGAGTTGACCTGCCCGGTGAGCTTGGCCAGCCCCTCGCGACGGTCGGCGACCGCACGCAACTGCGCCGCATAGCTTCGAGCCTCCGCGTCTTCGGCCTGCTCGGCCTCCTCGCGGCGGCTGGTGGCCGCTGCCAGCGCCTGCTCGGCCGCTGCCACCTGCTCGGCGAGTTCGGCCTCCTGCTCCGCGATCCTGACGGCCTCGTGTTCGAGCGCATCCGGGTCGCGTCCGTTTGTTGTGGCCGGCTGGGCATCGCCGTGCCGCATCCGTTCGGCGGCGACCTGCTGCGTGCTGGTCACTCGTTCGGCCAGCGCGGCCAGCGCATACCAGTTCTCCTGGGCTGCGGCGAGCCTGGGCTTCAGTTCATCGAGTGCCAGTTCCGCAGCCTGTTCGGCTTCACGCGCGGCCGTCAGCTCTGCTTCTGCTGCGTGCTTGCGGGCCTGCAGTTCGAGTTCGGCTGCGTGATCGCCGGCCAGCGCCAGGCGTGCCTGAGTGAGGTCGTCTGCCAGCAGCCGGGCTTTCGCGTCGCGGAGTTCGGCCTGGACGGTGGCAGCCTTGCGTGCGACCGCGGCCTGGCGTCCCAGCGGTTTAAGCTGACGGCGGATTTCGGCGATCAGATCGGTGAGCCTGGCCAGGTTCGCCTGGGTGGATTCGAGCTTGCGGACCGCCTTGTCCTTGCGGCGGCGGTGTTTGAGCACGCCGGCGGCCTCTTCGATGAATCCGCGGCGGATTTCGGGGGTGGCCTGCAGGATCTGGTCGAGCTGGCCCTGCCCGACGATGACGTGCATCTCTCGGCCCATGCCGGTGTCGCTGAGCAACTCCTGGACGTCCAGCAGCCTCGCGGCGTGGCCGTTGATCGCGTATTCGGAACCGCCGCTGCGGAACAGTGTGCGGCTGATGGTGACCTCGGTGTATTCGATCGGCAGCACACCGTCGGTGTTGTCGATCGTCAGCGACACTTCGGCGCGGCCCAGGGGTGCGCGTCCGGAGGTGCCCGCGAAGATGACGTCCTCCATCTTTGCGCCACGCAACGACTTGGCGCCCTGCTCGCCCATGACCCAGGCCAGCGCGTCCACCACATTCGATTTTCCCGAACCGTTGGGCCCCACGATGGCGGTGATGCCGGGCTCGAAGTTCAGGCTCGTCGCCGAGGCGAACGACTTGAATCCCTTCAGAGTCAGGCCCTTGAGGTACACCTCACACGACCTCGTGTTCCGAGGGCTCGGACGCGGGCTCCGGTTTGGCGTCCTTGACCGCCCGGAAGGTCCATACCTTGTTGATCAGGTAGTTGATGGGCATGGTGAGCACAATAGTGAACAGCTGCGCCCAGTAAGCACGGGCGCGCAAGCCTTCGTGGTCATTGAAGATCGGGCTGGGCAGGTAGACCGGCGATGTGGGGTTGGTGAGCGCCACCTTGATCAGCGCACCGATCGCGGCCGCGACCGCGCCGACCAGGAAGAACGGCCAGAACTCTGCCCACCAACTACGCGTCTGGGCCCGCTTGAACGTCCACGAGCGGTTGAGTTGGAAGTTCCAGGTGTTGGCCACGATGAAAGCGACGATCCACACCAAGACGGTGAAACGGAACGCGAACCGTCCGGGCAGGTCGATGATGACAGCGTTGTCGTTGCCGACACCCCCGTGGAGCTGGGTCATGATGTACGTCACGATGAGGTTCACCACGATGCCGGATCCGCCGACGATGCCGAACTTGATGAACTGGACCGCGGTGGACAGCAATCGTGACCGCGAGGGTTGGGGTTCTTCGCTCATGAGCACACAACCTATCGCGCGTGTTCGGCAGATGACATGGGTGGACGCCGCTGACACCGCGGGCAGCGATAGCTCGACCGGTTCATGAACGGCTCCCGGATGATGGTCGTCGCGCAGCGGGGGCAGGGCTGGCCGGCGCGGCCGTAGACCTGGAGACTCCGGCTGAAGTAGCCGGAGTTCCCGTTGACATGGACGTAGAGGGCGTCGAAGCTGGTGCCGCCCTGGTCGAGGGACTCGAGCATGACGAGCTTGGCGGCGTTC
Organism: Propionibacterium sp.; assembly: GCA_012517405.1. GTDB lineage: Bacteria > Actinomycetota > Actinomycetes > Propionibacteriales > Propionibacteriaceae > Brooklawnia > Brooklawnia propionicigenes. Next base: position 103,660 of record JAAYVB010000001.1, read on the forward strand.
AGCAGCTCGACGGCTTTGCGCTGGCTGAGGCCCTCGGTCGCACGGTTGTAATGCAGCCGGGCACGCCACAGCGATTCGTCCGCATAAATGTTGCCGATGCCGCTCACCATGGTCTGGTCGAGGAGCGCCCGCTTCACCGTGCTGCGGCGCGCTCGCAGGGACGCCGCAACCCGGTCGGGATCGAAACCGTCATCGAACGGATCGAGGGCAATGTGCTGGATCTGCCGCGGCAGCTCGGCGCCGCCCGGCGCGAGCTGCAACCCGCCGAACATGCGCTGGTCGACGAATCGGAGTTGCGGACCACCGTCGGTGAAGTCGAACAGCACCCGTGTATTGGGCAGCAGCGGTGCGTCCGCATCGTCGATGCGGAACTGGCCGCTCATGCCCAGATGGACGAGCAGCGCATCGGTGTCGTCCAAGGGCAACCAGAGGTACTTCCCGCGGCGACGGGCAACACCGACCCGGCGTCCAACAAGATCGGAGGCGAAGGCGTCCGGACCGGACAGGTGATAGCGCACCGGCCTGGGGTGCAGAATATGCACCGCACCGATCGTGCGGCCGGCGACCGATGAGGCGAGCCCGGCGCGGACCACCTCGACTTCGGGCAGTTCAGGCATCGCCGCCGGCGGGACCGGCCGACGCGGGTTCGGCCGTCAGTGCCTTGTAGGCGGCGGCTGCTGCCTCCTGCTCGGCGTGCTTCTTGTTGTGGCCCTTGCCGGGCCCGAAACGGCGATCACCGAAGACCGCCCACGCCGCGAAGCGCTTGTCGTGGTCGGGACCGGATTCTTCGATGTCGAAGACGGTCGGGCCCAGTCCCAAGGACGCGGCGACTTCTTGCAGCGAGGTCTTCCAGTCGAGGCCCGCGCCCAGCGTGGCAGCGTGATCGACCAGCGGGTCGAAGATGTGATGGACCAGCCTCTCGGCCGCCTCACGGCCACCGGAGAGGAAAACGGCCCCGATCAGCGCCTCGGTGGTGTCGGCCAGGATCGAGCTCTTGTCCGAACCGCCGGTGCTGATCTCACCCTTGCCGAGCTTGATCATCGGCCCGATGTTCAGCTTGCGGGCGACCATCGCCAAACTGACCGCGCTGACCACGCTGGCGCGCAGCTTGGCCAGCTGGCCCTCGGCGTGGTCGGGATAGCTGCGGTAGAGGTACTCGGTGACGATGACCCCGAGCACCGAGTCGCCGAGGAACTCCAGACGCTCATTGGTCGGAATCTGGCCGTGCTCATAGGCATATGAGCGGTGTGTCAACGCAAGATCGAGGAGGTCGGCGTTCAGGGGGACGTCAAGCTCCTCGATCAGCGATAAGAATGGCAGCGACGCGGCACTGCCGCCGTTATCGGCGCGCACTCGGCAGGTCAGCCCTCAAGAACCTGACGGCGGTCGCCGCGGGGACCGTACTGGCCGCACGACGGGCAGGCGGTGTGCGGCAGGTGCTGCGCACGGCAGGCCGGGTTGGCACAGGTCACGGTCTGCACCGCGGTCGTCTTCCACTGGGACCGACGAGACCGCGTGTTGCTGCGGGACATCTTCCGCTTCGGAACAGCCACGGTGTTTCTCCTTCAATCGTTGTGCCCCCGATGCCGGAGGCTGCCCATCGTGGGCAAAGTACAGTGGCATCCGTGAGGACGCACGCCTGCACACTTTACTCCGCCGGGAGTAGCCGATGCAAAAGGCAACCAAACCTCCGTGTCTCACTACCTGAGACGCCCCCACGGCCGAATTGATCGCGGTGCTTGAGCACTGTACTGTCCCTGCCATGACTGAGCAGCAGGTCTTCATGCCGACGACCACGAAGGCCGTCTTCATGCCCTGTTGTCGAATGCGCTGAAACCGTAGCCCCAAGACCGGATACCAGCAGCCTCCCGCGATCTGACCTCACCTCGATGAGGTCGTTTTCGCATATCCAGAACTGACCGGGCCGGCTGTCCACATTCACGTTCCGCGCATCAGATCCTCCCGAGGGAGACGTCCATGTCAGTCGCCGCAGCCTTCGCCGTACTCGCCGGCCTGATCGCCGTGAGCCTGGCGCTCGCCGCCGTGCTCGCCCGCACCAGGGGCCGGGGACGAGTCGTCCGGCCGAGCCGAGCCGGCTCGCTGCCCGAGCTGCCGATCGCCGACGCCGAGCTGGGTGACACTGCAACCTTCGTCCAATTCGGGATGCAGTCCTGCGCACCCTGCCGGGCGACGGCTCGCCGGATCCAGGCATTTGCGGCCGAGAACTCCGGCGTTCGCCACATCGAGTTCGACATCTCACAACATCCCGACCTTGCCAGCAAGCTCAAGATCGTGAGTGCCCCCACCACCTTCCTGCTCGACTCCCACGGGAACATCCGGGTCCGCATCAGCGGACTGCCACACCCGGATGAACTCGTCCACCACGTCGAGTCCCTCGCACCGGCCAATGACACCAACCAGCCAGGAGCCGTCGATGTCCACGCCTGAAACCGCTGTCCCCACCCATAAGCCCAAGCAGATCGATCCGCGCGGGCCACGCGTCGCCGCCGCATTCACCAGCATCCTGCTCGCGGTCACCATCGTGGTGGCCCTCACGGGTCAGAACGTCGCGGCGCTGATCCTGCTCGCCGTGATCGTGGTGCTGTTCGCTCTGGGCGCCGCCGGGTCGCCCGCCTACCCCTGGAGCCTGGTCTTCACGAAGCTCATCCGGCCCCGCCTGGCACCACCGGCCCAGACCGAAGACGCCGCCCCGCCGCGTTTCGCGCTGCTGGTCGGGTTGATCATCACCGGCATCGGACTGATCGGAGGTCTGGCCGGCATCCAGCTGGCCGTTCCGATCGCCGCCGGCTTCGCGTTCGTCGCCGCTTTCCTCAACGCATCCATCGGATTCTGCCTCGGCTGCGAGATCTACGGCCTCATCGTCCGCGTCCGAACCGCCTCCTCCCGAAACTGACCCACCACCATCACCTAGGAGCCCTCAGCAATGCCCAGCCGACTCGCGTCCCGAACGCTCACACCAGTCACGGCCACGCATCCTCTATTCGCAGCCATCGGCAACACTCCCCTGATCGAACTCACCCGCATCGGCGAACTGCCTCACGGAGTGCGGCTGTTCGCCAAGGCCGAGTTCATGAACCCCGGTGGATCGATCAAGGATCGCGCCGCTGCCGCGATGGTGCTGGACGGAATCGAGCGCGGTCTGCTTCGACTGCCGGCCGCCGACGAGCCGCCGCAGCAGCTGCCCACGATCATCGACGCGACCAGCGGAAACACCGGAATCGCGCTGGCCATGATCGGTGCGGCGCTGGGCATCGGCACCACCTTGGTGATGCCCGAGAACACCAGCCCGGAACGCAAGGCGACCATGCGGAACCTCGGGGCGACAGTCATCGACACGGCCTGCTGGGCAGCTGCGCACCCGACACGGTGCTCGGCTTCGGCCTGCGGCTGAACGACGGGGACGAGATCGATCTGGTGCGGCAGGTGCGATCCGTGGCCAATCCCTGCCTCGGCGTGCCCTTCTTCAGGATTCCGGTCCAGATATCCCGGCTGCCCGGCCAGGTCGTTATCGATGTGGTCGATGGCCCCGATATCAGCGAGTTCGGCGACACCGCGGACCGCATCTTCGAGGCCCCCTATGTCGTCGGTGTCCAGAGCAACCACGTCGGACTGCGGCTCGGTGGGCCGATGCCCGTCCGGCAGACCACCGCTGAGGTGCTGTCCCGCGGCGTTCCCGTCGGAGCCGTCGAGGCCCCGGCCGGCGATCAGCTGCTCGTCCTGCACCGCGGGCGTGGCGTGACCGCCGGTTATCCGGTGCTGTCAGTGGTCACCGAGCCCGGTCTGGACCTGATGGCGCAACTGCGTCCCGGTGACCAGATGAGCTTCCGTCGGGTGAGCCTGGCGCGGGCCACCCAGAACGCGCGGCAGCGCCGGGCGCAGATCGACCGCCTGCAGAATGCCGTCGGCCAGGCTTTCGAGGCCCTCGGCCTGTTCGACAACGCCAGCGGCGATCCGCGCTGGTCGGCCACTCCCACAAGTAACAACCGATGAAGGAGAACACGCATGCCCTATAACGATTACCGCACAGCGCTGGTCACCGGAGCCTCGACGGGCATGGGAGAGGCCATCACCCGTTGCTTGGTTGCCCATGACATCACCGTTCACGCCGTGGCGAGAAACGAGAGCAGCCTGCAGAAGCTGGCCGCCGAGCTGGGGGTCATCCCGCACGCACTCGATCTGCGCGACCTCGACGCCGTCGCTGAGCAGCTGTCGGGCCTGGAGATCGACATTCTGGTCAACTGCGCCGGGGTGTCTCGTCCGGGCAATGTCCTGGATTCCAGCGCTGACGACCTGGATGCGCTGGTCGACGTGAACCTGCGCGCGATATTGCAGCTGGCCAGGATCCTCGTGCCGGGGATGGTCGAGCGCGACCTCGGCCATGTCATCAACATCAGTTCGATCGCCGGCATCTACAACTTCTACGGGCACACCGCCTACCATGCGACGAAGGCTGCCGTGCATCAGCTCAGCCGCCAGCTGCGCAACGATACGGTCGGACGCCGCATCCGGGTGACCGAGATCTGCCCCGGCCGCGTCGAGACCGAGATCTTCGGACGCAATATGGGCGGCACTCCCGAGGCCCTGCAAGAGGCGTGGGAGACCTACTACGAGGGCTATGAGTCGCTCACCACCGCGGACATCGTCTCGGCCGTCGATTTCGCGATCGCCGCGCCGCGCCATATGAACGTCTCGATGATGGAGATCCTGCCCACCTTCCAGGTGCCCGGGGGCCTGGTCTTCGACCGCCGGGAGGAACCCGCCGGCGAATGACGGCTGCCGACGCTGCCGTCACCATCGCCAGCTGATTGCCGCAGCCCCGGCTGATTGCGGCATCCCCAACCCAAACGCTCGCCGTAAGTAGGTTCGCTCGCGTTCCACGCGAACCCACACTTGCGGCGAGCGTTCTTGTACGGACGGCCAACGTCTTGTCGTGATGGCAAGCGTTCTGGGCTGGGCGGGGCGTCAGTCGGCCTTGAAAAGTTCCAGGCCCTCCCAGCGGGGATCGATCTGTTCGCCGTGGTTGTGCTCGGGATCATCATTCAGATTGAAACCGCAGATGGGGCACAGTCCCAGGCAGTCCTCACGGCACAACGGCGTGAAGGGCAATTCGAGGACGATCGCATCGCGCATCGGCGGATCGAGATCGATGTATTCGTCCACGACGAACAGGGCATCCTCTTCGGCGTCGCGGCCCGGGTAGTAGTAGAGCTCCTGCAGGTCGAAGTCCCGCTCCTCGCGCACCTCGCCCAGGCAGCGGGAGCATTCCCCCACCAGCTCGGCGCTCACCACGCCGGTCGCCAGCACGCCCTCGCTCACCGACTCCAACCGCAGGTCGACATCGACGGGGCTGCCTTCCGGCACTCCGATCATTTCGATTCCCACGTTCGCCGGAGCCGGGATCTCGCGATGGAATTCCTTCAGTTCACCGGGGCGGCGGACCAGCTCATGGATGCTGATGACCCACGGCGACCGCAGATCAAGGGTCTGGTGCTCGTTCACGCGGCCAGCCTATAGCGCCGCACGAATCGTCAAAACGCCATCCGCACGGCGTGGGCTCAGGGCGTAACAAGCGAATCGACGGCCCGCTGTCGCCTCGGGGCCCGGCAGTTCCAGGTCACAGAGGGTGCCCGAGGCGGACCCACCACGCGCAGACCTGTCGGCTCAGCGACCAACCTTGGCGAGTACCGCGCGGTTGACTGCGTCAGTCACGAAGGCGCTGATGTCGGCACCGTTGTGGGCGACCTCGCGCAGCATGGAGCTGGAGACCGTGCCGAACTCGCGCCCGGCCGGCAGCAGCACCGTCTCGATCCCCGACAGTTGCCGGTTGAGCTGCGACATCTGCAGTTCATAGTCGAAATCGGAGCCGAACCGGACGCCCTTGACGATGACCTTGGCGCCCTGCTTCTTGCAGAAATCGACCAACAGCCCTTCGATCGGCGCCACCCGCACATTGTCCATATCGGCCACCGCGTCAGCGGTCAACGCCAGCCGCTCGTCGAAGTCGAACATGTAATTCTTCGTGGTATTGAGTCCGACCGCCACAATCACTTCGGAGAAGACACTCGCGGCGCGATGGATGATGTCCAGATGTCCGCGGGTGATGGGGTCGAATGATCCGGGACATACGGCACGAACCGGTACGGCATCGCTGGTGGTCATTGGCCCTCCTCAACGGACACTGGTGCGGGACGTGCGAAGTACAGTTCTGTCTCACCGTAGTGCCGCGACCAGCGATCAGCCAGTTCCGGCGGCCAGGCCGGAGCCGGATCGCGGCGGGCGCGCTCCACCACAACCAGCCCGTCGCGGGCCAGCCAACCATCGGCGAGCCGGGAGAGCACCTCGTCCAACTCGCGGCCTGCCAACGCGTAGGGAGGATCGAGCCAGATCACATCGAATGGTGCCGCCGGAGGCACCCCGAGGAACGCACCGACGTCGGAGGCGCGCACGCTGACCCGGTCGGCCAACTTCGTGGCGGCAGCATTACGCCTGATGATCTCGACCGCCGGCCGGAAGCTGTCGACCAGCACGACGTCGCGCGCACCACGGCTGGCTGCTTCCAGACCGATCGCGCCGGAACCTGCGTACAGATCGAGCAGCCGGATGCCCGCCAATTGCTGATCGGCCGGTGCCCCGCTGCCCCCGGCCCAGGTCGCCAGCGCAGAGAAGAACGCCTCCCGCACGCGGTCGGTCGTGGGACGCGTGCGCTCCCCCGGTGGCACTCGCAACGGATTGCCGCGAGCCGAGCCGGCGATGATCCTGGTCACCGCGCCAGCTTATCGATCACTACCCGCCATCCCGCGGACTCGACCATGTGCACCGGCCGCCTGAACCATTTGCCCCTGAGCGAACACCCCGGCGGTCGTTCTTTGTGACAGCGCAGGCGCGGGTGCGGTTGAATGGATCTATGTCTGACAACAACAGCCCGGTGACCATCATTCCGGAAGAATCCTGCTGGGGATACCTCGCCTCGCAAGAGGTCGGGCGGCTCGGTGTGAGCTCCCACGACGTGCCTGAGATCTTCCCGATCAACTACTACGTCGACGGCGAATCGGTCATTTTCCGGTCGGCCGAGGGCAGCAAGATGGACCTGCTCGCGCTCAACAAGAATGTCGTCTTCGAGGTCGATGGCTGGACCGATGAGGGCGGTTGGAGCGTCATGGTGAAGGGCATCGCCGAACGCATCACCGACGAGGACGAACTCGCCAGGGCTCGCAAGGCTCCTCTGCTGCCGTGGATTCCCACCGTGAAGACGATCTTCGTGCGGGTCACCCCGACGATCGGCATCAGCGGACGCCATTTCGTCTTCGGCCCCGAACCAAAGCAGGCCTGATCAGCGTTGTGGACCATCAGCGGCTTCGCCGATGAAGTAGCAGATGACTTCGCAGCGCAGCTCGAATTTCTCAATCAACGAGGTATCCGGTTCACCGAATTGCGTAGTGCCTGGGGCGTGCGGGTCTGTGACCTGAACGACACCCAGGTGCACCGCATCAAACAGATGTTGGACGACAGCGGTATCGCGGTAAGCGCGCTGGGCACAGATCTGGGAAAGATCCGGTTGGACGACGATTTCGGCGCGCAGCTGGATCGCGCTCGCCGGGCCGCAGATATCGCGTGGTACCTGGAGACCTCGGACGTGCGCGGTTTCTCGTTTTTCATGGACGGTGACGACGACCCGCAGGCCTGCCGCGATGAGGTGATCGACCGGATCGGCCAGCTGGTAGCCATCCTCGATGAGGCGCAGATCCGCTATCTGCATGAGAACGAGTCCGATGTCTGGGGTGCCACCCCGCAGCGCTGCGCCGACCTGGCGTCCCAGATGCCCCGGCTGGGCTTCGGACTGATCCTGGACCCGGCCAACTACGTACAGGCGAACGTGCGTCCATATTCTGATGCCTACCCGGTCGTGCAGCAGGCCACCCGCTATGTTCATGTCAAGGACGCCCATCTGTCCGATGGGACGATCTGTGTCGCCGGCGAAGGCGATGGGCAGTGGCCAGAATTGCTCGCTGCTCTGAAGAACGACGGATACGACGGATTTCTGTCGGTAGAACCACATTTGGCCAGGCAGGAAGCCTTCGGAGGCTTCAGCGGGGCCGATGCCTGGACGCGGGCGCACGAGTCCTTGATCCGGCTGCTCAGCGCAGCGGATGTTCCCTATTCGTAGAAAGAGTGAGAATGAACGACCAAGTTCGCCTGGGTGTGGTGGGTGTCGGCGTCCAAGGCCGGCTGTATGCCGAGTTGGTTTCAACCGGACGGGCGCCGTCGCTACGGTTGAGCGCACTGTGCAGCGCCAACCCGAAGAGCAGATCACACCAGGATCACGCCGCCACCGCTGCCGGGCTGGGTGTGCCGCTGTTCACCGACTACATCGAGATGCTCGACTCGGGTGAGGTGGACGCTGTGGTGATCACCGTCCCGCACTTCGAGCATCCACGATTTGCCGCCGAGGCCATCGAACGAGGCGTGCATGTGCTGCTGGAGAAGCCAGCGGGCATCTACGGCAAGCAGGTGACCCGGATGCTCGACGTTGCTGCCGAGCATCCGCAGACCACCTTGGCGATGATGTTCAACCAGCGCGCCAACCCGCTGTTCGTAGATCTGAAATCCATGATCGACTCCGGTGAGTTCGGGGCGCTGCGGCGGACCTCCTGGCTGCTGACGCACTGGTGGCGCCCGGATGCCTACTATGCCTCCTCATCGTGGCGGGCGAGCTGGGGCGGCGAGGGCGGTGGCGTGCTGGTGAATCAGGCGCCCCACCAGCTCGACCTGTGGCAGTGGCTGTGCGGAGCACCGTTGCGCTGCTTCGCCAGGCTCCGGTTCGGTTTCCGCCGCGACATCCCGGCCGAGGACGAGGTGAGTGCCTCGCTGGAGTTCCCGGGCGAGGCGTCCGGCGTCTTCGTGACCTGCACGAACGACCTGGTGGGCACTGATCGGCTGGAGCTGAGCTTCGACAGGGCACGGGTGCTCGTCGAGGACAGCCTGCGGATGACGATTCACCGCTTCGTCGATGACGAGCGCGAGATCGCACGCAATATCTCCGCCGAGGATGCTGCGCTGGTGCCGTCCGGGGCCTTTGACCGGTCGGTCTTCTTCACCAGCGAGACTCGCGAGTACACCAGCGCCTGGGGCGAACAGCATGCTCTGCTGCTCGACAATTTCGGCAAGCACATCCTCGATGGCACCCCGCTGATCGCCCCCGCCGAGGAAGGGCTCACCAGCGTCCGGCTGGCCAATGCGATGCACCTGTCGGCATGGACCGGGCAGGACATCGATCTGACGACCTTCGACGACGATCTCTACCTGGCCGAGCTGAACAAGCTGATCGAGGCCGAGGGACGCTTCCCGACGCGCGCATAGGCCGGTCACCCGATTGCGCAGCCGGGCCCGCATGGGGTGTCGCGTTCGTGGCTGGAATCAGATCGTGAAGAGTTCGTCGGCCGTGGCGGTGTTCTCTTTGGCCGTCACGAGATCGGGAGTGATCCGGAAGACTGCGACCGGGTTTCCGCCGGTGCCCGAGCGGTAGCGCTCGATCATCCGGGCGGTGATGGTGCTGCGGTAATAGCCCGGCGTCAACTTGTCGACCAGCGCCTGCAAAGCGTCGGCCGCCTCCGCCGGATCGGTGACCTGTTGCGCAGTCCCGAAGACCATCACGCACAGGTAGGCGGTGTCGGCGTGGCAGGCCACGCGGGCGGTCACCGTCCCGTGCTCCACGAAGACCGTGAAGCCGACCTTGGGCGCCTGTTGCAGCAACTCGCCTTTGCGGCCCGAACCCACGCCGTGGAAGTACACGGCATCGTTATGCCAGACGTAGTTCACCGGCACCGGGTACGGATAGTCATCGGTGTGCAGGCCGAGCACCCCCACGCGCTGGGTGCGCAGGAAGTCGGTGATGCGCTCCTGGTCGTGGCAGGCGCGTTGGGTGTAGGCGATCTGGGTCATCGGTCTCCTCGGTATCGCTCGGTGGGCCGGATGCGGGCTGTGGCCGTTATACCAGACGGTGTCCGCGCCGAGCTGCTAGGACCGCTCCAGGAAGTCGGCATCGGCCCGCAACTCGGTTTCGGTGACCAGATCGGCCAGCCAGTCGCTGGACTTGTCCGGATCACGCCCGACCAGCATCTCGGCGATCTCGCGGGATTCGGCGAGCATCTCGGCATCGTCCAGCACTCGCAGCAGCTTCAGGGTGGTGCGGCCACCGGCCTGGGAGGCACCCAGCACATCGCCCTCGCGGCGCTGTTCCAGGTCGACCTCTGCCAGCTCGAACCCATCACGGGTGGCCGCCACGGCTGCCAGACGCTGATCGGCCGGGGTCGTGCCATCGGTGTAGGTGACCAGCAGGCAGACCCCGGGAAAGGCGCCGCGGCCCACTCGTCCACGCAGCTGATGCAGCTGGCTGATGCCGAAATGGTCGGCGTCCATGATCACCATCATGGACGCGTTGGGCACGTCCACACCGACCTCGATGACGGTGGTGGCCACCAGCACATCGAGCTCACCGGCAGCGAACGCCGCCATTACTGAGTCCTTCTCACCTGCCGCAAGCCGGCCGTGCAGCACTCCGATCCGCAGCCCCTGCAGCGGCCCGTCCGCCAGATAGCCCGACAGCTCCTCGACGCTCGGATTGGGCAGGTCGCCGGGGACGACCTCGTCATTCGCGCTGATCCGCGGGCAGACGACGAAGACCTGGCGTCCGATCGCCACCTCCTCGCCGATCCGCTGCCACGCTCGCTCCAGCCACGCGGGACGTACCAGGGCATGGACGATCGTCGTCTGCACATCCTGACGTCCGGCAGGTATCTCGCGCAGCGTGGAGACCTCCAGATCCCCGAAGACGGTCATCGCGATCGAGCGCGGAATCGGGGTCGCAGTCATCACCAGCAGGTGCGGCATCAGTTCGGCCCTGCCCTGCAGCACCGCACGCTGCTCGACACCGAAACGGTGCTGCTCATCGATCACGATCAGTCCGAGATCGGCGAACGACACCGTCTCCGACAACAACGCATGGGTACCCACGACGATGCCTGCCCCGCCACCGGCGATGGCGTCCAACGCGGCCCGACGCTGCGCAGCACCCTGCGAGCCCGTCAGTAAGACAATCTCAGTAGCGTTCTCCGGAGAGCCCAGCACCCGACCCCCGCCCAGGTCACCCAGCAGCGACCGCAACGACTCGAAATGCTGGCCCGCCAGCACCTCGGTCGGAGCGAGCAGGACGGCTTGGCGTCCGGAATCGACCTCGGCAAGCATGGCCCGCAAGGCCACCACCGTCTTACCGGAGCCGACCTCGCCCTGCAGCAGCCGCTGCATCGGACGCGTCCGCGCCATGTCCGCGAAAATCTCCTCGCTCACCTCCACCTGACCGGCGGTCAGCACGAAGGGCAGCCGCTGGTCGAAAGCGGCGAGCAGGCCATCGTCAGATGGCAGCACCGGGGCCGCGGTATGGCCGGCAGCATCCGCCCGGCGGTAGGCCATGGTCACCTGCAAGGCCAGCGCCTCATCGAACTTGAGCCGGTCGACTCCGCGCTCGGCCGCCTCGATCGAGTCCGGACGATGAATCGACCGGTAGGCCTCGTACAGCTGTGGCAGCCCGAGCCGAGAGCGCAGCTCGGCGGGCATCGGATCATCGATCCCCTTCACGATGTCGAGCACAAGATCGGCGCATTCCGCGATCTGCCAGGTGGGCATCTTGCTGGTCGCCGGATAGATGCCCACCAATCCGGAGCGGCTCACCTGATGGGCCATCGACGTCTTCGCCTGATCGGCGCGGCCCACGATGTTGCCCTGCGCATCGAGCATCACGAAGTTCGGGTGGCTCATCTGCATCTGATAGTTGAAGGCTCCGACCTTACCGACGAAGATCCCTTTGACCCCCTTGCTGAGCTGCGCCTGCCAGAACTTCGTGTAGCGGTCCTTGCCGAAGAAGGTTGCCCTCAAGAAGCCGGTGCCGTCGGTGAGCTTGACCTCCAGCCGGCCGCGACCGTTCGGAGTATGTGCGGGATATGCGATCATCTCGGCCACCTTCGCGACCAGAGCGACATCCTCCCCCGGCTCCAAGCCACCCAGTTCGGTGGTCTCGGTGCCCGAGAGGTAGCGCCGGGGCAGGTGGCCCATCAGATCGGCCACCGTGACCAGCTTGAGGGCAGCAAGCGCCTTGCTGGTCGGAGCACCCAGCACCTCGGCCAATGGCGTGGCCAGCTGCCGGAAAGCCTCGGTGCGCCACGGCCCGCTCACTCGCCGCCCGCTGGGTGCGCGTGAGGTCTGCTGTGCGGATGCCCTCTTTTCAGCCACCTCAGCAGACTACCGGCGCCGACCGACACTCAACGGCAAGCAAAATGCCCGCTGTCCGACAGGACAACGGGCATCGAGCGGAAAAGGCAGCGTCAGCGAGTGACGCGGCCGGCCTTCAGGCAGCCGGTGCACACATTCAGGCGCTGGGGAGCACCATTCACGACTGCACGCACCCGCTGGATGTTCGGGTTCCAGCGCCGGTTGGTCTTCTTCTTCGACCAGGGGACGTTGTGCCCGAAGCCTGGGCCCTTACCGCAAACCTCACACACGGCAGCCATGGGAGCACTCCTCGTTCTGGATAACGTTCTGTTTCTTTCGCAGCGCGCCGTCGAGACGCAACCACGCAAGCTTAGCCAATGGATGGTGACACTGCCAAATCTGCTCGGCAGGCGCCGTCAGGCGACCGCAGCCCGCGCCGCCGCCGCCACGACCGCGACGAATGCAGATCAGACCGCGATCACCACGGGCACGATCATCGGACGCTTGCGGTAGGTGCGCGAGACCCAGCGTCCGATCACCCGGCGCACCAGCTGCTGCAGCCGATGCGGATCGTCCACGCCTTCTTCCAGGGCATCGTTCAGCGCACCCCGGATGTCCTCGGTGATGGAATCGAAGATCGTCGGATCCTCCAGGAACCCCCGGGCGTTGATATCGGGTCCGGCGACGATGGTCTGGGAGCGCAGATCGACGGCCGCGATGACCGAGATGAAGCCTTCCTCACCGAGAATCCGGCGGTCGGTCAGCGAAGTCTCGGTGACATCGCCGACGGTCGTGCCGTCCACGAAGATATAGGACGCGTCCACCCGCCCGGTGCGCCTGGCATGACCATCGGCCAGGTCGATGACGTCGCCGTCCTCGGCCACGATCGTGTGATCGGCGGGGATCCCCGTCGCCTGAGCAAGCTTGGCGTTGGCCACCAGGTGCCGGGCCTCGCCATGAACCGGCAGCGCATTGCGCGGCTTGACGACGTTGTAGGTGTAGAGCAGTTCACCTGCGCTGGCGTGCCCCGAGGTGTGGACGAGCGCATTGCCCTTGTGCACCACCGTCATGCCCAGCCTGGTCAGCCCGTTGATCACCCGGTAGACCGCGTTCTCGTTACCCGGAATCAGCGAGGACGCCAGCAGCACCGTGTCGCCGGAGCCGACCTGGACGATCGGGTGTTCCCGATTGGCCATCCGCGCCAGAGCCGAGAGCGGCTCACCCTGTGAACCGGTCGAGATGACCACCACCTGGTCTTCGGGGTATTGCTCGATGTCGTTCAGCTCGATCAGCGTGCCGCCGGGCACCTTCAGGTAGCCGAGTTCTTGCGCAGTGGTCATATTGCGAACCATGGAGCGCCCGACATAGACCACCTTGCGGCCATGCCGCACGGCCAGATTGAGGATCTGCTGCACACGGTGCACGTGCGAGGCGAAGCAGGCCACCACGAGTTTCTGGGGAGCCTGGCCGAAGACCCGCTCCAGTGCGGGCTCGATGTCCTTCTCGGGAAGGGTGAAGCCGGCCACATCGGCGTTGGTGGAGTCGGCCATCAGCAGGTCGACCCCCCGCTCATCACTGGACAGCCGCGCGAACCCGCGCAGGTCAGTGATCCGCTTGTCGAGCGGCAGCTGATCCATCTTGAAGTCGCCGGTATGCAACACCACGCCGGCGCTGGTCTTGATCGCGACGGCCAGCGCATCCGGGATCGAATGGTTGACCGCGAAGAACTCCAGCTCGAACGGGCCGGCGACCACCGTGTCACCCTCGACCACCTGGTGATACATGGCGGTATCGCGCAGCCGGTGTTCGCGCAGCTTGCCGTCCACGAACGCCAAGGTCAGCTTGCTGCCGTAAAGCGGGATGTCCTGGCGGCGGCGCAGCAGGTAGGGCACCGCGCCGATGTGATCCTCGTGGCCGTGGGTGAGCACGAGGCCGACGATGTCGTCCAGCCGATCGTCGAGGTAATCCAGCCCGGGCAGGATCAGATCGACGCCGGGCTGGTCGTCCTCGGGGAACAGGACCCCACAGTCCACCACCAGCAGTTTGCCGTTGATCTCGAAGACGGTCATGTTTCGGCCGATGTCGCCGAGCCCACCGAGTGGGATGATGCGCAAGGTGTCGGGGGCCAGCCTGGGCGGCGTCTGAAGTGCACTCATATCGCGGCAATCCTAACCGGACGCCCCCCTCGTTCCTGCATTCCGGCGCGAATTGACAGTGCAACAGAAGGCGGATTCTGCCGCCGATGATAAACTGAAGCTGCTTTCACGCCCGTGAAAGTGTCGTGGGTCGCAGTGAAATCCGGTGAGAGTCCGGTGCTGTGCCGCAACTGTGAAGCCGATACTTTCGGACAAGCCAGGACATCTGTCCACGACCACGTTCTGTTCCTCGGACGAAGGACGGTTCGTGCGTCAGGGTCTCGCCCACCCGGCTCGCCCGACTGCCTCGTCCTCCGTCAGAAACCGGAGGATTCCCGCTGTGACTCATTCTTCTTCTGCGCGATCACCGCGTGCCATCGTCGGCGCGTTACTGCTCGCGGCCACGCTGGCGGCGTGCGGAGCGCCGAACGATTCGGCCTCGTCCCAGCCCGCCCAAAGCCCCGGCGCGTCCGGATTCCCCGTCGACGTGGTCAGCGGTGCCACCGGGTCGACCGACACGATTACTGTCGACCAGCGTCCGGAGGCGATCGTCTCGCTCAGCCCCACGGCGACCGAGTCGCTGTTCGCCATCGACGCCGGCGCCCAGGTCGTCGCTGTGGACGACCAGTCGAACTATCCCGCCGAGGCTCCCGTCACGCAGCTGTCGGGATACACGCCCAACGTCGAGGCGATCCTCAACTACTCCCCCGATCTGGTCATCACGGCGATGCCCGATCCCGACACCGTCGCCAGTCTGGCAGCCGCGGGCGTCCCCACTCTGGCGTTGCCCCCTGCGAGCACCCTGGACGAGGCCTACGATCAGCTCGCCCGTCTCGGCCAGGCCACCGGCAATACCGATCAGGCCGCAGCACTCGTGGCGGACATGAAGTCCCGGATCGAACAGGCCGTGTCTGCCGCTCCCGACCTGAGCGGTGTCAGCTACTTCCACGAGTTGGACCCAACGTTGTACACCGTGTCCAGCAGCAGTTTCATCGGCGAGATCTACGGGCTGTTCGGCATGAAGAGCATCGCGGACGCCGCCCCGGGCGGTGACGCATTCCCCCAGCTGTCCGAGGAGTTCGTGGTCGATGCCAACCCCGATGTGATCCTGCTTGCGGACGCCCAATGCTGTGGGGTCACTCCCGAATCGGTCGCCCAGCGTCCCGGCTGGGCCGAGGTGCGCGCCGTCCAGCAGAACCAGGTCTTCGTCCTGAACGCCGATATCGTCAGCCGCTGGGGTCCGCGCGTCGTCGACTTCGTTGAGTCCATCTCCTCCTACGCATCCCAGCTGAATCTCGAACACGCATGACCACCACGCGTACCGCAGGAACGGTGACGGGCACGATGCCCAGCACCGCTCCTGCGGTCGTGCCAAGCGCCCCACGCCGGGCTCGGCGGGCCCTGCGCTGGGTGCTCGCCGTCGTCGTCCTGCTGGCAGCTCTGCTTGCCGGCGCCCTGGTTGGGCCGGCCGGGCTGACTCCGGCAAGCGTGCTGGCCGAATTGGCCAACGCACTGCCCGGCGTCGACATCGATTCCGGGCTGACGACTCAGCAGCAGGCCATCTTGTGGCAGATCCGACTTCCCCGGGTGATACTCGGCAGCATCGTCGGCGCCACGCTGGCCGTTTCGGGCGCCGCCTACCAGGGCGTCTTCCGCAACCCACTCGCTGACCCCTACCTGCTGGGTGTTTCGGCCGGTGCCGGGCTGGGCGCCACCATCGCGATCACCGCCGGTGGCGGCATCGGCGCATTCGGCGTGCCGGCATTCGCCTTTGCGGGTGGCCTGCTGGCCGTCGGCGCCACCTATGCGCTGGGCGCAACGGTCGGCGGCGGGCGAACCTCGACGGTCATCATCTTGGCCGGTGTGGCAGTGGCGGCCTTCTTCAGTGCCATTCAGACCTTCGTCCAGCAGCGATTCGACGATTCGCTGCTCGCCGTCTACACCTGGATCCTCGGCCGTCTCAGCACCAACGGCTGGTCGGATATCGTCACGATCGCGCCCTACGTCGTGCTCAGCTGGGTCGTCTTGCTGTTGCATCGCCGGGTCCTGGACGTTCTGGCGCTCGGCGACGTCGAGGCCGCCAGCCTGGGCATCAATGTCCCCCGGGTGCGGCTCGTTCTCGTCCTCACTGCGACCTTGGGCACCACCGCAGTAGTCTCGGTGAGCGGCCTGATCGGCTTCGTCGGAATCGTGGTCCCGCACGCGATGCGGCTGATCTTCGGCAGCTCATATCGGCTGCTGCTGCCGCTGTCCATGCTGTTCGGCGCGGCATTCCTGGTACTGACCGACGTCGCGGCCCGCAGCCTGATCGCACCCGCCGAGTTGCCCATCGGCGTGGTGACGGCTCTGCTGGGCGCACCTTTCTTCCTGGTCGTGCTGCGCCGCGGAAGGGCGATCTCGTGAGCATCCTGGAATGCCGCGACCTGTGCATCACCCGCGGCCAGGCGCAGGTGGTGAGCGACCTGACGCTGAGCGTCCGGCAAGGGGAATGGCTGGCGGTGGTCGGCCCCAACGGTGCGGGCAAGACCTCGCTGCTGCATGCGATCGCCGGTCTCATCCCCTTGTCCGGCGAGCTCCGGCTGGCCGGCCAGAATCCGGCGACGCTCACCCGCCGCCAGTACGCGCGTGTCGTCGCGCTGATGCCTCAGCAACCTGCCGTGCCGGCGGGCATGAGCGTGCGCGACCTGATCGCGTTGGGACGAACCCCCTTTCTGCACCGCTTCGGCACCGAGTCATCCGACGACCGGGAGGCCGTGGACACCGAGATCATCCGGCTGGGCCTGACCGAACTGGCCGACCGTCCGGTCGATCAACTCTCGGGAGGGGAGTTGCAGCGAGTGATCCTCGCCCGTGCGCTGGTTCAACAACCGCGCCTGCTGCTGCTGGACGAGCCCACCAGCGCGTTGGACATCGGTCACCAGCAGACCGTCTTGGAGCTGGTGGATCAGCTGCGCCGAGAGCGCGGGATCACGGTGCTCGCCGCCATGCACGACCTCACGCTGGCCGCGCAGTATGCCGACCAGATGCTGCTGGTGGAGCGGGGACGCCTGGTCGACAGCGGTCGGCCCAGCGATGTGCTTCAGTCGGTTCAGCTCAATCGCACCTATGGCGCCAGAGTCGAGGTACTGGCGCGCGACAGCGGGCCGGCGGTCATCCCGGTCCGCCCCAACCGGGCCTGAGACGACAGCTCCTAGGATGGCGGGGTGACTCATGAATTGCACCCCGACAGCGTCCGGCTGGCGATGCCTGCTGAGGCCCTCGGTATCGTCGAGGTCCAGCGGGCTTGGCTGGCCGGCCAACCCCGGTTGGCCGCCGTCTTGGATGAGCTGGACGCCGAAACGATGGCCCAGGCCTGGGTCAGCGCGATTCTGCGTCCACCGCTGGCCACCTATCGGGTGCTGGTCGCGCTCGACCAGTCGAACGCGATCGTCGGTTTCGCTGCCGTGGGGCCCAGCGATGATCCCGATGCCGAACCGACCGATGCAGTGGTCGCCCAGTTCTGCATCCACCCCGATGCGCTGGGCCAGGGTCACGAGGACCGACTGATGCACGCGATCGCCGACACGCTACGGGCCGATGGCTTCGCGCGGGCGACCTGGTGGGCGAACGCCGATGATGACTCGACCCGTGAGCTGCTGGACGCGTCCGGCTGGGCACCCGATGGCGCTCATCAAGAGATCGGCGACGAGGACGATCACGTTCGCATCAAACAGGTGCGACTGCACACCGCACTGGTCTAGTCGTCTCTGGTTCGCCGGTGTGCCCGCTCACATGAAATCGCCGACCGCCACGTTCTGGCCGGTCAGCCGCACGCTGATGGTATCTGCACCGATGCTGAGGCCCTGATAACTCAGCCCGGCTGGGGTGGGCAGCTGCAGGTCCGGGGCCAGCTGGTCGAGAGCCAGCTGAACGATGGTGGACGGCAGCGGCAGGGTGTAGTCGGCCAGCGCGACGCTGGGATTGTCGAGCACCAGGGCACCGTCGGCCTGCAGCGACAGTTCGGCCTGAAGCTCGATCGGGATGACTCTTTGCATGATCTCCACCGAGGTTTTCGCCGAAATGCGGTCATCGTGCACGCGACTTATCGGGAAGCCGAGCAGCACGCTCAGTTGATTCCAGGTGATGGAGGCTGTGGCGTCCAACCGTTCTGCATTGGCCCGACCGAGGTCGTCGATCGGACTCAGCCCGGTCACCGCGATGTCGACGCGTTCGACGGTCGCCTTCCTGGCCTCGTTGGCGACTTCTGCGTCCACCACGCTCACCTGAGCGTCCGGCAGCCTCTTGGTGAGGCCGACCAGGGCAAACGGCCAGCCGCCCAGCCGGACATCCGCAGCTCCGCCGTGCTGGCTCTCGATCTGCTGACCGATCTGGCTCTCGACGTGAATGCGCAGCAGTTGGTCGCCACCGATGACGGCGGCAGCAAGAGCGACCACCACCACAACCGCGATCCAGGACCTTTTCATGTGCGGTACCCGACCAGCGCTGGGTCAGGCGATGCCGAGAAGATCGTCGATGCCGATGGTCAGGCCGGGACGCTTCCCCACGGCCCGTACCGCGCCCAGCACACCCGGCATGTAGCTGCTGCGGTGGAAGGAGTCATCTCGAATGGTGAGCATCTCGCCGGGATTGCCGAAGACGACTTCCTCGTGCGCGAACAGGCCCTGCAACCGCACCGAATGCACGTGGACTCCGTCGACGACGGCGCCGCGGGCACCGTCCAGCTCCTTGACGGTGGCATCGGGCATCGGCGGGCAATCGGCATCGGCCCGCGCTCCGGCGATCATGTTCGCGGTGGTGATCGCGGTGCCCGAGGGGGCATCCACCTTGCGAGGATGATGCAACTCGATGACCTCGACGGATTCGAAGAACGGGGCGGCCTTCGCCGCGAAGTGCATCAGCAGCACTGCGGCGATGGAGAAGTTGGACGCGATGAGTACGTTGACACCCGGCTTGGCGGCCAGCCAGCCGCGCACCTCGTCATATTTGGCGGGGCTGAAGCCGGTGGTACCGACGACAGCATTGATGCCATGATCGATGCACCATTTGATGTTGTCCATCACGGCATCGGGGTGAGTGAAATCGATCACGACCTGCGCTTTTTCGACCTCGGTGCGATCATCGCCGGCATCGACGCCCGCCACCAGCTGCAGGTCAGCGGCCTCGTCGACCGCCTTGCAGATCTCCC
Organism: Propionibacterium sp.; assembly: GCA_012517405.1. Taxonomy (GTDB): domain Bacteria; phylum Actinomycetota; class Actinomycetes; order Propionibacteriales; family Propionibacteriaceae; genus Brooklawnia; species Brooklawnia propionicigenes. Next base: position 123,262 of record JAAYVB010000001.1, read on the forward strand.
GCCCCATGCGCCCCTTGGCTCCGAAAACCGCCACCTTGATCATCTGCTGCTCACCTCTCGCGTTCGTATGAGTCCAGACTAGAGGATCGGCCCCCAGGTCTTGTATTCGTACGCGTGTTCGATTAAACTGGTGTCATGGAAGACCCCACCTGCGACCCCAGAAACCTGGTCCCGCCCGCGAGCAGCACCGAGGCGTTCAAAGCCCTCGATCATGCGCATCAGCAGTTGATCGCTGCTGAGATAGCCGAACTGATCATGATCACCCACGCCGCCGACCTGTGGAGAATCGATGATGATGCCGTCAGTGAGGGCATCGAGCGGCTCATGCAACCCGGACACGACGGTACGCCGAAGGTCGGCGAGTTCCTCGCCTTGGAAGTTGGCGCCCTGCTGGGCATGTCACCTCAATCCGCCCTTTTCCACATCGGTGATGCCCTCGATCTGCGCCACCGGCATCCGGCGCTATGGACTGCTGTGCTGGCGGGCAAGGTGCGGGTATGGCAGGCAATGAAGATCTGCCGGGAGGCTGCGCACCTGTCCGCTGCAGCTGTGGCAGAACTCGACAAGACGGTCGCCAACGGGCTGTCGATGATGCCACTCCCGAGGATCATGGCGGCGCTGCCCGGCTGGATCACCGCAGCCGATGAAGACCTGGCTCGCAAGCGAGCCGCGGCCCAACGGCAAAGCCGCAAGGTTCAGGTCTCCCGAATCGAGGACGGACATGTGACGATCTGGGGCAAGGTCGACCCCGCCGACGGGATCGCCTTCGATCGTGCGCTGACCGGAATCGCTAAGACCCTGCCGACCCAGCCCGATCCGCTGTTCGGCAGCGACTTGGATCGTCGTCGCGCCGCTGCCGTCGGAATCCTGGCGAGACAAGCCTTCGGTCAGGACGCGCTGCCCAGCCACACCCTGGTCGTCCACATCAATGCCGACGATCCCGCGCTCAGCCCGGCCATCAGCACCTCTGAGAATGCGCGGGCTGCCACCGAGAACACCGGAACGCCTGCGCCGGCCACCGGCGTCGCGCGGGTCGAAGGTTGGGGACCATTGCTGACCGAGCGACTCCCCCAGTTCCTGGCGGAGTCGAATGTCATCGTGAAGCCGATCCTGGATCCCGGGCAGCTGCAAGCATCGGACTGCTACGAGACTCCCGATCGGATGAGGTTCGCAATCGAACAGCGCAATCGCGTCCAGCGGTAGGGAGAAGCGGCGGCCCGCAAGCGCAATGCCTGCGGGCCGCCGTTCGGTAACTCAGAGGAAGCGAGCTCAGTTCTGCTCGGAGGTCTTCTCCTCGGATTCCTCGATCACCGGGACGAGCGAGAGCTTGCCACGGTCATCGATGTCGCTGATCTCGACCTGGAGCTTCTGGCCGACGCTCACCACGTCCTCCACGTTCTCCACGCGCTGGCCGCCGTTCAGCTGGCGCATCTTCGAGATGTGCAGCAGGCCGTCCTTGCCGGGCAGCAGCGAGACGAACGCGCCAAAGGTGGTCAGCTTGACCACGGTGCCGAGGTAACGCTCGCCCTTCTCCGGCATGGTCGGGTTGGCGATCGCATTGATCATCTGGCGGGCCAGCTCGGCGGCCTCACCGCTGGTGGCACCGATGAAGATGGTGCCGTCCTCCTCGATGGAGATGTTGGCGCCGGTGTCGTCCTGGATCTGGTTGATGACCTTGCCCTTGGGGCCGATGACCTCGCCGATCTTCTCGACCGGGATGTGCACGGTGATGATCCGCGGCGCGTTGACGCTCATCTCGTCGGGTGTGTCAATGGCTTCATTCATCACGCCGAGGATGGTGGTGCGAGCGTCCTTGGCCTGCAGCAGCGCTGCGGCCAGCACGTCCGAAGGAATGCCATCGAGCTTGGTATCGAGCTGCAGCGCAGTGATGAACTCCGACGTACCCGCGACCTTGAAGTCCATATCGCCCAGGGCATCCTCAGCGCCCAGGATGTCGGTCAGCGCCAGGTAGTGAGTCTGACCGGACTCGTCGGTCTCGCTCATCAAGCCCATGGCGATGCCGGCCACCGACGCGCGCAGCGGCACACCGGCATTGAGCAGAGCCAGCGTGGACGCGCAGACCGAGCCCATCGAGGTCGATCCGTTGGAGCCGATGGCCTCGGAAACCTCGCGAATCGCGTAGGGGAACTCCTCGCGGCTCGGCAGCACCGGAACGATGGCCCGCTCGGCAAGTGCGCCGTGGCCGATCTCGCGGCGCTTCGGCGAACCGACGCGGCCGGTCTCACCGGTCGAGTACGGCGGCATGTCGTACTGGTGCATGTAGCGCTTCGAGGTGACAGCGCTCAAGGTGTCAAGCTTCTGCTCCATGTCGAGCATGTTCAAGGTGGTGATGCCCAGCACCTGGGTCTCACCGCGCTGGAACAGCGAGCTGCCGTGGACCCGCGGAATGATGCCGACCTCGCTCGACAAGGGGCGGATGTCCTTGGGGCCACGGCCGTCGATGCGCTTGCCGTCGCGCAGCACACGACCACGGACGATCTTCTTCTGCATCGACTTGAAGGCCGCCGAGATCTCGCCCTCGCGGCCCTCGAACGCCTCGTTGTTGTTCATCTGATCGAGGATCGAATGCTTGAGGTCCTTCTCAGCAGCCTGACGATCGAGCTTGTCGGCGATCTGTTCGATGCGATCGAGCTCTTCCTGGCCCAAGACCAGAACCTGCTCGTAGACGTCGTCCTCGTACTCCTTGAAGACCGGGTAGGGGTAGGTCTCCTTGTCGATCTGCTGGGCCAGCTCGGCCTGAGCGTCGCACAGCACCTTGATGAACGGCTTGGCAGCTTCCAGGCCACCGGCCACCACGTCTTCGGTGGGGGCGGTCTTGCCCGAGCGCACCAGGTTCCAGGTCGCCTCAGTACCGCCGGCCTCGACCATCATGATGGCCACGTCGCCGTCGGCCAGCACTCGTCCGGCGACCACCATCGAGAAGGTAGCGCCCTGCTCCTGCTCGACGGTCGGGAAACAGACCCACTGCTCGTCGATCAACGCGACGCGCACGGCACCGATCGGGCCGTGGAACGGAAGGCCGGCGATCTGGGTAGACATGGATGCGGCATTGATCGCCACCACGTCGTACTCGACCTGCGGGTTGAGTGCCAGCACGGTCACCACGACCTGGACCTCGTTGCGCAGACCCTTGACGAACGCCGGACGCAGCGGCCGATCGATCAGGCGGCAGGCCAGGATCGCGTTCTCGCTGGGACGGCCCTCGCGGCGGAAGAACGAACCGGGGATGCGTCCCACGGCGTACATCTTCTCTTCGACGTCAACGGTCAGCGGGAAGAAGTCAATGGACTCGCGCGGAGATTTCTGCGCAGCGGTGGCCGACAGCAGCATCGTGTCGCCATCCAGGTAGACCGCGGCAGCGCCGTCGGCCTGCTGAGCCAGCACACCGGCCTCGAAACGCACGACATGTTTGCCGAACGTCCCGTTGTCGATGATCGCCTCAGCGAATTTGAGGTTTTCACCCTCCATGAAATTGTGTCCTCTCCTATGTTCAGGCAGACGCTGCCCACGTCGCGCGGGCGCGTCTTCGGTAAGGACGCAAGAAACCACCGGAGGATTCCGGTCTCGACTGCCGGTCTTCGATCGAGGTCATCGGGATCACCCATTCGGCGGCCCGATGACCACTACCGAGGACCAACAATCCCTGGTCTTCTCGCGTCGTGGTGCTGCCCTTCGAGCAGCGGGAATGTGAAGTTTTCTCCAGATTCAATGATGCCGGGATGGGACAAGGAATGCACGTCCGCCGCCGCGCTTGAAGATGACAAAACGGGGAGTCGCCGCTGTGGGCTTCTCCCCGTGTGTCCCGCTACGACGTCACCGGCGAAGGCCGAGACGCGCGATGAGTGCGCGGTAATGGTCGATGTCTTCCTTGGCCACGTAGTTCAGCAGCCGGCGACGCTGACCAACCATCAGCATCAGACCCCGGCGGCTGTGGTGGTCACCCTTGTGAATCTTGAGGTGTTCGGTCAGATGGGCGATGCGGGCAGTCAGCAGCGCAATCTGCACGTCCGGAGAGCCGGTGTCACCAGGATGCGTGGCGTACTCTTCGATAATCTTCTTTTTGGTCTCAGCGTCCATAATCAGCCTCTCCAGCTCGTTGCGCGGTGCCCCCGGTGCAGGTTGCGAGTGGGGGCTCTTGGACATCCGCGGCCGATCTAACGGCAACCTGGCAAAGATAGCACAGCCGGGCCGGCGATCTCGAACCGGGCTCAGTCGATCCCCAGCACCACCCGGGTGGCGGCTACGTCCTTGTTCATCTGCTCGATCAGCTCATCGATCGAACCAAAACGCACCTGACCACGCAGATGCTCGACGAACTCCACCGCGATGTTGATGCCGTAGAGCTCGAGATCGGTGCGGTCCAACACATAGGATTCGACGCGCCGCTCGACGCCGTCGAAGGTCGGGTTGGTGCCAACGCTGATCGCGGCCGGCATCCGTATTGCCGACGGCTGGTCGAGCCTGCGCAACCAGCCCGCGTAGACGCCATCGGCGGGTGTGGCCAGGTCTGCAGCGACCGGAAGATTCGCGGTCGGGAAGCCGAGCTCGCGGCCGCGCTGATCACCGACCACCACCACCCCGCTCAGCCGGAAGAGTCTGCCCAGATGACGAGCTGCAGCAGCAACGTCGCCGGTCGCCAGTGCCGAACGCACGAACGATGAGCAGGTGCGCTCGGAGTCGATGCTGACCAGATGAATGATGTCGACATCGAAGCGACCCTTGCCGAACTCGCGCATCATTTGGGGGGTACCTGCGGCACGGTTGCCGAAGGTGAAGTTCTCCCCCACCACGACGACCGCGGGGTTGAGCGGTCCCAAGATGGTGTCCACGAACTTCTGCGGTGACCAGGCCGCGACATCACGGGTGAACTGAACGACTCGGACCTCGTCGGCGCCGTAGCGGCGAAGCAGGTCGATGCGGTCCGACAGTGAGGTCAGCAGCAACGGCTGATGACCGGGGGCCACCACGCTCATGGGGTGCGGCCAGAAGGTGACGACGATGACCTGCAGCGGTTCGCGCTCGGTGCCCAGTTCCTGGGCGTGCTCCACGGCCGTGCGCAGCAGCTGTTGGTGCCCCGTATGTACACCATCGAAGTTTCCGATGGCTACCACACTTCGTCGCATACCCGCTCCTGCTCGCACCGATGGTCCGGCGACTGCAGGACCGCGGTCCAGCTTAATGCCTCAATGGGACCGCTTGGACGCATTCCCAGGTGACTGATCGAAGGATCAGCTGCCCAATTCGCAACACGCCGAAGAATCTTGCGTCCATACCGCATCTGACAGCCCGTTTCGCGAGCACACAGCGTCTCGCTAGGCTATCTAGCTGTGGAGCTGATCGTTTCGTCCGCCGTGGTCTTCATCTTGATCATGGATCCCTTCGGCAATGTGCCGCTGTTTCTGGCCGCGCTCGCCCATACCGCGCCCGAGCGCCGCAGGCGGGTGATCGTCCGCGAACTGCTGATCGCTTTGGGCATCATGCTGGCTTTCCTTTTCGGCGGTCAGGCCTTCATGAGGGTCTTCCATATCGATGCGCCGGCGTTGACGGTGGCCGGCGGAGTCATCTTGATGCTGATCGCGCTGCGCATGGTCTTCCCGACTCCCGAACGCAATCTGCGCGAGAAAGCGCCCGACGATGAGCCGTTCATCGTCCCGCTGGCGATCCCCTATGTGGCAGGGCCGTCGTTGCTGGCCATGGTGATCGTGCTGGTCTCAGGCAATCCGGATGCGCTGCCGAGTTACCTGGTCGCACTGGTACTGGCCTGGCTGGGCTCGGCTCTGGTGCTCTACTTCAGCCACGGCCTGAACCGGGTGCTCGGCCCCAAGACATTGCTGGCCGTGGAACGGCTGATGGGCATGGTGCTGGTCATCGTGGCCACTCAGATGACACTCGAAGGAGTGGCCGAATTCTTCCAGATCGTCCGCTGACCGACCGGCCGGTGGGTGCCGAACCGCATTCTCGGCTCGGCACCCAACCATCAACCGGTCGATCTGAAAACTACAGTTGGCTACCCACGCGCCGGGCGCCGATCATCAAAGCGATTCCGGCCACGGTGCAGAAGATACCCCAGACGATGGCGAGCCAACCCAGCAGGAACGCCAGCGACAGCGCCGCTTCGGCGGGATTCGCCACGAAGATCGCACCCGCGATGACCAGCAGCACGCCGGAAACCACGACCCACCACTTATGGTTGCCGGGCAACGAGAAGCCACCGGCGAAAACGAAGACGCCGTGGACGATCAGCCAAATCCCCAGTACCCAAGTGAGCACGGCAGCCGACATGAACGGATTGAAGACCACGATGATTCCGGCGACAATTCCGAGGATTCCGGAGAAAATCAGCCATCCGCGGCCCTGGACCCCAGCCGATGTGGCGCCCAATGCCAGCTCTCCGATGCCGTCCACCAGCGCATAGATGCCCCAGACGAGGGCGAATGCTGCGACAGTCAGTCCTGGCCAGGCGAGCACGATCGCCCCCAGGACGATGGCGAGCGCCCCCTGCCCGATCAACACCCACGCTGCTTGCTTTCCCAGCAATTCCATTGCAACTCCTTTGATGAGGTGGCGCTCGTCCGCGGTGTTTTTCTGCCGGCGGCTGAACGCTGACACTCAGACAAACACCGCGACCGGTCGGCTGCATTCCCCATCCGGACGATAGAGCGCCAATAATTCCCCCGACGGCCCGATAATACCGGTTACCGCGGCGGGTACCTGGGTGTCCAACGCTCGTCCAAAACCGACATCGCGCGCACCGGCTTCGTCGATCTCGACCACCGGAAAGCTCAGCCTTGCCGCCTCGGCCATGCTCATCAGCGGGGTTTCGGCGGTCAGCGAGTCCAGTGCGACGGCGTCGTCCAGCAGATAGCGTCCGATCCGGGTGCGCCGCAACATCGTCAGATGCCCGCCCACCCCCAGCGCATCGCCGAGATCGCGGGCCAGCGCCCGCACATAGGTGCCCGAGGAACACTCGACCTCGACATCCACATCGAGGTAGCCGGCCACCGGGCGCGCCGCGAGCACTTCGAACCGGCCGACGGTCACCTCACGGGTGGCCAGCTGCACGTTCTCACCGGCGCGTGCCCGGGCGTAGGCACGCTTGCCGTCCACCTTGATCGCCGAAACCGTGCTCGGACGCTGCATGATCGCACCCCGGAAGGCACCCATGGCGACTGCCACCTGAGGCAGCGACAGACTGGACGCGTCTGCTCCCCCGGTCGGTTCCCCCTCAGCGTCATCGGTCGTGGTGGACGCGCCCAGCCGGATGGTTGCCGAGTACGCCTTGTCATGCAGAGCCAGATGGCCCAACAGCCTGGTGGCCCGGTTGAGCCCGACGATCAGCACTCCGGTGGCCATCGGGTCCAAGGTGCCCGCGTGGCCGACCTTTCGCGTCCCGAAGACACGGCGGACCCGTCCGACCACCTGATGAGAGGTCCATCCGGTGGGCTTGTCGATGATCAGCAGGCCGGAAGCGGTGGCGTTCACCTTGAACTCATCTCTCCTCTACGGGCAGGACTGCTGTGACGGCGCTCGTGAACCTGCATCGCCTTGCCATTCGGCCGACGCTCATGCCCGGCGCAGGACGTCGTCGATGAATGCGGTCGCCCGGCCGGCATCGGTGGTGCGCAGCAGGTAGTACTCGTTGCCCATCTGCGGAACGAAGAGCTCGAGATTGCGCTGGTGGGCAACGATCGCATCGCCGTAGATCTCGGCCAGCCGATCGGAGCTCAGCTGGTAGTCGCGATGGTCGCGCCGCGATGCATAGACACAGCGCGCGGGGTCCTGCGTGGCCTGCCGGGCCGCCCCGGTGTCGTGACCACTCACCACGTCGGCATAGATCTGATAGACATCGGCGTTGCGCGCGTAGTTGTACATGTCGACCGTCACTCCGCCTGCCGGACGCATGTTCACCTCCAGCGCGACGAAGTCGCCGACCTCACCCAGACCAGGCTTGGCATCCGACAGCCGGAAGAACTCGAGGTGGAACCAGCGGTTGCGCACCCCGAAAGCCTTCAGCACGCGCTGTCCGAGTTCCCGCAGTCTGTCCGGCATCTCGTCGAGCACCTGATAGGCCAGGTCGAGGTCGTTCAGCACGATGTCCATGATGGACGGCGGCCACAGCGTCGCGGCCTCGAAGACCGGCACCGAGTCGTGGTCGACGATACCGTCGTAGCTGATGATGTCGCCGGTGACGAACTCCTCCATCACCATCGGCCCATCGGCCGGCTCGGAACAGAAACCGGCCAGCTCGGCGTCATCGCGCAGCTGGTAGGTGTGGGTCGCACCCATTCCGAATTCGGGTTTCACGATGACCGGGTAGCCGACCTGGGCAACGAACTCCTGCGCCGCCTCCAGGGTCGTGATCCTGATCTGTCTGGCCGTGGGAACCCCGGCACGCAGATAGACCTGCTTCATGTCGACCTTGGAGCGGATCTCATTGACCTTCTCGGCCCGGCGTCCGGTGTGGATATTGAAGTCGGTGCGCAGCCTGGCGTCGAGTTGCAGCCAGTACTCGTTGTTCGACTCCACCCAGTCGACACGACCATGGCGGGCGATCAGATGCGCCATCGCCCGATAGACCCGGTTGTAGTCCTCCAGGGAATCCACCCGGTAGTACTCGGTCAGCGCCGCCGTCAGCCCGTTCGGGAGTTCGTCGTAGGGCGCGTCGCCGATCGCCAACACGGTGACCCCGGAGGCGGCCAGCCGCTCGCAGAAATAAACGTTCGTCGGCGGATATGCGGGGGAAATGTAGACGAAGGTGGTCATCGGATCCCTTCTCAGCTCGGTGGGGGTGAGGTCGTGCCTCATCAAGTCAAGAGGTTCCGCAGCGGAGCATCGTCGCGCTGCGGAACCTCCTGCGGCCTTCTCCCGGCCAGAACCGGGCATCGGGCGGGGCCTACGCCAGGGGTATTACTCGTCGGCAGGTTCTACCGGCTTCTTGTAGGGGTCGGCCTCGCCGGCGAATGCGGAGCCCTCGCGCTCCTTGGCCAGCTCGGCGTCTGCCGCCTGCACGCGGGCGAGCAGGTCTTCCATCTCCTGGGCGGTCTTCTCGCTGGCGTCCGGGACGAAGGTCAGTGTGGGAGTGAACTTCAGCCCGAGTTGCTGCCCGATGGTGGTGCGCAGCAGGCCCTTGGCCGATTCCAGCGCGGTCGCGGTGTCGCTCACCCCGCCTGCGGCATCGGCCTCGCGGCCGTCCAGCGAACGCCCGAGATCGGTGTAGAAGACGGTCGCCTCGCGGCCATCGCCAGTGAGCCGCACATCGGTGATGGTGACGAATCCGAGTCGCGGATCCTTGACACGGCGCCCCAGCATCTCGGCGATGATCCGCTGGATTTGATCCTCAAGCTTGGCGATTCGTGGATTAGCCATTTTCCCTCCCGATAAGATGATGCGGATTGCGGGCGGAAGACGCTATGTCTTCCGCCCGCAACCGTTAGTGATTCAGTGGATCAGTCGCGAGCCTTCTCGATCATCTCGTAGGTCTCGATAACGTCGCCGATCTGAATATCAGAGTAGTTGGCCAATGTCAGACCGCATTCGAAGCCCTCGCGGACCTCGGTGACATCGTCCTTCTCCCGGCGCAGCGAGGCGATCGAGGTTTCGGCGACCACCACACCGTCGCGCAGCAGGCGCGCCTTGGCATTGCGCCTGATGTGACCGTCGGTGACCATACAACCGGCGATGTTGCCGAACTTGGAGCTGCGGAAGATCTCCCGGATCTCCGCGGTGCCCTGAGTCTTCTCCTCGTAGATCGGCTTGAGCATGCCCTTGAGGGCAGCCTCGATTTCGTCGATCGCGTCGTAGATGACCGAGTAGTACCGGATATCGACGTTCTCCTGATCGGCCAGGCGGGCTGCCTGCACGGTCGGGCGGACGTTGAAACCGATGATGACCGCGTGCGGGATGGACGCAGCCGCCAGCGACACGTTGGTCTCGGTGATGGCACCGACACCACGGTCGATGACGCGCAGGCCGACCTCGTCGGACACCTCGATCTTCGACAGGGCATCTTCCAGGGCTTCGACCGAACCTGCGCCGTCGCCCTTCAGGATAAGCGTCAGCTCGCTCGTCTCGCCCTTTTCGAGTTGCTCGAACAGCTCTTCCAGGGTCTTGCGGCGCGAGGACTGAGCCTGCAGCGCGGCACGACGGTTGGCGTCCCGCTTCGCGGCGATCTGGCGAGCCATCCGGTCGTCCTCGACGACCAGGAAGTTGTCGCCGGCTCCCGGCACGCTGGTCAGGCCGAGCACCTGAACCGGCATGGACGGCGGAGCCTCGTCGATCGTGTCACCACGGTCGTTGATCATCGCGCGAACGCGGCCGTGAGCCGCACCCGCCACGATCGAGTCGCCCCGGTGCAGCGTGCCGCGCTGAATGAGCACGGTGGCCACCGGGCCACGGCCCTGATCGAGGTGGGCCTCGATCGCCACGCCCTGGGCGTCCATGGTCGGATTGGCGCGCAGATCAAGAGCTGCGTCGGCGGTCAGGATGATCGCCTCCAGCAGATTGTCCAGGCCGACCCGGGTGACCGCGGAGACATCCACGAACATGGTCTGGCCGCCGTATTCCTCAGGCACCAGGCCGAACTCCATGAGCTGACCTCGCACCTTCGCCGGATCGGCGCCGGGCTTGTCGATCTTGTTGACCGCGACCACGATCGGCACATCGGCTGCCGTGGCATGGTTTAGGGCCTCAATCGTCTGCGGCATCACGCCGTCATCGGCCGCCACCACCAGAACGGCGATGTCGGTCGACTTGGCGCCACGCGCACGCATCGCGGTGAAGGCCTCATGGCCGGGGGTATCGATGAAGGTGATGGCACGTTCCTCGCCGTCCACCTCGGTCTCGATCTGGTAGGCACCGATCGACTGGGTGATACCACCGGCCTCTTTACCCTGCACATTGGTGTCGCGCAGCGCATCCAGCAGCTTCGTCTTGCCATGGTCGACGTGACCCATGACGGTGACGACCGGCGGACGGGCCTCGAGATCGTGCTCGCCGCCTTCATTCTCACCGAACTCGAGGTCGAAGCTTTCGAGCAGCTCGCGGTCTTCGTCCTCGGGGCTGACGACCTGAATCTTGTAGTTCAACTCCGCGCCGAGGATCTCCAGCGTCTCGTCGGGAACCGACTGAGTCGCGGTGATCATCTCGCCGAGGTTGAACAGCACCTGCACCAGCTGCGCCGGCTCGGCGTTGATCTTCTCGGCAAGATCGGTCAGCGATGAACCACGGCGAAGACGGACGATCTGGCCGTCCCCACCACGGATGCGCACGCCACCGATCGACGGTGCCTGCATCTCATCGAACTCTTGACGACGCTGCTTCTTCGACTTGCGGCCCCGCCGATTGGATCCGGCGCGCCCGAAGGCACCCTGGGTTCCGCCGCGGCCACCGCGGCCACCACGGCCACCGGCCATGCCACCGCCGGGTGCGCCGCCCATCGAGGGGCCGCCACGACCACGGCTCGGACCACCGGGGCGTCCACCCCGGCCGCCACCGCCACCACCGGCGCCCTGCTGGGTGCCGAGCGAGGGGTTGGCGTGCTTGGGCATCATCGCGGGATTCGGACGCGGCATCCGGTCGCCGCCGCCGGGACGCGGCGGACGGCCCTCACCCGAACGGGGAGCGCCACCATCGCGGCTACCGGTACGCGGCTGGGAGGGACGACGGGCCTGGCCCATCCCCTGCGACGACGAGAACGGGTTGTTGCCCGGACGCGGAGCTCCCGGACGACGCACGTTCGCCGGTGTCGGACCCGGACGTGGACCCGAAGCGGCCTTACCGGAGCCGGTACCACCGGGAGCCGGAGTCCGGCGCGGTCCCGGAGTCGGACGGGGACCGCCCTGGGATTGCGGCGATGCGGGGCGCGACTGCGGCTGGCTACTTACACCGGGCTTGGGATGCGGCCGCTGCTGAGCGGGCTTGCTCTGGGAGGCCTGTCCACCTTGGCCGTTGCCATTGCTCTGCCGCGGACCAGGCGCTGCGTGCTGGCCGGGCGTCGGACGCGGACCGGGAACGGCGCGCGGACCGGGTACCGGGTGCGGGCCCGGCGTCGCGCGCGGACCGACCTTGGCACCGGCCGCGGCCTGCGGCGCGTCGGGCTGTGGAGTCTGGGGTGTGGCGGCTGTCTTCGGCTTGGGTGCCGGCGCGCCACTCTTCTTGGGTGCGGGGGCATGATCGACAGCCCCCGACTTCGCGTCCTTATGAACGCCCTTCACCTTCTCGGTCACTCTGCGAACCACGGGTGCCTCGATCGTCGAGGACGCCGAACGGACGAATTCGCCCATCTCGTTCAGAGTGCTGAGAAGCTCCTTACTTTCCAAACCGAGCTCTTTAGCAAGCTCGTAGACACGGACCTTGGCCACTGATCTCCTTCGTGGTCCAGGCCCCGGGCCAGAACCACCTAGTTGTTTTCGGTGCTCATTGGTGAGTACTCATCGAGTCGTCATGAGCTGTCGCCCACCTTCTGGCTCTGCGTGATCACCGCGATACCCGGCCCCAGCCGCGCCTGACCGCGCCATGGGGCGCCATCATTGACGGGAGCTTTGCCGAGTTCTTCGGAACCTTCCCCGAAGACACGCGCTAGCCAGTGTATCGCGCTTGATCCCCGGATGCCCAACCACGAGACGCCAACCGTCTCGTGGTGTTGCCAGGGTCGTTGCCGGCTTCAGTCGGGCAGGGCTTCATCCGAGTCGTGACAGGCTTGGTCGGGCGAGGACGAAGCGGGCCAGTCCGCGAGCACGGCATCGTCGACTTTGCGACGGAAACTACGCGCGAAAGCGCCCCTGCGGCGGGCCGTGTCAGCACAGTGCGGGTCGGCGTGCAGCCACGCTCCCCGACCGGGCGCGTGCCCGGACGCGTCGACCCGCAGGACCGACCCGTCCAGGACGAATCGGGTCATGCCCGCCGGATCGCAGCTCTCGCGGCAGCCCACGCAGGTGCGCGCCGGCCGCCGCGATGCCCGATCAGGCACCCTCAACGGCTGTGTCGGGCTGGATGTCGATGCGCCATCCGGTCAGCCGGGCGGCGAGCCGAGCATTCTGGCCCTCGCGTCCGATGGCGAGGCTGAGCTGATAGTCGGGGACGATGACCCGCGCGGCACGTGCGGACGGGTCCATCACGATCACCTGGTTGACCTTGGCCGGGCTGAGCGCGTTCGCGACGAACTTGGCCGGGTCGGCATCCCAGTCGACGATGTCGATCTTCTCCTCGTTGAGCTCGTGCATGACCGCGCGCACCCGCTGCCCCATCGGGCCGATGCAGGCGCCCTTCGCGTTGACCTCCGGATTGTTCGAATGCACCGCGATCTTGCTGCGGTGACCGGCCTCGCGGGCGATCTCCTTGATCTCGACGATGCCCTGCTCGATCTCGGGCACCTCCAGCGCGAAGAGCTTCTTCACCAGATTCGGATGGGTGCGGCTGACGATCACCTGCGGGCCGCGCAGTTCTTTGCGGACACTGACCACGTAGACGCGCATGCGCTTGCCGTGGGTGTATTCCTCGCCGGGAGCCTGCTCGGCCAGCGGCATGATCGCCTCGATCTGTCCGAGATCGACCCGCACCGAGCGGGTGTCGCGATCCTGCTGGATGACACCGGTCAGAATGTCACCCTCGGACGCGGCGAAGCGCCCGTACTTCTGTTCGTCCTCATGTTCACGCAGCCGTTGGAAGATCACCTGCCGGGCGGTGGCGGCGGCGACCCTGCCGAAGTCGGCCGGCGTGTCGTCGTACTCGCCGACCTGTTCACCGTCCTCGTTGAGATCAGGCACCATCACGGCGACGGTTCCGAGCTTGCGGTCGAGCACGACCCGAGCCCCCGGCTTGGCGCCGTCCGTCTTCAGGTACGCGTTCAGCAAGGCATCCTCGAGCGCCTTCAGTAGGTACTCGAGCGGGATCTCCTTGTCCCGTTCAATCGCCCGCAAAGCCGACAGATCGATATCCATCCCGTTCACTCCCCCGCTTCGTCGTGGTCATCGGTCAGGCGGCGGTTCATCTCCACCTGGATCACGGCCTTGGAAATCTGATCGAACCCGATCGTGCGCTCCTCACCGTCGACATCGACGGTGACGGACCGCTCATCGGCGGCGCTGATGCGCCCGGTCAGCGAGGTCCCGTCGGCAAGGGTCAGCGTGACCAGACGGGTCAGATTGCGGCGATAGTGCGCCGGCTTGGTGAGCGGCCGCGAGACTCCGCGGGTGCTGACCTCAAGGGTGTAGGGGGCGTCGCCGAGCGCATCGGTGTCGTCCAATGCCTGGGAAATCGCTCTGGTCGCGTCTGCGATCTGATCGAGGTCCGGCCCGGTTCCCGACGGTCCGTCTCCGTCCACTGTGACGCGGACGACCCGCCGCTTTCCCGCGGCCTGAACCTCGAGGTCATCGAGTTCGAGTTGGTGACCAGCGAGCACAGCCGCCAACTCCTCTTCGAGCCCGGTGTGCTTCATGGACGATCCTTTTGTGAGTTGAGCCAGTTGTTGGTCAGCATGACGCTGATCTGCCAGTCTAGGCCATCGTCTCGCGACCTGCACGCCGAGAGCACGCTAGGGTGACCCCATGATCCCCCCTGACCACCATCGCGGCTTGCGGCGGCGCGAGTTCATGCGGTTAGCCCTTGCCGGTTCGGCCGCGGTCACGCTGGCCGCGTGCGCCCCCAACCCGCTGATCACCGCCGATCAGAGTCCCAAGCCTCAGCCGACCTTGGACGACGCCCGGCGGCAGACGGCGCAGAGCGCTGCCGACCTTGCTGCCCTGGCAACGGCGTGTGCTGGGCTGGAGGACGCCGACGAGGCCTTCGCGGCTTGGTGCACCGCGCTGGCCGCGCAGCATCAGGCGCATCTGAGCGTGCTGTGCCAGGCCGATCCGCTGGGTGGGGTACTGGCGGATCCGACTCCTATTGAGCAGATCACGGCAGCCACGCCGGCAGTGCCGGCCGCGCAGGCCGAGGCCATGCAGGTGCTGGCGCAACGCCACGCCGAGTTGGCCGAGCTGACTTCGTCGGTGGCGGCCACCCAGAGCGGTGGATCCGATGCCGACCAGACTGCCGGCATGGCGCTGCTGTGGATCTCGCAGTGGCTCTGTGCGCAAGTGGCTGCCACAGCGTTCGGCTCCGGAGATGCCGCGGCGTTGAGTCCCGCCCCGGTGCAGGGCGAGGCGGTGCCCGCCCGCACCGAGATGGGAGACGCTGCGCAGGCCCGGCAGGTCGTGCTGAGCCATCAACGGGCGTTGGTCTTCGGGCTGCAGGCGCTCTACGGACGCGCCGACTACACCCAGCCGATCGACGGCCAGCTGGCAGCGCGGCTCAGCGAGGCGATGCGCGAACGCGACGCCACCGCCGCCGCCATCACCGCCGGCGGAGCGACACCCGAACCGCAGCCGCCCGAGTACGCGATGCCCGGAGACGTCACTGACCCCAGTCAGACGGCCCAGATCTGGGGCGCCCTGGAGTTGGCGGTGATGAACGCGTGGGCCCGGCTGGCCGCCGTCGACGCGGCCGGTCGTGCCGACGCCAGCCAGCAGGCGCTCACCCAGGCCGGACGAGCCCGCGATCTGGGAACCGCGCTGCCCTTCTGGCCCGGCTGGGTGTGAGTCGGGACCTCAGATCTCGATCTCGGTGAGAACCTCCGGCAGCGCGTCCGCGAGGGGAACGAGCCGTGCCCGGCCCGACCTGCGATCGCGGATCTCGACGTTGCCCTGGGCCAGTGCCCGCCCGACCACAACGCAGGTGGGAGTGCCCAGGATTTCGGAGTCCTTGAACTTCACGCCAGGTGACGCCTTGCGGTCGTCCAGCAGCACGCTGACCCCCGACGCATCCAGATCGGCGGCCAGCTTCTCGGCTGCCTCGGCGATCTCGTCACCCTTGCCGGTGGCCACCACCATCACGTCGAACGGGGCCAGCGAACGCGGCCAGCACAGTCCCTTGTCATCGCAGGTGGCCTCGGCTACCACGGCGACAGCACGAGACACGCCGATGCCGTAGGAGCCCATCGTGACGGTCTGCAGCTTGCCGTCGGCGTCCAGCACCTTCAGCCCGAGAGCCTCGGCATACTTGGTGCCCAACTCGAAGATGTGGCCCATCTCGATGCCGCGGGCCAGGCTCAACGGACCTGATCCGTCCGGCGCCTGGTCGCCATCGCGCAGCACGGCGACATCCAGGTGGCCGTCGATCTGGAAATCGCGTCCGGCCACCAGGTTGATCACGTGGTATCCCGCGGTGTCGGCGCCGGTCAGCCAGGCCGTCCCGGACACGACCTCGGGATCCAGCAGGTAGCGCACGCCGGCAGCCTTCAGGCCCGCCGGTCCGATGTAACCCTTGGCCAGCTGCGGGAACTTCTCGAAGTCCTCCTCGCTGAACGCCTCCACCTCGGCCGGCGACACGGCCGCCGCCAGGCGCGTGTCATCGACCTCGCGATCGCCGGGCAGACCGATGGCCAGCGGCTCGACCGTGCCGTCGGGCTGGCGCAGGTTGAAGATCACATTCTTCAGCGTGTCGTGCGCCACCCACTGACGATCGGCCCGCGGGAACAGCGCATTGGCCTGGGCCACGAGCGTGTCGATGGTCGGCGAATCGGGGGTGGCATGCTTCTGCGCGGCGGGCACATCCGAGGCGTCCACCTCAGCGGCCAACGGACGCTGCACGGCCTCGACGTTGGCCGCGTAGCCGCCGGGCGAACGAACGAAGGTGTCCTCCCCGTTGGGCGAGACCGCCAGGAACTCCTCCGATGCCGAACCGCCCATCGCGCCGGAATTGGCCTGCACGATCACATAGTCGAAGCCCAGCCGGTCGAAGACCCGGATGTAGGCCGCGCGGTGCGCCTGGTACGAGGCGTCCAGTCCGGCCTTGTCGATGTCGAACGAATAGGAGTCCTTCATCACGAACTCGCGGCCACGCAGAATGCCCGCCCGCGGGCGCGCCTCGTCCCGGTACTTGATCTGGATCTGATACAGCGTCAGCGGCAGCTCCTTGTAGGAGCTGCACTGGTCCTTCGCCATCAGGGTGAACATCTCTTCATGGGTGGGCCCGAGCAGCATGTCGGAGCCTTTGCGGTCGACCAGCCGGAACAAGGTGTCGCCGTACTCGGTCCAGCGGTTGGTCGCCTTGTAGGGCTCGGCGGGCAGCAACGCCGGGAAGAGGACTTCCTGGGCGCCGATCGCGTTCATCTCTTCGCGGACGATCTCTTCGACCCGGTGCAGCACCCGCAGTCCCAGCGGCAGCCAGGAGTAGATGCCCGGCGCCACGCGGCGGATGTATCCGGCGCGCACCAGCCAGCGGTGGCTTGGCACTTCGGCGTCGGCCGGATCCTCACGCAGGGTCCGCACAAAAAGGTGGCTCATTCGGGTGATCACAGGTGCTCCTCACATACTTGCCCGAACAAGGGTATCCGACGCGCCGGGCCGTCTGATGACCAGCGACCACGGGTGCAGAGGTTTCGGCCACAATGGGGTTCCAATATGAATGCGCAACCATCTGTGGCAACCCCGGCGGGCAAGCGGGCCATCAGCATCCAGATCGTCTTGGCGATCGTCGGCAGCCAGGCGCTGGCCTGGTTCCTGATCATCGTCGCACGGCTGGCCGCGAACGTGTTCGGCTCGTCCTCGCTGCCCGTGGGGCAGATCTGGGCGGCGGCTGTGCTGATCGTGGTGGCCGGCGCGGCCCAGGCAGCCAGCGACATCGTCCAGGGTCGTAGCGCGGCGGAGGCCGAGGCCGGGCTGCATCGCCGCGTCCTGCAGCACGCGTTCGATCTGGGTCCGGCGATGTTCACCGGACGCCAGACCGGTGCGATCACCGCGATGCTCACCGATCAGACCGAGCGCGTCGCCGGATACCGGCAGACCTTCATCGGCCCGATGATCGGGGCGATGGTGAGCCCTGTGCTGATCCTGGTGAGCGTGGCGATCGCCATCGATCCGATCGCGGCTGCGGTGCTGTTGATCAGCGTGCCGTTCATCCCGCTGGCGGTGGGTGGCTTTCAGCGGGCCTTCCGCAAGGTGTCGGCTGCCTCGCGTCAGGCCCGCGGCAAGCTCGCCAACCAGTTCCTCGAGGCCATCCAAGGACTGACGACGCTGGTGCTGCTGGGCGCGGCCGGGCGGGTGGGCGATCAGCTCGCCGACACCGGTGAGGAGAACCGGAAGGCGACCATGGCGCTGCTGGCCCGCAATCAGCTGATCCTGCTGGTCACCGACGCGGCCTTCTCGCTTTTCATGCTGACCGCGGCCGCCCTGGTGGCCTGGTGGCGGCTCGACGTGGGCGCCATCAACGCTGCGCAAGCCCTCGGGCTCGTACTGGTCTCCGCTCTGCTGTGCGCCCCCATGGAGCAGATCGGCAGCTTCTTCTACGTCGGCATGGCCGGGATGGCCGCCCAGCGCCAGATCCGGGCCTTTCTCGGACGAGACACCCCCAGTCAGGTCCAGGTAGCGGGATCCGGCAGCGATCTGGCCGTCGAGCTGAGGCAGGCGGGCTTCGGCTATGCCCCCGACCGTCCCGTCTTCAGCGGACTCGACCTGCGGGTTCCGCCGCGTTCCACGACGGTGATCGTGGGGCCCTCCGGATCAGGCAAGTCGACGCTGATGTCGATGCTCGCCGGCGACCTGCTGCCCGATGCCGGGCAGTGCTACGTGGGCGGTATCGCGCTGACGGCAGCCAGCCGCGATCAGGTGCGCGCCGCCTCGGCGATGGTCCGTCAGCGCAGCTGGCTGTTCTACGGGACGCTGGCCGAGAATCTGCGGATCGCCAGGCCGCAGGCCACCGACGACGAACTGCACCAGGCGTTGACCAAGGTCGCCCTGGACGACTGGGTCGGCTCGTTGCCCGACGGCTTGGACACCCAGGTGGGCGAGCACGGGCTCGCAGTCTCGGGGGGTCAGGCCCAGCGCATCGCCTTGGCCCGCGCGATGCTGTCGGGACGCGACCTGTTGCTGCTGGATGAACCGACCTCGCAGGTCGATCAGGAATCCGAGCGCGTCATCCTGGACGCCATCGACGAGATCGCCGGCCGGCACACCATCGTCATGGTTTCCCATCGGCTGACCGCAACCGAGCGTGCCGACCAGATCCTGGAGCTGAACCGATGACCACCACCAAGCAGCTGCGGCGCTGGCTGATCTCGGTCGCCCGTCCCGTCCTCAAACCCCTCGGCGCGTCCATCGTCTTCCGGCATGTCGATCAGCTCGCCGGGCTGGCGCTGCTGGCGATCAGCGCGGGAGCCGTCACTAAGGTCGCCGGCAACGCGCTCGGGGCCCCGGCATCCGAGACGGCCTGGCTGCCGAACACGGCCGCGATGCTCGCCGTCGTGCTCGTCACGGTCTCGTTGGTCAAGGGCCTGGCTCGCTACCTGGAGCATTTCTTCGGGCACCTGGTCGCCTTCAAGGCCCTCGAGCTGTTGCGGGTGCGGCTCTATCAGGCGCTCGTCCCGCAGACCCCGGCGCTGATGCAGCGCTCCACCTCGGGTGACCTGCTGGTGCGGGCCACCAAGGACATCGACCGGATCGAGGTCTTCTTCGCGCACACCTTCCCGCCGGCGGTCACCGCGGTCACGGTGCCGGTGATCGGGATCCTGACCATCGGCGGTATCGCCTCATGGCCGGTGGCGCTGGTGGCAGCGGCCGGGTTGGTGGCAAGCCTGGCGAACGCCTGGCTGGGTTCGGGCGCGAATCTGGCGGTCTCGCATCGGGTGGCCGGTTTGCGCGGGCAGATCAGCCAGCACGTCACCGATTCGGTGCAGGGCATGGCCGAGGTCACCGGCTACGGGCACGTCACCCGGCGCTTGGACGAGTTGGCCGGCCTGGACGCCCAGGTCGCCGCCGCCCAGCGCAGCCGCAGCCGCTTCCAGGCGGCCCGGAACGGGCTGCAGGTCATCGCGATGGGTGCCACCACCCTGGTCGCAACAATCGTGGCCGTCGGCCAGGGGTTGGGGCTGGTGCCCACCGCCGTGACGATCGCCCTGATCTGGCGGTTGTTCGATTCGACCGCTGCGGTTAAAGACTTCATGTCGAGCCTGGACGTGTCGATGGCCGCCGCCGAGCGGGTCCACCGAATCGTTACCGCGGCGCCGCTCATTACCGATCCCGAATCGCCGGCGCAGCTGCCCGCCGGTCCCCTTGCCGTGGCCTGGAACCAGGTCAGCTACAGCTATCCGTCCGAAGGCATCGCCCGCGAACCAGCGGTCAACGACGTGACGATCGACGTGCCCGCCGGAACGCACTGCTGCCTGATCGGCCACTCGGGTTGCGGCAAGTCGACGCTGCTGCAACTCGCTTTGCGCTTCGACGATCCGCAGTCGGGGCGGGTGCTGGTCGGCGGCGTCGATGTGCGCCGGCTCGAGTTGGCTCAGTTGCGCTCACGGGTCGCTTTGGTCAGTCAATCGCCCTTCCTTTTCCACGGTTCGATCGCCGACAACCTGCGGGTGGCCAGCCCGGACGCCACCGACGACCAACTCCACGAGGTGTTGCGCATCGCGCAGCTCGACGAGGAGGTCGAGGCCATGCCAGGAGGTCTGGATGCCCCGATCGGCGAGCAGGGCCAGCGGCTGTCGGGAGGCCAGCAGCAGCGGCTCGCGTTGGCCCGGGCGTTGCTCACCCCTGCCGATGTCTTCTTGCTCGACGAGTTCACCTCGCATCTGAATCGCGACCTCGCCGATCGGGTGCGGGAAGGGCTGCGCGCTGCGCGTCCGAGGGTCACGATCATCGAATCGACGCATCTGCTGGACGCGGTGCGAGCCGATCAGGTCGTCCGCTTGGATGCCGGCCGGCTTGTCTCTGCCTGATCGCGCAGCTCAGTAGAGCACTGTGGCCAGTTCACCGACCGTGTCGAAACCGATCTCGGTGTACAGCCGGCGGGCCCGCGTGTTGAAGTCGTTGACGTAGAGCGAAACCACCGGATACTGCTGCTGGCAGAGCACGACGACTTGAGCCATGGCCGGTATCGACAGGCCGCGTCCCCGCAGCTGCGGGTCGAGCCAGACTCCTTGCACCTGGCAGTAGTGGCGCCACACCGAGCCGATGTCGGACTTGAACCAGACTCGCTCGGGCTGCCGGCGGGCATCGTCTGCGGGTACCACGCCACCGATCGCCCTGCCCAGCTGCATCAGCAGCCGCACATAGCGGGGATAGCTGCCGGACGAATCCAGCGGGCTGACCCCCACCTCCTCGGTGTACATCGCCACCGCGGCCTTCACATAGGCATCAAAGTGGGAGGTGTCGACGCGCTGGATCCGCCGATCGGGTTCGACCAGCGGTGGCACCCGGATGACCATCAACGGCTGATGAGACCGGATCTCCCGGGGACGCGTCCAACTGGACCCCCAGCGTTCGCACAGTCCAGCGTGCAGGCGGGCCACCGCCGCGGCCGGCCCGACGATCGAGGCGACGTGTCTGCGGGTTCCGATGGCCTGGACGAAGGCATCCAGGGCCTCGGGAAGTTCCCCGACCGGAACCAGATTTGAGCCGACATGACAGGCGCCGATGAGTTCGCCGTGCACGTGATAGCCGTAGACCGCGCAGCCCAAGGATTCGGGCGCCAACCCGAAGGTGGCGACCCGCGACGCGACGAACAGGTTGCTGAGCGGATCCTGGCCCAGCAACGCGAGGAACTCGGGGAGGTCCTCATCGTCCAAGATGCGCAGCGAGCCGCTCAACTGCCGGTGGCTCTCAGCTGACCAGGACTTCGGGCGAGCCCGACTCGGTGATCTCTGCGGCGATCCGGTTGGCCTCGGCGATCAAGGTCTGCACGATCTCGTCCTCGGGCACGGTAGCGATGACCTCGCCGTGGACGAAGATCTGGCCGCGCCCGTTTCCGGATGCGACCCCCAGGTCGGCTTCGCGAGCCTCCCCCGGGCCGTTGACCACACAGCCCATCACCGCGACTCGGATCGGAGCGGTGATCTCCTTGAGGCCCTCGGTGACGTCGTTGGCCAGCTTGTAGACATCGACCTGAGCGCGTCCGCAGCTGGGGCAGCTGACGATCTCGAACTGTCGTGGCCGCAGATTCAGCGATTCAAGGATCTTGATGCCGACCTTGACCTCTTCGACCGGCGGGGCCGACAGCGAGACGCGGATGGTGTCGCCGATGCCCTCGGCGAGCAGGGCACCGAACGCGGTCGCCGACTTGATGGTGCCCTGGAAGGCCGGGCCTGCCTCGGTCACGCCGAGATGCAGCGGATAGTCGCAGGCCTGTGACAGGCGGCGATAGGCGTCCACCATGATGACGGGATCGTGGTGTTTGACCGAGATCGCGAAGTCGAAGAAACCGACCTCCTCGAACAGGGCCGCCTCGTTGAGCGCGGACTGCACCAGCGCGCCGGCCGGATCGGCCTCGTACATGGGACGCAGCCGCTGGTCGAGCGAACCGGCGTTCACGCCGATGCGGATCGAGGTGCCGTGGTCGGTGGCCGCCCGGGCGATGTCGGCGATCTTGTCGTCGAACGCCTTGATGTTGCCCGGATTGACCCGCACCTTCGCGCAACCGGCTTCGATGGCGGCGAAGACGTAGCGCGGCTGGAAGTGGATATCGGCCACCACCGGGATCTTCGATTTGGCCGCGATCGCGGGCAACGCGTCCGCATCGTCTTGGCTCGGCACAGCCACGCGCACGATGTCGCAACCGGCTGCCGTGAGCTCGGCGATCTGCTGCAGGGTGGCGTTGATGTTGGAGGTGAGCGTCGTGGTCATCGACTGAACAGCGATCGGGGCATCTCCCCCGATGTATGTCGTGCCGACCTTGATCTTGCGGGTCGGACGCCGCGGCGCGAGCACCATGGGCTTGGTCGGCGGAGTTCCCAGATTGATGGACATTAACCAGCTTTCTCGAAATCGTCTGCTGACAATCCTAACCGCGGGCCGTAACCGATCCCGGCAAGCACGCCCTTATCCCTCACGGCTCGCACACGGTGCACTGTGGCAGGCCCGCCGTGGTGTTCGGGTCGGTAGCATCGTCGATGATCGTCCGTTCGGAAGGGACCAGATGAACACCGCGCATGTGCCCACCCTCGAGATCGAGTCGCTGCGCGACTGGGACGCCCGGATCGGATCGGCCGACAAGATCGCGGGTTGGGTGATGCAGGCGATCGACCTGTCCGGGCGCGCCGATGACCTGCGCCGGGTGGACCCGCACGGCGCGGCCTTCCTGGGATGCTCGTTGCCGCCGGATCTCACCGACGAGCTGAGAGAACGCGGCGCGCTCATCTTCCCCCCGCTGCCGCATGTCCCCTTCCACGTCTACCGCTCGGGCTTGTACAGCCCCAGTGAGCTCTACGATGCGATCCTCGCTGGCGAGTTGTACACGCAGACCACCGATTCACGGATCTACTCCTGGGCCACGTCACTGCCGACCCCCGACGATCTGTCCGCGTCCTTGGCGATGACCCTGCACGACCATGCGATCTCCGACGCGCTGGAAGAACTGCTCGAGGCCAGCCCGCCGGAACGAACCGTCGGCATTCTCGGCGGGCACGCCGTTCGGCGTGGTTCGGACGATTACATCGGCGCGGCCCGGCTGGCCTCCCAGCTGACCCTTGCCGGATTCACCGTCGTCACCGGAGGCGGACCGGGTGCCATGGAAGCCGCGAACCTGGGCGCGCACCTGGCCGGTCAGCCCGCCGCGCTCGTGCACGCCATCGACCATCTGGCATCGGCTCCCACCTACCAGGGCAACGAGACGATGTGGGTGGCGACGGGAATGGAGGTCCGCGCCCAGACCCACCCGACCGGACGTTCGATCGGGATCCCCACCTGGTTCTACGGATATGAGCCGACCAATGTCTTCGCGTCGGCGATCGCCAAATACTTCAGCAACGCCCTGCGCGAGGATGTCTTGCTGCGGCACTGCCGCGGCGGACTCATCTACATGCCGGGTGCCGCCGGCACGGTGCAGGAGGTCTTCCAGGCGGCCACCGGCAACTACTACGCCGCCCAGCACGACCTGATCAGCCCGATGATCTTCGTCGGCCTGGAGTACTGGACCGAAACCCTGCCGGTCTGGCCGCTGATCAGCGCACTCGGTGACGGCCGCGGCATGGGCGATCGTCTGCTGCTGGTCGACGACGTCGACGACGCCGCCTCCCATCTGGTCAGCCGGCTCTCAACGGCAGCTGCCGGCTGAGAGCCGTTGACCGGGGAACTACCGCTCGGCGACCGTGAAGCGGACGCGGTGATGCGCGGGATGCTCCAGCTCGTCCAGCGCCGCCTTCGCGAAGGTGCCCGCCGAGACGAAACTGCCGGCCGGGTGGTCGTCGCCGAGTTGATAGCGGGCGGCCGCCGGCCCGGGAGCGATCTGGGGAGCAGGAGCCAGCATGACCCAGTCGAGCGATTCGGGAGCCTCGCGGTAGATCTCCAAGATCTCGGCGAAGCTGCGTGCCTCGGGCTTGTAGGCGTCGGGGAACCCTGGGGTGTCGAGCAGCCTGGTGCCATCGGCGGCCAGCGTGGCGCCGGCGCCGCCGACGACGAAGATGCGTGCGGTGACTCCGGCCTTGGCCAGCGCATCGACGATTGCCGCGTGCGCGTCAATGATCGGCTGCACCGGGCTGCCATCGCGCGGTCCGGGGACGGCGAAGACGACGATGTCGCAGTCCTGCGCCTTGCTCACGACGTCCGCGGCGTCACCGATCTCGCCCCTCACGTAACGGACGCCCTCGACCGGTGTCTTCGGAGTGCCTCCGCGCGAGACACCGACAACCGAATGCCCGCGCCCAACGGCCTCCCGTACGATCGCGCCGCCGACCATTCCGGTCGCACCATGGACGGTGATCTTGCTCATCTGTGCCCCCTCGTTGTCCGTCGATGGTTACTTGGCTGCTCGAGCGTCCAGGTTGGCCGCCAGTTGCCCGCAGGCTCCGTCGATGTCCCGGCCGCGGGTGTCGCGGACGGTCACCGGCACTCCGGCATGCTCCAGATGCTCGACGAACGCCTGCTCGTCCGCACGGCGTGACGCCGTCCACTTGCTGCCCGGGGTCGGATTCAGCGGGATCAGATTGACGTGGAACCAGCCCCAATCGCCGCGGGCCTTCAGCCGCCTGGCCAGCAGGTCGGCCCGCCAGGCCTGGTCGTTGATGTCCTTGATCAAGATGTATTCGATGCTCACCCGGCGTCTGGTGACCGCGGCGTAATCCCAGGCAGCGTCCAGCACCGCATCCACGTTGAAATGCTTGTTGAGCGGGACGATCTCGTCGCGCAGCTCATCGTCCGGCGCATGCAGCGACACGGCGAGCGTCACCGGCAGATCCTCATCGGCCAGCTGCCTCATCCGGGGCACCATGCCGACGGTCGAGACCGTGAGTCCGCGTGCGCTGATGCCCAGGCCGTCCGGGTTGGGGGCATGGATCTGGCGGACAGCCGCCAGCACCGCCTTGTAGTTGGCCATCGGCTCGCCCATGCCCATGAAAACGACATTGTTGATGTGTCCGGGCCCGCCCGGCAGTTCGCCTGCCGCGAGCCGCCGGGCAGCGTCATGCACCTGCCAGACGATCTCGGACGCCGTCAGGTTGCGCTGCAAACCGCCCTGGCCGGTGGCACAGAAGGGGCAGGCCATTCCGCAGCCGGCCTCCGAGGAGATGCAGATCGTCGTGCGATCACGGTACCGCATGATCACCGACTCGATGATCGCGTGATCGAATGCGCGCCACGCAGTCTTGATGGTGGTGCCGTGATCTGCGGACTGCTCCCCCACCGGGGTCAGCATCGTCGGGAACCAGGCTTGGTGAACCTGCTCGCGTAGCCCGGCCGGCAGATCGGTCCAGCTCGCCGGGTCAGCATCCAGCCTGGTGAACCACTGATTCGAGATCTGCTTGGCGCGAAACGCCGGTAGCCCGGCCGAGCGCACGGCCTCGACGCGCTGTTCGGGGGTCAGATCCATCCAATGCACCGGTGGCTTGCGGGGATTCGGGATGAACCTTCCGGTGAGATCGATGGGGCCGGTGGCAGTAGTCATATGGACGAGTCTGCCGCACGCAGGCAAGGCCGGACGATTCCGCCGGCGCCCGATGGCAACAAGGGGTGACTAGACGAGCACGAGCATCGTCAGCCATGCCAGCGGCGCCGCCACCAGCAGGGAGTCCAGCCGGTCCATCGCTCCGCCGTGACCGGGAATGATCCTGCCCATGTCCTTGATGCCGGTGTCGCGTTTGATCATCGACTCGATGAGATCGCCGACCGTCGCGGCCAGCGACAGCACCACCCCGATGATGGCTCCGGCCCACCAGGACGCGCCGATCATCACCGGTCCGAGCACCGCGCCGACGATGCAGGTCAGCGCCACGGCCCCCGCCAGACCCTCCCAGGTCTTCCCGGGACTGATGTGGGGGGCCATCTTGTGCTTGCCGAACAGCGAGCCCACCGCGTAGGCGCCGGTGTCCGAGCAGGGCACCAATATGAAGTAGTAGATGACGCGCAGGTTTCCGTCCGGTTGGGCGAGCAGCAAGACCAGCGAAGACAACAGCAACGGCACATAGCCGATGGTGAATACGCTCGCCGCCGCGTCGGTGATGAATCCCCGGACCGGTCCGCGCAGACGTCCGAGCAGGCAGGCGATCACCATCAGTGCCAGCCCGGCCAGCAGCACCCCCGCTCCGGTGAGCTGGCCGTTGTGCTGGGCCAGGTAGTGCGCCGTCACCAGCGTCAACGGGGTGCCCACGGCGATCGGCGTGTAGACGACGTGCATGCCGATGCCGGTGAGCGCACGCCAGATCTCGAAGGCACCGACGACGATGCCCGCGATCAGGAAAATGATGAAGCCCCACTGCCACCACAGCAGCGAGCCCAGGATCCAGGCGTAGAGGACGACCCCTGAGGCGATGGCCACGGGTAGGTTGCGTCCCGCGCTGCGTTTCTTGGTGGCCGGCTTGGCCACGGCCTCAGCGGACGGAGAGACCTCGCCCGGGTCCTGCCCGCTCACTGCTAAACCGCCATCAATTCGGCCTCTTTGGCCTTCAGCAGCTGGTCGATCGTGTCGACCGACTTCTTGGTCTCGTCATCGAGACGCCTCTCGGCGCGCTTGGCTTCGTCCTCGCCGATCGCCTTGTCCTTCTCGGCCTTCTTGACCTGATCGACCGCATGCCGGCGGATGTTGCGCACCGCGACGCGTCCTTCCTCGGCCTTGGCCCGCACGATCTTGATGTACTCCTTGCGGCGCTCCTCGGTGAGCTCGGGGAGCACGACGCGGATCGCCTTGCCGTCGCTGGCCGGGTTGACGCCGAGGTCGGAGTTGCGGATCGCCTTCTCGATGGCGTTCAGCGCACTCGCATCGAATGGGCTGATCAGCATCACCCGCGGCTCCGGCGACTGGAACGTCGCCAGCTGCTGCAGCGGGGTCGGGGTGCCGTAGTACTCGGCCTCCAGCTTGTTGAACATCGCCGGGTTGGCGCGGCCGGTTCGCACGGTCGCGAAATCCTGCCGGGCGAAATCGATGGCTCCGGCCATCTTCTTGACTGTGTCCTTGATGATGTCGTCGATCACGGCTGGTCCTTCCGTAAGTATGTGAGTGATGAAGCTGGCGTTGGCCCGGGCAGACTCAGGCGTGCACCCACGTGCCGATGCGTTCGCCGGCGACGGCACGTCCGATATTGGACTCGTCATCGAGCCCGAAGAAGAGCATATCGAGATTGTTGTCGCGGGCCAGGCTGATCGCGGTGGCGTCGGCCACTTTCAGGCCCTTGGCGAGGAACTCATCGTAGGTGAGCTCATCGTAGCGATTGGCCTCCGGATGGGTGTTGGGGTCGCAGTCATAGACCGCGTCGACGCCGTTCTTGCCCATCAACAAGATCTCCGCCTTGACCTCCAGGGCACGCTGAGCGGCGACCGTGTCGGTGGAGAAGTACGGCATACCCGAGCCGGCGCTGAAGATGACGACTCGGCCCTTCTCCATGTGGCGCTCGGCGCGGCGCGGAATGTAGGGCTCGGCCACCTGCCCCATGGTGATGGCCGACTGGACGCGGGTGGGCACCCCTTCCTTCTCCAAGAAGTCCTGCAGGGCCAACGAGTTCATCACCGTGCCGAGCATGCCCATGTAGTCGGCGCGGTCACGGTCCATACCGCCGCGCTGCAGCTCCACACCGCGGAAATAGTTGCCGCCGCCGACCACGACCGCGACCTGGGTACCCGCGGCCACGAGGTGAGCGATCTGGCGGGCCACCGAGCGGACGATCAGCGGGTCGACGCCGAGCTTGCCACCCCCGAAAGCCTCCCCTGACAACTTGAGTAGCACGCGGCGATAGGGCTCGGTCATCAGATTTCCTCCAGGTGCAGGCGAGTTCTCGTCCACTCTAGTGGCTGGGCACGCCCACCGGCCACGCGCGGCCGATGCGGCCTGAGAAAACACTGCAGGCGGCAGCCCGTGAGGGCCACCGCCTGCGGCTGTTCAGCTCAGACCGAAGCTCAGGCTCCGACCACGAAACGCACGAACCGGGTGATCGTCACGCCAGCCTCCTTGGCCAGCTGTCCGACCGTCTTCTTGTCATCGGTGATGGACTGCTGCTCGAGCAGGCAGGCCTCCTTGTAGAAGGCATTCACCCGACCCTCGACGATCCTCGGGATGATCTTCTCCGGCTTGCCCTCTTCGATGGCGGTCTCGGTGGCGATGCGCTTCTCGCGCTCCACGACTTCGTCCGGCACATCCTCACGGGACACGTAATCGGGACGCATCGACGCGATCTGCAACGCGACAGCGTGCACGAACTCCTCGTCGTCACCCTCGTACTCCACCAGCACGCCCACCTGGGGCGGCAGGTCCTGGCTGCGGCGATGCAGGTAGGTGTGCACCGCACCGTCGAACCGGGCCACATGGGCCAGTTCGAGCTTCTCGCCGATCTTCGCCTCGAGCGCGCCGATCGCCTCGCCCACCGTGCCATCATCCAGCGGCAGGGCCCGTGCGGACTCGACGTCGACAGCCTCGCCGGCCTCGACGGCAGCAACGATCGCCTCGGCGAGCGCAACGAATTCCTGGTTCTTGGCGACGAAGTCGGTCTCCGAGCCGAACTGGATCAGCGAAGAACCGGTAGCGGCGACCAGACCGTTGTTGGCCGAGCGATCGCTGCGCTTGGCCACCTTGGAGGCACCCGAGACACGCAGCAGTTCGGTGGCGCGCTCGAAGTCGCCGTCGGCCTCGGTGAGGGCCTTCTTCGCGTCCATCATGCCCGCACCGGTCTGGTCACGCAGCTTCTTCACGTCAGCGGCAGTAATAGCCATGTATGTGATCCTCTTTTGATCTGGATTGACTGGGGTCAGTTGGCAGGCTCGGCCGGCGCAGCCGCCTCGGCGGCGACGACCTCGGCGAGAGCCTCAGCGGCCTCGGCGACCTCTTCCACCACGGGAGCGGCCTCAGCGAGAACCTCAGCAGCCTCGGTGGCCTCCTCCTCGGCCTCGGCTGCCTCGGCCTGCGCGGCCTCGCCACCGGCGAGCAGCTCACGCTCCCAATCGGGCATCGGCTCGGCCTCGGTGGCCTGCGGCGAATCGGCATTCGACCGCTTCAGCAGACCATCGGCGACAGCGTCGGCGATGATGCGGGTCAGCAGCGAGACCGAACGGATGGCGTCGTCGTTGCCCGGGATCGGGAAGTCGACCTCGTCGGGATCGCAGTTCGTGTCGAGGATGGCGACAACCGGGATGTGCAGCTTGCGGGCCTCGTCGATGGCGAGGTGCTCCTTCTTGGTGTCGACGATCCAGACGGCCTGCGGCAGCCGTCCCATGTCGCGGATACCACCGAGGGACTTGTCGAGCTTGCCCATCTCGCGGCGAAGACCCAGCAGTTCCTTCTTGGGCAGGCCACCGGGAACGACATTCTCGAGGTCCATCGATTCCAGTTCCTTCAGGCGGGTGATCCGCTTGTTGATGGTCTGGAAGTTGGTGAGCATGCCACCCAGCCAACGCTGGTTGACGTAGGGCATGCCGACGCGGGTGGCCTGCTCGGCGATGGTCTCCTGAGCCTGCTTCTTGGTGCCGACGAACAGCACCTGGCCACCGCGGGCAACGACACCCGAGATGTAGCTGTAGGCCTTGTCGATGTAGGTCAGCGACTGGCGCAGGTCGATGATGTAGATGCCGTTGCGCTCGTTGAAGATGAACCGCTTCATCTTCGGGTTCCAGCGGCGAGTCTGGTGCCCGAAATGCACACCGCTCTCGAGCAGCTGGCGCGTGGTAATGACGGCCATGATCGGTCCTTTCATCCGGACGCCCGCGATGCGATGACCGCGCAAAGACGTCCCGTTGTGCGTGGACCCACCGGATGTGGGCTCACTCGGTTGTCCGGCAGCAGGGCTGCTGCTACCGCCTGATGCGCTTTCCGAACCCGCCCTGGCAGGCTTCACCAGCCAAGGACCTCGGGATCAGATCCGGGGACCACCCGGTTCTGCGCATGCGTTGTCAGCTCGCTCATGCGGGCTGCGGGGCTATTCTACGTTGCCGCCCAACACACCCGTCAATTCGGACGGTGTGGGCTGCGCCCGGCTGGGCGAATCATCTCAATTCGCCGAGATCATCCACAGCCGGTACCCAGTTTGAACGATCCGGAGGGCCAGTCACCAATCATCACCACATGAACCCTGGAGTCCTTCTCGTCCGGACGGCGCAGCGGCACTCGCCGGGCCTTGCGCTCATCCTGGCCGTCTGGCTGATGCTGGGTCCGACTGCGGCGGCATCGGCTGATGCGTCCGGACGAGTCGCCCCACTGCCCGGCCCCGTGCTGCGCGGATTCCAGATCGCCGAATACAACTGGCTGCCCGGGCATCGCGGCGTCGACCTGGCGGGCACGGCCGGCGATCTGGTGACGGCGGCTGCCGCCGGGACGATCAGCTGGGTCGGCGTCATCGACGGCGTGCCCATGATGACGGTTCAGCATCCTGACGGGCTGCGCACCACCTACCAGCCGGTGGAGGCGAGCGTCGCCGCCGGCCAGCGGGTGGCCGCTGGTCAGCCGATCGGGGTGCTCACCGCGGGTCATTGCGCACAACAGGCATGTCTGCACTGGGGGCTGCGCGACGGCGACGACTATCTCGATCCGCTGCTGTGGCTGGGCGGCTGGGGGGAAGCCGAGGTGCGTCTGCTGCCCCGCTCCGCGGTGCCCCGTCAACAACCCCCGCCCGGCGCCGTCGAGGCCACCGATGTCTTGCCGCTGACCGGGGATCTCCCGGTGGCGGGGCCCTTGACGTCGGGTTTCGGTTCGCGGGTGAACCCGATCAGTGGTCTCGCCGAGTTCCACGACGGCATCGACATCGGGGCCGCCTGCGGCGCGCCGGTGCAGGTGCTGTGGCCGGGCACGGTCGTCTTCGCCGGAACTGCGGGCGGCTACGGGCAGCGCGTCGAGATCGATCACGGTGTGATCGGCGGCGTCCAGACCCGGACCTCGTATTCGCATCTGTCGGGGTTCGGGGTGTCCGCCGGTCAGCACGTCGCCGCCGGAACCGTGATCGGCCAGGTCGGCAGCACCGGCTACTCGACCGGCTGTCACCTGCACTACTCCGGTGTGCGCAATGGGGCGCTCGTGGACCCCAGAACCATCGGCTGAGTAGTCAGGCCCGCGGATGAGCCTGCCGGAAGGCCTGCTTGAGCCGCTCATTGCTCACATGGGTGTAGATCTGCGTGGTCGCCAACGAGGCATGGCCGAGCATCTCCTGGACGCTGCGCAGGTCGGCTCCGCCTTCCAGCAGATGGGTGGCCATCGCATGCCGCAGGCCGTGCGGGCCGACATCGGGTGCCTGCGGGATGGCGTGCATGGCCTGATGCACCACCCGCCGCGCGACCCGCGGATCCAGTCGGCCACCCTGGCGTCCCAAAAAGACAGCCTGCGCCGACGAAGCGGTCAGCCACTCCGCACGCCGGGCCAGCCACGACTCCACCGCGCGCCGGGCGGGGTCGCTCAGCGGGACGGTGCGCTGCTTGTTGCCCTTGCCCAGCACCCGGATGACGCCGCGCTCCCGGTCGATATCGGCCACGTCCAACCCGCACAGCTCCGACACCCGGATGCCCGACCCGTAGAGCACCTCCAGAATCGCCAGGTTGCGAACCCCCAACGGCGACGGATCTTCTGCGGCCGCCGCGAGGACCGCGTCCATCAGGGTCGCGGCATCGGTCTGAGTCAGCGTCTCGGGCAACCGGTGAGGAATCTTGGGCGATTTCAGCGCGGCCGCCGGATCCTCGTCGACCAGACCCTGCCGTTTCGCCCATCGGAAGAAGACCCGCACCGCGCCGCTGCGCCGCTGCAGGCTTGCGGCGGCCAAACCCGCGTCGTGCTGCGAAGCCAGCCACGAACGCAGATCGGGCAACTGCACCTGGTCGAGGCGCGCGATGCCCGCGTCTGCGAGCCACTGCCCCAACTGCTCAAGATCACCGCTGTAGGCCCGCACGGTGTGCTGTGACCGATTCAGCTGCAGCCGCTGGTAATCGGCGAATGCGTCGAACGCGTCCTGCAGCGCGGCCGGGATCGGAGCGCTCGCGTCAGCGTCCACGCTCATCGGGCACCTCCAGCTATCACGGTCGTTCACAGCATTGCGCACATCGGGCAACCCGTGTCGGATCAGCCGCCGCGAGTCGTATAAGTTGGATGAGTTGGACGGGTCATGTCCCGGTGAACATCAGCAGAGAGTGAAGGACGAGCAGGATGCCAACTCCCCAGGAATGGGCCGCCAAAGGCAAGGTCTTACGCGTGACTCGTTGGACTGAGCCGGTGATGCGAAACCCGACCCGGCCGGTTACGCAGTTCGGTGAAGACCTGCATCAACTCGTAGCTGACATGTTCGCCACCATGGCTGCCGCCGACGGCGTGGGGCTGGCCGCCCCACAGGTCGATGTCGATCTCGCGCTGTTCGTCTTCTACTGCCCGGACAAGGACGACCACCTGCAGTACGGGGTGGTTTGCAATCCTGTCGTGACCCTGCCGGAGGGCAAGGACCGCCGGCTCGATGCCACCGAGGAGGGCTGCCTGAGTTGGCCGGGCGCCTATCAGCCGCTGGCCAGGCCCGACGTCGCCGTCTGTGAGGGCCAGAACGAGCACGGTGAGCCGATCCGCATCGAGGGCACCGGGCTGCTGGCTCGCTGCCTGCAGCATGAGACCGACCACCTTTCCGGCACCGTCTTCGGCGATCGGCTGTCGAAGCGTTCCCGCCGGCTGCTCAACGAGCAGCATGATTCGATGGCGGCGCTCTACCCCGCCGACTGGCCGGTCAGCCGCAAACGCGCGCCCGCCGATCTGTGAGCGTCGGCTCCGCCGGCACTGTTGTATCGGCCTGCCGGCGTCCGTGAACGCCCGCGGCTACGCTCCCGGCGCCGCCGGGCAGTAGGCTGCTGCCGTGTCCAAGGATTACGAGATCGTCCACACCAATGGACGCGACATTGCCCGCATCGCCTGCCGTGGGCGCGATGTGCTGCACAACCCGATGATCAACTACGGCACGGCGTTCACCAAGGAGCAGCGCGAAGCGCTCGGATTGACCGGGTTGCTCCCGAATGCTGTCATCAGCCTGGACGCCCAGGTGCGTCGCGTCTACAAGCAATATCGGCACGAGCCGTCCGATCTGGCCAAGTACAACTATCTGACGGCCATGCAGGACCGCAATGAGACGCTGTTCTACCGAGTGCTCACCGACAACATCCAAGAGATGCTGCCGATCATCTACACTCCGACGATCGGGCTGGCGATTCAGGAATACAGCCACTGGTTCCACAAGCCACGCGGCATCTACCTCGACATCGACAATCCCGATGGCATCCAGGCCGCGTTGCAGGCCTCCGGCAAGGGTCCCGACGACATCGATCTGGTCGTCGTCACCGACTCCGAGGGCATCCTCGGCATTGGTGATCAGGGCGTCGGAGGCGTGGCCATCACCGTCGGCAAACTGTCGGTCTACGTGGCGGCCGCCGGCATCCATCCCAATCGGGTCCTGCCCGTGGTTCTCGACACGGGCACCGACAATCTCGACCTGCTGAACGATCCCGCCTACCTGGGCGTCCGGCATGCCCGGGTGCGCGGCGAACGCTATGACGCGTTCATCGAGAAGTTCGTCGGTGAGGTCACCGAACGCTTCCCACAAGCACTGCTGCACTGGGAGGACTTCGCCGCCGGCAACGCCCACCGGATCCTCAACCGCTACCGCGACGAGATCTGCACCTTCAACGATGACATCCAGGGCACCGCCGGTGTCGTGGTGGCAGCGGTATTGGCCGCCATCCGCACCTCGCACACCCGACTCGCCGATCAGCGCATCGTCATCCATGGCGCCGGAACCGCCGGGGTGGGTATCGCCCATCTGCTGCTCGACATCATGGTCTCCCAAGGCATCGACCGCGATCAGGCCATCCGCCAGTTCTGGGGGCTGTCCAGCCGGGGCCTGTTGATCGAGGGCGGCAAGCTGCGCGACTTCCAGGCTCCGTTCGCTCGTCCCGCCGACGAGGTGGCCGGCTGGAAGCTCGACACGCTCGGACATTACGAATTGGCCGATGTGGTACGCAATGTGCACCCCACCATCCTCATCGGCACCTCGGCGCAGCCGGGTACCTTCACCGAGGAGATCGTGCGCGACATGGCCTCCCACACCGACCAACCGATCATCATGCCGTTGTCGAATCCGACGACGAAAGCCGAAGCGCTGCCGTCCGACGTCTTGGAGTGGACCGGCGGGCGTGCGCTGATCGCCACCGGCTCGCCGTTCGACCCGGTCGAGCTCAACGACACCCGTTACGAGATCGCGCAGGCCAACAACGCACTGATCTTCCCGGGTATCGGTCTGGGAGTCATCAGCTGCCGGGCCAGCCGGGTGAGCGACACGATGATCGGGGCCGCAGCCCAGGCGGTGGCGTCCGCAGTGACCGATCGCAGCCCGGGCGCCTCACTGTTGCCCGCGATGACTCAGCTGCGCAGTATTTCGGCGCGGGTGGCGGTGGCGGTGGCCGAGCAGGCCCGGCGTGAGGGCCTGGCCCAGCGTCACCTGGACAATCCGATCCAGCAGGTCTACGACGCCATGTGGCAGCCGGTGTATCCGGAGGTGGAAGTCATCTGATCCGGGCTTGCTGAGGCCATCCGGCTACTCGGCGAGCGCGAAACAGGCGACTGCCGCCGCAGCCGCGACATTGAGCGAGTCGACGCCGTGGTGCATCGTGATGCGCACCACGGCGTCGGCCTGATCAAGCCAGTGCGCGCTGAGTCCGTCACCTTCGGTACCGAGCAGCAACGCGATCTTTCGCGGGGCCTGCCGCAGCTGGCCGGCGAACTCCGCCAGCGGTACCGCGTCGTCGCGCAGCGCCATCGCCACAATCTCGAAGCCGGCCTCCTGCAGCTTTCGTAGATCGGAGGCCCAATTGGTCATCCGGGCCCATGGCATCTCGAAGACTGTCCCCATCGATGTCTTGATCGCCCGCCGATAGAGCGGATCGGTGGCGCGCGGAGCGAGCAGCACACCGTCCCAGCCCAGTCCGGCCGCGCTGCGGATGATCGCGCCGAGATTGGTGTGGTCGACGATGTCCTCGCAGACCACCAGCCGCCGGGCGTCCAACAGGTCGCTCATCCGGAGGCCGACCGTGCGGTGCATGGACGCGAGGGCGCCGCGGTGCACATGGAATCCGGTCACCTGCTCAGCCAGTTCCTCGGTGACGAGGTAGACCGGGGCGGCGCTGTCGTCCAGCAGGTCGGTCAGTTCGGGCAGCCATCGCTCGGCCAGCAGAAAAGACCGGGGCCGGTAGCCTGCCTCGACCGCACGGCGGATGATCTTTGCTCCCTCGGCAATGAACAGGCCGCCGTCGGTCTCCAACTTGCGACGCAGGCTGGTCTCACGCAGCCTGACGTAATCGTCCAGACGCTCATCGGTGGGATCGGTGATCGGAACGAGGTTGGCCACGGGGACCGATCGTAGCCGTCGGGATGGGCATGGGAATCGCGCGCGGCCGTGTCGTCGTATGGTGAGATCCATGACTCCGACCGCCCTCACGCGCAGGCCTTGGTGGCGGCGCATCGATTACTTCATGGTCGCCATCGTCAGCGCGGCTGTGCTCGCCACCTTCCTACCGGCCCGCGGCGCCGGGGTCGAGGTCGTCGACTGGGCGTCCAAGATCACCATCGCCATCTTGTTCTTCCTCTACGGTGTCCGCCTCCAGCCCGCCGAGACGCTGGCCGGGCTGAAGCACTGGCGACTGCACACGGTGATCCTCGCGTTCACCTTCGTCGCCTTCCCGATCGTCGGGCTGGCGTTACGGGTTGCGGTGCCCGGGCTGATCAACGAGGACGTCTACCGTGGTCTGCTGTACATCTGCCTGCTGCCGTCCACCGTGCAAAGCTCGATCAACTTCACCTCGATAGCCCGGGGTAACGTCGCCGCCGCGATCATCAGTGCCTCGATGTCGAACCTGCTCGGGGTCTTCATCACTCCGCTGCTGGCCATCTCGCTGATGAGCACCACGGGGATGCACCTCGACCCCAGTTCCATTCTCGACATCGCCGCGCAGATTCTGCTGCCGTTCGTGCTCGGTCAGCTCTCACGGCGCTGGACGGCCGACTTCGTGATGGCCCACCCCAAGCTCAAGCTGTTCGATCAGGCATCGATCGTGCTGGTCGTCTACCGTGCCTTCGGCCAGGGCGTGCGCGAAGGACTGTGGCAGCGCACCGGCCTCAGCGACATCGCGATGATCTGCGTGGCCATCGCGGTGATACTCCCGCTGATGCTGTGGCTGACCTGGATGGTGGCCGGTTGGCTGGGATTCAACCGCCGCGACCAGATCGCGATCCAGTTCTGCGGCACCAAGAAGTCCTTGGCCACCGGAGTCCCGATGGCTTCGGTGATGTTCCCGGCGGCCCAGGTCGGCATGATCGTGCTGCCCCTGATGATCTTCCACCAGGCGCAACTGATGGTGTGCAGTTCGCTGGCCAGCCGCTATGCGCGCAAGCCCGAGGAATGGCTGGACGAGACCAACCGCTGATCGGGTGTGATATCGGTTAGGCGGCCCGGGCGGTCCAGCGTCCGTCGATCTTGGTGATATGCAGAGGCATACCGAAAGCTGCGGTCAGCTTCTCGTCGGTGAGCACCTCGTCGATCGGGCCGGCGGCCACCACCGATCCGTGCGCCATCAGCATCGCGTGGCTGATGCCCTCGGGGATCTCCTCCACGTGGTGAGTGACGAGCACCATCGTCGGTGCGTCCGGATCCTCGCACAGCTCGGACAATGTCTTGACCAGGATCTCACGCCCGCGCAGATCAAGCCCGGCGCCGGGCTCGTCGAGCAGCAGCAGTTCGGGATCGGTCATCAGCGCCCGGGCGATCTCGACGCGTTTGCGCTCGCCTTCCGACAAGGTGCCGTAGGTGCGCCCGGCCAGATCCTCCACATGCATCAACCGCATCAGTTCGAGAGCCCGAGCGTGGTCCATCTCCTCATAGGTCTCGCGCCAGCGTCCCATCACGCCGTAGGACGCCGAGACGATGACATCGGCGACCTTCTCCCGGTTGGGAATGCGGTGTGCGATCGAGGAGGAAGCCACGCCGATACGCGGACGAAGTTCGAAGACATCGACAGCGCCGAGATATTCGCCCAGCACCTCGACAACACCGGCGGTCGGATGCATCTGTGTGCTGAGCAGAGCGAGCAGAGTGGTCTTGCCTGCTCCGTTGGGGCCGATGATCACCCAGCGGTCGCCCTCCTCGACTTTGAAGTTCACATCGTGTAGCAGAAGGGCGGTTCCGCGCCGCACGCTGACTCCGGCCAATTCGGCTACTGCAACCATGCCCCCGACCTTACCGTTTCATCGTCATCGATGCTCAACCTGCCCGCTCAGAAATAGAGGAAGATCCCGACCGTCCAGCAGGCGACCGCCAACCCGGCGCAGCTGAACTCGATCAGCATGCCCAGCCCCACTGATTTCATCGCCACCACTGAGGCATCCCAGGCCTGCCGCGGCTCACGCAACCGGTACCACTCGCTGCCGAAGAGCCCCACGATGAAGCCCACGAACAGCCCGACCACAGGTATCACGAAAGCACCGATGACGCCCACCACGGCGCCGATCAGGATCGACCGGTTGGGGATCTGGCGGCCCTTCAGGCGCTTGCCGGTCAGCAGCGTCGAGGCGGTCATGCCCACCCCGCACAGCAGCAGGCCGAGCCCGAAGACCGTCCAGCCGATCGGCCCGCCGATCACGATCGCCCAGAGCAGCAGCCCGGCGATCACCAGGATGCTGCCGGGCAGGATCGGGAAGATCGTCCCGAGCACACCGATCACCACCAGCACGCCGGTGATGACGGTGACCAGGACGTCTACTGTCAAGATCAGGCTCCCGTGGAGTGCAGGCCGCCGTCCACGTGCACCATGGTGCCGGTGGTTGCCGGGAACCAGTCGCTCAGCAAAGCCACCACGGCCTTGCCGACCGGCGTGGCGTCCGAGGCGTCCCAGCCGAGCGGGGCACGCCCGTCCCAGATGTCGTTGAACGAGCTCGCACCGGGGATCGCCTTCTTGGCGATGGTGTCGACCGGGCCCGCGGCAACCAGATTGCTGCGGATGCCATCCGGCCCGAGATAGCGGGCCAGGTACCTGTTGGTGGACTCCAGGGCCGCCTTGGCGACACCCATCCAGTCGTACGACGGCCAGCTCACGGTGGCATCGAAGGTCAGGCCGACGATGGACGAGCCGCGTCCCAGCAACTCGCGCACCGCCATGGTGAGCGACTGCAGCGAGTATGCGGAGGTCTGGACCGCCATCGCCACGTCGTCCCATTCGGTGGTCAGGAAAGCCCCACCGAGTGCCCGCTCCGGGTGCGCGTAAGCGATCGAATGCACCACGCCGTCCAGATGATCGAAGCCGAGTTCGCGCAGTTGACCGGGCAGCGCGGCCAGCTGTTCGGCGTCGGTCACGTTGAGGTCGAGCACCTCGGGCACCGGGTCGAGCTTCTTGACCACGCGGCGGGTCAGCCCCATGCCGCGGCCGAAATTGGAGACGACGATCTCGGCGCCTTCTTGCTGGGCGATCCGCGCCACCGAGTAGGCGATGGAGGTGTTGAGGGTCACACCGGTGACCAGGATCTTCTTGCCTTCGAGAATGCCCATGTCAGTGCCCCATTCCCAGGCCGCCGTCAACCGGGATCACAGCCCCGGTGATGTACCCGGTTTCGTCTTCGACAAGGAATTTCACCGCATGCGCAACATCGGCGATAGTGCCCATCCGGCCGACCGGGATGCGCTCGGCGTACGACTTCTGGGTCGCCTCATCCAGCACGTCGGTCATCGCGGTCTGAATGAATCCGGGAGCGACGACGTTGAAGGTGATCCCGCGACCGCCGACCTCGCGGGCCACGCTGCGGGCCATGCCGATGAGACCGGCCTTGGTGGACGCATAGTTCACCTGCCCGGCCGAACCGAGCAGCGCAACCACCGAGCTGGTGGCGACGATGCGTCCGAAGCGCTGCTTGACCATGCCGCGCACAGCCCGGCGGACGACGCGGTAGGCCCCGGTCAGGTTGACGTCGAGAACCTTCTCCCAGTCCTCGTCGCTCATCCGCATCAGCAAGGTGTCACGGGTGATGCCGGCGTTGGCGACCAGGATCTCGACCGGGCCGTACTCGGCCTCCACCTTCTTGAAGGCCTCGTCGACCGACTCTGTGTTGGTGACATTGCAGGCCACGCCCAGTACACCCTCAGGCGCGGCGTCCGAGATATCGAAGCTGGCGACGCGGTATCCGGCGTCCCGCAGGGTCTCGGCGATCGCTGCACCGATGCCTCGTCCGGCGCCGGTGATGACGGCTACACGGCCGCTTGAAGTATTGGCAGTTTCGCTCACTCCAGTGAATCTATCGTTCGGCTGCCGTTGTTGGTGGTGTGAGTGGCACAAAAACAGCCAGCCATCGTTGTCTGTTTCGTCCGCGCCTGCTGGTTCGTGCCTGGGCTGCGGGCCAAGATGGAACCCATGCCAGCCATTGATGCCGCCATCGGATTGCTGACCTGCCCGGTCTGCGCGGATGCCCTGACCCGCGAACACCGGCAGCTGCGCTGCGGACGGGGCCACAGCTTCGACATCGCGCGGCAAGGCTATGTCAATCTCCTGCGCGGCCCGGCGCCGGCCAACGCCGACACAGCCGAGATGGTCGCCGCTCGTGAGCGGTTCTTGTCCGCCGGCTACTACCAGCCGATCCGGGAGGCGGTCTGTTCGGCCTGCGAGCCCGGCGGGCGGCTGGCTGAGGTCGGGGTCGGCCCGGGATACTACCTGGGCGCGGCCGTGGCAGCGACACACCCACCGGCTCATCTGGGGCTGGACATCTCGGTGGCGGCCGCACGGCGGGCCGCCCGCCGGATGATGGCCTGCGCAGTGGCCGACACCTGGCAGACGCTTCCGATCGGCAGCGGCAGCCTGGATCGGCTGCTCTGTATCTTCGCTCCGCGCAATCCCCCGGAGTTCGCTCGGGTGCTGGCCACCGGCGGGCAGGTCGTCGTGGTCGCGCCCCGGCCACAGCACCTGGCGCAACTGCGGGCACGCCTCGGGCTGCTCAATGTCGAGGACGACAAGTTGGCCCGCCTGGACGCCAGTTTCGCGGCCGCCGGACTGGAACTCGTGTCCCGACAGGAACTGACCTTCGACATCGATCTGGACGCTGCCGCAACTGCGGATCTGGTGGGTATGGGACCGAACGCATTTCATGACGGTGCCCGTGATTTCCCCAGGGCACTAACCACCACAGTGGCGGTGGCAATCAGCAGCTATGAATCCGATTGACGATAACGAATTAGGCAATACTAATTCGAGTGATCCGAACTCGCCGACCGCACCGTCAACTGGCTGCCATGGAAGCGGCCGCCGATTCGCCATCCGTATCCTTCTTCGGACTTCGGGCCCCCCCGCGCTGGCGGAAGGTGACACCGGCGTCCTTCAGCAGTCCTTGAACGAAGCCATAGGAACGGCCGCATTCTGCTGCCAACGAGCGGATCGACTCGCCCGCCTCGTAGCGTTCGACAAACGACTGCTGGACTTCATTGCGCAATTCTCCGCTGACGCGCTTGCCCTTACTCAGACGATTCATCGGCCCGCCCCTTTCTCAAGCAGGGTCTGAATCTCAGAATAGCGGCGCTAAACGACGCTGGGAACGAATCAATGATCTTGGTGCCGATCAGTTGGGAACAGCCTCTGACGCGGTCATCGGGCACCGCGCGCAGGGCCGGTCGGCCCCCACGAACACCGCCTCCACGGCCTGCACCAACGCTGCGTCAGGCCAGCGAGATCAGCTCCGCGTAGTCCTCACTCCACAGATCCTCGGTCCCGTCGGGCAGCACGATCACCCGGTCCGGCTCCAGCGCCTCGACCGCGCCCTCATCGTGGGTGACCAGGACGATCGCCCCCTCATAGCGACGGATCGCGTCCAGCACCTCCTTGCGGGATGCCGGGTCCAGGTTGTTCGTGGGCTCGTCGAGCAGCAGGACGTTGGCCGATGAAACGACCAGGGTCGCCAGGGCGAGCCTGGTCTTCTCGCCACCCGACAGCACGCCGGCGGGCTTGTGGTCATCGTCCCCGGAGAACAGGAATCCGCCCAGCACCCGGCGCGCCTCGGTCTCATTGAGATCGGGCGCTGCCTGCATCATGTTCTGCAGGACGCTGGCCTGCGGGTCCAGCAGGTCGTGTTCCTGCGCGAAATAGCCGAGCTTGAGGCCATGGCCCGGCACGACTTCGCCGGTGTCGGGTGTCTCGATGCCGGTCAGCAGCCGCAGCAGGGTTGTCTTGCCTGCACCGTTGAGCCCGAGGATGACCACCCGCGAGCCCTTGTCGACCGCCAGGTCGACGCCGGTGAAGACCTCCAGGGAGCCGTAGTTCTTGGTGAGATCCTTGGCCATCAGCGGTGTCTTGCCGCACGGCGCGGGGCTCGGGAAGGTGATCTTGGCCACCTTGTCGACAGCCCGCTCGCCCTCGGTGGCGGCGAGCAGCTTCTCGGCGCGCCGGGCCATGTTCTGCGCAGCCGTCGCCTTGGTCGCCTTGGCGCCGAGCTTCTCGGCCTGCAGCCGCAGCTGGGCGGCCTTGCGCTCGGCATTCTGGCGTTCGCGCTTGCGACGCTTCTCGTCCAGCTGGCGCTGCTGAAGATAAGTGGACCAGCCCATCGAATACTGATCGAGGGTGGTGCGGTTGGCGTCCAGGTGGAAGACCTTGGTGACGGTCTGGTCGAGCAGCCCGACATCGTGGCTGATCATCATCACACCGCCGTCGTAGGTCTTGACGAAGTCGCGCAACCAGACGATCGAGTCGGCATCCAAGTGGTTGGTCGGCTCGTCGAGCAGCAGCGTGTCGGCGGCGCTGAACAGAATGCGCGCCAGTTCGATGCGGCGGCGCTGACCACCGGACAACTCGTGCAGCGGCTGGCCGAGCACCCGCTCGGGTAGCCCCAGGTTCGCGGCGATGCGTGCCGCTTCGGCTTCGGCTCCGTAGCCGCCAGCGGCCATCAGCTCGGCTTCGGCGCGGGCGTAGGACGCCATCGCCTGCTGCTGTTCATCGCCGCTGGTGGCGGCCATCTGCTTCTCGTAGTTGCGTAGGCGCACCAAGATGGTGTCCAGTCCCCTGGCCGACAGGATCCGATCGCGGGCGAGCATCGCCACATCGGTCTCACGGGGATCTTGCGGCAGATAACCGATCTCGCCGCGCCGGGTCACCTGACCGGCGGCGGGGATACCTTCACCGGCCAGGATCCGCATCATCGTCGTCTTGCCCGCGCCGTTACGACCCACCAGACCGATCTTGTCGCCGGGGTTCACCCGGAAGGTCGTGGGTTCGAGCAACAGCCGTGCACCCGCACGGACCTCAAGATCAGTAGCCTGCAACATAGTCGTGCCCATTGTGTCTCGCCTTGATCCTGTGAGCAAAAACCATCGGCAACAAGACCCCCGGACGAGGCACGTCGGCTTTCCCCCGCACCACAGTGGCCAGCCGACGGGGGCCGCGTCGCTCAATCGGCAGCAGAATGCCTGAGGCCCGGGCCTGCGATGACCGAGTTGCCTAGACTGTCGGCAATGGCATCTCGTAGCACCACATCCTCGAATCCGGTCCGGCGGATGTTCACCGCAGTGACACCACCGCCGCAAGCCGTCGCCCGGCTGGAAGATCTGCTCGAACCGGGCAGGCTCCGGTGGCCCCAGCTCCGCTGGACGAAGCCGTCCGGCTGGCATCTGACCTGCGCCTTCATGGCGCGAGTCGACGCCGCCGGCTACACCCGGCTGGACGAGCTGTTGACCGACCTCGCCGCTGCCACTGCCCGATTCGGGCTGGGCCTGGCCGGCGCGGGCGCATTCCCGGCCCCAGGCCTGGCGAAGGCATTGTGGCTGGGGGCCGACGATCCGGGCGGCGAACTCGCTGCCTTGGCCCGCGGCTGCCGCACGGCCGCACGGCGGGCAGGAATCAGCGTTGCCGATGAACCTTTCGTCGGCCATCTGACGATCGCGCGCTACCGGCACCCGGCCGATGCTCGTCCACAGATCGATGCGCTGGACGCGACCACGATCGAACCCTGGCCGGTCACCGAAATCGTCCTGATCGAATCCCTGCTCGGGCAAGGTGACGACGGGAGCGTGCGTTATGTCGTGCGCGAGAGATACCCGCTGTCGAGCTACTGAGTGCCCGACCCGGGCTCAGATCATGAAGCCGAGTGCCTGGAGTTGCTCGCGTCCGTCGTCGGTGATCAGGTCGATCGACCA
This sequence comes from Propionibacterium sp., assembly GCA_012517405.1. Classification (GTDB taxonomy): domain Bacteria; phylum Actinomycetota; class Actinomycetes; order Propionibacteriales; family Propionibacteriaceae; genus Brooklawnia; species Brooklawnia propionicigenes. Next base: position 166,877 of record JAAYVB010000001.1, read on the forward strand.
CGGCGGCATCCACACCCAGTTGATGGTGACACTGCGGGCGAGTTGGCCGAGCACCGCCTGGGCTTCCCACTCGATCTGATCGGTCAGTGGGCAGGCCGGGCTGGTCAGCGTCATCTCAAGCGTGACATTGAGATCGTCATCGATGAGCACGTCGTAGATCAGCCCCAGGTCAACGACGTTCACCATCAGTTCGGGGTCGACGACCTCTTTCAGCGCCTCGAGGATGACGAGCTTCTTCTGCTCCGCGGTGGCCGTCGCCCAGGTGGCGGGCACCGGGTCGCCGGGCAACTCGTCTCTCACCAGATCAGACGGATTGGTCATGTCACTCCTTGTCATCGCGCGAAGCGGGCAGCTCGACGCCGGCCCGGATCAGCGCATCGCGCAGTGCCGACCAGCCGAGCATGGCGCACTTGACGCGCGCCGGGAACTGCGCGACACCGGCGAATGCGATGCCGTCCTCCAGCCGGTCCTCGTCGGGCTCGATCCGCCCCTGGCTCTCCATCATGTCGCGGAACTCGTCGAACAATGCCATCGAGTCGGCGACGTCGCGTCCGATCACCAGATCGCACATCACCGAGGTGGATGCCTGCGAGATCGAGCATCCCTCCGCATCGTAGGAGACATCACCGATCGTGTCGCCGTCCATGCTCACCCGTAGCGTGACCTCGTCACCGCAGCTGGGATTGACGTGATGGACCTCGGCACCGAACGGGGCACGCAGCCCTGAATGATGCTTCTCCCGATAGTGATCGATGATGATGTCTTGATACAGCTGTTCAACGCTCACAGTGACCTCCTGGCGCGGGAGTTGAAGAAGTCATATCCCCAAGCGACGGCCTCCACCAGCGCATCCACTTCCTCTGGGGTGGTGTAGAGATAGCCGGACGCACGTGAAGAACTCTGCACCGCCAGCCGCTTGTGCAGCGGAGCCGCGCAGTGATGCCCGCCACGCACGGCCACGCCGCGGCTGTCGAGCAACTGCATCAGATCGTGCGGGTGCACGCCGTCGACGACGAACGACACCGCGCCGCCACGGTCCACCGCCTCGGCGGGGCCGAGAATGTGGACCCCGTCCAGCGCGCCGAGACCGTCCAGCATGTGCGCGGTGATCTCGGTCTCGTGAGCGGCGAGAGCATCCATCCCGATGCGGTTCAGATAGTCGATGGCCGCTCCCAGCCCGACCGCCTGAGCGATCGGCGGTGTGCCGGCCTCGAAGCGATGCGGCGGAGGCGCATAGGTCGAGCCCTCCATCCGGACGACCTCGATCATCTCGCCGCCGCCGAGGAAGGGCGGCAGCTGCTCGAGCAGGTCGTAGTGACCCCACAGCACACCGATGCCGGTGGGACCGCAGAGTTTGTGACCGGTGAAGGCCAGCAGATCCACCCCGAGAGCCGTCACGTCGGTGGCCCGCTGCGGAACGCCTTGCGAACCGTCCGCCACCATGATCGCGCCGACCGAGTGGGCCCAGTCGGCGATCTGGCGGATCGGGTTGATAGTGCCCAGTACGTTGCTGACCCAGGCGACCGAGACGACTTTCGTCCGTTCGTTGATCAGCCCGTCGCGCTGTGCCGCTTCCAGATCGAGCCGGCCGTCGTCGGTGATGTCGAACCAGCGCAGGGTCGCCCCGCTCGCCTGGCAAGCCAGCTGCCAGGGCACCAGATTCGAATGGTGCTCCATCACCGAGATGACGACCTCATCGCCGGGCTTCAGCCGGCGGCCGAGGGTATAGGCGGCCAGGTTGAGCGCCTCGGAGGCGTTCTTGGTGAAGATGATCTCATCGGACGAGCGAGCGTGGACGAACTCCGCCACCTTCACCCGGGCACCTTCGAATGCTGCCGTGGCCTCGGCCCCCAGCGTGTGCATGGCGCGGGCGACGTTGGCGTTGTGGCGCAGGTAGTGCGCCTCCACAGCCTCGACGACCTCGCGGGGTTTCTGCGAGGTGTTCGCCGAGTCGAGATAGACCAGCGGGTGCCCGTTGATTTCCCTGTCGAGAATCGGGAAATCAGCACGGATAGCGGCGGAGTTCCACATCAGGCGTGAACGGCTTTCACGTACTTGTCGTAGCCGGAGATCTCCAGCTCATCGGCCAGTTCCTTGCCACCGGACTCGACGATCTGCCCATTCACGAAGACGTGCACGTGGGTCGGCTCGATGTAGCGCAGGATGCGCGTGTAGTGGGTGATCAGCAGTACGCCGCGGTCGCCTTGGGCGGCGTAGCGGTTGATGCCGTCGGCAACGATACGCACGGCGTCGATATCCAGGCCGGAGTCGATCTCGTCCAGCACCGCGACCTTCGGGTTCAGCACATCGAGCTGGACGATCTCGCCGCGCTTCTTCTCGCCACCGGAGAAGCCTTCGTTGACCGAACGGGTCGCGAAGTCGGGGTCCATCTCCAGCCGGGTGAGCGCGCCGCTGACGACCTTCGGCCAGGTGCGGACCTTGGGCGCTTGTCCGTCCAGGGCGGTCTTGGCGGTGCGCAGGAAGTTGCTGGTGGACACGCCGGGAACCTCGACCGGATACTGCATGGCCAAGAAGAGCCCGGCCTTGGCCCGCTCGTCCACGCTCAGTCCGGTGAGCTCGACGCCGTCGAGGGTGGCCGAACCCGAGGTGATCGTGTACTTGGGGTGGCCCGCCAGCGCGTAGGCCATGGTCGATTTGCCGGAGCCGTTGGGGCCCATGATGGCGTGAATCTCACCGGTCTTGATGGTCAGGTTCACCCCGTGCAGGATCGGCTTGGGACCCGATTCGGTCTCGACATCGACATGCAGGTCGGTGATGACAAGGTCTGCCATGGTGATTCAGTTCTCCTGGTGAGTGGACGGGTGGTCGATGTCGACGAGGATCTGATCGCCGTCGATGACACAGGGATAGACGGGCACCGGCAGTACGGCCGGCAGATTGAGTGCAGCACCGGTGCGTAGATCGAACATCGAACCGTGCAGATAGCATTCGATCGTGCAGTGCTCGGCGTCGACATCGCCTTCGCTGAGCCGGACATTGCCATGACTGCATTCGTCGGCGATAGCGAAGACCTCGTCGCCGATGCGCACGATCGCGAGCTCCAGATCGCTGCCGGGCACGTCAACTCCCAGCGGTACATCCGAGAGCTCGTCGAGCGTGGCGACGGCTACCGGGCTCATGCTTGGTCGTCCTCGCTGAGCAACGCGTCGTGCGAGAGATCCTCGATGCTGGCCAGCTGGACGTTCAGTGCCTCGACCAGACGCGCCTCGATCTCGGGCAAGCCGATGCGGCGGATGATGTCGAGGAAGAAGCCCTCGACGATCAGGCGGCGGGCCTGCTCCTCGGGGATGCCACGGCTGCGCAGATAGAACAGCTGGTTCGCGTCGAAGCGCCCGGTGGAACTCGAGTGCCCGGCGCCGCGGATCTCGCCGGTCTCGATCTCCAGGTTCGGGACCGAGTCGGCCCGGCAACCCTCGGTGAGCATGAGGTTCTTGTTGGTCTCATAGGTGTTGATGTCGACCGCGGTCTTGCGGATCAGCGCATCGCCGATCCACACCGAATGCGCACCCGCACCCTGCAGGGCGCCGCGGTAGTCGACCAGGCTGACAGTGTTCGGGTGGTTGTGGTCGACCAGCAGCCGGTGTTCGACGTGCTGCTCCGACTGGACGAAGTAGATGCCGAGCTGGTTGAGCTCGCCGCCGGGCCCGGCGTACTCGACCCGCTCCACCAGCCGCACATCGCCTTGCCCGATGGTGGCCTGGAAGGAGCGCACCTTGGCGTCCCGGCCGATCCGGATCGAGTACTGACCGCCGTGGACTGCGCCGGTCGCCCAGTCCTGGACGGTGATGACATCGACGCGGGCGCCTTCGTCGACCTGTACCTCGACCTTCGACGCCAGCCGGGATACCCCGGTGCGTTGCAGCACGATCGTGGCCTCGGCGTGATGACCGACGGTGATGATCATGTGGGAGGCGGCCAGTTCGTCGCTGCCGTCGGTGGTGATGACCACCGGTGCATCAAGCACGGCCTGCGGGGCCACCTCGATCAGCAGCGCCTGCTCGGCCTGGACGGCCTTGGCCGCCACCAGGTCGACCGGCGGGTCGAACGAGAGATCCTTGGCGGCCGCCGCGTCGATCGTCCGGCTGGTGACGCCTTCGGGCAGCGTCGTGGTGACGGAGATCTGGCCGAACGGCCCGTCGGTCATCAGCGGCTTGAACCGCTTGACCGGGGTGAATCGCCAGTTCTCCTCGAGCCCGGTGGGCACGGTGTGATCGGTCAACTGCCACGACGGGGTCGGGTGCAGGTGTGAGGTGAACGCGCCGCTGACACTGACGACGCGGGGTTCGGAGCGGGTGATGGTGGTGCTCAACTGATGAAAGCCTCCTGGTTCTGTTCCTGGTGGATTGCGGCGGCTGCCATCAGCCGACTGCACCCTCCATCTGCAGCTCAATCAGCCGGTTGAGCTCAAGTGCGTATTCCATCGGCAGTTCGCGGGCGATCGGCTCGACGAATCCGCGCACGACCATCGCGGCGGCCTCGTCCTCGCTCAGCCCACGCTGCATCAGGTAGAAGAGCTGGTCCTCGCTGATCTTCGAGACCGTGGCCTCGTGTGCCATCGAGACGTCTTCTTCCTTGACATCGACATACGGGTAGGTGTCGGTGCGGGAGATGTTGTCGACCAGCAACGCATCGCACTTGACGCTGGACGAGGAGTGCCGGGCACCCGGCTGCACCTCCACCAGGCCTCGGTAGGACGAACGCCCACCGCTGCGCGAGACCGACTTCGACACGATGGTCGACGAGGTGTAGGGCGCACAGTGCACCATCTTCGAGCCGGTGTCCTGATGCTGGCCCTCACCGGCGAATGCGATCGACAAGGTCTCGCCCTTGGCGTGGGGACCCATCAGCCAGACCGCCGGGTACTTCATGGAGACCTTGGACCCGATGTTGCCGTCGATCCACTCCATGGTGCCGCCCTCGTCGACCGTCGAACGCTTGGTGACCAGGTTGTACACATTGTTCGACCAGTTCTGGATGGTCGTGTACCGCACCCGGGCGTGCTTCTTCACGATGATCTCGACGACTGCGGCGTGCAGCGAGTCGGTCTTGTAGATCGGCGCCGTGCAGCCCTCGACATAGTGGACGAAGGAGCCCTCGTCGGCGATGATCAGCGTGCGCTCGAACTGGCCCATGTTCTCGGTGTTGATCCGGAAGTAGGCCTGCAACGGAATCTGGACGTGCACGCCCTTCGGCACGTAGATGAACGAGCCGCCCGACCAGACCGCCGTGTTCAGCGCGGCGAATTTGTTGTCGCCGGCCGGGATAACCGAGCCGAAGTACTCCTCGAAGATCTCCGGGTATTCCTTCAGGCCGGTATCGGTGTCCAGGAAGATGACGCCCTGGCGCTCCAGCTCCTCGTTGATCTTGTGGTAGACGACTTCGGACTCGTACTGGGCCGCCACACCGGCGACCAGACGTGCCTTCTCGGCCTCGGGGATGCCGAGGCGGTCGTAGGTGTTCTTGATGTCGGCGGGCAGTTCTTCCCAGCTGTTGGCCTGGCGCTCGGTGGAGCGCACGTAGTACTTGATCGTGTCGAAATTGATCTCGCTGAGATCGGCACCCCAGGTGGGCATCGGCTTACGCTCGAACAGCTTGAGTGCCTTCAGCCGGCGCTGCAGCATCCATTCGGGCTCGTTCTTCAGGGCAGAGATGCCGCGGACCACGGAATCGTCCAACCCGCGCTTGGCTGTCGCGCCGGCCGCATCGGAATCATGCCAGCCGAAGCGGTACTGCGACAGGGCCTCGATCTGTTCGGACTGGGTCGGCTGCTCGGATGCCTGGGGCTTGATATCGGTCGTCATGCGTTCACCTTTCGATCTGCTAGGGCAGAAACGGGGTTCGGCAGCGGCGTTGGGCCGCCAACGTGAAGACGGCAGGCCTGAGCGCCATGGGCGATCGTGGCCGACCGGGAAACATCGGAGCCGAGCAGACGGGCGAAAACGCTGGTCTCGGCATCACAAAGCTGTGGGTACTCGGTAGCCACATCGACTACCGGGCAGTGGTGCTGGCAGAGTTCGCCGCCGGCCGCGGTCTCGGCGAAATAGCCGGCCGCGCTGAGCGCCTCGGCCAGTACTTCCATCGGGTCCTTGTCGGGGTCGGTTCCCCGGCGACGGCGGTAGTCGTCCTCAAGATCTGCCAGCCGCCGTTCGGCGAAGCGGCCGATCGCATCCGGCCCGGCGATGGCTACGAGTTCGGCCAGCGCGCTCAGCGCCAGATCGTCGTAGGCCTGGCCGAAGCCTTTGCGCCCGTCCGCGGTCAGCTGGTAGACACTTGCTGGACGCCCGCGACCGCGAGGTCCGCTCTGTTCAATGGTCGTGATCTCACCGCTGTCAACCAACGCGATCAGATGACGGCGTACTCCGGCGGCGGTCAGCGACAGCGCATCGGCAAACTCCGCGGCTGTCATCGTCCCGCGCTCAAGCAGCAGGTCCAGCACCCGCTGGCGAGTGGAGGCATCAGTGGCCGCAGCCTGGCTGCCAGGCTGGCTGGTCATCTCGGCACGGTTTTCGATTTCCACGCGTTCCATGTTGTCTAAATATGATCAGAAAACCAAACTGTCTTGAATCGCCTTAGGGCTTCCTAACCAAACTTCGGGATCGTTTTCACTGCCGGCGTACTGTCCACGAGCTTTACGCCCGATCGTGGCACCGCGTCCAGGCCCTAAGCTCACCACCATGGCAAGCCCTAGCTTCGAGATCATGCTCGGACGTGCTCGGCACCCACTGGTGCTCGCCCTGGACGTGGGCTCGACCGCCAGCAGAGGCGCCATCTATGACGCCAACGGTTCTCCGGTGCGTCCGCGGGCCAAGGTCCCGCATGCCTTCACCACCCGGGCCGACGGCACGTCGATCATCGACCCCGACCAGATCGTCCGCGAGGTCACCCAGCTGATCGACCAGCTGGTGGATCTGACGGTGGGTCATCCGGTCGCCGCGGTGTCGCTGGATACCTTCGCATCCTCGCTGGTGGGGGTGGACGCTCAGGGCGCAGCGGTCACTCCTTGTTTCAACTACAACGACAACCGGTGCGCCGACGAGGTGGCACTGCTGCGCGCCGAGGTGGACGAGGACCGGATTCAGGCGCTCACCGGCTGCCGTTTCCACGCGAGCTACCTGCCCGCCCGGCTGCGCTGGCTGGCTCGCACCGAACCGGCCACCGTCGCCACGGTGACCCGCTGGATGTCACTCGGCGAATACGTCTGGCTGCGGCTGCTCGGCGACACCGCCGCCGGCACCTCGGTGGCTGCCTGGGGCGGTCTGCTCAACCGGCACACCGGGCAGTGGGCGCCTGCCATGCTGGAGCTCGCCGGCATCACCGAGGATCAACTCAACCGGATCGCCGATCCTGCCGACGGCCTGAGCCCACAGAAGGGCTCGAAGGCACGCAAGCTGTGGCCGAGTCTCAAGCAGGCGCATTGGTGTGCCCCCATCGGTGACGGTTATGCGGCCACCTGTGGCATCGGCGACGCGTCCGGCAGCCCGGTGATCTCGCTGGCCACCTCGGGCGCGATGCGAATGCTGGTGGACGATCCTGTGGGCACCGGCGGCCTGGACCTGCCGCGCGGCCTGTGGAGCTATCGGGTCGATTCGCAGCACTCCCTGATCGGCGGTGCAGTCAACGATGTCGGCCGCGCCACCGAGTGGATGATGCGTGAGTTGCGACTGCCCGACGATGCGATCGTGGCGGCGCAGCTGCATGAGCCACCGAGTGCCATCACCCCGCTGGTGCTGCCGTTCTTCACCGGTGAACGTTCGACCGGCTGGGTGGGGTCGGCGCGGGCGACTCTGCACAATGTGGATTTCTCCACCTCCGCACTCGAGCTGTACCGCGGTGTCCTGGAGGGCATCGTCTGGTCGTTCCAGCGCATCATCGATCAGCTGGTCCAGGTCGGTGGGCCGATCGCGAGCGCCCGGGTGGGCGGCCGGGTGGCCGCCGAGGCGCCCGGGCTGTTGACGGTGATGACCGACGGGCTGAGCCTCGAGCTGGTGGCGGTCAATATCAAACGGTCGACCCTGCTCGGCAATGCCCGCATCGCACTGGATGTGGTGGCGCCCGGCATCGAGCGCACCGCCGTGCAGACCGCAGCAGCGCTGCGTCCTGGCCCCCATTGCGTGGAGTTCTACGATCGCCGTCAGCTGCAGCTCGACCGGCTCTATGAAGCGGTCGTCCGATCGGCGCAATCTGCGGTGGGCTGAATACCCGCGGCCGGAGCCGCCGCGACCGGTAGAGTGGGTTCGCCCCACGGGCCATGCGTGGCTTCATGGAAACGGCTGGACGATGGGCAACTCCTGGAGGTGTTGTGGACGCAACGTGGACGAATCCGCTGCTCGACAGTGCGGACAGGCGGCTGCCGCGATTGGCCGGTCCGAGTGTGCTCGTGCTCTTCGGAGTCACCGGCGATCTCGCGCGTAAGAAGCTCATCCCGGCCATCTACGACCTCGCCAATCACGGCGCGCTCCCCCCGGGCTTCGGACTGGTCGGTTTCGCCCGCCGCGACTGGACGAAAGAGCAGTTCATCGAGCAGCTGGCCACCAGCGTTCGGCAGAACTCCCGCACGCCGTTCCGCGCCGAGGTCTGGCGCCAGCTGGTGGGCGGCATCGACTTCGTCCAGGGCACCTTCGACGACGCGAATGCCTTCATCCGGCTCAAGAAGACTCTTGATCGGTTCGATCGCGAGCACGGCACCGACGGCAATCACGCCTTCTACCTGTCGATCCCGCCGAAGAACTTCGAACAGGTCATCGAGCAACTGAACGCGCACGGCATGACCGACCAGACCCACGGCTGGAAACGGGCGATCATCGAGAAGCCGTTCGGGCACGATCTGGCGAGCTCGACCGAGTTGAGCCGGGTGGTTTCGGCAGCGTTCCCCGCCGAATCGGTCTTCCGCATCGATCACTACCTGGGCAAGGAGACGGTGCAGAATCTGTTGGCGTTCCGCTTCGCCAACATGATGTACGAGCCGGTGTGGAACCGGAACTTCGTCTCCGACGTGCAGATCACCATGGCCGAGGACTTCGGTATCGGCGGCCGGGCCGGCTACTACGACGGGGTGGGCGCGGCGCGCGACGTCATCCAGAACCACCTCTTCCAGCTGATGGCACTCACCGCCATGGAGGAGCCGAACACCTTCGACCCCCATGACCTGCGGCGTGAGAAGGAGAAGGTGCTGGAGGCCGCGAAGGTGCCCGATCGCCTCGACGTGCACAGCGCGAACGGCCAGTACGCGGCCGGCTGGCAGGGCGGACGACTGGTCCGCGGCTTCTTGGAAGAGGACGGCATCAACCCGGAGTCGCGAACCGAAACCTATGCCGCCATGCGGATCGACATCGACTCGCGGCGCTGGGCCGGAGTTCCGTTCTATCTGCGCACGGTGAAGCGAGCGCCGCGGCGGGTCACCGAGATCGCACTGAACTTCAAGCGCACACCGCACATGCCATTCAGCCAGCCCGATATCGAGGCGCTCGGGGTGAACTCGCTGGTGCTGCGGATTCAGCCCAATGAGGGCATCGAGATGAATTTCGGCGCCAAGGTGCCGGGCACCCAGATGGAGATCCGGCAGGTCAGCATGGACTTCTCCTATTCCGGTTCGTTCACCGAGTCGAGCCCGGAGGCCTACGAAAGGCTGATTCTGGACGTGCTGCTGGGCGATCCGCCGCTGTTCCCGCGCCAGCGCGAGGTGGAGTTGTCCTGGCAGATCCTGGATCCGGTGCTGGAGCTTTGGGCGCAGGCCGGCCAGCCCGAGCAGTATCCGGCCGGCACGTGGGGTCCGCACGGATCCCAGGAGATGCTGGCCCGCGATGGGTTCGCCTGGCGGCGTCCTTAGGAGTGCAGATGAGTATCAGACTTGAGAACACCGATGCCCACGAAATCAACGAGACGCTGTACCGGCTCCGGATGGAAGGCAAGGCCCCGGCCAAGTCGGGCCTGGTGCTGACGCTGGTCGTCAATACCACGGCCGAGGGCTACGAGCAGGCCATGGAGGGCGCCCAGGCCGCCGGCGAGTTGCATCCATCGCGGATCCTGGTGGCCATTCGCGGCATGCACAACGATGTCGGATTGAACGCCGAGATCCAGACCGAGCAATCCGCGGCCGAGGTCATCACGCTGGAATTCGCCGGAGAGGTCGACCAACACGCCGACTCGGTGCTGCTGCCGCTGCTGCTATCGGAACTGCCCGTGGTGATCTGGTCGCGCGATCTGGTGCCCGGCGATCCGGCACGCTGCGATCTGTCCGCGCTCGCCCACCGGAAGATCGTGGACTCGATGACCACCGATGATCCCATGGCCACGGTCTATGAGCTCGCCCGCAGTCATCAGCCCGGAACCACCGATCTGAGCTGGACACGGCTGACCCGCTGGCGTGCTCTGCTGGTCGCCGCGCTCAATCAGGTCCGCTCAACGGTGACGTCAGCCGAAGTCGTCGGTCCGCTGTCATCGGCCCCAAGCGAGCTTCTCGCAGCGTGGCTGAGGATGCGCCTCCAGGTGCCGGTGCTGCGTCCCGATGCGGTGAGTAGCTATCCCGGCCTGCACATGGTCAAACTGGTCACCGAGGCAGGCGATGTCGTCTTGCAGCGGTTCTCCCCGATCGAGGCGTCGCTTTCGCTGCCCGGCCAGCCCGACCGGCGAGTGGCGCTGGCCCGGCGCACCGTGCCGCAGTTGCTTTCCGAGGAGCTTTCCCGATTGAGCGGAGACGAGGCCTTCGATCATTTGATGGCATTCATGGCCACCGAGGAGCAGAGTTAAGCCGTGAGCCTGCAACGCATCTACCGATACCGCAGCTTGGACGAACTGACCGTCAGCATGGCTGGACGGCTCGCCAAGCGGCTCTCGGAACTGCAGCAGCAGAAGGAGCGCGTCCACCTGGCCCTGACCGGTGGCACGACCGCCCTGGCTCTCTACGAGTCCCTGGCGAGGTTGGCGCAGGCGACCCCGCTGGATCCCAGCCGCCTCGAACTGTGGTGGACCAGCGAACGCTATGTGCCGACCACCGACCAGATGCGCAACGCGACCAGAGCTCTGACCGTGCTGGCCAGAACACTACCGTTCGTCCCCTCGCAGGTGCACCCGATGCCGAGCAGCACAGGGACGATGGACTCCGACGAGGCCGCGTATGCCTATTCCAAGGAGCTGGCCGACGTCACCTTCGACATCTGCCTGCTGGGTCTGGGCGTCGACGGGCATGTCGCGTCGATCTATCCGAACCATCCCAGTCTTCAGGTGCAGTCGGAGACGCACCTGAGCGTGGTCGGTGTGACGAATGCCCCGATCGAGCCGAGCGAGCGAATCACGCTCACACTGAAGACGTTCAACAAATCGAATGAGATCTGGCTGCTGGCCTCGGGTGAGGAGAAGGCCGATGTGGTGGCGCGGGCCGTGGTGCATCACGACCCGCTGTTACCGGCCGGGCTGGTGCATGGCGCCTCGGCGACGTACTGGTTCCTCGACCGCGGCGCTGCGTCGAAACTGCCGTACTACCACTGCCGTTTCTGAATCAGCAACCGCCGCCGCCGATGGCTCAGTAGATGACTTCGCCCCGGGCGCGGCGGCTACGCAGACCGTCGAGGGCCTCGGCCAGAATCGCCACGGCCTCCTCGTCGCTGCGACGCTCCTTCACGTAGGCCAGATGCGTCTTGTAGGGCAGGTTCTTCGGCGGGGGCGGCGGGTTCTGCTGATCGGTGCTGGCCGGTAGCCCGCAGCGAATGCACTCCCACTGCTCGGGAATCTCGGCGTCCATGGCGAACGCAGGACGTGTCTCATGACCGTTGGCGCAGTAGAAGCTCACCCGGGTGCGCGGCGCTGAATCGCCCCGCTCGGCCTCTCCCATCGGACCGGCACCGATACGGCTACCCCTTATGGCGTTGCCACCACTCACAGCTTTGTTCCCCTAACCAACGAGTAAATGGACGGCGTCCGGATCAGGCACCGGCTCCGGTGCTGTACAAGACCAGCAACCCGGCGATGCACAACAGCCAAAGCCCGGCGACGATGATCGTCAACCTGTCGAGATTGCGCTCGGCTACCGAAGTGCCGCTCATGCCGGTGGTCATTCCGCCGCCGAACAGATCCGACAATCCACCACCACGCCCCTTGTGCAGCAAGATGAAGCCGGTCAGGATCACGCTCAGAACGCTCAGCACGATCGACAGAGTCAACACCGGCCACGTCATCAGCGGTACAAGAGTCACGGGGGAGATTGTATCTCACCACCGCCTGGCACCCGAATCAGCGGTGCAACGACAACCACCACGATGATCATGCATGCCAAACGGCGGTGGCGGTGGCGCCATCACAGCTACCACCACCACCGCCGTCGCGTTGATTGCCGGGTTCGGTCAGGCCTTCTGGTAGAAGAGCACGATCTTGGCGAACTCCTCGGCCTTCAGACTGGCGCCGCCCACCAGGCAGCCATCGACATCGGGCTGGGCCATGATGTCGACGACATTGGACGACTTCACCGAGCCGCCGTACTGGATGCGGACGGCCTCGGCGGTCGCCTCGTCGTAGAGCTCGGCGACAGCTTTGCGGATCGCCCCACAGACCTCCTGAGCATCGGCGGGAGTGGCTACCTCGCCGGTGCCGATCGCCCAGATGGGCTCGTAGGCGATCACCAGGCTCGCCACATCTGCAGCCGACAGACCTGCCAGGGCCCCGGTCACCTGAGCAACCGTGTGGGCGACCTGCCTGCCTGCCTTACGCACATCGAGACCCTCACCGACGCAGATGATCGGGATCAGGCCCTTCGACAGCGCCTTGGCGGCCTTGGCGTTGACGATCTCATCGGTCTCGGCGTGGTATTCGCGGCGTTCGCTGTGTCCGACGACCACATAGCTGCAGTCGAGCTTGACCAGCATGTCGGCCGAGATGTCACCGGTGTAGGCGCCATCGTCGTGGGGAGACAGATCCTGCGCACCGTGCTTGAGCGGCAGCTTGTCGCCGTCGATCAGTGTTTGAACGCTGCGGATGCCGGTGAACGGCGGGATCACCACGGCCTCGCACTGAGCGGTGTCGTAGCGCTCGTCGGCCAATGTCCACGCCAGCTTCTGGACGAGCCCGACTGCATCGATGTGGTTGAGGTTCATCTTCCAGTTGCCAGCCATGATCGGAGTACGGCTCATGATGGTCACTCCCCCTTCGCGGATTCTTCGAGAACGGCCAGGCCGGGCAGTTCCTTGCCCTCGAGGTACTCCAGCGAGGCACCGCCGCCGGTGGAGATCCAGCCGAACTGATCGTCCGCGTAACCTAGTTCGCGGACCACTGCGGCCGAGTCGCCGCCACCGATCACGGTCAGGCCATCGACCTCGGTCAGCGCCTTGGCGACAGCGGCCGTGCCTTCGGCGAAGGCGGGGATCTCGGCGACACCGGCCGGACCGTTCCAGAAGACCGTGTGGGACGAGCGCACGGTGTCGGCGAACAGCTTCTCGGATTCGGGACCGATGTCCAGGCCTTCCTTGCCGGCCGGAATCTGGTCGGCCGGGACGACCTCGACCTCACCGATCACCTTGCGGGCGGCAAAATCCATGCCGTCGGACACCCGGACGTCGACCGGGAGCACGATCTTCTTGCCCTCGGCGGACGCCGTCTTGAGGTACTCGGCGCAGACCTCGACCTTGGACGCATCGAGGATCGAATTGCCGACCGGGTAGCCCTTGGCGGCCAGGAAGGTGTAGGCCATGCCGCCACCGATCACCAGCGCGTCGGCGACCTTGAGCAGGTTGTCGATCACCGCGAGCTTGTCGGCGACCTTGGCGCCGCCCAGCACGACGGTGAACGGACGATCGGGGTTGGTGGTGAGCTTGCTCAGCACCTCGACCTCTTTGGCGACCAGTTCGCCGGCATAGGCGGGCAGCAGCTTGGCGATGTCGTAGACCGACGCCTGCTTGCGGTGCACGACACCGAAGCCGTCTGAAACGTAGATATCGCCGAGCTTGGCGTACTGAGCGGCCAGCGCGGCCCGCTCGGCATCGATCTTGGACTCTTCGCCCGGCTCATAGCGGACGTTCTCCGCAAGGCAGATCTGGCCATCGGTGAGCGAGGCCGACAGCTCCTGAGCCGACGGACCCACCACGTCGGCTGCCAGCTTGACCTCGGCACCGAGAAGTTCGCCGAGCCGCTTGGCCACAGGGGCCAGCGAGTACTTGGGGTTGACCTGACCCTTCGGGCGCCCCAGGTGGGCGAGCACGGTGACGCGTGCACCGGCGTCACGAAGCTTGGTCAGGGTCGGCAGGGCAGCCTTGATGCGGCCATCATCGGTGATGACGTCGCCGTCGAGCGGCACGTTGAAGTCACAGCGGATGACGACACGCTTGCCGCGAACATTGTCCAGCAGTTCATTCACTGATCGCACAGTGGATCCTCTTCTTTGTGGTGATGACGGGTGGGAAGAAAACGGGGGCGTGCCAGCAGACTGCCGACACGCCCCCCTTGCTATTCACGACCTAGGTTGTAGGCCCGATCAGAGCTTGCTGGCGACCAGTTCGGTGAGGTCGACCAGGCGGTTGGAGTAGCCCCACTCGTTGTCGTACCAGCTCAGCACCTTGACCAGGTTGCCGATGGCCTTGGTCTCGGAGGCATCGAAGATGCTCGAGTGCGGGTCGCCGACGATGTCGGTCGAGACGATCGGATCCTCGGTGTACGCCAGGATGCCCTCGAGCGGGCCCTCGGCGGCAGCCTTGACAGCGGCGTTGACCTCTTCAACAGTGACCTCGCGGCCGGGGATGAAGGTCAGGTCGGTGAGCGAACCGGTCGGGGTCGGCACGCGAACGGCCAGACCATCGAACTTGCCCTTGAGTTCCGGGATGACCAAAGCAACAGCCTGAGCGGCACCGGTCTTGGTGGGGATCATGTTGAGGGCCGCAGCGCGAGCGCGACGCAGGTCGCTGTGCGGGGCGTCCAGCAGACGCTGATCACCGGTGTAGGAGTGGATCGTGGTCATGATGCCACGCTCGATGCCGAAGGCATCCTGCAGGACCTTGGCCAGCGGCGCGAGGCAGTTGGTGGTGCAGGAGGCGTTGGAGATGATGTTGTCGGTCTCCGGGTCGTACTTGTCATCGTTCACGCCGATGACGAAGGTGCCGTCAACGTTCTTGCCGGGGGCGGAGATAACGACCTTCTTGGCGCCGCCATCGATGTGGGCCTTCGCCTTGGTGCCGTCAGTGAAGAAACCGGTCGACTCGACGACGATCTCAACACCCAGGTCACCCCATGGCAGGTTGGCGGGGTCACGCTCGGCGAGAACCTTGATGGCCTTGCCATCAACGATGATCGAGGAGTCGTCGTGCTCAACGGTGCCCTTGTAGCGGCCAAGAATCGAGTCGTACTTGAGGAGGTGAGCCAGAGTCTTGGTGTCAGTCAGGTCATTGACTGCCACGATCTCCAGATCCGCGCCCTGCTCCTTGGCAGCGCGGTAGAAGTTGCGGCCAATGCGGCCGAAGCCATTGATGCCAACCTTGACGGTCATATATTCGATCTCCTTCAGAGATACTGTGCCGGGGCACTATTTCAGACTGAATGGTCGCCATCTATCGTACCGAACGTCAGCGTTTGAAGTAACGGCCCGGGGATGGTGCTTCAACGATATTGCGATGACTACTCTTCGTCCAGCATTTCCGGGGTCAAAGCTGCCTGAGTGGACGGGATATCTTGCTCAGCAGCAGCTTTGTCGGCCATCGCCAGCAGCCGGCGGATACGCCCGGCGATCGCGTCCTTGGTCAGCGGCGGATCGTGTAGCTGCCCGAGCTCTTCAAGGCTGGCCTGCTTGTGTTCGAGCCGCAACAGCCCGGCCTGCCTCAGATGGTCGGGCACCTCGTCGCCGAGGATCTCCAGCGCGCGCTCGACACGTGCACCGGCGGCCACCGCAGCCCGGGCGGAACGCCGCAGGTTCGCGTCGTCGAAGTTGGCCAGCCGGGTCGCCGATGCCCGCACCTCGCGGCGCACCCGGCTCTCCTCCCAGGCCAGCACGGAGGCGTGGGCGCCCATCCGGGTGAGCAGCGCGGCGATCGCGTCCCCATCACGGACGACGACCCGGTCGACCTGGCGCACCTCACGTGCTTTCGCCGCGATATCGAGCCGGCGGGCCGACCCGACCAGCGCCAACGCGGCTTCCGAGCTGGGGCAGGTGATCTCGAGAGCCATGGATCGTCCGGGTTCGGTCAATGAGCCGCGGGCCAAAAACGCGCCGCGCCATACTGCGACCTGTTCACTGATACCGGCACCGACGACCTGAGCGGGCAGCCCGCGGGCGGGATGCCCACGGGAGTCGATCAGGCCGGTCTGGCGGGCCAAGGCCTCCCCCTGGCGTGTCAGGCGGAGCACGTAGCGGGTGGTGCGGTGGATGCCGGAACCGGCCAGCACCAGCACCTCGCAGTCGTAGCCGAACAGGTCGGTGATGGCCTGGCGCAGCCGGCGCGCGGCGGCGCCGCTGTCAAGCTCGGCCTCGATCACGATGTGCCCGCTCACCACATGCAGACCGCCCGAAAACCGGAGCATGGTGGCCAGTTCGGCAGCGCGGGTCTCGGGCTTCTGGACACGCACGGTCGCCAGTTCTGATTTCACCTGCTGCGTCAAAGCCACTTTGGCATCATCCCACAATCGTCTGGTCGAAAGGGTGGAGCGAACGGAGCCCGTGCGCACGTCCTGCGGTCAACTGCCCATGACCTGGCGGAACACCGCCGCCAACCGCTGAGGATCGTGCCGGGCGCTGCCGTCGCAGCAGCGCAGATCCGCCACTACCAGCTCAGCACCGAGCACCCCGGCGAAGGTACGCAGATTCCGGTCGTCGGCCCCGAAACTGCTATCGGCGACCACGGCGTCGAAGCGCAATCGCGGAGCGTGTTCGGCCAGGATCTCCAGATGCTGGGCGGCACCGATGCCTTTGGTCTCTTCCTCCGGCTCGATGTTGAGGGTCAGTATCCGGTGGGCCGACGAGCTGACGATTGCCTCGGCAAGCTCGGGCACCAACAGGTGCGGCAGCACCGACGTGAACCACGACCCGGGGCCCAAGACGATGTAGTCGGCATCGTGCACCGAGGCGATAGCTTCGGGGCAGGCGGGCGGATTGGCCGGCACCAGCCGCACGGCGGCCACATCGCCCGAGGTGACGGCCACCTCATGTTGACCCTGCACCACCACCGGTTCATCCGGGTGCAGCGGATCGGCACCGATGACATCGGCTTCGATGGTGAGGGATTCGAGTGACATCGGCAGCACCCGTCCGCAGACATTGAGCAGTCCGGCGACCATATCGAGTCCCTGCACGGCGTCGAACTGCTGCCAGATGCCCTCGATGAGCAGATTGCCGATGGCATGCCCGTTCAGCGGACCCGAACTGTGAAAACGCGACTGCAAGACCGAGGCCCACTGGCGTCCGAGCGGATCATCGCCGCACAGCGCCGCCAGGGCCATCCGCAGATCACCCGGGGGCAGCCCGCCCAGTTCGCGGCGCAGCCGCCCGGACGATCCCCCGTTGTCCGCCACCGTCACCACGGCCACCAGCTCGTCGGTGATCTGCCGCAGGGCCTGCAGGGACGCGGACAGTCCGTGCCCGCCGCCCAGAGCGGTCACCTTGGGAGGACTCATTCCCGCCCCAAATCACGGTGGAGAACCGAAACCTGCACCCCCTCGGCCCGCAGTCGTGCTGCGAAAGCCTCGCTCATGGCGGTGCTGCGGTGCTTACCCCCCGTGCATCCGATCGCGATGGTCGCCTGGCGCTTGCCCTCCCGGAAATAGCCCGGGCCGATGATGTCGATGAGGCTGACCAGCTGATCGAGGAACTCGGCGGCGCCCGGCTGGGCCAGCACGTACTCGCTGACCTCTCGAGACAGCCCGGTCTGCGGGCGCAGATAGGGAACCCAGTGCGGGTTGGGCAGGAAACGCACGTCGAACACCATGTCCGCGTCCACGGGAACGCCGTTCTTGAAACCGAAGCTCATGATCTGGAACCGGGTTGCCTGGTCGTCGCCCGAACCGTAGATGTGCCCGACCCGGTGAGCGAGTTGGTGCACGTTGAGGTTGGAGGTGTCGATGACCACGTCGGCATCGGCGCGCAGGTTGCGCAGCATCCGCCGTTCCTTAGCGACGGCCTGGATGATGCTGCCACCGCCCTGCAGCGGCAGCGGCCGCCGCGACGACTCCTGCCGACGCACGATCGCGACATCGCTGGCCTCGAGATAGCAGATCTCGCAGCGGATGCCCTGCACCTCGAGCTGGGCGAGACTGCGGGGCAGCTGATCGAACATCTCGCGAGATCGCACGTCCAGGCCGACGGCGACTCTGTTCTGTCCGCCGCGGCGGGCGGTCTCGACGAGCTGGGAGAGCATACTGGGCGGCAGGTTGTCGACGACGAACCAGCCGAGGTCTTCCATCGCGTGGGCGGCGGTACGGCGCCCCGCTCCGGACATCCCGGTGATGATGACAACGCGCGGGGACGCGGATTCCGGCTGGCTGGAGGTCTGCGGCTCGCTCACAAGTCCCATTATTGCCTGTCTGTGAGCGACCCGGGTTCGGCTTGGGTGATCGTCAGACTTCGGTGACCTCGCCGGTGGCGGTATTGATGGCTTCGCCGGCAACTTCCTGGGCGAGAGCATCCAGCACGGCCTGTGCGGTTGACGGGCCGAAACCGGGCAGTGCGAGCAGATCGTCCAGGCTGGCCGCCCGCAGCTTCTTGAGGCTGCTGAACTGCGTGAGCAGGGTCTTGCGCCGCACCTCCCCCAGTCCGGGAACGGCATCCAGGACCGACTCGACCATCGCCTTGGAACGACGGTTGCGATGGTGGGTGATGGCGAAACGGTGCGATTCGTCACGGACCCGCTGCAACAGGTAGAGGGCCTCGGAGGTGCGCGGCAGGATCAGCGGGAAGTCCTCACCGGGGATCCAGATCTCTTCCAGCCGCTTGGCCAGGCCGATCAGCAGGACCTCGTCGGCCAGTCCCAGATCATCGAGCACCTGCTGGGCAGCGTTCACCTGCGGCAGGCCACCGTCGACCACCACCAGCGCCGGCGCGTAGGCGAACTTGCGCGGCGCGCCGGTGTTGGCGTCGATCAGGCTGGGGCCGTCGTCGCTGCCCGCGGCGGCCTCGGCCATCTCGGCACGGTCGGCCAGCAGCCGGTTGAACCGGCGCCGCAGCACCTCGTCCATGGCGGCGACATCGTTGGAGCCCTCGAAACTCTTGATGACGAATCTCCGGTACTCCGACTTGCGGGCCATGCCGTCCTCGAAGACGACCATCGAACCGACCACTTCGGTGCCCTGCAGGTGGCTGATGTCGAAACCCTCGATGCGCAGCGGGGGCAGAGCCATGCCCAGGGCCTCCTGCAGTTCGGCCATCGCCTCGCTGCGGGTCGCCAGATCGGATGCGCGCTTGGTCTTGTGCAGGATGAGCGCCTGCTCGGCGTTGCGGGTGACGGTCTCGAGCAGCGTCTTCTTGTCGCCGCGCTGCGGGACGTGGATGTTCACCCGTGCGCCGCGCTGTTCGCTCAGCAGTTCGGCCAGCAGATCGACCGACGCGGGCGCGACCGGGACGATGATCTCGGGCGGAATGGTGCCCCCGGTGCGGGTCTCGGAACCCTGATTGTCGGCATAGAAGGTGAACAGGAAGCCTTCCATGAGTTCGGCAAGGTCGGTCTCGTCCGCCCGGTCGGCGACCCAGCCACGCTCGCCGTGCACCCTGCCGGAACGCACGTGGAAAATCTGCACGGCCACTTCGAGCGGATCCGCCGCCACCGCGAAAACGTCGGCATCGGTGCCGTCGGGCAGCACGATGGCACTCTTCTCGGTGGCCTGCCGCAGCGCGTCCCGGGCATCACGCAAGACGGCGGCTCGCTCGTACTCCATCGAGGCCGCCGCCTCCTCCATCTGTTTGGTCAGTTTGCGTTCCAGCCCGCGGCTGTTGCCCGACCAGAAGGCACAGAAGTCGGCGGCGATCTCCCGATGCTCGGCCGCGGTCACCCGTCCGACACACGGCGCCGCGCATTTGCCGATGTGCCCGAGCAGGCAGGGTCGTCCGGAGGCGTGTGCATCCCGGAAGACACCATTGGTGCACGATCGCATGGAAAAGACGCGCAGCAGCAGATCGACGGACTCCCGCACCGCCCAGGCCTGTCCGAAAGGCCCGAAATACCGGTAGCCCTTGCGTTTGGCGCCGCGACCGACGAAGACCCGCGGAAACTCCTCGCTCCAGGTCACGCACAACCACGGATAGCTCTTGTCGTCGCGGTACTTGATGTTGAACCGGGGATCGTACTGCTTGATCCAGGTGTATTCGAGTTGCAGCGCCTCGACCTCGTTGTGCACCACCGTCCACTCGACCTTGCTGGCGGTGCGCACCATCGTCTGCGTCCGGAAATGCAGGCTTGCAGGGTCGGCGAAGTAGGAGTTCAGCCGGTTGCGCAGGTTAATGGCCTTGCCGACGTAGATGACCTGCCCGTTGGGGTCGCTGAACCGGTACACGCCCGGCTCGGTCGGGATGGATCCGGGTGCGGGCCGGTAACTGGCTGGGTCTGCCATCTCAGGCTGCCGGCGTCCGGCGGGTCGTGGTGCGCTTGGTCTTGGTGGCCGATGTCTTGGACGTGCCGGCCGCGTCCGCCGGCTTGCGGCCGCGCTTCTTCGCCGGCGCCGGCTGGACGGCCAGCAGTGGTTCGGGCTCGGGCTGGGCCAGCGGCACCTCGCGTCCGCGCAGGATCTCGGCGAGGAAGTGCCCGGTGTGCGACTCCGGCACGCGGGCGACATCCTCCGGGGTGCCGGTGGCCACGACCTGTCCCCCGCGGAACCCACCTTCGGGACCCATATCGATCACCCAGTCGGCGGTCTTGATGACGTCGAGGTTGTGCTCGATGACCACCACGGTGTTACCGCCGTCGACCAACCGGCCGAGCACGTCGAGGAGTCTGCGGATGTCCTCGAAATGCAGGCCGGTGGTCGGCTCGTCGAGTACGTAGACCGTATTGCCGGTGGAGCGCCGCTGCAGTTCGGACGCCAGCTTGACCCGCTGTGCCTCACCCCCCGACAGTGTCGTCGCGGGTTGCCCCAGCCGCACGTATCCGAGCCCCACCTCGACCAGCGTCTTCAGATGCCGCGAGATGGCCGAGATCGGGGCGAAGAACTCCGCGGCCTGTTCGATGGGCATGTCCAGCACCTCGGCGATGGTCTTGCCCTTGTAGCGCACCTCGAGGGTCTCCCGGTTGTAGCGAGCGCCGTGACAGACCTCGCAGGGCACGTAAACATCGGGGAGGAAGTTCATCTCGATGCGGATCGTGCCGTCACCCATGCAGTTCTCGCAGCGCCCGCCCTTCACGTTGAAGCTGAAGCGCCCGGGCTGATAGCCGCGCGCCTTGGCCTCCGGGGTCTGGCTGAACAGGGTGCGGATCTTGTCGAAGACCCCGGTGTAGGTGGCCGGATTGGAGCGCGGTGAACGCCCGATCGGCGATTGATCAACGTGCACCACCTTGTTGATCGATTCGACTCCGGTGATGCCCTTGTGGCGCCCGGGCACGTCTTTGGCGCCGTAGATCCGCTTGGCCAGCGACCGGTAGACGATCGCGTTCACCAGGGAGGACTTTCCCGAACCGGACACCCCGGTGACCGCAATGAAACGCCCGAGTGGAAAACCGACGGTGACATTCTTCAGGTTGTTCTCGGCCGCGGCATGCACGACCATCTCGTGCCCGTTGCCCAGCCGGCGCTGCGCCGGCAGCGCTATCGAGCGACGTCCGGTCAGATAGGCGCCGGTCAGCGACTCGTCACTGGCGAGCAGATCGTCGAGGGTGCCGCTCACCACGACCCGGCCGCCGTGCTCACCGGCCCCCGGACCGATGTCGACGACATGGTCGGCTGATCGGATGGTGTCCTCGTCGTGCTCGACGACGATCAGCGTGTTGCCCAGGTCTCGCAGTTTGAGGAGTGTCTCGATCAGCCGCCGGTTGTCGCGTTGGTGCAATCCGATGGACGGCTCGTCCAGCACGTACAGCACGCCGGTCAGCCCGGACCCGATCTGGGTGGCCAGCCGGATGCGCTGCGCCTCACCGCCCGACAGCGATCCCGCGCTGCGCGACAAGGTCAGATAGTCGAGGCCCACGTCCAACAGGAATCGCAGCCGCTGGTTGATCTCCTTGAGCACCTGACCCGCGATGGCCCGCTCGCGGTCGCTCAGCGTCAACTCGCCCAGATAGCCGGCGAGTTCGTCGATCGACAGCCGGGACACCTCGTCGATGTTCTTGTCGGCGATCGTGACGGCCAACGTCGACGGTTTCAGGCGGGCTCCGTGACAGACCGCACAGGGGATCTCCCTCAGATAGGCGCCCCAGCGGTCCCGCGCGGCATCGGTTTCGGCTTCGTCGTAGCGGCGGCGGACCTGCGGCAGTGCGCCCTCGTACTTCTGACTGTAGGTACGCACCCGCCCGAAACGATTGCGGTAGCGCACCAGGACCGGGTCCTCGGCGCCCATCAGAATGTACTTGCGGACGGCCGGTTCGAGATCTTCCCACGGTGTGTCGACCGAAAAGCCGTACTTCTCGGCCATCGACTCGAAGACGTGCGAATAGTGCGCGGCGACCATCGGGCTTGCCCACGGAGCGATCGCACCCTGAGCAAGGCTCTTCATCTGGTCGGGCACCACCAGATCGGGGTCCACCTCCAGCGTGGTCCCCAACCCGGCGCATTCGGGACAGGCACCCCACGGGCTGTTGAAGGAGAACTGGCGGGGCTCCATCTCGTCCAGCGAGATATCGTGCCCGTTCGGGCAGGCCAGCCGCTCGGAGTAGCTTCGCCGGCGGGCCGGATCGTCCTCATCGAGATCCACGAAATCCAAGATGACAAGTCCGGACGCCAGACCGAGCGCAGTCTCGACCGAATCGGTGATGCGCTGCTTCGCAGTCGGCTTCACGGCCACCCGGTCGACGACCACATCGATGTCGTGTTTGCGCTGCTTGTCGAGGCCTGGCACCTCGGGCAGCCGGAAGATCTGCCCATCGACCAACACCCGGGCGTAGCCCTGGGTGCTCAGATTGCGGAACAGTTCGCCGTATTCGCCCTTGCGGCCACGCACCATCGGGGCGAGCACCTGAAAGCGGGTGCCTTCGGGCTGTGCCAGCACCTGATCGACGATCTGCTGGGGAGTCTGCTTGTCGATCGGAGCGCCACAGACCAGACAGTGCGGGTGCCCGACGCGGGCGAACAGCAGCCGCAGATAGTCGTAGATCTCGGTCACGGTGCCGACCGTCGACCGGGGATTGCGGCTCGTCGACTTCTGGTCGATGGCGACCGCCGGAGAGAGCCCCTCGATGAAGTCGACCTGCGGTTTGTCCATCTGACCGAGAAACTGCCGCGCGTAGGCCGAAAGCGACTCGACATATCGGCGCTGCCCCTCGGCGAAGATGGTGTCGAAGGCCAGCGATGACTTGCCGGACCCCGACAATCCGGTGAACACGATCATGGCATCGCGCGGCAGATCCAGCGAGATGTCGCGCAGGTTGTGTTCCCGGGCGCCCGAGATGACGAGTCGATCTTTCACGCAATTCATCGTATGCGCCGGGTCTGACAGTTTCCGCGCCAAGCGTACGGCAACGCTTCCATGCCGCCCGGCTGGACAACCATACTGAAAGATGATCGACTTGCAAACGCAGGTCAGGGACGAATCGGGGTGATGGGGTGGCTTGGGATCTTGCCCGACAGGAGGCACTCGGCACTTTCGCCCCGGTGGCCGAGGTGCGCAAGATCAAGTTGGAGGCCACCCAGCGGTTGCTGGGTGACACGATCTCGCTGAGCGAACGCGCATGGCAGGAGCCCGGACGGCTACCTGGCTGGACGCGCGCTCATGTGGCAACGCACCTGGCGCGCAACGCCGACGCTTTCGTCCGTGCGATCGACTCGGTGCTGACCGGACGCCGCGGCCTGATGTACGACTCGGACGACGACCGCGAGTTGGCCATCGAACGCGGCTCGGAACGCAGCGGCCTGGAACTTCAGATCGACCTGGACACCAGTGCCGGCAATCTCAGTGAGCGCCTGGACCTGCTGGACTCGGTGCCCGGCAGACTGACCGTCGAGCTCAGTCCCGGAACCTTCTTGCGCTCCGATCTGCTGCCGCTGGCCAGACTGTACGAGGTGATCATTCACCACGTCGATCTGGATTGCGGTTTCGAGGTCAGCCAGATCAACCCGCTGACCGCGCGCTGGCTGCTGGAGTGGAGCGTGCTGTCCTACCAGGCGCCCTACGGCATGGCGGTGCGGCTGGTCTCGACGTCGGGTTTCACCGCGGTGCTGGGCGCCAGCAATTCGGAGACCGTGATCAGCGGACCCGATGCGGTGCTGCTCGGCTGGCTGACCGGACGGCTGAGCGCGGCCGAAGCACTCCATCTTCCTGCTCAGCCGCCGCTGATCTGAGCCAGCCACGATCATTGCCGGAAGCCGACACGATTCCACCGAGGAGTACCGATGACCGGACTGTTCCATACCTCAGCGCACGATTCCCCCGTCCGCTTCGATGCCGGAAACGTGAGTTGCACGAAGGTCAGTGTGGGTCCGATGGACAACAACGCCTACCTGCTCGACGCCGGTGGCCCTGTCGTCCTCATTGATGCCGCCGATGACGCCCCACGGCTGTTGGAGCTGATCGGTGACCGCGGACTCGCGGCGGTGATCACCACTCACCGCCATCACGATCACGTGGGCGCTCTGGCCGAAGTTGTGCGCACCACCGGTGCGCAGGCATGGGCGGGGGCCCCCGACGTCGAGGCAATCGAGCAGCCGACCGGGGTGCGCTCGATACCGGTGTGGACCGGCGACCTGATCGAGGCAGGCGGCATCCGGCTCGAGGTGATCGGTTTGGTGGGGCACACTCCCGGATCGATCGCTCTGGTGCTGCGCTCAGGTCGTGCGGACGAGCCCGTGCACATCTTCACCGGCGATTCGCTGTTCCCCGGCGGGGTTGGCGCGACGGGTTCGGCACAGCAGTTCAACTCGCTGCTGGCAGACGTGAGCACCAAGATCTTCGACCGTTTCGATGATGAGACGATCATCCATCCGGGTCACGGCGATTCGACCACCATCGGGGTGGAGCGCCCTCAGCTGGCGCAGTGGCGTGCCCGGGGCTGGTAGCGGCAGGCGACCTCAGCAGACACAGGACTGCGGGCGACCGGATGGGGAATCCGGTCGCCCGCAGTCTGTAATGATCCGGCTGGTCAGGCCTCGATCGGGGTGTCGTCGTTCTTGCGCTTGGTCTTGAGCAGCGACAGCACCGCGGTTATCGCGATCGTCAGGACGATGACCAGCAGCGAGAGCAGCGTCGGGACCTCGAAGCCGATCCAGTGGTATTGGTGCATGGCATGCAGTACCAGCTTCACTGCGATGAAGCAGAGGATGAACGCCAGACCCAGTGACAGGTAGACCAGCCGCTGCAGCAGATTGCCCAGCAAGAAGTAGAGCTGGCGCAGGCCCATCAGAGCGAAGAAGTTGGCCGTGAAAACCAGATAGGGCTCTTGCGTGAGGCCGAAGATCGCGGGAATCGAGTCGAGCGCGAACATGATGTCGACGCTGCCCAGGGTCGCGATCACGAAGAACAGGGGTGTGAACAGTCGTTTGCCGTCGATCTTCACCGACAGGTGGGTCCCGTGGTACTCCTCCGTGGAGGGCACGACACGCTTCACGAATCGCATGAGTGCGGTGTCGGCTTCGTTGTGCGAGTCTTCTTCGCTGTCATGTTTGCGGTAGTCGATCACCAGCTTGATGCCGGTGTAGAGCAGGAACGCACCGAAGATGAAGAAGACCCAGGCGAACCGCTCGATCAATGCCGCGCCGGCCAGGATGAAGATGCCGCGGAAGACCAGCGCCAAGATGATGCCGCACATCAAGGCGAACTGCTGGTACTTGCGGGGCACGCCCATGCTGCCGAGGATGATGATGAAGACGAAGAGGTTGTCGATCGACAACGAGTACTCGGTCAGGTATCCCGAGAAGAACTCGACGGCATAGTGCCAGCTCGTCTTGCCGGATTCGGGCAAGGGGTGGGCAAACAAGCCGATGCCGACGCCGAACAGGATCGCAGCTGAGACGAAGCCCGTGATGGCGAGGGCGCATTCCTTCATGGAAGGCTCATGGGGATGCTTCATCATGTGCCGGACATCAAGTGCCAGGACAGCGGTCAGGACAGTCAGAGTGACGATCCATGCCACCGGTGTTACGTGCATCGGGTTACCTTCCGATTAGAGGGACGTCTGGAGGTCTCACCACTGATCTTCCAGATCATACGAACTGCGACATTCGCGGGTAAGGCTAAGGCGTCGAAGATTCCCTACGGGGGTACCAACCTCCATGTGGACTTGTAGGAGTCGACGAACACCTTGCGGCGCCTGCCTGCCGACCCAGGTGACTATAGCATCGAGGGCATCTGGGAGACAGTTGCACAGAAGATTCTGCAAACAATGCAGCAAATTCTGCAAAAGATCTGGGGCCAGTGCAGCCGGCGCCGCGATCAGCGTGCCGCCTCTACCATCTGACGCAATTCCTTCTTCAGATCGGCCACCTCGTCACGCAGCCGCGCCGCCAGCTCGAACTGCAGCTCGGCCGCCGCCTGATGCATCTGCTCGGTGAGCTCTTGAATCAGGTTGGCCAGTTCTGCCGCAGGCAGGCCGGCGGTGTCCAGATCGCGCAGCTGATCGGCCAACACCGGGGAGGCGCCGCCACGCCTGCCTCTGTTCTGTGCCCCGGAGACCCAGTACTGGGTGTCGGCGTCCTCACGGGCCATCAGATCGGTGATGTCGGCGATGCGTTTGCGCAGTGGCTGCGGATCGAGCCCGTGTTCGGTGTTGTAGGCCACCTGCTTGGCGCGGCGGCGGTTGGTCTCGTCGATCGCGCTGCTCATCGATGGCGTGATCTTGTCGGCATACATGTGCACCTGACCGGACACGTTGCGGGCGGCTCGTCCGATGGTCTGGATCAGCGAGCGCTCGGAGCGCAGGAAGCCCTCCTTGTCGGCGTCCAGGATCGCGACCAGCGAGACCTCCGGCAGGTCGAGACCCTCACGCAGCAGGTTGATGCCGACCAGCACGTCGTACTCCCCGAGCCGCAACTCGCGCAGCAACTCGACCCGGCGCAGCGTGTCGACCTCGGAGTGCAGATAACGGGTGCGAACACCGCGCTCCATCAGGTAGTCGGTCAGGTCCTCGGCCATCTTCTTGGTCAGCGTGGTGACCAGCACCCGCTCATCGCGTTCGGCGCGTATTCGGATCTCGCCCAGCAGATCGTCGATCTGGCCCTTGGTCGGCTTGACGATGACCTCGGGGTCGATCAGCCCGGTCGGGCGGATGATCTGCTCGACGACCCCATTGCTCCTGGCGACCTCGTAGGGTCCGGGGGTGGCCGACGAGTAGACGGTCTGCCCGATGCGCTCGGTGAATTCCTCGAAGCGCAGCGGCCGGTTGTCCATCGCGCTGGGCAGCCGGAATCCATGCTCCACCAGGGTGCGTTTGCGGCTCATGTCACCCTCGTACATGCCACCGATCTGCGGGACGGTGACGTGAGACTCGTCGATGACGAGAACGAAGTCCTCGGGGAAGTAGTCGAGCAGACAGTTGGGGGCGCTGCCGGGAGCGCGCCCGTCGATATGCCGCGAGTAGTTCTCGATGCCCGCGCAGGTGCCGATCTGGCGCATCATCTCGATGTCGTAGCCGGTGCGCATCTGCAGCCGCTGTGCCTCGAGGAGCTTGTTCTGCGACTCCAGCTCTTTGAGCCGCACCTCCAACTCGGCCTCGATGCCGGCTATCGCCCGCTCCATCCGCTCCGGCCCGGCAACATAGTGCGATGCCGGGAAGACGTACATCTCGTCGTCGGTGCTGAGCAGCTCACCGGTGGTCGGGTGCATCGTCGACAGCGCATCGATCTCGTCGCCGAACAGCTCGACACGCACGGCATTCGATTCGTACATCGGGAAGATCTCCAGCGTGTCGCCGCGCACCCGGAACGTGCCACGAGTGCCCGCGAGGTCGTTGCGCACGTACTGCATCTCGACCAGCTTGTGCAGCAGCGAGGTCCGGTCGATCTCGTCGCCGACATGCAGGCTGAGCATCGAATCGACGTACTCCTGCGGGGTACCCAGGCCATAGATGGCCGAAACGGTCGCCACCACGATGACGTCGCGCCTGGTCAACAGGGAGTTCGTCGCCGAATAGCGGAGCCGCTCGACCTCCTCGTTGAGGCTGGAGTCCTTCTCGATGAAGGTATCGGTCTGCGGCACGTACGCCTCGGGCTGGTAGTAGTCGTAGTAGCTGACGAAGTACTCCACCGCATTCTCGGGAAAGAACTGCCGCAGCTCTGCCGTGTACTGCGCAGCCAGCGTCTTGTTGGGCTGCATCACCAGCATCGGACGCTGCAGCCGCTCGGCGAGCCAGGCGATGGTCGCGGTCTTCCCGGTGCCGGTCGCACCGAGCAGGATGACATCGTTCTCGCCGGCCTTGAGCCGGCGTTCGAGCTCGTCTATCGCGGCCGGCTGGTCGCCGGCCGGCTGAAACTCGGAGTGCACCTTGAACGGTGCCAGCCGACGGGTGATCTCTTCTACCGGACGCATACCCTCAAGGCTAGGCGGCGGTACTGACGTTTTCGCTGCTGTCGGCTCCCGGGGGATCAGCTGATGGCGATCAGCCTCTGGTGATGGCGCGCAGCTCGGCCGCGATGTTGGCCTCCGCTCGGGCCTGCCACAGCGCCCGCGCCCGTGGTGTGGCATAGATCACGCCACGGCGCTGCAGCCCTCGCAAGTGCCACAAGCGGATCAATCGCCACTGGTCGTCGGGCACGCCCGCGTTCTCCCGGCGCAGATCGGCCACGGACTCACGGTAACGCTCGGCGCGCGCCCCGAAGATCGCCAGATCCGCGTCCGAGACCCGCTGAGCGGCCGAATCGCTCGGCCATGGCCGGTGGTGCTCGGTCACCCGGACCAGCCGCGCCACCTCATCGACCACGCCCGCGCGCTCGCCTTCCTCGCCGAGCAGTTGCCGGGCCAGCCGCGCCGATGACCGCTCGTCACTGCCCCGCCGCCCCTGATAGACGGCATCGTGGAACCACAGCGCCAGTTCCTCGACATCACCGCCGTCCAGCCGATCCAAGGCTTGCAGGCACTCGGCCAGATGGCGCGGATCGTGGTAGCAGCGATGCGGCTCCTGCCAGCGGATCAGCAGCTCGGCACCCAGACCGTGCAATCGTGGAAAGCGCCGATTCCAGCGCATCACCAACTCGTCCACTCAGACCACCCGCGCTCAGATCACCTGGAGAGCCCAGCGGCTCAGACCGCCAATCCCGCAGCGGCCAGCAGGCTGACAAAAGTGCCGATGATGAAACGTTCGGACGCGACCTTGCTGCCGGTCTTCAGCTCGGGATAGCGTCCGATGCCCTTGAGCGCCAGCGCGATCGCGATGCCTTCGGGGAAGCCGGTCAGCACCGTGGCGAAGACCGCCGTCCGCTCGACACGACCGATCCACTCCCCTCCCCGCAAGACCGCGGTCTCGGCCTGCGGCCCGGCGACGTCATCGGTCTCGGCGGCCGGGCTCAGCCTCCCGAAGACCCAGGTCACCGCGACGCCACCCCACCAGACCGCGGTCGCGCCCGCGACAAGCACGATCGCGGCCTGAATGATCGCCAGCACGGCCGCGTTCATTGCGACCACGCCATTGCCGCCGCCAGGGTGATCGTGGCCAGGCCGGCAAGACGATTGAGTTCGTCATGTCCGGCCGCGGTCAGACGCTGCGAGACCGCGGCCTGCGTGATGCCCAGTTGCTGCGCCACGACACGCTGCGTGCTCCCCCGCTCGATCAAATCGACCACCTCCCAGCCCTCGGCCGTGCGTCGCCCGGCCAGCGCCCGCAGCGCAATCAGCGCCGATTCGGCATACCAGGCTGCCTTCTGGAAACCACCATAAGTGGCCACGCCGACATTTCCGCGGCCTTGGTCGGGAAGGGCGCTCAGCAGCCGCAGCGACTGGGTGGCTCGCCGGGCTTCGATGGCCTCTCGTGCCACTAGGTAGGCCGGGCCCCGCGCCTGCCGGGTGGAGGCAGGCAGGGGTTCGTCGATCGCTCCGATGCCGATACCGATCCGCCAACCGCCCATCCGGGTCAGGCGGAGCACGACATCGACCACGGCCTGCGGCGCAGCACACACTCCCTGCACCTCGTCACCGGCGGTGCGCTCGAACTGGAAGACCAGCCCGTCGACACCGGCCAGCTCGGCCAACGCGTCGGGCACCAGATCAGGCCGCCGGCGGGAGGCGTGCTGGTCGACATTGATCACCGCCACCGGATGCCCGCCATGTTTCGTCACGACACCAGTTTAGCCTGACACCTTATATCACACACTATAAGCTTCTAACCTTTTGTTCAATGCGTCCCAGACGACCTCGACCTGCTGCCGCAATTGGTCGTACGAACCGGAGTTCTCGATCACCCAGTCGGCCACCTCGAGCCGCTCGTCGCGGCTGGCTTGCGCGTTCACCCGCGCCCGCGCCTGCTGATCGTCCAGATCGCTGCGCGCCTTCAGCCGGTCGACTTGGGTATCGATCGGAACGTCGACGACGATCACCCCGTCGAAGCCATCCTGCAGGCCGCCCTCGACCAGTAATGGAATGACCGAGATGACGATGGACCCGTCGGGCGCGGAGGCGATCAGTTCTGCGCGACGGCGGCGCACCTCGGGGTGGACGATGCCGTTGAGATCAGCCCGCGCCTGGGCGTCGGCGAAGATGATCGTCCCGAGCGCCTGCCGATCCAGGCTGCCATCGGCGGCCAGCACCGCGGGGCCGAAACGCTCGACGATCGCCTCCAGACCGGGCGTGCCCGGTTCGACGACCTCTCGGGACAGCACGTCCGAATCGATGAGGATCGCACCCCGCTGAGCCAGGAGACGGGCGACGGTGGTCTTCCCGGCGCCGATGCCGCCGGTCAGCGCGACACTGAGCACGCTCATGGCCGCGCCCCCTGGTGATGCGGGCGGACCGGCGCGGGGCAGCAGTCCGGCGGGCAGCTGTCCGGCCAGGCACCGTAGCGGCCGATGTGGGCACGATCGCCGCGACCGCTCTGGCGTTCCTCGATCATGTCCGCCAATGCGGTTACGAACTTCGGGTGCGTGCCCGGTGTGGCCGCCCGGGCGTACCCGAGCCCGAGCCCGGCGGCGGTGGCTGCGGCCTCGATATCGAGATCCCAGATGACTTCCATATGGTCGGAGATGAAACTGATCGGAACCGTCACGACTGCCTTGCGGCCCAGGCCCGGCAGTCCGGCGATCGCGTCATTGACGTCCGGCTCCAGCCAGGGCTGGGCGGCCGGCCCCGAACGCGACTGCCAGGCGAGCTGCCAATGCGTCACTTCCGGCCCGCCCGCGGCGCGCTGGAGAAGATTCACCGCCTGCACGACCTGCTCGGCAACCTGCCGGTGTTGCGCAAGATAAGCTCCACCGGTCGCCTCGCGCCAGGCACCGAAACCGGAACTCATGGCGGCTCCGATCGGCAGCGAGTGTCCGGTGAAGATGACCTCCACGTCAGCACTGGTCAGGGTCGGATCGTGGCTGCTCAGCCGGCCGAGGGCAGCCACCAGGCCGTCCGCGAATGGCGTCACGAAGCCCGGGTGATTGAAGAACTGCCGGACCTTGTCGACCTTCAGCTCGCCGGTCAGCCCGGTCTGCACCAGCGCCGCATCAAGATCGTCGCGATACTGCCGACACGACGAATACGATGCATAGCCGCTGGTCAGCACCGCCAGAATCCGCTGGCATCCGCTTTGGTGCGCCTGCTGAACGGCGTCGGTCAGATACGGGGACCAGTTGCGATTGCCCACCCAGATCGGCAACCGGTGGCCGCGGGCAGCCAGCTCTGCGCCCAGCGCAGCGGCCAGCGCATCGTTCTGGGCGTTGATCGGGCTGGCGCCCCCGAAGTGGTAGTAGTGCTCGGCCACCAGCTCCAGCCGCTCGGTCGGGATTGCGCGTCCGCGAGTCACATTCCGCAGGAACGGCATGACGTCGTCCGGGACACGAGGACCCCCGAAGGATACGAGCATGATCCCGTGGTAAAGGCCAGCAGCGAGCATGAACCCGAGCCTAGTGTGCGAATCCCAATGGCTGTGGGTTAGGGTCATCTGGTTGATTCACCAACGATGGAAGAAGGCGAGGGCCCATGGCTGGGCATCCAAGTGGTATCGGTTCGGTGAAACCGGTCAACTGGGCGTATGACCGCGCACCGATGATCATCTATTGGGAGCTGACCAATGCCTGCGGGCTGGCCTGCAAGCACTGCCGGGCCACCGCAATGCCCGAACCGGCGCCGGGCGAACTGACCACCGAGGAGTGCCTCCAGGTGCTCGACACGATCGCCGGCTTCGGGTCGCCGCTGCCGCACATCGTAATGACCGGCGGTGACCCCCTGCGCCGACCGGATCTGGAGATCCTCATCAAGGCCGCAATCGACCGCGGTGTGGGTGTCTCGCTGGCGCCCGCGGTCACACCACTGCTCACCGCCGAGCGGATTGCTTGGATGAAAGATCTGGGAGTCGGGGCGATCTCGCTGTCGCTGGACGCCTCCAACGCGCTCGCCCATGACGGCTTGCGGCAGGTGGCCGGCACCTTCGACGCCACCTTGGAAGCGCTTCGGCAGGCGGCTGCGGTTCAGCTGCCGGTGCAGGTGAACACGCTGGTCAGTGCGGACAATGCGGACGATCTCGAAGCGATGTACCAGCTGTTGAGCGCCGAGAAGCTCATGCAGTGGTCGCTCTTCTTCCTGATCTCGGTCGGACGTGGCACCCAGCTCACCGAGCTCGATCCCGGCGAGGCCGAGCGGCTGCTGATGCACTGGGGAGCACGCTCGGCGACCGCACCGTTCCGCATCAAGACCACCGAGGCCATGCAGTACCGCCGGATTCTGGCCCAGCGCATGTTCGCCGAGGGGAAGACCCGCGAACAGATCGAGGCCAGCCGGGCGTCCGCGGGCTTCGGCATCCGCGACGGCAATGGTGTGGTGTTCATCTCGCATCTGGGCAAGGTGACACCGTCGGGATTCCTGCCGATCGAGGTCGGTTCGGTGCGCGAACAGAGCCTGGTCGAGATCTACCGGGACGCTCCGCTGATGCGTCAGCTGCGCCGCCCCGAGCAGTTCAAGGGACGCTGTGGCGTCTGCGAGTTCCACCGCTGGTGCGGCGGTTCGCGAGCCCGCGCCTGGGCGCGCACCGGGGATCCACTGGAGACCGATCCGATGTGCCCCTACCAGCCGAACCATCGCTATGCCGAGGCCATGCAGGCAACCGCACAGCCAGCCGACGCTCAGCCCGTTGGCTGACTGCGGCAGGCGCTCGGCGTCCTGGTGGCACGGCTGAGCGCCCATCCAGCAGATGCACACAACGCAGCGGCCCCGGACCAACAGGTCCGGGGCCGCTCCGCTTGATCAGTGAGTCGATCAGTCAGTTGCTTCAGCTACCGCTGGTCAGCTTGTTGCGCAGAGCCTGCAGAGCCTCATCGGAAGCCAGCGAGCCCTCCACCGGAGTGGCATCGGAGGTGTACTCGGTGGCCTCGGCGCGGGCGGCGGCAACAGCCGACTCCTCGGCGTCGGCCGCCTGCTTCTTCAGCGCGAGCCAACGGGCCTGTGCTTCGGCGTATTGGGCCTCCCAGGCCGCCTGCTGCTCCTCGAAGCCCGGCTTCCACTCGTTGGTCTCCGGATCGAAGCCCTCGGGGTAGATGTAGTTGCCGTTCTCGTCGTAGCTGGCGGTCATGCCGTACAGCGACGGATCGAAATCGTCCGCAGCGATGTCGACGCCCTGGTTCGCCTGCTTCAGCGAGAGCGAGATGCGGCGGCGTTCCAGATCGATGTCGATGATCTTCACCATGACCTCGTCGCCGACCGCGACGACCTGCTCCGGGATCTCCACGTGACGCTCGGCCAGCTCGGAGACGTGCACCAGGCCCTCGATACCGTCCTCGACCCGCACGAACGCACCGAACGGAACCAGCTTGGTGACCTTGCCGGGCACGATCTCACCGATCTGGTGGGTGCGGGCGAAGGTCTGCCACGGGTCTTCCTGGGTGGCGCGCAGCGACAGCGAAACCCGCTCGCGGTCGAGCTCGACGTCCTTGACCTCGACGGTGACCTGCTGGCCGACCTCGACGACCTCGCTCGGATGGTCGATGTGCTTCCAGGACAGCTCGGAGACGTGCACCAGGCCATCCACACCACCAAGGTCGACGAACGCGCCGAAGTTGACGATGGACGAGACGACGCCCTTGCGGATCTGGCCCTTCTGCAGCTGGTGCAGGAACGACTGACGGACCTCCGACTGAGTCTGCTCCAGCCAGGCGCGACGGCTCAGCACCACGTTGTTGCGGTTCTTGTCGAGCTCGATGATCTTGGCCTCGAGTTCCTGGCCCACGTAGGGCTGCAGGTCGCGGACCCGGCGCATCTCGACCAGGGAGGCAGGCAGGAAGCCGCGCAGCCCGATGTCGACGATAAGACCACCCTTGACCACCTCGATGACGGAGCCGGTGACCACGCCGTCGGATTCCTTGATCTTCTCGATGGTGCCCCAAGCGCGCTCGTACTGGGCGCGCTTCTTGGACAGGATCAAGCGACCTTCCTTGTCCTCCTTCTGCTGGACGAGGGCTTCGACCTCGTCGCCCACCTTGACAACGTCGAACGGATCGACATCGTGCTTGATGGACAGCTCTTTGGAGGGGATGACGCCTTCAGTCTTGTAGCCGATGTCGAGGAGGACCTCGTCGCGATCGACCTTGACGACGGTGCCAGTGACGATGTCTCCGTCGTTGAAGTATTTAATAGTGGAATCGACCGCGGCCTCGAAGGCTTCTGGCGTGCCGATGTCGTCGATTGCGACCTTGTTCGAGGCCTCAGTGGAGGAGGTCATGTAGTAGGGCTCCGATTGCTGGTTTATATGTTCGGTTGGACGCACCACGACCACGCAGCTTCTACTGCACGCGCCGCCTACTCGGTCCGAGACGACACAGGCCGCAATGCCTTTTAATACTAGGCGCGCGCGACAAAGGGGGTCAATCCGGGGTCCGACACCGGTCGCAGCATCTTGACCGATGATGCAACCTCGGTCTGTCGGCTGGTGATGGGAGCTTTGATAGGTTCGATAAGCATATCGTCTCGCTCGAAGTAGGGAAGCGTTCAGATGCCTCATCGGAATACCAGGATCGCGATCGTCATCGTGGTGATCGTCCTCATTGCTGGACTGGCGATCATGGTGGGCGTCCGGCTTCACCAGCCTGGTGACACGAACCAGGTGGCGCTCGGCGAGCCCAGCCAGATCGCTGCCGGCCCCGAGACATCCCAGGCCTCCGAGACGACCGAACCGGCCACCTCCACCAGTGCCGTGCCGGAGAGCTGTCCCTCCGACCCGCAACCGATCGCCAGCCCCGTGCAGATGACGCTGATCGGGCACGGTATGGAACTGCCGATGCTCAGCCTCGGCATGGATGCCTCAGGGGCGGCGCCCGAAGCTCCTCCCGGCAACGAGGGCTACACCGTCGCTTGGTTCAATCAGGGCCCGCTGGTCGGATCGTCCGAGGGCAAGGCAGTGCTCAGCAGCCACACCTTCCAGTACGGCGGTGCGCTGGGCAACCAGCTCAACAACGGCCTGCTGAGTCTCGGCGACATCGTCAAGATCAGCGGGTCGGACGGCTCGGCGGCCTGCTACCGGTACTCCGGCAGCACACATGTCATGGTCGCCGACTACGACCCCACCTCCGACATCCTCTACGACTACTACGGCGACCCGAAATTCGCACTCATCGTCTGCTCGGACTACACGTCCGGCGGTGACGCGCTGGGCCGCATGATCTACTACGGTGACCTGATCGGCGGCGATGAGGCCGCCCAGGTCGGCGGCGGCAGCTGATTCTGCGCCTCCAGGACTCTTCCGCCCGCCGGGATGCTCCTAGTGTGCGGCGTCCAACCAGGTCGGGCCGTATCCGATCGACACGTCCAGCGGAACCATCAGGTTGGCAGCGCCGGCCATCTGCTCACGTACCAACTCGGTGACCTGTTCGCGTTCGCCCGGACCGACCTCCAGCACCAGTTCATCGTGAATCTGCAGCAACACCCGTGATTTCAGGCCGGACGACGTCAAGGCGGTGTCCAGCCCGATCATGGCGATCTTGATGATGTCGGCCGCCGATCCCTGGATCGGCGCATTGAGCGCCATCCGCTCGGCCATCTCACGACGCTGCCGGTTGGACGAGATCAGATCCGGCAGGTAGCGGCGGCGGCCGGCCAGGGTCTCGGTGAATCCGGTGCGGCGGGCCTGCGCGACGACGTCGTTGAGGTAGTCACGCACCCCTCCGAAGGTGGTGAAGTAGTCGTCCATCAGTTCGCGGGCCTCGGCCACCGAGACCCCCAGCCGGGTGGACAACCCGTAGGCGGACAGCCCGTAGGCGAGTCCGTAGTTCATCTGCTTCACGCTGGCCCGCTGGACGCCGGTGACCTGGTCGGCAGGCACCCCGAAGACCTTCGAGGCCGTGACGGTGTGGAAGTCGACACCACTGCGGAAGGCCTCGATGAGGTCCTCGTCGCCCGAGGCGTCGGCCATCACCCGCATCTCGATCTGCGAGTAGTCGGCGCTCATCAACGCCTCGTAGCCCTCACCGACGCAGAACGCCGAGCGGATTCGGCGCCCGGCCTCGGTGCGGATCGGGATGTTCTGCAGGTTCGGATCAGCGGAACTGAGTCGTCCGGTCGCTGCGATGGTCTGCAGATACGTGGTGTGCACCCGGCCGTCGTCGGCTACCGACTTGCGCAGCCCCTCCACCGCCTGACGCAGCTTGGTGGCATCGCGGTGTGCCAGCAGATGCTCCAGGAAGGGATGCCCCGTGCGGGCGTAGAGGCCCTCGAGCGCCTCCGCATCGGTGGTGTATCCGGACTTGATCTTCTTGGTCCGCGGCAGGTCGAACTGGTCGAACAAGACGGCCTGCAGCTGCTTCGGCGATCCGAGATTGACCTGCTGGCCTACCAGATCCCAGGCGGCCTGCTCGGCCGAACGCACCCGGGCGTCGAATTCGTGGTACAGCTGGTCGAGCACCTCGCAGTCCAACGCGATGCCGGTGCGTTCCATGCGGGCCAGGATCCGCTGCAGCGGCAGCTCGAGGTCGTTCAGCAGCCGCAACTGACCGAGACTGTCGAGTTCGCCGGTCATCGTCGTGCTCAGGTCGACGACTGCCCGGGCTCGCAGCATCGCCGCCTGGGACTCGTCATCGTCGGAGCTGTCGCCGAAGTCGAGGGTCTGCTGGCCGACCGCTCCCTCACCGGACGAATCGACCCGTAGCTCTCGCTTGAGATATCTGATCGACAGGTCGGCCAGGTCGTAGCTGCGCTGATCGGGACGCAACAGGTACGCGACCAGTTCGGTATCACAGACCAGACCGTTCAGCTGCCAGCCCTGCTCCCAGACGGCCAGCATCGGCCCCTTGGCCGAATGCATCGCCTTCGGGTAGGCCGGGTCGGCCAGCCAATGCGCCAGCGCCTGCTCGTCGGGGGCATCCAGATCGGCGACGTCGAACCAGCAGGCTGTCCCGTCGGAGCCCGCCAGCGCCAAGGCAGTGATCTCGCCGCGTCCCGACCCCCAACGGCCGGAGGGGTCCACGCCGGTCAGCGGGCCATGCGCGTGCTCGGCCAGCCAGCCGGCCAGCTGCCCGGCCGCCAACCGCTCCCCGGCAAGCTCGAATCCGGACTGCTCGGCGACGTTGTCGTCATCGGGAAAGGCCTCGAGCAGCCGCTCCCGCAGCACCCGGAATTCCAGGGCATCGAAAAGCTGGTGGACGGCAGTGCGGTCCCAGCCGTGCAGCTCGAGATCCGTCAGCCCCAGATCCAGCGTCAGATCGTTGACCAGGCGGTTCAGGCGCCGGTTGCGGCGCACATCCTCGATGTGTTCCCTGAAGGATGCGCCTGCTTTGCCCGGCACCTGGTCGGCGCGGGCCAGCAGGTTCTCCAGCCCGCTGAAGCTCGCCAGCCATTTCGCGGCGGTCTTCACCCCCACTCCGGGGACTCCGGGCAGGTTGTCGCTGGTCTCCCCCACCAGAGCGGCCAGTTCGGGATAGCGCTGGGGGCCGACGCCGTACTTGGCTTCGATGGCCTCGGGGGTCATCCGGGCCAGTTCACTGACGCCGCGCACCGGGTAGAGAACCGTCGTGTTGTCGTCCACGAGCTGGAACGAGTCACGGTCGCCGGTGACGATGATGTTCTCCCAGCCATGCTCATCGGCCTGCCGGCTGAGTGTGGCGATGATGTCATCGGCCTCGTAGCCGTCCAGCGACAGGTGCGGGATATTGAGCGCGTCCAGCACCTCACAGATCAGCGCCACCTGGCCATTGAACTCGTCCGGGCTCTTGGAGCGGGTCGCCTTGTAATCCTGGTATTCGACAGTGCGGAAGGTGCTCCGGGAGACATCGAAAGCCACCGCCACATGAGTGGGCCGCTCATCTCT
Organism: Propionibacterium sp.; assembly: GCA_012517405.1. Classification (GTDB taxonomy): domain Bacteria; phylum Actinomycetota; class Actinomycetes; order Propionibacteriales; family Propionibacteriaceae; genus Brooklawnia; species Brooklawnia propionicigenes. Next base: position 205,342 of record JAAYVB010000001.1, read on the forward strand.
GAGGATGTTGATGAGCATCGAGGTGAACCCGAAGACCGCGTTGGTGTGCTGCCCGGTCGCCGTCGCGAAGCTGTCGACCGGCAGGGCGTAATACGCCCGGTAGGCCATCGAGTGGCCGTCAATGAGCATCACCTTGGGCTGTGCGCTGGTCACTGGAGAGTTCACCTGTCCGACTGTAGCCGGGAGTCTTGGCGACCCGGAGACCATGGGCGCCGGGGCAGGCGCGAAGTGCCGCAGTTGTGCCACAGTGAACCCCATGACCGAATCCGAAATCGCCCAGTTCGACGTTCCCGACAGCCCCTTCGACACCAAGCTGGGGTTGGAGATCACCGAGCGCAGCGCCGAGCGGGTGTGCGGACGTGCTCCCGTGGCGGGCAATACGCAGCCCTACGGCCTGTGGCACGGTGGCGCGTCCGCAGTGATGGTGGAGACGCTGGGATCGCTGGGCGGGGCGGCGCATGCCGGTGCGGGCCGCCGCGCGGTCGGCACCGAACTGAACATCAGCCATCTGCGCAGCGCACGATCAGGCTGGGTGCACGGGGTGGCGACCGCTCTGCATCTCGGCGCCACCAGCGCCGTCTACCAGGTGGAACTCACCGACGACGACGGACGTCTGCTGGCCTCCGGCAGACTCAGCTGCCGGATCCTCGACTGAGGGCCAGCGGCCTACGAGCGGCTCGCTTTGGCGTGGTCGATGACCCCTTCGGCCACTTCGCGCATCGACTTGCGAAGATCCATGGCTGTCTTCTGGATCCAGCGGAACGCCTCCGGCTCGGTCAGGCCGAGGCTCTCCTGGAGCAGACCCTTCGCCTGATCGACGATCTTGCGGGACGCAAGACGCTCTTCGAGGTCCTCGATCTCATCGTCGAGCGCCCGGATCTCGGCGAAACGCGCCATGGCGATCTCGATCGCCGGCACCACATCGGAAGCATCGAACGGCTTCACAACATAGGCCATTGCGCCGGCTTCACGGGCCTGCTCGACCAGGTCGCGCTGGCTGAACGCCGTCAGCATGACCACCGGCGCGATGCGCTCGGATGCGATGATTTCAGCCGCAGCGATGCCGTCCATCTTCGGCATCTTGACATCCATCACCACAAGATCCGGCTCGAGCTCACGAGCCAGTTCAACTGCCTTCTCGCCGTCTCCGGCCTGTCCGACGACCTCGTACCCCTCGTCATTGAGCAGTTCGACAAGATCGAAACGGATCAACGCCTCGTCCTCGGCGACCAGCACGCGCGGATGCTTGGCCGCACTTGCCTTCTTGCTGTCACTCACAGTGATCCCTCATATCCGCAGGTCCGGGCGTTCCGGACGATCCATCCATCGCTTCTTTGCCTGGGCAGCCGAGGACGGCGCCATTGCCCAGCGCGCTTCAGAGCCTATCGCACTGAACGCCATAGCCGGGCGCCCATGATCATGAAATTGCGGCAACACGCTCTGATCGGGGCGTTCGTGGTGCCGGATGGCACTCCCGTAGCTGATGTGCCACAATAGTGCGGGTTGACATCAGCCCGGGTGGCGGAATGGTATACGCGGACGGCTCAAACCCGTCTGGCTGAAAGGCTGTAGGGGTTCGACTCCCCTCCCGGGCACTGATGATCGGGCCACCAGGCACCAGCCCGACGAGCACCGAATGACGAACTCCCGCAGCCGTGACCTTCCGGTCCGGCTGCGGGAGTTCTCTGTTGGTCAGGACGTGAGTTGTGGTCCCGGGTCAGTCGCGTTCCTTGATGCGGTGCACCCGCAGGGTATTCGTCTTGCCGATCACGCCGATCGGTGAACCGAAGACGATCACCACAGGATCGCCGACCTTCGCCAGGCCGAGGTCCTGCATGATCTCGTTGACCGCGACCACCATGTCCTCATTGCTCGGATAGGACGGCGTGGTGAAGACCTGGGCGCCCCAGCACAACGTCAGCCAGTGGGCCGTCTTTTCCTCCGGGGTGAAGACCACCAGCGGAATCTCGGCACGGAGCCGGGACATCCGGCGAGCGGTATCACCCGACTGGGTGAATGCCACCATGTACTTCGCTCCCAACTGCTGCGCAGCCTGGGCGGCAGACATGGCGATCACGCCACCGGTGGTGTGGGGATCCCACTTGATCTTGCTGATCTCCTTGATGCCGTGTCGTTCGGTGTTCTCCACGATGCGGGCCATCGTCAGGACGGTCTCGACCGGGTAGGCCCCGACAGAGGTCTCACCCGACAGCATGACCGCGTCCGCGCCGTCCAGCACCGCGTTGGCGACATCGGAAGTCTCCGCGCGAGTCGGGCGTGGCGCACTGATCATCGAATCAAGCATCTGGGTCGCAACGATCACCGGCTTGGCCCACTTGCGGGCCTTGCGGATGATCCGCTTCTGCACCAGCGGAACTTCTTCCAGCGGCAGTTCGACACCCAGATCACCGCGAGCCACCATGAAGCCGTCGAAGGCGTCCACGATTTCGTTGAGGTTCTCCACCGCCTGCGGCTTCTCGATCTTGGCGATCACCGGGAGGCGGACGCCCTCCTCGTCCATGATCTCGTGCACGCGGTTGATGTCATCGGCTCGGCGCACGAATGACAATGCGATCATGTCGAAACCGTTCTGCAACGCCCAGCGCAGATCGGCCTCATCCTTGTCACTCAGAGCGGGCACATTGACAGCAACGCCGGGCAGATTGATGCCCTTGTGGTTGCTGACCGGGCCCGCAACGGTGACCTTCGTGACAACGTCGGTGTCGGTGACCGAAACGGCCTCCAGGCCGACGCGTCCGTCATCGATCAAGATCGTATCGCCCGGCTTGACGTCACCGGGTAGGCCCTTGAAGGTGGTGGATGCCCGATGGGCGTCCCCGTCGATATCGTCGGTTGTGATGGTGAATTCCTGGCCGTAGGTCAGGTTCACCTTGCCTTCCACGAAGTTGCCCAGGCGGATCTTCGGACCCTGCAGATCGGCCAACAGGCCGACCGTCTTGCCCACCGCCTGCGCCGCAGCGCGGGTCTCGTCCAAACGCTTCTTGTGCTCGGCATGGTCGCCGTGGCTCATGTTGAAACGGGCTACGTCCAAACCCGCTGTGATCAGCTCTTCCATCCGCTCCTGGGTCGACGTCGCCGGCCCGAGCGTACACACGATCTTTGCTCTACGCACGGCACTACCCTAGCTGAGATCGCCAGTGCAACCAGAAAACAGCAGTAAACCTATTGCCAACCGACAATGCCGGGGATCACGACTCGGCGCGCAGCAGCCGAAGCGCGGAGAGCAGATCAGGACTCGGTTCGGAACTGAAGGTCACGTACTCGCCGCTACCCGGATGAATGAAACCGAGCCGCACGGCGTGCAACCACTGCCGCTGCAAGCCGAGGCGGGCAGCCAGCACCGGGTCGGCGCCATAGAGCGGGTCTGCGACACACGGATGGCCGATCGCCGACAGATGCACCCGGATCTGATGGGTGCGGCCGGTCTCCAGGTGCACCTCGAGCAGGGTCGCCGCGCGCAGCACTTCCACCGCCTCGTAATGGGTGACCGAATGCCGCCCCCCGGCGATTACCGCGAACTTCCAGTCATGGCCCGGGTGCCGTGCGATCGGGGCGTCGATGGTTCCGCTGAACGGATCGGGGTGGCCCTGGGCCAACGCCAGATAAGTCTTGTCGACGCTGCGGTCACGGAAGGCTTGCTTGAGCACCGAATACGCGTGCTCACTCTTAGCCACGACCATCAGCCCCGAGGTGCCGACATCGAGGCGTTGGACGATGCCTTGGCGCTCAGCCGCCCCCGAGGTGGACACCTGGACTCCGGCGGCGGCCAGATGAGAGACCACGTCGGGCCCGGTCCAGCCCAGCGACGGGTGAGCAGCGACCCCGGCCGGCTTGTCGACGACGACCAGTTCGGAATCCTCGTGAACGATGCGCAGCCCGTCGGCGAGCACCGGAACGACCTTGGCCTGGCGCACCGGCTCGCTGATGTCGACCTCCAGCAGATCCCCGGCATGCACTCGTCCCGATGCCCGGGTGACCACCGAGCCGGCCAGCTGCACGGCCCCCGCGTCGATGAGGTCAGCGATCCGCGAACGGCTCAGCCCGGTCATCCGGGCAGCGGCCACATCGATGCGCTCATCGTCCAGGCCATCGGGCACCAGCAGCAGCGCCATCAGCGACGCTCCGAGCGGAACGACCAGATGATCAACAAGATCGCCGCGCCGGTGATGCACATATCGGCCACATTGAAAATGGCGAAGCCGCGTACGGCAATGAAGTCGACGACGTGACCGAGAAAAGGACCCGGATCGCGGAACAGCCGGTCGGTGAGGTTGCCGGCGACACCGGCTATCAGCCAGCCGATGCCCACCGCGGCCAGCCAGCTGCGTACCCTGGGTGCAGCGAACGCCAGCAACCCTGCGAGCACACACAAGGCGAGCACAGAGAGCACGACGGTGAACTGGGTGCCCATGCTGAACGCCGCGCCCGGATTGAAATGCAGCGAGAACCACAACAGGCCGGGGATCACCTCGACAGGCTGGCCCACGGTCAGCCTGTCGACCGCCAGATGCTTGGTGAACTGATCGAGCGCATACAGCAGCGGCACCATAACAGCCATCAGGATGCGGAATCTTCGGGGTGTCGGCGAGGTGCTGGTAGCACCTGTCGGCACCCGGACTGGCGCGCTCTCCCCATCCACCTCACTCGGCTGGGGAGTCGAAGCGGCTATCGCCTCTCCTGGCGCTGCTTGCAAGCCACGCACATCGTGGCGCGCGGGAAGGCCTCGAGTCTGGCCTTGCCGATCGGCTTGCCGCAGTTCTCGCAGTACCCGTAGGTGCCCGCCGCCAGCGCCTTGACCGCCTGCTCGGTCTGATCAAGCATGTTCCGCTGATTGTTGTGCAGCGACAGTTCCTGGTCGCGTTCGAAATTGGACGAGCCGACGTCGGCCGGATCGCGGCCAGCCCCGTCGCTGCCCTCGGTCATCAGCGCGGCCAATTCGGCTTGGGCATGGGCGACAGCGGCCCGCAACCGGTCACGTTCCTCGATCAGTTCCGCACGAACCGCAGCCACCTCTTCGGCGGTCCAGGGATCCTCCCCATCGAGAACCGGCAGAGCGGTGAGCACCGCCTCGTCAGGTTTGGTGGTTGCCATCAATTCTCCTCGTACGTTTAGCGGGCAGTGTACACCTCACTACCAGCCATGCAACTGTCCCAATACGCCGACGCCCCCGACACCTGCTAGGTGCGGGGACGCCGGAGGGTCAAGCTCAGTTCAGTTCTTGGCGGCTCTCATCGACCAGGGCGTCCAGCCGCGGGGTCGAGACATGCGGCTGACCCAACCCGTACATCGCATCGGTGTCGGGACGCTGACTCGGGCTGATCGATGTCTGGCCCAGCTGGTCGATCTGCGACTGGAGGAATCCGTTGAAGGTGCGACGGTAATTCTCCTCGTAGTCGCGCAGCTGATTGACACGATCAACCAAGACGTCGCGATCGTTCTCCAAACCGGTGAACAGCTCGGCACGGCGCTCGCGAACCTCGGCGTCCAGCCGGTCGGCGCGTCCGCGGGCCTCACCCAGAATGCGGTCTGCCTGCTGGCGGGTCTCGGTGTCCAGCTGCTCGGCGCGCGCCTTGGACTCACGGTCCAGCTGATCGGCGCGCGAACGCGACTCGTGATCGAGTTGCTCGGCGCGGGCCCGGGCTTCGGCGGTGGTGCGCTCGGCCTGACCCACAGCCTCGGTGATCCGGCGGTGAGCCTCGGCATCGGCGTCGGCCAGCAGGGTCTCGGCCTGCTCGGTGGCCAGTTCGACCAACCGGACAACCGCCGAGCTGGCCTCGGAACTCGTGGTGACCCGAATCTGGCGGACATCGCCGTCGGAGCCGTCCAGCACCTGCCGCGGCGCCGGGGCCGGCGCCTGCTGGGCGGCCTCCGCGCGCTGCTGGGCCGCCGCCAATTCCTGCTGGCTGTTGTTCAGCTGGCCACGCAGTTCCTCGAGCTGACGGTGCAGGTTCTCGTTCTCGGCGCGCAACTGCTCGCCGCCGGTCTTCGACAGGTCGCTGCTGGCCCGCAGCTCGTCCAGCTGTCCGCGCAGCTGAGCGACCTCACTGCTCAGCCGCTCGTTCTCCTGGTGAAGCTGGCTGCTCGCCGTTTGCAGCGAAGCGTGCTCGTTGCGCAGGGCATCCAACTCGCCAGCCAGGCGGCTGGACGCGGCTTGCGCGTTCTTCAACTCGTTGCGCAGGGCATCATCAGCTTCACTGGAGGCAGCCTCGCCACCAGAGCCACCGGCACGTAACTGCTCCAGTTCCTCGGTCAGCTGGGCATAACTGATTTCCAGCTTGTCCATGAAGTTGTCTACCGCGCTGGCCCGATATCCGTCCTCGCTTGGCTTACGCGCCATCGGGAAGCGAATATTGCGGACCTCATCGAGGGACAGAGTCATCTCTTACTCCAGATCAGCAGGCTCAATTATCCGGACGAGCCAGGTAGCCCGACCCTTTTGTGTTCGTCTTCGAGTGCGCCGTGACGCACTTATGACCTGTTCAGGTTACTCCATGGGGCTCTGATACGCCTGACCACGACGCACAATGCGTGCCCGACTGGGCCTGAATCAGAAGAAAACCTGGACGATCACGCGCTGTAGCACGTAGACGCCGATGAAAACTGCCATAAAGGCTATGTCGAGACTTACGCCGCCGAGATTGAGCGGGGGGATGATCTTGCGCAGCGCGCGGATAGGAGGATCGGTCAACGTATAGATGATCTCGAACAGCGAAGCGAGGATACCTCGGGGACGCCAGCGCGGAGCGAACATCGGAATCCAGCTGATGATCATTCGCGCGAGCAGCAGCCAGATGTAGACCTGGAGCAGCATGTACAAGAGCCAGCCGGCAGTCTGCATCGGTAGGAAACCTCAACTCTGGTTGTAGAAACCGCCCTTGATGCGTTCCTTATCTTCGGCGGTCACGTTGACATTGTTCGGCGAGAGCAGGAAGACCTTACTCGTTACACGTTCAATCGTGCCACGAAGTCCAAAGATCAGCCCAGCCCCGAAGTCGATGAGACGCCGCGCGTCGGCGTCCTCCATGTCGGTCAGGTTCATGATCACGGGCACGCCGTCGCGGAAGTGCTCACCGATCGTCCGAGCCTCGTTGAAGGCCCGCGGATGGACGGTGATGATGCGGCCGAGGTCGGCCTTGACCGGATCGGAAACGCGAGTTTCGACATCTGCGGCATCACGGTAGTGGTCCTGCTGCGCCGGGCGGCGGTTGATGGGTGTCACGGCCGATACCTCCTCGCTGCGCTCGTAGCCATAGATCGGTTCGCTGAACTGCTCGACGTCGTCGCCGTAGCGCTCGTCCTCCTCATCCCGGACCAATCCGAGCCACGCCGCCGCTTTCCGAATCGTCTGCGCCATTGTGAACCCTTTCACGCTCGACTGAGGAGTATCCCGCAACCGAGTCGAGCCTACCTGGACAAGGCGTGAAGGCCGCGAAGATCGCCACGCGACACGCCCGCTATTCAGCGAGCCAGACCAGACCGATCTGGCGGCCGGCACCGGGACCGTCACCGCGGTGGGAGAACAGGCTCGTGCTGGTCAGCGTGCACGGATCCGCGCGATGAACCTCCACCCCCAGATGTTCGAGTTGTGCCTCGGCACCGGCGCCCAGATCAATGGCCGGACTCCCCCAGCTCGTGACCGCTGCACACTCGGGAATCCGTTCGGCAGCATCAGCAGCCATCTGAGCAGGCACTTCGTAGCAGTCGCCGCAGATGTGCGGGCCGATCCACGCCGTGATCCGGCGAGCGCCCGCATCGCCCATCGCTGCGACCGCTGCAGGCAGCACACCCTCGAGCAGGCCCACGCGCCCGGCATGGGCCCCGGCGACGATGCGCCGGGCCGGATCGGCCAGGATCACCGGAACACAGTCGGCGACCCGGATCATCACCGCCAATCCCGGCGTGGTGGACACGATGGCGTCCGCCACCGGCAGCCGCGCCACACCTGGCGCGCCGTTGCCGATCCAGCCGTCGGACGACCAATCGCGTCCGTCATCGTCTGCCAGATGCACGGCGGTGCCGTGGATCTGGTGAACGGCCACGATCGGGGTGATCCCGGCGGCCTGTCGCACCCGGCTCATATTCGTGCGCAGATGGTCGATCTCGTCCAGGTCGCTGCGTCCGAGATTGAGGCGGCCCAGCGCACCCTCGGACACGCCACCCAGCCGATCGGTGAATGCGACGCCTACTCCACCGTTGCCGGCGGGGTCGATGAACTCGGCGAACACGCCGCGCTCACTTCATGAAATCGGGGATGTCCAGGTCGTCATCATCGTCGGCGACCGGAGCCACTACAGGACGCTTGGTCATGTGCGTCGGTTCGTTGTGGCCGTCGTCGGACGCCGAGAAGTTCGGTGTGAACCGACGCTGCTCGTCGGACCGATTGATCATCGGCTCGGCCTTGGGCTGCGGACGAGTCTCCGGCTGCTGAGCGGCGGCTGCGGGCTTCGCCTTGGGTGTCGGCTGGCCGGAATCGAAGCCTGCCGCGATGACAGTGACGCGCACCTCATCGCCGAGCGCATCGTCGATGACCGTGCCGAAGATGATATTCGCCTCGTCGTGTGCGGCTTCCTCAATGAGGTTCGCGGCCTCGCTGACTTCGAACAGGCCCAGATCCGAACCGCCCGCAATCGACAGCAGCACGCCGCGCGCTCCGTCGATGCTGGCCTCCAGCAACGGGCTGGAGATGGCCTGCTCGGCCGCCTCGCGCGCCCGGTCGTCACCACGGGCCGAACCGATGCCCATCAAGGCCGACCCGGCGTTGCTCATGACCGACTTGACGTCGGCGAAGTCGAGATTGATCAGGCCGGGTGTCGTGATGAGGTCGGTGATACCCGACACGCCTTGCATCAGTACCTGGTCGGCCTGCTTGAAGGCGTCCAGGATGGCGACCCGCACATCGGTCATCTCGAGCAGCTTGTCATTGGGGATGACGATCAGGGTGTCGACCTCGTCGGCCAGGTTCGCGATGCCCGAGTCCGCCTGATTGGCTCGGCGGCGTCCCTCGAAGGAGAACGGCCGGGTCACCACCCCTATGGTCAGTGCACCCAGCGAACGGGCGATCTTGGCCACCACCGGGGCCCCACCGGTACCGGTGCCACCGCCCTCGCCGGCGGTGACGAAAACCATGTCGGCGCCCTTCAGCGCGTCCTCGATCTGGTCGGAGTGATCCTCGGCCGCCTGGCGGCCCTTCTCGGGATCAGCACCGGCACCCAGACCGCGGGTCAGGTCCCGGCCGATGTCGAGCTTGACATCGGCGTCGCTCATCAGCAGCGCCTGGGCATCGGTATTGATCGCGATGAACTCAACACCCTTGAGGCCCGACTCGATCATCCGGTTGACGGCATTGACACCACCGCCACCGACGCCGACCACCTTGATGACTGCCAAGTAATTCTGCGATGCAGTGGCCACCAGTCCGCCCCATTCCCTGCCAGTGCTCAAAGCACCGATTCGTCTGTTCGCTCGTTCGGCTCGTCCGCGCCCCGGTTCCGATCCTTCCGGCCCCGTGGCTGCACCCATTCTGCACTGCCGATCGAAGCAATTCCGCCAAGTGAGCGACCAAATCCGCGGCCGGTTCGTCGGCAGATGGCCTTTTGAGGCAGGCAATGACATGCTCACCCGCTCAGACACGCGAAACTCACAGTACGAAAGCAGCCAAAGTGCTGTCCACACCGGGACACGCTCAAACCTCGATAACCTCAAGTACAGGTCGAGGCTTTGGGACCCGAGTTCAGCGGATTGCCGGATGCCCGGGCGCCGATACATCGAAAACCGTGCCCGGCTGGGCCAGCAGCACCGGCAGCAGGGCCGCCTTCTCGTCCGAGAGGCTGGCGTTGCCCCAGACGATCTGCCGTCCGTCGGCCAGCTCGATCACGATGTGGTCGATGGTGGAGGCCGTCACCTGGGTGGTCTGCGCGACCACATCGGCGGGCAGCGCCGAGACCACGGTGGCGACGTCGGCCAGCATCCGCTGTTCGTCACCGGCGGTATCGGCGACCACGCCCTCGACAGGCTCCGATGCGGTGTGGAAAATCTTCCCGCTAGCATCCACCCATTGATAGCTGCCCGCATTGATGCGCTGATAAACCATCGTGCGTTCGATCACCTCGATGCCCAATTCATGCGGCCAATTGCGGTGCAACACCACGTCGGCCACCTCGGGCAATGCCAGCAGCCGCTGGCGGATGGCGTCGGCCGGGATGCGCGTGAGCGGCGTGCCGAGGGGCACTCGCGCGGTCTGGACGATCTCGTCGGTGGTGGTCAGCTGGGTACCGGTGACGGTGACCTCACGGGTGGCCAGGGCGGACGAGAAGAGCGCCACCCAGGCCAGCACCGCGAGGACCACCAATGCGGCGCCGATGATGATGGCCCGCTTGCGCCGGGCGCGCTGCTGGGTCTTGCGGCGCAGGTCGAGCCGAGGCCCCAGGTCGGTGCGTCCGCTGGTCCCGTTGGCCGTCATCCCCGACTGACTCGCTTTTTCAGCTGATCGACGAGCAGCGGACCGACCAGCGTGACATCGCCCGCGCCCAGCGTCATCACCAGGTCGCCCGGACGCACCAGGTCAGCCAGCACCCGCGGCAATTCGGCCTTGTCGGGGACGTAGTGCACCTCGGTCGTCGATCCGGCGTGGGCTTTCGCGGCGTTGGCGATCAGCGCCCCACTGACACCCGGCATCGGTTCTTCGCGGGCGCCGTAGACGTCGGTGACGATCGCGATATCGGCCAGGCAAAGCGCCCGGCCGAACTCCTCGGCGAAATCGCGGGTACGGCTGTACAGATGTGGCTGGAAGCAGGCGACCAGGCGTCCGGAGCCCCGGGCCCGGAGCGCGGCCCCCAGCGAGGCACGTAGTTCGGTCGGATGGTGGGCATAGTCGTCGTAGATGCGCACCGGCGCGGCGTCCGGGTCATCGCTCAGCGGCTGGCTGGCGATCAGCTGGAAGCGGCGCAGCGTGCCGGTGAACTGCGCAGCGGCGGCCAGCAGATCGGCGGCGTCGATTCCGAGCAGGCGTCCGACCGCGAAGGCCGCGGCAGCGTTGGCCAGGTTGAAGCGTCCTGGCACCTGAAGATCGAGTTGGTGGGTCCGTCCCTCGGCGTGCAGCCGAGCCGACGAGGCGGTGTCCTTGAAACGCAGATCGGACAGCCGGTAGTCGGCGTCGGCCGCCTCACCGTAGGTGATCACCTTCACCACCCCGGCCTTGCGCAACTCGGACGCCAGATCGCGCGACCCCGAGTCATCGGCGTTGATGACCACCGAGCGCACGGTCGGGCCGTGCGCGAAATCGCGGAATCCTTCGTGGTAGGCCTTGGCGGTGCCCCAGTTGTCGAGATGATCTGCCTCGATGTTGGTGATGACGGCGATCTCGGTGGGGTACTGCAAGAAACTGCCGTCGGATTCGTCGGCCTCGATCACCAGCACGTCGCCGGAACCGAGGTGGGCGCTGCGGCCGGTCGCGGCCAGCGGCGAACCGATGACGTAGCTCGGATCGGCCCCGGCGTGAGCGAGCATCGTGGCCGTCATGGCGCTGGTGGTGGTCTTGCCGTGGGTGCCCGCGACCGATACCCCGCGGCGTCCGATCATCAGTGCCGCCAGCGCGGCGCTGCGGTGCCACAGGCGCAGTCCGGCCGCTTTGGCGGCGACCACTTCGGAGTTGTTCTGGCGGATGGCCGAGGAGACCACCACCGTGTCGATGCCGTTCAGGTGAGCAACGTCGTGGCCGACCGCGGTCGCGATGCCGAGCTCCGAAAGCTGATGCAGGACCGGCGAGTCGGAGCGGTCACAGCCGGAGACCGGCATGCCTAGCTCGTTGTACACCTCGGCGATTCCGCTCATGCCGGCACCGCCGATGGCGATGAAATGGATCGCCCCCGCCTCGGCTGCGGGCAACACCTCAATGATCTGGCGCAACATCACCGTTCTCCTGCCTGTGCGGCGTCGAGGACCACATGGGCGACTCTGGCCGCCGCATCAGGACGCATGAGTTTCTGGGCTGCGGCCGACATCGCCGCGAGCTTGCCGGGTGCCGCGAACAGCGCCGTGACTTCGCTGACCAGCCGGTCGGCGGTCAGCTCGGCGTCGTCGATGCAGATGGCTGCCGAAGCGTCCACCAGCGGTTTGGCGTTTCGGGCCTGCTCGCCGTTGCCGATGGGCAGCGGCACCATGATGGCAGGTAATCCGACGGTGGCGACCTCGACCACGGTGCCGGCACCCGAGCGGGCCAGCATCAGATCGGCGGCCGCGTAGGCACGCTCCATGGCGTCCACATAGCCGACCGGAACGTAACGAGCACCGGTGGTCTGGTCGACACGTTCGGTCAATCCGTCATGGTAGTTCTTCGGGCCCCACACATGCAGCACCTGGATGCCCGCGGCGAGCAGCCGGTCGGTGGCGTCCACGGTGGCATCGTTCAGGCTACGGGCCCCCTGTGATCCCCCGCTGACCAGCAACACCGGCAGATCGGGGGCCAGGCCGAACGACTGCCGGGCCGAAGCCGCCGCAGCGGTGCGTCCGGCCTCCGCCAGGTCGGTGATCGCCCGGCGCACCGGCAGGCCCTCGAAGCGTGCGCCCTTCAGCTCGGTGCCGGGGAACGACGTCAGCACCGCCACCGCGAAACGGCTGGCGATCTTGTTGGCCAGCCCCGGCAGCGCGTTCTGCTCATGAATCACCACGGGAATCTTGAGGCGGCGGGCGGCCAGATAGGCGGGCAGCGATGCGTACCCACCGAACCCGCAGACCACATCGGCGTCATGTGCGCGCAGGATCTTCTTGGCCTGGCGAACCGCCCCGGCCAGCCGTCCCGGGACCCTGAACAGGTCCAGGTTGATCTTGCGTGGCAGCGGAACCGCCGGGACCAGTTCGAGATCGAGTCCGGCTTCGGGGACGACGCGGGTCTCCAGGCCACGCGCCGTGCCGATGCAGGTGATCTGGGTGTCCGGTGCTATCGCCGTGATGGCCTGCGCGGTCGCGATCAGCGGTGACGTGTGGCCCGCGGTACCACCGCCGGCCAGAATGACGTTCACCATCTGTTTCTCCGATCGTCTGATTCAGCCGGTGATCTCATCGGCGGGTGTCGACAACGCTGGTCATTCTAGGCTGACGGGTTTTGCGCCCGGCAGCCAGCAGTCTGGCTGCCTCGGGCTCTTGTCGGGCGGCTCCCAGCAAAATGCCGACGGCTACCAGGTTGGCCAGCAGGGCCGAGCCGCCCTGACTCAGGAACGGCAGCGGGACGCCGACCACCGGCAGCAGCCGCATCACGACGAAGATGTTGACCAGCGCCTGAATGACGATCCACGCCGTCATGCCGCTCGCAGCGTAGGCGAGCAGCCTGTTGGACGACCGGGCCGCGATTCGAAGCCCGGTGAACGCCAGGACGAAGAACAGGCAGAGTACGATCAGCGTCCCGACCAGGCCCATCTCCTCGCCGAGCACCGCGAGCACGTAGTCGGTCTGGGCACCGTTGTACAGGCCGCCCCATTTCTGGCGGGAATGGCCCAGGCCGACGCCCCACCAGCCACCCGAAGCCAGCGCATAGATGGCATTCATCGGCTGATCGCTGACGGCATCGCTGGGGTTCACGAAGCTGAAGAGCCGGTGCATACGCTCGGGATCGGTCACCACCATCAGTCCGATCACCACGGCGCCGACCGAACCGAGCGCAGCGATCACCCGCATCGGGGCCCCGACGAACCACAGCACCGCGAACATGATCAAGGCGATGATCACCGCGGTGCCGAGATCCTTCTGCAACAGCACCATGCCTTCGATTACGAGGAAACCGAGCAGGAAGGGGAACAACAGCCGCCTGGGGTCGCTGAGTGTCTTCGTCCGGTTGGCCAGCACGGCCGCCGACCAGAGAATCAGGGCCGCTTTGGCGAACTCGGACGGCTGGATCGTCCCCAGGGGACCGAGCCGTAGCCAGGAACGGTTACCGTAGGCGTCCTCGCCCAGCGGAGTGAAGACCAGGGCCAGCAGCACGATGCTGAAGATCATGCCCAGCCAGCCGAGCACTGCATATGCCGATGCGCTGCGCCGCGACAGCCACCAGGCCGCTGGTATGCCCATGGCCAAGAAGACCAGCTGTCGCACCAGGTAGTAGTAGGCGTCGCCCTGATTGGTGACCGACGACCACACCGAGGAGGCCGAGAGCACCATCAGCACGCCGAGTCCGACCAGCAGCGCAGACGAGACGAGCACCAGGTAGTAGTCGGCGAGCGGCTGGGACAGCACGCGGGCGAGGTTCCCCTCGCCATGGCTCCCGAAGTCGGCCAGCCCGCCCTCCAGCCCGCGCTTGCGGCGCTTGGCGGCTGCCGGGCGGCTCGCGGCGGCCGGGCCTGCCGGCCGGCCGGGCTTGCGGACCTCGGACGCGACGCTCATTGCCGCACTCCACCGCCGGGCAGCCCGCGGACGGCTGCGGCGAAGTCGTCGCCGCGTGCGGCGTAACCGGGCCACATGTCCTTGCTGGCGCCTCCGGGTGCCAGCAGCACGGTGTCTCCTCGCTCGGCGAAGGCGGCTGCGGCCTGCACGGCCTCGGTCATCGCGCCCTTCGCATCGTGGCGGTCGATGACCACCACGGGCACACCAGGAGCGTGCCGGGCCAAGGCGTCGGCCACCACCTGCCGGTCGACACCCAGCACGATCGCCGCCCGCAGTTTCGATGCGTGGGCGGTCACCAGGTCGTCGAAGCTGGTGCCCTTCGTCTGTCCGCCGGCGATCCACACGATCGAATCGAAAGCCCGCATGGACGAGTTGGCCGCGTGCGGATTGGTGGCCTTCGAGTCGTCCACCCAGGTGACCCCGTCGATCGTCGCGACGGTGGCGATGCGATGGCCGCCCAGTTTCAGGTTGCGCAGACCCGCGGCCACGGCGGGCCCGGGCACGCCGAAGCTGCGGGCGAGCGTAGCCGCGGCCAGGGCGTTCTCGATGTTGTGCGGGGCGTTCGGGTGCACGTCGGCGACGTTGGCCAGCGGCAGCGCCGAATCGTGACGCTGCGCGACGAACGCGCGGTCGACCAGCAGATCGTCCACGATGCCGAGCATCGAGATCGACGGGATGCCGAGCGTGAAACCGATCGCCCGTGCTCCCTCGATCACCTCGGCATCGGCCACCATCTTCTCGGTGACCGGCTCGGCGACGTTGTAGACGCAGGAGTGCCTGACGTTGTGATAGATGCGAGCCTTGTCGGCGCGGTAGCCGTCCATGGCGGCATCGGGATCGCCGAGCCATGGCCCGTACCACTCCAGGTGGTCGGCGTGCAGATTCAGCACCGCCGCCGAATGGAGTTCGAGCGAATGGGTCCAGTGCAACTCGAAGCTGGACAGCTCCACGGCGAAGACGTCATAGGGGATCTCGTCGTTGATCGCCTCGATGATCGGGCGCCCGATGTTGCCGACAGCGGCCGACTTCAGGCCTGCCGCGCGCAGCATCGAATCGAGCATCTGGACCGTCGTGGTCTTGCCGTTGGTGCCGGTCACGCCCAGCCAGGGGACGATGCGGTCGGGGTGCATCAGCCGCCAGGCGAGTTCGACGTCGCCCCAGATCGGCACGCCGGCCGCCGCGGCGGCAGCCAGCAGCGGGTAGTCGGGGCGCCAGCCCGGCGAGGTGATGACCAGATCGATATCGTCCGGCAGGGTTGCCGAGGAGCCGGGACCGAGCCGCACGGTCGCGTCGAGGTGCTCGAGCAGGGTGGCTTTCTCGCGGTTCTCGTCGGAGTCGAGATCGTCGAGCACGATCACCCGGGCACCCAGTTCGAGCAGCGCGTCGGCTGCCGCGAAGCCGGAGGTGCCCAGCCCGGCCACCACCACCGCGGCCTCGCGCCACGGCGAGTAGCGGTCGGCGATCCGAAGCCACGCCAGGGGCCTGTCGGTTGTCATCTTCGTCCTCCTGGGGAAGTAGGAACGGATCTGTTCAAACGTCTGTCAGCGGTCTTCTCGGACCGGCTATTGGCCCAGTATCCACTGGGCATAGAAGACCGAAAGCCCCGTGACGACCGACACGCCGCAGATGATCCAGAATCGGATCACCACGGTCACCTCGTCCCAGCCGAGCAGCTCGAAATGGTGGTGCAGCGGCGCCATCTTGAAGACCCGCTTGCCGTGGGTCAGTTTGAAGTAGCTGACCTGGATCGCCACCGAGGACGCCTCGAGAACGAAGAGCAGGCCGATGATGATCAGCAGCAGTTCGGTGCGGGTGAGGATCGCCAGGCCACCCACGGCGCCGCCGAGGGCCAGCGACCCGGTGTCGCCCATGAAGATCTTGGCCGGTTTCGCATTCCACCACAGGAATCCGAAACAGGCTGCGGCCAAGGCTGCCGAGATGACCGCCAGATCCCAGGGATCGCGGACCTGGTAGCACATCGGGCCGGCGGTCGAGCCGGGCCGGCACCACTGGTTGCGCTGCCAGATGTTGATCAGGGTGTAGGCGCCGAAAACCATGGTCAGCGCGCCGGTGGCGAGCCCGTCGACACCGTCGGTGAGATTCACGGCGTTCGAGGACGCGATCACCATGAAGGTCATCCACACGATCGCCGCCACCAGCGGCAGCCGCAACCATTCGATGTCGCGGGTGAAGGAGATGGCGGTGCTGGCGGGGGTGTCGCCGTAGGCATTCGGCCCGAACAGTGCTGCGGTACCGAAGGCGGCGCCGATCACCAACTGGCCCAGGAGTTTCCCCCGGGAGGTCAGCCCCAGCGAACGCTTGTGGCTGATCTTCGTCCAATCGTCGATGAAGCCGAGCAGCCCGCAGGCGACCAGCAGGCCGAGCAGCAGCAGGCCCGAATACGACGGGAGTTCCAGGTTCACCAGATGAGCCAGCGCATAGGCCAGCACCACCGCGAGAACGATGGCCAGCCCACCCATGGTCGGGGTGCCACGTTTGGCGCTGTGGGTGGCCGGCCCGTCGTCGCGGACGAACTGGCCGTAGCCGCGGCGCACCAGGAAGCCGATGAAGGCCCGCGTGCCGATCAGTGTCCCGGCCAGAGCGACGACCCCGGCAACGATGATCAGTTTCATCGTCTATTCCTCTCCGCCCACCAGCTGGTCGGCCACCTCGTCCAGACTGAGGCCTCGGCTTGCTTTCACCAGCACAACGTCTCCGGGCTGCAACTCCAGCGAGCCGGCCACGGTCTGCACTTCCGCGATCCGGGCGCGAGCACCGACGCGCTCGGCGCCGCCGACGATATCCTGCGCGTGCTCGCCCAGCGCGACGATCTCGTCGTAGCCCAGCTCTGCGGCCAGCTGACCGATGCCGGCATGCAGCTCGGGCGAGGTCTCCCCCAGCTCGAGCATGTCGCCGATGACCGCGATCGTGCGCGCCTGCGGCCGGGAAGCCCGGCGCCGCTCGCCGATCGCGGCAACCGCACGCAGGGCAGCCGCCATGGATTCCGGATTGGCGTTGTACGCATCGTTGATGACCGCTGCCCCATTCGGCAGTTCGTGCAGTTCCATCCGCCACCGCGCACGGGCGGTGGCCTGGTTGAGTGCCGCGGCCACCGTTTCGAGTGGCACCCCCAGGACGAGCGCGGCGGTGGCTGCGGCCGTGGCATCGGCGACCTGGTGCTCGCCGATCAACCGCAGCTGCACCTTGGCGCTGTGTGCGGTCGCTCCGGGTCCGGTGACGGTCAGCACGAAGGAGTAGCGGTCGAGATCGTCCGGCTTCAGATCCGTGGCCCGGACGAACAGTTCGGCGTCGACGGGTTCTGTGCCGCCGACCATGAAGCGGGCGATGCGGGCTTGGGTGCGTGGCGCCATGGCATCGACGAACGGGTCGCCGGCATTGAGAACGGCCCAGCCGTCCGGGTCGAGCGCCTCGACGATCTCCGCCTTGGCTTCGGCGGTCCTCGCCTTGCTGCCGAACTCGCCGAGGTGCGCGGTGCCGATGTTCAGCACGATGGACACGCTGGGGTGCACGATCGAGCAGAGGTAGGCGACGTCGCCGATCGCCCGGGCGCCCATCTCGCTGACCAGATAGCGGGTCCGCTCGTCGATCTGGCAGACGGTGAGCGGATTGCCCAGCTCGTTGTTGTGGGAACCGGCCGGGCTGACCGTCGGGCCGACGGCGGCCAGGATCTGGGCCAGGAGGTCTTTGGTGCTGGTCTTGCCGGCGCTGCCGGTGATCGCGACCGTCTGTAGACCGGCGGCCCGGGCCTCCGAGTGCAGACTACGGGCCAATGCGGTGAGGCCTTGCTGGGCGTCCTCGCAGACCAGTTCAGCCAGCGGGGCATCGACCTGGTGGGTCACGATGGCCGCGGTTGCTCCGAGCGCGGCGGCTGCAGCCACATAGTCATGGCCGTCGACGTTCTCGCCGGGCAACGCGACGAACAGTGCTCCTGAAGTGGCCTGGCGGCTGTCGATCACGACAGCGGGGCCAACGACCGTGTCGGGGTCTGCGGTCACGGTGCACGGCTCACCGCCTGCTTCGATGAGTGCAGCCAACTCTGCTGCGCTGCGCGTCCTCATGATGGGCCTCCTGGGGCTTGGCTGATCTGCGCCCACCTATCCTGCGTGACTGCGACGTCGTCGAAGTCGATCGTCCGATCAGCGAACTGCTGGCTGCGTTCGTGGCCTTTGCCGAGTATGACGACGACATCTCCCGCCCGGGCCAGCCGCAGTGCCTGCTCGATGGCCGTGGCCCGGTCACCGCCGTCGTAGGCCTCGACCCGGGCATCATGGCTGCCGGGTGCGGCGGACGCGATGGCCTCGCGGGCGCCGGCCAGCACCCGGGCGCGGATGGCGGCCGGGTCTTCGGAGCGCGGATTGTCATCGGTCACCAGCACGATGTCGGCGCCGTGTACCCCGACCGCCCCCATCGGTTCGCGTTTGTCGGGATCGCGGTCACCGCCGGCGCCGAAGACCGCTATCACTCGCCGGCCGGTGAAGCCCGGATGGCTGAATGCGGACAATGCCGAGGCGATCGCCTGGGGGGTATGAGCGAAGTCGACATAGACGTGCGGCGCCGCCTCGCCGTCCAGCGGCACCGGCTGCATGCGTCCGGGGATGACCGCGGCGGCCAGTCCGGGCAGTGCGGCGGTCATGTCGTAGCCGGCCTGATCGATCATGGCCAGCGCGGTCGCCGCATTGCGCACGTTGTACTCGCCGGGCAGGCAGGTGAACGCGTCGAGTTGCGCGCCGTCGTGGGCCAACGTGAAACGAGATCCCGGACCGTGCGGCTGCCAGGCCACCACCCGGTAGTCGCAACCGTCACTCAGCCCGACGCTGACCGCCGGCAGCCCGAGTTCGGCCGCCTGTCTCATCAGCCTGCGTCCGGCCTCGTCGTCGCCGTTGATGACCGCGCGCTTGGCGTAACCAGGGGTGAACAGCTGAGCCTTGGCCTGGTAGTAGGCCTCCATCGTGTGGTGGAAATCCAGGTGATCGCGGCCGAGATTGGTGAATCCGGCGACGTCGAACTGGATGCCTGCCACCCGGTTGAGCGCCAGGGCATGCGAACTGACCTCCATGGCCATCACATCGGCACCGCGAGCCGCCAGCGTCGCGCTGATCGCCTGCAGATCGGGCGCCTCGGGAGTGGTGATCGTCGAATGGTCGATCTGGACCGGCTCCCCGCCGACCAGGAACCCCAGCGTTCCGATGCTGCCCACCCGGTGCGCAGCCGCGTCCAGCGCCGAGGCCAGCATCAGCACCGTCGTGGACTTGCCGTTGGTTCCGGTCACTCCGAAGCTGGTCATATTGCGCGCGGGGTGGCCCCACACCCTGGCCGAGGCGATCGCCATCACGTAGCGAGGATCGTCGCAGACCACCACCGGCAGGTGCTGACCGTCGGCGAGCCGGGCGCCGGCGGGGTCGCTCAGCAACGCGACCGCACCGGCGCTGCGGGCCGCCTCGGCGAACAACGCGCCGTGGCTGCGGGTGCCGGGAAGGCCGACATAGAGGTCGCCAGGACGAACCCGGCGGGAGTCGAAACTGACCCTGCTGACGATCGGATCGGCGTCCGGCAGCTGCACCGGCAGCCCCGCCAGTAGCTGCGAGAGCGGCTGCGGGAAGGTCTGCGGTGCCGGCTGCGCCTGGCTGTGCTGTTCTTCGCTTGCCACGGTCAGTAGGTGAGGGGGTCGGTGTAGGCGGGCACATCGGTCGACGGAGCGATGCCGTATCGGGGCAATGCCTGCATCATCATCTGGCGTGCGGTTGGAAAGGCCACGGTGCCACCGTAGTAGCCATTGACCGGTTCGTCGATCACGACGTAGACCAGAATCTGCGGATCCTCCGCAGGGGCGACCGCGACATAAGAACCCGTGTAGCCGCCGTTGTAGTTGCCGTACTGATCGGCCTTCTGCGCGGTTCCGGATTTGCCGGCCATCCGGTAACCGTCGATCGTCTTCGAATCCGCCGTAGTCATCTCGGGCGAAGCCACGCTGGCCTCCATCATGTTGACCACGGCCGCCGATGCCTCCGGACTGATGACTCTGCGAGGCTCGGCGCGGTCGAAGCTGATAGCGTCTCCGGCCGCCGTGGTGGCGGAGGCGATGACCGTCGGCTGGTGATAGACGCCACCGTTGACGATCGCGGAGATGGCCGACGCTTCCTGCAGAGCGGTCACCGACAGGCCCTGGCCGAAGGAGATCTGGTCGCGGGTGTAGTCGGCCATATCGGTGCCGGGAAGGATGCCCAGCGCGCCGCCGGTCTCGCCGGGCAGTTCGATACCGGTGGAGGTACCCAGCCCGAACGACGCCAGGTAGTTCGACAGGGTCGCCTTGTCCATCTGGCGCGCCAACTCGACGGTGCCGATGTTGGACGATTGCGCGAGCACACCGCGAGCCGTGAGATCGAGGGTGCCGTGCGACCAGGCATCCCGGATCGGGGCATCACCGGACAGGATCTGCTCGGGCACCTGCACCTTGGTGTCGGGAGTGATCAAGCCGGCATCGAGCAGGGCGGCCATGGTGAGCACCTTCTGCACCGAACCCGGTTCGTAGGCGTCGGTGACCACGCGGTTGCCCAGATCGTCCGCGTCGGCCGAGCCCGGATTGTTGGAGTCGAAGGTGGGCACCGTGGCCATCGCGAGGATCTCTCCGGTGTCGACAGCCTGGACCACGATGGTGCCGCTCTTGGCCTGCGCACTGGCCACCGCGTTGGCGAGGCTGGTCTCGGCCATCCACTGCAGTTCGGAGTCGATCGTCAAGGTGTAGGTGGCGCCGTTGACCGGCTCGATCAGGGTGCTGTCGCCCAGCGGAATGGTGCCGTAGCGCGATGACTGGTAGGTCTGCTTGCCATCCGTGCCGCTCAGGTACTGGTTCTGGCCGTACTCCAGACCCGCGGCGCCCTCATCGTCGTAGTTGACGAAGCCGAGCACATTGGAGGCCAGCGTCCCATTCGGGTAGTAGCGCACCGGGTCGGGCGCGGAATAGATCCCGTACCAGCCACCGGCGGTCAGCTCGGCTGCCATCTGCTGGTAGACCGCGGCCGAGACCTTGCGGGCGATCAGCTCGTACTGGTTGGGTCCGCCGTCGGCGGTACGGGTGTCGGTCAGCTGCGTGAGGTAATCGTCCTTGTTCCTGCCCAGATACTTGACCAGGATCTCCGCGATCGCTGCAGGTGCCTTGTCGGCCTTGGCGCGCTGGTCACTGGTCATGTGGTCCGGGTCATACCCATTGGACGAGATCGAGTACGGATCGGCAATCACCGAGAACGCCGGCTGCGTCTCGGCCAGCACCTCACCGTTGCGGTCGTAGATCACCCCGCGATCGGCCTTCAGCACCTGCGATTGGCTCAGCTGGGCGGCCGCAGCCTGGGCATTGGCGTCCGCATCGATGCCCTGCAGCAGCAGGGCGCGACCCGACGCCAGGCTGATCATGATCGCAACGAAAACGAAGAAGATCGTGATCCGCTTGTTGGTGGAAGCGATGGGCAATCCGGGACGCGCGCGGCGCCGGGAGTTCTTGCCCATCGGTGTCGCCGTGCGGGACCTGCCGGCTGTCGACGAGCGGCTGGCAGCGGAGGATCGGGTATTGCGTGGGCTACTCACGGGTTTACCTCCCCCGCCGCCGGCTGAGTGGTCTCGGAGTTCGTGGACTCGTCGGTCTGCTCGGTGCCGTCCTGATCGCCAGCCGTCGTCGTGGGTTCGGTCGTGTGTTCGGTGGAGGGCTCGGTGGTGGAGGTCGGCTCGGGCGCGGGCGTCGTGACGGGCACGCTGACCGGCGCCGGCGGCACCATGCCCGGCAACTCGTTACCGCTCACCTCGGTGGGCACCCCGAGGATCTCGCCACTCGGCATCTTGATGAACGCCGGATTCGGGTTGGGCCGCATGCCCAGTGCCCACGCCTGGTCGGCCAGATTCTGGGACGAGCGCAGATCCTGCGCCTGCGCGACCAGAGCGGCTTCCTGGTAGCGCAGCTCGGCTTCCTGACTCTGTAGCGCCGCCAGCTCACCCGACTGGGTCTGAATCGTGGTCGACAGCACCAGCACTCCGGTGAGTCCTCCGCCGAGCAGCACTGCGATGAACAGAATGAACGGCAACTGAGCCAGCTGATGAGACTGCCTGGGCACGGCCCGCAGCACTGTCGGCTGGCTGTCCGATCCGGGCGTGATCGGTGCGTGCAGAGCGCTCATCGGGCCTCCTTGAGGGTGGGCACATGACCGGGACGGATGCGCTTCACCACGCGCAGCCGGGCCGATGCGGCCCTCGGGTTGCTCGCGATCTCGTCGGCGGTAGGCTTCTCGGCTCCCCGGGTGAGCGGCTCGAATCGGGCCAGCAGCGGCTCGGGAACCACCGGCAACCGCGGCGGCGCGGCGTCGCTGATGGCCGCGGCGAAGGTCTGCTTGACCAGGCGGTCCTCCAGCGAGTGGTAGGCCAGCACGGCTATGCGTCCGCCGACCGCGAGCCTGCCGAGGGCATCGGGCAGCAGCCCGGCCAGGGCGTCCAATTCACCGTTGACTTCGATGCGCAGGGCCTGGAAGGTGCGCTTGGCCGGATGTCCCCCGCCGTGCCGGACGGCGGCCGGCAGCGCAGCGGAGATCACGTCGACCAGACGGGCCGATCTGCTGAACGGCTCGCGGGCGCGTTCGGTGACGATGGCCCGGGCGATCCGCTCGGCATGCGGTTCCTCCCCGTAGCGACGCAGGATCCGCACGAGTTCGGCCTGGCTGGAGGTGTTGAGCACCTGAGCGGCGGTCCGCGGGTTGCGGGCGTCCATCCGCATGTCCAGCGGCGCATCGGCCGCATAGGCGAAGCCGCGATCACGCTGATCGATCTGCAGGCTCGACAGTCCGAGGTCTGCCAGCAGCGAATTGATCTCGGCGATGCCCAGATCGTCCAGCACGTCGGCGAGTTCGTCGAAGCGGGCCTGCACCAGCTCAAAGCGTCCGGCGAACCGGTGCAGGGTGCGCTCTGCGATCGCCAGAGCGTCGGCGTCCTGATCGATGCCGATCAGCCGGGCATTCGGGCAGTCGGCGAGGATCGCGCTGGCGTGGCCGGCCATGCCGAGAGTGACATCCACGTGGATGGCTCCGGGCGTCTGGAGAGCAGGTCCGAGCAGTGCGGTGATGCGTTCGCGCATCACCGGGGTGTGCACGACTGCCCCGTGGTCATCGACGGCCAGCGGTGCAGGATCGGGCGGGTTACGGGCGGCGACGGGCTCGCTCACATCCATCGTTCCTCCCGAGCAGTAGTCGTCGGCTGTGCCGCCTGGTTTCAATCCGGACTCCAGAACCCAGAGCCGCCTGGCATCGGGGAAGTGATGCCAGGAAGCTGTGAGCCCGGATTGAAGCCGGACGACACAGCAGTGTCATTGCCTTTCTCCGTTCTGGACGAAGCGACCCGATCACAGGATCGGGAAGATCTCTTCGTTCAGCTCGGCGAAGGAGGCCTCCTGCGCAGCGGAGTATTCCTCCCATGCCTGCGGGTTCCAGACCTCGACCCGATCGATGGCCCCCACCACGACGATGTCCTTGTCCAGACCCGCGTAGTCACGCAGCACGGCCGGCACCGAGATGCGGCCCTGCTTGTCCGGCACTTCATCGCTGGCCGAGGACGCCAGCATGCGCTGAAAATCACGCACCTGACGCACCGTGGCCGGAGCTGAGGCCATCTGCTGAGTCTTCGCGACGAACGTGGCCATGGGATAGATCGCCAGACAGCGATCCTGTCCCCTGGTCACCACCAGCCCCTCGGCCAGCTCGTCCCGGAACTTCGCAGGCAGGAAGAATCGGCCCTTGTCGTCGAGCTTGGGAGTGTGCGTTCCGAGAAACATCGGCACCACCCCCAGCTCCACATCGGGACCTCGTCCTCCACTTGGCCCCACCTTACTCCATTTAGCTCCACCTGCATCCAACTCGCTGCCACAATCTCGGCTGTTTCACCACCACGACCGGCCCCGACCGCCGCACGACGGTTCGCGCGCGCCGGCTGGCGCCCAGCGACCGAACGCGGGGACGTTGGGCGAGCGCGGGTACGATGATTGGCGGCCTGGCAGGTTCCGCAGGCAGGACCGAAAGTCCGCTGCATGACCGCCAACTCATCTACCGAGGGGATCCCGGTTCCGTGACAGCTCAACGTCTCTTGACCCCAAAACTCGACGTCCCGCAGGTACAGCGGACCGCTGAGGCCATGCGGACAGCCATCGCGAGCGTCATCGAGGGCAAGACCGAACAGATCGATCTGGCGATCCTGGTGCTGTTCGCCGGCGGTCACCTGCTCATCGAGGACGTGCCGGGAGTCGGCAAGACCATGCTGGCGAAGGCCCTGGGACGCGCCATCGACTGCCGGGTACGCCGGATCCAGTTCACCCCCGACCTGCTGCCCTCCGACATCACCGGCGTCTCGGTGTACAACCAGGAGACCCGCGAGTTCGAATTCAAACCGGGCGGCGTCTTCGCGAACATCGTGGTGGGCGACGAGATCAACCGCGCCTCACCCAAGACCCAATCGGCGTTGCTGGAGGCCATGGAGGAACGTCAGGTCAGCGTCGACGGCCAGACGCATCGGCTTCGTCCGCCGTTCATGGTGGTCGCCACCCAGAATCCGATCGAGATGGAAGGCACCTATCCGCTCCCCGAGGCCCAGCGCGACCGGTTCATGGCCCGCATCGAGATGGGTTACCCCACCCGCGGCGCCGAACTCGAGATGCTCAGCGCCCACGGCGCGGCCAATCCGCTGGCCAGCCTGCAGCCAGTCACCGACGGCGCCACGCTGACCAAACTTGCGGCGGGCATCGGCGAGGTCCACGTCTCGCAGGCCGTCAAGGAATACATCGTCGACATCGTGGACGCCACCCGCTCCAGCAGCGATCTGCGGCTGGGTGCCTCTCCGCGCGCCGGGCTGCAGCTGCTGCGTGCGGTGCGGGTGCGGGCCGCAGTGACCGGCCGCGACTATGTCATTCCCGACGATGTGCAGGCGCTGCTCGCCTCAGTGCTTTCGCATCGCGTGCTGCTGACCTCAGCGGCCCGGCTGGCCGGACGCTCGGGTGCGGACGCGGTGACCGCGGCCGCAGCTACCGTGGCGCTGCCGCGGAGCATCTGATCGTGCAGGCCTGGCGCCGCCTCACCCCGCGCGGACGCATCGTCGGCGTCTTCGGCCTGCTGGCCGGTCTGGCCGGGGTGGTGTTCACCCAGCGCGATCTGTTCTGGCTGGGGGCTTTCGCCTTCGCGGTGGTGATCGGTGCGCTGTTGATGGTCTCCTGGCCGGTCAAGGGGCTGCGCCACGAACGCCGTCTCGCGGTGACCAGTGTCCCGGTCGGCACCGAGTTCGGAGTCTGGCTCACGCTGACCAGTTCGGGTGGCGGCCTGCCGAGAATGCTGCATTTCGAGGACGTGGTGCCGCCATCGATGGGTATTCGTCCGCGTTTCGCCTTATCGGGTGGGATTCCATCGGACGGCTACCGAGTCGGCTACCGGCTCACCGGAGCCCAGCGCGGCCGCTTCCGGATCGGCCCGTTGCTGGTGCGCAGCCTTGATCCGTTCGGCTTGGCGCGCAATGACATGGCGTTCGTGACCACCACCGAGATCGCCGTGACTCCCAAGATCTACGAGCTGGGCGGCTTGCGGGCGGGCAGTTCGGGCTCGTCGGCCGAAGCCCGCAGTGCGCGTGCCGGGCTGGTCGGTCAAGACGACGTGCTGGTCCGCGAATACCGGCGCGGCGATGACGTGCGGCGGGTGCACTGGCGTTCGACGGCGCGGGCGGGAGAACTGATGGTGCGCCGCGAGGAACAATCGTGGCAGCCCACCACCCGGCTGCTGGTCGACAACCGGCGCTGCGCTCATGTGGGTGGCGGTCCCGACAGTTCGTTCGAATGGGCGGTGTCGGCTGCCGCGTCGGCCGGGCTCGCGCTGCTCGGCGCCGGTTCCATCCTGGAACTGGCCGATGCCGACGGGCTGAGCCTCAGCCCGGATTCGGATCGCAGCGTCCGCTCGCAGCAATTGCTGTACGAACTGACAGATATCACCCTGACCAGCGCAGAGTCGCTGGCCGCCGGACTGTTCGCCGGCGGCGAGAACCGGCTGCCGAGCTCATCGGTGCTGGCAGTGCTCGGTCAGCTGACCGATGCGGATCTGGCGACCCTGATCGAGGCGACGCCACGATCGGGCTCGGCACACGCCCTGTTGCTGGACGTGCAGTCGTTCGCGGGAGGCAGCAGCCGCTCGGCGCAGGCCCGATACGCCGTCGAGTTGGCCAACCGCGGCTGGATGGTCACTCTGGTGACCGGTTCAACGACGGTGCCGCAGGCCTGGACGGCCCTGCACGAGGCCACCGAGGTGCTGGCATGATCGGCTCGCTGCGCAACTCGATCGCCACGGCTGTCGCTGCTTTTCTGGGCGCGGTTCCCCTGGTCCAGCTGAGTGCCGACCCCCGGCTGTTGCCCGGCGCGGCTGTGGTGGTGGTCGTCCTGACCGGGCTGGGCTGGCTGGCTCGCCGGCTGTCCCGCCTGACCTGGCCGGGCACAGTGGCACAGCTGCTGGCGGGCTTCATCATGGTGTGGATCGGATCGGCGTCCGCGTCCGGCGCGGCCGGCCAGACCCGGCCCTGGCAGGTCTTCGCTCTGACCTGGAATCAGGCCGGCGCGCACATCTACGGCCAGTCGGTCCCGATGGCCGCCGACGACGCCACTCTCGTGCTGCTGTTGACCGGCGTCGGCGTGCTCACGATCGCGATCGATCTGGCCTTCATCGCAGTGCGCAGCGTTCTGCTGGCGGCACTGCCGCTGCTGGGCGGCTATCTCACCTCGATGATCGTGCTGGACGAGGCCGTGGGCATCGGTTCGATCGTGGCGGTCTGCTCAGGCTGGCTGCTACTGCTGGCCTCCCGCACGATCGATCACGAGCAGCGCTGGCCACGCGGACTCAGCAGCAAGGACGACGCGAAGTTCAATGCGCGCGGCTTCACCGGGCTTGCCGCCGGCCTGGGGATCGTCTCGATCGCCACCGCAGTGGTTGCGGGCTTGGCGATACCGCCCGATGGCCAGAGCTGGCTGCCCCGGGGCAACGTGGGCAACAATCAGTCGATCGATCTGATCGACCCCACGATCCAGCTCAACGAGAACCTGCATCGTCCCGACGAACGACCGGTACTGTCGTACACCACCTCGGCCCCGGACGGCGTGCGGCTGCGCAGCACCGCGTTGACCGCGATGAATGCCGATGGCTGGCAGCTGCAACAGATGGACCTGCTGCCGGGCACCCCGGAGGCACCCTCATTGAGTGGCACACAGACCCCTGTCACCACGCAGATCGCGATCGGCGATTTCCAGTCGAACTATCTCCCGGCCCCCTATCTCCCGCTGAGCTGGGATGTCGATGGATCGTGGAGCTACGATCCGCGCACCCTCACCGTGCTCAATGTCGACCGGCGCCGCAACAATCAGGCCGTGGCCGGACTCTCGTACTCGGTCGACAGCCTGCTGGCCCAGCCCGACGCCGACGAATTGGCGAATGCGACGGCGGACAGCATCGATGACACCGGCCTGGACGACGACGTGCCTTCCGAGATCATCGACCTCGCCCATCAGATCACCGACGGCGCGCAAAGCGACGGCGCGAAGGCGCTGGCGCTGCAGAACTGGCTGAACGATCCCGCTCGGTTCACCTACGATCTGAACGCGCCGGAGGGCACCGGCTACGAGGTGCTGGTGAACTTCTTGTTCAACGACCGTCGCGGATACTGCATCCATTTCGCTTCGTCGATGGCGCTGATGGCCAAAGCCGTGGGAATCCCGGCCCGAGTCGCGGTCGGGTTCACCGCGGGCACCCAGCAGGCGGACGGCTCCTGGCTGGTAACCTCGCACAATATGCATGCCTGGCCGGAGCTCTACTTCGCCGGCCTCGGCTGGGTCGGTTTCGAACCGACGGTCTCGCTGGGCAGCCAGCAGCCGCCGCAGACCGAGCCCGCTCCGCAGACCCCCGAGGCCGAGCCGACTCCGCAGGCGCCGGAGAACCCCGAAGACACTCCCGCTCCCGATGTGCCGGCCCCGCTGCCCTCGCCGATCGCGGGAATATCGATCGATCCGCGGGTGCTCGCTGGCATACTGGCCGGCCTGGTGGCCCTGGCAAGCCCAGCGCTGGCGCGGATGGGCATCCGGCGCAAGCGCCTGGCGTCCAGCGACGCCGGCGACCGGGTGGCCGGCGCCTGGCGCGAGCTGCAGGCAACTGCGGTGGATCTGGGCATGCCCTGGCCCGCGGCGACCCCGCGGCAGGTGGCCGCCATGGCGTGGCCCGGGTTGGATGCCGAGGGACGAGCCGCTTTGCGCCGCATCGCCCTACTGGTGGAACGACGACGCTACGCCGCTGCCCCGCCGCCGGTGGCCGAGGTGGCCACCGATGTGGGCCTGATCAGCGCGCAGTGGTATTCGTCGGTCAGCAAGGGCAGGCGGCTGGCCGCCCGCATGTTGCCCAGATCGCTGTTTCTCGGACGCAAGAGGCGCGTCTGAGCGGCCGGTCGGCGGCTTCAGCCAGCCGCACCGAGCTTGATCAGGCGCATCGCGGTCGCCGCGGCCCGTTCCAGATTGTTGGGGCCGTCGGCCAGTGTATCCGCCAGAGTCCCTGGCCCGGGCATGATCGGGACGACCGCTTCGAAACCCCGGCCGACCAGGTCGTCGGCGCCACGACCCAGCGTTCCGGCGAAGGCGATGACGGGGACGCCGTAGCGTCCGGCGACATCGGCAACCCCGGCCGGAGTCTTGCCCGACAGCGTCTGGAAGTCCATGCCGCCTTCACCGGTCAGCACGAAGTCGGCGCCGTCGATCGCCTCCGCGAGGTGAGCGGCCTCCGCGACGACCTCGGCCCCGCGACGCATCCGGGCGCCGATGGCCAAGAATGCCGCGCCCAAGCCCCCGGCCGCACCGGCGCCCGGTTCCTCACGCACATCGGGAGCTCCAGCGGCCACCAGCGCCTCGGCCACTTTCTCGAGAATCCCGTCGAGGTAGCGGACATCGTCGGGGCCGGCCCCCTTCTGCGGACCGAAAACCGCCGCCGACCCATGCGGGCCGAGCAGCGGGTTGGTGACGTCGCACGCGAGGTCGATCTCGACATCGGCCAGCCGAGGATCCAGCCCGCTGAGATCAGCTCGGTCAAGATCGGCCAGAGCGGCCGGGTTCGGGGCCAGCTCGCTGCCGTCGGCCGCCAGCCATTTCACTCCCAGGCCGGCCAGCATGCCCGCCCCGCAGTCGGTGGTCGCGCTGCCACCGAGCCCGATGATGAAGCGGTTGGCCGCGTTGTCCAAGGCGTCACGGATCAGATCGGCCACACCCAATGAGCTACTGTGCAGCACATCTCGTTCGTCCGGGTTGATCTGCCCGATCCCGACCGCACTGGCGACTTCGATGATGACCAGACCGTCGGGTGTCAGGCCATAGCCAGCCTCAATGGGGCGGCCGAGCGCGTCGTGCGTCGAGATCATCCGCCACCGGCCGTCCAATGCGGAGACCAGTGCGTCGGTGGTTCCCTCGCCGCCATCGGCCATCGGGACTTCGACGCACTGCGCATCCGGAAACACCGTACGTACGCCTGCGGAGATCGCTGCCGCCGCTTCGGCTGCGGTCATCGATTCCTTGAACGAGTCCGGCGCCACAACAACTTTCATTCTTGTTACCCGTTATCTCCGCACCTTTGCGGACCTGTGTCGTCAGACGATCTGCGACGCTACCTACTTGCTTGCCTCAGATTGTCAGAAGCCGCCCTCTTGGCGACGACGCCAACGGTCCTCCATCTTGCCCATGAAGGGCTCAGAATTGGGTGGCGGAGTGCGCTTACCGCGCGCATCCGAATCCGTGGCTTTGCGCCACGAGCCCAAGGCGATCACGGTGGCAACCAGCATGGCGATGAAACCGATCACGCTGACAGCCCAGCTCGTCTGCATACCCACAACCAGCAAGACCAGGCCAACCACAAAAAGCACGCCAGCCAATGTTGCCCGGCGCCCATGTATTTGACGAGGGGTGCTGGATGAACCGAGGGTCTGAGCGAGTTTCGGATCGTCCGCAGCCAAGGAAGCTTCGAGCTGTTCTAGGAGCCGCTGCTCCTCTTCTGAAAGCGCCATTTCCTCCCCTCCTTTGCCTCGCCGCGGTGACCACCTGTGCGGTCACCAAACGTCTTGTTATAAGTGTAGATGGTCTTATAAGTGTAGAGGCCCGAAGGTCGCTCTCACGACGGCTTGTTACCAAGAGGTGACCACCGCCTACCCGCGCAGTGGTTGCGGCGGTCCCTGACCTCCCGTGAGGTAGCGGACGAAAGCCCCGCAGACACCCGGACGCCCGGGCCAATCCGCGTACGACATCCCGCACTGCCTTGCGAGGTGTCCGGAACGCGTATCAGGCGCGCCACGCACCGACTCGTGGATCAGTCGGCGAGGACCGGATCTGACGTCACGGCCACCGTATGCCCACACGTCCAACCCGAGCGGAGAGAGCCCGTTGATGACGGCGCGGCGGACCTCGTCTTCCGGCGCGATGCTCCAGGTGTCCGGCGCGACGACGAAGTCCACTTCGACGTAGATCTTCTGCCCGACCTTACCGGCTCGAGTAATCGGGCTGGGGAGGCCGAACTCGGCACGAACGGTCTCGATCACGGTGGTGATGCGGGCTGCCAACTCTGGCGGCGGTGCGCCCTCGAGCAGTTCGTTCATCCCGGACCGGATGAGTCGCACCGGCACCGCGGCGAGCACCAGGCAGGCAATGATGACAAGGATCGGGTCCGCGAAACGGGCGACATCGCGTAGTGGCGTTGTGAGGAGGATGGCTACCGCGATCGCGCCCACGAACATGATGACGCTGAGCACTGATCCCGCCTGCCATTGCGACGCCTCGGCGGCAATCAGGTCGGATCCCGGAGCCGACCTGCGCAGCCACCGTGCGACGCCGAATGCGACCAGCCCGGTGACGAGTCCGTACAAGGATATGACGACAACGTTCACTTCGCTTCCGCCGTCGCGGATGACCACGAGTGCATCTCCGAGCGCCAGTACGAGCGTCCCGGCCAGCGCGAGCCCTTGAATCACGACCATCAGCGGGGCAAGCGCGTCGCGGCCGAACGGGAAGCGGCGAGTGGGCCCCGCCGTTGCGGCGCGAGCGGCTTGCAGGGACGCCCACGAGAGGATCAGCCCGACCGCCATATAGGCGCCGTCGAACACGATGATGCGTATGCCGCTCACGACGCCCACGGCCAGCGCGGCGATCGCCAGCACCACTGACAAAAGCAGGGATGCTGTGAGAGCACGGAGTTCGCGTCGACGAAGCTCGCTGAGTGCGCTATCTCCGACCAGCACACTGCTCATGGCGTCACCCTAGCCCAATCCAGCGGGAGCCTACGTTCTGAGCCGGGTATCACTCTGAGCGGCCCCGTCGATCGTGTTATTCGCACCGTGACCTGTCAGTGATCCCACGATTTGCCGAGCTTCGTTGCCGCGCGGCTAGGGATCTATCAGCTCGGCAATGGTGGTCGTCCGGCGTCTGATGATGGCTACCGCGCTCGCTGCCAGACCGAGGAGCAGCCAGAACACCAGCTGGAAGACACTGACAGCGGTGCCGCTGGACCCAGTGATCAAGGAGCGCATCGCGTCCAGGGCCGGCGCCATCGGGGAGATCGCTCTCACATTGGCGAAGACCCCCGGTATCGCATTGGTGATCATCGGCGCCATGGCCACGATCACCAGGCCTAGCGAGACGAATCGTCCGGCGCTGCCGAGCCATGCGACCAACGCATGGTTGACCGCCACAAAAGCAAGCCCGGCCAGCAGCGTGATCCCAAGCAGTCCCATCAGCGTGCCGAACGGCAGACCCATCGCGATCTGACCGATCGCGGTGACTGCCACTGCCTGGATGCCGACCACGATCACCCCTGGCAGCATCGCCTCGGCGACCAGATAGGCCGATGGACGCGCCGAGCTCAGCAGCTGCTTGCTCAGCGCCCGCACCACCACGAAGGTGGCCATCGCCCCTGCCCACAGCGCGAGCACCATCAGCGCCGTCGCCCAACCGGTGCCCACGGTCGCGGTACCCAGCAGATTGCCCGTGGCCACCGGCGAGGAGACCACCTCCGACAGGTTCTGGCGATCCGAATCGCTGTAGGACGGGATCTGGTCCTTGCCCGCGGCAAGTCCATCGGCGAACTGGCTGGTGCCATCGGCCAGCTGTGCCCCGCCGTCGGCGAGTTGAGCCATACCGTCCGCCAGCTGTCCGGCACCGTCGTTCAGCTGCGTCATGCCATCGCTGAGCTGCGCGGCACCATCGGCCAACTGGTTCGCACCATCAGCACTCTGCTGGATGCCGTCCACCAGCGGTGCCATTCCCGCCGCGAACTCACTCACCCCACCCGACAGCTGTTGGGCGCCCGTCTTCAGGTCCTCGCCACCGTCGCGCAACTGAGTCAAGGTGTCCAAGACGTTGATCCCGCCTTCGGGAAGCTGGACGCCGGCCAGTTGATCCGGCAGCGCGTCCAGTGTCTGGATGACCGGACCGAGGGTGTCGTCGGCGCGCACCTGGTTCATTGTGTCGTTGGCACTGCCGATACCGAGCCGGATCGCCTCGTAGTACGAATCGCAGCCACCTTCCACGGCCTGCAGGTCCGGCGGGCAGGGGAATCGCCGCGCGAGTTCGTCCCGGCTCATGTCATTGAGGGCCTCCAACTGGGCGACACCGTCCTGCACCTGCCGCATCGTCGCGACCGCCTGGTCCAGGCCCTCCTGGTCGCCCGAGATCCGCTGGACGATCTCCACCAGCTGCGGGTAGTCGGCGAGCACATCGATCGCGGGGTCGACGATCTGATTGATTCCATCGACATACTGCCCGACACCGTCGGACAGTTGCGCTGAGCCGTCGGCCAGCTGAGCGGCACCATCGGGCAGGGCCGCCACCGAACCGGCCATGGTGTTCAGGCCGCCGGCCAGCTGGGATGTTCCGCCGGAAAGCTGTGCCGCTCCGTCCGCCGCCTGCCCGACGCCGGCGGCGAGCTGCCCCGCGCCGCCGGCGCTCTGGTTGAGACCATCGGCCAGCTGCGCACTGCCCTCGGCCAGTTGAGAGGCAGCATCGGCCATCGTGACGAACTGCTCCCCCATCTGATTGAAGCCGATGTAGATCTGATCGAGATAGGCCGTCGTCAGCGTTCCATTGAGCACCCGGGCCGCTTCCTGAGCGACCACCTTGCCCAGCGTGGCATCGGCGATGCCGGCGACCGGCGAGGTCTCCACCTGGATCGTCGCTTGGTGTGCGTCGGCCGCGGGCCCTGCATATGAGGTTGCGGCCGCCGAGAACTCCTGCGGGATGACCACCATCGCCGCGTACTTGCCGGTCTTGAGGCCGGCCCGGGCGCCGTCCAGCGTCGCCTGCTCCCAGGCCAGGTTCTGCACTCGGTCCGAGTCGACCAGTGCTGCGGTGAGCTGGCGTCCCATCGGAACGATCTGCCCGGCCAGCTCGACCGCCTCGTCCTGATTCACCACCGCTGCCCGTACGGTGTCGAGCCGCTGGTCGCTGCTCCAGGTCGCCCACAGCAGTCCGCCGAGCACCAGCACCGGAACCAGGATCAGGCCCAGCCAGGTCGTCCAGCGGCTCGGTTTGGCGGCGTTCACTCGTTCGATGGTCATCGCACTACTCCTCCAGCAAGCGCCGCGAGTTGTGGGCTGAGCCGCAGCACGCGGTAGTCGCCCGGCAGATAGCTCTCGGGGTCGGTCCCGGGCCCCACACCCAGCACCCAGGTAGTCGGCGGCGCATCCTTGTCGATGGGCACCGCGAGGGCCTCGGACAGCGCCGAAAGCACCGCCCGTGGCAATTCGTCGAGCGCCGGGACGAAAACGATTCCGCCCTTGCCACAGTCGAGTTCACCGGCAGGGTCGGCGGTCGTGGCCAGCAGCAGCGGCGCACGGGTGCGCACCAGGGAGCCCTCCTCCGGAAGGACATGACCCAGCACCTTGGCTTCGCCGTCGCTGAACCTTGCGCGGCCCGACAACCCGAACATCAACGCGAGTCGCGCCGATCGGTCGCCCTCGATGACCAGCAGCTCGCCCGGGTCGACGCTGATGTCGAGGTTCGAGAAGAGCACCCGGTCACCGCTCGCAGCCAGCAGCCGCTCGGCGTGGATCGCCGAGGCATCGTCGGACGAAGGCCACGCCGCGAGTTTGGTCTGGTGGGCGAGCGCCTCGCCCTCGACATCGATCACCGGCAGCCTGCGGTCCAGCCAGGCCGGCAGCCACCAGACCCGGGAACCGGCCAGCTTCATCAGGGCGGGACCGAGCGTCATCCTCACCAAGAAGGCGTCGATGGCGACACCGAGAGCCAGGCCGAGCGCAATCGGTTTGATGGCACCGATGCCGGTGGGCACGAAGAAAATGAAGACCGACACCATGATCAGCGCCGCGGCGATCACGACTTTGGACGAGTGGACGAAGCCGTCTTCGATCCAGCTGCGGTTGCCGTGCATGTACTCCTCGCGCATCCGGGAGGTCAGGAAGACCTCGTAGTCCATGGCAAGGCCGAACAGAATGCCCATCAGAATGATCGGCAGAAAACTGATGATCGGTCCGGGTTCGCTGAGATTGATCAACGAAGCCCCGACACCGTCATTGAAAACCACGGTGACCAGCCCGAACGCGGCCAGCACGCTGAGCAGGTAGCCGACCGCGGCCTTGATCGGCACCACGATGGATCGGAAGGCCATCATCAGCAGGATCAGCGACAGGCCGACCACGAACAGACCGAAGGGCAGCAACGCGGCACCCAGCTTGGCCGTGATGTCGATCTGCACGGCGACCAGTCCGGTGACCGCGGTATCGACACCGTACTCGTCCAGCCAGTGCTGGTGCTGGTTGCGCAGATTGTGCACCAGATCGGCCGTAGCGGGGTCATCGGGCCCGGTGGTCGGGATGACCTGGATCATGGCGGTGTCGGCGTTGGCGTTGGGTACGGCCGCCGCCACCATCTCGACGCCGTCCATCGCCTCCACCTCGGCGCGCATGCCGTCGAGGATCGCCATCGGGTCATTGGATTCGACGATCGATCCGGTGATCACCAGCGGGCCATTGAATCCGATCCCGAACTCCCGGCTGACCAGGTCGAACGCTACCCGGTCGGGCGCGCCTACCGACGAACGGCCGGAGTTGGGCAGCGCCATTTCGATATTGCGGGCGGGCAGAGCGAGCGTACCCAGGCCCACCACGACGATCAGAACCGTTACCAGCGGCCATCTGGTGACCACGCGCACCCACCACCGTGCCAGCCTTCCGGGCCTGCGGTTTTCCAGCCGATGTGCCTTGCGGGCGCCGGGGCGCAGCCGGTCGCCGAGGAGCCCGAGCAGCGCAGGCAGCAGGGTGAGTGCGAGACAGACCTCGATCCCCACACCGACCGCGGTGAACATGCCCATGACCGACAGGAACGGCAGTCCGACGATACTCAGGCCGACCAGGGCGATGATGACGGTCAGGCCGGCGAAGACCACTGCGGACCCACTGGTCGCGACGGCCCGGGCAGCGGACTCCTGGGCGTCCATGCCCTTGAGCAGCTGGTCGCGGTGCCTGGAGATGATGAACAAGGAGTAGTCGATGCCGACCGCGAGGCACAGCATCACCACGAGGATCAGCGCGGTCGAACTCACCGTGGTGATGCCCGCCGCGATCATTACGATGCACACCGCGATGCCCACCCCGATCAGCGCCGAGACGACCGGCATGAAGGCGGCCAGCAGCCCCAGGACAGCGGTCAGCACGATGATCGCCACCAGCACGCCGAGCCCGTCGACCACCGAGATGTGAGGCATCTCGACCGAAAAGACGTCGCCGCCCACCGCCACGGTCGAACCGGGCAGCAACTCGGTGATCTTCTGGGCGGCATCGGTGAGTTCGGCGCGCTGCTCGTCGGTGAACGTGGAGGTCGAGCCTTCCACCAGCACGCGCACCAGGGCGTGCGAGCCGTCGTCCGAGACGAGGCCCTTGACGTAGTCGCTGTACGGGAGTTGGACACCCTTGACGAAGTCGAGATCGCTGTCGAGGAAGTCGACGTACGACTCCATCGCCTGACGTGCTTGGTCCGAGTCGATCCGGGTACCGTCCGGCGCCCCGACGACGATCGTGGCCGAAGCATCGGCGGCTTCGGGGAAGGTGACCGACAGCATCTCGAGGGCGCGCCCCGAACTCGATCCGGGAATGGTGAAAGTGTCGTCGAAGGCACCGCCGATGGTCAGCGCGAGAACGCCGAACAGTGCCAGCAGTGCGAGCCAGATCGCCAGCACGCGGCCTCCGAGCCGGAAACAGGCGCGTCCCAGGCGGTACAAGAATGCTGACACTGATGCTCTCCCATCGACCGAGCTCCGATACGGAAGTGTATCCGATACATCTTTGTATCCGCGCGCCGCGGCGTCCGATAGACTGATGGGGCCAACCAGCGGAGGAACCATGACGGCAACGGCACCGATGAGCACCAAGCGCGCCCAGACGCAGGACAGGCTGATGGACGCCGCCACTGCCCTGTTCGCCGAGAAGGGTGTGCTCGCTGCCTCGGTCGAGGAGATCTGCGAGCGGGCGGGATTCACCCGGGGAGCGTTCTATTCCAACTTCGAATCCAAGGACGAACTCCTGCTCGCCGTCGTGCAGCGCAAGCGTGAGGCGATCCTGAAAGCGGCCACCGACGCCATCGATTCGATTCCCGACGAGCCCATCGAGCCGCAGACGCTGGACGAGATCATCAAGCAGGCGCTGCTGATCTTCCAGGCAACCCATCCGATCGACGAGCAATGGCTGCTCGCCCGCAGCGAGATCCGGCTGCATGCCCTGCGCAACCCCTCGGTGCGCCAGGCCGTCCGGCTGGTCGACAGCAGCCTGGACGAACTGCTGATCGAGGCGATCCAGGCCGTGGTGGACCGGCATGGAGTCGTCATGACCGTGCCGCCCGGGCAACTGGTCATCCTGCTGACCGCCTATCAGGAGGCGCTGGCAACCAGCGCCATGCTCACCGGTGAGAACAGCTTCGAGCCTCTGATCGCCGAGCGTTCGGCACAACTCATCCGCGCGCTGCTCCGGATCAGCTGACCGGGGACGCCGGCCCGCGACCGTATGGCCTGACCTTTTCCCTCGGATCCGCTCCTGGGCTCAGACAGCTGACTAGTCTTCTCAGTGGGCACACAGCCACGCCTAGAGGCAACGCGACCAGGAGGACGATGATGTCAGCCCGCGCTCGAGTGGACACGGTTGCGCAGCCAGGCCGAGGCGCGATCCAGGTGGGACCGCCGCCCGCCACGAGCAGC
Source organism: Propionibacterium sp. (assembly GCA_012517405.1). Classification (GTDB taxonomy): domain Bacteria; phylum Actinomycetota; class Actinomycetes; order Propionibacteriales; family Propionibacteriaceae; genus Brooklawnia; species Brooklawnia propionicigenes. The sequence goes on from JAAYVB010000001.1 coordinate 243,015, forward strand.
CCCCGGCACCGTCATCGGCTGCCGTCGTGGGCGCTGAAGGTCACCATGGCGGTCACCGGTGTCGTCTGGGCGGCCTTCGTCGCTATTCATCTGTTCGGCAATCTCAAGATCTTCCAGGGCCCTGAGGCCTACAACCACTACGCGCACTGGTTGCGCGAGGCGTTCTATCCGCTGATGCCCAAGCAGTCGGTGCTGCTGGCCATGCGTGCTGTGCTCGGAGCCGCCCTGCTGATGCATGTGGGCTGCGCAGCCATCATCTGGCGGCGTGGACGCCAGGCCCGTGGCACTCACCGGGTGAAGATTCGCGGGCCGCGGGCCTGGGGTGCCCGGTTGATGCCGGTCACCGGCATCCTCATTTTGTGCTTCATCGCGCTGCATGTGCTCGATCTCACGCTCGGCTGGGGCGTGCAGTCGTCCGGCTTCAGCCAAGCCACCGCAGACGAGAGCTTCGCCTATCAGAACCTGGTGGCGAGCTTCCAGCGTCCGCAGATGGCGATCTTCTACAGCGCGCTGATGGCGGTGCTGGCCATCCATGTGGCGAAGGGATTTACCACGGTGGCCTCCGATCTGGGTGCCATGGGTCACCGCTGGCGAGCGACGCTCGCCGTCATCGGCGGACTGCTGGCAGTGGCGATCCTGATCGGCAACGGAGCAATACCGGTGCTGGTGCTGACGGGAGTGATCTCATGACGTTGGGCAATAGGGTCCGCGACCAGCTCGGACGAATCACCAGCCGCACCCCCGCCGACACGTCCGTCTTCGTCGCACCCGCGAGCACGGTCCCCGGGGCGCGAGTCGGATACGACCTCGACGGCCGGGTTCCCGCCGGCGATCCGTCGACCGCCTGGGACCGGCGGCGAGCCGAGTACAAGCTGGTCAGCCCCCTCAACACCAAGAAGATGACCGTCGTGGTGGTGGGCACCGGATTGGCCGGTTCGGGCGCGGCGGCCGCCCTGGGCGAACTCGGTTACGACGTGCACGCCTTCACTTACCACGACGCCGCTCGCCGCGCACACTCGGTGGCCGCGCAAGGTGGCATCAACTCGGCCCGTGCCAAGAAGGTGGACGGTGACTCGCTGCAGCGATTCGTCACCGACACCGTCAAGGGTGGCGATTTCCGGGCCCGTGAGGCCGACGCGTTCCGGCTCGGCGCCCAGTCGGTGCGGGTGATCGACCACATGAATGCCATCGGCGCGCCGTTCGCCCGCGAATACGGGGGCACCCTGGCCACCCGGTCGTTCGGCGGCGTGCAGGTCTCGCGGACCTACTACACCCGCGGCCAGACCGGCCAGCAGTTGCAGGTCGCCGGCGCGCAGGCCCTGCAGCGCCAGGTCGCCCGCGGTACGGTCAAGCTGCACACTCGCACCGAGATGCTCGACCTGATTGTCGATGCCGGCGTCTGCCGGGGCGTGGTAGTGCGTGATCTGGTCTCCGGCCAGGTGTGGGCGCAACCGGCGCATGCCGTTATCTTGGCCAGCGGCGGCTACGGCTCGGTCTACTTCCACTCGACGCTGGCGATGAACTGCAACGCATCGGCATCATGGCGGGCCTGCCGGCACGGCGCCTTCCTGGCGAATCCGTCGTTCGTGCAGTTCCATCCGACCGCCCTGCCGATCTCGAGCCACTGGCAATCCAAGACCATTCTGATGTCCGAATCGCTGCGCAACGACGGACGCATCTGGGTGCCGAGAACCCCGGGCGATTCCCGTCCGGCCGGCAAGATCCCCGACAAGGACCGGGATTACTATCTGGAACGCAAGTATCCGGCGTTCGGAAATCTGGCGCCTCGCGATATCTCGTCGCGCGCCGCGAAGGAGCAGATCGATTCCGGTCATGGCGTCGGCCCGCTGTCGAACTCGGTCTACCTGGATTTCTCCGATGCACTGCATTCCCTCGGACGCGAGGCGATCGCGCAGCGCTACGGCAATCTTTTCGAGATGTATGAACGGGCGACCGGCGAAGACCCGTATGTCGTGCCGATGCGCATTGCTCCTGGTGCACATTTCACCATGGGTGGCCTGTGGAGCGATTTCAACCAGATGACCGCGCTGCCCGGGCTTTTCGTCGGCGGGGAGGTCGGTTGGGCCTATCACGGCGCGAACCGGCTCGGTGCCAACTCGTTGCTGTCGGCCTGTGTGGACGGCTGGTTCACGCTGCCGTTCTCGCTGCCAAACTATCTCAATCCGCTGCTCGGGCAGCCGTTGCCGGGCGCCGGGGACGCGTGCGTGCGGGACGCCGTGGCTCGCGTTGAGCGGCGCACTGCGGCTCTGCTCGGCGTCGGAGGTAGCCAGGCCGCATCGAAGTTCCACCGCAGACTGGGCGAGATCATGTACCGCGGCTGCGGGGTGGAGCGGTCGGCGGCGTCCCTGACACAGGCGATAGCGGACATCGCAGACCTGCGCGCCGAATTCTGGGACGATCTGTCGGTACCGGGATCCGGTGCACAGCTCAATCAGGGACTGGAACGGGCCGGGCGGGTCGCCGACTTCTTGGAACTGGCCGAGTTGATGTGTGTCGATGCACTGGACCGCCAGGAGTCCTGCGGCGCCCATTTCCGCACCGAGTATCAGGACAGCGGAGAAGCGCGACGTGACGATGCGCACTGGGCTTTCGTCTCCGCCTGGGAGGTCGACGGAGCTCCCCAGGGGGTCGCCGACCACGCGCTGAGCTTCGTCCGGCATGCCGAGCCATTGCACTTCGAAGCCGTCCAGCTGGCCACGAGGAGCTACAAGTGAAACTGCGAGTCGAAGTCTGGCGGCAGGCCGGCCCCGATACCGAAGGCCATTTCGAGACCCATGAGGTGGACGGGCTGGAGCCGCATCTGTCGGTGCTGGAGATGCTCGACGCGCTCAACGAACAACTCATCGACGCCGGTCAGGAGCCGGTCGCGTTCGAGTCGGACTGCCGGGAGGGCATCTGCGGCGCCTGCGGCATCACGGTGGACGGTCAGGTGCACGGCCCCGAGGACAATCTGCCGGCCTGCCACCAGCGGCTGGTGGGGCTGAACGACGGCGCCACCATCCATCTCGAACCGCTACGGTCGGCCTGCTTCCCGGTCGTGCGTGATCTGATCGTCGACCGGTCGGGATTGGACGAGCTGATCCGGGCCGGTGGCTACGTCTCGATCAGCGCAGGCACCGCCCCGGATGCGGATGCGCTTCCGATCACCGAGCAGGTGGCAGAGACCGCCCTGGACTTCGCGGCCTGCATCGGCTGCGGCGCCTGCGTGGCGGCCTGTCCGAACGGCTCGGCGCACCTGTTCGCCGGGGCGAAGCTGGCGCACCTGTCGATGCTGCCGATTCCGGCGGACGAACGGGAGCAGCGAGCCCGGTCCATGATCCGGGTGACCGACGAGATCTTCGGGCCATGTTCGTATTACGGCGAATGCGCGCGTGCCTGCCCGGCCAAGGTGCCATTGGCGGCTGTTGCGGCAGTCAATCACGAGCGAATGCTGGCCGGGTTGCGCCGCAAGTTGTGAACCGTTGGTTTCGGCGGTCGATTCGCGGGTCTCAGCGGTCGCGGATTCGACACGCGAGCGACTAGGCGCAGCGCATCCGTGGACCGAATCAACGGTCGCATTTCTCAGCTGTGAAGTTGTCTAGGTGTTGCCCTCAATTACCGTCTGAGCACGGGAAAGAGGCAAACTTGAGTCGTGCCTCCAGAGCTCGTCATCTTGTCGTTGGTGGTCGTAACCTCTCTCGCATTCGATTTCACCAACGGGTTTCACGACACGGCCAATGCCATGGCCACGTCCATCGCCACCAAGGCGTTCAAGCCGAAAACGGCTGTCACCTTGTCGGCGATCCTCAATCTCGTCGGCGCCTTCCTTTCCGTCGAAGTCGCGCTGACCGTCACGAACTCTGTGGTCAATATCCAGGATTCCTCTGGTGCACCGCGGCCCGAACTCCTGCAGGACGGAGGACAGGAGCTCCTGCTGATCGTGCTCGCCGGTCTGGTGGGCGCGATCATCTGGAATCTCATCACCTGGCTGCTGGGGTTGCCGTCCAGCTCCTCACACGCACTCTTCGGGGGATTGATCGGCGCCACCTTGGTGGGGCTTGGTGCCAGCGGCGTCAACTGGCTCGGAGACGGAACCAAACCGGATGGGGTCATCGGCCGGGTCGTGCTTCCGGCCCTGATGTCCCCGCTCATCGCCATCGTCGTCGCCACCGTGGGCACCTGGCTGGTGCACTGCATCACCCGGCACGTACTGGCGCGCTACCGCGACACGGGATTCCGCTGGGGGCAGATCGGCTCGGCGTCCCTGGTGGCCGTGGCGCACGGAACCAACGATGCCCAGAAGACGATGGGCATCATCACCCTGGCGCTGATCGCGTCCGGGCGGTGGACCGACCTGCAGCAGGTGCCCCTCTGGGTGAAAGTCGCCTGCGCGCTGGCCATTACGCTGGGCACCTATACCGGCGGCTGGCGCATCATCAGGACGATGGGCAAGGGCCTCGTAGAACTCACCCCACCCCAGGGCATGGCCGCCGAGTTCTCCACCGCCTCGGTGATCCTGATCTCCAGTCATATGGGTTTCGCCCTGTCAACCACGCATGTGGCGACCGGCTCGATCCTCGGCTCGGGAGTCGGTAAGAAGGGCGCGAAGGTCAACTGGTGGGTCGCCGCCAAGATGATGGCCGCTTGGTGCATCACCTTGCCCTCTGCGGCACTGATGGGAGCACTGATGTGGCTCATCGGGCACACCATCGGCGGGCTAGCCGGGGCGCTGGTCATCTCGGCCCTGCTGGTGGCCTCCGCGATCTGGATGTACCGGCATTCGTTGCGCACCCGGGTCGACCACAACAACGTCAACGAGGAATGGTCCGACAACGGCTCGGTGACTGCGCCGCAGCCTGCTGAGCCGCTGCCGGTCGCAGCCCACGCCGCAGCACAGGACGCCTTCGCCGAGCTGGAAAAGCTCGAACCGCACACCGAATTGGAACTGGCGGAGGCGAGGTAGGACGATGCAGATTCTCGCGCAGCTGATGGAAGGCGCCGGGGAGGTCCTGGTCTATGCGGTGATTCTGGGGGCCGGCCTGCCGGCGCTGTTCGCCGTCGGGGTCTGGGCGTTGTCGTTCGGCGCGCGCGGTGTGGACGACGTCGTCGAGCATCATCCGCACCCGGTGGCCAAGGTCTTCGCCGGCGCCTGCTTCGCGGTGGTCGTGCTCGCCATCTTGGCCGGGATCGGGATCATCGTGGGCCACGGCTTCGGAGTCACCCTGCAGTTCGGCTGGCCGGTGTTCGTCGCGAAGTAGCGATCAGGCCACGCCCCACAGCTGATGCTTGGCCTCGAACGCCTGCAACAGGACACGGTTGACCGGGGTGTCGATACCGTACTGCTCGCCCAGAGCAACCACCGTGCCGGCGAACTGGTCGACCTCGGTGCGGCGGTGTGCCAGCGCATCTTGAGCCATCGACGTGTAGTTGGACGGCCCGAGAGTGCCGATGATGCCGATCATCTGATCGATGTCGTCCTCGCTGAGATTCACCCCGCGAGCCCGCGCGACCGCCACCACCTCCCGCTGAGCCGAGACCATCAGATCGCGGGCCGGACCGTCGGATTGGAAGAGCCCGTAGGGCGCCTCGAGCAGCGCCGAGACCTGGTTGGCACCGACGTTGAGCAACAGCTTCCACCACAGCGTGCGTGGCGCATCAGAGCTGATCCGATGGGGAATCTCGAAAGTGGTGAGCAATTCATCCAGACGCCGGACTCCCTCGCTCGGCTCGCCGGGCACCGCGTCACCGAACTCGATGCGGCCCACCGTCGTGAAGCGCACTCCGTCGGCGTCACGCACGGCATCGATGCCGACGCTCACCGCCAGCGGGACACTCGCCTGCGGATAGGCCGCCGACAGCTCCTCCTCGCTGGTGATCCCGTTGAGCAGGCTGCAGATGACCGTCTGCGGGCCGACGTGGCCGGCCAGCTGTCCGATCGCCTCGGCCAGATCATGGTGTTTCACCGCGACGATGATCAGATCGGCCGGCTCGACCGGCTCTGCGGGCTCGACCACCGGGAAGTCGTATCGAATCCCGTTCACGGTCACGCCCTCGGCGCGTAGCCGTTCGGCGCGCGGTTCGGTGGCGATCACGCGGATCTGTGTGAGTGGTGCCGCCTCGGCGATGCGCGCTGCATGCGCCGCACCGATCGCTCCCAATCCGATGATGCTGACAGTGGTCACGTTGACGTCCTTCCTCGGCCGACAGGCTTACGCTAGCTTGCCCAACGCCAGATCTTCGGCGGACGACCACCCGACGCCGGCGCCAGGCCGGCCTCGGTGAGTCCGTCCAGCTTGCCGAGCTCGCGGTTGAGGTTCGCTCGGTGCACACTGCGGTCGGTGAGCTGCGCGGTGATCGCGACCGCATCCGTGGCGGTGAACTGGTCACCGGTCAGTGCGCGGGTGAAGGTCAGATCACGCCAGAGCATTCCGGCCAGAATCCGGCGTCCGTCGGCGACGATCTCATCATGATCGAATGCGAGGTGGTCGGTTGAGTCCAGCGGGAGCCAGACCGGCCCGGGATGGGCGAGGGTCTCCGGAGGATAGGCCGCCCACATCGCCACCGACAGCGACGGACCTCTGGGATCCCGGGAGGGCTCATCGAAGGTGCGCAGCTGGCCCAGCGCCTGGCCGGGCGACGGCAGGCCCAGCTTCGCGATCGCACGCGAGGCGGCGCGCTCCAGGCGCTCGCCGCTGCGCAGCACGACCCCGGGCAGCGCCAGCTCGCCCTCGAACGGTGGTGCCGCGCGGTGGTGTACACCCAGCAGGATCTGCCGGTTCTCCCGCTCGTAGGCCAGCGCGACGACGTCGACAGAGACAACGCTGAAAATGCTGGCGTCGTTCATCCGGCCCTCCTGTTGCTCCCCATCTCGCCCACCAGCACCCGATTGCTGCGCTGCGGCCCGTCAGCGATGAGCACCACGGGTGCGCCCACCGCTGCATCGATGAGCCTAGCCACTTCGCAGGGGTCGGTGGAAAGCGGCATGAGATCGGGACGGGCATGCTGCGCTGTGCGCGTGAGGGCCTGCAGGCCTGCCAGGTCATGGTGGGTCGGCGACCCGAGCGGCTCACGCCGGCTGTTCCAGCTGTCGGCGACCAGCAGCGGCACACCTGACCGCGATGCGAACGGGAGCATATCGACGTGGCTCAGCGCCACCCCGTCCACGCGTCCGGCCACCTTCGCTGCATAGCGCAGTGCCGGGAGATCGAGATGCCCGGTGCGCCAGCCGCCCTGGTAACGGCCCTCACGGTTGTCGGGTTCCGGCAGCTGCAGCCGGCGGTCCTCGGTGGGCATCGGTCCGGCGCCGTGCCGGGTCGAGTAGGCACGCGTCAGCCCGAGGACGAAGGGCCGGCGCCCGGCCGCCTCGAGCTCGCCGACCAGATGCCGCGGGGTGATCGTCGACCAGGTCGTGTGCGGATGAAAGCCGTGCCACTCGTCCAGCAGCACGCCCTGGCTGCCCTCGAAGATCACCGTGCCGGCGTCCATGGCCGCCCCGAGCACACCAGCCAGGTCGTCGACGATCGCGATGTCTTCGGCGCTCGCGCACAGCTCGTCCGCCAGCTGTTGGACCGTCCCGCAGACTGCGTCCGGGTCGTCGACGGCCTGCAGCAGCGGATCTGCATAGCGGGCCAGCGCGTCCAGTGCCCGGACGGTCGCCGCCTGGTCGCGCAGATCCCCGACCCTGAGCGCGGGCACGCTGGGCGCGTCCGCGGGTGCAGCGAAGTTGCCGATCGTCTCGCCGGCCTTCGCGTGGGCACGCACCGCGAGATCGTAGGCGACGGTCTCTCCGATGCCCAGGCCGGTCGACCCGTGCCTGGCCGCGCCACGCGCGATCTCACGGGCACGGTTCATCGCGATATGGATGGGCGTGGTGACCAGGCAGTTCGCGTCCGCGGTGACCAGCCCCAGCGGGTCGACGACCCCTTGGGACTCCAGGGCGTCGGCCTCGGCGACCAGCAGGATGGGATTGACCAGCATCGGAGCCCGCAGGATGGTGCGCACATCGCAGAAGGTGCCCGATCCGAACTGGCTGAAGGTGTGATGGCGGTGGCCGTGCCGGACGTTGTGCGCGGCCTGAGCGCCTCCCGACCACCGCACCACGGCGACCACATCGGGCAGGGCCGCGGCCAGATAGTCCACGGTCGCACCCTTGGACTCGTCGCCGTACCCCAAGCCGGCGACGATGATGGTCTGCCGCGGTGCGGTGGTCAGTGTCATGATCCGGACTCCTTTCGGATGCCAGCGCTCACAGATCGGCGGGAAGCACGCCGCCGGTGGCCACGGCGACCGCTGCGCCGCGATTGATCCTCGCCAGGGCCTTACCGACCGCTGCCGTACCGGTCGAGCCGATTCGCTGGAGATCGTCCAGCCCCTCCTCGAGGCTGATGGAATCCTCCATCAGGCCCACGGTGAGTGCGATCAACTCGCAGACCGCCTGCGGATCCTCCAGCCGCAGGAAACGTTCGCCGACGATCCGGCGCCAGTGGTCCTCCAGCCAGGGCTCGTTGTAGTACGAGGTCAGCCTCGGGACGATGTAGTACGTGAAGAACTTCTCGTCCAGCATCCGGTAGACCTCGTCGACAGCCATGTCCTGGCGGACCTCATCGCCGATGAAGCGGCGGACCGACTCCGCATACAGCTGCGGTTTGTTCATCTCGTCGCCGACGATGAAGAGGTAGCCCTTGCGCCCGCGATTGTCCAGGCTGTCCAGGCGAGCACGAGTGGCGAGGAAGTACGCCGCCAGCGCATAGCCCTCCATCCGGTCGCCGCCGCCTCCGCGTTCGAGGTAGATATCCCGCAGTTGCTCATCGATGCGGTTGTCGGACTCGAACTGCCCGACCTGCAGCGGCACCGTGTCGTACCGGTCGTCCCCGATCGCGCCGACCAGGATCTGCGGATCGGTCGCGTAACCGCCACGGGTCAGCAGTCCCAACAGGTCGGGAAGCCGCTTCTGCAAGGTGACGGGCACCTGGCCCATGGAACCGGTCACGTCGAACATGACCGCGATCGGGGTGGACGCCGGGTGCTCGGCGCTGTCGCAGGCCTCGCGGGCCGCCGCACCGTATGCGTCGAGGCTCGCCGCCGCCCTGCGCTGGTTACGGGGCAGATTGCGCATGGCCGCGGTGTAGCCGAAGTCCTGCCGCCCGGCCGCGCGGCGCGCCGCCGCTGCCTGCGTGTATGCGCTGGTGTCCCAATATCCTCGGCCCATGATGGGCTCCTTTCGGTTGTGGGCCGCTCCACGGCCCGTGTTTTACGCCGTTTGCGGAATCGCGAACGGGCGATACCTGCGTTCGCCGTAGATACGGCGCAGCAGGAGGTCGTATTCGGCCAGCCACCCGCGGGGGCCGCCGATGGCGGTCTGCGCGGCCGCCGTGGCCCACGCCCGCTGTCTGCGGGCATCGGGCCGGTGGTCGAGCATCTGGTCGAAAAGACGGGCAAGATCGTCGCCGTCGGGATCTGTGCGCGACTCGGCCGGCATCGGCCGGGCGGGTTGGCTGCCCCATCCGGTGAGGACGATGCCGTGCTCGCCGGGGTGGACGAGTACGGCGTCGAGACTCAGTCCGGCCCGCGGCTGATCTGCACCGTTCAGCGCCATCAGGATGCGCCGGGCCATCCACGCCCAGTCGCGTCCATCCAGACCTTCGGGATAACCCGTGCGCACCTCGCGCAGGCAGTACAGCCCTGCGGGCAACCGGTAGGCCACCCAGGACCGGCCGCTCACGAGACCGTGATCGACGGGCTCGGGCCCGAAAGCGGCCAGCCCGCGAGCGGCTAGCGCGCGGGAAGCAGCGATCAGCCGATCGGTGTCGGCGACCTGCGTCCGAGAGATGGCGACGAACAGGCCCTGCTGGCCGGTGGCGTAAGTGCTGATCTGGGAGGTCCGGCGAATCCGGGCGCCCAGCAGGTAGCGGTCGTACTCGCCGACGACGTGCGGAGTCCGGGTGGTGTCCTGTCGCTCGGTGCCGGCCCACCAGTGCAGGTAGAGATCGTTGAGCTTCGCTGCCGCCTCGCCGGCCCGAGCGGGATCAATGCCGTTCCTGGTGGCCAGATCGGGATGAATGAGCGCGATCAGCAGCCGGTAGGTGCGCCGCGCACGGCGCGCCGCGGCCGGCTGGGTGTAGTCACCGGCGAACAGGTCGCGGGCCGATCCGGCCTGTGTAATCCGCTCGATGGCCTCGGCCGCTGTGATCTGGTTCATGCTTTTACTCTAATTGAGTATTTAGCCTGAATGCAAGCGCCTCTTTTTCCACCCCGGACGATCGGGAGACACTCATCGCGGCGGAGTAAGATTGCTCTTCCGGCTTTTCTGAGGATGGACCCACTTGACCGAAGAACACTCCCCCAGTGCAAACGAGATCCTGGCTCATGAGCTGGCCGTCGAGCAGGCTCATGTGGACACGGTCTACCGCTATCTCGCGTCAGCGACCGCGGCAGCACGCAACGTGCAGGCCGAGAGCCGCGCCAAATACCTGACCGATCGCGCCGATTGGATGCGCGAAGAAGACGGCACCGCTTTGTTCGAGCGCGACGCCTTCGCCTACCAGGCCGCCAAACGGCTCGCCGTCCTGGATGCCGAACACGAAGGCCTGGTCTTCGGGCGCCTGGACTTCATCGACGACGAGGACAAGCGCTACATCGGACGCCTCGGCGTGCGCGACGACGACTACGAGCCGCTGGTGATCGACTGGCGCGCACCCGCCGCCGAGGCCTTCTATCGCGCAACCGCCGCCGATCCGATGGGCGTCTCCCGCCGCCGGGTACTGCGCTGCCGCGATGACAAGGTCATCGGAATCGAAGACGATCTGCTCGACGAGGCGGGCAGCTCCGACCTCGTGGTGATCGGCGAGGGCGCCCTGCTGGCCGCACTGCAGCGCGCCCGCGGCCCCAGGATGCGCGACATCGTCGCCACCATCCAGGCCGAGCAGGACATGGCCATCCGCGCCCCTCACCAGGGCGTGACCATCATCTCGGGAGGCCCGGGTACCGGCAAGACCGTCGTGGCACTGCACCGGGCCGCGTTCTTGCTGTACACCTACCGCAAGCGCATGGAGGCCGGCGGTGTGCTCATGGTCGGCCCGACCGATCTGTTCATGAGCTACATCGAACGTGTGCTACCCGGGCTCGGCGAGGATTCGGTGACCTTGAAGTCGGTGGGCGAGCTGACCACCGACGTGCTCGGATTCGGCAGCCAGCGGGTGGACGAAGCCGAGGCAACCCTGGTCAAGGGCAGCCTGCGGATGCTCCCGGTGCTGCGTCGCGCCGTGCATGAGCCGATGACTCCGGAGAACATCCGGCTGCGAGTCAGCGTCAAGGGCGAGATCCTCACCCTCGAAGCACCGGAGCTCGGCGCGATCCGGCGCGAGGTACTGGCTTCCCAGAAGGCCAACCGCGCCCGTCCTGCCACCGAGAAGGCGCTCACCGATGCGCTGTGGAAGAAGCTGCCGACCGACATCGCTGCGCTGCTCGATCTGTCGCGGGAGGTCTTCGACGAGATCGTCACCTCACAGGCCAGTTACGCGATGTTCCTCAACGCCTGGTGGCCGACGCTGACTCCCGAACTGGTGCTCGCGCGGCTGGCCGACCCGGCCCTGCTGCGCAAGTTCGGCCATGACGTGCTGGACGCCGACGAACGCCACGTACTGGCAGACAGTCTCGCGCACGCGCGCGGCTTCGTCCCCGGCGGCGAACGGCAGCATCCCGACTGGTCGATCAGCGACATCGCGCTGCTCGACGAACTGGCGGCGATGATCGGCCCGCCACCGATCGAGCGCGAGGTCGATCCGACCCTCTTCCTCGACGACGGCACCGAGGTTGCCGAACTGGTCACTCTGGCCGACACGCTGACCACCACCCGTGAGATCGACCCGGACGACGACGGCGTGGTGACCCATGCTCATGTCCTGGTCGATGAGGCACAGGACATCACGCCGATGCAGTGGCGGATGCTGCGCCGCCGCGGCCCGCAGGCGTCCTGGACCCTGGTCGGCGACCCCGCCCAGAGTTCCTATCCGAGCGACGACGAAACCCGCCGCGCGATGCGCGATCTGATCGGACGCGGAGCCTCGCGCACCTTCCGGCTGTCGACCAACTACCGTTCTCCGGCGGAGATCATGGACCTCGCGGGACGGGTGATCACCTCGGTCTACCCGGACGCCGATGTGCCGGCGTCGGTGCGCCGGACGGGCGTCCAGCCAGAACTGCTGGCATTGCCCGACGCGCCCAGAGGGGAACGGCTGGGCCGCGTCCTCACCCGGCTGGCCGCTGAGGTCGACGGCTCGATCGCGGTGATCTGCGCCGCCGGACGTCTCGCCTCGGTACGTGACACCATCGCCTCCATGCCGTTACCCGACGAACTCCGGAATCGGCTGACGGTGCTGACCGCCCTACAGGTCAAGGGCCTGGAGTTCGACGCCACGATCGTCCTCGCCCCCGACGAGATCGTTCAGCAGACCGCGGGTGGGGTGCGCGTACTGTACGTCGCACTCACGCGCGCGACTCAGCGGCTGGTCACCCTCGACCTGACGGACGGTCGGCCCGGAGCATGGCGAGAATCTCTCGAGTTGCCCGCGAACGGTTCTGAGTGAAGAAGTGCAGGCCGGGTGCGCATCCGGCCAGCAGCCGCTCGCACAGCTCGGCGGCGATCTGCGCACCCGTGTGACGGACCTGGTCGGGGTCGTCGGCGACGCTCAGCAGTCGCCTGGCGACTTCGGCGGGGATGTCGGCCCCGGACATCTCCGCGAAGCGTCCGAGTTGTTTGACGCTGGTCACCGGCATGATGCCCGGCACGATCGGTATCGTGCAGCCCGCGCTGCGGGCGCGTCCGACCATCTCGAAATAGTGGCCCAGCTCGAAGAAGAGCTGGGTGACCGCGAACGATGCACCGGCCTGCTGCTTGCCGAGCAGGATCTGGGCGTCCAGTTCGGGCGTCGAGGTGGCGTGACCATCGGGGAACGCCGCCACGCCGATGCTGAAATCACCGCGGGAGGCGATCAGTTCGACCAACTCGGTGGCATTGTGCAGTCCGCCCGGATGGGCCCGCCACGGCTCCGAGGCGCCGCCCGGCATGTCACCGCGGATCGCCAGGATGTTGGTCACGCCGGCGTCCCCGTAGGCATCGATGACGGCCTTGATCTCGTCGACGGTCTGCCCGGTGCAGGTGAGGTGGCCCATCACCCGGAAATCGGTCGTCGCAAGAATCGCCATCGTCGCGTTGAGCGTGCGCTGCCGGCTCGACCCGTTGGCGCCGTAGGTCACCGACACCCAGTCCGGCTTCAACGGCTTCAGTTCGGCGATCGTGCGGGTGAGCAACTCCTGGCCGGCCTCGTCCTTGGGGGGGAAGAACTCGAAGCTGAAGGTCGCCTGTGAGGTGTTCGCCAGCAGCTCACCGATCGATTCGTGCGAAGACATGCCTGCGATTCTAACGGTGCGCCGCAGCGTGCCTCGCCGCCGCCGTGCGGCGGCGTCGACCGGTAGCCTGAGCACCATGCGTCTTGATCCGTCTGATCCCACCTCGCGCAGCTTTCGCGACGCCATCACCGCCGAGCTCGCCGCCTTCCTGAGCGCCAAGAGCGCGGCGCTGGCCGACGTCAGCCCCGCGCTGACCGAACTCACCGAGGTGGCCGCAGACTTCGCCTCGGGAGGCAAGCGGCTGCGTCCGGCGTTCGCCTACTGGGGCTATGTCGGCGCGGCCGGCGATCACGACGTCCCTGCCGCGATCTGGCCGGTGATCAGCGCCTTCGAACTGCTGCACGCCGGTGTCCTGATCCATGACGACGTCTTGGACCAGGCCGATTCGCGCCGCGGACGCCCCACGGTGCACCGCCGGTTCGAGGCCTGGCACCGCTCGTCGGGTGGCCACGGAGATGCCGCCGAGTTCGGCCGGGCGATGGCGGTGCTACTCGGCGACCAGTTGCTCGTCTGGTCGGACGAGTTGGCCTGTGGCGCCGGGCTGGATCCCGAAAGCTGGCGGCGGGCCAGCCCGTACTGGCATCGGGTGCGCACGGAGGTGAACAGCGGTCAGGTGCTCGACCTGTGGGCGCAGTACCAGGTCGGCTCGGACGACACCCTCGGCGCCGAACAGATCGCGGCGAAGGTGCTGGAGGAGAAGACCTCGCGCTACACGGTGCAACGTCCGGTGCAGTTCGGCGCGGCCGCCGGCGGGGCCGGGGATGACGCGCTGGCGGCGCTCGGACGCTTCGGGCTGGTCCTGGGCCGGGCGTTCCAGCTGCGAGACGATCTGCTCGGGGTCTTCGCCGATCAGGAGCAGTCCGGCAAACCGGCGGCCGGTGACCTGATCGAGGGCAAGCGCACCGTGTTGCTGGCTCGCGCCCTGGACGGCTTGAATCAAGCCGCCCGGCGGCGCCTCGAATCCCTGATCGGCACACCGCTGACCGACGATCAGATCGCCGAGGCGCGCGCGCTGATCAGCTCGTCCGGGGCCGTCGACCAGGTCGAATCGCTGATCGATGCGGACTATGCCGCTGCCGCGGCGGCGCTTTCCGAGTGCGAACTGACCGAGCCCGGCTATCTCGCGCTGACCGAGCTGGCCCGCCAGTGCGTGGAACGCACCTTCTGAGCTAGTGCTTCGCGCCTTGTGAGCTACCGCTTCGCGAAGGCGGCGAGGCTGACCTGCTCCATCTCGTCACGCCAGGCTGCGTCCAGGAGCTGGCGGTAGGCCCGGACGCCGGTCTCGCCGGGCAGCGGGAAGGCCAGCCGTCGGGCTCCGGCCTCGACGGCCGCGCGGCCGCTACTCACCGAATCCACGGCGGCGAACCACGGCTTGGAGCCGGGGTCGGCCGGCGGCGCCAGCCGCGCCGCCTCGGTCACCGCGCCGGCGGGCAGCACCACTGCATCGACGCGGGCCTCGGCCAGCGCTTGGCGCGCGGTCTGCGTTCCTTCCGCTACCGCCATCACCAGGCCGTGGGGATGTCCGGGAGCGATCCGCGTTCCCGCGTCGGAGACGACCAGGTCGGCGGTTGACCTTGCTGCGAGTCGGGCGTCCGCCCGGATGCCGAGGATCGCGCGGCCGTCGGCCGCCTGTCGTGCTGCCCGGTAGCCGATCAGCAGATCGTCCCCGATCGCGTCGGGCTGCGAGATGACGATCAGGTCGGCGCGCTGACTGCACAGCTGCCGCACCCATTCGGCCAGTGTCTTCGGCTCATTCTGCAAGCCCGTCCAGACCAGCGTGCGAGCCAGTGCAAGCCGTGTCGTCAATCCCATCCGCGCACTCACGCCCCAACCCTAGCCAGGCGCGGGGTTACGATCTGCCGGATCAGCACAACGGGCGCTCGCCCGACACGACCCGCCGAGTACCCCTGGTGCACTGGCCCGATCCGGGGGCCACCTACACTGAATAACGTCCGCCGCGCGGAACCGTCAACTTCCCTGACCGACAGATGGAGCCATTGTGACCAGGACCACCACCGACAGACTCGTTGGTGATGTGCTGGACGGGCGCTACGAGGTCTTGCAGCGGCTCGCGCGAGGCGGGATGGCCACCGTCTACCGTGCCTGGGACCGCCGCCTCGAACGCATCGTCGCCATCAAGGTGATGCACGACGGCCTGGGTGACGATGCCGATTTCGTGGCGAAGTTCGACCGGGAGGCCCGTGCCGCCGCCCGGCTGTGTGACCAGAATGTCGTTTCGATCTTCGATCAGGGCTACGATCACGGCCGCCCCTACATCGTCATGGAGTTCGTCGAGGGCTCGACGCTGCGCTCCATCATCACCCGCGACGCCCCGATGACCCCACTGCGTGCCATCCAGATGATCGAACCGGTGGCGGCTGCCCTCGCTGTCGCGCACGATGCCGGCCTGGTGCACCGCGATGTCAAACCCGAGAACGTGCTGATCAGCGATCGCGGCGCGGTCAAGGTTGCCGACTTCGGCCTGGCTCGTACCGTCAGCTCGCAGACATCCACCAGCACCCAGGGGCTGCTGATCGGCACGGTCAGCTACCTGCCACCCGAATTGCTCACCACCGGGCGCGCGCATTCGTGGTCCGATGTCTACTCCACCGGCATCGTGCTGTTCGAGATGCTGACCGGCACCAAGCCGTACACCGGCGACGCCCCGATCACCGTCGCCTACAAGCACGTCAACGAGGATGTCCCCCTGCCATCGCAGGTACTGACAGCCAGACACCCCGGGCAGGCCCGCCGCGACCCGATACCCGACTATGTGGACGCGCTGGTGGCCTCCTGCACCCGCCGCAACCCGAAATCCCGGCCGGTCGACGGCCGCGAACTGCTGCGCCGGATCCGCCGCGTCCGCCGGGCACTCGAACGCGGCGTGCGGTCCGACGAGGCCTTGTGTGCCCTGGTTTTCCCGGCCTCGGCACTGCCCTGGGCGCAGGAGGTGACAACGGCACTGGATCCCGACTCCATGGCGACCTCGGTGCTGGCCGCAACCGCGTCTGCCCCCTCCCAGCCGACCCTCACGCCGCAGCCCCAGGCGCAGCCGAGCCCGCCAACGGCCTTCCGGCCGGATCCCGTCCGGTCCACTCGTGTCATGCCGGCGATGACCGATCAGCAGGTGACCGCGCGCCCGGCGACGGCCAGCACATACTCCTCCGCGCCGACTCATCCGGCTGGGCCGCCCGCTCCACCGCCCCTGCCACCGACCGAGGATGTGCCGATGCCCGCCAGCCAGCGTTACCCGAGCCTGTCGCGCACGGCCACCTATCGTCGGCGCCGCGCCTTCACCGCAACCATCCTGGTGGTGCTGCTCACGCTGGTCGTCGGACTCACCAGTTGGTGGTTCACCTCCGGGCGATATGTCGCGGCCCCTTCGGTGATCAATCTCACCCAGGCCGAGGCCCAGGGTGTCGCCGACCAGGCAGGGCTGACCATCACGTTCGCCCAGGAGTACTCCGAGACCGTTCCGACCGATCTGGTGATCAGCTCCAACCCGGTACCTGGTGACCGGATCGTCCGCGGCTCCCAGATGAGCGCCGTGATCTCCAAGGGCCCCGAACGCTTCGCGGTCCCGCAAGTGGCCGGGATGACCCTGAACGATGCGAAGCAGGCCCTCAGTGAGGCCAACCTGGCGACCGGGACGATCACCGAGCAGTGGAGCGAGACCGTCGCCACAGGACTGGTGATCTCGGCCGGCTACACCGCGGGCGAGCAGCTGAAACGTGATACGCCAGTAGATCTGGCGGTGTCGATCGGACGCGAACCGCTGACCATCCCGAGCGTGGTCGGCAAGCCGAAGGATGAGGCCGCCAAGACCCTCACCGATCTGGGATTCCAGGTCGCCTACGGGGACGAACAGGTCAGCGCGACGGTGCCCGCGGGCTCGGTCATCAGCCAGAACCCTGCGTCCGGCACCGGCTACCGCTCGGACACCATCACCCTGGTGATCAGCAAGGGAGCGAACCTGACCAAGGTGCCGGCCCCTGCCACCAACGAGAAGCCGGCCACCTACTACGACCGGCTGACGGCGGCGAAGTTCGCGCCCGAACTGGTCTACAGCGGCGCCAACCTGGGTCCGAATGTCGGCAAGATCGCCAAGGTCACCGACGAGGACGATAACGTGCTGACCGCCGATTCCGAGCTGCCTGAAGGCGCCAAAGTCAAGGTGTACGTTTCTTTGTGATTACCAGCCGCGACCGCTTGTTCTACAGCCCAGCAGACCGGCTTGCCCCGCTCAGCCTGCTGTTCATGGCCGTGCTGTGGGGTTCGACCTTCTTCGTGCTGCACGACATGCTCGATCGCATCGATGCCGCCGATCTGCTGGCGGTCCGGTTCACGATCGCCGCGGTCGTCTTCGGCGCGGTGGTGCACCGCAAGCTGCTCTGGTCGCGCACCACGGTCCGGCAGGGCGCCATCCTCGGCCTGATCTTCGGCTCGGCGCAGCTGTTGCAGACCTACGGCCTGGCGCACACCAGCGCGTCCATCTCGGGATTCCTGACCGGGCTCTATGTCGTGGTCACCCCCATTCTCGAAGGTCTGCTGTTGAAGGCCCGGGTGCGTCAGCGGGTCTGGCTGGCGGTGGCGCTGGCCACGGTCGGTCTGGCCGCGTTGACCATCGTCCCCGGCGCGGGGACGACACGGTTCGGCATCGGTGAGGCGCTGACGGTGGCCAGCGCGCTGGTCTACGCGATACACATCATCTACACGGGCCGGGTCGCCACCCAGGACAAGGCCGTGACGCTGGCCGTCGTGCAGACTGCCGGTGTGGCGGTGGTCTGCACGATCGCCGCGCTGCCGGGTGGCATCGGGCTGCCTCAGCGGGCGTCCGACTGGTGGGCGGTGCTCTACATGGCACTGTTGTGCGGCGCGCTCACCGCCGTCTTGCAGGTGTGGGCGCAGTCGAAGGTCTCCCCCACCAGGGCCGCGGTGATCATGAGCACCGAACCGATCTGGGCCGCCACCTTCGCGATCATGGCCGGCCAGGAGCCCTTCAGCATGCGCACCCTGCTGGGCGGCACAGCGATGGTGATCGCGATGGTGCTGTCGTCATTGCCGGATCGGTCCATGATGCGCGAGCCCGTCGTTGTGCCGGCACAAACCGTCACACCGCCCAGGGCCGGGTATCGCGGACGTCGATCAGCTGGGTCGAACTCAGCGCTGACACATGCTTATCGATCAGACCCAGACCCCGCTCATTGAGCAATCCGTCATGGATGAGGAAGCCCCGAGGTGCGGCCACGGCGCGGGCGAAGTCGATGGTCTCCCTGGTCGCCGCCCACGGGCCGAACGCCGGAATCAGCGCGATATCGATGCCCTCGGCGACCGCGTCCAGACTGTCGCCGGGATGCAGCACGCTGGGCTCTGACTCCGCGCGGAAGACGAAGCCGACATTGCCGATCCGCGGATAGTCACGGTGAATCACCGCATGCTGACCGCCGATGGTCTCGACCGTCAGTGATCCGATGTCGATCGTCTCGCCGGGACCGAGCCGCCGGGTCCGATCTGGCAGGTCGACGATGTCGACCACGCTCGACTCCACCGCCACCATGGCATTCGGATTCGCGTCCAGCAGCCTCGGCAGCCAGACGGGATCGGCGTGATCGGGATGCTGATGAGTGACCAGTACCGCGTCCAGGTCGGTCAGGCCACGCCAGGCCGTGCTGAAGTCTCCGGGATCGACCAGCACCCGCTGGCCGGCGGTTTCGATGAGTACGCAGGAATGTCCGAGATGGGTGATCTGCATGTCTCCACTATGGCAGTCACAGCCCAGCGGCTCCCGGAAATCGCGCCCGCTGTCAGGACGCGAGTAGTTCGCCGACGATCCGGCCGGCTTCGCGGCACTGGTCGGCGTCGATGCCCAGATGGGTCACCGCACGAAGCTGATGGGCGCCCACCTTGCTGATCCGCACACCCCGGTCTGCCGCGGCAGCGATGACGTCGGCCGCCAGCCGCTCACCGGCGTCCATCACCACGATGTTGGTCGCCAGATGCTCGAGATCGATCGCTGCCGGTACCGCAGCCGTGACCTGTTCGGCGAACAGCCGGGCGTTGGCGTGGTCATCGGCCAGCCGGTCGATGTGGTGATCCAGGGCGTACAGCGCGGCCGCGGCCAGGATGCCGGCCTGCCGCATGCCACCGCCCAGGCGTTTGCGCTGCACTCGGGCTTCCGCGATTCGTTGTGCGCTCGATACCAGCACCGAGCCCACCGGCGCGCCCATGCCCTTGGAGTAGCAGACGCTCACGGTGTCGAACAACGACCCGTACTCGCGCATCGGGACGCCGGTGGCGACGTGCGCGTTCCACAGCCGGGCACCGTCCAGGTGCATGGCCACCCCACCCTGCCGGCAGATCTCGCGGATCTCGCGCAGCGTCTCGATGGGATGAATGGTGCCCCCACCGAAGTTGTGGGTGTTCTCGATCTCGATCGCGGCGGTCTCCACCAGGTAGGGGCCGCAGCCGAGCTCCAGCAGGTCGGTGATGTCGCTGGTCCGTGCGATGCCTGGCGTGCCGGAACTGGACGTCCAGGTACGCATGGTGATGCCGTTGAGTGCGGCATGGGCGCCCATCTCGGCACGGACGATGTGGGCCCGCCGATCGCAGAGGATCTCGCGTCCGACCGGCACCAGCGACCAGACGCCCAGCATGTTCGCCATCGAACCGCTCGGGCAGAACAGTCCGGCCTCGTGGCCGAGCAGTTCTGCGGTGCGCGCTTCGAGTTCGTTGATCGACGGGTCCTCGCCGTAGACATCGTCGCCGACGGGCGCCGTGGCCATCGCCTGCCTCATCTGAGCGGTCGGCCGGGTGACGGTGTCAGACCTCAGATCGATCATCACTCTCATTCGTTCCAGTCAGGCACCCGCTGCGGCACCCGGCGCAGCAGCCTGCTCTGGTTGAGCCGCTCAGCGATCATGAAGGCCAGCTCCAGGCTCTGGCTGCGGTTCAGCCGCGGATCGCAGGCCGTCTCGTAGCGCGCGTCCAGATCGGTCTCCGAGAGTTGGAAGGCTCCGCCCAGGCACTCGGTGACATCCTCGCCGGTCAGTTCGACATGCACGCCGCCGGGCCAGGTGCCCAGTTGATCGTGCACGTCGAAGAAGCCGTTCAGTTCCTCCACCACGGCCGCGTAGCTGCGGGTCTTGTAGCCGTTGGCGGTCTCGAAGGTGTTGCCATGCATCGGATCGCACACCCAGGCGACCTTGCGCCCGGTCTGCTCGACGGCCTCGATGATCGACGGCAGCTTCTCACGCACCTTGTCGGCGCCCATTCGGGCGATGAAGGTGATGCGGCCGGGCACCCGGTTCGGGTCGAGCCGGTCAGCCAGCTCGATCGCATCCGTGCCGGCAGTGTTCGGACCGAGCTTGATGCCGAGCGGGTTGGACACCCGGCGCAGCAACTCCACCTGGGCGCCGTTCGGCTGACGGGTGCGCTCCCCGATCCAGACCATATGGCCGGACGTGTCGTAGGGCCGGTGGCTGCGGGAGTCGATGCGGGTCATGGCGTACTCGTAGTCGAGCAACAACGCCTCATGGGAGGCGTAGAAGTCGACGACCGACAAGGTGTCGTCCTTCACGCCGCAGGCCAGCATGAAGCCGAGCGCCCGCTCAATCTCACCGGCCATCTGCTCGTAGCGATGCTCGATGCGCGAATCCTGCACGAAGCTGGCATTCCAGGCGTGCAGCTGCCGGATGTCGGCGAAACCGCCGGTGACGAAGGCCCGCACCAGGTTCAGGGTGGCGGCAGACGCGTTGTACATCTGTATCAGGCGATCGGGATCGTGGCGGCGCGATTTGGGGGTGAAGTCGAAGCCGTTGACGGCATCGCCGCGGTAGGCGGGCAGTGCGATGGCCCCGCGCGTTTCGGTGTCCTTGGAGCGGGGCTTGGCGTACTGGCCGGCGATGCGTCCGACCTTGACGACCGGAACCTGCGCGGCGTACGTCAGCACCACGCTCATGGACAACAAGACCCGAAGCTTGGATTTGATGTTGTCTGCGCGCACGCCGTCGAAGGTCTCAGCACAGTCGCCGCCCTGCAGAATGAATGCCTGGCTATTGGCGACCCGGGCGATCTTGTCGCGCAGATCGTCGCATTCGCCCGCAAAAACAAGCGGCGGTAGTTCGCGCAGCCGGTTCACCACCCAGTTCAGCCGGTCGGCATCCTCATAGGTGGGCTGCTGCACCTGCGGCATCGCATGCAACTCGGCTAAGGACGGGATCAGCTCAGACACGCAGCCAAGGATAATCCGTCATGCCCAATGTCGGGGTCAGTGACCGTTTCAGGTGTCCAGGCCCTGTTGAATCGCATACCGGGTGAGTTCGACGCGGTTGTGCAGCTGGAGTTTGCGCAGCACGTTCTGCACATGGTTCTGCACGGTTCGGTGGCTGACGAACAACAGCTCAGCGATGTCGCGGTAACTCAGGCCCTTGGCGACCAGCCGCAGTACTTCGGCTTCGCGGGGGGTCAGGGCCGGGCTGTCGTCGGCCGATGCCGGATTGTTGGCCATCCGGCGGTATTCCCCGAGCACGAGACCCGCGAGGGTGGCAGTGAAGACGGCCTCGCCCTCGGCGGTCTTGCGCACCGCATCCAGAAGCTCCTGTTTCGTGGCTGACTTCAGCACATAGCCGCTGGCGCCGGCCTTGACCGCCCGCAGTACATCGTCGCGTTCCCCGGACGCCGACATCACGAGCACCTTGAGATCCGGGAACTCGCTGGTCAGCAGCTGGGTGCAGGTCGCTCCGTCGGGCTGGGGGATGTTGAGATCCATCACCACCACATCGGGACGCGTCGCGGTGGCCCGGACCATCACCTGCTTGCCCTCGTGCGCGACCGCTACCACCTCACAGCCCATTTCGGTCAGGTCTTCGCCCAACGCATCGATCCAGAACGGGTGGTCGTCCACCAGCATGACGCGGATGCTGGTCGGGACGGGACCGGTGGGCATCAGACGCCTCCTGGACTTGCTGACCGACGATGACGGCTTCCCCATTGTGGCTCGCCGCGGGGCCACTCCTGGCTGCCGCGAGCCTGTAACTGTTGACAAGCTGACACAGGTTCACTCAAGCGGAATACGAAACTCCCACTCAACACCCGATCCGGGTGATGTGGTCAGTTTGGAGCCGCCGCCCAGGTCGAGGACGCGTCCGACGATCGACTCCTTCACTCCGAGCCGACCGGCGGCGGCGGCCGCGTCCAGCTGTTCCTGGGTCGCCCCGACTCCGTCGTCGCGCACCGAGACGATCAGCTCGTTGCCCTCCTGCTCCAGCAGGATCCAGGCGTGCGCGCCCGGACCCGCATGCTTGCCGACATTGGCCAGCACCTCGCTGATCACGCGGTCCAGTTCGTCGGCACGAGACGCCGCCATGTTGAGCTGGCCGGCCATCGTGGAGACCGTCACGGTGTCGCTCTGGTGCTTTTCCAGCATGATGGTGACGTCGGTCTTGTCGGTGTCCAGAAGTCCGCCGCCCACAAGGTCAACACTGCGGTCCTGCAAGGTGGCACGCAATTGATCTTCTTGCCGCAGGGCCAGCGAGGCCAGCAGTCTGCCACGCGGGCCGAGTTCGTTGCCCTCACGGGCAACCATCGCCAGCACCTGAAGGACGCCGTCATGGACGATCCGGTTCAGCCGCTCACGCTCCTCAAGCGCTGCCAAGGTGGACAGGTTGCGGTCACGTTCAGCGATCGTCGCGCTCAGCTGCTCGACGAGCAGACCGATGAAGTACGGGATCGCCGCCATCAGCAGTACGTCACCCCAGGCCCGGGGCGCGACCGAGGGGGCCTGCAAGAACTGCGCGGTGCCGACCAGTATCCCACCGACCAGCCCGGCCACCGCTCCTCGCCAGATCCCCAGGACCGCCGGGGCGGCCAGCATCCAGTAGCAGGCGACACCGAGATAGCTCTCGCGCAAGACGTCGATGCCGAGGATGTAGCGGGAGCTGCCGACCACGGCGAGCGTGATGGCCATGTCGAGGATCATCAGCCCGCTGGTGCGCCATCTCGACCGCACATTGAGCAGGCAGGCAATGACCGACCAGCCTGCCACCACCACACAGACCACCACCAGTAGCACCGGACGCTGCACCTGGGACAGCCGCATGCAGTTAACGACGATCATGTGCACCACCAACGCCATCCGCGCCCAGCCGGCCGCGCGATAGATCGTGCGCAGCAGGTTGGGATCGCGTGGAAAGGTCTGGGCGCTACTCATCACTGTCCGGCGGTTGCTTGTTCGTCCGGCGTCGTTGCGCGCGTGTCCGCTGTTCGGCCAGCGCGGCACGTTCGGCCTGCTGCCGGGCGGCCTCGACCGCCTCGTCGATGATCGCCGCATCCTGCTCGTCGAGCAGCCGAGCCAGCTCTGCTTCGGAGGCGCGACGCTGTTCTTCGGCCGCGCGGCGTTCGGCCCGCTGATCGCGCCACTCGGAGATCTTGACCGGCTCCCCGGGGATACGCACCTTCTTCGCCGTACCGGTGTACGAGTCGACGTAGCGACGTCCGGCGAGCTGGCCGATCCTGGTCATCACCAGATCTGTCAGGCCACGCAGCATGAACCCGTCCAGCACGTTGCTGGACAGCTGAGCCTCGGCGAAGCGCCCGGTCTCGATAGGTTCACCGATGCGCAACCGGTAGCGCAATTCGGGGAGCAGGTCGTTGACGCTCAGCGGTATCAGTGCGGCAGGCACGATCGGCACCCCCGTTGACAAGGCAAGTGCGGCGAACTGTGCGTGCCCCTTGTGCAGGGTGCCGTCACCATCAGTGGCGCCCTCCGGAAAAACGATCAGGATTTCGCCTCGGTCGAGCACCGCAGCCGGGCTGTTCCCGGAATCCGGATCGGCAAGCCAGCGGGTGTGCCGGATACCGGGAACGAGGTGGCGTCCGCTGTCTGGTTCGAAAACGACGGTGGCCTCGCGTCCCAGAGAGGCCGCCACGTTCAGATGATCGAACGGGCTGACCCTGTTGACCGCGACGATGCAGGCGCCTTCGGGCAGCTTGTCGATGTCGTCGGCGTCGATTCTCCACGGGTGCCGCAGCCGGTCGGCCAACTGCCGGAAGCCTGTCAGATCACGGGGTAGATCGGGCACTGCCGGTCACTCCCTCACGGTCGGGTCATCGAGAACCGGGGCGCCGGCGGGAAACTGCGTGGCCGGGACGGGCCGGGTCTGGTTCTGGTTCGGATAGGCGAGCAACTGCTTGCTCAGTTCGGTGCCCTTCAGCTCGCCACGCTTGACCCGCGAGGCATACACATCGACATAGGTTTGCCCGGTCATCTGCTGGATGGCGCCCATCACCTCATTGGTGACCCAGCGCAGCACATGCAGATCATTGACCTGATCGCGGTACTCACTGAAATCCATCGGATCACCGATGATGATGCGAGCATCCCGCATGGTGGGAATCCCCACCTTCGACTTGACCATCCGGGTGTTGATCATCGCCACGGGCAACACCGGCCGGCCGCTGGTCAGGGCCAGTCTCGCGACGCCGGTGTGCCCCTTGTACAGCCGGCCGTCCGGGCTGCGGGTGCCCTCCGGGAAGATCGCCACGACGCCGCCCGCGTCGAGCACATCCTCGACCGATCCCAGACCAGCCACACTGGCGCGTCCGCCGGAACGGTCGATCGGGGCCTGCCCGACAGCTGTCAGGAACCAGGCGACCACTCGACCCTTGAGGCTCTTGCCCATGAACAGTTCCTTCTTGGCGGGGAAGGTGACCTTCGGCTTGATCAGTGAGGGCAGGCTGAAGGTGTCGCCGGCGTCCAAATGGTTGGCGGCCAGCACACAGCCGCCGTCGGGAATCTTCTCGGTGCCCTCGATCTTGACGCGAAACCACCATTTGACCGCTGGACGCACCAAAGTCGCCTTGAAGAAGCTGTACCACGCGGTCACGGGATCCTCCTTGGGCTAGAACTACCCGCACCACTCTAGTCATGACGGATTTGGTTGTACCCCGGGCAACCCGCGCCGTGTCTGGTGATCTTGGGCCCACCGCGACTAGTGTGGGCGCGTACCAAGGAGTTTGGTGCTTGACAGGTTGTGAGCCCCACGATGACCGACAGCGATCATTCAGACGATACCGATCAGCGGTTTGCCGAGCTGATCAAGGCCGAGTTCGGAAACTCGGATGGACCGGAGCTTTTCGGCACCCGGATGACTGGTTTGCCACGGCCGCCTCGATCCGCACCCGCCTCCCGCCCGGTGATCGACGGCTATTTCGATCTGCAGCGTGCGATCGAAGAGGTCGAGTTGAACGACGACGACGTCGAGCACTGGACCCCTCCGGAGCCTCCGGCCGTCGGACGGCCGGAATACCGGCATGTGCTCGGCACCGGTTTGATCGTTGCTGCGCTGGTCGTCGGCATCATGGTGCTGGCGGGCTGGCGTCCTGATCTGTGGGTCGGAGTCCTGACCCTGGTCTGTGCCGGCGCTGGCCTGGCGGTGCTACTGAGCAGCCTTCCTCGGCAGCCCGAGATCGGCTCGGACGGCGCGCAGCTCTAACCTCGGACCGCCGATGAGTCCGGTTCGTCGCCGCGGTCCGATCCGGGCAAGCACGTCCTCACGAGGTGCCGGCACGATCGGCTGGGCACGTCGGTGCAGGGCACCGTTCACCCGCAGGCGACCAGCGGTGACTCCAGATCCGGTTGGGCGCCCGGAGTCTGCCACAGCGTGCTGATGGTTGACGCAGCATCGCGTCCGGTGATCAGCCGATCCAGCGCCGCAGCGCTCCAGGCGTAGGCAAGCTCGAGATCGTCCGGATCGGTGAAGTCGGCATCGGCCGGCGGTGTGGACGCCGCCGGACAGGCATCGATCAGGGTCTGGGTACTGCCTTGTTGAGCTTGGGGCGATGCCTGCAGCATCACCCACTCGGCCAGACCCTCGCTGACCCACAGCTGTCCGGCCGCCGGGTGCCCCAGCCAGTTCGTCGCCGCGTGGGTCTGTTCATGGACCAGCAGCAGATAACGGGATTCGGTGCCGGCGTCGCTGGTCGCGTCGGGGTTGATCACAATACGGGCGGGGGCCGGCTGGCCTGTCGGGCCGGGGCCGCCGCTGTCAGCAGTCCAGGTGATGGCTCCGGTTCCGATGAAATCGAACGCCGATGCGGCCATCACCTGTTCGAATGCCTGGCTGTTGCCCGGGACCTCGATGACTTGGCGGCTCGATGGACGGATCAGCCCGGCGGCCTCGGTGGACCGCACGAACTCGGCTGACTGCTCGGCGGCCTGGCGCCAGGAATCCAGATCACCTCCGCCGATGAGTGTGACTGCTTCGTCCTGCTCGACACTGATGGCCTCCGTCAGCCAGATCGGGGCCGGCGAATCGGGCCGCTGCTCGATATCGCCGAGCAGGCACTGCTGGGCATCGCATTGCCACTGGGGGACGATGAGGTTGGTCGCCACGCCTTGTTCTCCGGGCACTCGCCAGCCGATCTGCCAGGACCCGCCGGCACCATCGACGATGCTCAGCAGCTCGATCTGTCGCAGGTTGTCCCACCAGAGCCCAACGCGCGCGGCGTCGGCGCTGGTGGCGAACACGCGGTCGAATGCGGCCTCATCGGCAGCACTCAACGCAGCGAGGATGTGGCCCGCCGTGGTCGCCGTGTCGGGGGAAGCCTGCGAAGCCGTGGCTGAGCAGCCGGTGACGACGCTGAGCAGCACACCGGCAACAGCCAGCACCGAACTCAACAGGTGCGGGCGGTGCGCTCTAGCCTTCGGTGCCACTGGCCTGATTCCCGGTCTGCATGCGCAACGGTGGGACCAGGCCGGCGGCGGCCAGCCAAACGATGGCCGTCTGCTCGTCCGAGCTGAAGTCGACGGTTTCCGGCGGCCCGCACAGCACCGAGATCACACAGCTGCCGCAGGCGTCTCCACGCACAACGCAGCGGTTGCAGTCGATTCGCATTGTCCCCATGAACACATCAAAGCGCGGTCCCCTGACAATTTGTCGAGCGGCGCTGCCCTGCGGTCACCAAGCGAGTGAGCGATGCGATCAGAAGATCGACATCGGATCGGTGATCTGCCCGTTGACCCAGGTGCTGAAGTGCAGATGGCATCCGGTCGAGTACCCGGTGGTGCCGACCGCGCCGATCACCTGACCGGCCGTCACGGTCTGTCCGGCCACGACCGACATGGACTGCAAGTGGTTGTAGGCGGCCTTGTAGATACCGCTATCGACGACGATCCGGTTGCCCCAGCCGCTCTCGAAGCGCGCGCTGGTGACCACACCGGTCCACGACGCGACCACCGGGGTGCCGCAGGCCGCGCCGACATCGGTACCGTCGTGCAGTTCGGAGTAGCCACCGATCGGGTTGGTGCGGTAGCCGAACGGTGAGGTGATCGGCCCGGTGGCCGGCCAGACACCCTGGCCCGATCCGGTCGGCAGGTCCAGGCCGGATCGGCTGACGCCGCTGTCGCCACTGGAGAAAAGTGCAGCGCTTGCGGCCAGGATCGCCGCGTTCTGGGCATCGGCCAGCGCAGCCTTCTGGGCTTCGGTCAGCCGATTGACGACCTGCTGGGCGCTCGCCACCTTCTTGTCGTATTCGGCAGCCAGCTCGGTCTGCTGTGCAACCTCATCGGTGACCTTCTGCAAAGCGGCAGCCTGGGTGGTCTCGAGTTCGGTGAGACGCGACTGCTCGGCGGCCAGCCGGATCATCTGCTCGTCGGTGATCGAGGTAATCGATTGCATCACGGCGATATCTGCCAGGAAACTGTCCTCGGAGTCCGACGTGAACAGCAGCTTGGCGGTGCCGAGTCCGGCCGCCTGCTGATGGGCCGCCACGGCCACTCGTCCGACCTGAGTACGCATGGCTTCGACCAGCGTCCGCTGATCGGCCAGGTCCTCGGTGGTCAGGTCGTACTGGCGCTGCGAGTTCACCTGCGCCTGCTTGGACGCTTCGAGGTTCCGCTGAACCTCGGCCGCCTCGATCTGGAGTTGCGTCAGATCTTTCTGAGCCGCACCTACCGCGTCTTCAGCGTGCGCGGCGGGTACCAGCCCGATGGTCAGTGCGATCGCCGCAACCGATCCGATCACTGTCGTCAGCATTCGACGCGAGAGGGACATTCAGCCACCTTCGTACAGGGAATCTGATGAGAGATTATTAAGACTTCCTAAGAGACTCTAAGGGTTCGCCCACTGATCGCCAAATCATTCGGAGAGATTCACCACGGATTTTCACCCGTATCTCATCCGCAGGTCAGCCCTCGAGCCCGGTTTCAGCACGGTTTCGACCACCGTCGGGACCCCGTCCGCCCGCCATCGCGCCCGGATGCTCCCCGCGAACGAAAACGTCAGACCCGGTCGCTAGCGTCACCTGCATGATCCACACATCGCGAAATGCCACGCTGCAGCCCAGCTTGGACGATCTCGGAACCCCGCTCGCCGAGGCCACCTTTTGCGTTGTCGATCTGGAGACCACCGGCTCGGGCCCGGAGGCGACGATCACCGAGTTCGGCGCGGTCAAGGTCCGCGGCGGCGAGGTGCTCGGCGAGTTCAGCACGCTGGTGAACCCGGGTACACACATTCCCGGATTCATCGCTGTGCTCACCGGCATCACCAACCAGATGGTGGTCGATGCGCCCACACTGAGCCAGGTGCTGCCGAGCTGGCTCGAGTTCTCGCGAGGCACCGTCCTGGTGGCCCACAACGCCCGCTTCGACATCGGCTTCTTGAAGCGGGCCTGTGAGCAGTTCGACTACCCCTGGCCCGGCCAGATGGTCGTCGATACGGTCGGGTTGGCGCGCCAGGCGCTGCTGCCCGGCGAAGTGCCCAACGTCAAGCTGCATACCTTGGCCGATCACTTCCATGCCTCCACGCAACCCAACCATCGAGCCCTCTCGGATGCGCGCGCGACAGTCGATGTGCTGCACGGATTGCTGGAGCGGGTCGGGAATCTGGGCTTGTTGACCGTCGATGACCTCAAGGAGTTCGAGCATCGGGTGTCGCCGCAACGGCGTGCCAAGCGAACCTGGGCCACCGACCTGCCCGAGGCCCCAGGCATCTACGTCTTCTATGCGAGCCGCCCCGGGCAGCAACGGCAGGTGCTCTACGTGGGCAAGGCCACCAACATCCGCCGCAGGGTACGCACGTACTTCACCTCGTCGGAGACCCGGCCACGGATGGACGAGATGGTCCGCGTGGCGACCGGGGTGGAGGCTGTGGTCTGCGCCACCGAACTCGAGGCCGAGGTGCGAGAGCTGCGCACGATCGCGGCCCACTCCCCCCGCTACAACCGGCGCTCCCGCCGCCAGGACAAGGTGGCATGGGTCAAGCTCACCTGTGACCGATATCCGCGCTTGTCGATCGTCACTTCGCCGGGCGACGACCAGGCCACCTACTGGGGCCCGTTCAGTTCGCGGTCGGCCGCCCAGGATGCCTGCGAGGTGATCTACGACAGCTATCCGCTGCGGCAGTGCACGATGCGGATCGGCAGGAAGGCCGCGGGCGCAGGCTGCGTCCTCAGCGAACTCGGCAAGTGCCTGGCTCCATGCCAGGGCATCGATCCGGACGGCTACCACGAAGTCGTGGAGCAGGTTCGCGAAGCCCTGACCACTGATCTGCGTCCCACCGTGGCACGGGTCGGGCAGCGCATCGGTCAGCTGTCGGCCCAGCAGCGCTACGAACAAGCCGACGTGCTCACCGCCAGATTGCGCAGCTATGTTGCCACGACACAGCGCTTCCACCGGCTGGTGGGGTTCTCGCGCTGTCGGCAGATTGTGGCTGCTCAGTGGGTTCCGGGCCCCTCCGCCAATCCCGGCTGGCAGATTCACGTGATCCGCTACGGCAGGCTCGCCGCAGCCGCAACCGCAGCCCCCGGGCAGGACCCCATGGCCACAGCAGACCAGGCGATCCGGCTCGCCGAATCCGTGCTGCCCTCCCCGCACGGCCTGCCGTCGTGCTCGGTGGAAGAGGCCGAGCGAATCGCAGCCTGGCTGGAGCGTCCAGGAGTCCGCTTGATGGATATCGACGGCGAGTGGTCGATGCCGCTGCACAGCGGAATCGACGGCGCTGATCTCCCGCGGCTGGCGCTGGGGACGTCCTCCCCGGCGCCGGCGGTCGCCTGAAAGCTCGGTCAGCGTTGCCCGCAGCAGTGGGGCACTAGACTCATGCCATGATCACCGCCATCGTCTTCGTCCATGTCGACAACGACCGTATCCCGGAGGTGGCTGAGCAGATCGCAGCCATCGACGGCATCAGCGAGGTCTATTCGGTGACCGGACGAATCGATCTGATCGCCATCGTGCGGGTGGCGTCCTTCGACGACGTCGCCCCGGTGGTCGCCGACGCGCTGGCGAAGGTGCCGGGGGTGCGGCAGACCGAGACTCATCTGGCCTTCCGCGCCTACAGCCGCCACGATCTGGACGCCACGTTCTCCATCGGCATCAGCGACTGACCCAGCCGCTTCGACCGGCCCCCAGAACCCTCGCCGCAGGATCAGTCCGCTTCTGCTGCAATGGGAGCGAATGACTCTACGGCGAGCGTTCGAGGTCGCGTAGTGGTCGGGCGATGCCGAGGTCAGGCGATGTCGAGGTCAGGCGATGTCGACCGAAGTGATCACCACATCTTCCAGCGGACGATCGGCCCGGCCGGTGGGAGTGGACCCGATAGCGTCCACGACCTGCTGGCTGGCCGGATCGGTGACCTCTCCGAAGATCGAATGCCGACGGTTCAGATGCGGCTGGGGGCCCAAGGTGATGAAGAACTGGCTGCCGTTGGTGCCGGCGCCGGCATTTGCCATCGCGAGCAGATACGGGCGGTTGAAGACCAGATCCGGGTAGAACTCATCGGCAAAGGTGTAGCCGGGACCGCCGCGTCCGGTGCCGGTGGGGTCACCGCCCTGGATCATGAAGCCGTCGATGACGCGGTGAAAGATCGTGCCGTCGTAGTAGGGGCCTTGCTTGGTCTGGCCGTCCTTCGGATCACGGTACTCGCGCGTGCCGCCGGCCAGGCCGACGAAGTTGGCGACCGTCTTCGGGGCGTAGTCGTCGAACAACTCGACAACGATGTCGCCCTTGGTGGTGTGCAGGGTGGCTTGGGTCATGCGAACCCACCTTTCGGAGATGCTTTGTTGAGGCTTGTCGTCTCCATCTTTGCAGACGCCCTGAATGGGCTGCGGGATTCAGTGGGTTCACCGGATATGTACCACCCGACCACGTAGCGTTGATGATGCAGAGCTTCCGTAGCGCAGGCACCGTCTGCAGCGGAACCTCTCAGCTCGATCACGAGCAGCTCGAGTACGAGCCCAGCAACGAAACGGAGAGATTATGTCCTGCAAGTACAAGAAAGCCCGCACGGCCGCCCATAAGGCCGCCGAAGAGGCGCTTGAGCAAGGCACCAACGCCTTCGACGAAGCCGTCAGCCACGTGACGCCGATCGCCAAACAAGCCAGCCGCCAGGTCGCCGATCTGAGTCATCAGGCCGCCGATCTTGGTCGCCAGGCCGCCGACTACGTCGTCCCGGCCTTCGAAGATGCTCGTGAGCGCATCACGCCCAAGGTTGAAGAGGTCGTCGAGCGGCTCCAGCCGGCCGTCACTCAGGCCTACGAGACCGTTTCGGACAAGGTCCAGCATGAGTGGTATCCGAAGCTCCAAGAGTTCTGGGACGAGGCCAACGAGAATCCGTCGGTGATCGAGGCTTCGAAGCGTGGGCGCTCGGTCGTTGCCGCGCTGCGTGGCGATCTTCAGCTCCCCGAGGCCGTGGCAGTACCCGAGGTGGTCGTCGACAAGCCACGTAAGCACCGTGTGCTCGGTCGGCTCTTCACCATTCTCGGTATTGCCGCCGCGGTAGCCGCGATCGTGGTGGTGGTACGCGCGGTGCTGGGCAATGACGACGATGGTTGGTCGCCGCAGCAGCCGATGCGCCCGGATCAGGACGTCGAGGACGACTCGTGGGGCGAGAGCCCGTTCGCCGACGAGGACGAGACCGTCTTGGATGACGAAGCAGCCGCCGAGGAAGACATGATCGCCGAGGGCAGCCCGGCCACTGAGCCGGAAGCCGGCGCCGGTGCCCTGGAGGGCGCCTACGTCGGTACCGAGCCCCCGGCCGGTTACGTCATCAAGGGCAACGAGCGCTCCATGAAGTACCACACTCCCCAGGCTGCGGGATACGAGCGCACCAACGCCGACATCTGGTTCAACAGCGAGGAGGCGGCTGTCGCGGCCGGGTTCACCAAGGCCCAGCGTTGATTCTGTAACACAGCTTGAACGAACGGGGCCGGTCAGTGCGTGAGCAGTGACCGGCCCCGCTCCTTGTGATGGTGGCGCCGCATCGGCGGAGCCGGCATCGCAGCCGCCCGTGGGACTCGCCGGTGTTGTCCGAGGGCCCACCGGTGTTGTCCGTACCCCGGTCGGTGTTGTCCGTTTTGCCCCCGGTGTTGTCCGTTACTGCTCACCTGCTTGTCACAGTCCATTGGGTTGGGCTGAAGTGGTGTCAAGAGGACGCGAAGTCTGCGTCCGGCTCACCCTCAGGAGACACCATGACGATTCTCGCTCCGCCGGCTCCGGCACCGGCTCGCAGGACTACCCGGACCTCAACCACGACTGCCGCACCCTGCACGAGCGCCGACTGCCGGGTGAACGCCGAACCGTTCCGCGCCTGGGTGCGGCAACTGATGAGCGATACCGGGCTGCCCTGGCGGGTCATCGCACGGGCCTCCCGGGTGCCCTCGGCGACCGTCTATGCGCTGCTCCGCGGCCAGGATCAGCGCAGCATGGCGACCCTCCCCCAGCTGGAGGCGGAACGGTTGTTCCGGCTCGATCATCACCGTCTGGCCTACCTGCAA
This sequence comes from Propionibacterium sp., assembly GCA_012517405.1. Taxonomy (GTDB): domain Bacteria; phylum Actinomycetota; class Actinomycetes; order Propionibacteriales; family Propionibacteriaceae; genus Brooklawnia; species Brooklawnia propionicigenes. Next base: position 276,189 of record JAAYVB010000001.1, read on the forward strand.
CAGGAGCCCGCCGACCCGCAACAGGTGCGGCTGCTGCTCTTGTCGCTGGCGATGGCAGGCTGCAGCAACCGCCAGATTGCCGAGTTCAGCGGCATCGACACCCTCACCGTCCGCGTCCTGATGACCGGCGACAGAGCCTGGTGTTCGCGTCTGCAGCAGGTGCGCGCCGAGGCCGCCTGCGAGGCCTGGGGGATCAATCCGGACATGGTGGTGCGCAAGAGAGCTCCGGCAGCCAGGATCGGTCGATGAGCGCGCCGGTGACCCAGTGGCTGCTGCTCTCAGCGGTGGCCATCCCACTCGTGGTTGCCCAGGCGATCATCGTGGCCACTCACCCGGAACCCGGCGATGATGAACCGGACGCTCACCTCAAGCCCCGGTATGCCGATCTCGTGCGGCCCGGTGGCGTGAGTGTGCTCCTGGTACTGGCCGTGACAGGCTGCCTGCCGATCGCCGCCGCGCCGCCGGCGGTACGTCCGGCGTGGGTCGTGTGGACCAGCGCGGTTCTGGTGCTCGTCTACGTCGATGCGCGGACGACCTGGCTGCCGATACGCGCCAATCACTTCGCCGCAGCCTGCCTGATCGCGGCTGTCGCGGCAGGTCTGATCATCGATCCCGCCGGGTGGCCCGCCGCTGCGCTGCGTGCGATAGGTGGCGCCGCGGCGGCCGGCGGACTGTTCTGGCTGCCGTGGCGGCTGAGCAATTCCCTCGGATTCGGCGATGTGCGGTTGGCGGCGATGACCGGCGCACTGGCGGCACTGGGTTCGGTGCAGTGGTGGTTCCTGGCGATCTTCGCCGGATCTGTCGCGTCCGCCTGCTGGGGTCTGATCACCGCGCTGTGGCGTCGCCGACATCCATCACCCTACGGACGCGCTTTCCCCTATGGTCCTGGCCTGTGGCTGGGGCCATGGCTGGCCTGGGCATGGCTCGCTGCCACCGGCAGCATCCCGGTGGCAGCCGGATAGCACAAGGCGTGGCCGGGCCGAGATGGCCCGTCACACCGAAGTGCTTCAGCGCCCGGCAGCTACCGCCCGCTGGGTGGCCTCGATCCAGCTGTCCAACAGCGCCGTCGCCTTGCCTTCATCGATCGCGGCAGCCGCCCGGCCGAGCTTGCTGCGCAGCTGCTCGGCGACCGGTGTCATCAGACTCGGGCCGTCGAAGGCCAGTAGTGCCGCAGCCGCGTTGACCAGCACGATGTCGCGTACTGGCCCGGTGGCGCCGGCGAAGACGTCTCGTACGACCTGCGCATTGTGCTCCGGCTTGCCACCGACCAGATCCGTGGGCAGCGACGGGGTCACACCCAGGTCGTTGGGGTCCAGTTCCGTGCGCACGACCTGTCCGTCACTGATCAACCAGATGTCGGAGCTTGTCGTGGTGGTCAGCTCGTCCAGGCCGTCTTCACCATGGAAGACCATGCCGCGGTTGCCCCGCGCGGCCAGCACACCGGCGACCAGGTCGGCCAGCTCCAGGTTGGCCACGCCAATTGCCTGCGCCTGCGGGCGAGCGGGATTGGCCAGCGGACCCAAGAAGTTGAAGGTGGTCTGGATGCCCAGTTCCTTGCGCACCGGAGCGGTGTGCCGCAACGAGGAGTGGTACAGCGGGGCGAACAGGAAAACCAGGCCGCATTCGTCAAAGATGCCGCCCTGGCGCTCCGGGGGCACGTTCAATGCCACACCGAGCGCCTCCAGGCAGTCGGCGGTGCCACTCATGGAACTGGCCGCCCGGTTGCCGTGCTTGACCACCTTCGCGCCCGCTGCGGCGGCAACGATGGCAGCCATCGTCGAGATGTTGACGGTGTTGGCGCGATCACCACCGGAGCCCACCACGTCGACGGCGTCGGTGGGCAGTTCAATCGGTGTCGCCTTGTCGAGCATCCCCGAGGCCAAGGCATCGATCTCGGTGACCGTCTCACCCTTGGCCCGCAACGCCACCATGAATGCGGCCATCTGGGCCGCGCTGGCGTTCCCCGAGAGGATCTCACTCATCGCCCATCGGGTCGTCTCAGTGTCCATATCCTCGCCACGGACGAGACTGGTCAAGACATCGGGCCACGTGTGATTCATATTTGCCACATTATCCCTGTGCTACCTGGGCGCGCGCAGGCGTCCGGATTGACCCGGGGTCTCAGCATGCGTGCCGGAATGTGCCGGCTAGTCCGCGATCGGGTGACGGCTACCGACGCCAGGCTCCACCAGGGACGACGAAAGCGCGTTCTTGCGGCCGGTGCGGGCGTTGCGCACCACGTTCGCCACGTCGTCGGGCAGCCGGATCGGATCGACGGGATACGGGGAGATGCTTTCGGCCCGCGACCAGGTGGCCATCCAGGCGTCGGCGGCCCGGGCGATCAGCAGCACCACCGGCGGGCAATCGGCGATCTCGTCGCGCATCTGATGCGAGACTCCCATTCCGCCGGGGCGGGCTTCGGCGTCGAAGACGGCCGCGTCGAACTTCTCCTTGTCCAGCGCCCTGAGCAGGGCATCAGCGGTCGCGAACTCGGTGATCTCGATCTCGGGCAGGTCGGAGGCGATCTTGCGACCCAAGGCAAGCTTGATCTGGTTGCGCACCAGTCGGTCGTCCGAGTAGATGACCACCTTAAGCACGTCGTCGGACGTGGACGGTGCCGAAGCGTTCGCACTCATGATTCTTCCTCACCTCGCCGGCCGCTCGACGTTGGTCGCGGCATGTCTGGTCATGGTGATGCTATCGCGTTGACCCGCCCAGGTCACACCGCTATGCCTGCTTGGGCGGTCGAACCCGGTCGGAGGGCTGCCGCCCGTGGACACCCTCACCGCCATTTGGGCCCGGCTTGGACAATGGACACGTGCGTTTTCTCACCAACAGGCCCGCCTACGACCTCACGTATCACGACGTCTTCATGGCGCCGACCCGCAGCACGGTAACCTCCCGACTCGATGTCGACCTGACCTCCACCGATGGCATCAATCTGCCGCTGCCCCTGGTCGTTGCGAACATGACCGCCATCTCGGGACGCCGGATGGCCGAAACGATCGCCCGTCGCGGTGGCCTTGCGGTGCTGCCGCAAGACATTCCCGTCGATGTGCTCGCCCAGGCGATCGCCAGGGTCAAGGCGGCACCGACCGTCTTCGAAACACCGATCACCGTGACCCCGACCACCACGGTCGGCGAGGCCCTCAATCTGATGCCCAAGCGTGCCCACGGCGCGGTCGTGGTGCTCGATGAGAACCGTGTTCCGATCGGTCTGACCAACAAATCCGACACGGTAGGCGTCGACCGGTACGCCCAGGTGCACGAGGTGATGACCACCGGATTCGCTCTGGTCAGCCCCGAATCCACTCCTCAGGAGGTTTTCGACACGCTGACGGCGAGTCGCCAGCGGCTGGCGGTCGCCGTCGCTGAGGACGGCTCGCTGGTCGGTGTGATGTCGGCGAAGGGCGCACTGCGCTCGGCGATCTACCATCCTGCGCTGGATGCCGAGGGCCGTCTGCGGGCCGCGGTGGCGATCGGCATCAGCGGCGATTCGGCCGGGCGCGCCGATGCCCTGCTGAAGGCCGGCGCCGACGTGCTGGTGCTCGACACCGCTCATGGTCACCAGCAGCGGATGATCGACGCCTTGGCATCGGTCGTCCCGGTCCGCGACAAGTTCGAGGCCGAGACCGGCCGCCGGGCCCCACTCGTTGCCGGCAACGTGGTGACCGCCGAGGGCACACTCGACCTGCTGGAGGCGGGTGCCGATGTGGTCAAGGTGGGTGTCGGCCCGGGCGCGATGTGCACCACGCGCATGCAGACCGGGGTCGGGCGCCCGCAGTTCAGCGCTGTAATGGAATGCGCTCAGGCCGCCCGCAATCATGGCGGCGCGATCTGGGCCGATGGCGGGGTCCGCTATCCGCGCGATGTCGCCCTGGCGCTGGCCGCCGGAGCCGGAAATGTGATGATCGGCAGCTGGTTCGCCGGCACCTACGAGTCGACCGGTGACATGCTGCATGATCCCGATGGCCGGGCCTACAAGGAGAGCTTCGGCATGGCCAGTGCCCGCGCAGTGCGCAGCCGCACCCGGGGCCAGTCGAGCTTCGACCGCGCGAAAGCAGCGCTCTTCGAGGAGGGGATCAGCGGCTCCAAGATGTACCTCGACCCGCAACGTCCCGGCGTCGAAGACCTTGTCGACTGGATCACCTCGGGCGTGCGCTCGTCGTGCACCTACGCAGGCGCCCGCAATCTGGACGAGTTCGCCGACCGTGCAGTGATCGGCGTCCAGTCCTCCTCCGGTTACGACGAGGGTCGTCCGCTGGTCACCAGTTGGTCGTGATTCACGCCAGCTGCCCGGAACGCCACGAAGGTCGCCGAGCTATCAAGCCGGCGACCTTCGTTGGTCGTTCAGAGGTTGGTGATCAGTGGAACGAATCGCCACACGCGCAGGAGCTGGTGGCATTCGGGTTGTCGATGGTGAAGCCTTGCGCCTCGATGGTGTCGACGAAGTCGATGGTGGCGCCGCCGAGGTAAGGCGCGCTCATCCGGTCGACTACCAGGCTGACGCCCTCGTAGGGGTCCACGAGATCGCCCTCAAGCTCGCGATCATCAAACATCAACTGGTAGCGCAGCCCCGAGCAGCCGCCAGGCTGCACTGCGATGCGCAACGCCAAATCATCGCGTCCCTCAATGGCGAGCAGAGACGCGGCCTTCGCCGCGGCTGCTTCGGTGAGAGTGACGCCAGTGGCGCCCACGGTGGTATCGGTCATCTCTCGGGCTCCTCAGTCATCTGCCGTGCGCCCGTACATACCCGGGCTAGGTTCAGCTTACGTTCCTGCTCAAGAACCGGCCAAGCCGTTTCACCGCAGGCGATGCGCCGACACCGGGGTGCGCCGATAGCCCGCTACCGGCGGGGCTCAGCCGGGAATCAGGCCGTCGTCGGTCCGGCTCTCCTGCAGCCAGTCCGCGACCTCGTCGAGAGGAGTCCTGGGGTCCGGCACGATCAGGTCGGACAGCACCACCGGTTCGCTCGGTAGCTTGGTGCCCGCCTTCTTGACCGTGTCGGCCATCTCCTCCAGCAACTCAGCCAGTAAGTCACTGTCCCGGGTGTTGACCGCCCCCATCACCAGGTCATCCAGGACATTCAGGCGTTGTACCAGCCGGCCGGGAGTCTGCCATTGACCCTCGCCCATGATTCTTACAATCATCTTCTTACTACCCCTAGGCGCGTTCGCCAGTCGAATCAGTTACGCCCGTCGAAGGATACCCTCCGGGCTGCTGGTAGCTTCCCTCGCCCGGGGCAGCCGGAGCGCGGTCAGCCAGTGCGGCCCTGATGGCTGCGAGTTCGTCAGCAGCTGCCGCCCGCAACTCGTCGGCTGCCAGGGGTTCAGGCACCGCGGTGGCGTGCAATAGCTCATCGGCACGCTGTACGACCGCGCCGGCCGCGCCGAGGTCGATGCCACCCAGGGCGGCGGTCACTCTGGCCGAGGCCTCGGCCGCGGAGTATTGCGCCCAGACAGTGCTCTGCTTCGTCCGGATCGAATCGACCTTGGCCTGCAGCCGCGTGGCAGTGAGAATCAGGTTCTCCTCTTCGCGTTGCAGTTGCGCGTGCTGGGTCTCCAGGCCGGCCAGTTGTTGCAGCAGCGCCTGCTTGCGGACGAGCGCTTCGTGCGCCAAAGAGTCCTGTCCCTGGTCCAGGAGACGGTGCGCGGTAGCGGTCAGTGAGTCGATCTCGGCGGCGAGATCGGCTTGCTGGGCGGCAAGCTGGCGGCGACTGGACGCAACGCCGGCCGCGCCTCGGCGGACCTGCTGCAGCAGCTCGGTCTGCTGCGCGTATGCGTCTTCCAGCTCACTGCGAGTGTCGCCAGCCGGCTTCGAATCATCACTCTGCGATCCGAATGCCCGTGCTATGCGGTCAATGATGCCTGGCATGAGCCTCGGGGTCCTTCCCATATCTGATCCCCACAGTCTAGAGGCTCCACAGCGAGGTCTGTGGTCTCGGCTTCGGCGTGGCGAATACAATCGGCTGACCCACGAGGTGGCTTCAGCGGCCGCGGCAACTAGGATGTGGGCCAGCAGCTACAACCGAGAAGGACACCCGTGGGACTCTTTCGCCCGTACCAGCGCAACGACGCCGCCGAGACCTCCGACGATCTCGCCCACTCCGAAGAACCCAAGAGCGGCGGCGTGAATCGCAAGTCCGCTCCCACACCCAGCCGCAAGGAAGCCGAACTGGCCCGCCGCGAGCGCGTTCGTCCTACGCTCACGAAGAAGGAACACAAGGCCCGCGAACGCGAAATCAAGCGACAGAACGACGACCGCGCCTACCAGCAGACCGAGATGCGCCCGGAACGGGTGCTGCTGCGCAATTTCATCGACGCCCGCTGGACCTTCGGTGAGTTCGTCTGGCCGATCCTGCTGGTCAGCTTCGCGGTCTTCATCGCCGGCGCCTTCTGGCCGCAGCTGTCCGTATGGGCAACCTACGGAATGTGGGGGCTCATCGTGGCGATCCTCCTTGAGGCGACCTACCTGTGGAGCCGCTTCCGCAAAGTGCTCGATCAGCGCCTGTCCGACGCCTACCGCAAGGGCTTGATGATGTACATGATCTCCCGTACGATCACGCCGCGGCGCTTCCGCCGTCCGCCTACCGCCATCGATCGGGGAGCTGAGTACTGATGAGCTTCTGGTGGGAACCCGAACTCGCATCCGATGCCACCGCAACCGACGATGACCTGGCTGCGGCCGGCCTGTCGTCGCGTTTCGACGATCAGATCGACGCCGAGGAGTGGCTGAGCGACAACTACCTCGAGTTGGCTGACCTGGGCGTGGTGTCGGTCACGCTGTTCGACGACGATACGAAGGTTTACGGCCCGATGAGTCTGGACCAGGCCTGACGGCACGGATCAGAGCCGCCTCCGCCCGAACGACCCGCCCGGCCTCAGCGTAACCGCGGGGCCACGAAAGGCGGTTTGACAAGGTCGAACTGTTCAACGCGCCGCCGCACCTGGACACCGACCAGCTCGCCCGCGCCATGGCTTGCGTCCACCAGCGCCATGCCGATCCCGGTGTGCAGCGTGGGTGAGAAGGTGCCGGAGGTCACTGTCCCGATGACCTGGCCGCTCTCGGCATCGACGACATCCATGCCCGGACGCGGAATCCCGCGTCCACGAGCCTTGATTCCCCATGACCGGCGGATGGGCCCGGCCTGTCTGATCGCCAGCAGGGCCTCGCGCCCGTCGAAGGCGGCCTTCTTCCAGCCGATCGCCCAACTCAACCCCGCGCTCACCGGATCGATCTCCGGTGACAGCTCATGGCCATGCAGCGAGTACCCCATCTCGGTCCGAAGCGTGTCGCGGGCGCCGAGCCCGCAGGCCTGAACACCCAGCTGCGCACCCGCCTTGAGGAGCCGTCCCCACCACTGTTCGGCCAGCCCGCTGGAGATCACCAGTTCGCATCCGCGTTCGCCGGTGTAACCGGTGCGGCAGATGATCGTCTGCTCACCGACTGGCAGGAAGGCCATGTAGTCGAGCCGGATCGGCAGGCCGACCGCAGCCAGCAGTTCATCGGATCGGGGCCCGGCAACCGCGATCACCGCGCGGTCATGGTGGAGATCGGCGATCTCGACCCCGGCCGGTGCACCTTCGGCCAGGACCGCCGCCACCGTCGTCGCGTTGGCCGCGTTCGGGATCAACAGCACCTCGTCGGGGCCGAACACGTAGGCGATCAGATCGTCGATCACTCCCCCGGCCTCGTTGCACAAGAGGGTGTATTGCGCATGGCCGGGGGCGACCTTGGCGAGATCATTGGCAAGTCTGGAATCGAGGTAGTCGACGGCGCCCGGACCACTGACCTGGAGCTTGCCGAGATGCGATACGTCGAAGATCCCGATGCGTTCGCGTACCGCGGCATGTTCGGCCAAGACACCCGCCCCGGCATATTCAACGGGCATTTCCCAGCCGCCGAACGGGGCCATTTTCGCGCCGGCGGCCAGATGCCAGTCGTACAGCGGGGAGTGTTGCAGGGCCTCGACGAGCATTGTCGTTCCTTTCTGCAGGTTGAGCGTCAGGCTACTGCAAGGCGCCGCTGGGTTTAGCCTGAGGGACAGAGTTTCGATCGCACCCGGAGGTTCACATCGATGGCGACGCAGCCTTTGTTCGACCCGACCCGCTTCGATCCGGGACGGGTAGTGCTCCCTGACATCGAACTGGTGCGCGGCCTGGGCAAGGCCACCGACGTGGTGATCGGGGTGGCCGAATCGAACGGCCGCACCACTTTGGTGGGTGCGGGCTCCGAACTGGAGAGCAAGGCGGGCAAGGCCGGCAGCGCGCTGCTGGGATTGCTCAGCCAGGGGCCGGGTCACGCGATCGACCAGGTGACCGAGCTCAATCTGCCGGGATTGCGGGTTCTCGCGGTGGGCATCGGCGCCGATCTTGATCTGCAGCCCGAGGACCTGCGCCGCGCCGCCGGCCTAGGTGTGCGCCGAGCGTTGCGCGCCGATGCTGCCGGCCAGCGCCGGATCGTGATCAGTCTGGACGCCGGCACCGACGCCCAGGTGCAGGCGGTGGCCGAGGGCGCCCTGCTCGCCGCCGATGGCTTCCGCAAGCTCACCCATCGGCCCGCGCCGCCGGCCATCGAGTCGATCGGCATCGTCGGCTCGTCACGGTCGTCCCAGCAGGCTCTGGCGACCGCACGCGTCACCGCCCAGGCTGTGTGCACGGCCCGCGATTGGACGAATCTGCCCGCCAATCTGCTGGGACCGAACGACTTGGCCGAGCAGGCCCGCGGTTACCTGAAGGACACCCGGGTCGAGATCGAGGTCCTCGACGAACGAGCCCTGGAGAAGGCCGGCTATGGCGGCATCCTGGCGGTGGGCGCCGGCTCGGCCAGACCGCCGCGACTGCTCCGGCTGGACTACCGTCCGCGCGGCGCGAACCGGCATCTGGTGCTGATCGGCAAGGGCATCACCTACGATTCCGGCGGCTACAACCTGAAACCGGCCGAAAGCCTCAAGACGATGAAATGCGACATGGCCGGTGCCGCCTCGGTGATCGTCGCCACCCGCGCCGTCGCCGATCTGGGCTTGTCGGTTCACGTCACCGCCTATGCCCCGCTGGCCGAGTCGATGATCTCGGGCAGCGCCTATCGTCCCGGCGACGTGCTGACGATCTTCGACGGCACCACCGTCGAGAACATCGATTCGGACTGTGAAGGACGCATCGTCTTGGCCGATGCGCTGGCCAGGGCGAATGCCGATCAGGCAGACATGGTCGTCGATATCGCGACGCTGACCGGTGCCTGCATGGTCGCGCTGGGCACCCGGGTGGCCGGGTTGATGGCCAGCGACGATGCCGCCGCCGACCGGCTCCTGGATGCGGCAGAGACCGCGGGCGAAGAGTTCTGGCAGTTACCGATCACCGAGCATGTCCGCAGCCAATTGCCCTCCGAGGTGGCCGATCTTCGGTCGAAAGCCGACCGGTATGGCGGCGCACTGTTCGCGGGGGCATTTCTGCAGCATTTCGTGGCCGATCAGACCAGCTGGGCTCATCTGGATGTTGCCGGACCGGCATGGAACCGTGATGCGGCGCACGACTACGTACCCGCGCAGGCGACCGGGATGGGCGTGCGGACGCTGATCGCCTTGGCGGCGTCGATGGCCGGCTGATTGCGTCTTGGGCGTTGCTGCGTGCGCTCCGAGCGCTCAGCGGTGCCGGGCGTCCCAGTCGCGTTTGCGTTGCGGGTACGGGACCACGCCGGCCTGATAGGCGGGAATGTCGTGTTTGGCGCAGAAGTCGAAGGCCCAGGCCGCCGACGGGATGCTGCGGCGGATCCACTCACCGTCGTAGGCAATCAGCAACAGCGACGGCTTGTTGAACCGGGTAGCCGATTCGACCCAGCCCTCGACCCCGCGGCGCTGCTTGATGAAGTCGCCCAGTACCGAGCGGGTGGCATCGTCCAGCCCGCGGTCCTGTTTGGCGGTGGACGCTCGGCGGCGCGTCCGCGAGAAGAACCGTCCGATCGCATTCACGCTGTCCATTATTGCGTGGGCGACCTGATTGACTGCCCGCACGCATCACCCGCTGTACCGCCGGCCGCGACCGGCGGGATCTGGGCGCCTCCTGGACGGGGTCAGCTTGCGGCGAACAAATCCGGCTATCGCGGGTTCACGCCCACCGCACAGATGAGCCAATCGGGCTAGGCTACAAAGAGGTACCACCGGCATTTCGAAGGAGAGCCTTACCCATGTCGACTGAAGTCACCCTGCCCGCCCTGGGAGAGAGCGTCACAGAAGGAACCGTCTCACGTTGGCTCAAGGAAGTCGGCGAGCATGTCGATGCCGACGAACCCTTGCTGGAGGTCAGCACGGACAAGGTCGACACGGAGATCCCCTCACCAGCATCCGGCGTCCTGCTGGAGATCAAATACAACGAGGACGATGTCGCCCCGGTCGGCGCTGTGCTGGCCGTCATCGGCGATGCATCCGAGCAGTCGACCGCTCCGGCAACCGAGGGCGTCGAGCAGACCGCGGCCCCTGGTGCGGTGGAGCAGGCTGAGGAAGCGCCGACTCCCAGCGAGCCCGCTCCCACGAGCAAGCCGGCATCGGCGGGCGACGCCACCGAGGTCGTGCTCCCGGCTCTGGGCGAGTCGGTGACCGAGGGCACCGTTTCACGCTGGCTGAAAGAGGTCGGCGAGCAGGTCGACGCCGACGAGCCGCTGCTCGAGGTGAGCACCGACAAGGTCGACACCGAGATCCCCTCCCCGGCGTCCGGTGTACTGCTGGAGATCCGCGTCCATGAGGACGAGGTCGCTGCCGTTGGCTCCGTGCTCGGCCTGGTGGGTTCGCCCGCCGCTGCACCGGCACCCGCTGCACCCGCACCTGCCGCTCCGGCCGCACCTGCTGCTCCGGCCGCACC
>JAAYVB010000031.1 GCA_012517405.1 Propionibacterium sp.
GAGGCAAATTTCTATTGTCTTTTTCCCCGCCGCCGCCCTATGGTACACCGGTCCGGAGGAAGAACCCGAAATGGTATTCACGCACGAGGCGTACGCGCACCGGCCCACCAGGGCCGAGATTTCGCTTTCCGCCCTCATCCACAACTACCGAATCGTCCGCTCGCTCATAGGGCCGGACGTGAAACTCATGGCGATGGTGAAAGCGAACGCCTACGGGCACGGCATCGTGCGCGTATCGAAGGAGCTTCTGGCCGCCGGGGCCGACTGCCTGGGCGTGGCCTACCTTGAGGAGGCGGTCTTTCTGCGCGAAAACGGCATACGCGCGCCGATCGTAGTGATGGGCGCAATCAATTCCGAACAGATACCACAGTTCATCGAGCACGATATCGAGATAACGAGCTCGTCGCCGGAGAAAAGCCGCGCGATAGCCGCCGCGGCCAAGGGCCTGGGCACAACGGCCGTCGTGCACCTTAAAATCGACACCGGCATGGAGCGCATAGGGGTACACTGGTACAACGCGGAGCGTTTTATCGGCGAGACGCTCGAGCTCGACGGCCTGAAGGTAAAGGGCGTCTTCTCGCACCTGGCAAAGGCCGAGTGCGACGCCGCCTTTACGGAGACGCAGATCGGCCGCTTCGACGCCATCGTGGAGGCCATGGCGAAAAACGGCACCCTTCCGGAACAGGTGCATCTGGCCAACTCGGCCGGCATCATCAACTTCAAAAAAGCGCACTATACCATGGTGCGGCCCGGCATCATGCTCTACGGATACGACCCCATGGGCTACCGCCCCGGCGCGCTCTTCAACGGCGAGGCGCTTCGCCCCGTCATGACGCTCAAGACGAAGGTTTCCTTCTTTAAAGTCTGTCCCGCGGGAACCGGCATCAGCTACGGCCACACCTACATAACGCAGCGCCAGACGCGCGTGGTGACGCTGCCGGTGGGCTACGGCGACGGCTACAGCCGCCTGCTCTCCAACCGTGCCGAGATCCTCGTCCGCGGGCGGCGATACCCGGTGGCCGGAACGGTGTGCATGGACCAGACCATGGTGGACATCGGGCCCGACGGCACCGCCTACAACGGCGACGACGTGCTGCTCTTCGGCGAGATGGACGGCACGGCAATTCCGCTGGAGGAGCTGTGCGAAAAGATCGGGACGATCACCTACGAGATGCTGTGCGGCATCAGCTCGCGCGTGCCCAGAGTGTACGTGGAGTGAAGGGGCGGTGTGGTTTGGCCGCTATCGGCGCGATAGTTCGTCGCTGATTTTTTCGGAGAGATATACCTTGATAAGGGACTGATACGGGATGTCCTTCCCGCTCGCTATCACCTTGAGACGCTGAAGCATCGATTCCGGCAGGCGTATGGATATACTTCTGGTGGACGGCTTAAGATTCGGCAGGCTCAGCCTTCCCGATTCAGAAAAATCGATATACTCGGTCGCGTCATGATGTGACCAGAACGCTCGCTCTTCCTTTTCATTCTTAAAATTCGGTTTTTTCTTTAAGGTTTTCA
>JAAYVB010000007.1 GCA_012517405.1 Propionibacterium sp.
CAACTCCCTCCGAGCACTGGACGCTGTACGAGTTGGCGCACGAAGTTCACTTGTCGCCATCCCAACTAAGCAGAGTGTTCGCCGATGCCTATGGCAAGACACCGTTGGCCTTCTTGACGATGGTCCGGGCTGAACGGCTCGCCAGATACCTGCGGGAGACCGATCTGACCGTCACAGACGCGATGCGCCGGGTCGGTTGGCATAGCCGAAGTCACGCGACAGACCTGTTCCGTCAACACGTTGGGCTCACACCGGGCAGCTATCGACGGCAGCTTCAGCTAGAGGCCCAGTAATGTGCCCGATCTTGCCAATCTCTGTGCCCGATCTTCGGGTATCTAGGGCATGGGCCCCACGTCCGCGGCATCTTCGGGTAGTCCGGTAGGGACTCGTCAGGTCCGTCGCGGTGCCTGGCGGGTCTCGGTCGCACCCCTGGCCCGTCCTGCTTCTTGATGTTCCTGGCGTACCTCACGGTCACCGACGATCGGGTGATCTCGGCGGAGGGAAGGTCCAGGATGACTGCGACGGAGGAAGCACGGGCCAAGCGGGACGCGAAGCTCGATGAGCTGCACGAGAAGCTGACTGGCGCTGTGGAGACGCTGGTGTCCGGCGCTGACTGGGCGCGAGCGTTGGAGTTCGCGGCTCGGTTCCGGTCGCGCTCGTTCGGGAACACTTTGCTGATCTGGGCACAGCACCAGGCTGCGTTCGACGCCGGGCGGGTGCCCGCGCCAGTACCGACGTATGTGGCCGGGTACCGGCAGTGGCAACAGCTTGGCCGTCAGGTGCAGAAGGGCCAGCCGGGCTACATGATCTTCGCCCCGGTCACTGGCCGCTTCGCCTCGTCGAATCCTGCTGATCCGTTGTCGTGGCGCAGGTTGGGGTCGCGGGAGAAGTACAAGGTCAACGAGGTCCTGCGTACGAGGATGGTGGGTGCTCGTCCCGCTTATGTGTGGGATGTGACGCAGACCGATGGCGATCCGATCCCCGAGACGCCGGCGCCGAAGCTGCTGGATGGCGAAGCCCCGCGAGGATTGTGGGAGGGGCTGGCGGCGCAGGTCGAAGCGCTGGGGTTCGAGGTGCTGCGGGTGTCGGATGCCGGGCGGATCGGCGGCGCGGATGGCCTGACCGACTATGTGGCTCGTCAGGTATCGGTGCGCACCGACGTGACGGAGGTCAATCAGGTTGCCACGTTGGCGCACGAGTTGGCGCATGTGCTGATGCACGACCCCAAGGATGAGGAAGCCCGCCAGCACCGCGGCATCCGGGAGGTGGAGGCCGAGAGCGTGGCGCTGATGATCGGTGCCGCGCACGGCCTGGACACTAGCCGCTACACGATCCCGTATGTGGCGGGGTGGGCGTCGTCGGTCAAGGACACCGAACCGGTGCAGGTCATCAAGGCGACCGGCGAGCGGGTGCGGAGGACGGCGCTGGGTATCCTCGACCAGCTGGACACGTTCCAGGTGGCCAATGGCACGCCGCCTGGTCTTGCGCGTGATGTTCCCACTGCTGAGCCGATGGCGGTGCGTGTGGTGCCGCAGTCGGATCATCGGCCGGCGGTGAGGGTGCCGGTGGTGGCGGGTCGGGGGTTGTGATGCCTGCGCGTGCCGACTTCACCAGGGCGTTGCTGCGTGCCAGTGGTGCTTCGACGCTGGCGGCGTCGGCCCGGCATCTCGCGCAGGTGGGGGTGCCGGTGTTCCCCTGCCAGCCGCGCGGGAAGCGTCCGCTCACGACGCGGGGGTTCCACGATGCCACCACCGACATCGGTCGCGTCGAGGCGTGGTGGTCGCGGACTCCGGAGGCGAACCTGGGTGTCCCGACTGGCGTGGTGTCGGGGATGGTCGTGGTGGATGTGGACGTGCATGGCCCGGTTGATGGGCGGCAAGCGTTCGCCCGCGCCGAGCGAGCCGGGCTCGTCGATGGCTGGGGTCTGCTGGTGGAGACCCCGACGGGTGGCCTGCACGCCTACTTCGCTGCGACGGCGGGGGTCGAGCAGCGGTCATGGCAGGCCGCTCGCGCTGGGGTGGACTCCCGGGGTGATGGCGGGTACATCATCGTGTCGCCCTCGGTTCGCATCGTCGGCGGTGTCCCGATCCGCTACGAGGTCGTCAATGTCGGCGACCAGCCTGCCGCTGCGCTGGACTCGCGTCGGCTGCGGGACTTCCTCGATCCACGTCCGGGACCGGTCGTGCGGCAGGGTCGTGGGTTGGTGCGGTTGGCGGATATGAACCGGCTGGCGTTCTGGGTCGCTGGGCGTGGTGAGGGTGAGCGGAACCGGGGGCTGTTCTGGGCCGCGTGCCGCTTGGCCGAGAGTGATGTCTCTGCCTCGGATGCGCTCGATGTCCTCAGCGCAGCCGCCAGCCAGGCCGGGCTGGGCGAACGCGAGATCGCCACCACGGTGCGCTCCGCCTACCGGATCGCGCACCCCGCGCCCGAAGCCGGTGGCCCCGGCCTCGGTGGCGGCGCCTGGTTCGAGCGAGCCAACGCCCCGAACCTAGGCATGGGTGGGCGGAGGCTGTGATGAAGACGACCGGTAGGCAGTGGGCGGGGCGCACCGCAGTGGTGGGGACGGTGTTCATCGCGTTGGGTGCGTTCTGGCTGAGCTTTACCGCGCTCGCCGATCTGGCGGCGCGTTCCGGGGTCGACCGGGGACAGGCGTGGGCGTGGCCGTTGATCGTTGATGGGATCATCGTGGTGGCGACGGTCGCGGTGGTGGCGCTGGCTGGGCAACGCTCAGCCTGGTATCCCTGGTCGCTGCTGGTCGGCGGGGCGCTGGTGTCGGTGACGGCGAATGCGATCCACGCTGTGGTCGCTGCGGACGCCGATGTGCCCGGCCTGCTGGCTGCCTCGGTGGCCGCGGTACCGCCGGTGGTGCTGCTGGCGATCACCCATCTCACCGTGATCCTCACCCGCACCTTCCCACAGGAGTTGCCGGGGCAGCCTGAGGTGTTGTCCGAGATCCCGGAGATGCTGTCCGAGGTGTATGCCGGACCGCAGGGTGTTGTCCACTCAAAGTCGTTGTTGTCCGTTGCCTCTGAACCTCTGGCCGATGAGCGGGAGTTGTCCTTAGCCTCGGATGAAACCCCTGGTCGTTCTGATCGCCGGGCTCGTGCTGCGGCGTTGCGGGCCGCGGGCTGGTCGAACAAGCGGATTGCCCGCGAGGTGCAGGTGCATCCGGCAACTGTGGGGAGATGGTTCGCCGCCGCGCACCTTCCCGACACCAATGATGACGCCGCCGGCGAGCGGGAGGAGACGCGTCAGCGCCAGCCCTCCCCTGACGACGCCGACGGCCCCCGCCCAGCACCGGCATTCGTCGAATGGCTCATGGGCCTGCCGACTGGATGGGTCACCGATAGCGGCGGCCTGACGCAGAATCAACAGATCACCGCCCTCGGCAACGGATTGCTACCCCTCCAGGCTGTGTCCGCGCTGTCACTGCTCGCCGCGTGAACGTGGGCTACGAGAGAGCGGCGTCCTCCGGTGCTCCCGGTGTCGTTCCCAGAGCGGCGAGCAGGCGGACCCGGACTCGCTGCTTGCGCTGCTCGAAGAACGAGGTGAAGTCGGCCAAGTCGAGCGGAAGGCCGTCGAGGTCGTCCTCGGCAAGGTACGTAGCTCGCTTGTCCTTCGCTCGGGAAGGCGGTGTCCATCCACTCCGCAGGCAGTCCATCCTGCTTCTCGATGTTGGCGGCCCCACTCAGCAACTGAAGGTTCGGCAGCAGGCATGCGGCGGCCAAGTAGTCGTCGACCTTAATCGAGCGGGACGCCGGCACGGAGGAACGGGACATATTCTCCACGACGGATCTTCGAGCACTTCGCCACGCTCGCTGGTAGGGAGCTGTCAACTGACTCGCCGCTCATGAGGACACCTGGCGCCGACTGTACGTCGTACAATGTATAGTCATCGTATGCTGACTATTTCCGATCGACTCGACGTGATGAACCGGCTCGGCCGAGCTATGGCCGACCCGACCCGCTCCCGCATTCTGCTGACCCTGCTGGCCGGGCCGAGCTACCCGGCGGTGCTGTCCCGCGAGCTGGGGTTGTCGCGCTCGAACGTGTCGAACCATCTGACATGCCTTCGCGGGTGCGGGATCGTGGTGGCCGAGCCCGAGGGCCGACAGACCCGCTACGAGGTGGCAGACCCGCACCTGGCCCGCGCGCTGACGGCGCTGGTGGATGTCACGCTCGCGGTTGACGAGAGCGTGCCGTGCATGGACCCGGACTGCGGGGTCGAGGGTTGCCAGGCGGGGGAGGTGCGGGCGTGAGCGCGGTCACGGGTTCGCAGGTCGAGCATGTCGACCTCGACGACCACGATGATGACGATGACCGGCCGTGGTATCGGAGCCCGAGCGTTCTGATCCCGATCGCCTCCGGCGTCGCGTTCGCCGCCGGCCTGGTGTGCGAGTGGACCGGCGCGGAGACCGCGGGCCTGGTGCTGTTCTGGATCGGCCTGCTGCTGGGCGCGTACACGTTCGTGCCGGGCGCGCTGCGCAAGCTGTTCACCAAGGGCAAGCTCGGCATCGGGCTGCTGATGACGATCAGCGCGACCGGCGCGGTGATCCTCGGCTACGTCGAGGAGGCCGCCGCGCTGGCATTCCTGTACTCCATCGCGGAGGCGCTGGAGGACAAGGCGATGGACCGCGCCCGCGCAGGGTTGCGGGCGCTGTTGAAGCTCGTGCCCGAAACCGCACTCGTCAAGCGCGGCGACGCCACCGCCGAGGTCGAGGCGAAGGAGCTGCGCGTCGGGGATGTCCTGGTGGTCCGGCCGGGCGAACGGATCGCCACCGACGGCACCGTGCGGGCCGGGCGGAGCAGCCTGGACACGTCCGCGATCACGGGTGAATCGATCCCGGTCGAGGTCGAACCGGGCACCGACGTCTCGGCCGGGTCGATCAACACCACCGGCGTGCTCGAGGTCGAGGCCACCGCCGCCGGCACCGACAACTCGCTCACCACCATCGTGGAGCTGGTCGAGCAGGCGCAGGCCGAGAAGGGCGACCGTGCCCGCCTGGCCGACCGGATCGCCCGCCCGCTGGTGCCCGGCGTGATGATCCTCGCCGTGCTGGTCGGCGTGCTTGGGTCGCTGTTGAGCGGCGACCCTGAGCTGTGGATCACCCGCGCTCTGGTGGTGCTGGTCGCAGCCTCGCCGTGCGCGCTGGCGATCGCCGTCCCGGTCACCGTTGTTTCCGCGATCGGCGCGGCGTCGAAGTTCGGTGTGGTCGTGAAGTCCGGGGCCGCGTTCGAGCGGTTCGGCGGCATCCGCCACGTCGCCGTCGACAAGACCGGCACGCTGACCCGCAACGAGCCCACGGTGACCCGCGTCGTCACCACCGGCGCGACCGAGAATGAGGTGCTGGCGTGGGCGGCGAGCCTGGAAGGTCACAGCACGCACCCGCTGGCCGCCGCGATCACGAAGGCCGTCCCCGACGCCCCGACCGCGCACGACGTCACCGAGACCGCCGGGCGCGGCATCACCGGCACGCTCGGTAGTGCCCGTCTCGCCGTCGGTAGCCCCCGCTGGCTGGACGCCGGCACGCTGGCCGACCAGGTGCAGGTGATGGAATCCGAGGGGATGACCGTCGTCATCGTCCACCGCGGCGACCGGCCGGCTGGCGCGATCGGGGTGCGTGACGAACAGCGCCCAGAGGTTCCCGAGGTCATCGCCACGCTGAACCGCCGCGGGATCGGGGTGACGATGCTCACCGGCGACAACGCCCGCACCGCCGCAGCGCTGGCCGGCCAGGCCGGCATCATGGACGTGCGCGCCGAGCTGCGCCCCGAGGACAAGGCCACCGCCGTCGCGGAGTTGTCGAAGTCTCAGCCCACTGCCATGATCGGGGACGGCATCAACGACGCTCCCGCGCTGGCGGCCGCGGATGTGGGGATCGCGATGGGAGCCAAGGGCGCCGATGCTGCGATCGAGTCGGCCGACGTCGCGTTCACCGGCCACGACCTGCGCCTCATCCCACAGGCCCTCGCCCACGCCCGCCGCGGCCGCAACATAATCAACCAGAACGTCGTGTTGTCGATCGCGATCATCGTGGTGCTGCTGCCGCTGGCGATTACCGGAGTCCTCGGGCTCGCCGCGGTCGTGCTTGTACACGAGGTCGCTGAAGTCGTCGTCATCCTCAACGGGCTCCGCGCGGCGCGGCGCACGAAGGCATGACCGATCCCCTTGACGGCTCCGCTCCCTCCCCGGGAAAAGCGGATGCCGTGGAAGCGAGTTCTGCCGGCCCGGCGGCGGCGCGCGTCCGGCTCCGCTGGTTCCTGCTCGCGTGCGCCGTCGCCGCTGGCGCGGTGCTGATCGATCAAGGCAGCAAGGCACTCGCCCTCGCTCAGCTCAGCGAGGATGACCGTATTCCGCTCTTGGGAGACTGGCTCGGCTTGCAGCTCGCGTTCAACCCCGGCACCGTGATGTCCCTCGGAGCCGGCGCAACCTGGCTGCTCACCGTCATCGCCGCGGCGGCCTCTGTCGCTCTACTCGTCGCCGCAACCCGCGCCCGCACCGTCGGGTGGGCGGTCGCGATCGGCCTGGTGTGGGGAGGCGCGGTCGGCAACCTGCTGGACCGGCTGTTCGCCCCTCCCGAGTTTGGCCGCGGTCACGTCACCGACTTCCTCGCCTACGGCAACCTGTTCATCGGCAACCTTGCCGACGTCATCCTCGGTTTCGGCGTCGCCCTGGGCGTCCTGCTTTACCTCCGAGGCCCACACCACACCAGGAACGGACAATGATGGTCGCAGAGTATCAACGGCACGCGGCTGCCGGAACCGCTGGGTCGCCAGGCGGCTGTAACGCGGCGGTGGGCGCATGATCCTGTCCTCCGTCCTGCAGGCGATCGGCCTATTCATCGCCACGAACATCGATGACATCATCGTGCTCTCACTGTTCTTCGCCCGAGGCGTGGGCCAGCGCGGGACCACCGCCCGAATCCTGGTCGGACAGTACCTCGGGTTCGCTGGCATCCTGGGCGCTTCCGTGCTGGTGACGCTCGGGGCGGGAGCGTTCCTGCCGCCAGAGGTCATCCCCTACTTCGGACTCATTCCGCTGGGGTTGGGACTTTGGGCTGCGTGGCAAGCCTGGCGCAACCGCGGTGCCGACGATGACGATGAGGCAAAGGTCGAGGGCAAGAAGGTTGGGGTGTGGACGGTGGCCGGGGTGACCTTCGCCAACGGCGGGGACAACATCGGCGTCTACGTCCCGGTCTTCCTCAGCGTGGGCCCAGCGGCCGTGGTGGCGTACTGCATCGTGTTCCTCGCCCTGGTCGCCGCCCTCGTCGGCCTGGGCAAGTTCGTCGCCACCCGCCGACCGATCGCCGAACTCCTGGAACGCTGGGAACACATCCTGTTCCCGATCGTGCTCATCGGCCTGGGCATCTTCATCCTCGTCAGTGGTGGTGCCTTCGGCCTCTGAACTCGTAGCCGACTGCGTAGATGGCAGCGTGCTGTGGTTGCTACCTGGCGGCTGAGTGTCCCGGTGCGCTGCGCGTGTGAGCGGCCCAGACGACGTGCTCGGCGCCGCTGCCTCAACTGAGCCCACGCTGACCGCGTAGGCGTCGATCACGCGGTCGGTGCCGGTGTTGAAGGCGTCGCGGATATCACTTGGATCACCACATCGCTGGGCCCGGCTCTTGTGTCAGGCGCAGCAGGAGGTGGGGAGTTCGTTGCGGAAGAGGTTCGCGGTGAGGCGGATGCCTTCGGCCATGGTGAGGTAGGGGGCCCAGGTGTCGGCGAGTTGGGTGACGGTGAATCCGGCGGTGATGGCGTAGGTTGCGGCGAGCATCATCTCCCCAGCGGTGTCGGCGAGGGCGTGGATACCGAGGACTTTGCCGGTGTCGGCGTCGGCGACGACCTTGATGCCGCCGCGTGTGTCGTGGTTGGCGATGGCCCTGGGCACGTCGGAAAGTCGTAGGAATCGGCAGGCGCACCGGTATCCGGCGGCGATGGCGCTGGCTTCGGTGATCCCGGCGGAGGCCAGTTGGGGTGAGGTGAACAGCACAGACGGCAACCCGGTGTAGTCGACTCGCTCGTCGTGACCCAGGGCGTTGTGCGCGGCGATCTTCCCAGTCCTCGCGGCGACGTACACGTACTGGGGCACGTCAGTGACGTCACCGGCGGCGAACACAGCCGGGTTCGTGGTCCGCTGCTGCTCGTCTACGATGACGAAGCCGCGCTCGTCGGTCGCGATACCCGCAGCAGGAAGGTTGAGCCCTTCGGTGCGCGGGGTGCGACCGGTGGCAACGAGGACACGTTCACCGGTCGCGTCCTTCCCGTTGCGGGTCGTCACCTGGACCAGGCCCTCGTGCTGGGTGATCGTGGCTGCGCGGTCGCCGATGACGCTGATCCCCTCGGCCAGGAAGGCCTTGCGGAGCTCGGATGACAGTTCCGGTTCGGCGTGCGGGGCGAGCCGACCGATGACGGTGACCTCTACTCCGAGCCGGGCGAACAGCTGCGCCTGTTCCAGGCCGACGAAGCCACCGCCGATCACCACGAGCGACGCGGGCAGTTCCGTCAGTTCCATCGCTGTGGTCGACGTGAGGTAATCAACCTGCTCAAGCCCAGGGATTGCCGGCACGTGCGGCTCGGCGCCGGTGGCGACGAGATACGACTTCGCGCGCACCGGTCGTCCATCCACGAGCAGGGTTCCAGCGTCTGTGAACGTTGCAGTGCCCGGGAGGATGTCAAACCCGTAGGCAGCGGCGATGTCGGCGTACTTGGTCTGGCGGAGCATCCCAACCAGATCATCCTTCTGCTCGATGAGCGCGCTGAGATCGACCATCCCAGCAGAGCTGGGGACGCCTGAGAACCGGTTCGTGAGGGCGGAGTGCCGGGTGTGCGCGGCCGCGAGAAGCGTCTTGGACGGCACACAACCCACGTTCACGCAGGTACCGCCGAGGGTTCCCGATTCGATGGCGACCACGCTGGCCCCCTCGAGGCGCGCGTGGATCGCTGCGGACATCGCCGCCCCGCCCGTCCCGATCACCACGAGATCAACCTCCGTGTGCCATGTCACGATGCCTCCTCCAGTTCGAACCGGCCACTCGTGCGGCCACTCCTGAAAGAATGGACCTTAAAGTATGCTTGAAGGTCAAGTCGGTGGCCGAGGTGACGATGCGGATCGGGGAACTCGCGGGGAAGGCGAAGACGAGGGCGTCCACGCTGCGGTACTACGAGGAGCGCGGGCTGCTCCAACCGCCGGAGCGCACCCCGGCTGGGTACCGCAACTACGGCGACGAGGCGGTGCAGCGGCTCGAATTCATCGACCGGGCCCGCGCAGCAGGGCTCACTCTCGCGCAAACCGCCGAGATCCTCGAAGTACGTGACGCGGGCGGGTCGCCGTGCGGTCATGTTCGAGACCTTCTCGACCGGCGACTGGTCGAGATCGACGAGCAGCTCGAGCAGCTCCGCCTGCTCCGTACCAGCGTCGCCGACCTACGCGCGAACGCAGCACAGACGCCGCCGGAGGTCTGCACACCCGAGTCGATCTGCCGGTACCTCTGACCAATCGGCTGAAGGGTCTTGCTGCCCGGAGGGAACCGTTGTCTTGTCCGCGTAAGGTTGTCGCGCTCGCGGTAGTTCGTCAGGAACTCGTAGAACGTGTACGACTGCGCGGTCGGGCTTGAAGTTCCAGAGCAGGAAGGAGCCGACGGGGTATCCGTGCCTCAGACAAATTCACGATGGATAGCTGGCATCAGATACTCGCGCTTGCGGATGGCGGTGAGCATCTCCTCGATGCTGCACGGGGTCTAGAAGTACATGCGGCTCTCTCGATTCGGGCTGACGGGTGGTCAGACTGCGGTCTCGTCGTTGACGGCGACGACGGTGTCGTAGAGGCCGTAGCGGCGCAGGCCCTTGTGGGACTCGATGCCGGTGTAGGACAAGGAGGAGTCCTCGTAGCGGCGGAAGGCGAAGACGGCCTGGTTCATATGGGTGGCGTTAACCTCCCTCTTTCATGAGGCGGGTTGAGGGCTGCCAGCTGGGCTGTCGGAGCCCGATCTGAACACTGGGCCGGGTGAGGGCGTGACTGTGGGCCGGCTGACGCTGCCGGTGGGCGGTTCTCCAGGTTCCTTCGGCTTGGTGCGGGCGGTTGGGGTCAGGCCGGTGGTGGGATCGCGGCGATCCGGGCGAACGCGGCCACGAGGTGCTCAACCCACGGCCAGGTCTTGGGTAGACGTAGCCGTCGCCGGCGGCCACCGTGTACGAGTCGGGCCGGGACGTGCAGCAGTCGATAGCGCAGCGCTTTCGGCTCAGCCTTGGCGAGGTCGCCGTCGAGAGCCAGCATCGTGAGCCAGGCGACCAGGTCAGCGGCGATCATGGTCAGGAGTAGCCAGGTTTGGTTGATGCTGAACTCGCGGGACGGGAACCGGCCCAGGCCGGAGTCTTTGGCGTGTCGGATCCGGTCCTCGACCCGGGCATGGGCCCGGTGACGGGTCTCGAGGAACTGCAGGGTGCCGCTGGTGGTGTTGGTGGCGAACGCTTGATACCGCCACCCGTCGTGGGCTTCGAAGAGCGACAACTGAGCCCCCGGATGCGGGCGTTCGCGGCGCAGGATCACCCGCATCCCGGCC
>JAAYVB010000044.1 GCA_012517405.1 Propionibacterium sp.
GAGGTCGAGGTCGAGGATTCCTTCAACACCGTCGCGTCGAACAACGAGACCGAGGATTCGTTCAACACCGAGACCGACGTCGAGATCGAAGACTCCTTCAACGACAGCTCCGACAACTCCACGAACGTGGGCATCGCGGTCGAGGATTCCTTCAACGAGGTCGAGGACTCGTACAACGACGTGTTCTCGAACAATGACACTGACGTGCTCTCGGGCAACGAGGTCGAAGATTCGTTCAACGAGACCAGCAACTCCAACAACGACATCCTCTCGAACAACGACATCGAGATCGAGGACTCCGGCAACCAGAACTCCTACAACGACTCGTCCACCGATGTGGACGTCGAATTCGAGATCGAGGACTCCTTCAACACCGTGGAGAACTCGCACAATGACTCGTCGACCGAGGTCGAGGTCGAGATCGAAGACTCCTTCAATGACAGTTCGGACAACTCCATTCGCAACCAGGATTCGTTCAACGTTACGAGTTCGTTCAACACTCAAACGTTGAATGACTACTCGTCAACTGTCGGAGTGCGCCAGTACAACGCCGGCTTCGAGAACTTGAATTTCAGTGGACTGACCGGTGGCGGACTTCTCGGAGCTGCAGGCAAGGGCTTCGGCGGCAGCGATACCGAGGTCAACATTGACGTAGATGCGCGCACGTTGCAGTTCGATCAGTCGGTCAACCAGGTCATCTCGACAGGTAACAGCTTCGGCGATACCGACATCGTGCAGGTTTTCGGGCAGAGCGCAAGTGTCGCCTTCGGTGACGATTCGATCGCCGCGGGTGGCGATGTGAACATCGACAATTCCGTGACGAAGATCTTCGCTGACGATATCAATATCGGCAACACCGACATCGATGTGCGCATCAACGATTCGTTCAACGATTTCTCCGAGCAGTACGACCTCAATCTTGACATCAACGATTCGTTCAATGATCAGTCGACGAACGTGAATGTTGATATCGAAGACTCGTTCACAATCGAGGATTCGTTCACCAGCGAGATCGATGCTACCTACGAGAACAGCTTCGAGTGGGCCAACAGCGGCAATATCTTCAGCCCAGGCTCCGGCACCACCGGTGGCGAGGGCGAGATCGATTTCTGATCGCACTAGATGACATTCACAGCCCGGCTTCCCTGGAGGCCGGGCTTGTGGATGTTCGGCATCATTTGATTGAGTGACGTACAGCACCGATTGCGAGGAGCAAGCATGACCGATCAGGCTCGGGCAAGCCGCACGCATGCGGACGGATCGGCTGCGGTGCCGCGGCGGGCGATGGCCCGCTCGGCGACCATCGCTGATCCCTCGAAGCCCCCGACTGAGGCGGCTGTTCCTGGGCGGCGCGAGTTGCTCGAACTCGTGGAGCGCACCGGCCGATTCGCCGCGGTCACCAGCCGGACAGATCTTGTGCAGAGGCTGATTCAGGCTCGCACCCGACTCCAGGATCCGAACGTGCGGGTCGTCGTTGTCGGAGAGTTCAAACAAGGCAAGAGCAAGCTGATCAATGCGTTGGTGAACGCACCGGTGTGCCCGATCGACGATGATGTCGCGACCAGCGTGCCGACCGCGGTCGGCTACGGTGCACAGCCGGCAGCGTGGGTGGTCACTCGCACCGACGAGCCCGAGGCAGAACCCGTGAAGGTCGTCAAACAGCCCATTCAGATCGACGATCTTGCCGAGTATGTTTCGGAGAAGGGGAATCCGGGAAACCAGCGGCATATTGTGGCCGCCGAGGTCTCGTTGCCACGCGAGCTCCTCAAGGGCGGATTGCGCTTGGTGGATTCTCCCGGAGTGGGATCGCTGGATTCCACCAAGGCGCTCGCGACGCTTTCCGCGCTGTCGTCTGCTGATGCGGTGCTGCTGGTTTCGGACGCCTCCCAGGAGTACACCGCACCGGAGGTACAACTACTCAAACATGCGTTGCGTATCTGCCCGAATGTGGCGGCGGTGCTGGCGAAGACCGATCTCTACCCGCAGTGGCGGGTAATCGAGCGTCTTGACCAAGGGCACCTCAAACAGATCGGTGACCTCCCCATATTCGCGGTCTCCAGCGATCTGCGTCTGCTGGCGGCCTCCCAGCAGGATCGCGAGCTCAATGACGAGTCCGGCTTCCCGGCGCTCGTGGCACATCTGCGCCGCGATGTGGTCGAGCATGCCGAGCTGCTGAGTGCCCGCAGTGCGGTGCACGACATGAATTTTGCGGTGGAGCAGATGACGGTGTCGGTACGAACCGAACTGAGCGCACTGCTGAACCCGCACGATACCCCGCGTCTCATCGCCGAGCTCGAGAACGCCAAGGCAAAGGCTGAGGAGTTCCGCGGTGTGTCCTCACGATGGCAGGTGGCCTTGGCCGACGGCATCGCCGACCTCATCTCCGACATGGAGCACGATTTGCGGGACCGGCTGCGGCGGGTCCAACGCGAGGCCGAGCAAGCGATCGACGAAGGAGATCCCGGCCCCATCTGGGAGCAGATCACGGAGTGGGTCGACCAGCGCGTCGCCTCGGCCATCTCGGAGACGTTCGTGTGGACCGAGGAGCGTTCCACCTGGCTGACCGAAGAGATCGGCGAGCTGTTCTTGGCCGAGGAGCGAGAGCTCCCGGTAATCGAGGTCGCATCCATCGACGGAATCCTTGATCCAGTCGACGAGTTGCCCGATTTTGACCCCGGTCAACTGAGCGCCACCGAGAAGATCTATATCGGCGTCCGAGGCTCTTACGGCGGAGTCCTGATGGTCGGACTGGCCAGCGGGTTGATCGGCCTGAGCCTGATCAACCCGCTTTCGCTGATCGCCGGTGTGCTGGTCGGGCGGCGGGCCTATCGTGAGGACATGGGGAACCGGCTGATGCGCCGCCGCTTCGAGGCGAAGAACATCGTGCGTCGCTATATCGACGAGGTCACCTTCCAAGTCGCCAAACAGCTGAAGGACCGGCTGCGAGTCGTCCAACGCACCGCTCGCGACCATTTCACCTCCATCGCCGATGAGATGCATCGTTCTCTCACCGATTCGGTGCTGGCCGCCAAGCAGGCGGCCGGATCCTACAGCGCGCAGCACGACAAGCGGGTCGCGCTGCTGCGTACCCAATTGAGCCAGCTCGAACAACTCCAGGCCGGCCTGCCCGTGGTGCAGACGTTGCCGGCAGGCCGCGTCCCACGGGCCGTGGCGCAGTGAGCCCGGACCAGCTGGACGACACTGCGGCCCTGATCGAGGTCACCCGCCGCCTCTATACGCGCGACGAGGCGGCGCTGGAGCTACTCGACCGACTGGAGCGCAGGATTCGTGAGCCACTCCGGCTTGCCATCGCGGGCATCGTGAAGGCGGGAAAGTCGACGCTACTCAATGCGATCCTGGGTGAGCAGATCGCGCCCACGGATGCTGGTGAGTGCACCAAGATCGTCACCTGGTATCGCTACTCGGAGACTCCATCGATCACCTTGCGGCCACACGGGCGCCCGAGCCAACGGCTGCCGCTACGCCGAGTGAGGGGCAAACTGGTCATCGACCTGGGAGAGATGTCGGCAGATGACGTCGAGAGGATAGACATCGGTTGGCCGGCCCCCGCACTCAAGTCGGTGATTCTCATTGATACCCCAGGAATCGCCTCGACATCCCACGAGGTATCGGCGCGCTCGATGAGTTTCCTGACCCCCTCCGATTCTCCATCGGAGGCGGACGCCATCGTCTACCTGCTGCGTCATCTGCACCCCTCGGATCTCGGGTTTCTCGAGGCTTTCCGAGACACCGCGGCGGGGCCGTCGCAGACCGTGAATGCGGTGGCGGTTCTGTCACGCGCTGATGAGATCGGCTCTGGACGCATCGATTCACTGTTGTCGGCACGCAAGGTCGCCCTGCGGTACGAACGCGATGGAGAGTTGGCTTCGCTGGCATTAGGAGTAGTCCCGGTAGCTGGGCTACTGGCAGAGGGCGCGCAGACCTTGCGCGAGGCCGAGTTCACCGCCTTCCGGGAACTGGCCGCATTGGACCGAGTGGAGCGAGAGCGGCTGCTGGTCTCAGCAGATCGTTTCGTCCGGCCCGCCGATCATCTGTCGCTGAGCGAACGGGAACGCAAAGAGCTGCTGGCGAGATTCGGGCTGTTCGGAGTCCGCTTGGCGATCTCGCTGATCCGTGCGGGGGCCACCGATTCGACGCGACTGTCCACCCAGCTCGTGCAGCACAGCGGCCTCAATGAGTTGAACGACTTCGTCGAGTTGCACTTTCACTCCCGGGCGGCGAGCCTGAAAGCCAGGGGCGTACTGGATGCACTGGAGCGGTTATTGCGCGACAAGCCGCGCCGAGATTCCTCCACAGTCTTGGAAGGAATCGAACGGATCCGAGCTTCGGCTCACTGGTTGCGTGAACTGACATTGCTGTCCTCGGCGCGCACGGCAGGGCTGGGCCTTCCGGAGGACGATGCCCAGCGGGCCGTGAGAATCGTCGGTGGCGACGGATTGGATCCGGCACTGCGGCTGGGCCTGCCCCAGGAGGTATCCGCCCACGAAATAGCTCTGCAGGCCATGATCGAACTCGATCAGTGGCGAGCGAAGAGTCAGTCGCCGATGCTTGAGCGCAAAGCTACCGAGACCTGCAGAATCGTGGTGCGCACTCTGGAAGGGATTGTCTCAGGCATCAGCCCCACCAGACCACCCCAGTCCCTTGCGGACGTCGTGACGGCGCACGCTCCAGGCAACAGCACCACGCAGGTTGCTGACGAGTAGCGCCAAGGTGACCGCGACGAGTTGGCCGGCCAGGAGTTGTCGCAGGTGCTCGCCATGGTCACCGGCGGCTATCAGTTCACGTCCCAGACCGAAGAGCAACGCCTGCCCGAGCAGAGTGATGAACTGCCACCATCGCACGCCGGGCTTGCGGTTGGTGAACGACACCAGCAAGGTTATCTGGATGAGTAGCAGCCCGATCATTGCCGCGAATGCCGACCAATAGATGATGTCTGCAGCGCGCTGGTAGGTTTCGGTGGTGCGCTCGGAGTTCACGTCGCGGATCGTCTCGACGATGAGCGGAAGCTGGTCTTCGCGCACGACGAAGAAGTAGATGATCGCCAGCCCCGCCAGCACGAAGCTGACCACCCACAAGAACTGGCAGGCCCGAACCGAGAACGGTGGTGCGAGCTTGACCAATACCGGGGCAGCATTCGGGTTGAGCACGGAGGGACGCTCCGGCGGCTCCTGCTGCGGTTTCACGGTTCGTATCCGCATGACCGCAGCAGTTGCGCCGGAGGTCTCCTGATCGTTATTTTCAGCCATCTTCACGTTCGCAACCGAACTCGTTACGGTTGGTCAAGTCCGTCGACGTCATAGCCGGCCGGATCGTAGAGCACCGCACCCGAGTCTTCGTACTCGTTCGCCACAGCGGCCACGCCCGCGTCTGGAACGTCCAGGACCTCCGTAGCGGTATCCGCAGTGGCCGTTGCCGCGTCGGTGACCAGCGCGGCATCAGCCGGCGCGTCGACGACGGCGACCAGGCCGTCTGCCACCGGATCCTCAGCGGCGGTGCCAACAGTGACGTCAACATCGGTGGTGGTCGACTGGTCGTTGAACGCATCGGAGATCTCTGCGGTGATCTCGGTGTTACCGATCCCGATATCGTCGGCATCGATCTCGGTCTGCGAGTTGTCGATCGAGGCATCCTTGCCGGCGGCCACCGAGCCATCACCGCTGGCGACGATCGCTTCCTGGTCGAAGATCTGGGTCACGTCACCGCCGGCCCAGATATTCTGATTCACCGATTGGTCGATGATCGTGGTGCGCGCGTCGATTGCGAAATTGGTGGTCACATTGGTGATCTCTTCGACCACGGTCGGAGGATGCGCGGGGGACTGCGGTTGCTGAATACTCACCTGGGGTGAGTAGCCAGGGTGAACCGGAGTCGCTTGGACAGGCCGCTGCACGACGTCGGGCCGGTCAACCACCACCGGCACGACAGCGCGCACGTCGGCAGCACAGGCCCCGGACAGGCCGGCCTCCGCGAGGGTCTCTTCGGGTTCAGCAGCAAACTGCGCGGCCGCGGCCGGGTCGCGCAACAAGCTCAGAATGAACTCGATGAGAGCGTCAGCAATCGTGGCCAAGGGCGTGGTCATATCGCAGCTCCTGTCTTGTGGGTGACGGTCGATTCGAGCGTATGGCACGGGTTAGTACAAAGCATGGGGGATTGTCCCTAGTTTGTGAATAGGGGGTTACGGGATCAGCAGCGTCCGTCATCATCTGTCCTCGGTTCCACCTATAGTCAAACGCAGTTTGGCGATAAGATCAGAGCGCGATTTCGCCTCCAGCCGACGTCTGATACTGGCCACATGGTGCTCGACCGTACGGGGTGAGATGAAGATCGCCTGGCCGATCTCGGCGTAGGTCTTGCCTTGCAGTATCAACACCGCCACATCATGTTCGCGTTCGCTCAGCGAAGCACCCTCGTGGCTCGGGGTTGGGCTGCTCTCGGTGCTGCCAGCAGCGTGCCGGATCACCTCGGGGGGATGAAGTTCACGGGCGCAGGCCATCAGTCGAGAAGACGCCCTACGATCATCGGGTAACCGGCCCGCCCCGTGCGCGGCCAAACGCGCGCCATCCCAGGAGAGTCCGGCCGCCGCCAGTCCTCGGGCCGCCGCCTCGACTGCGCCTGCGTCAACCTTGCCGCCCAGAACTGCGACCCAGACCCCGCCTGCCTGGGCCATCGCAGCGGCAACCGAGCTGTGCGGCGCCG
Organism: Propionibacterium sp.; assembly: GCA_012517405.1. Classification (GTDB taxonomy): domain Bacteria; phylum Actinomycetota; class Actinomycetes; order Propionibacteriales; family Propionibacteriaceae; genus Brooklawnia; species Brooklawnia propionicigenes. The sequence continues at coordinate 6,718 of JAAYVB010000044.1, forward strand.
CGGCCACCAATGCCTGAGCATGCGGTGCAAGCGAACCGGGCTTGTTGAGTAGGATGCCCTGCTGGACGCCCGCCCACCACAGGTGGTTCGACCACAGTGGGGGATAGCCGAGCCTACGCACGATCTCGAGGCCGTGTGCGAGATAGGGTGCCAACGTCACGGAGTCACCCAGTCGGGCTCCGGCATCGATCAGCGAGCCGAGCGGGAGCAGCGAATACAGTGACACGTCCACATTGCGGCTGGCGGTCAGAGCGGCCTGCCACGCCATCGTGAGGCTCTGCGTATCTCCATAACGTCGAGCCAACGTGATCCGGATCGTGGCAAGCAGCAGCTGCGTGCGCGACGACTGAGGCGAGACGAGCTCTTCGGCCTGACGCAAGGCTTCGCGGGCCTCGTGCGGACGCTCATTGCGGATCGCGACAAAGGCCTGCCAGCCTAGTAGTGTGTCGCTGCTAATGATTTGTGTATGTTGAGGCTTGACTGTTTCCTGACCGATAATCGATCAGGAGGAGCCGCGTGATGCCCAGACCGAAGGATCATGTCGTTGAGTTGACGGATGCTGATCGTGCGTCGTTGACGCGGGTGGTCTCGCGTGGCGCGCACCCGGTCAGGACGGTCATGAGGGCGCGGGTTCTGCTCGAGCTCGACGAGAACGCCAGGGCGGTGCCGCACAGGCGGGTCGTCGCGGAGCGAGTGGGCGTGTCGATACAGACGGTGTATCTGATCGCGAAGCAGTTCACGGCCTCTGGCGGGGATGTTCATGCGGTGATCCACCGCAAGAAGCGGGTCACGCCGCCGGTGCCAGCGAAAGTGACCGGGGACGTCGAGGCCAGGGTGATCGCGTTGGCGTGCACAAGGCCACCGGAAGGGTATGACCGGTGGTCGCTGCGGCTGCTGGAGAAACACGTGGCCCTCACCGACGGGATCGGGCCGCTGGATCACTCCACGATCGGTCGGACCCTGAAAAAAGGGGGCTTCGTCCTCACCTGAAAGCGTGCTGGACGATCCCGCCCAAAGCCAACGGCGAGTTCGTCGCGCGGATGGAGGACGTGCTGGAGGTCTACCACCGCCCCTACGACCCGGCCGTTCCGGTGGTCTGTATGGACGAAAAGCCATACCAGCTCCTCGGCCACGCCCGCGATCCGATCCCTGCCTGCCCGGGCCACGACCTCAAAGAAGACTCCGAGTACGTCCGGCACGGCACCTGCTCGATCTTCGTGTGGGTCGAGCCCCTCGCCGGCCGCCGCCGGGTCGACGCCCGGGCGCAGCGGACCCGGATCGACTGGGCCACGGAAATCGATCAGCTTCTCAACGTCGACTACCCCGACGCGCAACGGGTCGTCCTGGTCATGGACAACCTCAACACGCACACCCTCGGTTCGCTCTACGAAGCGTTCGAGCCAGCCAAAGCACGCGCGCTGGCCGAGCGGCTCGAGATCCACTACACACCCAAGCACGGCTCCTGGCTCAACATCGCCGAGATCGAGCTGTCCGCCCTGACCCGCCAGTGCCTGACCCGCCGGATCGACGACCTCGACATCCTCAACACCGAACTCGCCGCCTGGCAGGCCGCAACCAACGACGACGAGCGCCAAGTCCGCTGGCAGTTCACCACGACCGACGCCCGCATCAAACTTCACCACCTATACCCAAACACTTAGCAGCGACACACTACTAGCAACCGCGGGCGCGCCCAGGGTCCGCCCTGCTCTGCGCTGACCGCGGCGTCGATGACCGCCTGGGCGGTCTGCAACTCGCCGGCGCCCATCGCCACGCCCGCCGCGACCACGGCCGGCAACTCGGCGATCGGGCCCACACTCTTGGATGCGGAGTACAGCTCCGAGGCCTGTACCAACGAACTGAGCGCCGATGCAGGTGGTTGCTGCTTCACGGAATCACGCAGACCGGCTTCAAACAGCTGCAAGGCGACACCGAGTGTTGTGGGCGACTGCGCGACGGATTGACGATCGTGGAAACGGTCAGGGAAACCCGCACCAGCATGGACCAGCAGCGCGCGCACCGATGAGGCCGGGTCGTCGGTCGGTCGCGCGAGATAACTCTGACTACTGATCAGCGGCAGCCCGCGCTCGGCCCAGATAGCCGCCGCAAGGTCGGCCGCGAGATCCGAGTTGGGAGAACCGGCGGCCATCTCCGCCTCCTCGACGAGTCCCGCGGCTCCGTCAAGATCACCCTTCGACCACACATTGAGAGCCTGCTGTAGCAGCGGTGCCGACGCATCGTCGTGGCTGATCAGACTGCTCCGGTCGGCGCTGGTCTCAGCCCTCAGCTCGGCCAGTCGGTGCGCGGGAGTGGAAGCCAGAACCGCTGACCGCACCACCGGGACCGGACGCCCATTGCGCAATAGAAGCCCTTCGGCGTGACCCTGCGCGATGAGCGCGTCGACAGCTGACACCGATTCGATGGAACCGAGGTTCGCATGCGGATCAATGCTCACCAACTCGACCAGATGACGCAACTGCGCGTCGGCGGTGTTCAGGCGGTGGGCGATCTCGTCTTGGAGGAGCAGATGCAATCCACTGTGCTCGGGATCGTCCACGCAATCACGGTCATCATGAAGACTCAGCGCCCGGGTAGCCAACCAGCTGATGCCGCCGGTGGCTGCCAGAATCTGGGTCAAGCAGGCGGATGAGACCGCTCGGCCATGCACTTGGCAGTAGGTGAGGGCATCCGATCGCGAGAGCTGACCGAGCACGACCGCGGGCGCGTCCTGCTCAAGGCGACGCCAGATCGCTGTCAATCCGTCGGGCCTCGGCCAGGGCCGGCTGGCGACGATGAGCCCGGCGGTGGGATCGAGGGCCCGACCGCCGATCTGGTCGAGATGCTCCTCGTCCAACAGGTGAAGATCATCGACAACGAGTACCCGAGAGGGCGGCACCGAGGCGGCCGACGTGCCTGGCCGGTATTCGGTGAATGCGGTCTCGAGGTCTGCGAGCAGATTGGTGATCTCGCGCAGCAGGCTGGTCTTGCCGGATCGGGCGGTGCCGACAATGAAGGCCCGCGGGCTACCGGAGGTGGCGATGGTCTCGATTGCCTGCAGTGCATGTCGAACGCTGGAGAACGGCGGCGTGGTTCCTCGGGACGTGGTGGTCATGGTCAGCTCCCATCGGTCTCAGGAGCGGATGGAGCGCTCGAATCAGATGGTGGGCTGGCCGTGGTGGGCTCGACCGGGGAGTCGGTGGTGGTGTCGCCGGTCGGTAGTTGCGTACCGATCTCGGGCGCCAGGTCAGCGACGGTCTCGTCGTCGGCCGCGGCCGTGGTGTTCGGTGCCACCGTTGTCGGGGCGCCAGGCGAGCCCACAGGGTTGCTCGTCGGCACCGCGCTCACCTCACCGGGCAGAGTGAGGTGACCGTGCGGCCTCAGCTCGGTGGGCTCCACGAGGTCGGCAGAGGGCTCGCCGTCGGCGGGGCTGGGGCGCTGCGCCTGCGACCATGACGTGTGCGAGGTGGACGCCTCGTCGACTGCCGAGCCGGCCGGAAGCGGTGAGCCGGACGATGATCCGCTGAGCAACAGCGTGACTACGGTGACTACCGCGGCGGTGAACACCATCAGCCGACCGCGGTCGCGACGTCGACGCTTCGACCGGACCGCCGGTTGCGCTGCCGACTCGTCGTCGGGAGTCGGCAGATCCTCGACAACCGCTGCCTGTTGTTCGTGGGCGCCGATCACCGCCTGCGCCCGAGCCTCTGCGAACCGTAGTCCTGCCCGTGCAGCACCGAGTACCGCTGACAAAGCAGGATCGCTGTCGATCACGATCGGCCGGTCGAGCGACTCCGACAACCGCTGCGCCACCCGCGGAATTCTTGATGAACCGCCGATGAGGAGTACGGCTTCGAGCTGCGATACCTGAATGCCGGCATGCTCGACAGTGTCATCCAGCACATCGATCGTGCGATCCAGAGCGGGCTCGATCATCTGCTCGAATTCGGCACGCGTGAGGCGGACGGTGGTGTGGACCGCTGCCACCGCAACGGGAATGGTCACGGCTGTCTGGGAGGACAGCGTCTCCTTGGCTTCGACGCAGGCTTCGCGCAGTCGGATCAGGGCGCCTCGGACGTCGACGTGGTCGGCATCCAGCGTCATCTTGGCCAGCCCGGACACCTCCATGACGTGCCGGAAGACCAGATCGTCGAAATCGGTGCCGCCAAGCTCGGTGAGGCCACCCGAAGCGCCGACCTGACCGAGACCTCCGTCGCGTTCCTTGCGCAGCACAGCGCAACTGAGTGCGTCGCCGCCCAGGTCGTAAACGGCGACGGTTTGGCCGTTCTCCAGGGGAGCCGAGGCCTCGTACTGCGCGACGGCAGCCTCAGACTCGGGTATGAAATCGAAGCCGTCGAGACCCAGTGCCGCCAGTGCGGTGGCAATCAGGCTCAGGCGATGCGTACCCCACTCGGTTGCTGGGTACCCGATGGTGATGCCTGCGGGCGGCTCACCTGCTTGCTCGGTGGCCCGTTGGACAACCCAGGCGATCAGTTGTGCGTAAAGCTGCTCCGGGACCAGCCTTTGCCCACCTACCAGCAGCGGCACGTCGTCTCCGAGGCGGTGTCGCAGATCGCAGATCATCCGTTCCGGCTGGGCCTGACCGTGCTGTCTGGCTGCGTCGCCGAAGACCAGATCGCCGTCCCGAGGCACAAACAGGCACGAAGACGCGGTGCCGAGGCGCCCGAGGCTGATCGGCTCGGCGACAACCCCCAGGTCGGGATCGGTGTGCGCGCTGGCTGCGGCGACGCGGCTCGAACCGAGCGCGACCGCGAGGTTGTAGGACGTCATCGTGGCGGACCTCCTCCGTGGGGTGCAAGATCCATCGGAAGTTAGATAAACCTTATCTGGTGGCGGTGTCGAGCACGAGGCCTCGCGACGACCTGCGCACCGCAGGTTCAGCTCATGGCGTATTCAGACGAAGCTCGCAGTCATCGTGCTGCGGCACTGGCGGCGCCGCGAGACCACGTCCTGCCCGCGCGGGCTAGACTGTGCGGGTTCGGTTACCGTCCATACGGGCCACGCGAGAGGAAAATACTTGTGATCCGCACCCACGAGGCAGGCACGCTGCTCCGATCCACCATCGGCACCACGGTCAAGCTGGCCGGATGGGTGGACGCCCGCCGCGATCACGGTGGTGTGGTGTTCATCGACCTGCGGGATGCCTCCGGGATCGTGCAATGTGTGATCCGCGAGGAACTAGTCGATCAACTTGGTGCCCACAAGCTGCGCAACGAGTTCTGCATCGCTGTCACCGGTGTGGTCGAGGCCCGGTCGGAGGACACGGTCAATCCGGCCATGGTGACCGGTGAGGTCGAGGTCGTGGTCAGCGAACTCGAGGTACTCAACCCCTCCGCGCCGCTGCCGTTCCCGATCGATGAGCGCGTCAATGTCGGCGAGGACGCCCGGCTCAAGTACCGCTACCTGGATCTGCGTCGTCCGCGCCAGGCCGAAGCCATCCGGCTGCGTTCGTCGGTTACCCACACCATCCGGCAGGCGCTCGACTCGCTGGGCTTCGTCGACATCGAAACCCCCACATTGACCCGGTCCACTCCCGAGGGCGCCCGTGACTTCCTGGTGCCCGCCCGGCTGCGGCCGGGCTCGTGGTACGCGCTGCCGCAAAGCCCGCAGCTGTTCAAGCAGCTGCTGATGGTCGCCGGCATGGAGCGCTACTACCAGATCGCCCGCTGCTACCGCGACGAGGACTTCCGGGCCGACCGGCAGCCCGAGTTCACTCAGCTGGACGTCGAGATGAGCTTCGTCGATCAAGACGATGTCATCGCCGTCTCCGAGGAAGTGATGGCACAGGTCTGGAAGCTCATCGACGTGGAGCTGCCTCGTCCGATGCGTCGGCTCACCTGGCATGAGGCGATGAACGACTACGGCTCCGACAAGCCCGATCTGCGTTTCGACCTGAAGATCCACGAGGTCACCGCACTGTTCGCCGGCACCTCGTTCCGGGTTTTCCAGGCGCCCTACGTAGGGTGCGTCGTGATGCCCGGCGGCGGGTCGCTGCCGCGTCGCCAGTTCGACGCCTGGCAGGAATGGGCCAAGCAGCGCGGCGCCCGCGGGCTGGCCTACATCACGATCAACGAGTCCGGCGAGCTCGCCGGGCCGGTCGCCAAGAACCTCTCGGACGAAGAAAAGGCAGCATTGGTGCCCGCCGCCGGCGCCAAGCCCGGCGATGCGATCTTCTTCGCCGCCGGGGAGCGGGAGAGCTCTCAGGAGCTGCTCGGGGCGGCTCGGGTCGAGATCGGCCACCGCTGCGATCTGATCGATCCAGAGGCGTGGGCATTCTGCTGGGTGGTCGATGCGCCGCTGTTCAAGTCGGCAGCCCAGGCCACCGCCGAAGGTGATGTCGCGGTCGGCCACGGACGCTGGACCGCGGTGCATCACGCCTTCACCTCGCCCAAGCCCGAGTCGATGGATACGTTCGACACCGACCCCGGATCAGCCTTTTCGTACGGTTACGACTTCGTCTGCAACGGCGTTGAGGTCGGCGGAGGTTCGATCCGTATTCACCGCCGTGACATTCAGGAGCGCGTCTTCCAGGTGATGGGTCTCAGCGCCGAAGAGGCGCAGGAGAAGTTCGGCTTCCTGCTGGACGCCTTCCAGTACGGCGCCCCGCCGCACGGTGGTGTCGCCTACGGCCTGGACCGCCTGGTCATGCTGCTGGGCGGTTTCGAGTCCATCCGTGAGGTCATCGCCTTCCCGAAGTCGGGCGGCGGCTACGATCCGCTGACCGAAGCTCCCGCCCCGATCACCGCGCAACAGCGCAGGGAGGCCGGCGTCGACTTCAAGCCGAAGGCCGACAAGGCCGGCGCGAGCGACAAGTCCGAAAAGTCCGGTGCAGCCGCGCAGACCAGCGCCTAGCCACCAGCCGCCAAGACCGGGCCGGCAGCGGCCCGCGGTGATGAGGTGCGTGCTGTTCATCGACGCGTAACAGAAGTTGGTAGGTTCGACCATATGGCGTATCAACCGAACTGGGTCGATCTCGACGGCCTGGTCAACATCCGGGACTTCGGTGGCATGACCACCACTGGCGGACGCACGCTGCGCGAAGGCGTGCTGCTGCGCTCGGACAACCTGGATGACCTGCCCCAGACCTCGATCGAGTGGCTGCTCGACGACCTGATGCTCAGCGATGTGATCGATCTGCGCACCAACAGCGAACGCGCCCGGGCGCAAGGATTCCCCTTCGACGGGCGCGTCCGGGTGCACAAGCTGAGTCTGTACCCCGAGGACGACCCCAATGATCCGATGCCCGCCTGGTTCGGTGAGTTTTCGGTGCTCGAGGACGGCGACCCGCCGGACACCGTGCATGTCGTCGCCGGGCATTACCTCGGCTATTTCCGGTCACGGCCCGACAGCATCATCGGTGCATTGCGGGCGGTCGCCGGCTCACCGGGAGCAGCCATCATCAATTGCGCGGCCGGCAAGGATCGCACCGGCACCGTCAGCGCGGTGCTGCTCGCGGCACTGGGCGTGCCCGAAGACCAGATCCTCGCGGACTATGCCGCCAGCACCGAGCGGATCGTCGCCATCCTCACCAAGCTCGGCTTCATGGCCGGCGCCGGATCGGGCGAACACGACGCCGATGTCCAGTCCCAATCGACCCCGCCCGAACTGATGGAACTGGTGCTCAGGCGGGTCGCCCGCGACTTCGGCTCGGTCGCCGGATGGCTGGATCTCAACGGCTGGACGGCGGACGACCAGGCCGGCCTCGAAGCGAAGCTGCTCGGCTGAGACTCTCGGCTGAGAGATCGGCCCGTCGGTGCCATGAGGTAGCCTCACTCGGGTGAGCGAGGACCTGTTCGGCAACATCAGCCCGGTCGCGGAACCCACCTCCGGCGGGTCGCTGGCCGACGCCGATCACGCGAACCTGCCGCTGGCGGTGCGGATGCGTCCGCGCAGCATCGACGAGATCGTCGGCCAGCAGCATCTGCTGGCCGCGGGCTCGCCGCTGCGTCGCCTCGCCGAGGGCACCGGTGCCATGTCGGTCTTCTTGTGGGGGCCACCGGGGGTCGGCAAGACCACCATCGCCGCGGTGGTCTCCCACCAGACCGGACGACGCTTCGTCGAGATCTCGGCGGTGACCTCGGGGGTCAAAGAGGTGCGCGCCCACCTGGAGGCTGCCAAACGTGAACTGGCCCGGGGTGTGTCGACCGTGCTGTTCGTCGACGAGGTGCACCGCTTCAACAAGGCCCAGCAGGACGTCCTGTTGCCGGCGGTGGAAAACCGGCTGGTCACGCTCATCGCCGCCACCACCGAGAACCCCAGCTTCAGTGTGATCTCGCCGCTGCTCTCGCGTTCGCTGGTGCTGACCTTGCGTCCACTCACCGACGACGACCTGAACACCCTGGTCGACCGGGCGCTGGCCGACCCGCGAGGCCTGCGCGAGCGGTACCAACTCGACACGCCCGCCCGTCAGGCGATGCTGTCGATGGCAGGCGGCGACGCGCGGCGCGTACTCACCTACCTGGAGGAGGCCGCCCGCAGCGCCGACGCCAAGGGCACCACCGTGATCGACCTGGAAACCGTCGAGCAGTCCGTCGACCGGGCAGCGGTCCGCTACGACGCCGACGGTGATCAGCACTACGACGTGACAAGTGCTTTCATCAAGTCGGTGCGGGGTTCCGATGTGGACGCCGCGCTGCACTGGCTCGCCCGGATGATCGAGGCGGGTGAGGATCCCCGGTTCATCGCCCGGCGCCTGGTCATCCTGGCCAGCGAGGATATCGGGATGGCCGCGCCGGCGGTGCTGCAGACCTGCGTCGCTGCCGCCCAGGCCGTCCAGTTGATCGGCATGCCGGAGGCCCGGCTCAACCTGGCTCAGGCCACCATCGCGGCGGCGACCGCTCCGAAGTCGAACGCGGTGATCAAGGCCATCGATGCGGCGATCGCCGATGTGCGAGCCGGCCGGATCGGAGATGTGCCACCGCATCTGCGTGACGCGCACTACTCGTCCGCCGGCGAATACGGCCACGGAGTCGGATACCGGTACGCGCACGACTATCCGCACGGAGTTGCAGCCCAGCAGTACCTCCCCGACGAACTGGTCGGCACCCGCTACTACGAACCCACTCAGCACGGCAATGAGGCGCAGATCGCCGAGCGGCTCGTCCTCATTCGGGGGCTACTGGCCCCGGAGGCGTAGTTCGTTGCCCTTGGCGGCGAGCTTGTTGTCCCTGCCGATCTTCTTGTCGATGCCCTTCGCGCTCTTGGGCGGCAGCACCGGGGCGCGCTCGGCGGGCAGGCCCTGCAGCAGTTGCCGGGTGCGCAATACCTCGAGATCCAGATGGGCTCCTGCCACCAGCGCCAGATTTGTCAGCCAGATGAGCCACAAGGCGATGATGGCACCGGCCAACGCGCCGTAGGTGGCGTCGTAGCTGCCGAAGTTCGCCGCATAGAAGCGGAATCCCACCACCGCGATTATTCCGGCGAGCGCTGCGACGATCGAGCCGTAACTGAGCGGGCGGAAGCGCGGAAACCGCACATTCGGGCAGAAGTAGTAGAGCACGTCGATGAGAACCATGACCAAGGCGATGGTGATCGGCCAGCGCAGCCGGTCCCACAGGTGCACCACGCCACTCAGCGCGGCGAATTGACCGGCAATCCAGCCGGCCACGTCACCGCTGACCACCAGCGCGAGCAGCAGCGTCGACATGCAGATCAGCAGGATGATCGTCAGCGCGAACTGCTGGGCCTTCAGCCTGACGGGGTTGCGTCCTTCGAGTACCCGGTACGCCCGGTTCATGACCCGGGTGAACGCGGCGACGTACCCGCTGGCCGCCCAAGCGGCGGCGAGAATACCGATCGCCAGGCCCAGACCGGCTCCGGCACTGGAGAAGAAGCTCTCGATGAGGCCCACGAGTGTGTCGGTGAGAAACTCGTCCGAGGAGGCTTGGCTGATCAGTCCGGTCAGCTTGGGAACCAGCACGTCGCCGATCCCGCTGAGTTTCATCAACGACACGATGCACAGCAGCGCCGGGAAGATGGTCAGCACCGTGTAGTAGGTGAGGGCGGCGGCCATGTCGGTGCCCTGGTTGCGCAAGAAACGCTGGATCGTCGCGGTGATGGTGTACAGCCAGCTCTTGAGGTCCATCCGAACCCGCTCGGGTTTCGCGGCAGGAGGTTCGTCGGGTTCAGGGGCATGCGAGGTCATGGTCTGAATCTACGCGGACCGGCAGCGCGCGCTAGGCTTGACAATCGGTCTGGCTGAGCCCAGTCAGTGTCGAATGTGAGTGAGGTCAAAGGATGAAGGCAGCAGAGATCGGACGCCGGTACGTGGATTTCTTCGCCGCGCGCGATCACACCATCGTGCCCAGCGCATCGCTGCTGTACAACGACCCCACCTTGTTGTTCGTGAACGCAGGGATGGTGCCGTTCAAGCCCTACTTCATCGGCGCCGAGCCATCGCCGTACAAGCGCGCCGTCAGCCTGCAGAAGTGCGTGCGCACCCTCGACATCGAGGATGTCGGCAAGACCACCCGGCACGGCACCTTCTTCCAGATGCTGGGCAACTTCAGCTTCGGCGACTACTTCAAGCGGGAGGCCATCGAGTGGGCCTGGGAGCTGGTCACCGGCCCGATCGACGAGGGCTGCTTCGGCTTCGATCCGAACAAGGTCTGGGTGACCGTGCTCGGTCCGGGCCTGCATCCCGAGTACCCCGAGGGCGATATCGAGGCGATGACCTACTGGAAGTCGGTCGGCGTCCCCGCGGAGCGCATCCAGTCCCGCGGCCTGAAGGACAACTACTGGAATATGGGCATCCCCGGCCCCGGCGGCCCGTGCTCGGAGATCTATATCGATCGTGGCCCCGAATACGGCCCCGAGGGCGGCCCGGACGCCGATGAGGACCGCTACCTGGAGATCTGGAATCTGGTCTTCCAGCAGGAGGATCTGTCCGTGGTGCGCGCCAAGGACGATTTCGACATTGCCGGCCCGCTGCCGTCCAAGAACATCGACACCGGCGCAGGCCTGGAGCGGATCGCGCTGTTGCTGCAGGGTGTCGACAACATGTACGAGACCGATGAGGTCTTCCCGGTCATCGCGCGGGCGTCCGAGTTGTCGGGCAAGAAGTACGGTGTCGATCACACCAATGATGTGAGGTTGCGGGTCATCGGCGACCATGTGCGCAGCTCCCTGATGCTGATGACCGACGGGGTGGCTCCCGGCAACGAGGCGCGCGGCTATGTGCTGCGCCGCCTGATGCGCCGTTCGATCCGCTCGATGCGGCTGCTCGGTTATGCCGGCCCCTCGATCGTCGATCTGCTCGGGGTCAGCCGCGCCGTGATGCACGTCTCCTACCCCGATATCGATGACCAGTGGGAGCGGATCCGCGAGATCGCCGATGCCGAGGAGCAGTCGTTCAGCCACACCCTCACCTCGGGTACCGCCCTGTTCGATATGGCGGCCCAGCAGGTGCGCTCGTCCGGTGGTCACGTGCTCGCCGGTGACAAGGCATTCCAATTGCACGACACCTACGGGTTCCCGATCGATCTGACCTTGGAGATGGCTGCCGAGCAGGGGCTGAGCGTCGATCAGGACGCCTTCCGCACCTTGATGAACGAACAGCGTCAGCGCGCCAAGGCCGACGCCCGCGCCAAGAAGGGCGGGGTGACCCAGACCGAGGCGTACCAGGTGCTGCGCGCCGAGGGTGAGACTCCTTTCCTCGGCTACACCGAACTGGGTGCCGAGACCAAGGTGCGCGGGCTCATCGCCGACGGCGAGTCGGTGACCTCGGCGCCGGCCGGCAGCATCGTGGAGGTCGTGCTCGCCGAGACCCCCTTCTACGCGGAGTCGGGCGGCCAGGACTCCGATACCGGCATTCTGCGCACCCCTGCGGGCGACCTGAAGGTGCTCGACGTGCAGCGTCCGGTGCCCGGTCTGATCGTCCACAAGGTCGAGGTGCCCAACGAACTGGTGGTCGGCGACGCGGTCACCGCGCTGGTGGATGGGTTCAACCGCCGCGGCGCCTGTCAGGCGCATTCGGCCACCCATGTGCTGCACGCTGCGCTGCGCGAACTCGTCGGTTCCGGCGCCACCCAGGCGGGCTCCTACAACAGGCCCGGTTATCTGCGCTTCGACTACTCGTCGGTCAAGGGGCTGAGCCCCGAACTGCGCGCCGAGATCGAGGAACGCTGCAATGTGGCGATCCGCGACGACCTGGAAGTGACTGCCACCCAGATGAAGCTCGAGGACGCCAAGGCGCTCGGCGCGATGGCGATGTTCGGCGAGAAGTACCCGCCGGTCGTCCGCATGGTCGAGATGGGCGGGCCGTGGAGCCGTGAACTGTGCGGCGGTACCCATGTGCAGCACTCCAGCCAGATCGGCATGCTGACCATGCTCGGCGAACAGTCGGTCGGATCGGGTGCGCGCCGTGTCGAGGCGCTGGTGAGCACGGATGCGTTCGCTCACATGGCCGCCGAGCGGGCACTGGTCAATCAGCTCAGCGACACGCTGCGGGTCCAGCCCGAGCAACTGGGCGACCGGGTGCAGGCCATGGTGGCCGAGCTGAAGTCGGCGCAGAAGACCATCGCCGAGCTTCGGATGACCCAGCTGCAGGCGAAGGTCTCCGGCATCGTCGCCAATGCGACCGACATCGAAGGCGTCGCCTTCGACGCCCAGGTGCTCGACGGTGTGGACGCTGCGGACCTGCGCTCGCTGGCCGGGCAGGTGCGCGACCAGTTCGGCACCCGCGCCGCGGTGGTGGTGCTGCTGTCCAGGAGCCCCAAGCCTGCGGTGGTGGTCGCGGTCAATGGCCGGGCTCGTGATCTGGGCATCAAGGCCGGCGAGATCGTCCGGCGTGCCGCGGCAGAACTCGGTGGCAAGGGCGGCGGCAAGGACGATATGGCCCAGGGCGGTGGCACCCAGCCCGAGGCCGCCCCGCAGGCCGTCGAGGCCGCCCGTCATCAGGTGGAGACCGTTCTTGGGCGCTGAGTTCCGCCGCGGCGTCCGGCTCGCCGTCGACTGGGGAAAGGCCCGGGTCGGGGTTGCGGCCTGCGACCCCGACGGTCTGCTTGCCTATCCGGTGGAGACCGTGCCCACCGGTGGGGGCACCGTGCAGCGGCTGGCGGAGATCTGCGCGGAGTACGAGCCGATCGAAGTGCTGCTCGGCTGGCCGGTCAATCTGGCCGGACGTGAGGGCCCGGCCGTCCAGCAGATGAGCGAGGTCGCCGACCGGCTGCATACCGGCTTGGCCCGGCCGCTGCGTGTTGTGGACGAGCGGCTGAGCACGGCGAGCGCGGCACGTAAGCTGGCAGCCAGTGGGAGGACCTCGCGCAGCCGGCGTGCCATCATCGACCAGGCCGCCGCCGTAGACATCCTCGAACAAGCACTCGAATACGAGAAACGCACTGGCCGGCCGGCCGGTCGTGAATGGCCCCAGGGAGGTTAGTCGCAGCGATGAGCCGATTCCTCGACGAAGACGACTATGACGACGGCTACGACGGCCAGGAGCCGGACCTCGAGCCACCGACGGTCAAGCGCCGGGGTTCCTGGTGGAAGAACCTGCTGGCCATCACCGTCTCGCTCGCGGTGCTCATCGGTGGCGGCTACTTCGTGTACACCAAGGTCATGGAGGGCTATCTCAACTTCACCCAGGCCGCCGATTATCCCGGACCGGGTGAGCAAGAGGTGGTCGTCACGATCCCCGAGAACGCGACGTTGACCGAAATGGGCGATCTGCTGGTCTCTCAGGACGTGGTGGCCTCGCGCAAGGCCTTCCTCCGGGCTGCCGAGAACATCACCGGTTCGTCCGGCATCCAGCCCGGGAACTATCTGCTGAAGACGAAGATGTCGGCGGTCCAGGCCGTGACAGCGCTGATGGACCGTGCGAACATGATCAATACCTGGGTCACCATCCCGGAGGGGCTGCGCAATACGCAGGTGGTCGCTCGGCTCGCTGAACAGAGCGGCATCGCGGCCGACGAGTTCAACGCCGTGCTGGCCAATCCGTCGCAACTGCAACTGCCCACCTGGGCCAACGGCGCAACGGAGGGCTTCTTGTTCCCGGAGACCTATGTCTTCGACACCGAGCCGACCGCAGTCCAGATCCTGTCGGACATGACCGCGCACTTCAATACGGTCGCCGACCAGATCGATTTCGTCGCCAAGGCCGAGGCACTCGGTGTTTCGCCCTACGATGCGGTCACCATCGCGTCCATCATCGAGCGGGAGACCCGCGACCCGGTCTACGGCCCCGACATTGCCCAGGTGATCTACAACCGGCTGGCGCAGGGCATGCCGCTGCAGATGGACTCCACGGTGGGCTACGCGGTGAACTCCCAGGGTGGCACCGTCACGACCACCGATGAAGAACGCGCGAATCCTTCGCCGTACAACACCTATGTGCACCCCGGCCTGCCGCCGGGCGCCATCTCGAACCCGGGCAAGAACTCGTTGACGTCGGCGGTCAACCCGACTCACGGCGATTACATCTACTTCGTGACCGTCAATCCCGACACCGGCGAGACGAAGTTCTCCTCGGATGCCGCAGGGCACGATGCGAATGTGGCCGAGTTCCAGGTCTGGTGCCGGGCCAATGCCGATCGCTGCGGGTAAGCCCTCCCGCTGATCTGGGATACTTGAGCACATGTTGCGATACCTGACTGCCGGTGAATCACATGGACGCGCCCTGATTGCGACGATCGAGGGCATACCAGCCGGAGTCGGGGTCACCTCCGAGGACATCTCCGAAGCGCTCACCAGGCGCCGGCTGGGTGCGGGCCGCGGTGCCCGGATGCGGTTCGAGGCCGACGAGTTGACCATCCTCACCGGTGTGCGGCACGGCAAGACGCTGGGCTCGCCGATCGCGATCATGATCGGCAACACCGAATGGCCCAAGTGGGACCAGGTGATGGCCCCCGACCCGGTCGATCCCATACTGCTCGCTGAGCTGGCCCGCAATGCGCCGCTGACCCGACCGCGTCCGGGCCACGCCGACCTGGCTGGTATGCAGAAATACGACTTCTCCGAGTCCCGTCCAGTGCTGGAACGAGCCAGCGCCCGGGAGACCGCCGCCCGGGTGGCGATCGGACGGGTCGCCCAGAACTTCCTTGCCCAGGCCTGTGGGATCACCGTGCTCAGCCATGTCGTGGAGCTCGGCGGCATCGCCGCGACCGGCGACCGCTTCCCAACCATGGCCGATCTTCCGGCGATCGATGCCGATCCGGTGCGCTGCCTCGATCCCGACGCCAGCGCAGCCATGCAAGCCGAGATCGATGCCTGCCAGAAGGCCGGCGACACGCTGGGCGGGGTGGTCGAAGTGATTGCCTGGGGTTGTCCGCCCGGACTCGGCAGTCACAGTCAGGGCGACCGTCGGCTGGACGCCAGACTGGCCGGCGCCCTGATGGGCATCCAGGCGATCAAGGGCGTCGAGCTCGGCGACGGATTCGAGCTCTCCCGCATCCGCGGCAGCCAGGCTCACGACGAGATCGTCCGCGGCGGCAACGGCATCGAACGACTCTCGCAGCGGTCGGGCGGTACCGAGGGCGGCATGTCCACCGGCGAGCTGGTCCGGGTGCGCGCCGCGATGAAACCCATCGCCACCGTCCCGCGCGCGCTGCGCACCATCGACGTCAGGACCGGAGAGCCCGCGGTCGCCGATCACCAGCGCTCGGACGTCTGCGCGGTGCCGGCCGCCGGTGTGGTGGCCGAGGCCATGGTGGCATTGGTGCTCGCCGAATGCTGCCTGGAGAAGTTCGGTGGCGATTCGCTCGGCGAAACCCGTCGTAACTACCGTGGATACCTGCGCCAGGTCGCCGAGCGGGGACTGTCGATTCATGACTGACTCACCCGCGGTGGTGCTGGTCGGGCCACCTGCGGTCGGCAAGTCCACCGTGGGTGCGTTGCTGGCCGGCAGGCTCGGCGTGAGCTTCTGTGATGTGGACACCGTCATCGAACGCCAGCAAGACCGGCCGATCACCGAGATCTTCGCCGAACTCGGCGAACCGGCGTTCCGGCGCTTGGAACTGGAGGCCACCTTGGCGGCCTTGGCGGCCGGCGGGGTGCTCGCCCTGGGTGGGGGAGCGGTCACCAACGCCCAGCTGCGGGCCGCCCTGGCCGGGCATCGGGTCGTCTGGTTGCGCACCACCGTGCACGAGGCGGTACGCCGTGTCGGCGGGTCCACCACCCGTCCGTTGCTCACCGGCGATGTGGCAGGCAACTGGAAGCGACTCGCCAGTCAGCGGGCGCCGCACTATGAGGAGGTGGCAACGATCGTCGTCGACACCGCCGGACGCACCCCCGCTCAGGTCGCTGCCGAGATCGTCGATCAACTGACCAGCCAGGAGCTTGGATGAGCACCGTACGTTTCGCCACCGATCACCCCTACACCGTCGAGATCGACAACGGGGCGCTGCAGAAGCTGCCCTCGCTGACCGGTGAGGCCACCCGGGTGGCCGTCATCTACGCCGAACCCCTGGCCGAGGTCGCCTTGGAGGTGGCCCGCCTCGCCGGTTCGGCGACCGTGTCGGTGCTGTCGATCGGCGTTCCCGAAGGCGAGGCCGCCAAGACACCGGAGATCGCGACCAGCTGCTGGCGCACGCTGGCCGCAGCCGGCTTCACCCGCTCCGACCTGATCATCGGCGTCGGCGGGGGAGCCACCACCGATCTGGCGGGCTTCGTCGCGGCCAGCTGGCTGCGAGGTGTCAGCTACGTCAGCGTGCCCACCACCGTGCTCGCCATGGTGGACGCTTCGGTCGGCGGCAAGACCGGTATCGATCTGCCCGAGGGCAAGAACCTGGTCGGCGCCTTCCATGAGCCCGACGGGGTGATCGCCGATCTGGATCTGCTCGGCACCCTGCCCGAGCGCGAGGTGCGCTCCGGGCTGGCCGAGGTCGTCAAGGCCGGTTTCGTCCGGGACGAGCGAATCCGCGAACTGATCGCAGCCTCACCCAGCGGTGCCCTGGACGTGACCAGCGCCCGGCATGCCGAACTGATCCGGCGGGCCGTGCAGTTCAAGGCCGACGTGGTGTCACTGGATCTGCGCGAGTCGACCTCGGTGGGCGGCCGGATCGGTCGTGAGCTGCTCAATTACGGCCACACCCTGGGGCACGCGATCGAGGCCTGGGAGCATTTCCGGATGCGTCACGGCGAAGCCGTCGCGCTCGGCATGATCTTCGCCGCCCAGCTGTCGCGCCGGGTGCTCGGCCTTCCGGACGAGGCCGTCGCCGTGCATCGCCAGTTGATCGGTGCGCTGGGATTGCCCACCAGCTACCAGCGTGCGCCGTTCGCCGAATTGCGTGAACTGATGGGCCGTGACAAGAAGACTCGCGGTCAGGCGCTGCGCTTCGTCGGACTACGCAATCTGTCCGATCCGGCGATGATCGTCGCGCCCAGCGAAGCGATACTCGAGGAGTGCTACGCCGAGCTGGGCCGCGACCAGTAGTCCAGCCGACCCAAGAACCGGGAGAGACCACCAAGATGTATGTGGCTGAGCAGTTTGCGATGAACTCGGACGAGGCGCTGCGCCAGATCGACGCGCGCGGGGTCGGTGATCTGGTCACCCACGGCGAGCGCGGCATCGACGTGACGATGCTGCCCTATGCGTTGCTGCCCGACGATGGTGGCGCGCGCCGGTTGACCACCCATATGGCGCGCAGCAACCTGCAGTGGCACGATGAGGGCGCCGCGTTGTGGGTCGTGCACGGTCCGGATGCCTATATCAGTCCCGAGGTCGTCCCTGTTCATGACGGTATCCAGCGCACCCCGACGGTCCCCACCTGGAACTATCTGGTCGTCCACCTGGTCGGGCACCTGGTGGTGCACCACGACGACGAGTGGAAACTGCAGTCGCTCTACGATCTGACCGAGCGCCACGAGCCGACCTGGAAGCTGGAGAACGGGCCGCTGGAGGCGATCGAGCGCATGCTGCCGGCGATCGTGGGCATCGAGTTCATCATCGACGACGTCATCGGCAAGGCCAAGATGAGCCAGAACAAGTCGTCCGGCGATCTCGAGGCGATGGCGACCCAGCTGGCCGACAGCGGCCATTCACCGGAGACCGCGGCAGTGATGCGACGGCTCGCGTTGCCCTATATTGCCGCTCGTGAAGGGCGGGTCGCCAAGGCCCGGGAGCTGAACATCCGGCGTACCCAGGCCGAACAGTGAGATAGTTGTCTGGCGGCCGTACAGCCGTGATTCGGTGCCCGTGGCAGCGTGGCGCTACAATGAACGATTGCGGGTTGACCGCCCATGTGTTTGCGCCGGAGGATTCCGGCGGTTCGTGAACGCCCTGATCGGAAAGGCAAGCGTGGCTACCACCAACGACATCAAGAACGGCACCGTACTCGACTTGGACGGCCAGCTCTGGCAGGTCCTGTGGTTCCAGCATCACAAGCCTGGCAAGGGCAACACCGTGGTGCGCACCAAGATCAAGAACATCGTGAACGGCAAGACCGTCGACCGCACCTTCCAGGCCGACACCAAGATCGACATGGCTCAGGTCGACCGCTCCGACATGCAGTACCTGTACGAGGACGGCACCGGCTATGTGGTCATGGACACCACCACCTACGATCAGCTGACCATCCCGGCCGAGGTCTTCGGGGACGCCAAGGACTACCTGCTCGAGGGGATGACGATCACGGTCGCCACCCACGACGGAAACCCGCTGTACATCGATCTGCCGGCCAGCGTCGAGCTCGAGGTGACCTACACCGAGCCCGGTCTGCAGGGTGACCGTTCCACCGGTGGCACCAAACCCGCCACCTTGGAGACCGGTAAGCAGATCCAGGTGCCGCTGTTCATCACCACCGGCGAGAAGGTGAAGGTCTCCACCGAGTCCGGCGAATACCTCGGCCGCGTCAACGCGTGATGGCTCATCCCGCCGACGAGCAGCCGCTTCCGCTGG
The DNA here is from genome assembly GCA_012517405.1 of Propionibacterium sp. Lineage (GTDB taxonomy): Bacteria > Actinomycetota > Actinomycetes > Propionibacteriales > Propionibacteriaceae > Brooklawnia > Brooklawnia propionicigenes. The sequence continues at coordinate 25,571 of JAAYVB010000044.1, forward strand.
CGGCGGGCGAACACCCGCCCGTGCCCGGGGCGGTCAAGGTGTCGTCCGTCGACATGGCCGATGCCCACCATTCGACGCGCACCAAGGCCCGCAAGGCTGCTCTCGACGTGCTGTTCGAGTCGGACCTACTGGGTCAGGACGCGTCCGTGTCGCTGGCCGAACGGCTGAGCGATCCGGAGATCACGGTGCGGGAATTCACCCGCGAGATCGTCTTGGGGGTGCGTGACAACGCCATCGAGATCGATCGTCGCATCGCCACGCTGACGACCAGCCAGTGGCCGATCGATCGGATGCCCCGCATCGATCGCTGCCTGGCGCGGATGGCGATCTACGAGCTCGACTACACCGGTATCGATGCTCGGGCGGCCATCAGCGAGGCGCTGGAACTGGCCGATGAACTGTCCACCGACGATTCGGTGGCATTCCTGAACGGATTGCTGGGCAGGGCAGCACAGACCCGCCCGGGGAGGAAGGCCGATGGTGAGCAGTAGCCCAGCCATTCTGGTGCTGGAGGACGGACGGGTCTTCCGCGGGGACGCTTTCGGGGCGATCGGTGAGACTTTCGGTGAGGCGGTCTTCGCCACCGGAATGTCGGGCTATCAAGAGACGCTGACCGATCCCAGTTATTACCGCCAGGTGGTGATCGCGACCGCGCCGCACATCGGCAACACCGGCTGGAATGACGAGGACGACGAGTCGAGCCGCATCTGGGTGGCCGGCTATGCGGTGCGGGACCCCTCACCGAGGCCGAGCAACTGGCGGTCCAGCCGCACGCTCGAATCCGAGCTGGTCAGCCAGCAGATCGTCGGCATCAGCGGTATCGACACCCGCGCGCTGACACGTCACCTTCGCGAGAGGGGCTCGATGCGGGTGGGCATCAGCTCGCTGTCCACCGACACGGACGCTTTGCTGGCCAAGGTGCTCGAGCAGCCCGCCATGGAGGGTGCCGACCTGGTCGCCATGGTGACCTGTGCCGAACCCTATGTGGTGCCGGCCCAGGGCGAGAAGCGGTTCACGGTGGCCGCTGTCGATCTGGGTATCAAGTCCAATACTCCGCGCGAACTGGCCGAGCGCGGCGTCGAGGTGCATGTGCTGCCGGCTTCGTCCACCTTCGCCGATGTCACGGCGATCGCACCCGACGGGGTCTTCTTCAGTAACGGTCCTGGCGACCCGTCGACCGCCGGCCACGCGGTCGAGCTGATGCAGCAGGCGATGCGCGCCGATCTGCCGGTCTTCGGCATCTGCTTGGGCAACCAGGTACTCGGCCGGGCCCTGGGATTCGGTACCTACAAGCTGAAATACGGTCACCGTGGTATCAACCAGCCGGTGCTCGACCGGGGATCCAACCGGATCGACATCACCTCGCACAACCACGGTTTCGCTGTCGATGCTCCCCGCAACGAGCAGATCGAGACCGACTTCGGTACCGTGCACGTCAGCCATATCTGCCTGAACGACGACGTGGTCGAGGGCTTGGAGGTGACCCGGGACGGCAAACTGACGGCCTTCTCGGTGCAGTACCACCCCGAAGCCGCCGCAGGCCCGCATGATGCGGAATATCTGTTCGACCGCTTCGCCGATCTGATGTCGGCGCACAAGGAGGGTGCTCACTGATGCCTCGGCGCACAGACATCAGCTCGATCATGGTGATCGGCTCGGGACCGATCGTCATCGGCCAGGCCGCCGAATTCGACTACTCCGGCACCCAGGCCTGCCGGGTGCTGCGGGAAGAGGGCTACCGGGTCATTCTGGTCAATTCGAACCCGGCGACCATCATGACCGATCCCGAGTTCGCGGATGCCACCTACCTGGAACCGATCACTCCCGAGTACGTGGAGAAGATCATCGCCGCTGAGCGTCCCGACGCGCTGCTGGCGACTCTGGGTGGCCAGACCGCCCTGAACACCGCGGTCGCGCTGCACGAGTCGGGCGCCCTGGAGCGGTACGGCGTCGAACTGATCGGGGCCTCGGTGGCCGCGATCAAGCGCGGTGAGAACCGTGAGGAGTTCAAGCAGGTCATCGAGAATCTGCCGGACTTCGCCGGCGGTAAGGCCGAGGTGGCCCGCAGCCGGATCTGTCACACCATGGACGAGATCCGGGCCGCAGCCGACGAGCTGGGCCTGCCGGTGGTGTTGCGTCCGAGCTACACCATGGGCGGTGTCGGTTCGGGTTTCGCGCACGATGCCGGCGAGCTGGAACGGATGGGCCGCATCGGCCTGGACGCCAGCCCGGTCACCGAGGTGCTGATCGAGGAGTCGATCCTCGGCTGGAAGGAATTTGAGCTGGAGGTCATGCGCGACCGCTCCGACAACGTCGTGGTGGTCTGTTCGATCGAGAACTTCGATCCGATGGGCGTGCACACCGGTGATTCGATCACCGTGGCCCCCGCGATGACCCTGACCGACCGGGAATACCAGCACATGCGCGATGTCGGCATCGCGATCATCCGGGCCGTCGGCGTCGACACCGGCGGCTGCAATATCCAGTTCGCGATCAATCCCGCCGACGGCCGGATGATCGTCATCGAGATGAACCCCCGGGTGTCGCGCAGCTCCGCCCTGGCCTCCAAGGCGACCGGCTTCCCGATCGCCAAGATCGCCGCGAAGGTGGCGGTCGGTTACACCTTGGACGAGATCCCCAACGACATCACCACGCAGACTCCGGCATCGTTCGAGCCGACCCTCGACTACGTCGTGGTGAAGGTGCCGCGCTTCGCATTCGAGAAGTTCCCGCACGCCGACGACACCTTGACCACGCACATGAAGTCGGTCGGCGAGGCGATGGCCATCGGCCGCAATTTCACCGAGGCGCTCGGCAAGGCCCTGCGCTCGCTGGAAGACCCGAAGGCGCCTTTCGACTTCGGCCGCGAGATCGGCGACGCCGACGAGCTGCTGACCCAAATGGCCCAGCCACATGACGGTCGCATCCAGGAGATGATGCAGGGTCTGCGCGCCGGCGCGTCCGTCGAGCAGATCAGCGCCGCCACCGGTGTCGATCCCTGGTTCGTCGACCAGCTCGACATCGTCTACCGGATCGCCGAGCAGATCCGCACCGCAGACGAGCTCACCGCCGATCTGCTGCGCATCGCCAAGCGGCAGGGCCTGTCCGACGCCCAGATCGCCCAGTTGCGCCGGACGAGCCCCGAGCTGATCCGCGAGCTGCGCTGGATCCTCGGCGTGCGCCCGGTCTTCAAGACCGTCGACACCTGCGCGGCCGAGTTCGCCGCCAGGACGCCCTACCACTACTCCAGCTACGACGAGGAAACCGAGCTGGAACCCCGTACCCGGCCGGCGGTGCTGATCCTCGGCAGCGGCCCGAACCGGATCGGGCAGGGCATCGAGTTCGACTACTCCTGCGTGCATGCTGCGATGGTGCTGTCGGCCAATGGCTACGAGTCCATCATGGTCAACTGCAACCCGGAGACAGTCTCCACCGACTACGACACCTCCGATCGGCTGTACTTCGAGCCGCTCACTCTCGAGGATGTGCTGGAGATCTACCACGCCGAGCTCAAACTGGGTCCGGTGGCCGGGGTCATCGTCCAGCTGGGCGGCCAGACGCCGCTGAAGCTGGCCCGAGCGCTGGAGCAGGCCGGTGTGAAGATCGTCGGCACCAGCCCGTCGGCCATCGACCTCGCCGAGGAACGCGGCGCCTTCGGGCAGGTCCTCGCCGAGGCGAAACTGCCCTCGCCGAAGCACGGCATGGCGTCCAGCTTCGCGCAGGCCAGCGAGATCGCTGCCGACATCGGCTACCCGGTGCTGGTACGTCCCAGCTACGTGCTGGGCGGACGAGGCATGGAGATCGTCTATACCGAAGAACTGCTGCGCACCTACATCGACAACTCGACACTGATCAGCGCCGAGACCCCGGTGCTGGTCGACCGTTTCCTCGACGATGCCATCGAGATCGATGTGGACGCTCTCTACGACGGCCACGAGCTCTACCTCGGCGGCGTCATGGAGCACATCGAGGAAGCCGGCATCCATTCCGGCGACTCGGCCTGTTCGCTGCCGCCGGCCACCCTGGGCAGCGCGGTCATCGACCAGATCCGCACCTCGACCGAGGCCATCGCCCGGGGCGTAGGGGTGCAGGGCCTGATCAACATTCAGTACGCGCTGGCCGCGGACACGCTCTACGTCCTGGAAGCCAATCCGCGCGCCTCGCGCACCGTGCCGTTTGTCTCGAAGGCCACCGACACCCAGCTGGCGAAGGCCGCAACGATGATCATGCTCGGGTCGACGATCTCCGAGCTGCGCGCCCAGGGCATGCTGCGGGCGACCGGTGACGGCGCCGATACCTGGAATGGCATGCCCATCGCCATCAAGGAGGCGGTGATGCCGTTCAACCGGTTCCACACCATCGAGGGAGCCACGGTCGACTCGCTGCTCGGCCCCGAAATGCGCTCCACCGGTGAGGTGATGGGACTCAGCTCCAACTTCGGGCTGGCGTTCGCCAAATCGCAGGCCGCGGCCTACGGACAGCTGCCGAAATCCGGCACGGTCTTCGTCTCGGTGGCCAACCGCGACAAACGCAATGTGATTTTCCCGATCAAGAAGCTGGTCGATCTGGGCTTCACTATCCTGGCCACAGAGGGCACAGCGTCGATGCTGTCGCTGCATGGGGTACAGGCCACTGCGGTACGCAAGTACTCGCAGGGTCTTGGGCCGAACGGGGAGCCGACGATCGTCGGGTTAATCCTGGACGGCAAGATCGACCTGATCTTCAATACCCCGAGCGGTGAGACAGCCGGTGGTTCGCCCCGTAAGGACGGCTACGAGATCCGGACGGCTGCGGTGCTGCATCAGGTTCCATCCATCACGACCGTGCAGGGCCTGGAGGCGGCCGTGCAGGGGATCGAGGCGGTGCGCGAGGGCAACATCGGCGTCCGCTCGTTGCAGGATTGGGCCAAGCAGATCCAGCAGGCCCGCAGACACTGACGACCAGGTAGACCACCGAAGGGAAATGGCGATGATTACCAGCGACGAGTTGCTTGTCCGGCTGCTGCTCACCGGTTATCGGAGCCTGGCCCGCCCGGTTCTGTTCACACTGGCCAACGGCGATCCCGAGGAGATCCATCAGCATGTCATCACGCTGCTGAGCGAGATTCCCGATCCGGTGCTCGACCGGATTCAAGAGTACGTGGGAACCCGCCGTGATCCGGTGACGGTGGCCGGAGTCGACTTCCCCGGACGCGTGGGTGTGGCCGCTGGCCTCGACAAGGACGGCCTGGCGGCTCGCGCCTGGGGCGCGCTGGGCTTCGGTTTCGCCGAACTCGGAACCGTGACCGCCCACGCCCAGCCCGGCAACCGGCAGCCGCGGCTGTTCCGGATGCCGCACAGCCGGGCGATCATCAACCGGATGGGCTTCAACAACTCGGGCGTCGAAGCGCTGGCGGCCCGGCTCGACCAGTGGGGCGTGCGGCGCGGAAACAATGCGCTCGACTATCCGGTGGGCGTGTCGATCGGCAAGACCAAGGCCACCCCACTCGAAGACGCCGTCGATGACTACCTGCATTCGCTGCGGACGATCGCGCCGTATGCGGACTATGTCGCGATCAACGTCTCCAGCCCCAATACCCCGGGCCTGCGCAGCCTGCAGGACCGGGAGGCGCTCACTCAGCTGACGACCGCCCTGGTGAGCACCGCCGCCGAACTCAACCCGGCCGATCCGCTGCCGGTCTTCGTCAAGCTGGCGCCCGATCTGGCGCCGTACGATGTGGGCGGGCTCATCGCTGCCTGTCAGGACACCGGGATCTCCGGGCTGATCGCCACCAACACCACCACCGCGCGCGAGTACCTGCATCCCTCCGAACTGCACCTGGCCAACCAGGCCGGGGGACTGTCCGGTGCCCCGCTGACCCGCAAGGCACTGCGGATGGTCGAATCCGTCGCCGCGCAGACCGACCTGCCGATCATGGGCGTGGGCGGCATCATGACCCCCGCCGACGCGCAGGCCTTCTTCGACGCGGGAGCGAGCCTCGTCCAGATCTACACCGGATTCATCTACAACGGTCTGGCGCTGGTGCGAGGCATCAACACCTTGACCTATCCCGACAGGGCACGCTGATGACCGCTGCGTACCACGCCCGGCTGGTCGAACTGACCGCGGCGCGGGGCAACCTGTGCGTCGGCGTGGACCCGCACGAACCGCTGGTGCGTGCCTGGGGCTACGACTACGACCTCGTCGGCCTGGAGCGGGTCTCCCGCGGCCTGGTCGAAGCGATTGGCGACCAGGTGGCGGTTTTCAAGCCGCAGGCCGCCTTCTTCGAGTGCTTCGGTGCCCCCGGCATGCAGGTGCTGGCTCGAGTACTGGCCGATATCGCTCAGGCTGGCGCCCTGTCGATCCTGGATGTCAAGCGGGGCGACATCGGTTCGACGATGGCTGCCTACTCTCGGGCCTACCTGTCCGGCCAAACCGACCTGACGGCGGACGCGATCACCATCAGCCCCTTCCTCGGCTTCGGATCCCTCGGCCCGGCCGTGGAACTGGCCCATCAGACCGGCCGCGGTCTGTACGTGCTGTGCCGCACCAGCAATCCGGAGGGCGGCGACGTCCAACTGGCGGTGCGCGACGGCCGCAGCGTGGCTCAGCAGATGGTCGACGCCGCCAAGGCAGCCAACGAGGCGTCCGGGCAACACGCAGTCGGTTTGGTTATCGGCGGCACACTCGACAAACTTGATCTTGACCTGGAGGGCTTCTCCGGGTCGATCCTCGTCCCCGGTATTGGCACCCAGGGAGGTAGGATCGACGATCTGGACTCATTATTCGGCGTAGCCGCAGCGAACGTACTGCCGAGCGCGTCCCGGGAAGTGATGAAGGCCGGCCCGCAGCGTGAATCGCTCAGGTCGGTGGTCGAGCGGCTGGGCGGGTACCCAAACTCCCGCTGATATTCTATATTGTCCACGTATGCCGAAAACAGGGACGCCAGATGTCCCGGCCTCGGTGTGCGAGAGATGAAACGGAGAAATTCGACGTGGCAATTCCAACACTGTCTCCCGAGCAGTTGCAGGCTGCCAGGGCCGCAGCTACCGAATCCCGCAGGGCACGCGCTGCGCTGAAGAACGCAGTGCGCGACGGTTCCAAGACTTTGGCCGACGCCCTTGATGAGTGCGCCAAGGACGATGTCCTCGCTCATATCCGGGTAGCAGACCTGCTCAAGGCCGTCCCTCGGATCGGGGAGAAGCGCGCTGCAGAGATCATGGAGAAGTATGACATCGCGGCCAATCGGCGAGTGCGGGGTCTCGGCCGGCATCAGGTGGCCGGTCTCAAGTCGGAGTTCAACTGACACCATGAGCGAGGCGGCGGGCGCGTACGTCATCAGTGGACCGACCGCAGTTGGCAAGGGCACCGTTGTGGCGGCTCTAAAAAAACGCCATCCGCGGGTCTTCGTTTCGGTCTCGGTGACGACGCGACCGCCACGCCCGGGTGAGATCAACGGGGTCCATTATCTGTTCGTGGACGATGCCGTCTTCGACGACCTGGTAGCGGACGATGGACTGCTCGAATGGGCTCGCGTCCACGGGGTTCACCGCTACGGAACGCCCCGCAAGGCTGTGGCGGACAGACTCGCCGAGGGAGTGCCGACGATCCTCGAGATCGACCTGCAGGGCGCCCGGCAGGTTCGCCGGACGATGCCGGAGGCCAAACAGATCTTCATCGCGCCGCCCAGTTGGGACGAACTGGTCCGCCGGCTGCGCGGCCGCGGCACCGAGTCCGAGGAAGAGATGAACCGCCGTCTGGAGACCGCACGCCAAGAACTTGCCGCCGAGAATGAGTTCGATCGCGTCATCGCCAACGTCACAGTGGATAATACGGTCGATGAGCTGGTAAAGTTCATAGGTCTGTGATTTCTAGCGTCAGCTTCTGCGAGGACTTATCTTGAGCACACACATTCCTGAGGGCATCACCAATCCGCCGGTCGACGACCTGCTCGAGTCGGTGGACTCCAAGTACCGACTGGTGCTGTTCGCCGCCAAGCGCGCCCGTCAAATCAACGCCTACTACGCCCAGCTGGGAGAAGGCCTGCTCGAGTCGGTCGGCCCGCTGGTCGAGACCCTGCCGCAGGAGAAGCCACTGTCGATCGCGCTGCGCGAAGTGCAGGCCGGTCAGCTGCAGTACACCCAGATCGATCCCGAGGCCGAGGCTGCCGCCCGTGCCGAGGCACTGAACGACCCGGACTTCTCACTGTCGGACCCGTTCGGCGACATCGATCCGGCCTGATTCATGGGCAGGCAGTTCACCTCTGAATCTGTTACCGAAGGTCATCCCGACAAGGTCGCCGACGCCATCTCCGATTCCGTGCTGGACGCGATGCTGGCCGACGATCCGGGGGCGCATACCGCCGTGGAGACCGTCGTCGCCAATGGTGTGGTCATCGTCACCGGTGAGGCGACCACCGAGTCGTACGTCGACATCCAGCAGTTGGCCCGGGATCGGCTGTTGACGATCGGCTTCGACTCGGCTTCGAAGGGCATCGACGGCGGCTCGTGCGGCGTCATGGTCACGCTGAACAACCAGTCGCCCGATATCGCGCAAGGCGTCGCCGGTTCCTGGGAGTCGCGGCACGGCCAGGCGGTCGACGATTTCGACCTGCAGGGCGCCGGTGACCAGGGCCTGATGTTCGGCTTCGCCTGTGACGAAACCCCCGAACTCATGCCCCTGCCGATCCAGATGGCCCATCGGATGGCCGAACGGCTCACCCAGGTGCGCCGCGACCAGACGCTGGACTACTTGCGGCCCGACGGCAAGACGCAGATCACCGTCTCTTACGACGACTCCGGCAGGCCGTCAGCCGTCGACACCGTGGTGGTGTCCGCGCAGCATCGTGCGGACATCGACGTGGCGGGACGCCTGGATCCGGACCTGCGCCGCGAAGTCATCGCGCCGGTACTGGAGTCTTACGGTTTCGACGCGGCCCCGCCGCGCGTGCTGATCAACCCCACCGGACGCTTCGTCATCGGCGGTCCTGCCGGTGATGCCGGACTGACCGGACGCAAGATCATCGTCGACACCTACGGCGGCATGGCCCGCCACGGTGGCGGTGCGTTCAGCGGCAAGGACCCGAGCAAGGTCGACCGCTCGGCCAGCTATGCGATGCGCTGGGTGGCGAAGAATATCGTCGCCGCCGGACTGGCGACGCGTTGCGAGGCGCAGGTCAGCTACGCGATCGGCGCCGCCCACCCGACCAGCCTGTACATCGACACCTTCGGTACCGGGCAGGTTCCCGACGACCAGCTCGCCGACGCCGTACGCGAGGTCTTCGACCTGCGTCCGGCCGCGATCGTCGAGGCGCTCGACCTGCGCCGGCCGATCTACAGCCAGGTGTCGTGCTACGGCCATTTCGGACGCGAGCTTCCCGACATCACCTGGGAGCGCACCGACCGGGCCGACGAGCTGGCTCGTCGCGTCCGCGGCTGAGCTGTTGAGCAGCGCGATTCACCGCGGGTAGCCTGACCACAACGTTGCCCCGGTCGTCCGGTATGCCGGGCGGAAAGGACACCGTCGATGATCGCCCGGGTTGCGGTGGACATCCCGCTTCCGCATCTGGACCGTCTGTTCGACTACTCGATCACCGAGTCCCAGACCGCCGATGTGCGGCCCGGCGTGCGGGTGCGGGTGCGGTTCGCCGGCAGGCTGCGCGACGGCTATGTTGTGGAGGTCACCGATCGCACTGAGATCACCACCAAGCTGGCCGCGCTGTCCAAGGTCGTCTCGCCCACCCCTGTCCTCAGCCCTGCTCAGGTGGAGCTGATCCGGGCGGTCGCCGATCACTACGCCGGCACCTTCGCCGACGTGGTCCGGCTCGCCGTCCCGCCGCGGCACGCCGGCACCGAGAACGCCGACCAGGTGAGCTGGCCACTGCCGGTCACCGACGAGATGCCCCCGGGCGGTCTGATCGGCTATCCCGACGGCGACACCTTCTTGACCGGGCTGTCGAACGGCCAGCCACTGCGCAGCTACTGGCAGGTCAGTCCCAGATTCGTCGCGGATGCCGCCGGTGTGGACGACTGGAGCCGCGGGTTCATTCAGGCCACCGTCGCCACCTTGCGCTCCGGGCGCGGCGTCATCATCGTGGTGCCCGATCACCGCGATCTGGTCAAGGTCCGCGACGGGCTGGGCGCGGTCATCGGGCTGGGCGCGATCGCCGAACTGCATTCCGACCTGGGCACCGCCGCCCGGTACCGCAACTATCTTGCGATCATCCGCGGCCAGGCCAAGGTCGTCATCGGCACTCGTCCTGCCGTCTACGCGCCGGTATCCGACCTCGGACTGATCTGCCTGTGGGACGACGGCGACGATCTGCATGCCGAGCCGCACGCCCCCTATCCGCACGCCCGCGACGTGGTGGCGCTGCGGGCAGGCAGCGAACAGTCCGCGCTGCTGCTGGCCGGCCACGGTCGCACCGCGGAGATCCAGGCCTGGTGCGAGCGGGGCTGGCTGCACCCGATCGAGCTGACCGCGGCCCAGATGCGGCACGGCTGCGCCGCGGTGCGGGCCGCCGCCGATTCCGACCTCGCGCTGCAGCGCGACCCGCAGGGCAGTCGCACCCGGCTGCCCCGGCTGGTCTTCGAGACGATTCGCGCCGGACTGGCAGCCGGACCCGTCCTGATTCAGGTGCCACGAGCCGGCTACCTGCCGGTGCTGGCCTGCCAGCAGTGCCGCAGCCCGGTGCGCTGCCCGGTCTGCCAGGGCCCGGTGCAGCTGCACCGCGACGGCAACCGACGACGTCTCGACTGCGCCTGGTGCGGGCGCATCATCACCGACTGGCGCTGCCCGGTCTGCGGATCCCGGGAACTGCGGGCGCCGGTGATCGGTTCCCAGCGCACCGCGGAAGAACTGGGCCGGGCCTTTCCCGGAATCGTGGTGCGGGAAAGTTCGGGCGACCGGGTGATCGACGAGATCGGACAGCAGCCCGCCCTGGTCGTGGCCACTCCCGGGGCCGAACCACCGGCCTCGCACGGCTATGCGGCCGCAGTGCTGCTGGACGCCAGCCGACTGCTGGAGCGCCCGGATCTGCGCGCCGCAGAGGAGGCCCTGCGGCGCTGGCTGAATGCGGTCGCCCTGGTGCGTCCGGGCACCGACGGCGGCACGGTGTGCGTGGTCGGGCCCGCCCAGGTGAGCCCGATTCAGGCGCTGGTGAGATTGGACGCCGCCCGGCACGCCGAACGCGAGCTCGCCGACCGGGCCGAGGCGCGATATCCACCCGCGGTGCGTTTCATCACCGTGACCGGGCCGTCGGGGGCACTGAACGAACTCGTGGAACTCTTGGGGCCCGATTGCGGCGCCGATCTGCTCGGACCAGTCGAGCTGAACCAGCCGCCCGCGATCGGGCAGGAGGAGACGCTGTGGCGACTGTCGTTGCGGGCGCCCTTGGCCTCGGGGGCGGAGCTGACCGCCAAGGTGAAGGCAGCGCTGGCGGTGCGATCGGCCCGCAAGATGGCCGGGGCGCTGCGGGTGAGGGTCGATCCCGCACAGCTGTAGCCTCGCTAGGCTTGGGCGGGTGAGAATCATCTTCGCCGGGACTCCCGAGACGGCACTGCCCAGCCTGCGCGCCCTGGTCGAACAGGGTCACGAGATCGTGGCGGTGCTGACGCGTCCCGATGCACCCGCGGGACGCGGCAAGAAACTCACGGCCTCCCCGGTGGCGAGCCTCGCCGACCAACTCGGCCTGCCGGTGCTGAAGCCGGCGAAGGCCGATGACGAACTGGTCGCCCAGGTGCGCGCCCTGGATGCCGATGTCGCGGCGGTGGTGGCCTTCGGCATGCTCTTGCCGCAGGCGTTGCTGGACGCGGTGCCCGGCGGCTGGATCAACCTGCATTTCTCCTTGCTGCCGCGGTGGCGCGGTGCCGCCCCGGTGCAGCGGGCCATCTGGGCGGGCGACGCGGTGAGCGGCGTGACGGCCTTCCGGATCACGAAGCCCCTCGATGCCGGGCCCGTCTACCGCACCCTCGAGGTGCCGGTCGAACCGGGGGAGTCGAGCGGCGCACTGCTGGCCCGGCTGGCCGAACTCGGCGCTCCGGTGCTGGCCGGTGCCATCGCCGATGCCGGCGCCGGCATCCAGCCGGTTCCCCAGCCCACCAGCGGCATCACGACCGCGGCGAAGATCCGGCCGGCCGATGCTCAGATCGACTGGACCCGCCCGGCCGCTGAAATCGACCGGCTGGTGCGCGCGGTTAGCCCGGACCCGGGTGCCTGGACGCTGCTGCACGGCGAACGATTCAAGGTGTTCACCGCGACCCCGGCGCAACGCGCAGAGCCCCGACTGGCTCCCGGCGAACTGGCCGCCGATCGCCGCCACCTGTGGGTGGGCACCGGGGACGGCGACATGCAACTGATCCAGGTGGCGGCCGCCGGACGCAAACCGATGGCCGGCGCCGACTGGGCGCGCGGCCAGCACGACGGCGTCTCCGGGGTGCGCTTCGATGGCTGAGCACCACTCCGGCAGGCCCCGGCGGCGTCAGATCGACGAGCCCCGGCTGATCGCTTTCGACGCGCTGCGCGCGGTCAACGCCGACGGTGCCTACGCCAACCTGGTCACCGCAGACCTGACCGCCGGCCTGTACCCCCGCGACGCCGGATTCGTCATCGAACTGGTGCACGGCACCTGCCGCCTGCAGGGCAGCTACGACACCATCATCGAGGCTGCAGCCGGACGCCCACTGTCGAGCCTGCAGTCGGCCGTGGTCGACGTGCTGCGGCTGGCCTGCCATCAGTTGTTCCGGATGCGGGTACCGCAGCATGCCGCGGTGGCATCCAGCGTCGATCTCGCCGGGGTCGCGATCTCCGAGCGGGTCACCGGCCTGGTCAACGCCGTCGTCCGCAAGCTGTCCGCGAAGACCTTCGATCAGTGGTGCGACCTGCTCAGCGACGACCTGAGCCCCCGCGCCGAACTGGCACTGCGCTACGGACACCCGCTGTGGATCGTGGACGCGCTCGCCGATGCCTTGGGTGACGACGACGAACTCGTCAGCCTCCTGAAGGCCGACAACGAACCGCCGGTGCCGATGCTGGTGGTGCGTCCGGGCCTGGCCAAACGCAGGGAGCTGATGACCGACGGCGCGCGCCGGGCCCGCTGGTCGCTGTGGGGTGTGGAACGGCCCGGAAATCCCGGCGAACTGCCGGCGATCCGGCAGGGCCGGGCGGGGGTGCAGGACGAGGGCAGCCAGCTGGTGATCCAGGCGGCGACCGCCGTGACGCCGCGTCCAGCCGGGCCGTGGCTCGACATGTGTGCGGGGCCGGGCGGCAAGTCGGCCCTGCTGCGCGGACTGTGCCCGAGTCTGCTGGTCGCTGCCGAACCCCAGGCTCACCGCGCCGAGCTTGTCGCGCGGGCGCTGCGAGCCTATCCGGGCGGCTATCAGGTGATCATCGCCGACGGACGCGAACCCGCCTGGGCTGCCGGATCGATGGCGCTGACGCTGGCCGACGTGCCCTGCACCGGCCTGGGAGCGTTGCGCAGACGCCCGGAATCGCGCTGGCGCCGAGAGCCGGAGCAGGTGGGCGAGTTGGCGCGGCTGCAACGCGAGCTGCTCGATCAGGCGATCGCGTCCACCATGACGGGGGGAATCGTCGCCTACGTGACCTGTTCACCACACCGCGCCGAGACCGTCGAGGTGGTTGCCCGGGCCAGCGGCGTCGAGGTGCTGGATGCCCCCGCCTTGCTACCCGAGGTGCCCAGAGCGGCCAGCCGACTGGACGACCGCTTCATCCAGCTGTGGCCGCATATCCACGGCACCGACGCGATGTTCTGCGCCCTGCTGCGCCGCACCGGCGACACCGCCGGCGAATAGACAGCCAGCAGCGAACCGGAGTGCTCCGATAGACTGCGCGGGTGGCCATGAGAATCACTCCCAGCATCCTGAACGCCGATCTGGCTGACATCGCCAATGAGGTCGCCAGGGTACCCAGCTCCGACATGATCCACTTCGACGTGATGGACAACCACTTCGTCCCGAATCTCACTCTCGGGCTGCCGGTGGTCGAGTCGCTCAAGAAGCACACCGCGACTCCGATCGATGTGCATCTGATGATCGAGGACGCCGACACCTGGGCACCGCAGTATGCCGAACTGGGCTGCGAGTCGGTCACCTTCCACGCCGAGGCCGCGAAGGCACCGATCCGGTTGGCCCGCGAGTTGCGCAGGCTCGGATCGCGCGCAGCCATGGCGCTCAAACCGGCCACCCCGATCGAGCCCTACGCCGACATCATCACCGAATTCGACATGATCTTGCTGATGACCGTCGAACCGGGCTTCGGCGGCCAGAGCTTCCTCGACTCGGTGCTACCCAAGATCCGCCGCACCCGCGAACTGGTCCGCAAGACCGGCCAGGAGATCTGGATCCAGGTCGACGGGGGAGTGTCAGTGGACACCATCGGCCGGGCCGCCGAGGCCGGCGCGGACGTCTTCGTGGCAGGCACCGCGGTCTACCGGGCGGGCGATCCCGACGCCATGGTCAACCAGCTGCGCGATCTGGCCATCACGGCCTGCGCTCACTGAGTCTCACTGAGCCTGACCCAGCCGGTGGATCAGCCCGCTGGTGGCCCCCGCCGGTAGCACGGTGAGCAGCAGCCAGACTGCTATCGGCTGCTCGAGATAGACATTGGCCGCGCCCACAATGCCGTAGACAGCGCGCCCGTCGTAGTAGCCGAGCGCGTACACCAGCCAGATCAGCAGCGACACCGCGACCGCGAGCAGCCAGAACCATCGCCCGCGCGCGATCGGGAAGCGGCTCGCCAGCCGGGAAATCTCGGACCGTCCGGCGATCTGGAAGAAGACCATCCAGATCACATAGTGCATGGCCTGCAGATAGCTGAAGACCACCAGGAAGCGCACGGCCATTTCGGGGCTGGAGTGCGGCTGGGCGGCGCTGGCCAGCACGAATGCGGGATCGGCGAGGGTGGTGATGAACGGCGGCGGCACAGCGTTGATGAGCGGGTCGACCACACCGGCCAGGATCACGGCCGGGACGACCAGCGCCCAGCTGAGGTTGATCGCGGTGAACGCCAGGCCCGATCCCGGACGGCGGCGGCGTGCCCAGTCCCACAGGAAGATCAACGGGACGAGGTTGTGCGCATGAGTGAGCAGGTGCCAATACCAGGGCAGTTCGAGGAATGCCGCGATACCGATGACAGCAACGGGCACGATCACCAGATAGCGCAGACGCCCTGTCAGGCCGATCCAAAGCGCAGTTGCGAGGATGGCCATGCTGCCGCCCAGTTCGAGCCGGTGCCCCAGGCCGGGACTGAGCGCGGTCACGACGCGAACCAGCGCCATGGTCGCGACGATCACCACCAGCAGCCAGCCGGTCGTCTCCGTGACAGCATCACTGATGCGCCCTGCCAGGTAGCGCAGGGCACACAAGACATGTGCGCTGCCGAGCACCATGACGCCGATGACGTTGACGGCGAACGGCTGGCTGATGGCAACAGCAGTCAGCACGACGGCTGCAGCGAGCAGCGCCGCCCCGGGAAGGACGAGCGGATTGCGGGCAGGTTCAGGCACGCGGACGCTTGCGGTAGTACACCGCCAAGGCGGCGAACAGCAGCACCGCGATCACCAGGGCAATGAGCAGCACGGGCACAGTCAGGCCTGTACTCGGAGCGGGGCCGGGGGCGATATCGAGCGGCAACATGGATTCAGGGTAGCGGCTTGCGTGCCCTCGTCCATGCCCTGACATCACGATCCGACAACGCCAGCAGCATGAGAATGTCGAGCGCGAGGGTCAGCAGCGTGGTGTGCACGGTGATCTCGGCGCCGGAGGCGAAGTAGCTGATCGCCGAGGCCGTGATGCTCACACAGGTCAAGCTCATCACGAGCAGGCGTGCGGCATTGCTGCCCCGCCACATCAGCCAGGACACGATCAGCAGCAGCACGATCCAGGCGACCTGGAGCCCGACAATCACCTTCAGCACGGTGGCCGGCTCGACGCCCTCGAGTTCCAGTTCATTTTGCAGCTGGGGCCAGCCGGTGATCAGGCCGACGATGACGGACACACCGCCGATCGCCCGCAAGACCGACAGCAGCGCGCCGATCGTCAGCGCGCTGGGACGCTGTTTGGGTCTGGCCGTCGGCGCGTCCGCTTCGAAGAGGCTCACCGCAGGTTCGGTGGCATAGCGCTTGTCAGGTGCGTTGGTCACGAGCCGTCCCCTATCGCGTGAAGCTTGCGGAGGTCGAGGATGGGCAAATCGCCATCGGTCTGGATGCTGTCGCCGCCGCCGTTGCGGGAGTGATATCCGGCGGAGAAATCGACCAGCGTCTCGACGGTTGCCGCGTCATTGGCGGCCATCACCGTGGCCACGACGTGATCACGCTCCACGTCGATGTCGGCATCGATCTTGTGGGTGATCTGCAAGGTGAACAGCGAAAACCCGACGGCCCGGTCGAAGGTACCGGCAGCGAGCCAGTCGACGCGCGTGCCACCGGGCAGCAGCCAGTCATCGGGCGTCCGCCAGAAGCGGACATGATGGCGCTTCGCGGGGTTGCCGGCAACCTCCTGCTGATAGGCCATGTCCTGGACGCGCCCGAACAGCAACAGCGGACTCACCGGCGCCCGATCATAGCTGCGCCGTGCGATGGTGGAGGTAACGATCTTCCACGCCGAACCCATGGTGACCGGGTCGGCCAACGTCCAACCGGCCCGAGCCATGGCCTCGCGCAGCTGTGCGTCGCTGCCGCGGACCGCGAGATTCACCGGGTCGCCGAGCAGGCCGTCACTGGTGCGGGTACGGCCGATGAAATAGTCGGGCACATAGATCGCAGTGAAGATCCGGTGCAGCCTGGGCAACGCCAGGTAGGCGAGCATCACCCAGAAGACCAGAAAGAAGGCAATGCCCAGCCAGCCGAGTTTGAAGCTCTCGGTGAGCAGCAGCCAGGCCAACCAGATTGCTGCTAGGCCGGCATAGACGAAGAAGAACTCATCAAGGATCGCCGTAACCGATATCCGTCTGGTTCGCCTGGGCGGTCGCGTTTCAATAGCCGTGTGCTCGTCGCCCATGCTCTCAGGCTAGCCGCGCGATGACTAGGATCGGCGAATGCAGCACTGGTTGGTCGCCTACCTGATCACCTGTGCTGTCGAGATACCCATCATCATGGCCATGGTCCGGGGCCTGCACTGGCGCTCGACGGCCACCCACCCGCGACTCGACCTCGCCGCCATGGCCTGGGCGCTACAGCTCACCCATCCGATCTTGTGGCTGGTCAATCCGGTGTTCCCGGCCGGAACCGCGGTCGCCGAGGCACTCATCGTCCTGGTCGAGGCGGGCGGCATCTACTGGTGGGCCGCCGCGCGGGCGGGCGTATCTCGGGGCACGCACACCCGTTGGTGGTGCCTGCTGATCGCGTTCACCGCGAATGCCGCCTCATTCTTGCTGGGTCTGCTGCTGGTCCTGCTATGACTGCGGGCCGGGCCCATCAGTTCCGCGCCGGCGCAGATAGCGTTCGAATTCCCGGGCGATCGAATCACCGGTGGCTTGCGGCAGTCCGGTCTCGTCCTGCTGAGCCTCCAACGACTCGATGTACTCGCTGATCTCGGTATCCTCGGCGGCCAGCTCGTCGACCCCACGCTGCCAGGCACGCGCCAGTTCGGGCAGGTCGTCCAGCCGCAGCGCCACGTCCAGCAGGTCCTCGAGCCTGGCCAGCAGAGCCAGCGTCGCCTTCGGGTTCGGGGGAGCGGCCACATAGTGCGGAACCGACGCCCACAGCGAAACCTCCCGCAGCCCGGCGCGGTGGCAGGCGTCCCCGAGCACCCCGGTGATCCCGGTCGGACCTTCATAGCCCGACGGCTCCAGCCCCAGCGACTTCGCCAAGCCGGTGTCCGAGGTGTTGCCGGTCACCGGCAGCGGACGCGAATGCGGCGAATCGGTCAGCATCGCACCCAGCAGGATGACCATTTCGGGCTCGAAACTGCGGAACGCCGAAACCAGCGTGCCGCAGAATCGCTGCCAGTGCAGATTGGGCTCGGGCCCCGACACCAGCAGCACATCACGCTCGGGCAGGTGAGCCACCCGCACCGACGCCGACGGCCACACGACCTCGCGTCCGTCATCGGTCTCGACCACCCGGGGGCGGACGATCTGATAGTCGTAGTAGTCGTCCGAATCGATCTCGAAGACGATCTCGGTCGGATATGTCTCAGCCAGGTGCTCGACGACTGCCGTCGCCGCGTCCGCAGCGTCGTTCCAGCCTTCGAATGCCACCACGACCACCGGCCGGGTGTACTGTCCGCGTCCTGCCATAGATCAACCCTAGCCCTGCCCCGGGATCTGCCCACCGCGAAAGCCGCCTGGGCATCCGGCCGCAGGGCAGCATATCGTCGCTATCCTTGGCGACGTGCCTGCTGACATTCGAGATCACCTGTTCCGCCGTGTGCTGGTTGCCGACGGAGCCATGGGCACCATGCTGCAAGGTTTTGATCTCTCGCTCGAGGACTTCGAGGGCTACGAGGGCTGCAACGAGGTACTCAACCGCTCGCGTCCCGATGTGGTGGCCGACATTCACCGCGCCTACTTCGGTGTCGGCAGTGACTGCGTCGAGACCAACACCTTCGGCGCGAACTATGCGGCTCTGAACGAGTACGGCATCAGCGATCAGATCGCGGAGTTGGCCGAGGCGGGCGCCCGGATCGCCCGGCAGGTGGCCGACGAGTTCAGCACGGACGATCGGCCACGTTTCGTGCTCGGCAGTGTGGGGCCCGGCACCAAACTGCCCACCCTGGGCCATATCGAGGCGGTCACCTTGCGTGATGCCTACCAGACGCAGGTCGAGGCCATGATCCGCGGCGGCATCGATGCAGTCCAGATCGAGACCTGCCAAGACCTGCAACAGGCCAAGGCCGCGGTGATCGGCGCCAAGCGGGCCCGCGCGGCATCCGGTGCCGACGACCTGCCGATCTTCGTGTCGATCACCGTCGAGACCACCGGGTCGATGCTGCTGGGCAGCGAGATCGGCGCCGCGCTGGCAACCCTCGCGCCGTTGGGCATCGACATTCTGGGACTCAACTGCGCGACCGGTCCAGCCGAGATGGGTGAGCATCTGCGCTATCTCGCGCGCCATGCGGGTATCGGCCTGTCGGCGATGCCCAACGCCGGTCTGCCCGAGTTGACCGCCGAGGGTGCGCGCTATCCGCTGCAGCCGGACGAACTGGCTTGTGCCTTGGACGACTACGTCGACGAGTGCGGCCTGGCCCTGGTGGGCGGATGCTGCGGCACCACCCCCGAACACATCCGTCAGCTCGTTGAGGCCATCGGCCCGCAGCGCCCGGTCAAGCAGCGCACCCCCCAGGTGATCAACGCGGTGGCCTCGCTGTATTCCGATGTCGCGCTGAAACAAGACACCAGCTATCTGGCGATCGGGGAGCGCACCAACGCGAACGGTTCGAAGGCCTTCCGCGAGGCGATGCTCGCGGGCAACTGGGACGAGTGCGTCCAGATCGGACGCGACCAGTCCCGTTCCGGGGCACACGTCGTCGATCTGTGTGTCGACTATGTCGGACGCGACGGGGCCGAGGACATGGTCGAACTCGCGTCCAGGTTCGCCGGCGCGGTGACCTTGCCGGTGATGCTCGACTCGACCGAGCCCGCCGTGATCGAAGCCGGTCTCAATCATCTTCCGGGCCGGGCCATCATCAACTCGGTCAACTTCGAAGACGGCGACGGCCCGAACTCCCGCTTCCAGCGGGTGATGCCGCTGGTCAAGGAGCATGGCGCCGCGGTCGTGGCGTTGACCATCGACGAGCAGGGCCAGGCCCGCACCACCGAATGGAAGGTGCAAGTCGCCGAGCGGCTCATAGCTACGCTCACCAACGACTGGGGCATCGATGAGGGCGACATCCTTGTCGACTGCCTCACCTTCCCCATCGCCACCGGCCAGGAGGAGACCCGGCGCGACGGACTGGCCACCATCGAGGCGATCCGCCGGCTCAAGGCCGCGCATCCGAGGGTGGGGACCACGCTCGGGGTTTCCAATATCAGCTTCGGTCTGAACCCGGCAGCGCGCGTGGTCCTGAACAGTGTCTTCCTCGACGAGTGTGTCAAAGCCGGGCTCGATTCCGCGATCGTCAGCGTCGCGAAGATCATGCCGACCGACCGCATCCCGGATGAGCGTTATCAGACCGCACTCGACCTGATCTATGACCGGCGCAGCGAGAACTACGATCCGCTGTCCACTTTCCTGGATCTTTTCGAAGGCGTCACCGCGGCTTCGTTGCGAGAGCAGCGGGAGGCCGAGCTGGCCACGTTGTCGCTGTCGGAGCGCTTGGCCAGGCGCATTGTCGACGGCAATGACAAGGGCCTGGACGCCGACCTCGACGAAGCCTTGGCGACCAAACCGGCTCTGGACATCATCAACGACGACCTGCTCGCCGGAATGAAGACGGTCGGTGAGCTCTTCGGCTCGGGTCAGATGCAGCTGCCGTTCGTGCTGCAGAGCGCGGAGACGATGAAGAAGGCAGTCGCCTATCTGGAGCCTCACATGGATGCTTCGCAGGCCGGTGCGGGCAAGGGCACCTTGGTATTGGCAACCGTCAAGGGCGATGTCCATGACATCGGCAAGAACCTGGTCGACATCATCGTCTCGAACAACGGTTACACCGTGGTCAACCTGGGCATCAAGCAGCCGGTGTCGGCCATCGTCGAAGCCGCGGAGCAGCACCATGCCGATGTGATCGGCATGTCCGGGCTGCTGGTGAAGTCGACCCTGGTGATGAAGGACAACCTGCTCGAGCTCAACGACCGCGGGCTGGCCCGCAAGCTTCCGGTGATTCTCGGCGGTGCGGCGCTGACCAGGCCATTCGTCGACCAGGATCTGGCCGCGCTGTATGAGGGCACCGTCCGGTACGCGAAGGACGCCTTCGAGGGCCTGAACCTCATGGACACCCTGATGGCCATCAAACGCGGTGAGCCGGGAGTCGAGCTCCCGCCGGTGCGTGAACGCCGGGTGAAGCCACGCAAGAACGACGATGAGCTGCCGCCCTTGGACGATGCCACGGTGCGCTCGGATGTGGCACGGCGCATCGACGTACCGGCCCCGCCGTTCTGGGGCAGTCGGGTGGTCAAGGGCATCCAGCTGAATGACGTGGTCGGTTTCCTCGACGAGAAGGCACTGTTCGTCGGACGCTGGGGCCTGCACGCGGTCCGTGGCGGCGCCACGGTTGCCGAACTCATCGAGTCGGAGGGACGACCCCGGCTGCGGGCGTTGCTCGACCTGATCCTGGCGGAGGGACTGAGCGAGTTCGCCGTGGTCTACGGCTATTTCCCCTGCTATTCGCAGGGCAACGATCTGGTGGTGCTCGATCCGGACGACCCGACGACCGAGAAGACCCGCTTCACGTTCCCGCGGCAGCCGCGCGATCGGCGGCTGTGCATCGCCGACTTCTTCCGAGATGCGGACGAGGCCGCCGAGCTGGGGCCGGACGTGTTGGCGTTGCAGCTGGTGACGATGGGCAACCGGGTCTCGGAGGAGACTCAGCGGCTGTTCGAATCCGACAACTACCGTGAGTACCTGGAGTTGCACGGCCTGTCGGTACAGCTGGCCGAGGCGCTGGCCGAACTGTGGCACCAGCGGGTGCGCAGCGAACTCGGATTCGGGTCGGACGACGGTGACATCGCCGCTCAGATCGACGATCAGGCCTACCGGGGCAGCCGCTACAGCTTCGGCTACCCGGCCTGCCCGGATCTGGAGTTGCGCGAGCCGCTGTGCGGCCTGCTGGAGCCTGCCCGGATCAGCGTTGAGCTGTCGGAGGAGTATCAACTGCACCCCGAGCAGTCGACCGACGCGCTGATCGTCCATCACCCCGAGGCGAAGTATTTCGGAGTGCGCTAGATTCGTCAGGGTTAACCCGGGCGAGCAGCGCTGTCGCGTCCGCCCGCAGGCACGTCACCGAACGGAATGCTCACCATGACTGATCGTCAGCGCAGATTACGTAGTCAAGCCTGGTTCGACGATCCGGGCAATCTGGATATGTCGGCGCTGCACATCGAGCGCTACATGAACTGGGGACTGACCCGTGAGGAGCTGCAGTCCGGTCGTCCGATCATCGGCATCGCCCAGACGGGTTCTGACCTGGTGCCCTGCAACAGGCATCATCTGGAATTGGCCGAGCGGACGCGGGAGGGTATCCGCGAGATGGGCGGGATCGCGCTGGAGTTTCCGGTGCACCCGCTGCAGGAGAGCGCCAAGCGTCCCGCGCCTGCGCTGGACCGCAATCTTGCCTATCTCGGATTGGTCGAAGTGCTCTACGGCTACCCGCTCGACGCCGTCGTGCTGACTACCGGATGCGACAAGACGATGCCGGCCTGCCTGATGGCTGCGGCCACCGTGAACATCCCGGCCATCGTGTTGTCGGGTGGGCCCATGCTGAACGGCTGGTACAAGGGCGAACGCACCGGATCGGGCACGATCGTGTGGAAGGCACGCGAGCTGTTCGCCGCCGGCGAGATCGATGAGGAGACCTATGTCGAGCTGGTCGCCTCCGCTGCACCGTCGCCAGGGCACTGCAACACGATGGGTACCGCCTCCACGATGAACGCGTTGGCCGAGGCGCTCGGCATGAGCCTGCCCGGCTGCGCGGCTATTCCGGCACCGTACCGGGAGCGCGCCCGCATGGCCTACCAGACGGGGCGCCGGATCGTGGAGATGGTTGCCGAGGATCTCAAGCCGTCGGACATCTTGACGCGCGAGGCGTTCGAGAACGCGATCGTGGTGAACTCTGCGATCGGCGGATCGTCGAACGCACCCATCCACATCGGTGCGATCGCCCAGCACATCGGCGTGGAGCTGCCGCTGGACGAGTGGCAGCGCATCGGACACGAGGTTCCCCTGCTGCTCAACATGCAGCCGGCCGGTGAATACCTCGGCGAGGAGTTCTTCCGCGCCGGCGGGGTGCCCGCGGTGGTGCATGAGCTGATGGAGCACGGCCTCATTCATACCGAGGCGCTGACTGTGAACGGCGCCACCATCGGTGAGAACTGCCGTACAGCCGCCGCGACGGATCGCGATGTGATCGCCCGCTACGACGCACCGCTGGTCGACAATGCCGGTTTCCTGGTGCTGCACGGGAATCTGTTCGACAGCGCAGTGATGAAGACCAGCGTGATCTCCGACGAGTTCCGGGAGCGCTATCTGTCGGACCCGGCAGAGCCGAACGTGCTCCAGGGCAGGGCGATCGTCTTCGATGGTCCGGAGGACTATCACGCGCGAATCGATGATCCGGAACTCATGATCGACGAGAGCTGCCTGCTGTTCATCCGCGGAGCTGGACCCATCGGTTTCCCCGGTGCGGCGGAAGTGGTGAACATGCAACCGCCTGCCGAGCTGATCAAACGGGGCGTGCATTCGCTGCCATGCATCGGAGACGGCCGCCAGTCGGGTACCTCCGGTTCGCCTTCGATACTCAATGCCTCACCCGAGGCCGCGGCCGGCGGCGGGCTCGCCATCTTGCAGACCGGCGACACCGTACGCATCGACCTCAACAGCTGCACTGCCGATGTTCTGGTTCCGGACGAAGAACTGGCCGAGCGCCGGCGAGCGCTCGATGCGGCCGGCGGGTTCTCGTTCCCCGCGTCCCAGACGCCCTGGCAGGAGATACAGCGCAGCATGGTCGAACAGCTGGGTGATGGCATGGTCCTGGGCCCGGCAGTCAAATACCAGCGAGTCTCCCAGACCTTCGGGGTGCCGCGCGCCAGTCACTGACCAGCAGTCAGGCAACTTGGGTAGGGTTATCGCCCACAGTGGGGGACAACCCTACCCAAGTTTGATGTTTGGTTCGGATCGGGAGGCGCCCGGGCTCGAAACCGGCTCAGCGTGCGGCGAAACGAGCGGCGACTCCCACCGCGAGCAAGGAAACGGCCGCAGCCACCACCGCAACGCCAGGAAAACCGGCAACGGCCATGACCGGGCCGCCGGCCAGCGCGGCCGCTGCCGCGGCGAACGACATTACGGCGTCGCTGAAACCCTGAGCCGCAACACGGTGCTCCGCCGGCAGCGTCTCCACCAGCAGAGTGGAGCCGGCCACCGTGGCCGCGGACCAGCCCACGCCCAGCAGGACCAGGCAGCTGATGACCAGCAGCGTGTGATGACTGAAGGCGGCTGCACCACCGGTGGCAACGAGCAGAGCCGTCAGGCCGCCCAGCGCCGTGCGCCAGGCACCGTAGCGGTCGGTCAGCCAGCCCATGATCGGAGAGAAGGCGAACATGCCGGCGATATGCAGGCTGATCGTCAACCCGATGAGCCCGATCGTCCCCGCCTCAGCTGCGCCGGCCGCTGACTCGTGGTGCAGATGCACCGGTGTCATCGTCATCACTGCCACCATGGCGGCGTGCGCGCCGGCCATGACGACCATCACGGCGCCCGCTGCGGGATAGCGACGGACCACGGCCCAGCCACTGGCGGATGACGCATCGGCACCACCGCGGATCAGATCGCCGCCCGCATCAAGTCCGGCCCGCACCAGCAGGGGATCAGGACGCAGCCCCCACCAGATGATCGCGCATCCGATGATCATCCCGGCCGCAGAAATTAGAAATGCCCCGGCGCTGGACGGCAACCCGAGCGCAGCGGCAACCACAGCGCCGGGGGCGACCAGGTTCGGACCGAAGACAGCGCCGATGGTGATGGCCCACACGACCAACGACAGATCGCGGCCGCGGCGCTCCGGCTGCGCCAGATCCGTGACAGCGAATCGGGCCTGCAGATTCACTGCATTCGCCACGCCCACGCCGAAGCTACCCAGCACCAAGACCGGAAATGACTGAATGATCACGGCGTACACCAACAGAACGGTGCCGACGATCGCGCCGCACAGCCCGCTCGCCAGCGCGCCCCGCCGGCCCGTGCGCAAAGCCATACGTGACAGCGGGACCGCCGTGCAAGCCGTGCCGAGCGTCACAGCGGTATTGCTAGCGCCGGCCCAGACCTCGGCGCCAGCGAACTGCACGGCGAGGATCGACCCGAGCGTGAGCGTCGAGCCTGCACTCAGCCCGGAGAAGACCTGGGCAGCAGCCAGCGTCCAGACCGTCCTGCGCTGAACAGCGGCGGTATCCAGCCGAGATCGCGGGCTGTGGCTCATCGTCGGAGTCTAGGCGATGGTCCGGGCACCAATTCGGCTCAGCAGCCTCAAAAGCAGCTAACAGCCCGCTGATGCCGGCGCCATCGGCCGTACACAGTGCCTCGAGATGATCGACTCAGCTCCACCAGATCTGACGCGCCCGCGGATTGCTGATGACGAGCACCGACCTGAGACTGTCCAAATGCAGATCAGCCGCCGCAGACGCTGGTGAAATCTCCCGCGAACGCCAGCACGGTCGGGGATCCGACACAGATCGAACTGGTCGGTGTGCTCCCATCGACCGTACTCAACGGCACATTGTGGCCGTATATTCGGGCTTGTACCCCGAACAACTGGGCCAGGCCGCTCGGCATCGCGGGGGAGACGATCTTGGTATCGCTCGGATCCACACCGCTGACCTCGGCGGCACGCAGGAACCCATCGGGGCGGCCCATGACCTCGTCGACCAGCCCTTTGTCGATCGCTGTCTGCGGGTCGAACATGTATGCGCCCAGCTCATTGACGATGCGATCCGCCGGAATGCCGCGGTGCTGTGCGACATAGTCGACGAACTGCTGGTATTCGATCGCGATTCCGTTGGTGTACGTGGCTCGCTCCTGCTCGCTCATCTCACGGAACGGATTGCCGAAGTCCTTACCGGTGCCCTGAGTGAGGTACTCGTGGGTGATACCGCCGGTGGTGATGACACCGGAGGTGAGGATGTTGCCGGTGAGTCCGGTCACGTCCCGGTAGTACTCGAACGGGCCCATGATCACACCGATGCTGCCGATGAGCGTCCCGTGATCGGAAATGATCAGGTCAGCCGGAGCCATCGCGTACATACCGCCGGACGCGGCCATCGCCTGCACATAGGCGACCACCTTCTTGCCGGTGCGCTCCTGATAGCGGACGATCGCGTCGGCGATCGCCCGAGAACCACTGATGGTGCCGCCGGGGGTGTCCATCAACAAGACCACGCCGGCGTAGTCGTCGGCCTTCAGGGCGTCCAGCTGGTCGGCGATCTCATAACCGTAGGTGGCCGAGCTGTACAGCGTTGCGCTCCCGGTGTTGTCGATGACTCCCGAGATGTTGATGGCCAGCAGCGTGTTCGAGGCATTGGCCGGTCCCCAGACGTGACTCAGGCTGTTCTGGGCGCTGGTGGCCACGTTGCCGAGCGTGCGGGAGATCAAGCCCATGCCCAGCAGACTCACGACGGTCAGGACGAGGGCGACTGCTCCTGCGCCGACGGTGAGGCCCAGACCGGCGCCGAAGCCCTTCGCGAACGGCTGCTTGAAGCTCGACTGCGGTGCTGGCAACCGAACGGGCTGGGCACCCGGCTGCGGCGCTCGAGCTATCGGAGGGCCGGTCTGCGGTGCCGGTCCCGGCGGTGGTACCTGGGCGGCGCTGCCGATGCTCTCGTCGGCTCTGCGTTCGGCCGGGTCGGGCGGCGGTTGAGGTGCGGGAACAGTCGACGGATCGCTACTGCTCATGGGGACAATCCCTTCACTCATGGGGTGGATGGTGACGCCCCCAGTATTTCCGAAGATCAACGCCGATGTGCCGGTCAGCTGTCAACCATGGGCTACAGCCTGGATTGGGTGCTGCCCGGCCTGGCTGCGACAATGGGCCAGTGCAAAGCCAGACCAGACCAAGAGCCGTGCTGTGGGACTTCGATGGGACGGTGGCCAACACCGAGCCGGTGTGGATCGCCTCCCAGATCGAGGTCATGGCCTCCTACGGGGTGCCGTATGCCTACGAGCAGGCCGTCAAGCTGTGCGGGGTATCCGCGGCGGTGTCGATTCGGGCGCTGTTCGATGCCCACGAAGCAGTACACGGTGAGCCTCCGCAGATCGAGGGTCCGGAACTGTGGCAGCAGATCGTCGACGGAGTGATCCAGCGGATCAACGAAGAGCCGCTGCCCTGGCTTCCCGGTGCCCGCGAGCTGCTGATCGAGTTGCACGCCAAGGGCGTGCCGATGGCGCTGGTCTCGGCCAGCCCGCGCGACATGATCGACGCGGCACTGGCCAAGGTGCCCGATGGCATCTTCGACGTGGTGATCGCCGGTGACGAGATGCCTCGCAGCAAGCCCGCCCCGGACAGCTATCTGCTGGCGGCCGAGCGTCTGGGGGCAGCCGCGGACGACTGCATCGTGGTGGAGGACTCGATCTACGGCACCGCGGCAGGACGCGCGGCCGGGGCGGCGGTCATCGCGGTGCCGTGCATGCAAGACCTGGACGAACACCCCGGTCAGTTGCTGATCCCGACGCTGGCCGGACTCACAGTCAACGACCTGGCCCGGATCTGGCACGAGCTGAAGGAAGCAGCGGATGAGTGAACTCGACCCGGCGGCCTATTCCGGCGTCCACACCGGGCCGCTGCGCGCCGGCGAGTGGGTCTCGCTCACCGACGCCAAGGGACACCGCAAGTCGCTGCTGCTGGAGGCGGGCAAGACCTTTCACACCACCAAGGGCGGGCTGGCGCACGACGACATCATCGGGCAGCCCGAAGGTGTGGTGGTCACCACGGTCGGTGGCCTGCAATACCTGGTCTTCCGGCCTTTGCTGAACGAATACATGGTCTCGATGCCGCGCGAGGCAGCGGTGATCTACCCCAAGGACG
This sequence comes from Propionibacterium sp., assembly GCA_012517405.1. GTDB lineage: Bacteria > Actinomycetota > Actinomycetes > Propionibacteriales > Propionibacteriaceae > Brooklawnia > Brooklawnia propionicigenes. The sequence continues at coordinate 53,227 of JAAYVB010000044.1, forward strand.
CCGCGCAGATCCTGATGCGCGCCGACATCTTCCCTGGTGCCCGCGTGCTGGAGGCCGGGGTCGGTTCTGGTGCCCTCAGCCTGGCGCTGCTGCGCGCGATCGGCCCGACCGGGCAGCTGCACAGCTACGAGCGGCGAGCCGAGTTCGCCGAGGTGGCGCGGGCCAATGTCGAACAGTTCGTCGGCGGCCCGCACCCGTCGTGGACGCTGAGTCTCGGCGACCTGGCCGAGGTCATCGAGGACGAACCGATCGATCGCGCGATTCTCGACATGCTCGCACCCTGGGACTGTCTGGAAGCAGTCGCCGGCGTGCTCGAGCCGGGCGGGATTCTGTGCTGCTACGTGGCCACCACCACCCAGATGGGACGAGTGATGGACACCCTGCGCGCCGATGGTGGGTTCACCGAGCCGACCGCGTCCGAGGTCATGGTGCGCGACTGGCACGCCGAGGGCCTGGCGATCCGGCCCGGGCACGCCACTACCGCGCACACCGGCTTCCTGGTGATGACCCGGCGGATGGCTCCGGGGGTGATCGCTCCGCTGCGCAAGCGTCGCCCGGCGCCGGGAGCATACGGGCCCGACTACGTCGGCCCGATCCCGCGCAATGTGCGTCCCGAACATCTGGAGGCCAACCGGACCCGGGCGAGCGAACTCGGCTAAGCCGCGCCTAGTGCACGGTCTCCAGAAGCTGGCCGATGGCAGGTCGGTAGGCCTCGATCGACTCGCCGTCGGGGCGTTCGGCGGTCACGGTCACCAGAGTGCCGCCGCGATCGACCACCGCGAGCACTGCGAAGACATCGTCCAGATGCCAGACGGTGTGGCCGGAGGCCAGCGTCTCGGTGCGCACCGCGGGCAACTCAGCGCCGGCACCGATGATGGCGGAAGCCTTCTGGCGTAGAAGCGCCTCGGCTTCGGGCTCGGCACCTGGTCCGGATGACTCGATCTCGACGGCGAGCACACGATCGGGAGAACGCAGCAGCAACCCGGCATGACCGCCGAGGTAGACCCGTGGCGATCGCAGATCCGGCAGCACCGGGACCCGGAGGAGGTCGTGCACGAGTGGCTCGGCCAGCCAGTGCTGCGCCGGCGTGACGGTGACACCGTCGGCGATCTCAATGGCCTGGACGCCATCGGAGATCTCCGCCTTGGCCCGGGCCGCGTGCAGCGGGCCGAGGGTCACAGCGTAGCCAACCCCGGTCGCGAAGAGCACCAGCACAACCGTGCGGATCAGCCTGCCCGCCCGGCTCAAGCGTCTGGGGGACTTGCGGCGGCCCGTACTCATCGGCGGGTCACCTTGCCCGGCGGTATCTTGCCGCCGAACAACTGCGTCAGCGTCACGGGGGTGAAGCCGCGGTCCTGGAGACCTGCCATGACATCACTGGCTGCGGTGACCGAATCCCGGTGGGTGTCGTGGAACAAGATGATGTCGCCGGGTTTCGATACCGGCACCGAACGCTGAATCAGCGCGGCGCGGCCAGGCCCCTGCCAATCGTTGGTGTCGATCGACCAGAGGATCGCCGGTTTGCCGATGGCGGCCAGCACGGCATCGTTGACCGCACCGTACGGTGGGCGGAAGAAGGTGACGGGTTCACCCGTGATTCCCGCGATGAGATCGGCGCAGCCAACGACTTCGGCGCGGTCCTTGTCGGGCCCGACCTTGGTGAGATCGGGATGGGTCATGGTGTGGCTGCCGATGTCGTGGCCGTCGGCGGCGACGGCCCGCACGATGTCGGTGTTGCCCGTGATGTTCTTGCCCTGCATGAAGAAGGTGGCGCCGGCTTGTGCGGCCAGGAGTGTCTTCAGCAGGTCCTTGGTGTAGGGGCCGGGACCGTCGTCATAGGTCACGGCGACGCAGGTGTGCAATGAGCAGTCGACCGGCAGGCTCGCGTTCCAGGCCGGCAAACCGGCGAAGGGGGTGTTGCGCTGGTTCTCGAGCGCAGCCGCGGCGTCGGTCTGCCATCCGGCGAGCAGGTCCGAATCGGCTTCGATGCTGGTGGCGGCGGTGGTTTGATCGAGACCCAGCCCGGCGAGTTCGGGGGAGGCGATACCGGGCGGAAGGGTGATGGTGGCCGTGCCGTCGTCCCGTTCCCGGACATCGGCGAGAGCCTGCGCCGCCAGTGCCGTCTGCTCGTCCGATGGTGGCGCGATCGGGGCGCTGCTCAGGCCACCGGCCTGGCGACGAAGCTGCTCGACGGTCCTGGTCCACACGTCGGAGGCTGCGTCCGGCTTCCAGAAAGCCGCCGCATCGGTCACGGTGCCGCCGGCGACGTCGGCATACAGCGTCGTCTTCTGATCGGCGGTCACAGTGCCGGCGGTGCCGGTGACCGTGCGCATGGTCACCCCGACGATCGAACCGAAGGCGGCAATGACCTCGCAGGTGATCGCGGTGCCTGTCGCATTGGCGGGACCGGTCGCCGGGTCGGTCAGCACCCGGTCGGCATCCCAGCCGGCGGAACCGGGTAGACAGCCACGATCGGCCAGACCGGAACCCGACGGGAAGGCCTCCGGTGTGAACGAGAGCTGAGCCAGTGGTGCGCGGATCATCGCATCAACGCGCTTGTTGAACTCGCCCGCGCCGGCGATCTGGACATACCGGGCCTGGTATCCGGCGGCATCATTGCGGATCCGCATGCGGATGAACCCCAGGTCGTTCAGCGCTGCGGCCGTATCGGTATCGGATGCAGCCAGCCGCACACCCGCGTGATCGTGCCAGCCCGGTGGCGTCCATCCCTCGACCGCAGGGGGCTCGGAGCAGCCGGCGAGCAGCGCTAGTGCGAGGACGCCCACCAATGGGGCTCCCGGGGCACGGCCTGGTCCAGCAGCCCGAGCGCTCATCTGTGATCCCCCGATCTTCCTCAGCCAGCAACGCTGAAGCAGCATCTGACGTGCCTCAGCGTAACAAAGCTGCTTGGCGGGATCTGTTAGCGGGCGGGCGAGTCGCGGCAGTTGCGGTCAGAGCCGGGCCCGCAGCACATGCGAGGCGTCACGCACGGTGGTGGGCAGCCGGTAGGCCTGCGTGGTGCACAAGACGAACAGGTCGGTACCGTCGTCTCCGCCGAAGCAGAGGTTCCCCACGTGACCCTCGGCTGAGGGAATGTAGGCGATCTCTTCGCCGCCGGGGCTGTACACGTGGACGCCGCTGAACTCCGCACTCCAGACATTGCCGAGTTCGTCGACTCTGATGCCATCGGCGATGCCGTCCTGGACGAGGACGAAGTCTCGTCCGCCCTTGCACAGGCGTCCGTCGATCACCTTGTAGACGCGAATGGCGTGGGTGCCGTCAGGATTCGGCTCCTCGCTCGGCAGATCGATCGAATTGTCCGAGGAGTACAGCAGCGACTCGTCGGGTGAGAAAGCCAGGCCGTTGGGCATCTCGACATCCATGATCACCGGTTCGCATTCGCAAGTGACCGGATCGAGCCGGAAGACCCAGTGATCGCGGTACTCGAGTCGGCCGGGATGGCCTTCCCTGCCGCGGAAGATGCCGTAGGAAGGGTCGGAGAACCAGATGGTCCCGTCGGACTTCACGATGACATCATTGGGGGAGTTGAACCGGCGGCCGTGCCAGTCGCTGACCAGCGGCGCCGGTTCGTCGCCGCGGTCGACCTCGACCCAGCGGTTGCCGTGCGAGCACTGGATGACCTCGCCCTCCAGGCCTGTGGTGCGTCCGTTGGTGAACTCGACACCTTCGCGGTAGACGCTGACCAGGCCGGTGGCAGCACTCCACTGCAGGATGCGGTTGCCGGGAATGTCGCTGTAGCGCAGAGCCGCCTGCTCCGGGAGCCAGACGGGGCCCTCCGCCCATTCGGCCAGTACCGAGCCATCACCCAGGAGTTCCAATTCGCTACCGGCCAACAGGCCAGTCTTGTCAACGAAACGCATGTGTTTCTCACCTTCGTTCGTCCGGGCACCGCTGTGTGCCGCTAGCGACATCGTATAGCCATCGCCGTGGGCAGGAATCGGGCGGCGGGGCCGCCTCGGGGTAGGCTTTCTCAATCATGGAGAACTCCGGGACCTTCGAGCTGACCAGTTCGTTCACACGCTTCGCCGAGCGCGTTGCCCCCGAAGCGTTGCCTCGGTCCGGCGGCCTGGGTACGGACTTGGCCCCGCACGGCACCACGATCGTTGCCGCGGCCTTCGACGGTGGGGTTGTGATGGCCGGCGATCGCCGGGCCACCATGGGCAACCTGATCGCCCAGCGCGACATCGAGAAGGTCTTCGGTGCCGACGAGTACTCGATCATCGGGATTGCCGGTGTCGCGGGTATCGCGATCGAACTTGTGCGACTGTTCCAGGTGGAGCTGCAGCACTACGAGAAGGTCGAGGGTCTTCCGCTGAGCCTGGACGGCAAGGCGAACCGGCTCGGCGCCCTGGTGCGCGGCAATCTTGACCAGGCGATGGCTGGTCTGGCCGTCATCCCGATGCTGGCCGGTTGGGATATCCAGCGTCGGCAAGGCCGCATCTTCAGCTATGACGCCACCGGCGGACGCTACGAGGAGACCGGCTTCCACGCCATCGGATCGGGCGCGGCATTCGCGCGGGGCTCGCTGAAGAAGACCCATCGTCCGGGGCTCGGCGAGGACGCCGCGATCGCCGCTGCGATCCGCTCACTGTACGACGCGGCCGATGACGACTCGGCCACCGGCGGGCCCGACCTGGCCCGCAGTATTTTCCCGGTCGTGATGAGTGCCAGCGCCGGCGGAGTGCGCCAGCTCAGCAGCGACCAGGTCGCCGAGATCACCACCCGAGTGCTGGAGATGCTGTGAGTCTGCCGTTCTATGTTGCCCCCGAGCAGCAGATGAAGGACCGTGCGGAGTTCGCCCGCAAGGGGATCTCCCGTGGGCGCTCGGTGGTGGTGCTGCAGTATCGCGATGGCATCGCGTTCGTTGCGGAGAACCCCAGCCACACGCTGCACAAGGTGTCGGAAATCTACGACCGGATCGGGTTTGCCGCGGTCGGACGCTACAACGAGTTCGAGAATCTGCGCATCGCCGGCATCCAGTACGCCGACCTGCGCGGCTATTCCTACGATCGCCGTGATGTCACCGGACGCGGGCTGGCCAACCAGTACGCCCAGCAGCTGGGGACCACCTTCAGCTCGGGTGTCGACAAGCCTTTCGAGGTCGAACTCATCGTGGCCGAACTCGGCCCGGCCCCCCAGCAGGATCAGGTCTTCCGGATCGGATTCGACGGAACGATCACCGATGAGCCCGGCTTCACCGTGGTCGGCGGCGCCGCCGAGACTCTGCACGCGGCGATCGCCCGTGACTTCGCTGCCGACGCCGGACTCGGGCAGGCCATCCGGCTCGCCTCCGCCGGTTTCTCCGATGGCATCGCCCTGGAGGTGGCGGTACTTGATCGGACGCGCACCCAGCTGCGCACGTTCCGCCGCATCGGATCTGCCGAACTCGGCCAGTTGTTGAGCGACGACTGAGGTGGGCATCGAACAGATATCGCCGGCGCTGATCATCGGCACCGGGCTGGTGGGAGCGTCCATCGGTTGTGCTCTGAGCGAGGCCGGCGTGGTCGTCCATCTCAAGGACCGCGACCGCTCGCATGCGATCGTTGCCGCTGGACGAGGGGCCGGGCGCTTGGAGGCGCCCGATCCGGCACAGGTGAAGCTGGTCGTGGTCGCCACCCCGCCCGCGGTGATCGCCCAGGTCGTCGCCGCCAGCCTGGAGAAGTACCCGAATGCGGTGGTCACCGATGTCGGATCGGTGAAGGCCAGGATCACCTCGGATCTGCAGGCGCTGCACATCAATCTCCGGCGCTACGTCGGTGGGCACCCGATGGCCGGCTCGCATCAGTCCGGCCCGTTGACCGCCGCCCCTGAGCTGTTCGTCGACCGCACCTGGGTGATCAGTGCACGTCCGGAGAACCCGGACTGGGCGGTCGAGCGGACCCGCCAGCTGGCGCTCACCTGCCAGGCCCGCATCCGTGAACTGGACGCGGCCGAGCACGACCGGGCGGTCGCCGAGGTGAGCCATTTCCCGCAGCTGGTCGCCAGCCTGACTGCCGCGCGGCTGGCGCAGGTGCCGTCCGAAGACCTGCGGCTGGCCGGGCAGGGGGTCCGCGATGTGACGCGGATCGCGGCGTCCGATGTGACGATGTGGCGTCAGATCGTGTCGGCGAACACCGCCCCGATCCGCGAACAGCTGGTGGCGATGCGCGACGATCTCGATCATCTGATCGGTGCGCTGGATGATCCACGAGTCGTCATCGATCTGCTCACCCGCGGCAATGAGGGTGTCCGGGCACTGCCCGGCAAACGGGGCAAGCGCCCCGATGAGGTGATCTCGGTCGTGGTGGAGATCCCGGACGCGCCCGGCGCGCTGGGCCAGCTGTTCGCGAGCATCACGACCAACGGCGTGAACATCGAGGACCTGTCGATCGAACACGATCCTGATCGTCCGGCCGGCTACCTGTCGATCGATGTGGCGCCCGAGCGCGCCGATGCACTGCGGCAGCTGATCCGCGAACATGGTTGGGGATTGCGCTCCTGAGAGTCGGGCTCGGGCCCGGAAAGGATGAGAACTCGTGGTGAACGCTGCCAGGCGACCTGGACTGGTGATAGCCGTGGACGGACCGAGTGGGGCCGGCAAGTCGTCGACCTCGCGCGAGGTCGCGGCCAGGCTCGGGTGCGCCTACCTGGACACCGGGTCGATGTACCGGGCGTTGGCTGTGTGGTGTGCCGATCACCGGATCGCCGCCGACGACACCGATGCGGTCGTCGCTGCGGCGCGTGACCTGCCGCTGGAAATCACCCCGTCACCGGCCGGATTCACGGTGGCCCTCGACGGACGCGATGTCACAGCACGACTGCACCGTCCCGAGGTTTCCGGGATGGTATCCGGCTATGCGGCGGTCCGCGATGCCCGTCGGTCGCTCAACGCGAGGATGCGGGCGATCATCGCCGCGAGCGGACGCATCGTCGTCGAAGGACGCGACATCACCACGGTTGTCGCCCCTGACGCCGACCTGCGGGTGTTGCTCCAGGCCGATCCTGCTCGCCGGATCGCCCGGCGAGAAGCCGAACTGAACGGTGCCGCCGACCGCAAGACCGTCACCGAGCAGGTGGTCGGGCGCGACGCGGCCGACTCGGCGTCCAGCAAGTTCGAGACTCCGGCTGCTGGTGTGGTGCTGATCGACTCCACCGAACTGACCCTTGAGCAGGTCGTCGACAAGGTCATCGGCCTGGTACCGGCAGAGTTGCGCGAACCCGCCCGAGCGCACTGACAACCGCGGTCGGGTAGCGTTGAGCGAGTGAGTGAACCCGCTGATACCGAACTGCCCGCCGAACGTCCCGTGGTCGCGGTGGTCGGGCGGCCGAATGTGGGCAAATCCACCCTCGTCAACCGAATCTTGGGACGACGCGAGGCTGTCGTCCAGGACACCCCTGGGGTCACTCGGGACCGGGTGAGCTACGACGCCGAATGGGCCGGGCACGAATTCGTGCTCGTCGATACCGGCGGTTGGGCCTCGGATGCCACCGGCATGGCCGCGCAGATCGCTGAGCAGGCCGAGATCGCCATTCAACTCGCCGATGCCGTGCTCTTCGTGGTGGACGCCACGGTCGGCACCACCGACGAGGACGAGGCCGTCGTCCAGGTGTTGCGGCGCAGTCGCAAGCCGGTGGTGCTGGCAGCCAACAAGGTGGACGATCAGCGCGCCGAGGCCGATGCAGCGACCATGTGGAATCTGGGGCTGGGCGAACCTTGGCCGGTTTCGGCGTTGCACGGTCGCGGCACCGGCGACATGCTGGACGCGCTGCTGGCGGTGCTGCCGTCCAGCGATGCGCTGCGTCCGGTCGAGGTCGGGGGACCGCGCCGGGTGGCGATCGTCGGGAAGCCCAACGTCGGCAAGTCGTCGCTGCTGAACAAGCTGGCCGGAGCGAACCGATCGGTAGTATCCGACGTCTCGGGGACCACTGTCGATCCGGTCGACGAACTGGTGAGCATCGGCGGCCAGGAATACCGGTTGATCGACACCGCCGGGATCCGCAAGCGCGTCAAGGAGGCCAGCGGCAGCGAGTACTACGCGTGGCTGCGTACCCAGGCGGCGATCGAACGGGCCGAATGCTGCGTCGTGGTGATCGATGCGTCCGAACCGGTCGCCGAGCAGGATCTGAAGATCTTGTCGCAGGTGGAGCAGGCCGGTAAGGCGATGGTGATCGCCTACAACAAGTGGGACCTCACCGACGAGGAGCGTCGGCGCTATCTCGACCGCGAGATCGAGCGCGATCTGAATGCCTGGGCGTGGGCTCCGTCGGTCAACATCTCGGCGTTGACCGGCCGCAATGTCGACAGACTGTCGAAGGCAATCGAGTTGTCGCTGCGCGGTTGGGAGACGCGGGTCACCACGGGTCAGCTCAATTCTTTCCTCGGACGCGTGGTGGCGGCCCATCCGCACCCGGTGCGGGGCGGCAAGCAGCCGCGCATCCTGTTCGGAACGCAGGCGCACACCGCGCCGCCGACGTTCGCGCTGTTCACCTCGGGCCAGATGGATCCCCAGTACGTCCGCTTCATCGAGCGCCGGCTGCGCGAGGAATTCGGCTTCACGGGCAGCCCCATCCACATTGAGGTCCGGGCCAGGGCCAAGCGCAAGGATCGCTGACTGCCCCAGGCAACCAAGCGGTCAGCCCTGCGGAGCGATGCAGAATTGGTTGCCCTGCGGATCGGCAAGGGTGAACCACCGGAATCCCTGTTCGTTGCGTTCGCCGACCAGGCTGGCTCCGGCATCCAAGAAAGCCCAGACGGTTGTCTCCAGGTCGGTATCTGTGCCGAGATCGAGGTGAATGCGGTTCTTTCCCGGTGTGGGGTCGTCGATCTTCTGGAAGGCCAGGATCCCAATCGGAGTGGAGACTATGACGAACCAGCCATCGTTTTCTTGGATGATCTGCCCGCCAAGACGGTCTGCCCACCAATGGGCGAGTGGTAGAGGATCCACGGAGTCTGTGGTGATCATTCCCAGCGTGAGGCTCATGCGGCAACGCTAGTCGCTCGGCCGGCAACAAATGCGCGTCGTTGCATTTCCAGGTTATAGCCCACCAGGGGGCTTGCCGCAAGGCCCCCATCTGGGCGCACAATGGCGGCTGCCTCATCTGCCATCGCCGGAAGGAGCACCATGACCTCCGAAATTCTCGACACCTTTGCCCTGTCCAATCCGGCCAAAGCCGATCCCGACCTGATCGATGCTGACCGCGAGCATTTCGCAGCAGTCTCGGCTTGTCTGAAGCAGCGAACCGCGAAGCTGTCGGCTCAACTCGACGAGCTTCGCAGGGCTCCCGGCGGCAAAGGAGGAGCCGCCTCGGAACGTGACTCGCAGATCCGCCATGCATCGGCGCAGCTGAGGATCCTGCAGCGGTTTGGTCTCGACATCTGTCTGGGGCGAATGGTTCGGGCTGACAACCCGCGACGGCCGATCTATATCGGACGCGTCGGCCTGAGCGACGATCACGAGCAGCAGTTGCTGATTGACTGGCGGGCGCCTGCGTCCGAGCCCTTCTTCGCTGCCACTCATGCCGCGCCGATGGGCCTGCTCAGTCGCCGCCGCTATCGATGGCGGGACAGCCGCATCCGTGATTACTGGGACGAGGTGTTCACTGCCGAAGCGCTCGAGAGCAACACTGCCCTGGACGACCAGTCGGCTTTCATCGCCAGCCTGGGCGCCGTCCGCTCTCCGAAGATGCGCGATGTGCTGAGCACGATCCAGGCCGATCAGGATGCCATCATCCGGGCCGATTCGAAAGGTGCCCTGATTGTCGAGGGCGGCCCCGGCACGGGCAAGACGATCGTCGCGCTGCATCGGGCGGCCTATCTGCTGTACTCCGATCCGCGTCTGGACGGCCATCGCGGAGGAGTCCTGGTGGTCGGGCCGCACCAGCCCTATCTCAACTACATCGCCGATGTGCTGCCGAGCCTCGGCGAGGAGGGTGTGGCAACCTGCACGCTGCGGGATCTGGTCCCCGAGGGTCGCGCGGCTGGGGTCGAGCGCGATCCGGACACAGCTGCGCTCAAGGCGTCCACGGCCATGGTGAGTGCCATAGAACCGGCCGTGGCGTTTTACGAGGAACCTCCGACCGAGACGCTGCTGGTGGAAACGGACTGGAACGAGATCGAGCTCGATGCCGACGACTGGAGCGAGGCATTCGATGCCCGCGATCATGCGACGCCCCACAATGAAAGCCGCGACGAGATCTGGTTCGCGCTGCTCGATATCCTGATGGACAAGAACGACGATGACATCCCATCCGAGTTGCTCTACCGGTCGCTGACGACCAACCCCGATCTGAGAAGGCACTTCAGTAGGGCATGGCCGATTCTCGACCCGGGCGACCTGGTCGGCGACCTGTGGAGCGTGCCGGCCTATCTGCACCGTTGTGCGCCCTGGCTTGGCCGCGATGAGATCTACCGCTTGCAGCGCGCCGAGCCGCGCGCCTGGACACTGTCGGATCTGCCACTGCTGGACGCCGCGAGGCAGCGTCTCGGCGATCCGCAGGCGTCGCGGCGCGCTCAACTGCGACGTCGCACCCTGACCGAACAGCGCGAGTACATGGACGATGTCGTCGATTACATTCTCAGTACCGATGACGACCCTGACAGCGCACTGCCCATGCTCCGTGGAGACGATCTGCGGACCAGTCTGCTCGACGATGACGCCGTGCCCTCGGCAGACCGGAACCTCCTTGATGGCCCATTCGCACACGTCATCGTCGACGAGGCCCAGGATCTGACTGATGCACAGTGGCAGATGCTGTTGCGGCGATGCCCGTCGCGAAGCTTCACCATCGTCGGTGACCGGGCGCAGTCGCGGAGCGGATTCGACGGCAACTGGGACGAGCGGCTGCACGCACTCGGCGTCCACGATGTGCGACTGGCCGGGCTGACGATCAACTATCGCACGCCGGTGGAGATCATGGACCAAGCCGAAAAGGTCATCCGCTCGGTGATCCCGGACGCGGATGTGCCGACGTCCGTACGGAGCACCGGCATTCCGGTGCATCGCGGCACCGTCGATGAACTGGACGCAGTCCTCGACGACTGGCTGGCCACCCATCCCACGGGGACGGCCTGCGTCATCGACAGCTCGAGGGCGCATTCGACGCCTGGCCGCGTATCGTCGCTGACCCCCGAGCTGGCCAAGGGCCTGGAATTCGACCTGGTCGTGTTGATCGAGGACAGTGAGCCTCAGGCGGGCGTCGCCGCCGTCGTCGATCGCTATGTGGCGATGACGCGGGCGACTCAGATGCTCGTCATCCTGACCGGGCCGCGTGTTTGAATCGGCAGTAGAAACGACTGGATCTCGCCGTCCTTGCCTGAGCAAGGTAGGCTGGCGAGATCAGTGGAAATCCCTTACGACAAGGAGCGATACCATGCCTAAACCGACCATCAGCACCGCAACGACGCACTGGGAAGGCAATCTGTTCCAAGGCAAGGGCCAGACCGAACTGACGACATCCGGGGTCGCGACCTTCGATGTCAGCTGGGCCAAGCGCGCCGAAGCCGGTCAGGGCAACACGAACCCGGAGGAGTTGCTCGCCGCCTCGCTGGCCACCTGCTACAGCATGGCGCTGAGCAACGCATTGTCCGAGGACGGACACGATCCGGCCAGCATCGATACTCAGGCCGCGGTGACGTTCGTGGCCGGTCAGGGTGTCACGGGTATCACTATCAGCGTTTCGGGTGATGTGCCGGGGCTGGATGCCGATGGTTTCAAGGCCAAGGCAGAGTGGGCGAAGGACAATTGCCCGATCTCTCAGGCACTCAAGGCAGTGCCGAAGGAACTGGAAATCCGCTGATCGGCCATTCGCTCAATAGTGACCGCAGGTTCATCGGCTCGTAACAGCCGCGTGGCAGTCTGAAAGTGTGACAACCGCTGTTTCTGCCGAACAATCCCCACTACCTCCGCACCCGCGCGATCCGGGCGATGCCTGGGTCGAGGCGCCGACGGGGGAGCGTTACTGGGGCCGTTTCGGTGCGGCGGGACTGCTCGTCCTCGACAAACAGGACCGCGTGCTGCTGCAGCACCGAGCCGAGTGGAGCCATCACGGTGGCACCTGGGGCTTGCCCGGAGGCGCTCGGCATCAGGGTGAATCTGCCATCGATGGGGCGCTGCGCGAAGCTGCCGAGGAAGCGGGGGTCCCGCGTGAATCGGTGGCCTCGCGCGCGCTGAGCGTGCTCGATCGAGGTGTGTGGACCTACACGACGGTCATTGCCGACGATGTCACCCCGTTCGAGCCGGTCATCTCGGACACCGAGAGCATCGGATTGGAATGGGTGCCGGTTGGCGAGGTCGGCGACTATCCGCTGCATCCGGGTTTCGCGAGTTCCTGGCAGATGCTGCAGACGATGCTGGCCACTCGTCCGGTTGTCGTTGTCGACGCGGCGAATCTGGTGGGGTCCACACCGAATGGCTGGTGGCGTGACCGCGCCGGAGCCACGACTCAGATGATCAACAAGATCGCCCCGCTGGCCTCGGCCGGAATAGCCGCTTCTGCGCTGGAGCTGCCTGCCGACCACTGGTTCCCGGAATTCGTCGTGGTGCTGGAGGGCAAGGCCCGCGCGGCGATTCCCCTGCTCGGTGCTTCTGACGGCGCTGGGCGGCTGGGCGTCACGCCGGCGCCGCGGCTGCGGCTGGAGTCAGCTCCCGGGGCTGGTGACGACGCGATCGTGACGGAGACTGCACGCCTGGTTGAGGCGGGCAAGGCCGTCACGGTCGTGTCGAGCGATCGAGAGCTGACCGCTCGGGTCACCAGAGCCGGGGCGAGCGCCCGTCGAGTGCGCTGGTTGTACGACCTTCTGGACTGAGATCTACCGGCGCTTCTTGGACGACTGGCTGCGCTTGAGCGCCGCGCGAACAGGAACGTAGCTGAACAACAGATTCACCGGTAGCATCAGCGCACTGGCTGCAATCACTAGGGCTTGGCCCTTGGGTCGAGTGGCGTACTGCGCGCTGATTCCGGCGGTGATGGTGGCCAGCGAGGCGGCCAGGGACGGCATCGTGACTCGCTGCGCGGCCGGGGTCTGCCGGTCTGTGGATGCCACAAGGAGTCCGGCGCTGGCGGCGTTCATGGCGACCGCGACGATGAGGTTCGCAGTCTGCGACTTTCCGGTGGCCTGCTCCGCCTCGTGGCGACGCAGCCCGAAGCCTGCGGTCGCAACAGCGGCGAGGACGATGGGCACTGCCGCGGCCAGCTGGGCGGCGCCCAAGTGATCGGCGGCATCGGCGAGAATCTCATCGTCCACATCATCGGGATTGAGCATGCCGAGCTTCACGGCGACCGCACCCATGTTGAGCGTCCAGCCGAGGCCGAGCACCCGCGGCACGATCAGGTGCGGATCGGACGGATTGAAGGTGCCCGCCATCCGGCGTCCGATGCCTCGGGTCAGGGAATTCGGGATGCCCAAAATGGTGTCGGAGCGGCCGGAGTCGGCGAACTGATCGTTGAGGGACGCCGCGTAGTCCTCGGGCAGACCCGCCAGCGCGATGGCATCGTCAATCGCATCGGCGGCCTCATTGAGGGCATCGCGCAGGTCGTCCAGAGCCTGCTGGCGAGCGCGGCCACGAAGCTTGAGATGATGATCGACCTCGTGGATGTAGTCATCGATTGGGGACGTAGTCATTGCTGGGCCTCCTTGAGCAAGGTGATCAGTGCCGTTGACAGCTGCAGCCAGGCGTTGCGTTGGGCCTCGAGATGTCGCACCCCTGCAGCGCTCAGCGTGTAGTACTTGCGTGGCGGGCCGACCGGCGATTCCCGCCATGTGGTGTTGACCAGACCGGAATTCTTCAGCCTGGTCAACAGGGGATAGATGGTCCCGCTCGAGGCCTCCAGGCCGGGACGCGAGCCGAGATCTTCGACGATCTCAATCCCATAGCGCGGTTGCTGGGCCAGCAGGGCCAAGACAGCGAGCTCCAGCGCACCCTTGCGTAGCTGCGTAGGAATATCGTCCATGAGTTATATGGTACTGGCCTGTACCTTGTATTGCAAGGTTACTTGCGTCGACAGATGCGATCGTGCGACGAAGCTGAGTTGCTGGCCCCCAAGCCTTGGTTTGGGGTGGTTCGGCAGCGACCGGAGCTGACGCAATCCACGCGCCCGAGGGGAGCAGTGCTAATAGCCGAGAGCGGCCAGAGCCGAAACGATCGAGTCGGTCACCAGATCTGGGGCAGCGCCAGGCGAATCGAGCACCTGTGCCCTGAACTTTCCGGTGCGCACGAGCACGCCCGTAAGGCCCGCAGCCTGAGCGCCCCGCACGTCTGCGTCGATGTCGTCACCGATCATCACCGCTTCCGAAGGCGCGACGCCGAGATTGGCGAGGCCAGCTGCGAACATGGCCGGCTCCGGCTTGCCGATAACGGTGGCTTCGACACCGCTGGCGCGTTCGAGGCCGGTGAGAAAAGCACCGGTGTCAAGCTGCATGCCTGCCGAAGTCCGCCAGGACAAGCCGCGATGCATGGCAATCAGCGACGCCCCGTTGAGGACGAGGTTGAATGCGCGATTGAGGGCTTCATAACTGAACTCGTCCCCGGCGCCACCGATCACGACGGCGTCGGTGCGCTCTGGTATGTCGGTGCCGGTGAGATCTACCAGATCGACCCCGGACGTGGCCAGGTCCGTGGTGACGTCACCGCTGCACAGCAATGCCGCGGTGGCGCCCTCGAAGTGTTCGCGGAGGTATTCGGCGGTCGCGATCGGTGCAGTGACTATCTCGTCCTCGGCTGCCTCGAATCCTGCCGTGCGCAACGCCTCGACGACCGAGTGCCGCGAGCGGGAGGTGGTATTGGTGAGCATACGAATGGGGGTCCCCGCTGCGCGGACAGATCGGATGGCTTCCAGCGCACCATCTATCGGCTGCCACGACACCACGAGTACGCCGTCGATATCGAGCAACAACGCAGGCGGACGCTGCGGCAGCGGTTCCGTTCGCTGCATGGTGGCTGGCTCAAGCGGCTCATGCATGCAGCCAGGGTAGGTCACCGCAGTGGCACGTCCGGTTGGGGCTCGAAGATCGGGAGACCCTGAGCGCCGGAGGTGCGGCGTGTGGTCGCGGAGCTGGCCGGGCGAGAGGCCGTCACGAAACCAACTGGCAAGATATCTCGATGTCGGCTAAAGTCATTCGACGGGTCGTGGTGACCCCGACGGCGAGACACACATCGGCAAAGCTTCCGTCGCCGGGCATGAGGGAGTGATCTTCCTCGCCGGGCAAATTGAATAGCGGGCTGTAGCGCAGTTTGGTAGCGCACTTGACTGGGGGTCAAGGGGTCGCAGGTTCAAATCCTGTCAGCCCGACTAGATGGCCGTTGTTCAAACGAGCGACGGATGAAGTTTGAGTTTCTGGATTTCGGGGTCGAAGAAGATGTTGAAGGGCTCTCCGATCTGTCCCTCGATCCGGTTGTCGTCCTGGGCGTAGAGCTTTTCGAAGAAGGCCTGGTTCGCGGTCCTTCGCAGCGAATCGTCCACACTCGTCAACAGCTTGTAGCAGTTGCCTGCCAGTGCCAGGCAGTCGTTCAGATGGGCTTTGGCCTGGTCGTATTCCATGTCCCCGGCCTCGATCTGCACGTCCAGGAACGCGAGTCGTCGGCTGATGCGCTCCTGTTCGGTCTTGAGCAGGTCGATGGGGATCGCTCCCGCGTAGTGGGCCTGGAGCAGCTTGCCGCGCTCGTCGAGCAGCTCGGCGCGTTCGCTCTCGTAGGCGCGGCGTTCCCTGCGGGCGATGTCGTGGAGCTGGCTCCCGTAACAAACGCTGTTCTTATCATTTTCACTCTCTGCCTCCCGTCGTTGCTGCTGTGCGAGCACTTTGCTCTGGACAGCATGGACGAACGCTTGCGCGTGACAGTTCTGCCGGGCACACGCGCCCATAGGGTTCAGGCCTGCTCGGTGGGGCGGATGACGATCTCGTTGACTGCGACGTAACGAGGGTTCTGGACAATATAGCCAACTGCATCGGCGATGTCCTCCGGTTTGAGGTACTGGATCTGACCGAACATGGCGGTGAAGCCCTCGGCCTCGCCCTCGTGGTGATCGAACAGCTCGGTATCCACTCGTCCGGGCTCGATAACAGAGACACGTAGGTGGCGTCGAGCGAACTCCTGTCGTAGCGATTCGGTGAAGGCAGTCACCCCGAACTTCGTTGCGTTGTAGCCCGCTGTGGTTGCGGCAGCGAAGCGGCCGGCGACGGACGAAATGTTCACGAGGTCAGCGACCTTGCGCGGGCTGTCCAGGGCGGCGGCGAGCAGGTGCGGGATCGCGTCCGTCCTGGAACTCCAAGACATGCTGGATCAGATATTCATCGGGCTTATTCCGTTGTCACTCACGTTGCTCTGCTACTACCTGCTGAGCAGGAAGGTCAGCATCAACTACCTGATCTTCGGGGTCATCGGCCTGGGCATTCTGATTTCCCTGCTCGGGATCGCTTAGGAGGGCGGGACTATCAATATGACCAAGTGGTGGAAGAACGCCGTTATCTACCAGATCTATCCAAAGAGCTTTTTCGACTCGGATGGCAACGGATGGGGAGACCTCGACGGGATTACCTCCAAGTTGGACTATCTGCATTCGCTCGGCGTCGACGCCTTGTGGCTGAGCCCGATCTACGAGTCACCACAGGTCGACAACGGATACGACATCAGCGACTACCGGCGCATCGACAGCCGTTTCGGCACGATGGACGATATGCAGCGGCTGATCGACGGTGCCCACGAACGGGGGATCCGGGTCATCATGGATCTGGTGGTGAACCACACCTCCGACGAGCATGACTGGTTCCGCCGCAGCAGGCAATCGCGGGACAATCCATACAGCGACTACTACCTGTGGCGAGATCCGAGGCCTGATGGTGGGCCGCCGAACAATTGGGGATCACACTTCGGCGGCTCCGCCTGGGAATACTGTGCGGACCGGGATCAGTACTATCTGCACTACTATGCGTCCAAGCAGCCCGACCTCAATTGGGAGAATCCCCAGGTACGCAGCGAGATCTACGATCTCATGCGGTTCTGGATGGATCGTGGCGTCGACGGCTGGCGCATGGACGTCATCGCCCAGATCTCGAAGTACATCGACTTCCCGGACTATCCTCCCCAGGAGGGCAAGGAATTCATCATCGGGCCGATGCATTACTACGGACCGCGACTGCATGAGTTCCTCCGGGAAATGCACCAGGAGGTCCTGAGCAAGTACGACTGCGTCGCCATAGGCGAGGCACCTGCCTCGACGCCGGAGATCGCGCGTCTGCTCACGGATCCGGAGCGTGCCGAGTTGGACATGATCTTCACCTTTGAGCACATCGAACTCGACCGCGTTCCGAACTCGGTGAACCGGAAATGGGACCTGCGGCCGATGGAGGTGCGCGAGCTCAAGCAGGTGCTGTCGAAATGGCAGTACATACTGGCTGATCGTGGCTGGAATGCCTTGTATTTCGAGAACCACGACCGGGCACGGATCGTCTCCCGCTGGGGTAACGACACCCTGTACCGAAAGCAGTGCGCGAACGCGTTCGCCACGGTGCTGCACGGAATGCAGGCCACTCCATTCGTCTACCAGGGCGAAGAGATCGGCATGGTGAATGCGCACTACGAGTTGAGTGACTACCAGGACATCGACATCAAGAACGCTTACCGCGCCTACGTCCATGATGCCGGCACGATCTCGGAGGAGCGGTTCACGAAGGCTGTCTGGCAGGTGGGCCGCGACAATGCTCGTACCCCCATGCAGTGGGATGCCAGCAAGAATGCGGGATTTACGAGCTCGTGGCCCTGGCTGAAAGTCAACCCGCGATACGTGGATATCAACGTTGCCGAGGCGCTGGCCGATCGCGATTCGGTCTTCGCCTACTATCAGCGGCTCATCGCCCTTCGTCACCAGGAACCGATCTTGATCGAAGGATCCTATGAACTACTGCTCGAAGACGATCCCGTTTTGTTCGTCTATGAGCGGGCCTGGCAGGGGCAACGCTGGCTCGTGATCGTCAACCTCTCGGATCGGGAGCAGTCGGCTGAACAGGTCCGGCCTCTGCTGTATGACCGGTGGCGGGCTGTGATCGCCAACTACCCGGAACCATTGGCGCAGTCCCAGTTGCGCCCATATGAAGCGTGCATTGTTGCGAGGATGGACGACGACGAAGGTGCGCACGGCGACAGCCCGGCCAACCGGTGATCGTGCTGCCCACGAGAAGACAGAAGGAAGGGAAGACATGACTCATCTGGTGATTGCCACCCACGCACACCTTGCGGACGCGTTGCGCGACGCCGCCGGCATGCTGCTGGGCGATGTGCAGGGTGTGTCCGCGGTGAACTTCGTGCCGGGCCAGACCGTTGCGGAGTTGATCGCCCAGTACACGCAGATCGTTGAGGACACGCCCGACACGGAGGTTCTGTTCCTCGTCGACTTGTTCGGGGGCAGCCCGTACAACGCCGCCGTGCAGTTCATCGCCGGGCGAACCGGATTCGACGTGGTCTCCGGGGTGAACCTGCCCATGTTGCTCGAGACCCTGATCAAGCGCATGCGCGGGGTCGGCCTCGTCGACTTGGTTGACGTAGCCGAACAGGGCGGATCGTCGGGAATCAGGACATATCACGAGGCGCTCGCGCGGATTTCCAGCGCCGAAGCCGACGCTGACGACGACGAATCGTTCTGATGGTCGAGCAGTAGACCTCCGGCCCGCTCCAACCCGATGAGGTCTATCCTGTAGAGGCGTTCTACGGCGTAGAGTCCTTCACGGGAGGCGGCATGTTGACAGCTGAGAACATCCGGAAGTCGGTCGGCGACCATCGCGTCCTGACCGGCGTCGACCTGTCGGTCAGCGCCGGTCAGGTGGTCGGCCTGATGGGAGTGAACGGCGCGGGCAAGACGACGCTCATCTCGATCTTGGCGGGCCTGGAGCGGCCCGATGCCGGCAGCGTGCAGGTGGCGGGTGTGGATGCCCTCCGCCATCATCGTGCCGCGGCAAGCCACCTCGGCATCGCCCCGCAGACGCTGGGTATCTACCCGACTCTCACAGTGCGGGAGAATCTCGCCTGCTTCGCCGGGCTGGCCGGACTGACCGGCAGGACGGCGCGGACTCGGGTGCAGGACGTCGCCGCCCTGATGGGCCTGCCCGAAGCACTGAACCGGCCGGCGGGGCAGCTCAGCGGCGGCCAACAGCGACGTCTGCACACCGGGATGGCGATCCTGCACCGCCCGGAGATCCTGTTCTTGGATGAGCCGACCGTGGGTTCCCCACCAGCCCGGTGCGCGATCCGGCGGCCGTTCTCGCCACCGCGTTCGCCGCCCTCGGCAGCCACGCCTCGGAGCTGTCCGATGTGCAGATCACTCGTCCGAGCCTGGAGGCTGCGTACCTGGCGATCACGGGCGCACATCCGCTCGAGGACGAAGGGGTCGGCGATGTCGCTGCTGCGTAGCTATTCGATCGCGCGCACCAGTTGGCAGCTGCAACTGCGCGATCCGGCGTCGTCGGTCATCATGACCGTCCTGCCACTGATCCTCATTGCCGTGCTGATTCCCAGCGCGAAGGCACAGCTGGTCTTGTCGGGCTACCCGAACGCAACCGGGGCGGAGCAGACCGTTCCCGGGCTCGCCGTGCTGTATGCGTTCTTGTCGGTCGAGCAGGTCACCACCTTGTTCTTCCGCGAGCATGCCTGGGGAACCTGGGACCGGTTGCGCGCCAGCCCGGCCTCCACGGCCGACATCGTCATCGGCAAGGTCGTCGTCCGCTTTCTTGTCCAACTTGCCCAGACCGCGCTCGTGTTCACCGCCGGGGGGCTGTTGTTCGGCTATCGTCCCAATGGATCGGTGCTGGCGATCGCTATCATCGTGGTCGTGTTCACCGCCATGCTCGTCTGCTTCGGTGTGATGCTGGTCGCGCTGTGCCGGACGATGGACCAGGCGAACACGATCGGGATGCTCGGCGGCATGGTCATGGCCGGCCTCGGCGGCGCGCTGGCCCCCGTCTCCTCGTTCCCCGGCTGGGTGCAGTCCGTGGCTCCCTTCACCCCGGCCTACTGGGTATTGGATGCCCTGCGCCGCCTGACCCTGGAGCACGCAACCCTCGCCGATGTGGCACCCGCTACCGGCATCGCCCTCGCGTTCGCCGCTGGTTTCGCGCTGATTGCCGCCCTGTGCTTCCGTTCCAGTGCGGTCAAGATCGGAACCACATGAGCAATCCCGAACGTCCCACTCGCCCAGCCCTGTCCCGCGAGTACATCTTGCACACTGCGCTGCGCATCGTGGATCGCGACGGCCCGGACAAGCTCACCATGCGCCGGCTCGGCGCCGAACTCGGCGTCGACCCGATGGCCGTCTACCACTACCTGCCGAACAAGGCGGCGCTGTTCGACGGGATCACCGAAGCGATCTGGGCCTCCCTCGACCTCGACGATGTCATCGACCCCGGCAGCAGCTGGCAACGACAACTCGCCGCCGCCATGCATGCCCTCCGCGACGCATTGCGTGCTCACCCGCGTGCCATCGCGATCCTCGGCACCCGACCGGTCACGGGACGCGAGCTATTCGCGCTCCTGGACCGTATGCTCGGCGTGCTCATCGCAGCGGGCATGCCCGCCGATGCGGACACCGCCGACCTGTTGGACGTCCTCGTCACCTACACGATCGGCCACGTCCTCGCGGAGGTCGGAGAACCCATGGGTGCAGGCTCTGCCCCCACCCTGCATCAGACACTGTCCGGCCAGGCCTACCCGCACCTCGCAGCCGTGCTCGACAGCGGATGGGCGTTCGACCCGGATGCCCAGTACGACCGAGGGCTGAATGCCATACTCACCGGCTGGCAGCACCCGTAGCCAAGTCGGCAGTCTGGCCCCGAGTGCTCACAGGATGGCCCATCCGATCAGTCCGGACGCGATCACGACCGCCCAGGCCGGTGTCTTCCACGACGTCAGGGCGACGAACGCGACAGCTGCGATCGCGAGCGTGGCAGTCGAGGTGATGCCTTGGGTGAACACCGGGGTGTAGAGGGCGGCGGCGAGGATGCCCACCACTCCGGCATTGACACCCATCAGGCCGCGCTGGGCGCGTGGAGCATGGCGAAGCTGCTCCCAGAAGGGCAGCACGCCGATGATGAGCAGGGCAGCGGGCAGAAAGACTGCCACCAGCGCGATCGTGGCGCCCGATAGTCCCGAGGGCGGCGTGGTGGTCACCGCGCCAAGGTACGCGGCGAAGGTGAACAGGGGTCCTGGCACCGCCTGGGCCGCACCATAGCCGGCCAGGAACGCATCCTGCTGAATGAGCCCGATCTGCACGGTCTCCGCTTGCAGCAGCGGCAGTACAACATGTCCACCGCCGAACACCAGTGCCCCCGAGCGGAAGAAGATGTCGAGCAACCGGATGGCTCCGTCGCCGCTGGCAGCGGCCAGCACCGGCAGTCCGGTCAGCAGTACTGCGAATCCGATCAGGCAGGCAATCGCTGTCCAGCGGGGCACCCGGATCGCGAGCGCCGCAGCGTCCTCAGCGGGGTCGGGTGTGGCCCGCAGCCATGCCAGTCCGGCCAGTCCGGCGGCCGCGATGGCCACGACCTGGACGAACGCACCTGGGACGAGGAGCACGGCGATCATCGCGGCCACGGCGATTGTCGCGCGCTTGGCGTCCGGCGTCAGAGACTTCGCCATGCCGAGCACCGCATGAGCGACCACCGCGACCGCGGCGGCCTTCAGTCCATGAATCCAGCTGGCGGATGCAAGATCACCGAGCGCAGTGATCCCGTAGGCGAAGGCGACGAGCAGGATTGCCGAGGGCAGGGTGAACCCCGCCCAGGCCGCCAGCAGCCCACCGAATCCCGCGCGATGCAGCCCGATCGCCATCCCGACCTGGCTGGATGCCGGTCCCGGAAGAAACTGGCACAGCGCCACCAGGTCGGCATACGCCCGGTCTCCGAGCCACTTGCGGCGCTCAACGAACGCTTCGCGGAAGTAGCCCAGGTGCGCGACGGGGCCGCCGAACGAGGTCAGTCCGAGCCGCAAGAAGACCAAGAAGACCTCGCCGACGGAGCCGGGCGGACGATGCTCTCCGCCGGAAGACGGGGATTCAGTCATCACCACCATCTTGTCTCATGGCCGGGTGCCGCCGTCGCCATCGAGACAATGAACTATCAGACTGCCGACCGGGGCCGGCCAATCAGTCCTGGCCGGCAACCGGCGGGATCATCGCTGAATCGCCGGCTCATCGTCGCGCGGTTCATCAATGTGCTGCAACGACGCCGTGCCGAGCAGCGTGGAAACCGCCGGCTCATTCTCAAGGGTCGGGTCGACGGCCAGATAGGCCTTCGTCTCACGTGCGATCAGGCCCGAGCAGATCAGCAGGCCAATCAGGTTGGGCAGCGCCATCAGACCGTTCGCAACGTCGGAGAACGTCCAGACCGTCGACAGCTCAACGGTCGCGCCCACGAACACCACTACGCTGAAGATCAGGCGGTAGGGCATCACGCCTTTGACACCGATCAGACGTTCAACGTTGCGTTCGCCGTAATAGGCCCAACCGAGCACGGTCGAGTAGGCGAAGAAGATCAGCGCGATGGCCACGATGCTGCCGCCCCACTGGCCGGGCAGACCGGTGCTGAAACCCTCGGAGGTGAGCGCCGAGCCGGTACTACCGTCCTGCCAAACACCGGTCGTGATGATCACCAGACCGGTCATCGACACCACGATGATCGTGTCGATGAAGGTCTGGGTCATCGAAACCAGGCCCTGGCGCACGGGGTGCTTGGTCTTGGCGGCCGCCGCAACGATCGCTGCGGAACCCATACCGGACTCGTTGCTGAAGATCCCCCGGGCGACACCGAACTGGACCGCTTGCGCCATCGCCGAACCGGCGAAACCGCCAACCGCGGCGGTGCCGGTGAATGCGTCGGAGAAGACAATGCCGAGGGCCGGAAGGATGCCTTGCCAGTTGATGGCGAGCACCACCAAGCCGGCGACAACGTAGAAGATGATCATAAATGGCACCATGCCGGAGGTGATCCTGCTGATGGACTTGATGCCGCCGATCAGCACCAGCGCCGTGAACACGGCGAGCACGATCCCGACGATGAACGGCTCGACTCCGAAGGTGCTCTCCATCGCGGCAGCCACCGAGTTCGACTGGGTCATGTTGCCGATGCCGAAGGAAGCGATCACCGCGGCAATGGCGAAGAACAGCGACAAGAAACTGCCGAAGCGGTTCGGGATGGCCTTCTTCAGGTAATACTGCGGGCCTCCCGACATCTCACCTTTGGCGTCGGTCGTGCGGAACCGGACCCCCATGAAGGCCTCGGAGTACTTGGCAGCCATTCCGAAGATCGCCGAAACCCACATCCAGAACAGTGCGCCGGGCCCGCCCAGATGGATCGCCGTCGCGACACCGGCGATATTGCCGACGCCGACAGTCGCGGCGAGCGCGGTGGCCAGAGCCTGGTAGTGCGAGACATCGCCCGGCTCACCGTCGGCATCATGACGCCGCAGCAGTGCAAGCTTCAGCGCAGGGATGAGCTTGGTGAACTGCACCCCACCCAGGCGGATCGTCAGCCAGATGCCCGTGCCGAGCAGTAGTGGGATGAGAACGAACGGTCCCCAGATGATGCTGCTGAGTCTGTTCAGTATCTCGTTCAACACGATGGCCTCCGTCGACGGCTAGAAAACAACCAGCCAATCAGAGCACTCGGAGATCCTTGCTCGCGGTGGTGACCAAGAAATGGGATGCAACAGTGCTCCGATCCTCGTCGATATCGAGACCTGGTTGAATCGAAGAGTGTCGCCCTGTCTCCTGACACTCACCATCGATTTGTTTGCCGCGATGCTGAATTGCGAGTTCTCCGATCATCCGGACTATGACGCGCTCGAGTTGCAGTGGTTCGACGATGAGCGGCACGGTCGCGGCATGCTCGCCTTTCTCTCCCGACGCTCGGACGGGCGAGTTGACTACTATCTTCAGCCAGGTCTTCGCCTGGACCGCGACGCCTACGCCATCGGCGGGGGCGTCGGGGCCTGGGTCGAAACGGAGTTCGAGACGGCACGGCTGATTGTCGCCGATGACGGCGTGTTCGCTGAAGCTCATTTCGTCGACGTCGACGGGCGGGCAATCGAGGTGCGCATCGATGATCGCGACGGTCAACAACGTGAACGCGCCGGGCTCCTGGCACCCATCTCAGCCGGGATCCAGCACCCGAATTCGCTCATGCTCGTGTGGTTGCCCAGCTTTGATCTGCTGCGCGCCACGAGCAACAAGCCAGTGATCCGCATCGGCGGCGCAGACGCCCGGGTCGGCAGGCTGCCGGGGGAGCGTCTGCACCGCCGGATTCTCGTCAAGTACGCCGCGCCGATTGTCGTCGCCACAGTTGCCGAAGCCTACGATGGCCCGATTGCCGGCCTGGAAACCAGTCACCAGCTGGTGTCCGGCGCGGCAGGATCGGTCGGTGCTGTGGTCGCCGCAGCGGACGGCCATATCGCCCGCCTCTGCTTCGTCCCGGAGATACCCGATCCGGAAGCGATGTCCGTGGATTCCAGCGCAACCGGCCGATGGCAGATCGCGATCGATGGTACCGGGATCACCGGCGGCAGCTGGGCCATCCATCGCACACACGACCGTCTCGAGCTGGGAGTCGACGTGACCGAGCGGTGGCGTCCGGGGCCTCTACCGCTGCTGATGCGTCTGGTGACCACGATGGTGCCGGTCTTTCGCCGGTGGCCGACCTCCTACCGGTGGCGCGCCACTGCCCAGCTCGGCGCCGACCCCACTCTCACCTCCCGATGGGAACGAACCGGATCCGGCGGGCGGTATCTGAACCAGGACACCTCCCGATAGGACTGGCGCACCAGCCTATTGGCGAGCCGTGATGTGGGCGAGCTCCTCGCCCAGTGCGCGGCCCGCCACGCGCGCATCGAGCACCCCGGCGTCCAGATGCACGGTGACGCTGAATCGTCCGGCATATGACATCGCCGAAATGCCGAAACGGACGTTGCCCTGCAGCGGGGTGATGGGCCACGCGTGTTCCAGCGGCGCACCGGCAACCGTGAGGCGCTCCTCGGGCCCGCGGACGTTGGTGACGAACACGGCAATGAACCGCTGGCGTCGCGCGAGCCAAGCGAACAGGCGCGAACCCCAGCGGGTTCGGGTGAGTTCGTAGGTTCCTTGGGCGCGGGCCTCAGCCTTCGCGGACCGCCTGGCTGCCGCGATCCGCGCGAGCCGTTCGCCGGTTGCTGTCTGCCCGGCGGGCAGGGGAACGACCATCACGCCGACCGCGTTGCCCGACGAGCCGCGATGGGGGAGTGCCACCGGGACGCTGGCTGGCACCACGGCTGGCACGGGATGTCCGGCGGCCTGCAGGGCTGCCTCGGCGGCCGCCACCGACGCGGCGAGCAGCGCATCGTTGATGGTGGCCCCGGCAGTCCTGGCAGCTGCGGCGAGCGCGCCGAGATCGACGTCAACGAAAGCCACGCCACGCCGCGCTCCGATGGTTCCGAGCAGCACGGTGGATGGGACGGCGGCCCGGAACATGGCCAGCACCCGCATGGCGCCGGTCACGAAAGCACGGCACCACCCCCGGGCCGGCGGCGTCGCCGAGGCACGAAGTGACTCCGGGTCTTCGGGCGCCGGCCCGCTGTCGAACAGCCGCTGCACCACCCGGACACCGGCGACCCCATCGGCAACCGCATGATGTATCCGCAGGATCATTCCCGGCGCGGCGGGTGATGCGCCTGGCACGATCAGCAGCTCCCACATCGGCCGGTCCAGGGGCAGCGGCACGGTCATCAGAGCGGCGCCCAGGTCGGCGAGTCCATCGCGCCCGTCGACCGGATCGACCAGCCGGATGTGCCAGGCCAGGTCCGGGTCACAGGTCTCCCACTGCGAAGATCTGCGGACGCGCTGGCTCAACCGAGCCAACTCCTTCAATTCAGGGTCCGCCAGGCGGGCAGCCAGGGTCGCTCGAAGCAGCTCGATGTCAATGGTGCCGTCGGCAGCAACGAAACCGCCGACACCGAGGATTCCGGCGATCAGGAAGACGTTGACCTGGTCAGGGGCGTCGATCACAACATTGGACGCGTCAGCGGCACTCAACCGCTCCTCGTCGCGAGGTTGCCGCATGCGAACTCCTCGGCCCGGAATCCCTTATCAAGCAACCCCATCGTACGGTTCGCCGCAGCAGAATCGCCGACCCGTATCAGGTCGTCAATCGAGCCGCTGACGTGACACGAAGCGGAACCGGTCGCCTCGGAATCGTCCGACGGACCATTCGACGGTGTGCCCGTCCGGATCCCAGCCGGTCCGGTTGATCAGCAGCAATGGCAGCCCCGTCTCGACACCCAGCAGATCGGCGGTCACCGGATCGGCCAGCACGGTTTCTATCGTGTCCTCGGCGGTGGCGATGGTGATGTCGTAGGCCTCGTGCAGCGTGCGGTACAAGGACGAATGCGCGGCGAGTTGACCGGCCAGGTCCGGCAAGGGCCCGGGCAGCAAAGCGACCTCATGGGCGATCGGTTCGTCCACCGCGGTGCGCAACCGTTCCACCCGATGGACCAGAGTGCCGGGGGAGACCTGGAGTCGCTCGGCCGCCTCGGCGCTGGCCGGCACTTCGGAGATGTCCAGCACGATGCTGCCCGGATGCCATCCTTCGGACTGGAGATCCTGCGAGAACGACGTCAGTGGACGCACCACCATCAGCTTCGGCTGAGCCACGAACGTGCCGCTGCCCTGGGTGCGAGCCAGCCGCCCGTCCACCACGAGTTCGGCGATCGCCTGGCGCACGGTGGTTCGCGACGTCGCGAACCGCGCAGCGAGTTCGCGCTCGGTGGGTACCGGCGTGCCGGGAGCCAGACCCGCGATGAGCGCGAGGATCTCCTTCTTGACCAGGTAGTACTTCGGTACTCGCACGGCCGTGGGCTCAGGGTTCTCGGGCATGACGACAGTCTACAAGATTGGACTAGACAACCCTTGACATTGGTATTGGTCTATGCCATTCTCTCCTTATTGGTCTACACCATTTACGGCCAACGTTGTCCTACCGTCACGAGGAGACAGATGAGTACCACCACCTCGGGGTCAGCCGCCAAACAGAAGTCCGGCCTGCGCATCCCCGGTTTCGCTCAACTGCAGCGGCTCGGCAAGAGCCTCATGCTGCCCATCGCTCTGCTGCCCGCGGCCGGCATCCTGCTGCGCCTGGGGCAGCCCGATCTGCTGGGTCAGATCACCACGCCGGTGATCGGACCGTTCTTCGAGGCCATGAGCGCCGCCGGGAGCGCGATCTTCAGCAGCCTTCCGCTGCTGTTCGCGATCGGTGTTGCGATCGGCTTCGCCAAGCGGGCGGACGGATCAACCGCCTTGTCGGCGGCCGCCGGCTATCTGGTCATTGATGCCGTCTTCAAGACCATGTCACCGGTCGTGCTGCGCGACGTGGTCAATCAGGCCGGTGATCAGGCCGTCATCAACTACAGCGTCTTCGCCGGCATCGCGGTCGGCCTGGTCACAGCCTGGCTGTTCGACCGCTACCACAACATTCAGCTGCCCCCATATCTGGGCTTCTTCGGCGGCCGGCGCTTCGTGCCGATCGTCACCTCGCTGGCCTGCCTGATCATGGGCTTCGCGCTCAGCTACTTCTACCCGATCTTCAACACCGGCCTGACCGGGGTGGGTGCGTTCATCGGTGGCACCGGGGTCATCGGTGCTTTCGTCTACGGCTTCATCAACCGCCTGTTGATTCCGATCGGTCTGCACCACATCGTCAACACCTACATCTGGTTCATCTACGGCGACTACACCACCGCGGCCGGCAACGTCGTCACCGGAGAACTCACCCGCTTCGCCGCCGGCGATCCGGCCGCAGGGCTGCTGACCTCCGGCTTCTACCCGATCCTGATGTTCGGGCTACCCGCCGCCGCACTGGCCATGATCCATGTTGCCAAGCCGAAGCAGAAGAAGGTCGCCGTCGGCATCTTGTCCGCCGCCGGTCTGACCGCCTTCATCACCGGTGTCACCGAGCCGCTCGAGTTCGCCTTCATGTTCGTGGCGTTCCCGCTGTACCTGATTCACGCGGTACTGACCGGCCTGTCGCTGGCCATCGCCTACGCGCTCGACATCCATCTCGGCTTCTCGTTCTCGGCCGGCCTGATCGACCTCCTGCTGTACGGCAGCGCACCAGCCGCCAAGAACATCCCCCTGCTGTTGGTGATGGGCGTTGCATTCTTCGCGATCTACTACTTCCTCTTCCGGTTCGCCATCGTCAAGTGGAATATGCGTACCCCGGGCCGCCAGGACGACGATGACTTCGAGGCCGAGCAGGCCGCCAACCAAACCGATGCCAGCGGCTCCTCCGGCGGCGCCACCAGCCCCGCCTCCGCGAAGGCCGAGCAACTGATCGCCGCCTTCGGTGGCCGTGCGAATCTGGTCAATGTCGACGCCTGCATCACCCGATTGCGCATGGAGGTCGCCGACAAGAGCAAGGTCGACCAGGCTCGGCTGAAGGCCCTCGGTGCCGCCGGCGTGGTCGAGGTGGGCAACAACGTCCAGGCGATCTTCGGCACCCAGGCGGACGCCCTGAAGTCCGACATCCAGGACGCTCTGGCCGCCAATCCCACAGATCCGATCGAGACGATCGCCGCGATCGAAGAGATAGCGCCGGCGACGGTCATGGCAGCCGAGGCGAGCGCACCGGCGATCACCGTCATGGCGCCGATCGCCGGCCGGCCGGTCGCACTCAAGGACGTGCCGGACGCCACCTTCGCCGAGGGCATCGTCGGATATGGGCTTGCCATTGATCCGCCTCGCGATCTGGTGGACGCAGTCGCCCCGGTGGCCGGCAAGGTGATGCAGCTGTGGCCGCACGCGTTCGTCATCCTCACCGACGACCAGGTCGCCGTGCTCGTGCATCTCGGCCTGGACACCGTGCAACTGAAGGGCGAGGGCTTCACCACCCATGTCAGCCAGGGTGACCGGGTTGAGGCCGGTCAGCTGATCACCACCTACGACGTGCCGGCCGTGGCGGCCTCGGGCCGCAACCCGATCGTCCCCGTCGTCGTCATGGAGCGCAAGGCAGACGCCATCGCCTTCACCGATGCCGTCATCGGCGACCAGGTCGCCGCTCTCGACGCACTGTTCATCGTCCGCTGACATCCGCTGAAAATCGTCTTCACCAGGAGAAGAAACCATGGAAATCGTCATCTGCCCCAATGCCACCGAAGCCGGCCGGCTCGGCGCGAACGCCATCGTCGCCTTGTTGCAGCGCAAACCCGATGCGGTGCTGGGGCTGGCCACCGGGTCCTCACCGATGGCCATCTACGACGAGTTGGTCCGCCGCCGGCAGTCCGGTGAGGTGTCGTTCGCCCAGGCCCGCGCCTTCACCCTCGACGAATACGTCGGGCTTGCATCGGACCACCGCGAGACCTACCACAACGTCATCCGCAGGGATTTCGTCGACAGGGTCGACTTCGCGCCGGCCGCAGTCCACGGCCCTGATGGCCTGGCCGCAGACCTTCCGGCGGTGTGCCACGAGTACGAGGAGGCGATCGTCACTGCCGGTGGCGTCGATCTGCAGATCCTGGGCATCGGCACCGACGGCCACATCGGCTTCAACGAGCCGAGCTCATCACTGGCCTCCCGTACCAGGATCAAGACCCTCGCCACGCAGACCCGCATCGACAACGCCCGCTTCTTCGGCGGCGATGTCGACCAGGTGCCCACGCACTGCATCACCCAAGGGCTGGGCACCATCATGGACGCCCGGCATGTGGTGCTGGTAGCCAGCGGACACGGCAAGGCCGAAGCCGTTCACCAGCTTGCCGAGGGTCCGGTCAGCGCGATGTGGCCCGCGACGATCCTGCAGCATCACCCGCATGTCACGGTGTTGTTGGACGAGGCCGCCGCCGGGCGTCTGCAGCTGTATAGCTACTACCGCGAGACCTATGCGGCCAAGCCGCAATGGCAGGATCTGTGAGCGCGCGAGCCGGAAGGAGCCGAACAATGCTGATCACCGCCGAGCGCATCCTGACCGGGACCGACGTGCTGTGCCCCGGCTGGCTGGAAATCACCGATGGGACGATCAGCGCGCTGGGGCAGGGGACACCTCCGCGTCCGATCGACCCGACGGCCGGTGATCTGGAACTGGGCCCGCAGATCGTCGTCCCGGGCTTTGTCGACATGCATACGCACGGTGGCGGCTCCGGGGCCTTCCCGGACGCCACCGAGCAGAGCTCCCGGACGGCAGTGGCGCTCCACCGCCGCCACGGCACCACCACCCTGATCGCGTCGCTGGTGTCGGCCCATCCCGAAGAGTTGCTGCGCGAGGTGAGCGTGCTCGGCGAGCAGGTCCAAGAGGGCCTGATCGCCGGCATCCACCTCGAAGGCCCCTGGTTATCGTCGAGACGCTGCGGAGCACACGAGCCGTCAGCGTTGCGCCGGCCGGATCCGGCCGAGATCAGCCGGGTCTTCGCGGCCGCCAAGGGTGGGATACGGATGGTCACCATCGCTCCCGAACTGGACGGTGCACTGCCGGCGATCCACCAGATCGTCGAACTGGGGGCGGTCGCAGCCGTCGGTCACACCGATGCCACCTACGACCAAGCCAGGGCGGCCATCGCCGCCGGGGCGACGGTGGCCACGCACCTGTTCAATGCGATGCGTCCCGTCCATCAACGCGAACCCGGCCCCGTGGTGGCGTTGGGTGAAGATCCTCGGGTTACCGTCGAGATGATCACCGACGGAGTCCACCTGCACCCGGCGCTGTACCGTGCGGTGAGCTGCGAGGTCGGCCCTGACCGGGTCGCGCTCGTCACCGACGCGATGGCGGCCGCGGGTATGGCCGACGGATCGTACAATCTCGGCGAACTCGCGGTTGAGGTTCGCGAGGGCGTCGCCCGGCTTGCCGGCACCGACACGATCGCGGGCAGCACGGCCACCATGGACCGGCTCTTCCGTAATGCGGTGGTCAACAGCGGCCTGCCCCGAGACGAGGCACTGGCCCTGGCCGTGCGCCAGACCAGCATCAACCCCGCCCGCGCGGTCGGGTTGCCGGAAGCCGGACTGGTCGTCGGACGTCCCGCAGATCTGGTCGTCCTGGACGCCGATCTGCGGGTTCAGCGGGTCCTGCACCGAGGCTCGTGGGTGGACGGCGTCATGAAGGATTGACCACGCCCTCGAACAAGCCGATGTAGTTGCCATCCGGATCGACAATCACGGCCCACCAGCTGCTGTCGGTGATGTTCTGCTTCTCCGCCGCGACAGATCCTCCGGCCCGGGTTGCTTTTTCGATCGCATCGTCGATGGAATCGACCTCGACATAGGAACGGGGCTGGGTGAACCGGTCGTCGCGCGGGGCGAGACCGCCACCGGAGATGCCATTCGGCGCCTGCCACATCGGGTAGCCCTCAAAGCCGGGAATCTCGGCGATGTCCCACCCGAACAGGTCCGAATAGAAGCCGGCCGCGCGTCCGAGGTCACTTACCGGGATGTCGATATGCGTGATGTCTCCATGTGCCATGACAACCTCCTTGTGTTGGTTCTGGTGACCTCATCCAGCGTCGGTTGTGCCGGCGGCCAAAGTCAATAGGGAAAGTTCATTGTTCAATAAATGGGCAGGTCTCGCGAGATGGCCACGTCATCATGTGAGAACCTTTCCCCATGCAAGATGCGTGCCGAGCTGTCATGGACCGGCTGCGCATCGCTAATCGCGGACCAGCCTGGCGCATCCTGATCGCGGCCTGCGGCATTGCTCTGGTTGTGGGGGCGGCCGTCCTCATCGTCCGGCCTCTGACCGCACTGACGGGCCTCGTGATCACCCTCTCGGCTGCGCTCGTCCTGGCCGGCGTCAAAGTAGTGGGCAGCCGGCCTCGACAGCCGTGGCGGTGGATCTGGGCAGTTCTGCTGGTCGGTGTTGCGCCGGTTCTTCTGCTGCTTCTTCCGTCTGTGGTCCGCGCGCTGCCCGGGGCCGTGGCCATCTCACTGGGCGATCGCCGCTACCGCCGGATCAATCCTCCTGACCGCCGGCACCGCGCGAGTGGACGACTTCTACACCTGGCGCGGCGATATCTCGGCCACGCCCGGCCACGTGCTGCGAGTGGCCGACTATTCGGGTGAGGTACCGGCTGGCGCGGCCGCTGTGCGCGTCCTGTACACGACGACGTACTCCGACGGGTCGCCGGCGTTGGCCAGTGCCGTGGTGGCCTACCCGACCTCGCCGACCGACGAGCCGCGCCCCGTACTGGCCTGGCAGCACGGCACCACCGGAGTGGCGCGTTCGTGCGCCCCGAGTGCGGGGCCGGAGGCGCTGACCGAATACGCGATTCCCGGGATCTCGCGGGCGATGGAGCGCGGCTGGGTCGTCGTGGCCACTGACTATCCGGGGCAGGGCACGCCCGGACGCTATCCGTATCTGATCGGTGAGGGCGAGGGACGAGCCACCCTGGATGCGATCCGCGCCGCGCAGCAGATCGAGGACGCGCACGCCTCGCTGAACGCGTGGATCTGGGGGCATTCGCAGGGAGGCCACGCGTCATTGTGGGCGGCTCAGATCGCCGCGGACTACGCGCCCGAGGTCACCATCATCGGGGTGGCCGCGTTGTCGGCCGCATCCGACCCGCTGATGCTCTCCGAACGGATCACCGGAGGGCAGTCGACTGCCCTGACCAGGGTGGTCATCTCGCTGGTCCTGGTGCCCTACGCGGACGAGTACCCGGACGTGAGTCTGGCATCGGCCGTGCATCCGGCCGGCCAGGGGATCGTGCAGACCTTCGCGAGTCGTTGCGTGATCGAACGATCGACCTTGGTGTCCGTGCTCGTCGCGTCCGCGCTCGCCTGGGATGCACCGCTCTACCGGATCAATGTGGTCTCGGGTCCCATGCACGAGCGCCTCAGCCAGAACATCGCCGACGGCATCGTGGCAGCCCCGCTGTTTCTCGGACAGGGCATCGATGACGAGGTCATCCCGATCACCATGCAGCGCGCCCTCGACGCGAAGCTGTGCGCTTCCGGTCGCACGGTGGAGACCCACGAGTACCCGGGCCGCAGTCACATGGGGGTTATCGCAGAAGACTCGCCCCTGATCGATGATCTGTTCGCGTGGGCAGACGCCGTCGCGGCAGGAGCCGCACCGGGCAATTGTGGGTCGTGAGGACGGTCATTCAGTTCCTCAGCCGCCGGTCACCAGTTCGCGCCGCCTCATCGACGCCACCGCCAGTGCAGCGGTGACCAGGCCGATCCCGATCATCCACAGTCCTCCGGTCCAGTCGACGCTGTCGCCGACCGGCACCGGCGCGTGGGTGAACGGCGAGACGTTCACCAACCATTTCGGAACGCCGAACAGCGGCCCGAAGATGCCGAGCATCGCCAAGAACCCGACCAGGCTCCACGCGAGCGGGATCGTCGCTCGGGGCAGGTAAGCGAAGACGAGCAGCGTCAGTCCGAGGAAGACCAGGGCCACTGGGATCTGCGCGATGGCGGTCTCTACAAGCTCGGTGGCCAGTGCGTCGGGATCTGCCGCGCGCCCGACCCCGACCAGGCCGGCCAAGGCCGCGCAGGCGAGCACGATCAGCGTCGCGAGCACACCGACGAGCCAGTAGTCGGCCAGCCAGCGAATCCGGGGGACCGGTGTTGTCAGCACAGTTTCCGCCGTGCCGTGCGCCTCCTCCTGACGAGCGCGGATACCGATCTGGACGACACAGCAGCAGGCGAGCACGCCGACGATCCCGAAGACGGTCGCCATCAGCGCCTGCTCCAGGCTGGCCGCGCCACCCAGGGAGCCCTGCAGCACCTTCGCCACGTCGGGGGCCTCGCTGCCGACCTCATCAACCAGCGAGGAAAGCGAGGTCGCAAGCAGCCCGCCGACGGCACCACCGACGGCCCACGAGGCGATCACCGTGCTGTTGAGCCGCCAGGCGAGACCGACGGAACTCGACAGCAGCGGCCCGGCATTGGCGCGTCCGGGTCGTCCGGGAATCAGGCTCGCCCCCTGATCGCGCACCGACTGCAATCCGAACACGACGGCGACCAGCACAGCGGAGAAGACGACGGCCAGGAGCAGTGGCCGCAGATCGTTGCGCACATAGGCGCCGGTTGCCTGCCCCCACCCGATGGGTGAGATCCAGCTCGGCCAGGCGGGTGTGACGTGCAGCAGGTCATCGGACGGTGTGCCTGCGGCGTCGCCGATGCCCCGCATGATGTAGGCACCGATGACGAACGCGACGCCTGCCCCGTTCGCGCCGCGCGAGGTGCGGAACAGTTGCGCCACGAACAGCCCGAATGCCAGGCATGTTGCGCCCACTGCCGTCACCGCGGCACCGAACACGAACGATCCTGCGGCGTCCAGCCCGTTGGCGATCAGAGCGAGCGCCACGAGCACACCGACCACGACGTTGGCCAGCAGACCATGCACCACGGTGGCGACAGTCGGCAGAATGCGGCCGGCCGGCGTGGAGGCGACAAGTTCGGCTCGGCCCAGCTCCTCGTCGGCTCGGCTGTGGCGCACGGCGAGGAAGCTGCTCATCAGCCCGACCATGACTGCCAGCCAGCTGAAGAGTTCGAAGAAGACGAAGGCGCCGAGTGACGGACCGTTCGGTGTCCCGCGGAAGACCAGAACCGTGCGGGTGGCGACGGCGAGTTGCAGAATCTGCGTTCGTCCGGCCTCGTCACCGTAGGTGCCGGCAACCGATGCGGTGGACGCATAGGTCAGCAGACCGATGCTGATGATCCACACCGCAAGCTGGAACCGATCCCGGCGACGACGCTGCCTCAACAACACCAGCAGCTCGTTCACGAACGAACCTCCCTGGAACCGCGTGTCCCGGCGGGAGCGAGTTCGTCGCCATAGTCGCGCAGGAACAACTCCTCGAGCGAGGGCGGCTTGATGGTGAGCCCCGTCACCTCGAGACGGGCAAGTTCGGGCAGCACTGCCGTGACGCGGTCGCTGTCGATGGTGAAGCTCACCCGCCCGTTATCGATCCGCACGTCGTTGGCGCCGGGCACGCCGGTGAGCACCCCAGGGTCTTGTCCCTGCGTCGAGAAGGCGACCTCGGTGCGGGTGAGATGGCGCAGATCGGCGAGCGTACCGGTCTCGGCCATGCGGCCGGCGCGGATGATCGTCACCCGATTGCAGAGCTGTTCGACCTCGCTGAGGATATGGCTGGACAACAGCACGGTAGCGCCCTGCTCGGCCACGCGGGCGACCTCCCGATTGAACACCTGCTCCATCAGCGGGTCGAGACCGCTCGTCGGCTCGTCCAGGAGGTAGAGCTCGGCGGGTGTGGCGAAGGCGGAGACGAGCGCCACCTTCTGCCTGTTGCCCTTGGAGTAGGTGCGCCCTTTCTTCCGCGGATCGAACTCGAACGCCGCGATCAGGCGCTGCTTGCGCTCGAGATAGGCCTCCTTGTCTTTTCCGTCTCCGCGAAGTCGCGCAATGAGGTCGATCGCTTCACCGCCGGTGAAGTTCGGCCACAGGCTCACGTCGCCCGGCACATAGGCGATGCGTCGATGAAGCTCGTGCGCCCGCCGCCAGGGGTCCTCGCCGAAGACGGTCGCCTCACCGCCGGTAGCCCGAGCAAGGCCGAGAAGGATGCGAATCGTCGTGGACTTACCTGCACCATTCGGGCCGAGGAAGCCGTGTACTTCACCTGCGGATACGGACAGGTCGAGACCGTCGAGCGCGCGAACACGACCGTAGGTCTTCACGAGGTCGCGCGTCTGAATCACAGTGGTCATTGACGGCACACTACGCCGAATCCACAACCCCGTGAAGGTCCGGTCGGAGGGCTCCGGCAGGCCGGAATCGACCCCGTCGGCGGGCGCGAAATCTCCCGAGCGAGACCAGAAAGAAGACCGCCCTTGCGTCTGTACCTAGAGGTATGTACAGTCAAGGCATGGAGTCCCGAGAGCGGTTGGTTACCGCGATGAGTGAGTTGATGTGGGAGCGCGGATATGCGGCGACCAGCCCACGCGAGGTAAGGGAGCGCTCGGGCGTCGGCCAGGGCAGCATGTACCACCATTTCCCGAGCAAACGGGATCTCGCTTTGGCCGCGCTGCAACGCAACTGCGACGACCTTCTTCCGGCCACCACCGACCTGCTCACCGGGCCAGACGATCCGATGGACAAGATCGCGGCCTATCTGACTCGGCCGAGACCCGCGCTGAAGGGATGCAAGGTCGGCCGGATGACCCAGGATCCACTGGTCGCCACCGATCCGGGGCTTCTGGCGCCGGTGGCCGACGCCTTCGCCACGGTTCATCATCACCTGACAGTGGTGCTGCGCGAAGCGGCCGAGCGGGGTGAGCTCAGCACGGCGGTCGACCCCGAACGGCTGGCCTATCTGCTGTCCGCGACGATCCAGGGCGGCTATGTCTTGGCCATCGCGGCGCAGGATCCTCGTCCGTACGACGACGCCTGCGCCGGGGCGCTCGAACTGCTGCGCGCATCCGCACCACCGGCTCAACGGCACGACGAACCCATCAGCACCACGAACATCCCCGCCGCGGCATCAGCATCGGCGGCAAGCGAGAGGAACGATTGAGATGACAGTTCGTATCGGAATCAACGGCTTCGGACGAATCGGACGCAGCTATCTGCGTGCGGCACTGGCCAACAAAGCGGACGTCCAGGTGGTCGCCGTCAACGACCTCACCGACGCGTCCACGCTGGCGACACTACTGGAGTGGGATTCGATCTCCGGCCACCTCGATGGGGTCAGTGTCGACGGTGACGTGATCACCGTGGGCGCCAACCAGATCAAGGTACTGTCCACGGCCGATCCCAGCGCCATTGCGTGGGGGGAGTACGGGGCGGACGTGGTGATCGAATCGACCGGAAGATTCACCGACGGGGCGAAGGCTCTGGCGCATCTGAGCGGAGGCGCCAAGAAGGTGATCGTCTCGGCCCCCGCCAAGGGAGATGTGCCGACGTTCGTGCTGGGCGTGAACGACGACCGGCTTGATCCCACCGCCTCCGACGTGTTCTCGAACGGCTCGTGCACGACCAACTCGCTGGCGCCGCTGGCCAAGGTGCTCAACGACAGCTTCGGCATCGAGAGCGGCCTGATGACCACCGTTCATGCCTACACCGGCGATCAGCGGCTGCAGGACGCCCCGCATTCGGACCTTCGCCGAGCCCGTGCCGCAGCGGTCTCGACCATCCCGACCTCCTCGGGTGCAGCCAAGGCGATCGGCAAGGTGATTCCCGAACTCGATGGACGTCTCACCGGTTTCGCATTGCGCGTGCCCATCCCGGTTGGTTCCATCACCGACCTGACTGCCGTCCTCACCAAGAGCGCTGACGTGGCCGAGATCAACCAGGCGTTCGCGGACGCCGCCGCGGCCGGCCCGCTGAAGGGCTACCTGCAGTACTCCGAAGCTCCGCTGGTCTCCGCTGACATCGTCGGCAATCCGCACTCCTCGATCTTCGACGCTCCGCTCACCCAGGTCGTCGGTCATCAGGTGAAGGTGCTGGGTTGGTACGACAATGAGTGGGGGTTCTCCAACCGGCTGGTCGAGTTCTCCGAACGTATCGGGCAGGCCCTGTAGGGTCTGCCGTGAGGAGCATCCGTGAGCAGTAATTCTGCTGGCATCCCGCGCGTTGCCGTGCTGGGTACGGCGAGCGGCCTGATCTTGATGGCCTTCTTCACGGTTCTGTGGGGATCTTGGTCGCTTGTCGGATTGTCGGGCCCGCTCGCCGTCGCAGTCATCGTTGCCTTCTCGAGCCTCGGGGTGGTCTTCGTCGTGGAGGGCGTCCGCCTGCTGCTGATCCTCCGGCGATTCCCGACGATCGACACCGCGTCGCGCCGAGCGCAGACCAAGCGCATCGGCTTGCGGTTCGGCATCATCTTCGGGATCGAAGGCGTGCTGATCGGCGCGGCGAGCGGCCTGCTGGCCACGGCCGGGTTGTCGGATTACCTCAACCCGGTGATCGCGCTGATCGTCGGGCTGCATTTCATCCCGCTGGCGAGGGTGTTCGAGCGCACGATCGACTACTACATCGCCGGATGGGTCGTGATCGTGGCGATCACCGGAATCTGTCTCCTCGCCTTCAGCGGGACTCCCGTCTACACGGTGTGGACGATGGTCTCGCTGGCCACGGCCTGTGGCACGAGCGCCTACGGCATCTACATGCGCCAACTGTCGAGGCGTCTGCGTGGTGAGCGGGCGGCAAGTTGAGGCTGCGGGAACGGACAGCTCGCGGGGACACTCTCAGGCACTCCACAGCCAGCGGCAACCGGATCGGCTGCACCCGGCACGTACGGTAGTTGACAACGCAATTACACATCCGAACCTGCGGCGTACAGCTCGCCGTCGCCAACCTCTCTGGAGGCACGACATGACCCCATCGGCTGCATTCACCAAGCGCGTCCGCTACGGCGCGGCAGTCGCCGGCCTGGCCGGCATTCTTGTTTTCGCCGGCTGCTCGGCCGAGACCGACGCCAGCGAAGAGACCCCGGCCGCCGCGACGTCCGAATCGTCCAGCACCTCGACGGCCCGAACCACGGCGGCGTCCACCGGCAAGTATGCCGATGGCACCTACACGGCGTCCGGCTCGTATCAGACCCCCGAGACCGTCGAGACGATCAGCGTCACCCTCACGTTGGACAATGACGTGATCACCGAGGTGAACGTCATCGGCGATCCCCAAGCGCGCGAGACTCAGCAGTACCAGGGCCAGTTCATCGGAGGCATCTCCGATGTGGTCGTCGGCAAGAACATCGACGAGATCTCGGTCAGCCGCGTTGCCGGCTCCTCGCTGACCAGCAAGGGATTCAACTCCGCGGTGGACAAGATCAAGTCGGAAGCCTCATCCTGATGCCCGAGCAGTGGCGGTTCGAGGCCATCGGCACCCGGTGGGAGATCGAGACCGTCCGCCCGCTGCAGCCCGGCGAACGTGCCCGCATCACGCGGCTGATCGACCAGTTCGACCGGGAATGGTCACGTTTCCGGTCTGATTCGATAGTCAGCCGGCTGGCCGTTTCGGGCGGCGAGACGGCCGCACCACCGGACGCCGCCGCGATGCTCGATGTCTTCCGCGAACTGTCAGCGGCCACCCGGGGCGCGGTCAACCCACTGATAGGGGAGAGCCTGGCCCGGCGCGGCTACGACGCGTCCTATTCGTTCGTGGACACCGGGCCGATTGCCGCACCGCCCGATTGGACGACGGCCCTCACCTGGGACGACGGCCTGCTCCGCCTCGCCCAGCCCGCTGTGATCGACGTCGGAGCGCTCGGCAAGGGCCGCCTGGTCGATCTGATCAGCGCCGCCGTCTCTTCCATCACCGACGGGCCGCCTGGGGGACGCCGCCTGGCAGATGCTGAGCGCCTCCCCGTTCGTCTTCCTCGCCACCTTCATGCTGACCGAGCCGCTCACCACGGCTCCGCGGCGCTGGCAGCAACTCGTGGTGGCCGGCGTCGTGGGGCTGGCCGCAGGCTGGCCCATTCCGGTTGGCTACCTGACGCTCGGTCAAGAACGGGCACTGCTGATCGGCAATCTGGTGGCCTTCATCTTGTGCGTCCGCGGCTCGTTGCGCCTCAGCCTCACTGACCGCGGCTGGTTGACGCCGACGATTCAAGAACTCGTCTTCACCGTCGATGACCGGCTCCGTTTCGAGGCGGGACAGTACCTCGAATTGGAGGTACCGCATCCCCATCCGGACTCCCGCGGTACTCGGCGTCCATTCAGCATCGTCTCGGCACCTGAGGACCTGCCGACACTGCGGATCGCCTACCGCGACGGCGCGCAACCACGAAGCAGCTTCAAGACCGCGCTGGCCGATGTGGAACGCGGCGGGCTGCTGCACGCCACCGGCGTGTGGAGTGACTTCCTGCTGCCCGCAGATGCGCGCCGCCCGATCCTGCTGCTGGCCGGTGGTATCGGGATCACGCCCTTCATTTCGCAGCTGCGGCACCTGGCAGCTTCCGGACAGACCCGTGACATCGTCCTGGTCTATGTGGTCTCGGACCCCGCGATCGCCTTCCGTGACGAGATCGCGGCGACCGGCATTGCGACCGTCGTCTTCGCCCAGCAGGCTCCGGACGAGCTGCCCGCAGGCTGGACACTCGCCCCATCGGCCCGCATCGACGGCGAATCGTTGCTGGCGGCGGTGCCCGACCTGAGCTCCCGAGATGCCTACGTCTCCGGCCCGCCGCGGCTCATCGCCGACCTCACGCCGTCCCTGCGCGGCGCGCGCACACTGACGACCGACGCGTTCGCCGGCTACTGAGCTGCTGGGAGTCGCTCAAGGACGAAGTGTCGGCACCGATGGCTACCATGGCCCCATGCCTGATCTTTCCCCACTCGACGTGCTGCGGACCACGTTCGGGTACGACGAATTCCGGGGTGACCAGGCGCAGGTGATCGACCATGTCATCGCCGGCGGTGACGCGATCGTGTTGATGCCCACCGGAGGCGGCAAGTCGCTGTGCTACCAGATTCCGGCGATGGTGCGCACCGGGGTGGGCGTGGTGATCTCCCCGCTGATCGCGCTGATGCACGACCAGGTCAGCGCGCTGGAGAGCCTCGGCGTACGCGCCGGATTCCTCAACTCCACCCAGAGCTACGACGAGCAGCAGGCCAC
The DNA here is from genome assembly GCA_012517405.1 of Propionibacterium sp. Taxonomy (GTDB): domain Bacteria; phylum Actinomycetota; class Actinomycetes; order Propionibacteriales; family Propionibacteriaceae; genus Brooklawnia; species Brooklawnia propionicigenes. The sequence continues at coordinate 93,731 of JAAYVB010000044.1, forward strand.
CGAGCAGCGCGCGCTCAACGGCGAGCTCGACCTGCTGTACCTCGCCCCCGAACGCCTCGACCTGCCGCGAACCCGGGAGTTCTTCGACCGGCTCGCGATCTCGCTCTTCGCCATCGACGAGGCGCACTGCGTCTCCCAATGGGGCCACGACTTTCGTCCGGAGTACCTGAAGCTGTCGGTGCTGGGCGAACGCTGGCCCGGCGTGCCGCGAATCGCGCTGACCGCGACCGCCACCACCGCCACCCGTCACGAGATCGCCGAACGGCTCGGCCTGCAACAAGCCCGCACCTTCGTGGCCAGCTTCGACCGCCCCAACATCAGCTACCGCATCGAGACCAAGCAGCAACCGCTGAAACAGCTGATCTCGCTGATCCGCGCCGAGCACGTTGGCGATGCCGGCATCGTCTACTGCCTCAGCCGCAAGTCGGTCGAGGCGACCGCAGCGGCCCTGGTCAGGGAGGGGATCGAGGCGCTGCCGTACCATGCCGGGCTTCCGGGGCCGGTACGTTCGGCCAATCAGTCCCGGTTCTTGCGCGACGACGGCGTGGTGATGGTGGCGACCATCGCCTTCGGGATGGGAATCGACAAGCCCGATGTCCGCTTCGTCGCCCATCTCGACCTGCCGCGCAGCATCGAGGGGTACTACCAGGAGACCGGGCGGGCCGGACGCGACGGCCTGCCGGCGACCGCGTGGATGGCCTACGGGATGGCCGACATCGTGCAGCAGCGTCAGTTGATCGAGGGTTCGGACGGCGATTCCGCGCACAAGCGCCTGCTCGGCCAGCACCTGGACGCGATGCTCGGGCTGTGCGAGACGCTGCGCTGCCGTCGTCAACTGATGCTGGAGTACTTCGGTGAAGCCAGTGAGCCATGCGGCAACTGCGACACCTGCCTGGATCCGCCCACACCCTGGGACGGCACCGTCGCCACTCAGAAACTGCTGTCCACCGTGGTGCGGCTCAAGCGCGAACGCAATCAGCGCTTCGGTGCCGGCCAGCTCATCGATATCCTGCTGGGCAGGCGGACACCACGCGTCGAACAGTGGCATCACGACCAGTTGAGCACCTTCGGGATCGGCACCGAACTCACCGATCTGCAGTGGCGGGCCGTGGTGCGTCAGCTGCTGGCCGCCGGACTGCTCGGCGTCTCCGCCGATGGACACCAGACCCTGGAGCCTACCCAGGCCTCGTGGGCGGTGCTACGCGGGCAGCGCTCCGTCGCGCTGCGACACGATGCGATCACCCGTGCAGGAGCTGCGAAGAAGCGCAAGGACAGCACCAGAACCGGCTCACGAGCATCGGCGGTCGACGACCTGGTGGCCGGAGATCGGGAACTGTTCGAACAGCTGCGCGCCTGGCGGGCCGAAACGGCGCGAGCAGCGTCCGTTCCGGCGTATGTGGTCTTTCCCGATGCCACGCTGGCGGCGATCGCACAACGCCGTCCCGACTCGTTGGACGGACTGTTCGCCATCAGCGGCGTAGGTGCCAAGAAGCTGGAATCCTACGGCGAGGCCGTCCTGCAAGTGATCAGTGCAGGCTGAGACTTGCCGATCCGGCTCGAATCGCCACGGCCCTGCGACATACTGAGGCGATGACCACGAACAAACCCAAGCTGCTCGCGCCACTGCTGCGCTGCCCGAACGGTCCGGTCGATGCCCGCGATTTCAACCCGGATGCCAAGCCCGGATACCCCAATGGCAAGGACAAGGACGGCGACGACCTGCGCACCGAACTCGAGCCGCTGCTCGACGACCTGCAGGAGCGCCTGTTCGCCGCCGGCACCAGAAGTCCCCAGGCCCCGCGGGTGCTGCTCATTCTGCAAGGCCTCGACACTGCGGGCAAGGGCGGCACGATCCGGCACGTCATCGGCATGATGGATCCGCAAGGGGTCCACATTCACTCCTTCAAGAGGCCGACCGCCGAAGAACTGGCCCACGATTTCTTGTGGCGCATCGAGCGGGAACTGCCACGCAGCGGTCAGGTGGGCATCTTCGACCGCTCGCATTACGAGGACGTGCTCATCCAGCGCGTCGACCATCTCGCCCCGCCCGAGGAGATCGAGCGCCGCTACGGGGCCATCAATGATTTCGAGGCCAAGCTGATCGCTTCGGGCACCGTGATCGTCAAGTGCTTTCTCACCATCTCCCGGGGTGAGCAGAAGCAGCGTCTGGCCGAACGACTGACCAATCCCGAGAAGTACTACAAGTACAACCCGGGCGATCTCGACGTCGCCTTGAAGTGGGAGTCCTACATGGACGCCTACTCGATCGCGCTGACCCGATGCAATACGGACGCAGCCCCCTGGTTCGTGGTGCCGGCCAACCGTAAGTGGTACCGCAACTGGGCAATCACGAATCTGATCATCGAGGCGCTCGGCAGCCTGAACCTCGGCTGGCCGGCGGCCAACTTCGACGTGAAAGCCGAACGCCAGCGGCTGGAGGCCCTGCCGTCGAAGTAGCCCGACCCCACCCCTCCCGGCGGTCGTCGCCTCCGGACAAGCGGATAGGCTACCTGATAGAAGGCCTTGCTCCGCCGGGCGGGGTCCACTGCCCCGAGGAGGACAAGGACGGATATGACGTACGACGTTGTGAAGATCGGGATCGTGGGAATGGGTCATGTGGGCCCACATGCTGCGAGTGCTCTCATCAACTGGGGCGTCGCGGATGTGATCTACGTCAGCGACATCGACGAGAAGAAGGCCCAGGCCGAGCAGCTGGATCTGATGGACTCGACGGCGTTCCTGCCCCGGCCGACACGAGTGATCAGCGTCGGTGCCGACTACGAGGTCCTTGCTCGCGCCGACGTCATCATCAATGCCGCCGGTGACATCACCAAGGTGGCCACCAACCGGGACGGCGAGCTCTACGGAACGACCGACATCGCGCGAACCTTCGTCGGGAGGATCGCCGCAGCGGGGTTCGAGGGCTTCTGGATCAACGTCTCGAATCCCTGCGACGTGGTGACGCGGCTCGTCCACGAGCTGTCCGGGCTGCCCTCCAATCACGTCCTCGGCACGGGCACCTCACTGGATTCGGCGCGGCTGCGGCGCGCCATCTCCCAACGAACCGGTCTGTCCATCCAGTCCATCGACGCCTACATGCTCGGTGAGCACGGCGCAAGCGAGGTTGCCGCGTTCTCCCAGGTGTCCATCGCGGGTAAGCCGTTGGCCGAACTGGCCGTCGAACGGCCGGGACGATTCGGCTTCAGCGGGGACGACGTGGAGCGCGACGGGCTCAACGGCGGCTACGACATCTACAACACCAAGCACTGCACCGAATACGGCATCGGCGCCGCGGCTGCGCGGCTCGCCGCCGCCATCGTCCGCGGGGAGCGGACGGTACTGCCTGCGTCGGTGTACCTGTGCGGGCAGTACGGCCAGTCCGGCTTCTACATCTCGACACCAGCCGTGATCGGGGCCGACGGTGTCGAGGACATCTACGAGCTTCGTCTCACCGACACCGAGCGCGAACGCTTCCTCGCCTCGTGCGACAAGGTGAAGCACAACTACGAACTGGTTCGCGAACACGCCGCTCGCGCGTCCTGACCGGGCCGCGCCGCACCGCCACCAGGCTCAGAGCCCCGCCAGCCGGGACGCAGCCTCACGCAGCACGTCCTCACGCTTGCAGAACGCGAAACGCAGCAGCGAACGGTACTGCGCAACGTGCTCGGGCTGCACGAAAGCCGAAACCGGCACCCCGACCACACCCACCAGCTCGGGCAACCGACGGGCCAACTGGGTGGCGTCCTCGAAGCCCACCGCTGCGGTGTCGACCAGCACGTAGTAGGCCCCCGCGGGTGAGAACACCTGGAAACCGGCCTGCTGCAGCCCGTCGATGAGAATGGTGCGTTTGCGCTGCAGATTCGAGGCGATGGACGCGTAGAAGTCGTTCCTCAACCGCAGGCCGGTCGCAATCGCCGGTTGGAAGGGCGCCCCATTGACGAAGGTCAGGTACTGCTTGACCGTCAGGATGGCGGTGATGACGTCGGCGGGGGCCACCACCCAGCCGATCTTCCAGCCCGTGGTCGAGAACGTCTTGCCGGCCGATGAGATCGTGATGGTGCGCTCGGTCGCGCCCGGCAAGGTGGCGACAGGAACGTGGCGGGCACCATCGAAGACCAGATGCTCGTAGACCTCGTCGGTCACGATGAACGCGTTGTGCCGATGTGCCAGGTCGACGATGTGCTGCAGGGTCTCAGCGGGAAACACTGCACCGGTCGGGTTGTTCGGGTCATTGACGATGATCAACCGGGTCTTGTCGGTGACCACCGTGTCGAGTTCGTCCAGATCGGGCTGAAAATCCGGTGCCCGCAGCGCCACGGTGACGTGCCTGCCGCCGGCCAGACCGATGACCGCGGCATAGGCATCGTAGAAGGGTTCGAAGGTGACCACCTCGTCGCCCGGTTCCACCAGCGCCAGGACGGTGGCGGCAATGGCCTCGGTTGCACCGGCGGTGACCAGGATCTCGGTGCCCGGATCGGCCTCCAGACCATAGAAGCGCTGCTGGTGCTCGCCGATCGCCGCACGTAGGTCGGGTTCGCCGCGGCCGGGGGAGTACTGGTTGATGCCGGCGTCGATGGCTGCCTTCGCCGCGTCCAGCACCTGTTGGGGGCCGTCCTCGTCCGGGAATCCCTGACCCAGGTTGATGGCGCCGAGTTGCCTGGCCAGCATGGTCATCTCGGTGAAGATGGTGGTGGACAGGCGACCGTCTGTGCCGAGCAATCCGGCGTAGGCAGCGGTCCGCTGCCAGGGACCGGCGAGGTCGGGTTGGACGCTGAGACTCGATGACAATGGGCTGGACATGATTCCTCTGATCGGTTCCGGCAAGTCTATCGAGGCCGGGCAGGCATCAGCACACCCGTCGGCGCGCACTCGTCCTGCAGTCCGCCGGACTGATCACGCTCAAGGACGGCGGCAACGCGCTGTCGACTCCGGCCGACATCGACGAAGGCGCATCGCGGGTGACGGTGGTCCCGGTGGATGCGAACCAGACCGCGGTCCAGCTCCGGTCGTTGGATGGCGCGGTCATCAACAACAACTTCGCCGCCGATGCGAACCTGGATCCGACCAGCGCGATCTACTCCGACCTGCAGGATCTCAAGGCCGCCGAGCCCTACATCAACGTCTGGGTGGTCCGCAGCGAAGACGTGGACGACGCCACGCTGAACAAGTTGGTCGAGATCTACCATGATCCCTCGGTGATCGGCGCTCTGCTCGACGAGAACAAGGGCACCGCGGTTGCGGTGGACAAGACGCCCCAGGAGCTCCAGGACATCCTGACCGGCCTCGAAGACCTCATCCGCAGCCAGGGCTGATCGTCGCACCGCCTACCTAGACAGGAAGAAGGTATCGGACACTGATGGGAGCCACCGTTTCCCTGCGCGGGGTCACCAAGGACTTCGACACACCGGGTGGATCGATCCGCGCGGTCGACAATGTATCGCTGGACATCGGATCCGGAGAAGTCTTCGGCATCATCGGCTACTCGGGTGCCGGGAAGTCGACCTTGGTCCGCTTGATCAATGGCCTGGAGACCCCGACGTCGGGAAGCGTGGCGATCGATGGGCAGGTGATCACCGGGCTGCCCGAGCGCAGACTGCGTCCGGTCCGCGCCGGGATCGGGTTCGTTTTCCAGCAGTTCAATCTGTTGTCCTCGCGGACCGTCGCCGGCAATGTGGGCTTCCCGCTGCGGGTAGCAGGCGTTGACAAACGCGCCCGAGAACGCCGAGTCGCTGAACTCCTCGATTTCGTCGGCCTGGCTGACAAGGCCCAGCAGTACCCTGATCAGCTGTCAGGTGGCCAGAAGCAACGGGTGGGCATCGCCCGTGCTCTGGCCACCAAGCCCAGCCTGCTGCTGGCCGACGAAGCCACCAGCGCGCTCGACCCCGAGACCACTCGTGATGTGCTCGACCTGCTGCGCCGCGCCAACGACAGACTCGGGGTGACCATCGCGGTGATCACCCACGAGATGTCGGTGGTGTCCTATTTGTGTAGCCGGGTCGCGGTCATGGAGATGGGTCACGTCGTCGAGACCGGTCCGGTCTACGACGTCTTCGCCGATCCCCAGCGTCCGGTGACCCGGCGTTTCGTGGGCACCGCGCTGCATGACCGGCCCCGAGCCGATGTCGTGGCGAGATTGCGCCAACGGCACTCGGGACGCATCGTCACGGTGGCGGTCACCGACCAGAACGGCTCGTCGACGCTGCTCACCGAACGACTGCGCCATTACGGTGTCGACGGAGCCGTCATCCACGGCGGTATCACCGAGATCGACTCGCGCCCGCTGGGCGCGTTGACCGTCGAATTGGTGGGCTTGGATTCGGCCATCGAGGAGCTGCTGAGCGACCTCCGCCGGCATACCGACGTCGTGGACCATGGCACCGCGCAGAACCCTATCGACAGCACCGATGAGGATGGAGACCCACGATGACCTCCGGAAGCCAAAGCCTGTGGCCCGTCTTGTTCGAGGCCTTGGGACAAACCCTGCAGATGGTCTTCGTGACGCTGGGCATCGGCGGTCTGGCCGGCCTGCTACTCGGTCTGGGGCTGTACACCACGCGGCAGGGCAATCTGCTGTCGAATCGGCCCGTCTACTTCGTGCTCAACCTGATCGTCAACATCATCCGGCCGATTCCGTTCATCATCATCATCTCCGCGATGCTCCCGCTGACCATCAAAGTGACCGGGACGAGCTTCGGCCCGACCGCGGCCATCTTCCCGATGAGCATCATGGCCACCGTTGCCACCTCCCGGATCGTGGAGCAGAACATCGTCGCACTCGACCCGGGGCTGATCGAAGCAGCCCGCGCGATGGGTGCGAGCCCGCTGCGCATCATCGCCACGGTGATCATCCCCGAAGCGCTCGGCCCGCTGATCCTCGGCTACACCTTCTTGTTCGTCGGCATCACCGACATGTCCGCGATGGCCGGGGCAGTGGCAGGCGGTGGCCTGGGAGATTTCGCGATCGTCTACGGCTACCAGCGCTACAACTTCGTCGTCACCTGGATTGCGGTGGGCGTCATCATCGTGGTCGTCCAGCTTGCCCAGCTCGTCGGCAACATCCTCGCCCGCCGGGTACTGCGCCGCTGAGCCGCCAGCAGCGCGGGATCACGGTGTGCGGACGATCACAGCTTCTTGCCGGGATTGAGCACGCCGGTCGGGTCGAGCACGTCCTTGATCCCGCGCTGCAGACCCCGCAACCGGGGACCCAGCTCCGCGTCCACCGCGCTCAACTTCTCCAGGCCGATGCCGTGTTCCCCGGTCACCGTGCCGCCCAGTTCATTGGCCAGCCCCAAGACGAGTTCGTGGGTCCGGTGGGCGGTGCGGACCTGATCGGGATCGTCGGGGTCGAAGCAGATCACGGGATGCAGGTTGCCGTCGCCCACATGGCCGGCGGTGCCGATGGGCAGCCCGATCTGGTCGGACAGTTCGGCCAGCCTGACCAGCAGGTCGAACAGCCTGCCCCGTGGCACGGCGACGTCCTCGTTGAGGCTGTCGCCGCGCAGGGCGTGCATGGCGGGGTTGAGGACTCGCCTAGCCCGCAGCAGTTCGGCGACCCGATCGGGGTCGTCGGCCACATCCACCCGCATCGCGCCGTGGCGGCGCACCACGTCGACATAGCTGGCGATGTCGTCAGCTGCTGCGGTGCGTGCGTCGGTGAGCACGAGAAGCCAGGCCTTGGCGTCGGTCGGCAGCCCGGCGTCCGGGTCGTAGGCCAGTGTCGCGCCGATCACCACCTCGTCCATGAACTCCAGGGTGCTCGGCCGGTGCGGGCCGGCCATGATCTGGTTGGCGGCGTCGAGCGCGGCCTTGCTGGAACTGAAGCCCGCGGTGATGCCTCGTACCGGGCCGGGGACCGGCAGCAGTCCCACGGTGATCTCGGTGATCACCCCCAGGGTGCCTTCCGACCCGACCAGCAATGACGTCAGGTCGAGCCCACCCACCGCTTTCACGGTCGGCGGTGAGGTGCGGATCACATCTCCGTTGGCGAGCACGACCTCCAGCGAACGCACCGCGTCGCGGGTCACACCGTACTTGACGCAGCGCATTCCTCCCGCATTGGTGGCGACGTTCCCGCCGAGCGTGGACTCGGCGGCCGAGGCCGGGTCGGGGGCATAGAACAGGTCTTGCTCGGCGGCCGCGGCCGCCAGATCCGCGGTGATGACGCCGGGCTGGACGACGGCAGCCAGGTCGATGGGATCGATGCGCAGGATCTGGTCCATCGCGGTCAGATCGAGCAGGATCGCCCCGGGCACCGCATTGGCCCCACCGGCCAGGCCCGTCAGCGCACCCTGCGGAACCACCGGAACGTCGTGAGCGTGCGCAAGGCGCATCACCAGGCTGACCTGGTCGGTGCTGCGTGGACGCACCACCGCCAGCGGCGCACCGACGGCGGGGGAGCCCGACCGGTCGTGCGAACGCTCGGCCAGAACGGCTGGGTCGGTAACGACAGCCTGCTCACCAAGGGATTCGCGCAACTGCGTCAGCATCCCCGTAGGTTACACCGGCGCGTCATCGGCATCATCGTGTCCGCCGGGCGTGCTTGCGGGCGCAGTCGATGCAGGTATCTGCCGCAGGCCGAGCGTCGAGCCGATCCTGCGTTATGGGGTGCCCGCACTCCACGCACACCCCGTAGGTCCCCGCGGCGACCCGGGCCAGTGCCGCGTCCAGCTGATCGAGGGACGATTCGGCGGCGACCAACTCGGCCTGCGCCAGTGACCACTCGTAGGTGAGTGTCGATCCTTCGGGGTCATGCTCGTCGTCGGTGACCGCGGCAGCCCGCTCCGAGCGGATCTCGGACAGCTTCGCCCGCGCCACCGCACGCGCCCTCTCCGCCTCGGCGCGCAGCGAACGGAGCCGGACATCGGCAGGTTCTGTTCGCGGCCCGGCAGACGACAAGTCATTCATGAGATCAATCGTAGGCAGCGCATTGCGGCAACCCTTTGGAAGTGGACTCGGGTCAGGGGCAGCATTGGGATCATGCGGCAAACAACACAGCCGGCCCCAAGCCGGCAGCACCCCGACGCCGACATGGTCCAGGCCAGCCAGCACGACGCCGACACGGTCGTCGCGGGGTTGAACTCCGGCACCGATGGGCTGAAGGATGCCCAGGTCAATTCGGCACGCGAGACCTACGGCCTCAATGTCGTGTCCGAATCCCACGCTCCCAGCCTGCCGGCAACCATCCTCGGCTCGTTCCGCAATCCGTTCGTGCTCTTGCTCATCGTCCTGGCGGCGATCATGGTCGCCACCAACGACCACATCGGCGCCTCCACCATCACCGTGATGGTGCTGATCTCCGTCGGACTCAACACCACCCAGGAGTACAAGGCCACCCGCGCCGCTCAGGCGCTGCGCGCCATGGTCGTGGCGACCACCACCGTCATCCGGCAGGGCAAAGCCAGCGAGATCCCCGTCGCTCAGGTCGTCCCCGGCGACATCATCGAGCTCAAGGCAGGCGACCTCATCCCTGCTGATCTGCGGGTTGTGCGCGCCAAAGACCTGACCGTCTCCCAGTCGTCGCTGACCGGGGAATCGCGTCCCCAGGACAAGACGGCTGAGCCACAGGACAGCACCGATGAGAACCTGCTGCATGCCCGCAACGTCTGTTTCATGGGCACCTCGGTGTTGTCCGGATCAGGGCTGGGCGTGGTCGTCACGACCGGGCGCAACACCTACTTCGGAGCCATGGCTCGGGCGGTGGCCGACGTCCAGCCGCGTTCTGCCTACGACCTCGCCATCCGGCGCATCACCTTGTTGCTGATCCGGATCATGTTGATCATGGCGCCGACGGTCTTCCTGCTGAACTGGTGGCATACCGGCGACTGGCTCCAGGCGTTGCTGTTCGCGGTAGCGATCGGGGTGGGCCTGACTCCGTCGATGCTACCCACGATCATTTCCGCGAACCTGGCCCGCGGCACCAGCTTCATGGCCGCGCGCAAGGTGATCGTCAAGGTCCCCGACTCCATCGAGAATCTCGGCTCGATGGATGTGCTGTGCACCGACAAGACCGGCACACTCACCGAGGACCGGATCGTCCTGCAGCGTCACCTCGACATCGAAGGAAAGCCGAGTCAGCTGGCGCTGATCATCGGATACCTCAATTCCATGCACTCGACCGGAGTGCGCAACACCATGGATGATGCCGTCATCGGTGCGATGAACAAATCGACCGGCACGGCGCTGCCGGCCTATCGGGTTGTCGACGAGATACCTTTCGACTTCGAGCGACGCCGATTGTCGGTGGTCCTCGACCGGGTCACGGACCTGGACCAACTGACCCCGCCCGACGAGGTCAAGGACGTCGGCCCGCAAGAGTTGCATCTGGCCCCGGGCGAGGATCTGCTGCTCACCAAGGGCGCGGTACGCGAAGTCATGTCCGTGTGCACCCGGGTGATGCACGACGGCAGTATCACTGCCCTGGACGACGCCGCCCGCGCCACGGCCGTCGCAACCGCCGAGTCGCTGAATTCGGACGGCATGCGAGTCCTCGCAGTGTCGACCCGCATCATCGGAGCCGACGCGGCCCGCGCCCATTTCGTCCATGACAACTGGGACTACACCCCGGCCGACGAGGCAGACATGGTGCTCATCGGTTTCCTGGCCTTCCTGGATCCGCCCAAAGAGTCCGCCTCCGCCGCCATCCAGGATCTTCACCGGGCCGCCGTGGATGTCAAGGTGGTCTCCGGCGACTCCGGTCTGGTCTGTGCCCATGTCGTGGACGCCCTGAACCTGTGGGACGACACTCCGGCCGATGCCAGGGCACAGCGGTCGATGACCGGCGCACAGGTCGACCAGCTGGACGACGAGGCCTTGGCACAACGAGTGAACGATGTCCTGGTGTTCTCCGAAATGAGCCCGCTGCTGAAGGCTCGGGTGGTCGGCGCGCTCCAGGCCCGCGGTCATGTCGTGGGGCACATGGGAGACGGCATCAACGACACCCCGGCGCTGCGCAAAGCCGACGTGGGTATCAGCGTCACCGACGGTGTGGACATCGCCAAGGACACCGCCGACATCATCTTGCTCGAACAGGACCTGCGGGTGCTGCGAGACGGGATCCTCGAGGGCCGGCGCACCTTCGGGAACATTCAGAAGTACCTGAAGATCACGGTGGCGTCCAATTTCGGGAACGTCTTCTCGGTCCTCATCGCGTCGGTGTTCATTCCGTTCCTGCCGATGCTGGCTGTCCAGTTGCTGGTTCAGAACATGCTGTACGACATCTCCCAGACGTCGCTGCCGTGGGACAGGGTGGACGGGTCGGTGCTGGCCCGACCGCGCAGATGGACCGATGGGCACATCACTCGCTTCATGGTGATTCTGGGTCCGGTCTCGACCATCTTCGACGTCGTGGCCTTCCTGCTGATGTGGTTCGTCTTCCATGCGACGGGAACCACTGCGTCCGGTGCCGTGGACCCCACGTCGCAGCATCTGTTCCAGACCGGCTGGTTCCTGGTGGGCATCTGCACCCAGGTGATGGTGGTGCACATGATCCGAACCGAGAAGATCCCGTTCATTCAGTCGACCGCGGCGCGCCCGGTGCTGTGGGCCAGTGCCGCAGCCATCGCCGTCGCGCTGGTGCTACCGGTGGTGCCGTTCACGGCGGCCGCCTTCAGCTTCGTCGCCCCGCCGGCCACGTTCTATCCATGGCTGCTCGCCACCGTGCTCGCCTACTGTCTGCTCACCCAGTGGGTGAAGACCCGCTACATCCGCCGCTGGCACGAATGGCTCTAGCGGTTCACTCCTCGTCCGCGTGCAGGCGGCGCAATTCGTCCTTGGCGCGTTCCAGCACCTCGCGACGCTCGTCGCTCAGACCCGATCCCGCGCGATTGATATAGAAGGTCAGCATCGACATCGCAGAGCGGTAGGGCGAGGAGGCCTTGCGACGGGTCGAGTTCTGTGCCGAACGCAGCAGCGATCGGGCGATCCGTTCGGGATCCGACCAGGTGAAGACACCCTCCTCGAGGTCCAGAGCATCGGAGTGCTCGGTGACGTCCTGCGACCATTTGTGCTCAGCCATGGTCCCATTGTCCGCTCAGGAGAGTCGCTGCAGCCGATGCGAGGCCCGGCTCACCGACCCGGCGAACAGGCAGCCGATCCCGATCAGGGCGACCAGCCAGCCGACCAGGCCCCACCAGCCGAAGGCATGCATAACATGGCCCGACAGGTAGCCAATGATCGATGAACCGAGGTAGTAGCAGGCCAGATACATGCCGGAGGCTTCACCCCGGCTGGCGGGAGCCAATGCGCCGACCCACCCGGATGCCACCGAGTGCACGGTGAAGAAGCCGTAGGTGAACAAGGCGACGCCCGGCAGCATCAGCCACAACTGGCCGGCGGCGATCACCGGCATGCCGACGATGGCCATCGCCGCGCCAACAAGAAGGGCCTTGTCGCGTCCATAATGACCGACCATTCGCCCAGCTTGGGCGGATGCCAAGGTGCCGAACAGATAGAGCAGGAAGACCAGGCCGATGGCCGACATCGGCAGTCCGAACGTCGAGTTGAGCCGGTATCCGAGGAAGTCGTACAGGGAGACGAAGACGCCCATGAAGATGAATCCCACCCCGAACAAGCCGGCCAGCCGACGGTCACGCCACTGAGCGGCCATGGTGCGCAGCTCCGAACTGAGCCGCAGCCGTTTCGGGGTGAAACGGCGTTCGGCTGGGATGACGGTAGCGATGAGGATCGCGCAGGCCAGCGCGAAGGCCATGTCGATGCCCAAGGCGAGCCGCCAGCCGGCGAACTGCAGCACCCCGGACGGGATCAGGCGTCCCAGCAGCCCACCGACGGTATTGCCCGCCACATACAGTCCCATCGCCCTGGGCAGATCGCGGGGATGAATCTCCTGGGCGAGCCAGGCCATCGCGGTGGCAGGCACGCCCGCGACCAGCAACCCCTGCAGGGCACGCCCGGCCACCAGCCATCCCAGCCCTGGTGCCAGCGGCAGCAGCAACCCGAGCAGGGTGGCGGCCAGCGCGGAAGCGACGATGACGCGGCCGCGCCCGAATCTTTCCGAAAGCACGGACGCGGGCAGGATCGAGACCGCCAAGACGCCGGTGGCGGCGCTGACGGTCAGCGCGGCCTGAGCGGGGGAGGCATGCAGACTCGCGGTCAGCGTCGGCATCAGGGCCTGAGTGCAGTAGAGCGCGTTGAACGACGCCAGCCCAGCCGCCAGCAGAGCCAGCGAGGCTCGCAGATAGCCCGGCTCGCCACGACGCAGACCCTCGGGAGACGCCGCACGCCTGATCTCGGGCCTGCGCGCGATCTCCACCGAGCGTGGCCGGTCGGGGATGGTGTCGATCTGGAGTGCTGAGTAGGTCGTCGTCACGTCATCTACTGTGAACTTCCCGCAACTACAATGGAAATGCATATAGATGCCTGAATCGATGCACTTCTGGTATTAGTCTTGCGCTGTGCTGTCCGATGATCTGTCGTGGTTCCTCGTGCTCGCCGAGACCGAGCATGTGGGTGATGCTGCCGCCGAGCTGCGCATTCCTCAACCCACCTTGTCGCGCCGGCTGGCACGACTGGAGCAGCGGATGGGCACCACCTTGTTCGATCGGCATGGTCGATCGCTGAGTCTCAATGTCCGCGGAAAGGCACTGCGTAGCAGAATCCGGGCCGCTGTCACCCAGCTCGATCTGGCCGAGTCCGAGGTGCGCCGGCTGCTCGACCCCGAAACCGGCCTGGTGCGTTTCGACTTCCTGCACTCCCTGGGCACCTGGCTGGCCCCGCAACTCATCCGCGCCTTCGCCACCAGCCATCCCCGGGCCGAGATCAGGCTGCACCAGGGCACCGGCACCGAGCTCGTCGACCGGGTGCTGGACGACGAAGCAGATATCGCGCTGAGTTCTCCTCGTCCGGACCGCGACGACATGGCCTGGCTCGAGATGTGGCGTCAGCCGCTCGCGTTGTGTGTGCCGGCCGACCACTGGTTGGCCGGGCGAAGCACCGTTTCGCTCAGCGATGCCGCCGGGGAACCGTTCATCTCCACCCCGAAGAGCTTCCACTCCCGAGATCTCCTGGACGCGGTAGCCGCCGACGAGGGCATCGAGGCCAAGGTGGCATACGAGTCCGACGAGCTGTCAACCGTTGCAGGTTTGGTGGTTGCCGGTATCGGAGTGGCGCTGCTGCCGGCCGACGACCCCTATCTGCCGCTGGCCGGCGCGACATTCATCCCCTTGCGCACCGAACGGACCCGCGAGATCGGGCTGATCTGGCGGGCCGATCACGACCCGGAGTCCACGACCGGGCTGTTTCTCGAAGCTGCGCGCGGGCTCACCGCGCACAGCTCAGCCCAGTGAATCGGCGGTGATGCGTCCCTCGGCGATGGCCGCCAGCAGGGCCTGGTAGTCGGCATCGTTCTGCTCGGCATAGCCCAGCGCGAACGCGGCCATCGCCTCGTCGAACGACTTGCCCTTGCCCAGATACCCCGAGATGAGGGCGGGTTCGGCGGTTTGGGCATGCGCCCGGGCGAGGACCAGGCCGCACAGTTGCCCGTACTTGTTGAGCAGATCCGCCGACAGGCGCTCGATCTGGAAAGCGCCCTTCATATCGCGGAACTGCCGCACGTAGTACTCGTGACCGTCCGAGCAGGTCCAGCCGAGGAACGGATCGGAGACCGCCTGCATGATCCGCTGACCACTGACCACTCGTTCTCCGGCCTGCGACAGCTCACTTGCTCCGGCGTAGGGCTCCAGCACCGAGGTGGTGGCCTCCTTGATCTGCAGGATCAGCGGGCTTTCGGTGGCGTCCACGAGCAGTTCGATGAAGCACCGCGTGCCCACGCTGCCCACGCCGACCACGCGCAACATGCCGTCGACCGGCTGGAAGCGCTTCAGGAGCGCGCGGATGTCGGGACCCACCGAGGCGCCGTAGACCTTGGGTACCGAGGCGATGTCGTCGGGCCACTGCTGTGGCCGGACCATCAGGGGTGGCTGCTCGACCAGTCGGAGCTCGCCGTTCTCGCAGACGGTGGTCAGCTTCTGCAAAGCCGTCTCGGAGGTGCGGCCCTCGGCCTTGCGGGTGGCCCGGGCGATCTCCTTACCGGCCGCACCCATATCCATCTGCTCACTGCGCGACAGCAGCTCACTGGCCTTGACGAGGGTGTGGAAGTTCTGCAGTGCGCCGCGGGCGGCGAGCCACCTCATGGCTGTGCGGTAAGCGCGGGCGCAGCCGATGGCCACGGTAGTGGCCACCTGATCGCCGAAGCCCGAAGAACGCGCAGCCACCACCAGCGAAGCCACCAGCCGCTCGACATCCCACTCCCAGGGCGCCGGAAGCGTCTCGTCGAAATCGTTCAGATCGAAGACGAGTTCGCGTTCGGGTGAGGCATAGAACCCGAAGTTCGACAGGTGTGCGTCCCCGCACGCCTGGACGCGCACTCCCGAGACCGGAGTCGGGGCCAGATCGTGAGCCATCAGGGCAGCAGCGCCCCGGTAGAACGCAAAGGCCGACTGCGACATGCGCCCCCAGCGAATAGGGACCAGTGACTGCACCCGGCCGGCGTTCTGCGCCTCGAGCAGCGCGATCGGATCTCGATCGAAGTTGCATCCGGTTCCCAGGTCCGAGCGAGGGCACTGCTTGCGCAGCTGCTTGCCCTGCTGCGCAAGCTCGTTGACAGATGGCCGCGGCCCGTAGAGGGCAGTGTGATCAGCCGGCATAGCAGTTCCTTTTTCCCGACGCCGAAGCAGCGTTCTCCAGGGCTCACGCTACTGCGTTGGGTTCGCCGGCCGCGCGACGTGTCCGAGTTCGGGGGTGAGAAAGGGACGACGGCTAGGGCAGGAACTTCCCGGTTGCCGCCAACAGCAGCGCGTCTATCGCCAGCAGGACGGCCACCACCACGATGAGTGCCGTGGTGATGATCCACACCGGTCTACGCGATCTGCTCAACCAGCGATGCAACCAGGCGCTGACCCTCGCGGTCGCGCCGAGTCCGTCGGCGATGCAGACCAGGACCAGCGGGGACATCGCGATCAGATACCACAGCGTCAGGCCCACCACCCGCCAGGAGGCCGGATGCCCCGATCCGGCCAGCACAGCCCCGGAGTAACCAGGATCGGCGAATGCGGCCACCGCCAAGCCGACAGCAATCGCCACGAGCATCCACAGCGGCGCCGAGCGGGCGCCGCCCTGCTTGTCCGGGCCGAGACCGGTACGTACCCGGACGATCGCCCAGACCAACAAGCCGACAGCGCTGGCAGTCTCGACCGTGACCCACGCCCATCTCGGTACCGACTCCAGCCAGTGCCGCAGGGGGCCGAGCACGGCATCGAGTGCGCTGCCCGCGGCCACGCCGAGCACCACGATCATGATCCAGTTGACTGCCGTGAACGTCAACGTGTGCCCGAACCGGGCACCGCCTGCAATGAAGGTAAGCATGATGATGGCGCCCAGCGGATCGAAACCGACCACGCCGAGCGCCGCCATCTCCGACAGATACAGAGCCATGGGACCTCTCAGCAGGCTGATACGTGAGGCTCAGTATGCGCTCTAGGACTGCTTGCCGTTCTTCGAGCCTTCCGCTCGCGTGACGACCACCGGGCAGTGCGCCTCGCGCAGTACCCGCTTACTCGTGGATCCGAGCAGTAGGCCGGTGAACCCACCGCGTCCACGAGACCCGACAACCACCAGGCCGGCATCGATCGATGCGTCGATCAACGCCTGCGACGCACTGGAATCGACGATCCTCAGCTCGACCTGCACTTCCGGATACTGGGCCTTGATATCGGCGAAGACACCCTCGATATTCTTCGTGAGCGTATCCAGGATCTCCGACATCGACTCGTCCCAGATGTCGTATTCCCACGGCGTGCCGAGCATGGCGTAATCCCAGGCGTGGATGACGACCAGCGGAACTCCACGCAGATCAGCGGCCTCGAAGGCCAGCTTCGCCGCGGCCCGGGCCTCGTTCGAATCGTCGATGCCGACCACCACCGGGCCACCCGGGTTCTCCTGCGCCTCATCGGTGATCACTGCCACCGGTCCGTGCGCGTGGGAGGCGACAGCGTCCGAGACACCGCCGAGCAGCTTCACCGAAATCGGGGCGCGTCGTCCGCGTGCTCCCACCACCACCTGCGCCGCATTCTTGGACGCCTGAGCCAGCACATAGGAGGCATAGCCCTCCACCAGTTCGGCCTTGACGTCCAGCGTCGGATGAGCTGCGCGCAGCCGCTCCAGTTCGGCATTCAACCGCTGTTGGCATCGCCGCTTGAACTGGGTCTGGTACTCGTCGGTGACCGCGGTGAAGGTACGCCCGATCTGGGGTCCCGGAATGACCATGACGATCAGCAACGGGAGCCCGCGCGCCAACGCCCGATCGGCCGCCCAGTCCACTGCCTTACGTGCGCGTTCTGAGCCATCAGTACCCACCACGATCCGGCCCGCGGTATCCAGCCGGATTCGACCTGCGCCCTGCGTCTGCTCGCTCATGATGACCTCCGCCGTCCGCGACTGCTGTGTCGCGATCTGTTCAGCAATCCTAGCGGTGGCGGCACGGCCGGACGGCAAATGACCGACATCCAGCGAGCCAGCAACCCGACATCCTATAAGTTGATGGCGTCCATGGCCAGCACAGAGTTCGTGATGAGGCCCGAAGTCACTTATAATAGCGCCTGTGAATCAGAAGGGGTTACCTCATCGGCTCATCTTCTGGGTTATTTCAGGACTTGTCGTGGCGCTGGGTATTGGCGCCGCGGTCTACACAGCCTATTTCTCTACCCATGGATTGCCGGGCGCATCAGTCGCCGGAGTATCGGTCACCGGACAGACCAAGAGTCAGCTTGCCGCCGAACTCGGCGAGCGAGCCGACCAGGTCAGTGTCACGCTGCAGATCGACGATCACAGCCGCGAACTGAGTCTGGCCGATCTCGGCATCTCCGTTGACGCACAGGCGACTGCCGATCAGGTGTTCGCCGCCAACGAGAACCTGGGCCAGCGCTACTCGGCTGTCTTCACCAAGCAGACATCCCCTGTGGTGGCGACGGTCGACGAGTCGAAGATCGACGCACTGACAGCCGAACTCGTCTCCGAATACGGTGATCCCGCCAAGGACGCGATCGTCAAGCTCGGCGATGACAACGCATCGTTCGTCATCGAGCCCGCCCAGGCCGGTACCGGCGTGGACGCCTCCGACCTGACCGCCGCAGCGGACCGGGCCGTCCAGACGCTGAGTTCCCAGACCGTCAGGCTGACGACCAGCCAGGTGGACCCCCACACCTCCACCGACCAGGCTCAGACCGTCGCGGACAAGGCGAACAAGCTGGTCGCGCTCGACGTGAACCTCACCGGGCGTGAATCGGACAGCTACCCGGCCACTGCCACTCAGAAGGCGCAGTGGATCACCATCCCCACCGCCGACAACGGCTCGCTCGGCGAACCGGTCATCAGTCAGGAGAAGGTCGCCGCGTGGGTTCAGCAGACAGCTGACACCGCCGGGGTAGAAGTGGTCAACGGCATCCGCAACGTCAACCAGGCGGGCACCGTCGTGTCGACCCTGCAGGAGGCGCGCGACGGATGGCAGGTGAACAACGCCACCCAACTGGCCGACAACCTGGTCAATGCACTCGGCTCGGGACAGCCCTATGCCGGCTCCTTCAGCTTCGACAAGGTGGATCCGACCTACCAGGACAAGGTCATCGCCGATGGCGCCCAGAATCTCTCCTATGCGGCCGCACCGGGGGAGAGGTGGCTGGACGTCAACCTCGGCAACAACACCGTGACCGCCTACGAAGGCGCGACCGTGGCCCGCGGGCCGATCTATGTCGTGCCCGGCATGCCAGGTCTGGAGACCCCCACCGGCAAGTTCAACGTCTATCTGAAGTACCAGAGTCAGACCATGCGCGGCACCAACCTGGACGGCACCACCTACGTCGCGGAGAACATCCCGTGGGTCACCTACTTCACCGGTTCGATCGCCTTCCACGGCGCACCGTGGCGTGACTCGTTCGGTTGGAGCGGCCCGGGTGGTTCGCACGGCTGTCTCAACATGCCGGTCGCCGACGCGCAGTTCATCTACGGCTGGGCTCCGATGGGCGCTGTCGTGGTCAGCCACTACTGAGTCTTATCTGACTAGTGCCGTTACCATTCACATGGCGGATCACCGCCATGGACCGCAGGCTGGGATCCCTGGCCATCCCAGCCCTCGGGGCGTTGATCGCTGAGCCGCTGTTCGTGCTCACCGACACCGCGATGGTCGGTCACCTGGGCGAGACCGTGCTGGCCGGCATGTCGATCGGCTCGACGGTGATGCAGACCGTGATCGGCCTGTGCATCTTCCTCAGCTACACCACCACGCCGATGGTGGCACGGCGACTGGGCGCCAACGACAAGCCGGGCGCGATCCGCGCCGGTATCGATGGCATCTGGCTCGGTCTGGGCTTGGGTGTCATCCTTCTGCTGGTCGGACTGCCGCTCACCGGCACCATCACCAGCGCCTTCACTCCCGACCCGGCGGTGGCGCGGCAGGCATATCACTACATCGCGATCTGCCTGTGGGGTCTGCCGGGCATGCTCACGGTGCTCGCCGCGACCGGCCTGCTCCGCGGGTTGCAGGACACCCGCACCCCGCTGGCAGTCGCGGCCGGTGGCGCCGTGGTCAATGTGATCCTGAACTGGCTGTTCATCTATCCGTTCGGCCTGGGAATCGCCGGTTCCGCGCTCGGCACGGCCATCACCCAGACCCTGATGGCCCTGGTCTATGCGGCGGTCGCAGTTCGTGCCGCCCGGGCTAACGAGGTCTCCTTGAGGCCCGGTATCGGTTCTCCCGGCCACGCCTTCATGGTCTCCTCGCTGATGCTGTTGCGCACCGCCACGTTGCGTATCGTGCTGGTCGTGCTGGTCTGGGCCGCCGCCCGGCTGGGCACCTCGGAACTTGCCGCGCTGCAGGTGACGATGGCGGTCTACATGCTGCTGGTCAACACGATGGACGCGCTGGCCATCGCCGCGCAGGCCATGATCGGCCATGACCTCGGCGCCGGCGACAGCGTAGGCGTCCGGCAGCAACTCAACCGGATCGCCGGCTGGGGGATTCTCGTCGGGGTGGTCCTGGGGATCGCGGTCGCCGTCGTTTCCCCGGTAGTCGGAGCGGTGTTCACCCCGGACGCCTCGGTGCGCGCCCTGCTGCCGGTCAGCTTCATCATGATGGCTGTCTTCCTGCCGATGTGTGGAGTGCTCTTCGTGCTCGACGGGGTGCTCATCGGCGCCGGGGACGTGCGCTACCTGGCGCTGGCGGGGCTGTGGCCGCTGGTGAGCTTCGCTGCAGCGATCGGCGCCATGATGTGGATCCGGCCGGTGGGAATCGCCGCCATGGTCTGGCTGTGGCTCTGCTACTACGGGGCCTTCATGACCGCGCGTCTGCTGGTGCTCCTGCTGCGCGCCCGGACCAGCGCATGGCTGGTCACCGGACACGACCGATAGCTAGACTGGCGGTCACATCACGAGAAGGGCCCGCTGAATGACAGAGATGTCCGGGGGCGCAGGCGAGCAACCGGTGCAGCGGGTCAGCGAGGCCGCCGTCATGACGGTCCGGACTGGATCCAATTCCCGGCCCAAACGCTCGCCACGTTATGCACTGGTCACCATCGGCGCGGTCTGCGCTCAGATCTCCGCCGGCATCGTGTTGAGCGGTCTGTCGATGTTCATCGACAGGATCCGCGCCGACTTGTGGCCGGACGGCCAGACGAGCCGGGCGCAAGTACAGAGTGTCTATACGGTGCTGCTGCTGGTCGCGATCGCGATGATGCCCATCGCCGGACGCCTGATCGGCAGGTGGGGCGGCCGCCGGCTGCTCCTGATCGGCGGCACGATCAGCTCCTTGGGACTGGCCGCGATGTCGACAGCACAGGGCATGGGCGGGCTGTACGCCTTCGCGATCATCACCGGCCTGGGATTCGGAATGTCGGTGAACTATGTGCCGGTCATCCTGGTGAACAGCTGGTTCCACAAGCACAAGGGCGTCATCATGGGCGTCACGGTCGCAGGTACCGGTCTGGGTGGCATTCTGTCCTCGCTCGTGTTCACCAATACCAATCAGCCGGTCAGCGAAGGTGGCCTCGGTTGGCGCGCCTCCATGCTCATCGGCGCGGGACTCTACGCATTCTTCTGTCTGGTGCCCGCCTGGTTGCTGGTGGTGAACAAGCCCTCCGACGTGGGGCTGCCGATTTATGGCAAGGCCGCTGTCGGGGTGGACGTCGCCACCGTGCGGGTAGGCGAGGTTCCGGTCGAACAGGTGCCCGGTCTGCGGCTCGGGCAAGCACTGCGCAGCGGCTGGTTCTGGCTGTTGTACGCCATGGTCACATTGCTCGGCGTGTTCTGCGCGATGGGCCAGATCACCCAACCCTTCTTCATCAATCAGCAGACCTATCCCGGTTCCGGTATGACCCCCGGGCTGGCCGGAACTCTGATGACCACGCAGATGGTCGGCCTGATCATGGCCAAACCGGTGCTCGGCTGGCTGATCGAAGCCATCGGGATGGTCAAAGCAATGATCATCCTGATGGCGATCCACGGTGTCGCCGGCTACCTGCTCGGCACCATCGTCTACCCCGCGTCGGGGTGGATCTTCCTGGTGATCGGTCTTGTCGGAGCGGGGTTCGCGGTGGGTTCCCTGACCCCGCCACTGGCCTGCGGTTTGGCCTTCGGGCAGCGCGACTACGCGTCCATCTACGGGGTGCTGGGTTCGGCATATGCGCTCGGCCTGGCCATCGGTTCGGTGCTGTGGAGCATCGCCGGGACGATCGCCGCCGATCCGGATCAGCCGTGGCAGCTCTACCGCGAAGCCATGAAATGGTGCTGGCTGCTCAGCATCGTGATCATCACCGGTTACCTGTTCGCGATCCGCGGCGGCCGGCGCGCCCAGTGCAGGCTGCAATCCGAGTTGACCCTGAACTGACCACAAAAGGCCCGCAGGCTGCTCTGATCGGGAGCCTGTGACGGTAGCCTTTTGGTTCGTGGTCACTGGAAACGAAGCCAGCTGATGCCCGCGACCGTGGTGCGCGAGACCTCGCGGACGCACCGACTGCGCTGGTCCGCCCTCGCCGTTCTGGCGCTGGGTCTGTTCATCGCGAGCCTCGACAACACGATCCTCAACGTCGCGTTGCCCACGCTGGCCCGCGAGCTGCATGCGTCCACCGACCAGCTGCAGTGGACGGTGGACGCATACCAGATCACCTACGCCGGCCTGCTGCTGGTCGCCGGCGGGCTGGTGGACCGCTGGGGCAGATCCCGCACATTCCTGGTCGGAACCGCGGTCTTCGGCAGCTTCTCCCTGATGGCCGGGCTGGTCGGCACCACCGGCCTACTGATCAGTGCGCGTGCCCTGATGGGTGTCGGGGCGGCCCTGTTGGCTCCCTCGACGCTGGCGCTGGTCTCGTCGCTGTTCTCCGACCCGAAAGAACGCACCGTGGCCTTCGCCTTGTGGTCGGGGGCGAACGGAGCCGGGGGAGCGGTCGGGCCGTTGCTCTCGGGGGTCCTGCTGGAACACTTCAGCTGGGGTTCGATCTTCCTCATCAACGTGCCGCTTGCGGTCGGCATCGTGGTATTCGGGTTCTTCGTGCTGCCACACAGCCGCCCACGTCCGGTGGCAGGTGGTGTGGATTACCTGGGTGCGGTGCTGTCGACGGTGGCGCTCGCGCTGATCTGCTGGGCGGTGATCTCGGCGCCCGGGCTGGGCGCAGGCAATGTGCTGGTCATCGGGGCGGCCATCGGCGGGCTGAGTCTGCTCGCTGCGTTCATCTACTGGGAATCGCGGGTGCCGGCACCATTGCTGCGGCTCTCACTGTTCAAGATCCGCACCTTCAGCGTGGCTGTCGGAGTATCCGGCCTGGTGACCGCGGCCGGCGCCGGTGCACTGTTCGTGTTGACCCAGTATCTTCAGTTCATCCTCGACTACACCCCCATGCAGACCGGGATCCGAGTGCTGCCGATCGCTGTTGCGATGCTCGTTGGCGCGGTCTCGGCGCCACGCTTCATCGACCTGGTGCAGCTCAAGGTCACCGTGCTGATCGGACTGCTGTGCGTCGGGATCGGCTATGGCTGGCTGGCGACCACCAGCGACAGTTCGGCCTTCGGTCATCTGCTTCCCGGTGTCGTGCTCTTCGGCCTCGGTGCGGGTCTCCTGGTTCCGGCAGCGACCCAGGCTGTGATGGACGCGCTGCCACCCGATGCGACCGGCGCCGGCTCGGCCACCAACACCGCACTGATGCAGGTCGGCAGCGCCTTGGGAGTCGCAGTGATCGGATCACTGTTGACTGCCCGCTACCGCGGGGTGATGATGTCGAGCTCGATCTGGGACCAGCTCGGTGACCTCCAA
This sequence comes from Propionibacterium sp., assembly GCA_012517405.1. Lineage (GTDB taxonomy): Bacteria > Actinomycetota > Actinomycetes > Propionibacteriales > Propionibacteriaceae > Brooklawnia > Brooklawnia propionicigenes. The sequence continues at coordinate 117,036 of JAAYVB010000044.1, forward strand.
TCGGTCGCGCTGGAATCCGTCGCGGGTGCAGCGCGGGTGGCCGAGCAGCTGACCGCAGAGTTGGGCGCCCAGTTGAACCAACTGGCCGGGCACGCATTCGTGGCCGGCATGCAGATCTCCCTGCTGGTGTGCACCATCGCGGTCTTTGCGGCGCTGATCGCGGTGTTCGTGCTGTACCCGCGCGACCGCCGCTTCTAGCTGGTGCGCTATAGTCACGACTGAGCAATATTGAACGTGCCCGGGGTCGGTGAAAGTCCGAACTGGCGGTGATAGTCCGCGACCCGCAGGTCGTCCACATGGATGGCAGGCGGTTGAACCGGTGGGATTCCGGTACCGACGGTTAGAGTCCGGATGGGAGGTGCACGTCGCGCTTGGCAGGCGCGTCCGGCGTCCTTGAGGCGCTCGATTCTCAGCGGCTGCCGCGCGTCGACCCCCGGCATGATGACCGGGGAGGGGTTGAGACGCGGCATGGACATCCGCCTACGGCACACACCGTTGCCTTTGCGGATTGCCGCGCCCATCGTTGCGGGGTTGGTCTTCCTCCTGGTGTGGTGGTTGGTCACCAGCTTCGGATCGATTCCCGCGACGCTGCTGCCCAGTCCTGGCACCGTCGTCGGACGTCTCGGCAGAGAGCTGGCGTCCGGACGGCTGTGGGCCCCCATTGGTGTGACGATCACGGAGGCGGCCGCCGGCTGCCTGCTGGCTTCTGTCATCGCCTTGCCGACGGCCTATCTCATCGCCCATGTGCGACTTGCCGAGGCGACCCTGGCCCCCTACCTCGCGGCCTCGCAGGCCATTCCGGCAGTGGCATTGGCACCGCTGCTGGTGATCTGGGTGGGGTACGGCATGCGACCGGTCGTCCTGCTGTGTTCGGTCATGGTCTTCTTCCCGATGGTGCTGTCGACCGTGCTCGGTCTGCGCAGCATCGACCGGGAGGTCTTGGACGCGGCGCGGGTCGATGGGGCAGCAGGCGCGCAGATGGCCAGGTGGATCGAGTGGCCACTCGCCCTGCCCGCCACGTTGACCGGCGTGCGCAATGGTTTCACGCTGTCGATCACCGGCGCCGTTGTCGGCGAACTCGTGATGGGCGGCAACGGACTGGGTCAGCGGCTGGCCGTACAGTCCCAGTCGAGTGACACCACCGGCCTGTTCACCACCCTCATCGTGCTGTGTGTTCTGGCGATCGCCATCTATCTCGGCATGACGTTCATCGAATGGCTGGTCAACCCGTTTGCATCCAGTCCCCGCTGGTACCGCCTCACCCATCCGCACCACGAGAAATAGGAGACCACCACCATGCAATCCATGACACGCCGCACCCTGCTCGGCTCAGCCCTGCTGGCCGGGCTGGCAGCCTGCGCTCGTCCATCGGACGGATCGAGTCCGGCCACCACGGGCTCGGACGGGGGGAGCGCGGCCGCGGCGCTGACCCTCGGGCTGACCTATGTCCCCGATATCCAGTTCGCGCCGGCCTATGTCGCCGACAAGCTCGGCTGGTTCACCGAGGAGGGCGTGTCGGTGACGCTGCGCCACCACGGCGCCAATGAGAGCCTGCTCGGTGCGCTCCAAACCGGCGACGAGCAGGTGGTCTTCGCGGGCGGTGGCGAGATGCTGCAAGGTCGCAGCGAGGGCGTTACCGTCCGCAACTTCGCGACCGCCTACCAGATCTATCCGGCCTCCATCATCGTGCCGGCAGACTCGCCGATTCAGTCGTTCGCCGACCTGCGTGGTCACAGCGTCGGACTGCCCGGCGAGTACGGAGAGAACTGGTTCTACCTGCTGGCGGTGCTCACCCAGAGCGGGCTCAGCCGCGACGACATCGACGTGGCCTCCATCGGCTACACCCAGTTCGCGGCGCTCAGCGGCGGCAAAGTGGACGCGGTGGTCGGCTTCTTGAACAACGAGGTCGTCCGCTTCAACGAGGCCGGCTTCGCAGTACGCACGATCAGCCTCGAGGATCCGCCACTGGTCAGCGCCGGTCTGGGAGCGACGGACGCCACCATCGCTGAACGGCCAGCAGATCTGGTCGGGCTGCTGACAGCGCTGACCAGGGGAGCGGAGCTGTGTACGTCCGACCCCGAACAGGCCGTCCAGCTGTCTGTCGACTACGTGCCGACCCTGGCGGAGCCCGACCAACAGGCCCATGCGCTGGCCGTATTGAAGGCGACCACCGAACTCTACGGTGGGCAGTTCGGAGTTCAGAATCCAGGGCGCTGGGAGGCGATGGCGAGCTTCTTCGCCGACTCCGGCCTGGTGTCGTCCCCCGTCCCCGCCGGCGACGCCTACACCACCCAAATCGTGGCCCGCTGATGGGCGGGCGGGTAGCCTGGTGTGCGCCGATCCGAAAGGGGACACATCGATGACTGATCATCCCGCCTATCAGCTGGAAACCCTGGCAGTCCACGCTGGGCAAGAAGAATCCGACTCCGCCACCAACGCTCGCGCGGTGCCGATCTACCAGACTGTTGCTTACACCTTCGATGACTCGCAGCACGCCGCCGACCTGTTCGCGCTGGCGGTTCCGGGCAACATCTACAGTCGTCTGATGAACCCCACCACGGGGGTCTACGAGGCGCGGATCGCGGCGATGGAGGGGGGCATCGGTGCGCTGGCCACCGCCACCGGGGCAGCTGCTGTCACCTATGCGGTACTCAATGTGACCGGCGCGGGCGACAACATCGTCGCGTTGTCGACGCTGTACGGTGGCACGTTCGCGCTGTTCATGCACACCCTCAAGCAGTTCGGCATCGAGTGCCGGCTGATCGATCCCGACCGGCCCGAAGACCTGCCCGGACTCATCGACGAGCGCACCCGGCTGGTCTTTGGAGAGACGATCTGCAACCCGAAGCTGAACGTGGTCGACATCGATGCGTGGGCCGAGGCCAGTCACGCGCTGGGGCTGCCCTTCATCATCGACAGCACCGTGGCCACCCCGTATCTGTGCCGCCCTATCGAGCACGGCGCAGACGTCGTGGTGCATTCGACCACCAAGTACATGGGCGGCCACGGCACCTCGATGGGTGGTGCCATCGTGGACGCCGGGAACTTCGACTGGGCGGCCCACGCCGACCGCTTCCCCATGATGGCCACGCCCGACGCCTCCTACCACGATGTTGTGTGGACCGACGCGGCCGGCCCGGCCGCCTACATCACCAGGGCGCGTACCGTCTTGATGCGCAATACCGGGGCCACGCTGTCGCCGATGAATGCCTGGATCATCCTGCAGGGCATCGAAAGCCTGCATGTGCGGATGGACCGGCACTGCCAGAACGCTGCACAGGTCGCCGACTACCTGCGCGCTCACCCACTGGTCGCCTGGGTGAACTACCCGGGTTTCGACGACAACCCCTACCACGAGATCGCCGATCGAGTGTTGACGGGCAAGGGCTATGGCGGTCTGGTGAGCTTCGGGCTGCGAGCCGGACGTGAGGCCGGCAGCGCCTTCGTCGAGGCACTGCAGCTGTTCAGTCACCTGGCCAACATCGGGGACGCCAAGTCGCTGGTGATCCACAATGCCTCCACGACGCACTCGCAGCTCAACGACGAGGAACTCGCGGCCGCCGGTGTCGCCCCCGAGATGGTGCGACTGTCGGTCGGCATCGAGAATGTCGATGACATCATCGCCGACCTCGAGCAGGCTCTGGACAAGACCGCTGAGTGATGCCCACCAGTAATGACAGTCTCGGCATCGTCGAGACGAAACAGGTCACGTTGTTCGATGCGGGCAATCCGCTGACGCTGGTGTGCGGCGACCAGCTGAACGAGGTGGTGATTGCCTACGAGACGTACGGAACGCTCAATGCGGACGCCAGCAATGCGATCTACATCTGCCATGCCCTGACCGGCGACGCGCACGCGGCGGGCTGGCACGAAGGAGACAAGCACCCGGGCTGGTGGGACACCATGATCGGCCCGGGCAAGGCGATCGACACCAACCGCTGGTTCGTCATCTCGTCCAATCTGCTCGGCGGCTGTCAGGGCAGCACCGGGCCGGGTTCGATCAACCCGGCAACGGGCAAGCCCTGGGGGCTCGACTTTCCGTTGCTCGATATGAGCGATTTCGTCACCGTGCACCGGGCGCTCATCGCACGCCTGGGGGTGCGCCGGCTGCATGCGGTGGTCGGCGGATCGATGGGCGGGATGCAGGCTCTGCAATGGTCGCTGTCGTACCCGGGAGATCTCGACAATTCGGTGATCATCGCCGCGTCCAGCCGATTGACCGCGCAGAACATCGCCTTCTCGGCGGTGGGACGCGAGGCCATCATCCGCGACGAGAACTTCCAGGGCGGCCGCTTCGCCGAGAACGGCGCCAACCCGGATGTCGGGCTCTCGATCGCGCGCATGATGGCGCACATCACCTACACCTCGGAAGAGGGCTTCCAGTCGAAATTCGGGCGCAAACCGCAGTTCGACGAATCCGAACCAGGCTTCGGCGTGGACTTCGCCGTCGAGGGCTATCTGGAACACCAGGGCGAGACCTTCCTCACCAGGTTCGACGCGCTCAGCTACCTCTATCTCACCCGGGTGATGGACTACTTCGATCCCTTCGCGGCACGATCCGCTCTCGACGCGGTGCGGGCCGACCCGGTGCGCTACCTCGTGATGAGTTTCGACACCGACTGGCGGTTCTCGACCGCGCACAGCCAGCAGATCGTCCGGCAGCTGGCGGCCGCCGAACTGCCGGTGACCTTCCGCGACATTCGCTCGCCGTGGGGCCATGATTCCTTCCTGTTGAAGATCGATCCGTATCTGGCCACGGTGAAAGCATTCTTGGAGGCCCATACCGACTATGAGGGCACAGCGTGGGGGCGAGCATGAGTCAGTCGATGCAGTTGCGTGATGACCTGGCGGTGATCGCCCGCAACATCCCGGCCGGGTCTCGGGTACTCGACCTGGGTTGTGGCGACGGAGAGCTGCTCAGCTGGCTGATTCGCCGCCGCGCCTGCACCGGCACCGGGGTCGAACGCGGTCCCGATGAGGTGCTCGGCGCGATCAAGCGGGGGGTTCCGCTGATCGAGCTCGACATCGACAGCCAGCTCGGCATGTTCGCGCCCGACTCGTACGACGTGGTCGTGCTCAGCCGCACCTTGCAGGCCGTGCTGCGGCCCGATCTCGTGCTGGCGGCGATGCGCAAGATCGCGCCCCGGCAGATCGTCACCATGCCGAATTTCGGATACTGGCGCCACCGGCTGAGGCTCCTGAACGGCCACATGCCACGATCCAGGGATCTGCCGTACAGCTGGTATGCGACACCCAACCTGCACCATGCGACCCTGGTCGATCTGGAGCCGCTGTTCCAGGAGGTCGATCTGAAACTGGAGAGGCGCATCACCCTGTCGCCGCATGGACGCCCGCGCGCCCTCGGCCAACTCGGAGCGAACCTGATGGCCGGTTCAGCGATCTACGTGCTGGTTCGCGCGGATCAGGATCCCGCCGAACTCTAGCCGCCCACCGGCTGGGAGCCGAGGGCTGCCAGGAGCCGGTTCATCGGCCCGCGGCTGTTGTGGTCCTCGGCCAGCCGGCGGCAGCGCTCTTGATCGGCGCGTCCGGGATACAGCTGGTCATCGAGCTCCGGCAGGTCCACGTCGGCGGTGGCGACGACCCGGCGGGCGCGCTGTAGATAGTCATCGGCCTGCCCGATGCTCAGCCGCAACTTCGCCGACATGCGCGACGACGGATCGGCCGCCGCCGCGATGATGGCGTCCAGATCGCCATAGCTGTTCAACAGTGCGGCGGCGGTCTTCTCGCCGATGCCGGCGATCCCGGGCAGACCGTCGGAGGGATCGCCGCGCAACGTCGCCAGATCTGCGTACTGATCGCCGCGCAGCCCGTACCTGTTCTGCAGCCAGGCATCGTCCACCAACTCGTGTTTGGCGACACCACGAGCGATGTATGCGACCTGAATCCGGTCGGCCACCAGCTGGAACAGATCGCGGTCCCCGCTGACCACGACAGCGCGTCGGCCTCTGGCCGCCGCACGACGGGCCAAAGTGCCGCAGATATCGTCGGCCTCGTATCCGGATGCGCCCGCCTGGCAGATACCCGCGGCATCCAGGCAGTCCAGAATCCACGGCACCTGTCGGGCGAGTTCATCGTCGATCTGCTCGGCATCGGCCGGCTCGGCAGTCGACACCCGATGGGTCTTGTAGCTCGGCACCAGGTCAACCCGCCAAGACGGACGCCAATCGTCGTCACGGCAGCAGACCACCGCGGCGGGCTGATACTGATCGATCAGCCGGGCCAGCATGTCGAGCATGCCGTGCAGAGCGTTGACCGGGCGCCCCTGCTGATCCCTGAGAGTGGTCGGAACACCGTAGTACGCGCGGAAGTACAGCGTCGCAGTATCCACGATGAGGCTGAGCGCGTCAGTCATCCCCCTATGGTGCCACCATGACTGCATGGAGCAAACAGACGAGCAGATACTTGCCTTGCTGTCGCGTGATGGGCGCATGTCGTTCACCGAGCTGGGGCGCAAGGTCGGGCTGTCGACGTCTGCTACGCAGCAACGTGTGCGCAGGCTGGAACAGCGGGGGATCATCACCGGCTACCGAGCGGACGTGGACGCCGCGAAGGTCGGGCGTCCACTGACGGCCTTCATCGAAATCCAGCCGCTGTCGGCGGCAGTGGCCGACAGCGCCCCGGGCTATCTGGCCAGCCTTCCGCAGATCACCTCCTGCTACTCGGTGGCTGGTAATGCCAGCTACCTGTGTCTGGCGCAGGTGGGCTCGGCCGAGGAACTCGACGGCCTGCTGAACCTCATCCGGCGTGAGCTGTCGGTACGCACGGTGACCACGATCGTCTTGCGGACGGCTTTTCGTCACCGTCCTTTGGTAGAGGAAACTCCACACGGCCAGCAGCCGCCGGGGGCCGATGGCTAGACTGCGGAGCATGGCGCAACGCTCCGAATCCCTCGATCACGTCCTGGTGATCACGCCGACGTACAACGAAGCCGAGAACATCGAATCCATCATTGGCAGACTGCGCGCTGCAGTCCCGAACGCGTACTGCCTGATTGCCGACGACAACTCTCCCGATGGCACCGGCGCCATCGCCGACCGGATGGCTGCACAGGACAAGCACATCCATGTACTCCACCGAGCAGGCAAAGAAGGCCTCGCCGCCGCCTATCTTGCAGGTTTCAAGTGGGGCTTGGAGCGCGGCTTCGATGTCATAGCCGAGATGGACGCCGATGGCTCGCATCAACCCGAGCTGCTGCCCGCCATGCTGCAGGCTCTGCGTGACAAGAACGCCGACATGGTCAAGGGTTCGCGCTGGATGCGTGGTGGCTCAACCGATCAGGGCCGATCACGGGAGATGCTCAGCAGGCTCGCCAATATCTGGATCCAGGTCGCCATGGATCTGCCCGTGCACGACGCGACCGGTGGCTTCAACGTCTTCCGGGCATCGATTCTCCGCAAGATCGACCTCGACGATGTGGCTTCGAAGGGATACACCTTCCAGATCGACATGACACGTCGGGTGATCGAGGCCGGCGGCACGGTTGCCGAGGTGCCGATCTACTTCCCCGACCGCGAACACGGCCTGTCGAAGATGAGCGGATCGATCATCACCGAGGCGCTGATCAGCACCGGCCGGTGGGGGATCGAGAAGCGGACTCAGCAGCTGAAGAACGTCGGGCACAAGCTCGCGGACGAGTTCGAGAGCTTCAACTCACGCGACCACTAGCATCCCCGGAAGCAGGCAAAGAACCCGAACCAACAACGAAGTCGGTTCGGGTTCTTATGCCAGTCACCTACTGATCGGTTCAGATCCGCCCATCAGTAGTGGGGGGTCTTGCGAACCTCTTCCAACCGTTCGGCCAGCAACTCTTCGAGTTCGGGGATGGAACGGCGCTCCAGCAGCATGTCCCAGTGGGTGCGCGGGGGCTTCTCGTTCTTTTCCTCGGGCGGCGTGCCGTCGCTACGCTCGCCCATCGCTCCACAGCGCGGGCATTCCCACTCGGCGGGCAGATCCGCTTCGACGGAGAATGTCACCTCGAAGTGGTGACCATTGGTGCAGTCAAATCCCAGAACACGACGGCCAGCGAAATCGATGCCTTCCTCGTCCTCAAAGCTCTTGGCCCCCAAGCCCATTCCTCGCAGTGCACGATCAGCCATCCAGACCAGCCTCCCTTCGCTTCGTCGTCAGCTATAACAACCAGAGCACCACAGTTTCTTCCGGTGTGCGTTCAAAACCCACATCATCAGTCTGCCCACAGACCCCGCCTCTTGGCTACATCCCGCAGTAGTCCGATGCGATCACTGATCACCCCATCAATACCCAGGTCGATCAAATCGTCCATCTCGGCGGCTTCGTTGATCGTCCAGATGTGGATCCGCAGACCGTGCGCGCGGGCGGCGGTTATCAGCCGGGGGGTGAGTACGCGCACCGACCGGCCACCGATCGTCTGGGTGACCGGAATCTGGAAAGCCTGCCCACCCAGGGAGATCAGGCGGGGCAGCATCGGGACGAAAGCGCTCAGAGCGACCGCGGGCGCCGTGAGGCCGGTCGCGACCGAGGGCATCAGCTTCCGGAAGCGGTGCAGCCGAAGCCAGCTGAACGAGGAGACACAGACCCGGTCCTGGGCCTGGTGCCGTTGCAGCGTTCTCACCAGTGGCGCGATCGCGCCCGGTGCCTTGATGTCGATGTTCAGGCGCGCGACGGGAAACGACTCGAGCACCTCGTCGAGGGTGGGGATCTGATCGATGCCGCCGATACGGGCCTCGCGCACCTGGCGGAAACTCATCGCGGCGAGCGTGCCGCTGGCGTCGGTCACGCGGTCGAGGACCTGATCATGGAAGGCCACCAGGTGACCGTCAGAGGTGGCGTGCACGTCCGTCTCGAGATAGCGGTAGCCCGCCTCCACCGCGCGCCCGAACGCGTACAGACTGTTCTCGCGAGGTGCGTCCTTCTCGTCGAGGTAGCCGCCCCGATGCGCCATCAATGCGAACGGTTCATCGAAGTACGGATAGCTGCCGGCGGGACGATTCACGTGGCAAGTCTAGGTGCTGACCGTCAGCTGACCCCGGGCAGATACTCCAGGACTCCGGCCGCCCAATCCGGCATCCAAGCCGGTATGCCGATGATCGCCAGCGAGGCCCACCAGAGGAGTCCGGCCACGCCGACCACCGCCACCCAGAAGAAGCGCCGCTGGTTCACCGGCCAGCAGACGTAGACGCGTACATAACGCAGCAGCCACCTGTTGACCGATTTGGCCCAGAGGAACTCGCTCGACAAGACGGCCAGCCCGGCCAGGAAGAGTGGGATGCCGCCCGGCCCGGGCAACCAGCCGGTCAGCGGGGCGGCAATGATGAGCGCGAAGCCGAAAATGGCCACCGCAAGGCGAAACCAATAGCGACCTGTCGGTGTGGACTTGAGCCGGACACGCCATCCCAGCTTGTCGGGAACCTCATAGTCCACCCGGGTAGCCCCGCCGACCCGCGCCGGCCGGGGCGGACAATCCACCGGCTGCACCATGCATCCACTTTGCCACATCGGCCCCGCCAGCCGAAGCCCGGATGAGCTACGGTCGCCGGCGGTCTACACTTGCCGGGTGTCCGAAGTCCTGTCCATCCAGTCAGCTGTCTCCTACGGTTTCGCCGGCAATTCGGTTGCCGTCTTCGCGCTACGGCGCGCAGGCATCGATGTCTGGCCCGTCTTCACGGTGAACTTCTCCAACCACACCGGCTACGGCGCCTGGCGTGGTTCGGTGATGACCACCGATCAGGTCGCCGAGGTCGTCACGGGCGTCGATGACCGCGGGGCACTGGCGAATGTGGACGCCGTGCTGTCGGGCTATCAGGGGGCCCCGGACATGGGCAGGGCGATCCTGGAGGCCGTCGCACTGACCCGCGAGCGCAACCCGCAGGCCATCTACTGCTGCGACCCGGTGATGGGCGACGTGGGTCGCGGCTTCTACGCAGCCCCAGGCATCCCCGAGTTCATGCGAGACCAGGTCGTCAGCCAGGCGACCATCATGACGCCCAACCTGTTCGAACTGGAGTACCTGACCGAACGCACCACCTCGACCATCGCCGATGTGGTGGAGGCCACGGCCGCGCTGCGGGCTCGCGGCCCGCAGACTGTGCTGGTGACCTCGGTCGTCGGGCTCGATGCCGACAGTTCGGGTATGCGGATGATCGCGCAGAACGCCACCGAGACCTGGCAGGTGACCACGCCGCTGATCGATCGCACCTTCACGGGTTCCGGTGATCTGACCACCGCGGTGCTGTTGGCCAATGTGCTCCAGGGCGCTGATCTGGGCACCGCCTTATCGAACACGGCTTCGGCGGTCTACGGAGTTCTTGCCCGAACCGACGAATTGGGGCGCAGCGAGCTGGCCCTCGTCCAGGCTCAGGACGAGATCATCGCGCCGCGCCGGCGCTTCGAGGCCACCCGGATCTAGGCGATCGGCACCGGGATCAGCCGAAGAACTGCGTGATCTCGGCGCCCAGGTTGTTGAGCCGGGTCGGCAGATCCTCGTAGCCGCGGTTGATCACATAGACATCACGCAGCACCGACTCACCGCGGGCGGCGAGCATGGCCAGCAGGATGCAGACCGCCGGACGCAGCGCCGGCGGAGAGACCATGTCGCGGGCCCGCCAGGCCGTGGGTCCGATGACATTCAGCCGATGCGGATCGAGCAACTGCACATTGGCACCGAGTTTGGTCAGTTCCAGCAGGTGGATGGCGCGGTTCTCATAGACCCAGTCATGAATGAGCGTCTGGCCGTCCGCCGTCGCAGCAATGACAGCGAAGAACGGCAGGTTGTCGATATTGAGACCCGGGAAAGGCATCGGGTGGATCTTGTCCTCGTGGGCGTGCAGCTGAGAGGGCTTGACCGTGATATCGACCAGCCGAGTGAAGTCGTTGCCCGAACGGTATTCCTGCCCGATCGAGAACCGCAGGCCCATCTCGTGCAGGATCGCCAGCTCGATCTCCAGGAATTCGATCGGGGCGCGGGTGATGGTCAGTTCGGAATGGGTCACGACGGCCGCGGTGATCAGGCTCATCGCCTCGATCGGGTCCTCCGAGATGGTGTAGGTGACATCCTTGTTGAGCTCCGCCTGGCCCTTGATGCGCAGGGTGGTCGTCCCGATGCCTTCGATCTCGACGCCCAGCATCATGAGGAAGACACACAGATCTTGCACCATGTAGTTGGGGGAGGCGTTGCGCAGCACCGTCTCGCCGGGCGTCATGGCGGCGGCCATCAGGGCGTTTTCGGTGACGGTGTCACCACGTTCGGTAAGCACGATGGTGTGCTGAGGATGCGAATGCAGCGCGGTCGCGTTGTAGTAGCCCTCGGTGGCAATGACATCGAGGCCGAAGGCGTGCAGCGCCTGCATGTGCGGCTCGACGGTGCGGGCACCCAGCTGGCAGCCGCCGGCGTAGGGCAACCTGAAGGAGTCCGCCAGGTGCATCAGGGGCCCGAGGAACATGATGATGCTGCGGGTACGACGGGCGGCCGAGACATCCATATTGGCCAGATCGAGCACCTCGGGACGCACGATCGTCAGATCGGCCTCGTCGGACGACCAGGTGACCTGCACGCCGATGCTCTGCAGCACTTCGATGAGCCGGTTGACCTCTTCGATATGCGCAATGCCACGCAACCGGGTGCGGCCGCGATTCAGCAGACTGGCGCACAGCAGGGCCACGGCCGCGTTCTTCGACGAACGGGTCGTGATGGATCCGTGCAGCGCGGTCTCACCGGTGATGGACAGATTCATCGCATTGCGGCCGCCCGGCACGATCAGCGGGGACTCGAGGGCCTGAGCGATACGGTTGATCATCTCGAGCGACAGGTTCTGATTGCCCGACTCGATCCGATGGATCGCGCTCTGACTCGTGCTGAGCAGAGACGCAAGTTCATGTTGGGTGAGGCCACGCTGTTTGCGAGCGTCCCGCACGAGCCGGCCGATGCTGGCTGCGGTGGTCAACTGAGTCACCCCGGCAGGATAACTCACATGTGAGATTGATGTAAAGCGAACTCCGAATTCCCGCGAGAGCTGACCCGCTGGGGTCTCCGACCGGCCCGTGATGCGGGCCCGGACGCGCCTGTTCGCCGCTGGCGGAAGGCATCGTCGGCTCGCAACATGGCAGCCGGTCAGGACATATAGACTCAGCAGACATGAGCTCACATTTCGACGTCGTCGTCCTCGGTGCCGGGCCGGGCGGGTATGTAGCCGCAATCCGCGCTGCGCAACTGGGTCTGAAAACTGCAGTCATTGAGAAGCAATGGTGGGGAGGCGTCTGCCTCAACGTCGGCTGTATTCCGACCAAGTCGTTGCTGCGCAACGCCGAAATCGCCAACATCGTGCTCCGGGACGCTTCGACCTTCGGTATCTCCGGCGACAACATCTCGTTCGACTACGGTAAGGCGTTCAGCCGCAGCCGGTCGGTCTCCGACCGGATGGTCAAAGGCGTCCACTTCTTGATGAAGAAGAACAAGATCACCGAGCTTAACGGCTGGGGCAGCTTCGTCGATGCCAAGACCGTCGCCGTGACCGCCGACGACGGGTCGGTCGACAACGTCACCTTCGACAACTGCATCATCGCCGCCGGCGCCACGGCAAAGCTGCTGCCCGGCACCCAGAAATCGGCCAATGTGCTCACCTATCAAGAGCTGATCTTGTCCGAGCAGCTCCCGTCGTCCATCATCATCGGTGGTTCCGGAGCCATCGGCACCGAATTCGCCTACGTGCTCAACGCCTACGGTGTCGACGTCACCGTCGTCGAGTATCTCGACCGCATGGTTCCCACCGAGGACGCGGAAGTCAGCGCCGAGCTCGCCAAGGCATACCGCAAGCTCGGCATCAAGGTGCTCACCAGCACCGCGGTGAAGTCGGTCGTGGACACCGGTTCCGGCGTTCAGGTCACCATCGAGCCGGCCAAGGGTGGCGAGCAGCAGGTGCTGACCGCCGACAAGATGTTGCAGGCCATGGGCTTCGCTCCCCGGATCGAGGGCTACGGTCTCGACAAGACCGGCGTGCAGCTCACCCAGCGCGGCGCCATCGAGATCGACGACTACTGCCGCACCAACGTTGCCGGCATCTACGCGATCGGCGACGTCACCGCGAAGATGATGCTGGCCCACACCGCCGAAGCTCAGGGTGTCGTGGCGGCCGAGACCATCGCAGGTGCCGAGACCATGCCGGTGAACTACGCGATGATCCCGCGCGCAACCTACTGCCAGCCGCAGATCGGCACCTTCGGACTGTCCGAACAGCAAGCCAAGGACGCCGGCTACGAGATCAAGGTCTCCAAGTTCCCCTTCTCGGCCAACGGCAAGGCCTGGGGGCTGGGACATGCTGTCGGCTTCGTGAAGCTCATCACCGAGGCCCAGTACAACGAGATCCTCGGCCTGACGATGATCGGTCCCGATGTCACCGAACTGCTGCCTGAGCTTCAGCTTGCTCAGCAGTGGGATCTGACCGCTGATGAGGTGGCCCGCGTCGTGCACGCGCATCCGACGCTGTCGGAGGCATTGAAGGAAGTCGTGGAAGGCGCTGCCGGCCACATGATCAATCTTTGATTGCAGGTCCAGATCAACTTCGGCCCGGCCAGGGCGATTCCGCTGTGGCCGGGCTGTCGTTCGATCTCGGCCGATACGCCGGTCACGGTTGCATTGCGATCGGCCCAGTTGACCTGAGACGATTGCTCGCCGCCGATGGGAGCGTAATAGTCTACGATGCACGACGCATAGTCAGACATTCTTTGAGAGAGGTTCTTTATGAAGCGCAGTCTTGCCGCAATTGCGGCAGCCACGCTGTCGCTGTCGCTACTTGCCGGTTGTGGTGGCGGTTCCAGCTCGTCCGACAGCGATGTCATCAAGGTTGGGATCAACTACGAGCTTTCCGGGGCGGTCGCCACCTACGGCGATGCCAGCGTCAAGGGCATCGAAATGGCCTTCGACGAGATCAACGCCGCCGGTGGCATCAATGGCAAGCAGGTCGAGACGATCAAGTACGACACCAAGTCCGAGCCCGCCGAGGCGACGACTCTGGCCACGAAGCTGATGACCCAGGACAAGGTCGTCACCGTTATCGGCCCGGCCACCTCCGGTTCGTTCAAGGCGACCATCCCCGTCGCCAACCAGAACAAGATCCCAGTCGTTTCCGGCTCGGCGACCGCTGAGGACGTCACCGTCAGCAATGGCAAGGTGCAGGAATACGCCTTCCGTACCTGCTTCTCCGACTCGTTCCAGGGCACCGCGATGGCCAGCTTCGCCACCGACAACCTGGGCGCGAAGAGCGCGGTCATCATCAAGGACACGTCGTCCGACTACGCCAAGGGCCTGGCCGAGAACTTCAGCTCGAAGTTCGAGTCCGAGGGCGGCACCATCGTGGGCGAGGAAGGCTACGTCGCCGGTGACACCGACTTCCAGGCCATCTTGACCCGCATCAAGTCGCAGAGCTTCGACGCGATCTACCTGCCCGGCTACTACAACGAGGTCGGCCTGATCATCAAGCAGGCCCGCGATCTCGGCATCACCGCACCGATCCTGGGCGGCGACGGATACGAGTCCCCGACCCTGCTGCAGCTGGCGGGTGCCTCGGCACTGAACAACGTGTACTACACGAATCACTACTCGTCGCTCGACACCGACAACGCCAAGGTGGGCGAGTTCATCGCGAACTTCAAGGCGAAGTACAACGAGGATCCGAGCGCCTTCAGCGCTCTTGGCTACGACACCGCCTACTTCGTTGCCGATGCCATTGGCCGGGCCAGCGATCTGACCGGTGAGGCTGTCAAGGACGCCATGGCCAGCACCACCGACTTCTCTGGTGTGACCGGGACATTCAGCATCGACGCCAATCACGACCCGGATAAGGCCGCGCTGGTGATCGGGCTGACCGATGGGGTGCCGACCTCGGCGGTCGACGCTGCATAATCAGGCGATACGTGGGGTGGGGGACGACAAAGAGCGCCCTCACCCCACGCTTATGCCCAAGACGGGAAGAACCATATGGACCAGATACTTCAGCAGCTGATCAACGGATTGTCGTTGGGCAGCATCTACGCGCTCATCGCGCTCGGCTACACGATGGTGTACGGCATCATCCAGCTGATCAACTTCGCTCACGGCGATGTCTACATGGTCGGCGCCTACGTCGGTTATGTCTGCATGGCGCACTTCCATCTGGGTTTCTTCACCTCACTCATCGTGGCGATGGCGGTCTGTGCTGTGCTCGGCATGGTCATTGAACGCGTCGCGTACAAGCCGCTGCGCAACTCCACCCGCATCGCCGTGCTGATCACCGCCATCGGCGTATCGCTGCTGCTCGAGTACACGATGATGTACTTCGCCGGGGCAGAGGTTCGCACCTATCCGCCCATGCCGGGCTTCATGAGCGGGTCCTACCACCTGGGCGGCGTCACGGTCACCGCCCTGCAACTGATGATCATCGCCATCTCGGTTCTACTGATGGTCGCGCTGCAGTTCATCGTCAAGCGCACCCGCCTCGGCAGGGCCATGCGGGCCGTCTCCCAGGACGCCGACGCAGCCCGCCTGATGGGCATCAGCGTCGACAACACCATCTCGTTCACCTTCGCCCTGGGTTCCGCGCTGGCCGGTGCCGCCGGTGTCCTGGTCGGGGTCTACTACAACTCCATCAACCCCCTGATGGGCATCCTGCCCGGTCTGAAAGCCTTCGTCGCCGCCGTCCTCGGCGGCATCGGGCTCATCCCCGGCGCGCTCATCGGCGGTTATCTGATCGGGACGATGGAGGTCGTCGTCTCGGGCCTGGGCTTCTCGACCTATCGTGATGCTGCGGTCTTCGCGATCCTGATCCTGGTTCTGATCGTCAAACCCAGCGGCCTGTTGGGCAAGAATGTGCGAGAGAAGGTCTAATGAGTCCCCGTCTACGCACCTTCGTGACCCGGACCGCGATGCTGGCGGCCACCTACCTGATCGTCCTGGTGCTCATCCAGGCAGGAGTCATCAACGCCTACCTGCAGGCGACCATGGTGACGATCTGTGTGAACATCATGCTGGCCGTGAGCCTCAACCTAGTAACCGGCTTCACCGGCCAGTTCTCGCTCGGTCACGCCGGTTTCATGGCCATCGGTGCCTACTCGACCGGCCTGATCACCATGGCGATCCCGACCGTCTGGGGTTTCGTCCTGGGCCTGGCCACCGGCGCGGTGCTGGCCGCGATGGTCGGTTTCCTCATCGGTCTGCCGACCTTGCGGTTGCGTGGCGACTACCTGGCCATCGCGACCCTCGGCATGGCCGAGATCATCCGCGTCCTGCTGCTGAACATGGGATTCACCAATGGTGCGGCCGGCCTGTCGGGCATCCCGCAGTTCGTCAACTGGAGCTGGTTGTTCGTCCTGACGGTCGGCACCGTGGTGCTGATCACCAACTTCCTCAATTCGCGGCATGGCCGGGACTGCATCGCGGTTCGCGAAGACGAGATCGCGGCCGAATCGATCGGTGTGCGTTCCACTCGCGTCAAGACACTGGCCTTCATGACCGGCGCCTTCTTCGGTGCGGTCGCCGGTGGGGTCTACGCGTCCTACTTCTACTTCCTGAAGCCCGACCTGTTCGGCTTCATGCAATCGATCAACATCTTGGTCATCGTCGTGCTGGGTGGTCTGGGCTCGGTCTCCGGCTCGATCATCGCCGCCGTGCTGCTCGCGATCGTGTCGACGCTGCTGCAACCGTTCCCGGAGATCCGGATGATCCTGTACTCGCTGGTACTGGTCGTGCTGATGGTCTTCCGGCCGCAGGGCATCATGGGTTCGCGGGAGCTGTCGTTGAAGGTCTTCAGCCGGCTGCTGCCAAAGCGCA
Organism: Propionibacterium sp.; assembly: GCA_012517405.1. Lineage (GTDB taxonomy): Bacteria > Actinomycetota > Actinomycetes > Propionibacteriales > Propionibacteriaceae > Brooklawnia > Brooklawnia propionicigenes. The sequence continues at coordinate 133,831 of JAAYVB010000044.1, forward strand.
GCAAGGACGCAGCCGCCACGGAAGTGGCCACCGCATGAGCCCGATTCTCGAAGTCAAGGACCTGACCCGCAACTTCGGCGGTCTGGCGGCGGTTTCCAATGTCAACATCACGTTGGAGGAAGGCGAACTGATCGGTCTCATCGGCCCCAACGGCGCCGGCAAGACCACCGTCTTCAATCTGCTCACCGGCGTCTACCCGCCGTCGTCGGGGGAGATCGATTTCAGCCCGGACGGCGAGCCGGCATCCATCGCGGGCAAGAAGCCTTACGACATCTGCCGCGCGGGTGTGGGACGCACCTTCCAGAACATCCGGCTGTTCAAGGATCTGACCGTTTTGGACAATGTGGTGATCGCCCTCGAACAGAACCAGACCTACTCGCTGCTCTCCTCATTCCTCCACCTGCCGTCGTGGGCGGCATCTCGTGAAGAGGTCCTCAAGAGCGCCCGCGATCTCCTGCGGCTGATGCGCCTCGACCACAAGTCATTCGATCTGGCCCGCAACCTGTCCTACGGTGAGCAGCGCCACCTCGAGATCGCCCGGGCCTTGGCGACCAACCCCAGGCTGCTGCTGCTCGACGAGCCGGCCGCCGGCATGAACCCTGCCGAGACTGCGGGATTGACCAAACTGATCAGCTGGATCCGGGAGAACTATCACCTGACGATCCTGCTGATCGAGCACGACATGAGTTTGGTGATGAGCATCTGCGAGCGGATCTACGTGCTGGACCACGGCATTGTCATCTCATCGGGTACTCCCGATGTGGTGCGCCACGACCCGCGCGTCATTACGGCCTATCTCGGCCAGGAGGCCAGTGATGTTTGAGATCAAGGACCTGCAGGTGAGCTTCGGCGGTATCCACGCGCTCAAGGGCATCTCGCTGCGGGTGGAGGAAGGCGAGATCGTCACGCTCATCGGCGCCAACGGTGCCGGAAAGACGACCACGCTGCGCACCGCCTCCGGTCTGGAACGTCCCGACTCGGGTTCGGTCTGGCTGAACGGTCAGGACATCACGAGGGTCTCCGCGCAGGACCGGGTGAAGCGTGGTCTGATCCAGGTGCCCGAGGGACGCCGGGTCTTCCCGATGATGAGCGTGCTGGAGAACCTCGAACTGGGGGCCTTCCTGCGGCGCGATCGGGCTCAGACTGCCAAGGACATGGATGAGGTCTTCGGACGCTTCCCGGTGCTCGCCGATCGTCGTCAGCAGCCCGCGGGCACGCTGTCAGGCGGTGAACAGCAGATGCTGGCGATGGGGCGGGCGCTGATGGCCTCACCCAAGGTGCTGCTGATGGATGAGCCGTCGATGGGTCTGGCGCCGCTGTTCGTCCAGGAGATCTTCAACATCATCGCGAACATCAATGCCACCGGCACCACGATCCTGCTCGTCGAGCAGAACGCGAATATGGCTTTACAGGTGGCCAGTCGCGCGTATGTCATGGAGACGGGCAAGATAGTGCTCAGCGGGGATTCCGCAAAACTCCTGGCGACCGATGAAGTGCGCCAGGCATATCTGGGAGGTTGATCAATGTTCGTCAGATGGCGGATGACGGCTCACCCGTTCACTGTCAGCCCTTCGACGACCGTGCCTGAGGCCGTGGAGATGATGCAGACGCACAATGTGCGCAAGCTACCCGTGGTCTCCGAGGGACGCCTGGTCGGGATCATCTCCCAATCGGATATCGACCGAGCGTCGCCCTCGATGGCGACGTCGTTCAGTGCCGGGGAACTGGTGTACCTGTTTTCGAAGCTCAAGGTTTCGAAAGTGATGACCCGTGACCCGATCACGATCGGCCCGGACGCGCTGCTGGAGCAGGCCGCGATCGTGATGCGGGATCGCAAGATCGAGATACTGCCGGTCCTCGAGGATGGCGAGCTTGTCGGAGTCATCACCGAATCCGACCTGCTGGACGCGTTCATCGATCTCAACGGTGCCCGGATGAACGGCACCCGCTTGGTCATCGAGGCTGACGACCAGCCCGGCGTGATGGCCAGACTTGCCTCCATCACCGGCGCGGTGCGTACCAACATCACGCACATCGCGGTCTATCGTGGTGGTCTCGAACGTAGTCTCGTCGTTCTGGGCGTGAACACCCTCAACACTGTCGATCTCGAGCGGCAGATCGCCGATGCCGGGTTTACGCTGAAGTACCGGCTACGCAACGAGTGAACGTGGTCGACTGAGGAGGTACCCGTGCGGCGCCCCATGCTCTTGGTGACCGGTCTGCTCACCGGTCTGGCATTGCTGACAGGCTGCGACTCCACTGTCGGGACTCAACAGCATCTTGGTGACACCGTTCGGCTCGGCGTCAACGTGGAGCAGTCCGGTGACCTGGCGTCCTACGGGGATTCGATGACCAAAGGCATCCAGGTGGCGGTTGACCAGGCCAATTCGTCGGGGGGCGTTCGCGGGCGCCAGATCCAGCTGATCACGATGGACAACCAGGGCAATTCCGGCAAGGCGGTGGCCACGGCGACCACGTTGATGAGCCAGCAGCGCGCCTTGTCAGTCATCGGTCCGGTCAGCGATGGGCTGTTCGCACTCACGTTGCCGGTGGCCGACCATCAGCAGATACCGGTCATCTCGGGTTCCGCATGCGATGCGAACAGATTGAACGACGAGAACGGCAAGGTGTACCAGTTCGGGTTCCGCACCTGCTTGGGCCTCGACCAGCAGGGTGCTGCGATGGCGACGTTTGCGCATTCGAATCTGGCGGCGTCCACCGCTGCCGTCTTCCGCACCGCGGACACGGGCTTCGCCAACGAATTCGCGGACGCATTCACCGACGCATTCACCGCCGACGGAGGCACAGTCGGCGTCCAGGACGCGTTTCCTGCGGGGGAGACGGACTACTCACGATTCGTGGACATCATGAGGAGCAGTCCCACCGATGTCGTATACGTCGCCGCACAGGCGCCGGAGGCTGCCAGCCTGATCCGCACCTTGCGCGAGGCCGGCATCGACAACCCGATCCTTGCCAGTGGCGACATGAACGCCCCGGCGGCCAGCGAGATCGCCGGGCCGGATGCGCTGAACCGCGTCTATTTCGTCTCGCAGTTCAGCGCGCTGGACACCGACAACGCGGTCGCGCAGAACTTCCTCAACGCCTACCGGCAGGCCTACGGAGCCGATCCCGATACGCACGCCGCGATGGCTTACGATGCCATCCTGCTGGCCATCTACGGTATTGACCGCGCCGATGAACTGACCGGTATCAACGTGCAACGTGCCCTGGCGACGGCCCGCAACATCGACGGTGCGGGCGGCAAGTTCAGCATCGGCCAAGGTCATCAGGTCGTCAAGGATGCTCTGGTGGTGGAACTCGCCGACGGGGCACCGGTCTCGGTCACGCACGTCGCACCGTAGCCCACTCAATCCAGATCGCGCCAGATCTGCTCGCCGATCGCGGGCTTCGCGCCGCCGGCCGTGATCGCGGCCAACGAGGTCATCGCGGCGCGTAGATCTTCGGGTTCGTCCGCGACGGCGATCCTCAGCTGAACCTCGTCGGCCTGATAGTCAACGGATTCGACGCGGCAGCCTTGAGCACGCAACCTGCTCTCGGTCCGCGCTGCCTCAGCGATCGGCAGCGCCAGGCCGATCAGCCGCATCCGCTGCCGGCCGACCAGCCGCGCGTTGTCGAGCACAGCCGCGGCCGCCTCCGAGTAGGCCTGCACGAGTCCGCCCGCACCCAGCTTGATGCCCCCGAAGTAGCGCACCACAGCGACGGTGACATCGGAGAGTTCGGTCCGACCCGGCGAGGTCTGCCGGGCGATAATCGCCTTGAGGATCGGGGTGCCCGCGGTTCCGGCCGGCTCGCCGTCGTCGCTGGAACGCTGGATCCTGCGATCCGGTTCCACGACGAAGGCGTGACAGACATGCCGGGCCTCACGGTGGGCACGGCGCACCTCGGCCAGAAAATCGCGCGCCTGGTCCTCGTCGGCGGTACGGCTCGCATACCCCAAGAAGCGCGACTTCTTGATCTCGATCTGCGACGTGGGGCGGCTACCTTGCCTCAGCACCACGTAATGGCTGAGGCTCATGCTGCCTGCGGACGAACGAAAACCGGCTGGGTCGGGGTAGAGACCTGCGGATCGTAGTGGTAGCCCTCGGCATCGAACTCGCGGATCTTCCGGAGGCTGCGCACCCGATTGATGACCAGCCATCCCGCCATCGCGCCCCGCGCGTATTTCGCGTAGAACGACACCATCCGGCGTTCGCCGCTCGGCGTGATCTCCTCGAAGCGCGGCGAGATGATCGGTGCGCCGATGACGCGTGGGTTGATCACCCCGAAGTACTCCTGGGACGCCAGATTGATGACCGCATCGCTGCCCGGTGCGTCCATCAGATCGGCTCGTAGCAGTTCGCTGGGCAGGTCACCCCAATACTCGTAGAGATCGCGGCCGCGCCCGGTGGTCAGCGCGGTGCCCATTTCCAACCGGTAGGGCTGGATGAGGTCGAGCGGACGCAGCACGCCGTACAGGCCGGAGAGAATGCGGATCGTCTTCTGCGCCTCGGTGAAATCGCGCTCACCGAACCGGCTCGCAGCGGCCATTCCCCGATAGACGTCCCCGTTGAAGGCAAGGATCGCAGCCCGGGCGTTCCCGGGGGTGAACGGTGTCTCGAAGTCGCGGTAGCGAGCCGCATTGAGCACTGCGAGGTCGTCCGAGATCTTCATCAGCCGGGCCAGCTCATCGGGAGACTTCGTGCGCAACACCTCGATGAGCTCCTCGGAGCGATCAAGCAACCGCGGCATGGTGTGTTTTCGGGTGACCGGACGTGAGGTGAAGTCGAGACTCTTGGCAGGGGAGAGAAGCACCAGCATTCTTCAACGCTACTGGATGATCCGGTGGCCTCTGCCGGTGAGAAATCAGTGCGGAAAAACGCCTGGCCAGAATGCCTGCTATCGGCGATTCGCTTTTCTTGCGTGACCGCACAGCAGGCTCGCCTGGGAATCGCCGGTTATCGTAGGTGTGAAGTTGAACTCACAACCATCTGGGGCAGCGAGGACGAACACCGATGACTGGCACCGACGCGCCGCGGACGCATCCCGCCGATCAGCATGACCTGATCCGGGTACGTGGGGCCCGCGAGAACAATCTGAAGGGCATCGACGCCGACATCGCCAAGCGCCGGTTAACGGTGTTCACGGGCTTGTCCGGATCGGGCAAGAGTTCGCTGGTCTTCGACACCATCGCGGCCGAATCACAGCGGATGATCAACGAGACCTACAGCGCATTCGTCCAGGGATTCATGCCCACCCTGGATCGTCCCGAGGTCGACCAGCTGGACGGCCTGACGACTGCGATCATCGTCGACCAGGAGCGCCTGGGAGCCAACGTGCGCTCTACGCTGGGCACCGCCACGGACGCGAATGCGCTTCTCAGGGTGCTGTTCAGCCGGATCGCGCAGCCGCATATCGGCGGGCCGCAGGCATACTCGTTCAACACGCCGTCGGTATCGGGATCGGGTGCCATCACCGTCCAGAGGGGAGCGGGGAGCAGAGCCGAGAAGCGCACCTACACCCTGGTCGGCGGTATGTGCCCGCGCTGCGAGGGCATGGGCTCGGTCTCCGACCTGGATCTCACCGAGCTCTACGACGACTCCAAGTCGCTCAACGACAATCCCTTCAAGATCCCCGGCTACAGCATGGACGGCTGGTATGGCCGGATCTTCAAGGGCTCCGGTTATCTCGATCCGGACAAGCCCATTCGCAACTACACGAAGCGCGAGCTGCACGATCTGCTCTATCGTGAGCCCACCAAGATCAAGGTCGAGGGCATCAATGTCACCTACGAGGGCCTGATCCCGAAGATCACCAAGTCGATGCTCGCAAAGGACCCGGAGTCAATGCAGCCGCATATCCGGGCCTTCGTCGAGCGCGCGGTGACGTTCCAGACCTGTCCCGAATGCGGCGGCACCAGGCTTGCCGAGCCGGCCCGTTCGTCCAAGATCAAGGGCAGCTCGATCGGGGATGTCTGTGCGATGCAGATCACCGATCTGGCCGACTGGGTGCGCAGTATCGACGAGCCGTCGGTGCAACCGCTGCTGGCCAACCTGCGCCATCTTCTGGATTCGTTCGTGGAGATCGGGCTGGGTTATCTCAGCTTGGACCGTCCATCGGGGACGTTATCCGGGGGAGAGGCGCAACGGACGAAGATGGTCCGCCATCTGGGTTCGTCGCTGACCGATGTCACCTACGTGTTCGATGAGCCGACGGTGGGGCTGCATCCGCACGACATCCAGCGCGCCAACGAACTGCTGCTCCGATTGCGCGACAAGGGAAATACCGTCCTGGTGGTGGAGCACAAGCCGGAGGTGATCGCCATCGCCGACCAGATCATCGACCTGGGTCCCGGGGCCGGTGCGGGCGGCGGTGAGATCGTCTTCCAAGGGACGTTCGACGAGCTGCGGACCAGCGGCACACTCACCGGCCGCCATGTGGACGATCGGGCCAGGCTGAAGCCGCAGGTGCGGCAGGGGAGCGGGGCGCTGGAGATTCGCGGAGCGTCCACCCACAATCTGAAGAACGTCGATGTCGACATTCCGCTGGGTGTGCTGACCGTGGTCACCGGGGTCGCAGGATCCGGCAAGAGCTCGCTCATTCACGGTTCCTTCCATGGACGAGACGGCGTGGTCGAGATCGACCAGAGTCAGATCAAGGGCTCACGACGGTCGAATCCGGCCACCTATACCGGAGCGCTGGATGCCATTCGCAAGACCTTCGCCAAGGTGAACGGCGTGAAGCCGGCCCTGTTCAGCGCGAACTCCGAAGGAGCCTGCCCGGCCTGTAACGGGGCTGGTGTCGTGTACACGGATCTGGGGTTCATGGCGACGGTGGCCAGCCGATGCCAGGAATGCGACGGCAGGCGCTATCAGGCGGCCGTGCTCGAATACCGGGTCGCTGGACGCAATATCGCCGAGGTGCTCGAGATGCCGATGGCACAAGCCCTGGAGTACTTCGCCCAGGGGGAGGCCAAGACCCCGGCGGCGAACAAGATCTTGCAGCATCTGGTGGATGTCGGACTCGGTTACCTGACGCTGGGCCAACCGCTGACCACCTTGTCAGGCGGTGAACGCCAACGGCTGAAGCTGGCCAGCAGAATGGGGGAGAGCGGCGGCGTCTACGTGCTCGACGAGCCCACGTCCGGTCTTCATCTGGCCGATGTGGAGCAGCTGCTCGGCCTGCTCGACAAGCTCGTGGACTCGGGCAAGTCGGTGATCGTGATCGAGCATCACCAGGCGGTGATGGCGCACGCCGACTGGATCATCGATCTGGGGCCCGGCGCCGGTTATGACGGTGGCCGGGTGGTATTTGCCGGCACGCCGGCCCAGCTGGTGGCGGACGCCAAGACGCTCACCGGCCAATACCTGGCCCGTTACGTGGCCTGACCCAACGCAGATGGTCGGCAGCTCTACGCTTGCGTCATGAATGACATTGCGTTCGGAATACTCGCCATCGCCGTGGGCTTGCTCTTCTGCTTCTTCGGCGCGACCATGCTCCGGCTGACGATCACCATCTGGGGCGCTTTCGCCGGCTTCTCGTTGGGGGCCGGAGTCATCGCGGGCTGGTTCGGTCAGAGCTTCCTGGCGACCACCGCAGGCTGGGTAGTCGGCCTGATCATGGCCATCGTGTTTGCCTGGCTCGCCTACGCCTACTACGCGGTGGCGGTGCTCATCGCAACCGCCTCGCTGGGCTTCGCGGCGGGTGCCGCGCTGATGGCCGCGCTGGGCGTCACCTGGAACTGGCTGATCATCCTGGTCGCGATCGTCGTCGCGGTCGGTATCGGCGTGGCCGCCCTGACCGTCAACATGCCGGCAGTGCTACTGATCGTGTTGTCCACGTTGGGTGGTGCCTCGGTCGCTGTGAGCGGTCTGATGCTGGTGCTCGGCGTTCTCACCATCGCCGACCTCACCGATCCGGCGGTCACCGCCAATCCGGCGCACGGCTGGTGGTGGACCGTGGTGTACATCGTCTTGGCGGTGCTCGGCGTCACCGTCCAGACTCGCAAGTCGCGCAGATGGCAGAGCGACGCCTGGGCGCACTGATCGCCGTTGTAGTAACTGTCCGATAAGCCACATTATGTCAAATAGCGTTTGTTGGACGATATACCCCTGGACGGTATCTGAATCAGTGCACTTCCCCGCCGCTGAGAAGCTAGCGCTTTCCTGACGGAATCAACCGAGCCGAGTTCAAGATGAACGCCGACTCACTGCCGACGTGGACGACAGCAGCTGCCAGCGGGCCGAGCACGCCGGTGGCGGCCATCGCCATGCCAATCAGATCGACGGCGATGGTTCCCACGAAGTTCGTCATGATGATGCCGCGGGTGCGACGCGCTGTGTGGATCGCCTGAGTGAGATCGCCCAGATCCGAACTCACCAGCACCACATCGGCGCTCTCGCGCGCAACATGGGTGCCGTTGCCCATCGCGATGCCGACATTGGCCTGCATGAGGGCGGGCGCGTCGTTGATGCCGTCGCCAACCATCGCAACTGTGCTACCCGATGCGCGCAATCGCTCGACCAGATCGACCTTCCCGGCCGGCAGCAGCCCGGCATGCACCTCGTCGATGCCCAGGCGCCGGGCCACGGCCTCGGCGCTCGGCTGCGAATCTCCGGTCATCATGATGACCCGCAGCCCCAGCTTGCGCAGGTCAGCCACACACGCTGCCGCCGAATCCCGCACCTCATCGGCAAGCTCGATCGTGCCCGCATACGAGCCGTCGATCGATACGTGAACCATGGTGCCCTGTCCCTGGCTCACCGGCGCGGCCGGCGCAGGCACCAGGGCCGTCGTCCCGGCCAGCACGCGGTGGCCGTCGACCAGCGCCGAGACGCCCTGGCCCGGTCGATACTCGAATTCGGACGGCGCGCCGGGCTGAAGACCTCGTTCGCGCGCGTGACCGACGATCGCCTGCCCGATCGGATGCTCCGAATACGACTCCGCCGAGGCAACCGCAGCGAGCAGATGATCGCCATCGACTCCCTCACTTGCAGTGACGGCGGTGACCGCGGGCTCGCCCTTGGTCAGCGTCCCGGTCTTGTCGAAGACCACGACCCGCACTGCGGACAACTCCTCGAGATGGCTGCCGTCCTTGATGAAGGTACCGGCGCGCGCGGTCTGCCCGATCGCACCCAGCAGGGCCAGCGGCGTACCGGCCGCTACCCCGCACGCCCCCGCCACGATGATCACCGAGATGGTGGCCGTGAGATCACGGGTGATCAGATAGGTCAGCGCGGCACCACCGAGCGCCAGATACACCAGCCAGCCCGCGAGCCGATCGGCAAGCCGCTGAATCGGCGCCTGGGAGTTCTGCGCCGCGCTGATTGCCGCGACGATCTGCCCGTACGAGGACTCCGCGCCGACCCGCTCGGCACGAAGCGCGACGGCTCCACTGTGATTGATTGAGCCCGCATAGACCTGACTGCCCTGCGAGACGTCAACCGGCAGCGGTTCTCCGGTGATCCGTGACTCGTCGACGCTGGAATTGCCCTCCAACACCACCCCGTCCACCGGGATACGTCCGCCCGGCAGCACCATGACGACGTCTCCCACCGCCAGCTCATCGCGGTGCACGCTGCGCAGCTGACCATCGCGACGCACCTGCACCGAATCAGGCAGGAAGTTCATCAACTCGCCCAGGGCGTCGCGCCCGCGATCCATCGAGAGATCCTCCAAGATCTCGGCAGCCAGCACGAAGACCGTGATGACCAGCGCGGTCACCCACTCGCCTATCGCAGCGGCCGCCACCAGCGCGATGAACATCGACAGCTCCATGCTCATCCGACGCGCCCGCAGCGCCGCCCAAACCTCGACGACGATCGGCCAGCAGCCGATCACCAGGCCGACCGCCGCCAATGGCGCACTGATCCACCACGGCGCCTGCAGCCAGGACGCAACGAGCACCACCACCGCCAGACCGCCCACCACACCCAGACGGACGAGATCCTCGCGGTCGATCCGCTGCCACAGCTCGCCGGCACTTCGCGGCTGGTACTCGGTTACCACACTCCCCTGCTCAACCTCCTCGGTCTGCTGCAAGGATGCTGCCGGTTTGATCATGCCCCATGCATAGCACCATCAGCGCCCGATCCGGACGCATTCCGAAATCAATAAGTAACGAAAATGTAGCCCGCGACACATGCACATCTGTTCAGATGTTGCGATAATGGAGACGTGCAGATGCCCCAGACGGACGAGATCGCCAGGGTGGCAGCGCTCTTCAAGCTGATGAGCGACCCCACCCGCACCCGACTGCTCTACGCGCTGCTGGAGGCCGGCGAACTGTACGTCAGCGATCTCGCCGCCACCACCGGCACCAGTGAATCCACCGTCTCTCAGGCGCTGCGCATGCTGCGGGCTTCCGGGATCGTGACCGGTCGTCGCGATGGACGCAAGATCTGGTACCGGCTTTCCGACGAGCACGTCCGCGAGTTGCTCAATGTCACTTTGGAGCACACCCACCACCACCCCGGAGATGAGGATCCAGCATGAGTGGTCACCATCACTCCTCCTCCCACGCGGTCTCGGCAGCGGGCAAACACCGCTCGAGGCTGGCCATCACCTTTGCGCTGGTTGCCGGTTTCTTCGCCGTCGAGCTGATCGCTGCGCTCAGGTCAGGCTCGCTGGCATTGCTCGGCGATGCGGGCCACATGGCCGCCGACGTGACGACACTGGGCGCCGCACTTCTGGCGCTGCATCTGGCGCCTCTGCGTGACAAGCGCGGACGCCGCACCTTCGGCAACTACCGGGTTGAGGTCTTCGCGTCCGGGCTGGCCGTGCTCATCATGCTCGGGGTGGCGATCTTCATCACGGTCGAAGCGATCGGCCGCTTCGGCAGCGCTGTCGAACCGGCCTCCGGAATCATGCTGGCCGTCGGCATCCTCGGACTTGTCATCAACGTTGTCAGCATGCTGCTGCTGCGCCGGGGATCGTCCGAGAGCCTGAACGTCAAGGGCGCCTACCTGGAGGTGCTCGCTGACGCCCTTGGTTCGATCGGTGTCATTGCGGCCGCCGTACTTGTTTCCGTCACCGGCAGCCCCTGGTGGGATACCGTCATCGCGCTGGGTATCGCCGCATTCATCGCGGTGCGAGCCGTGATGCTCGGTCTTGAGGTACTGCGCGTGCTCGCGGAGTGCGCTCCCCCGGGCATCGAACCGGCTGAGATCCAGGTCGCCCTCGAAGACATCCCCGGAATGCTGGAGGTGCACGATCTGCATGTCTGGCAGCTGACATCCGGCATGAACGTCGCCTCCGCTCACATCGTCACCAGCGCGCCCGATACGATGCTCGCCGCCCAGCACCTGCTGCGCGACGACTTCGGCATCGCTCATGTGACCTTGCAGACCGAGTCGGCCAACCGTCGCGAGTGCGATCACACGGATTGGTGAGCCTGGCACGGAACTGACAGCAACTCCCTACCCTGCCTATGGGTTCGGCGGCTACCCTCGATGTCGTAGGGGCTGACGAAAGGGCACCAATCCATGCGAACCATACCGAGGCTCACTCGGGCATACCGCAACGCCAAGGTCGTCGAGATCGACTCGTCCTCCAAAATCATCATCTTCAGCGACTCGCACCGAGGCGACGGAAGCCTGGCCGACGAGTTCCACAAAGACCGCGACATCTTCGAAGCAGCGCTGCAGCACTACCTGGACGAGGGCTACACGCTCATCGAAGCCGGCGACAACGACGAACTGTGGGAATACCCGAAGTTCCATCACATCATCAAAGCGAACCCTGAAGTGTTCGCCCTGCTGCGCAAGTTCCATACCAAGGGCCGTTACATGCGCATCTACGGCAATCACGACATGCAGCTGCGCGATCCCGAGTATGTCCGCCATCACCTCTATCTGCGTCTCAACCACGTCACCGGACGTGCGGAACCGCTTTTCGACGGACTGAAGGTCGAGGAGGCGGTGCTGCTGCGCCACAAGGCGTCGGGGCAAGAGATCTTGACCGTGCACGGCCATCAGGGCGATTTCTCCAACGACCAGGCATGGCGGGGGTCGATGTTCACCTTCCGCATCTTCTGGCGGCACCTGCACGCGCTGGGCATCCACAGCCCCTCCAGCCCGACCCGCAACAGCTTCCAGCGCCACAAGGTGGAACGCAACTATGTGCGCTGGATCCTCCAACACGGTACGGCGCTGATCTGCGGTCACACCCACCGCGAGCGCTTCCCGCTCGGAGAGGATGCGCCCTACTTCAACTCCGGCGCCTGTGTCTTCCCCGACTACATCACCGGCTTGGAGATCGCCAACGACTCCATCAGCCTGGTGGGTTGGCAGGTCGTTCCCGATGCCAACGGCTATCTCCATGTTGCGCCCAAGGTATTGGCAGGACCACGGCCCCTCGACGACTTCCACCTGCGTCCCGATCCCAAGCCGCATCGTCGCCCGAACCGCTCGATGGACCAATCGCGCAAGGTCGAGCAAGCATCCAGTCACCCGAGTCTGCTCTGACGGACCCTACTCGTCGGCCGAAGGCAGGCTGCGCAGCAATTGGCGGCGCTTGCGGATCACCATGATGCCCGCATAGACCCAGACCACGAGCTGAGCGGACATCGCGATACGGAAATCGTCCGCGCTCGGGTTCGGACCGCCCAGGATACTGAGCAGCACGCCGATCGCCGCGACCACCACCAGGCCCGCCGAGAAGCCGCCGACAATGGTCACGCCCGTCGCGGTGCCGATGCGGTGGGCGGGCACATGGCTGCGGTTGATGTCGAACGCGATGTTGGACGCGGGAGCGTCGGCTCCGATGGTGATGAGTAGCAGCACCAGCAGCCAGTGCGGAGCGTATCCGGGCCACACCAGAGCCGACGTCCACACCACCGCGCTCAGCCCGACGATGCCCAGCGCGAGAAAAGTCCGCCGCGCGGCGAAGCGCCGGGTCAGCATCCCGGTCAGCGGGCCGACGATCATGCTCGCGATCACGAACACCGTGAACAGGCTTCCGGCCTGCGCATCGGTGAGGCCCTGCGCCTGGGTGAGGTACGGGAAGCCCCACAAGAAGGTGAAGGCGATCGGCGCCGAGGCGGCCAGCATGTGGATGAAGAAAGCCAGCTGCGCGGCCGGCATCGCGAGCACCTCACCTACGCCCGCGAACAGACCGCCGCTGCCTCGGGAGGTCACGACCAGCCCCGGCGGCGCATCGCGCACCACCAGAACGGCGATCAACAGGCCCGCGAAACAGCTCGCCGCCACGGTCAGAAAGGCCGTCGTCCAGCCCCAATTGCTCAAGATCATCACCAGCGGCACCGCCGACAACCATTGACCGGCCTGGCCGGCCGCGGCCGTGACCTGGGTGAGCACCGGAATCTTGCGCGGCGGGAACCAGAGCAGGATCAACCTGATCGCCGAGGAGAAGATCAGCGCGTCTCCCCCGCCGATGAACACCCGGGCGACCAGCCCCAAGGGGAACGAGGTCGCGAAGGCCAGGACGACCTGCCCGGCCGTCATCACCCCAAGACCGATGGCCAGCACATTTCGGCTGCCCAGCCGGTCGAGCACCGCGCCGGCGGGAATCTGCATGGCCGCATATACGCCTGCCTGGACGATGACGAACATACTCATCGCCCCGACCGGAGCAGAGAACTGCTCGGCGGCAGGGATAGCGGCGACCCCGAACGAGGTTCGGGAGAACATTGCGGCGATGAAGGCGAGAGTTCCCGCCGCCCAGACGCTCCAGGCTCGCCAACCGCCCACCTGGGCCTGGGTCATGGGCGTCCGGCTTTCCGTTTCATCAACGTTTCTTGTACAGCGATTTCGATTGGTAGATCGGCTCGCAGGTCACCTGCACGCCGAGATTCCGGAGGATTCCCTCGTCGACTGATCCGAGGATCACTGTGGAATGCACATCGCAGCCACGCAATTGCGACAGTTCGGCCAGTGTTCGCCGGGCATTCTCGTCCGAGTTCGCACTCACCGACAGCGCGATCAGCACCTCGTCGGTGTGCAGTCGCGGATTGCGGCTGCCCAGATGCCTGGTCTTCAGCGTCTGAATCGGTTCGATGGTCTGCGGTGCGAGCAGCTTCACCTCCGGATCGATGCCGGCGAGCGCCTTGAGGGCGTCCAGCAGCATCGCCGAGCAGGCGCCCAGTAGCGGCGAGGTCTTGCCGGTGATGATTCGCCCGTCGGGAAGTTCGATGGCCGCTGCCGGGTTCTTGGTGCGTTTCTCGACGTCCAGCGCCGGCGTCACCACCGGACGATCGTGCTTGGTCAGGCCCAGTCCGCTCATCAGCAAGGCAATCGAATCGGATTGGGTGGGTTCCAGCTCGTCGCGACGTTCGGTCACCAGCGCCTTGTAGTAGCGGCGGATGATCTCCTGCTTGGACGCTTCGCGGCAGACCTGGTCATCGCTGATGCACAGGCCGGCCATATTGACACCCATGTCGGTGGGCGATTTGTAGGGCGAACGTCCCAGTATCTGCTCGAAAAGCCGGCTGAGCACGGGAAAGACTTCGACATCACGGTTGTAGTTGACCACCTGCTCGCCGTACGCGGCGAGGTGGAACGGGTCGATCACGTTGACATCGTCCAAGTCGGCGGTGGCCGCCTCGTAGGCCATGTTGACCGGGTGGTCGAGCGGCAGATTCCAGATCGGGAAGGTCTCGAACTTGGCATAACCCGACGTGATGCCGCGCTTGTAGTCGTGGTACAGCTGCGACAGGCAGGTCGCCATCTTGCCGCTGCCCGGCCCCGGCGCGGTCACCACCACCAGATCACGGGTGGTGGTGATGTACTCGTTGCGTCCATAGCCGTCGTCACTGACGATCAGTGAGACGTCGTTGGGATAGCCCTTGATCGGATAGTGCTTGTAGACCTTCAGGCCACCTCGCTCCAGCTTGCGCTTGAAGCGGCGGGCCTGTGGGTTGCTCTCGGTGACATGGGAGATCACCACCGAACTCACGTACAGACCGTAGGAGCGGAATGCATCGATCAGCCGCAGCACATCCGCCTCGTACGAGATGCCCAGATCGGCGCGCACCTTGTTGCGTGCCAGGTCTAGTGCGCTGACCGCGACCACGACTTCGAGTTCGTCAGCCAGCGCTTCCAGCATCACGATCTTGTTGTCGGGGCTGAACCCGGGCAGCACTCGCGAGGCGTGCAAGTCGTCGAACAGTTTGCCACCGAACTCCAGGTACAGCTTGCCGCCGAATTCGTTCCGCCTGGCCACGATCTGTTCGGTCTGAAGGGCAATGTACTTGTCTCGATCGAAGCCTACGGCGTGCATTGCCCTCCCCGGTGAACGCGTCAACGGGCAGATCATAGCCGGTACCGAACGGTGGGGTCTTGTTCAGGCTCGACACCGGGTCGCTGAACCGATGCCGTTCTCATCCTTATCCCCTAGTCCTTCCCAAACGCGTCGAGCCGCTAGCATGGCGAGGAAGCCGACCAAGACATGAGAATCGACGCGCTCACGACCACTGACCGCATCGTCATGGCGACGTTGGGAGGAAACGATGAAGGCACCGGCTATGGCGAAAAAGATCTCGTTCCGCTCGATGGTTATCGTGCTCGTTGTCGGTCTGATCCTTGGGGTAGGGCTGACGCTTTGGGTAACCAAACCGTTCTCAGCGACCGCTGCGTTCGACCACCAGCCGAAGAGCCGGACCAGCGAAGTCGTCAATGCGGTCACCCGTGAGCAGCAAGTAGTGCTCTTGAGTCTGGGTATCCAAGGCATCTCGCAGAAAAGCGACTCGAGCACCTTCTTCGGTGTCCATGTCCCGGGTAGTTCCCGCGCGACTTTTCTCATGTATTCCTTCGATGCGAAGCTCGGCATCGACGGGAAACAGGTAAAGGTCGAGGAGATTGGTCAGGACGAGTACGAGGTGAAGATTCCTGAGTTCATCTTCATCGGCCACAGCAATGAAGAGTTCACGCTTGCCGCAGAGAACAACGGCGCCCTCAGCTGGGTGACTCCCGAAATAGATCCCGTCGAGTTGATCAATGGTGTTCTGAGCGACGATTCCGAGGCGCAGTACATAGCCTCCAACGAGGAGATCCTGCGGAGCCAGACTCAGGCCTTCTATTCGTCCATAGTGACTGCAATCGATCCTGGCCTCACCCTACATTTCGACTTCGCGGGCGACCAAGGTTGAGCTCTTGCTGGGGTGGTTGCCTCACGTCGAGATGTCCGGATAGCGCACGCGGCGGGGCGGGTGCCGAGCGTTCTTGCTGATGCAAGTTGGATGAGCTGTGCGCGACGGTGTCCAGCTCCAGGAACCCCAGCACGGTGAGCGGGTCGTCCATGCTCGTGCGGGTCGGGATCGACGAGCGCAGGATCAGGCTCGGTCTCGTGCCGGACAGTGCGACCGGGTGGGCGGCGTCCTTGTGGGGCTTCAGATACCGGTCGATCGTCGCCGCGCTCATCAAGCGCAGTTCATCGAGCACTCCGGGACTCACTCGGGATTGCACCTTGCCCAGCTCCCGGAACCGGGCGAGCCGTTCCAAAGTATCGTCCATGACCGCGGCGAGATGCTTCCCCGACGGCTGCCCGGACAGGCGCCAGTCGCCAGACCTCCTGCAGCACCACCAGCGCTTCGTAGGAGTACTTCCGTGGTCGCGGTTTGCGCGTCTGTTGATGGGCGGTGCCCTTCCGAGCGTTCGCGGCCCGGATTGCACGCCGGGCATGATCCCGGGTCCAGCCCGTCGCATGCACCAACTAGTCCAGCAGCCGGCCCTTCTCGACCTTGCCCGCCTTCGCGTACTCGCGGGCGAACTTCTTCGTGATCTCACGACGCAACATCATCGACAACTCCCGACTCATCAGCACGCGTCGTTGTTCCCGGGCCTTCTTACGTGAGTCTCGTCGAGGTCTTGTATTCGTATGTGTGTTCGATTATACTTTGGGTATGAGAACACCTCCCCCAGATGTAGACGAGGCGCGCACGCTACCGGCGCCGGTGCTGATCGCCGCGAGTGTTCAACCCGTGCTGTCCGGCACCGTGGTCGAGGACGAGTCGAACCACGAGATCTTGGACGCGATCGATCACGCGCATCAACAACTGATCGCCGCTGAGATCGCCGAACTGGTCGGCATCCTGCGGGCCGCAGACCGCTGGAAGATCGACCAAGACGCGGTCGGCGCGGGTATCGAACGACTCATCCAACCCGGC
>JAAYVB010000014.1 GCA_012517405.1 Propionibacterium sp.
AATGTGCATGCAGTGCGCGGGAAACGATCCGGAAAACCCGCACCCCCCCTGCGTATCGGTGTGCCCGGTCGTGGCGACCGACGTGGGCGACGACGGCGTGGTAAGCCAGATATGGTCGCGCTGCATCGGCTGCCGTTACTGCCAGGCCTCGTGCCCCTACGAGGCGCGCGTGTTCAACTGGTGGAAGCCCCGCCACGAAGGGAGCTTCCAGGAGGGCCTGAACCCCGACGTATCGGTCCCCTCGCGCGGCACGGTGGTAAAGTGCACGTTCTGCAGCCATATCTGGAAGCGCGAACGCGACAGGATGATCGCCAAGGGCGTTACGGACATCAACGCCGTCATGTACACGCCGGCGTGCGTGGCCTCCTGCCCCACGGGAGCCATGGTATTCGGCGACCTCAAGGACCCGCAGTCGCCCGTATACGAGGAAAAACTCCGCAGGGATCCGCGCGCCGTCCGCCTCGTACACTCGATCGACGCGCTCAGGGACACCAATCCGGCGGAATACGAGCGGCGGACGAAAATCAAGAACTACCCGAACCCCAAGGTCTGGTATCTGACCAGTAACGAGTGGCTCAGGGAGAAACTGAGCGGATTCAAGAAATCCTAAGAGGACACACAAGGAGACCGACTGTGAAGAACGTAATAGAATGGATTAAAAACGAGTGGAACGGCTACTCGAGGAACATGCAGATCGCCCTGGGTGTCCTCTTCGGGCTGGTCGCGCTTTTCGCCATCTTCGCCATCCAGATCCTGTTCTGGGGGCTGGGATACACCGACATGAACAACAATTTCGCCATGGGCCTGTGGATCATAGGCGACCTGGGGCTGGTGGCGCTCGGAGGCGGGGCCTTCTTTACCGGCTTCTTCCTCTATATTCTCAGGGTGGACAAGCTCGAACCGCTCATCAACTCGACCGTGCTCCTGGGATTCATGTGCTACCTGTTCACCTTCATCCTGCTGGTATTCGACATCGGCCAGCCGCTGCGCGCCTGGTTCGGCTACACCTACCCCAACTGGGGCCCCGGCCTCATGCCTCAGTCCATGCTGACTGAAGTGGTATGGTGCCTGACCTTCTATTTTCTCGTACTCTGCGTCGAGCTCATCCCCATCCCGCTCAAGCACAAGATCGTCGACAGGATACCCTTCTTCCATTATTTCGGCCACTACCTCCACAAGCTCATGTGGATCATGGCCGCGGTGGGTACCTTCCTGTCGTTCTTCCACCAGGGATCTCTGGGCGGCGGCATGTGGGGCGTTCTGTACGCCAAGCCCGGCTGGTTCCGCCCGCACTATTTCTTCCTGGCGATCGTCGCGGCAACCGCGGGAGGCACCGCCTTCATGATGCTCATCCCGACGATAGCGGGAAAGATCATGAAGAAAGAGGTCGCCCCGAAGGAGAGCTTCATGACGCTGGCGCGCATCTCGGGAGTGATGTTCGTGTTCTATCTCATATTCAGGTCATACGACATCTACAGCCTCTTCACCAAATACGCGCCGCTCGCCGACCGCAGCTACGCCGATATTCTGGGCGGCTATTACGGATGGTGGGTCGTAATCGCGGAGCTTCTGCTGTGCCTGGTCCCGAT
>JAAYVB010000036.1 GCA_012517405.1 Propionibacterium sp.
GGCAGAGCTCAAGACGCTCGCCAAGGAGACCAAGGTCCAGTATTGGCAGTGGGCCAACAAAGACGAGCTGACCACGCTCTTCACCGAGACCGATCCCGCGAAAATCAAGGCGGTTCAGGCCAGCATCGACACCAAGCACGCCGCATGGGCCGAAAAGCATGGCGGCAAGAAGAAAACCGCTCCTGCCAAGCCCGCCACGCCGAAGAAAGATCCGCCGAAACCGGCTCCACAGCCGAGCCCGGTCAAGCCGCCCGAGGCCAAGATCGGCAAGAAAGGCGCGGAGTTCGCCACAGTCGATACCGCATGGCAGCAGAAGGGTACGCCTTCGAAGTTCAAAAAATCCGGCAAGGCCGCTGTCGGCGGCGCACACGAAAAGGAGTTCTGGACCGATGAGAACGACGACAAATGGCTGTTCAAGCCCATTGGCCGCAAGGATGACGAGTTCATCGCCTTCGGAGAGGAAGCCGCCTACAAGATCGGCCGCCTGATCGACCCCCATTCCATCGAGGTGCGCACCATCCAATTGAACGGCCGCACTGGTTCCATTCAAAAATGGCGCACCGATCTGCGGGATGATTTCGATTTTCGCAACATCCTGCCCCAGGATCTGACCACCATCGAACTGGAGCAGATCCAGCGCGAGCATGTGGTCGACTGGCTGATCGCCAACCACGACGGACATTCCAAGCAGTTCATCCGCGCCCGGGACGGTCGCGTCTACGGCATCGACAAAGGCCAGGCATTCAAGTTTCTGGGCCAGGACAAGCTCTCGCTCGACTATCACCCCAACGGCGTCTGCGGCGAGGAAGAGCCGTTTTACAACAAGGTCTTCCGGGCGGCCAAGGAAGGGAAGGTACGGGTCGATCCGAACGCGACCCTTCGCTACATCCAGGAAGTCGAAAAGATCGCCGACGAGGATTATCTCGATCTGCTGCGCCCCTACGCCGAGGGCCGGTTCGCCAAGGACCCGGCCGGGCTGAGGCATTTCTACGATCTGGCCCTGGAACGAAAGCACAATCTTCGACGGGACTTCGAGGCTTATTACGCCGATGTGCTGGGGGATCGGGGCTTCCGTTTCGACAAGCTGACGGCCGCCACCGGCAAGAAAAAGCTGCTCTCCTCCGCCGAGGAAGCCCTGGTTGAGGAAGCCCGCAAACTCGGCTGGCAAGGCAAAACATTGCCCTTCGACAGCGGCGACGTGGAAGATCAGAACGCGCTGATCTTCACCGAGACCTTCAAGGGGAAGAAGCGCACCGTGGTCAAGATGAAGATCCGGCCGGACACGGACCGCCGCATCGACGAGGTGCTGCGCAGGTATGTGCAGACGGCGGTCGGGGAAAAGGGACAACCGCTGGTCGAAGACAGCTTCTTTCCGACGATTCTGGACGCCGTCAAGAACGTCAATTTCCACGTGGGCGACGGCAAGTACAACCGGACCAAGATCGACAAGGCCCTGCGCCTGCGCAAGAAACTGGAAGCCCTGCAAAAGAGCGCCGACCCCAAGGTCAAGGAGATGGCGGACCACTATCTGAAATGGGTCAAGGAGATCGAAGAGTCCGTCGACTGGGACCGGGCCACCAACGGCGTATTCGAGCAGTACCTGCCCAAGCTCGACGCGCAGAAACCCAAGGAGAAACCGCCGTTCAAGGTGGAACGCGGCAAGGTGACCCACACCAAGCGCAGGATCGGTTCCGGCACCATTACCGTCGAGGCCGACGACATCGACAACCGGACGCTGTTCAATCAAAACTCCCGCATGCAGGACGGGCACCAGTACACCGTCACCTTCGAGGACGGCACCCGGGTCCGCTATCGCCCCTGGTCGGACACCAACCTCTATGCCCAGCGCGGCGAGCTGGAAATGATCCTGGA
>JAAYVB010000042.1 GCA_012517405.1 Propionibacterium sp.
CTGTCATCGGCTGCGGGCTTCCTACTGTCATCGGCTTCAGGAACATCGCTCCCGTCGCTGTCGTCGCGCCGACGGAAAGGGAATTTCATGATCGCACCTTTCGAGTTCTATCTCACATTCACTGACACGCAACGCGGGGACGAGGTTGCAGAGTTACGGACGATGAGCCGCCCGAAATAACGTCCGCGATCAACCTCTAGTCACCCGGCCATTCACCGGTTGCCCGCTGGAACAATCTCGCGCCACCGCGATCCACGAGGGCCTTGACGCCCGCGTAGATAGCGCCCTGCACAGCGGCGGCCACCAGCACCTGTCCCAATCCGAATTCGGATTTCAGAGCCTTTGGGGCACCGTCCGAATGGGAGACCTTTTCCCATACCTTCTTGAAGACAATCCCGGCAATGACGCCACTCAGAATGCTGCTGGCTAGGCCGATCGGCCGGTACAGCATCTTCGCGGATTTGCTGCCTTTTTCCTTCTTGGTCATCATGATCTCTCCTCGTGGTCACTGACCTCGACTCGGCGGCTAACCGCGCGCACCACACACAGCGAGTCGCCAAAGGCCCTACACTCCGAGCGTACCTGTCGCGATATCACTTTCAGCCCAGCTCAACACCGAGTCGAACAACCCATCCCGCTACATCAGGAATTTGAATCGGAATTCCACCCTTTCGGGTGTAGTCTTCTCCCGCTTTGATGAGATAGATTTCCGAACGCGGTGGGGGCACGGCACGGCTTTCCACACGTACCGCCCCTCAGGCGGACGAACTACCCGCGCCCATGGCGAACACTCGCGGCCCCGGGCCTACGCGTCCACCAAGAACCGCTCAGTCAATCCAGACGATGATCCCCGTGGTGCCGGTCAGCACTGCTGTCGTCCCGGCCGTGATCGCACGACCCACCCGTTCGGGCGTGAACGAGTCCGGATCGTACGCCGAGGCCATGGGAAGTCCCTCACCGCGAAACGATGCTCCCTCCCAGCAGACCGCCGTGACGTTGTGGGTTGGCTCTGCCACCTCCGCACCGATGATGAGGAAGTCCTGATCGAGATGACTTGCCGTGATCAGCGCGAGCGCATCGATGACACCGTTGCCCGCGCTCACGATCAGATCCGGACCCAGGTCGATGGCTCGGGATATGTCGTCGATCGGATCCCCGGTAGCCTGCACTGTACGCAGATCGACACGCTCGTCCTTGGCCCACTCCTGCACCCCGGCAGTCAGAACTCGCGTCTGGTCGTCGTCACCGCCGGACACCAACACCACGCGGTAGCCGGCCGATGGACGCACGTCGCTCCACGAACCCGGCGACGGCGTGACCGTGGTTTCCGGGCCCGGTGTGCCCTCCGGAAGAAAACCCGCACCAGGCTCACCCACGGCCGACGGCGAGGCATGCGGCCGCTGCCATGGATCCGAACATCCCGTTGCCAGCATGGCAACCATCAACAGAACCAGTGATGCGATGGCGATCCGCAGACGACGAGACAAGTCTGAGTCCTTTCCGGCAAGCGCACGGGAACGACTGGCGAACCCATCGGCATGCTAACCAACCGCCGACGGGATCGCTCCGCCAGAGGCCCGTTTACACGGCGATGTCTCCCAGAGTTCAGGCCGGGTTAACTCGGCATCAACGCGACGCACACCTGCAGATCATGGGCCCGGCGCATTGTCGACAGGGCACTGGCAGCCCCGTCTGCCGATGCCCCCGAGCATCCGCCCGTAGAACATGAGGAGAACCACCATGCCCCGTCCCCGCGAACGCCGAGTCGAACGCTGCGCGCTCATCGCGCCGCTACTCGTGCTGCTGGCGGCCGTCCTGGCGTCTCTCACCGCGCAGCCGGCGGTCGCCCATGGCTTTTCCTCGGTCGTCTACGCCAATCTGACATCGGACGAAACCGGCCGCATCACCGCCGAACTGCAACTCGAATACGACCTGCTGGTGGTTTCGGCGGCCGACATGCAGCAGGTGGATCAGCTGTTCCGGGACGGCACCGCAGCCTTCGACCGAGCGGACACCTCCGCCCAGGCGAAGGCGCTGCAGGACCACATGGACGCAGTGGAGAGCTACGTCACCGAGCGCTTCACCATCGCCACCGCGTCCGGGCAGTCCTGCCAGTCGAGCGCCGGCAGGGATGTGACGATGACGGTGCAGCAGGGCGTGCCCTACGCGGTGGTGACGCTTGACTACACCTGCGCATCCGACGCGAGCGCCCACGAGGTCACCGCCACGCTGTTTCCGGACGACGAGGGCTACGTGCGCGACACCGAGACGATCGTCACCTACGAACTCGACGGCCAGTCCGGCAGCGCGGCGCTCAGTGCACAGCAGCCCTTGTTCAGCACCGAACAGAGCGCCGGGCACCGATTCGTCCAATTTTTCACGTTGGGCGCGGAGCATCTGCTCACCGGTATCGACCACATCTTGTTCCTGCTCGCGCTGATCGCCGGTTCGAGACGGCTGCGCGAAGTCATCCTGGCGGCGTCGGCTTTCACGCTGGCCCACTCGGTGACCTTCATTCTGGCCGCCACCGGCGTGGTCAAGGTGCCGGACGCCGTCGTCGAGCCCGTCATCGCGCTCTCGATCAGCTTGGTGGCCGCCTGGTACCTGTGGCTGATCTGGCAGCGTCGCGCCCACGCGAACGAACTGGACAGGTCGTCCGGCCCGATTGGTATCGACCGAGCCGGATGGTTGCGACTCGGCGTCGTCTTCTGTTTCGGGCTCATCCACGGCCTGGGGTTCGCGGGAGCGCTCGGCATCGACGAGCCGTGGTCGTGGACCCTACTGTGGTCGCTGCTCGTATTCAACCTCGGCATTGAGGCGGTGCAGGTCGGCATCATCGTGATGATCTTCCCCCTGCTCGCGCTGTTGCGCCGCCGTGCCCCGCGGGCCGCCCTGTGGGTGACCGGCGGGCTGGCAGCCCTTGTCGCCATCACAGGTCTGTACTGGTTCGTGGAACGTGTAGTTGCGGGGTAAACAACAGGCCAACGAGAGTTTCCTTCTTGGACACGAAGAGTCCGGCCGACACTCACTGTGAATTCACATCGGATTGACAGTCTGCAGAGGCATCGGCCCAAGGGACCGTGCGTTACTCACAGCCCTGCACAAACACAGGAAAGAAGAACGATGTCCCCGTCTGCTTCACGCGCGACCTCTCAACAAGGCGCCAAAAGACACCTGATCGCCTGGCTCTCAGCAGCCACGCTCGGACTCACATTCGCCTCCAGCTCGCTCCTCGCGGCACCGGCCATGGCCGAAGAAGTGTGGCTCTTCATACCTGCGGTGGGGGCATGGTGAGTCCGCCGCCGATGAGGAGCATGCGTAGTCGGTAGTTCTCCCTGTTCCGGAAGCCTCTGGCGATGCGGCGGTGGAGCTCGATGAGCCCGTTGATGCTCTCGGTCCCGCC
>JAAYVB010000029.1 GCA_012517405.1 Propionibacterium sp.
GTACCTTCCGTCAATACCGCGACGTCACCCTCTCGGTCGCCGGTCAGACCATCACCGCGAGCCAGCCCATCCCCGCAGACGAAGCCGACACCCTCACCAAGATCAAAAACTCAGATGCGCACTAAATTGGCCCAAGTCGGGGCCGGCTTGCTGAATCCGCATTCGCGGTACCGGCGCTGACCAACGCGTGGCAAGAGGTGCTGGCCAATGACCGTGATGACGGAGTCCTCTCGCCCGGAGTCGCACGTTTCGAGGCCGACCAAGATGACCGGGTGGCGAGACTCGCCGATGACCTGGCCGCGGGAAGCTGGGAGCCCGGCCCGTTGACCCCAGTGCCGTTGCGGCAGGGCGACAAGGTGCGCGAACTGCACATTCCGAGAGTCGAGGACCGGGTGGTCGCCCGGGCGATCCTGGACGCGGTGGCGCATCTAGTTGATCCGTGGCTGGGACCAGCCTCGTTCGCCTACCGAACCGGGCGAGGTGTCGCAGACGCAGTCCGCGAGGTGGCTGTGTTGCGGGCTGAGGGCCTGCCCTACGTGGTACGCACTGACATCAAGGACTGCTTCCCAACTCTGCCGCGTGACCTTGCGGTGCGTCGATTCGGAGCACTTGTCGGTGACGAAGCGATCACACGCGTCGTGCGGATGCTGAGTCAACGACCGGTTCAAGGGGATTGGCGCATCGCGCCAGGCGTGCCGCTCGGCTGCCCACTGTCCCCGCTGCTGGCCAACCTCGTGCTGGTAGACGTGGACGATGATCTGTTGGCGGAAGGGTTCCCCACCGTCCGCTACGCCGATGACCTGGCGATTTTCGCCCCCTCACAGCGGGGCGCCCATGAGGCGCTTCGCGTCACCCACCGAGCCGTGGAGGAACTGGGCATGTCACTAAACGCAGATAAGACCGAGGTCATGGACTTTGAGACTGGATTCAGTTTCCTGGGCGAAGAGTTCAATGTGCGTTACCCGCCGATGATCGACCGGACGGAAGTTCCCGACCAGCGTTCCCTCTACGTGAGTTGCGACGGTGGCCGGGTGACGGTGTGGCAAGGCCGGCTGAGAGTGTTCTCGGAGGACGACAGCGAACTGCTCGACATCCCCCAGACTCAAGTGTCGAGGATCGTCTGTTTCGGGTCGGTGGGGTTGAGTTCGGGGGTACGGACCTGGGCACTCGCTAACGATGTGGACGTTGTTCTAGCCTCGCGCAGCGGCAACTACCTGGGCACGATGCTCAGCCACGAAGACCGCTACCGTCCCGCCCGGCTGCGCGCACAGATCGCGGCGTGCGACTCCCCAAAGGCGCTGGTGATCGGCCGGGCAATCGTGGACGCCAAGGTACGCAAACAGCGCGTCTTGCTGCAACGCGCGAATCGTCGGCACACTGTCGAACAGACCAGGGATGCAATTCACGACCTCGACTCGCTGTTGGCGATGGTTCCAGAAGCCCAGACCACCGAAGAACTGATGGGGTTGGAAGGCGCGGCTGCAGCCGCCTACTTCCCCTGTCTGGGTGCGTTGATGCCCGAAGAGTTGCGGTTCCGTGTCAGGTCGCGCCGCCCACCCATGGATGTCGCCAACGCGGCGTTGTCGTTGCTGTACACGATCCTGCTCGGGGAATGCATCACCGCTTTGCACGGTGTCGGGCTTGACCCCAGCTTGGGACTACTTCACTCCGACCAGGACAACCGACCATCGTTGGCACTGGATCTGATGGAAGAGTTCCGCCCGCTGATCGTCGACAACTGCGTTCAAGGCCTCGCCGCGACTGGTGGATTGACATCCGCGCACGGGCGAACCGAAGGCAACGGAGTGTTACTCACCCAGGCCGGACGCGAGGCGGTACTTGACGCATACGAAAGGCGGATGCTTCAACCGACCTCGGCGCTCGCGGGATTCTCCGGCACCATCAGGCGCCATCTATACCGGCAGGCACAACGGCTGCGACTGGCGATCATGACCGACATCGAGTTCACGGGATTGTCATGGCGTTGACCGTCATCGCTGCCTACGACATCCGCGTTGATGACCGCCGTGCTCGACTCGCCGCACTGTTGCAGGCCTACGGCGACCGGATCCAAAAGTCCGTGTTCGTACTCGAAGTGGACGAAGACGAGCTGCGCACAATCACCACCCGGAGTCTGGCGATCATCGACCCCGCCACCGACTCGGTGTGGTTTGCACGTCAATGCGTCACCTGCTGGGCACAGTTGGGTACGCTGGGACAAACCAAGTCACCAGAAAAGGTGTTGTTCTGGTCAGTGTGATTCTGTCCTGCGAGTCGTCATCGCTGGGCGGGTGCGTGCATGTGTTTGACTAGGTTAAACGCACCAAAGTTGGTGCAGAGAGGGGGTCTTGACGTAGTCTGTCTCGAGGTGCGTGCAATACACGTCCATCACCGCTTGTGGAAGGCCATATTTCGAGGGGTAGGTTCCAAGGAGCCTCGCGCGTCAAAGCGCATAGAAACCGCCCTGAAGGCGCCCTTCCAGCGACCGACGCAGCTGTTCCAAGGAGCCTCGCGCGTCAAAGCGCATAGAAACAA
>JAAYVB010000010.1 GCA_012517405.1 Propionibacterium sp.
ACGGCGAGCGCCTAGTACCGACGGCGAGCGAACTGGCGGAGGATTGCTGGAACAGAGCCAATGGCACATGACTGATGGCACACAACTGATGAAACACAGCTGACGGAACAGAGCCCCCGGAGGGAGTCGAACCCTCGACCTTCCGCTTACAAGGCGGGTGCTCTGGCCGCTGAGCTACGGAGGCGTGCGCCCAAGAAAGGCGCTTGACTATTCTGCCCGGACGACGCCCCTGCGCGAAATCCGGCCCGATCGCAAAATGAGCAAACTAAGCACGCTCCAACTGGAGATCAGCGTCCGAGACAGCTTGCTGCTGGCGTCGGGTGAACAGCACCGAGACGACCACTCCGCTGACCAGAGTGACCAGGCCAGCAACCCAGACGGGCTGGCCCGAGGGCGCGTTCATCTGAAGCGCGGCGAACAGCAGGGGCAGGCCGATCACCAGGGTGCAGAGCTTCCCCACGCTCTCCAGTACTCTGCCGCGCCTGTGCTTCGGGCTTATGCTCTGTGGGGTTCCCATGCCGAAAACGTTAAGCGAACTCTCAGCATGTTTGCGCCATTTGACACGGCATTTCGGGTCACACCGGGGAGAACCCTGAGAATTTCAGGCCTTGCGGCTACTCCGGACGAAAGTCAGCACGACCACGGCGACCACCAGGGCGATGGCGACATAGTTGGCGAACTTGCTGTAAAACGCCAGCACCCTGACCGCCGGCTCACCGACCAGAAAACCGAACGAGAAGAAACCGATCATCCACAACAGACAGGACGCGAAGTCGAGCAGCATGAACTTCTTCCAGCTCATCCCCTGCGCCCCGGCCAGCACGAAGATGACGCCGGTCAGCGGCAACGGGATGGGAACATAGGCGACGAAGATGCCCACCCAGCCGAGCTTGTTCGCCCACCGTTCGGCCCGGGCGTAGTTGCGGGTGGCGCGCTCGGATTTGCCGGCCCACACCTCGATCATGCCGCGTCCCCACAGCTTGCCGGCCCACCAGTACGTCCAGTCCAGCTTGATCGACATCAGCGTGCCCAGCAGGATCGGCCAGACGAACGGCAGATCGGTGCCGACCCGGATCACCGACCCGAGCAGCGTGGTGCCCGAGCGAGAACCCAGCAGGCCCACCAGCCACGGCAGCCGCTCGGGCGCCCCCAGCAACCATGCCCGCAGTGGCAACATCGCGAGACTGAAGACACCCAGGAAACCGATCCACGACATGCAGATGAGATCGGTACGCGTCGGCTTGCGCCGCCACGGCATGCCCGGATCGTCCCACCATTCGCGCTCGGGCTGCTTGTCCCCGGCCGCGTCGGGCGGGGTCACCTCATCGGACGGCGCGTCGGCGTCCACCGGGTCGACAGGCTCGTCGTGCCGGGAGATCTCTGTCGGACGCTCATCAGCCACCCAGCGAGCTTACCTGCGACTCGACGAGGACTGCGTCATCCCAAACCCTCTAGGCTGACTCCATGAGTGATCAGACCACGGCCTTCACCGAACTGCTGCAGATCAACGAACGGATAGGGCAGGCAGAATCCGACGCCGACAAGGCCTGGTTCGAGCACCTGCTGCACGAACGGTTCACCATGCGCCGCCCCAGCGGCCCCCTGTCGACCAAGGCCGACTTCATCTCGGGCCTGGCCACCGGCGCCAAACGCCAGACCACGATGCTCGATCTCGAACTGCACGGACGCTACCGCGCCACCGCCCGCTGCACCGTCGAGAAATGGGCGCTGGCCGACCCCGAGGCTGTCCAGATCTTCGACAATCTGCGGGTCTTCATCCGCGAGAACGGACGCTGGCAGCTGATCACCTGGCTGGCCGAACCCATCTGATCCGCCCCTCCCGCGCCGCCGGCACGGATTCGATATGCGAAACGACTTTGCAATACCCCGCAACTATGGCATCCTGTCCGGGAGGACGAGGTAGTCCTTCGTCCTTCTACCACGGATCGTTGGGCACGTTCCTGCCCATAGAAAGGATGGTGGCACAGGCATGGCCACAGTCAGTTTCCGAGAAGCAGTACGCATCTATCCCGGAGCCGATCACCCCGCAGTCAATCACCTGAACCTCGAAATCGGTGACGGCGAGTTCATGGTGCTCGTCGGCCCTTCAGGTTGCGGCAAGTCGACCTCACTGCGAATGCTCGCCGGGCTCGAGGAGGTCAACTCGGGTTCGGTATGGATCGGCGATCGGGACGTCACCGACCTGCCCCCCAAAGACCGCGACATCGCGATGGTCTTCCAGAACTACGCGCTGTATCCGCACATGACCGTCGCCGACAACATGGGCTTCGCACTGAAGATGCAGGGCGTCGCCAAGGACGAGCGCGATCGCCGTGTGCAGGAGGCAGCAACCCTGCTCGGCCTGACCGAACTACTCGCCCGCAAGCCGAAGAACCTGTCGGGTGGCCAGCGTCAGCGCGTCGCAATGGGTCGCGCGATCGTCCGTAATCCTCAGGTCTTCTTGATGGACGAGCCGCTGTCGAACCTGGACGCCAAGCTGCGCGTCCAGACCCGCACCCAGATCGCGGCCCTGCAGTCGCGGCTGGGAGTCACCACCGTCTATGTCACCCACGACCAGGTCGAGGCCATGACGATGGGCGATCGGGTGGCCGTCATGAAGGACGGCCTGCTGCAGCAGGTCGACAACCCGCTGGTGCTCTACGATCGCCCGGCCAACCTCTTCGTGGCCGGCTTCATCGGTTCACCCGCGATGAACCTCATCAAGGCCGACATCGTCGATGGTGGGGCGTCGGTCACCGGTCATGTCATCCCGATCGACCGCGCGGTGCTCGACAAGGCGACCGGCAACACGGTGATCGTCGGCATTCGTCCGGAATCCTTCGAACTGTCCAGCGACACGGGCATCGGCATGCACATCTCGGTCGTCGAGGAGACCGGCGCCGACTCCTA
Organism: Propionibacterium sp.; assembly: GCA_012517405.1. Lineage (GTDB taxonomy): Bacteria > Actinomycetota > Actinomycetes > Propionibacteriales > Propionibacteriaceae > Brooklawnia > Brooklawnia propionicigenes. Next base: position 2,911 of record JAAYVB010000010.1, read on the forward strand.
CCTGTACGGCACCCTCACCGAGAACGAGGACGCCGCGCTGGCCGGCAACGAACCGCAGATCGTCGCCCGCGTCACCACCCGGATCCCACCGACGCGCGGTGATGCCGTGAACCTGCGCGTCGATCCGGCCGCGGTGCATGTCTTCGACACCGAATCAGGAGCCCGCCTTTCCTGATCGGTTCCTCATCGATCCAGAGCAGACGGCCGCGGGCGCACAGCGCCACCGGCCGGTCTGCCAAGGCGGTACTTAGTGGCAAACAGCGGGGCTCTCGGCAACGGGAGCCCCGCTGATCATTGTTCTGCGTGGTCGGTCGGAGCGCTATCTTGGCAGCCATGGACCCGACGATCTCCCAGCTCGGACGCGGACTTCGCGCCGGTCTCGATTCCGATACCGCGTTCTCTTCGATCGTGCCCCCGATCTATCTGGGCACGAACTACGCATTCGCGGGGCTGAACAACCCGCCCAGGTACGACTACAGCCGCTCGGGCAACCCGACCCGCGACCTGCTGGGTGAGGCGATCGCCACCTTGGAGGGCGGCGCCACCGGCGTCATCACGTCGTCGGGCCTGTCGGCGCTGACACTGTGCTTCACCGCGCTGGTCAAGGCCGGTGGACGCGTCGTCGCCCCGCACGACTGTTACGGCGGCACCTGGCGGCTGCTCAATCATCTGGCCGGGCTCGGTCATTTCACGGTCGACTACGTCAATCAGACCGACCCGCAGGAGCTGGCCGCCGCGCTGGAGACACCGGCCGACCTGGTCCTGATCGAAACCCCGTCCAATCCCCTGCTGCGGTTGGTCGATCTCCAACCGACCATCGAGACGGTGCATGCCGCGGGCGCGCTGGCGATGGCCGACAACACCTTCTGCTCGCCGCTGCGGCAGCGCCCGATCGAGTTCGGCGCCGATGTGGTCGTACATTCGACGACGAAATTCATCAACGGCCACTCCGACGTGGTGGGCGGCGCCGTCGTCGCCGCGGACGAGGATCTCGGTGAGCATCTGAAGTTCTGGGCGAATGTCATCGGGGTCACCGCGGGGGCGTTCGATTCCTGGCTGGCGTTGCGCGGGCTGCGCACCCTGGACGCGCGGGTGCGCGTCCACGACGCGAACGCCGCCGAGATCGTGGCTACGCTGGCCGGCCATCCGGCGGTGACGGCGGTCTACTACCCCGGACTGGCCGAGCACCCGGGTCACGAGATCGCGGCCCGCCAGCAAGACAGCTTCGGTTCGATGATCAGCTTCGAGGTCGTCGGCGGCCTGGCCGGCGCCACCGCCTTCTGCCGGGGCCTACGGGTCTTCGACATCGCCGAATCGCTGGGCGGGGTCGAATCGCTGATCGCGCATCCGGCGTCCATGACCCATGCCTCAATGACCCCCGAGGTGCAGCTGGCCGCCGGCATCACCCCGGCGCTGCTGCGACTGTCGGCGGGCATTGAGCCGGCCGGCGATCTCGTGGCGGACGTGCGCGACGGCCTGGAGCGAGCTCTCAAGGTCGATCAGTAGGCTGGAGGGCGTGCCCAGGTTCTTGTCCGCCACGCCGAACGTGCAGTTGCTCCCGCTTCCGTGGGATACGCCGTTGGCCGATTGGCCCGAAGAGAATCTCGTCGCGCTGCCCCGAGGCATCTCACGCCATGTTGTGCGGTTCATCGGAGTCGGCGACGAAGTGCTCGCCGCGAAGGAAGTCAACGAGGATCTGGCCCTGCACGAATACCGGCTGTTGCACGATCTGGGCCGGCTACAGACGCCGGCGGTCGAGCCGGTCGGTGTGATCAGCGCCCGCCGCGACGCCGAGGGCCAGCCCCTCGATCCGATCCTGCTCACCAAACACCTCCAGTTCGCGCTGCCCTACCGGTCGCTGTTCACCCCCGGCGTCCGCAATGAGACGGTCTCCCGGCTGCTGGACGCCATGGTCGTGCTGCTGGCGCGGCTGCACCTGATCGGTCTGATGTGGGGCGACGTCTCACTGTCGAACATCTTGTTCCGGCGCGACGCCGGTGAGTTCGCCGCCTATCTGGTCGACGCCGAGACCGGTGAACTGCACGACAAGCTGACCGACGGCCAGCGCCAGCACGATCTGTCGATCGCCCGGGTCAACATCTTCGGCGACTTCTGCGACCTCGAGGCTGGCGGGCTGCTCGACGAGTCGCTGGATCCGCTCACCATGGTCGAGACCATCGATGCCCGCTACAACGAGCTCTGGAACGAGCTGACCGGCGCCGAGGAGTTCAGCGGCTCCGAGCTGCACCGCATCGAGGGCCGCGTCCGCCGGCTCAACGCGCTCGGTTTCGACATCGCCGAACTCGACATCAACACCTCGGCCGACGGCCGGACCGTCCGCATCCAGCCGAAGGTCGTGGACGCCGGCCACCACTCCCGCCGACTGCTGCGGCTCACCGGGCTGGACACCGAGGAGAACCAGGCCCGCCGGCTGCTCAATGATCTCGACACCTACCGCATGCGCCGCGGGCTTCAGGGGCTGGACGAGGCGGTCGCCGCCCACCGGTGGCTGACCGACTTCTTCGAGCCGGTAGTCAATTCGATCCCGACCGACATGATGGGCAAACGCGATCCGGCGCAGATCTACCACGAACTGCTGGACTACCGCTGGTATCAAGCCCAGCGCGAGCACCGCGATGTGCCGCTGCTGGAAGCTGCCCAGGGCTACATCCGTGACGTACTGGCGAACCTGCCGGACGAGGCGATGATCTCGATGGGGCCTGGCGTGCGGACGCTGGCCAACCCGTACGATCCCTCGCTCGGCTTCCAGGACGATCCGCTCAGCGAGCAGCTTCCCCCGGTGATCGACCCCTGGGAAGCCGAGGCCGATCAGATCGACCCGGCAGAGGCATCACATTTTGATATCGATGCCCTGCGGGCGCGCGCCAAGGACAACCCGGCCTAGTCTTCGTCCAGATCGTCTTCGTCGACTTCATCGGAGTCATCGGCGGCGAAGTCGTCCTCGTCCAGGTCATCCTCGTCGGCTTCGTCCGAGTCATCGGCGGCCGTTGTCGCCGCCGGGCTCGCCAGCATCGCAGCCATCGCATCGGAATCGAGAGTGAACCAGCCGCCGGTGCTGACCACCGTCGCCGCCGACGCAGTGATCTCGAAACCGCCGGCAGCCTCGCCGGCCGTATCGTCCGGCTCTTCGAAGAACGGATCGTACTCTTCGCCGGGGACGATCGGGCGTGGGCCGGAGTCCACGCTGGCGCGCACTTGGTCACCGATCGAACTGGTGCGCGGACGATGCTTACGGATCTGAGCCATGATTCCTCCACTGAAGTATTGAATTCAGCGTCTGCGAGCATAGTCGGCGGCCCTGAGCGTGCGCGACAGGCCCACGGTTGACAAGTAAACTCCACCCTGTGAGCTTTCATCTCTTCGACGAACGTATCGGCGCGGTCACCGAGTTCATCCCCCTGAACCCGGGAAAGGTGTCGATCTACCACTGCGGTCTGACGGTGCAGTCGGCCCCGCATCTGGGACATATCCGCAAGGAGGTCGTCTTCGACGTGCTGCGGCGCTGGCTCACCGCCGAGGGCTTCGAGGTGAAGGTGGTGGCGAACGTCACCGACATCGACGACAAGATCCTCGCCAAGTCCGCCGCCTTGGGCATGGAGTGGTACGAACTGGCCTATTCGGTCGAACTCGAACTGCACCGGGCCTATCAGGCGCTCGGCTGCTTGCCGCCCAGCTACGAGCCGCGCGCCACCGGGCACATCCCCGAGATGATCGAGCTGATCAAGAAACTCATCGGACGCGACCACGCCTACGTGGCCGAAGACGGCTCCGGCGACGTCTACTTCGACGTGCATTCCTGGCCCGACTACGGCGAACTGTCGAATCAACGGATCGAGGACATGGCTCCGGCCGCCGACGCCGATCCCCGCGGCAAGCATGATCCGCGCGATTTCGCGCTGTGGAAGGGCACCAAGCCCGACGAACCGACGACTGCGTCGTGGCCTGCCCCGTGGGGAGCCGGGCGTCCGGGCTGGCATCTGGAATGCTCGGCGATGAGCCTGAAGTATCTGGGCGCCGAGTTCGACATTCACGGGGGCGGCCTGGATCTGCGCTTCCCTCATCATGAGAACGAGTTGGCCCAGTCCCGGGCAGCCGGGTACGGATTCGCCCGCTACTGGATGCACAACGCCTTCGTGACGATGGCCGGCGAGAAGATGAGCAAGTCGCTGGGCAACGGCACGGTGGTCACCGAGGTCACCCAGCAGTACCCGGCCCGCGCGGTGCGGCTCTACCTGGCCGCCCCGCACTACCGGTCGGCCGTCGAATTCAGCCCAACCTCTTTGGACGAGGCGAGCGCGCAGCTGGAACGCATCGATTCCTTCTTGGAGCGGGCCGGCGCGAGCGGCGAGTTCGTCTTCGACTTCAGCCAGCTGCCCACCGCCTTCGTCGAGGCCATGGACGACGACCTGGGCACCCCGGCTGCCGTCGCGGTGATCTTCGAGGCCGTCCGGCAGGGCAACCGCTATCTGGACGCCGGCGACAAGCAGGCCGCCGAGCTGACGCTCACCCAGGTGCGCGCGATGCTGCATGTGCTCGGACTGGAGCCCTTCGACCCGGCCTGGGCGGGATCGCACGACGGCAGCGACCTCGCCGACATCGTGGACGGACTCGTCCAACTGCTACTGGAACAACGCGCACAGGCACGTGCGCGCAAGGACTGGGCGGCTGCCGACGCGATCCGCGATCAGCTCACCGCGCTCGGCCTGACAATTGCGGATACCGCCGATGGCGCCCGCTGGAGCCGGTGAGGAGACATCGTGGCGACAGAACGCAAAGTAGGGTCGGGCGGGCGGCGCAAACGTGGCCTGGCCGGACGCGGGCCCACCCCCAAGGCGGAGGACCGCGTCTACCACAAGGCCTATAAGGGCAAGTCAACCGGAACTTCGGGATCGCAGTCGGGGAAGAGTGGCGCGAACCGCAGCCGCGCGCAGGGCAAGGGCGCGGGTGCCGACTGGGTGGTCGGACGCAACCCGGTGCTGGAGGCGATGACCGCCGGCCTGCCGATCAAGACCGCCTACGTGGCCGAAGGGGCCGAGCGCGACGACCGGCTCAATGAGATCTTCCGCTACGCGGCCGAGCATTCGATCTCGCTGCTGCAGACCACCCGCGCCGAACTCGACCGGCTCACCGGTGGAGCCGTGCACCAGGGCGTGGCGCTGCAACTGCCCAGCTACGAGTATGCGTATCCGGGTGATCTGATCGCCGATGCGGTCAACGACGAGACCCGCGCCGGGCTGCTAGTGGCCCTCGACGGGATCACCGATCCGCACAACCTGGGCGCGATCGTCCGGTCGGCGGCCGCGTTCGGGGCGCACGGCGTCATCATCCCCGAGCGCCGCAGCGCCTCGGTGACCGCGGTGGTGTGGAAATCGTCCGCGGGCGCGCTCGCCCGGGTTCCGGTGGCGAAGGCCACCAACTTGAACCGGGTGCTTCAGGACGCCGCCAAGGCCGGCTTCACGGTGGTGGGGCTGGCTGGCGAGGGCGAGACCGACATCGCCGGCGTGCCGGGTGCCGACGGCCCGGTGCTGCTGGTCGTCGGATCCGAGGGTGCCGGGCTCGCCCGGCTGACCCGCGAGCGCTGCGATGTGCTGGCCCGGATCCCGATCGCCAGCGAGGTGGAGAGCCTGAATGCCTCGGTGGCCGCGTCCATCTCGCTGTACGAAGTGGCCCGCTCCCGGGGTGACTTCACCGACTGAGCCCGGCCGGCACACGGCCCGGACCGCTCCCGCAGCACCCGCAGCGGGCAGCCTTGGCGACTGCGGCCGGGCGCCTGCTGCGAAGGGCAGCATTGGCTGTCGGCGACCTCCCCAAATCTCACTCCCAGCCAATATTTGATATGATTTCTCGCAGCGAAACGGTTCGACGGATGCCGATGCAGCTATCCGTGGCATGACCTTGGGGGATGATGAGGATGGCGTCCGATGACGCAGTTCTGGTGCTGAACAACGCCGATGATGTCGCGGTGGCGCGTCGCAAACTCCTTCCGGGCGAGATCCTCTCGGTCGGCGACGCCCGGATCCCGGTGCTCGATGTCATTCCGCTGGGTCACAAGATCGCCTTGCACGACGTCGCCGAGGCCGAGCCGGTCACCAAGTACGGCTATCAGATCGGTGTCGCGCTGCAGCCCATCAAGGCCGGACAGCACGTCCATGTGCACAATCTGGTCTTCTCGAGTCACCACAAGCCGAAGGCCTCCGACCTCGACCACCATGCCTGGACGCCGCCGGCCACACCGGAACGAACCACCTTCATGGGGGTGCGCCGCAACGACGGCACCACCGCAACCCGTAACTACATTGCGGTGTTGTCGACGGTGAACTGCTCGGCCAACGTCTGCGAGATCGTCGCCAACGAGGCCGTCCGCCGCGGCCTGCTGGACGATTACCCGAACATCGACGGGGTCATCCCGCTGGTTCATGGGATGGGCTGCGGGATGGCCACCAATGGCCTGGACCTGCTGCAGCGCACCCTCGCCGGTTTCGCCACTCACCCCAACGTCAGCGGGGTGGTGGTCATCGGCCTGGGCTGCGAGGTCAATCAGGTCGATCTGATGATCAAGCAGATCCACACCCGCCGTGGTGTCGCCCAGGAACGCATGACCATCCAGGCCACCGGCGGCACCCGCGCGACCGTGGAGGCGGCCCTGGAAGGCATCAAGAAGATGCTGCCGGGAGTTAATGACTCGTTCGTGCGTACCGAGCGTCCGGTCAGCGAGCTGGTGCTCGGGCTCAACTGTGGCGGATCCGACGGTTTGTCGGGGCTGACGGCCAATCCCGCGCTGGGCTACGCGTCCGACCTGATCGTCGCCCAGGGTGGACGATCGGTGCTCGCCGAGACCCCCGAGATCTACGGCGCGGAATCGCTGCTGGTGCACCGCTCGACCAGCGAGGCGACCTCGCGGCGCCTGATGGACAAGATCGCCTGGTGGGAGGACTACACCGCCAACCTCGGCGCCACCATGGACGCCAACCCGTCGCCGGGCAATAAGGCCGGGGGCATCACCACCATCTTGGAGAAGTCGCTCGGTGCGGTCGCCAAATCGGGGCACGCTCCCTTGGAGGCGGTCTATGACTACGCCGCGCAGATCGACCAGCCCGGCCTGGGTTTCATGGACACCCCGGGCTACGACCCGGTGTCGGTGACCGGCCTGCTCGCCGGCGGCGCCAACCTGATCTGCTTCACCACCGGACGGGGCTCGGCACTGGGCACGGCGCCGGCGCCGACCCTCAAGGTGGCCACCAACAACGCCCTGGCAGCCCGGATGCCTGACGATATGGACATCAACTGCGGACCGATCTTCTCCGACGGTGTCGCCGTGGCCGAGAAGGGCCTCGAGATCTACAACGCGCTGCTCGATCTCGCCAGCGGCACCCCGTCGAGCAGTGAATCGCTCGGCTACGGACGCAATGAATTTCAGCCTTGGCATATCGGCGTCGTGATGTAATCGAAGGCGCCACCCCCGAACGAAAGGCAGAATGCGATGGCCCAACCAAGAGTCAGGCCCCTGGAACGCAAGGTGCTGCGCGACACCGTCTACGAATCCCTGGTCGACATGCTCATGTCGGGTGCGCTGCTACCCGAAGCCCCGCTCAGCATCGACGGGCTCGCCAGCGAGCTGGCGGTCTCCCCCACTCCGGTGCGTGAGGCCCTGGTGCATCTCGAGCGTACCGGGCTGGTGACTCGCGCGCCCCTGCGCGGCTACCGGGTCGCACCGCCGCTGACCCCCGACCAGATCGCGCAGCTGTGCGACACCCGGCTGATCCTCGAGCCGGGCGCGCTCGCGCTGGCGTTCCGCCGGGTGCAGGAACTGAAGCCGGTGCTGGCCAAGGCGCACGCCAAGCATGTGAAGGCGGCCGGAGCGGTGGCGGGGATCGTCCCCGACAAGTCGACGATGAATGCCTACCGCGAGTATATGGACGCCGATTGGGGCTTCCACAACACCATCTTCCGGTTCACCGACAACGTCTACCTGCAGAACACCGCAGACCAGCTGCCAGCCCACATGCACCGGCTGCGTCAGTCGGTGCGGCGCGGCATCAATGACTCCGAGCTGGCGGTCGCCGAGCATGCGGCGGTCCTGGCGGCCGTGGAGGCCGAGGACCTGGTGGCGGCCCAGCAGGCGATGTACGACCACATCGCCAGCGTCAAGGAGCGCTCGCTTCGCGACGAGACCAGCCTCGACACGGTCGAGCCGGCAACCGCTGCGGGGCAATAAACAGCAGCGGCCGCAGCGGCTGGGGCGCGCGCCGGACGGCGGCGCCCGGCGTGCAGCGCGCCACCGTAGCGCAGCGGTAGACTAAGGGGGTGTTTCGTCCCCTTCTATCTGGAGTGCCCGTGACCGACTCTGCTGCCCTCGCCACCACCGCCTACCAAGCAATGCTGACCCTTGTCGGTCAGACCGAACCACGCATCGCCGAGGCGATCAAGGCTGAACTGCACGACCAGCGGCATTCGCTGAAGCTCATTGCGTCCGAGAACTACGCGTCGCTGACGACGCTGCTGGGTCTGGGCACCTGGCTGTCGGACAAATACGCCGAAGGAACCATCGGTCACCGCTTCTACGCAGGCTGCCAGAACATCGACACCGTCGAGTCGGTGGCCGCCGAGCACGCTCGTGAACTGTTCGGCGCCGAGTACGCCTACGCCCAGCCGCATTCCGGCATCGACGCCAACCTGGTCGCCTACTGGGCGATCCTGTCGCACCTGGTCGAGCGTCCGGCTCTGGAGAAGTACCACGCGAAGACCGTCAACGACCTCGATCAGGCCGACTGGGACGAGCTGCGTTATGCGCTCGGCAACCAGCGGTTGATGGGCATGAGCCTGGACGCCGGCGGCCATCTCACGCACGGTTTCCGGCACAACATCTCCGGCAAGATGTTCGACCAGCGCAGCTACGGCACCGACCCGGTGACCGGGCTGCTCGACTACGACGCATTGCGCAAGCAGGCGAAGGAGTTCAAGCCGGCGATCCTGGTGGGCGGGTACTCCGCCTACCCGCGGCGCATCAACTTCGCCATCATGCGCGAGATCGCCGACGAGGTCGGCGCGGTGCTGATGGTGGACATGGCCCACTTCGCGGGGCTGGTGGCCGGCAAGGTGTTCACCGGGGACGAGAACCCGGTGCCGTTCGCCCAGATCGTCACCACCACCACCCACAAGTCGTTGCGCGGGCCGCGCGGCGGCATGGTGCTGGCCACCAAGGAATTCGCCGACGACGTGGATCGGGGCTGCCCGATGGTGCTCGGCGGGCCACTGGGCAACATGATGGCCGGTAAGGCCGTCGCACTGGCCGAAGCCCGGCAGCCCTCCTTCCAGGACTACGCCCAGCAGATCGCCGACAACGCCAAGGCCCTGGCCGAGGGGCTGCTGAAGCGCGGTGCGACGCTGGTGACCGGTGGCACCGACAACCACATCGTGCTGTTGGATGTGGCCAGATCGTTCGGGCTGACCGGACGCCAGGCCGAGGGCGCGCTCATCGATTCGGGTGTGGTGACCAACCGCAACTCGATCCCGCGCGACCCGAACGGCGCCTGGTACACCTCGGGCATTCGGCTGGGCACCCCGGCGCTGACCAGCCGCGGTTTCACCACCTCCGATATGGATGTGGTCGCCGGACTGATCGCCGATGCGCTGGCCGCCACCAAGCCCGTGGTGACCTCGGCAGGCGCACCGGGCAAGGCCAAATACACCATCGCGGACGGTGTCGCCGAGCGCACCCAGGCCGCTGCGGACGAGCTGCTGGGCAACCATCCGCTGTACCCCGGCTTGGAGCTGTGAGCAGGTAGGCAGAGTCGACTGCCAAGCGATCCTGGTTCGGTGATCGCTTGGCAGTTCGATAGATTGCCTACATGCTCTTGTCCGATCGCGACATCTGCGCTCAGGTCCAGGCGGGACGTGTCAGCCTCGATCCCTGGGACGCAGCCATGGTGCAGCCCGCCAGCATCGATGTCCGGCTCGACCGGTATTTCCGCATCTTCGAGAATCATCGATACGATGCGATCGATCCGGCCGCCGACCAGTCGGAACTGACCAGGATGGTCTCCCCCGACGGTGACGAGCCCTTCGTCCTGCATCCTGGTGAGTTCGCGCTGGGGGCCACCTATGAGTATGTGACCCTGCCCGACGACATCGCGGCCCGCCTGGAGGGCAAGTCGTCGCTGGGTCGGCTGGGGCTGCTCACCCACTCGACTGCGGGGTTCATCGATCCGGGGTTCTCGGGCCATGTCACCCTCGAGCTCAGCAATATGGCCACGCTGCCGATCAAGCTGTACCCGGGCATGAAGGTCGGCCAGCTGTGCTTCTTCCAGCTGAGCTCGCCGGCGGCCCACCCCTATGGCTCCGCCGGCGTCGGCTCGCACTACCAGGGCCAGCGCGGGCCCACCGCCAGCCGCTCGCACCTGCATTTCTCGCGGATTCCGGTGCCGCACAACCCCGATCTGGAGGCCTGATCGCCGCAACCCCGATCGTGGGTCGGGTTATCCGCGGGGCCTGCAGACAGCCCTACCCAACTTCCGGGTCTGGCTCCTCGCCCGCGATAAACCGGCCCCGGATCATGCGATCGGTGCGTGAATCGCCTGCGGTCAGCGCGACAGCCGGCCCATCAGGGAACTTGCCACGGCGATGCCCACGACGCCAGCCACGATCAGCACCGTGAGATCGGCGAGGTAGTTCGTCGGCTGGCCCAACAGCAGTCCGCGCAGCATCGACACCTCGTAGCTCATCGGATTCACCCGCGCCAGCACCTGCACCCAGCTCGGCATCATCTCGATCGGGTAAAGGGCGTTGGAAGCGAAGAACAGCGGCATCGTGATCGCCTGCCCGATGCCCATCAGCCGATCTCGGTGCAGGACCAGCCCGGCGATGCACAGTGACAGGCAGCAGAAGAAGGCCGAGCCGAGCATCACGACCCCGCAGGCAGCCAGCCACTTCAACGGATTCAAGGTCAGGTCGACGCGAATGATCAACGCGAACGCGATCACCACCAGCGCGATCGCCACCGACCGGATACCGGCCGCGAACGCCTTGCCCGCCGCCAGAGCGACCCGCGGGGTGGGAGTGACCAGCAGCTTCGCCAGGATTCCGGCATCACGCTCCCAGATGATCTGGATGCCGTAGAAGATCGCCACGAACATGCCCGACTGCGCGATGACCCCCGGACTCATGAAGGCCAGGTAGGACACGTCACCGGTCGGGATCGCCCGGACACGGGAGAACGTGGTGCCAAAGATGCCCAGCCACAGGATGGGTTGAATCGCGCGGGTGAACAGCTCGGTGCGGTCATGGCTCAGCTTCTGCAGTTCGACCAGGCAGAAGGTGATGATGCGCGAGAACGTCACCCGGATGGTCGCGAGCGGCCCGCGGCTAACCCAGACGTCCGGCGGTACGGCGGCCTTGACGGACACTGGCCAGTCCTCCCTCACTGTCGTCGTTCAGATCGGCACCGGCATAGTGCCGGAAGACATCTTCCAAGGTGGCCCGCGGGCCGACGGCACGCTTCAGGTCGTCCGGGCTGCCCAGCGCCGAGAGTCGTCCGCGGTTCATCATCGCGATCCGATCGCACAACATGTCGGCCTCTTCCATGTAATGCGTGGTGAGCAGCACCGTCATGCCGAACTCCTCGCGCATCTGACGGACATGGCCCCACACGCTGTCACGGGCGACCGGATCGAGACCGACGGTCGGCTCGTCCAGCACGAGCAGTGCCGGACGATTCACCAGCGCCTGGGCGAGTTCGAGTCGACGCACCATACCGCCCGAATAGGTGGAGGCCAGCCGGTCGGCGGATTCTGTCAGCTGCATCATCTCGAGCACCGCATCCACTCTGGCCCGGCGTTCGCGGCGGGGAATGTCGAAGAGCCTGGCGAACCATTCGACGTTCTCGCGTCCGGTCAGGGCACTCTCGATGGACAGCTGCTGGGGCACATAACCCATCAGCGCACGCACCGCCATCGGGTGGTGGGCGACATCATGACCGAAGACCCGCACCGATCCGGTCTGGATGGGTAGCAGGGTGTTGATCAGCCGGATCGTGGTGGTCTTGCCGGCGCCGTTCGGTCCCAGCAGGCCGAAGCACTCCCCGTGCGCCACGGTGAGGCTGAGGTCGTCCACGGCGATGTGCGGGGCATGCTTGCGTGCCCGGAAGACGTGAGTCAGATGCTCGATCTCCACCGCGTCGGAATCCATTGAGGCGCCTCTTCTCTCGTGCTCTATCAACGGTAGACCGCCGCTCGCCGAAAACCAGCTCGCCTCCGTTGGAACGCGAGCGTGACGATTCAGTGGCGTCGCGGTGGCTCACCCCGGAGCGACTGCCAGGCCGGAGCGAACCGATTGCCGGGTGCCGGAGCACGGGATCACCGGCGCCCGGAACGACCCCCGGGAAGGCCCGCTTACTGGGGGGCCAGCAGCGAGATGGTCTGCGCATCGCCCAGATCGATGGCGCCGCCGATCACCAGGTCGATGCTCTGGCCTTGCACCAGGTGCACCGAGCGGCCGTCCGGGAAGACCACGATGGTGCCGTTGGTGGAGTTCATATCGGTCACCTCGAAGCGGCCATTCTTCGGCGCAATCCGCAGATGGGTACGGCTGATGTCATGGTTGGGGCTCGGCACGCGGAGCAGCTGCTCGCCCGAATCGCTCGCGGGCGCCCGGCCGATCAACATCGGGCCGGTCAGCGCGACACGCTCGCCGGCCGCGGTCAGCAGAATGGCTGCCGGCAGCTGCGCGGCCGGCGGCGGGGGCTGGAGGCCCGCGAAGCCCGCGGCGCCCCAGGGGCCGGTGGTTCCCGACGAGCCGAGTGGCTGGCCGGCGGCACCCGAGAACTGCCCGGGTTCGGCGTCCGGCTCCTGGCCGGGAGCGTAAGGGGGACGCTGGCCGAGCACCTGCGTGGGTTCGCGGCCGACCGCGGCAGGGATCTCCGGCATCGGCGGCAGTTCGGGCTCCGGGGCGGACGACACCGCGGGTTCGGCCGCGATTTCGGGTTCGATCACGGTCGCGAAGGCGGGCGGAGGCGGCGGGACGATGGGTTCGGAATACTCCGGCGCCCGGACCACGGGCTCGGAGTACTCGGGTGCCCGGAACGCCGGCTCGGAATACTGCGGTGCCGCGTCGATGGTCTCCTCGGCCGCGTAGGTTGCCCGTTCCTCGGCCTGAGGCTGGCCAGCGTGCGGCTGGTCGGGCCGAGGCTCGTCGGTGTCCGGCTGGTCGGTCCGCGGCCGGTGGACGCCTTCGCTGCCGGCGGCGGCGACATCGGCCTCCGGTTCGGAATCAGGGAAGACCGGCGGCACGATCAGCCGTTCGCCGAAGACCGAGTCGTAGAGGTTCACCGAGTTCTCCACCGGAGCGAAGGCCGGCTCATCTGCAGCCGCAGCTGCCGGGGCGACCGCAGGTGCTTGGGCGACCACGGGTTGGGGTGCGACGGCAGGTGCCGGGGCGACCACGGTTGGGGCAACAGCTGCACGCTCGGGAACGACGGCTGGTTCCGGAGCAGCCGCAGGATGGGAAGCGGCGGCGGGTTCAGCGGCCGCGGCCGGCGAGCCGGCGGCCACGGGCTGGGCGTCCAAGTAGACCGAGGCGGCCTGCACCGCGCCGACGACCAGCGGCAGCTCCAGCAGATCACCGGACCCGGCCGTATCGTCCAGCGGCAGCTGCACCGACCGCGCGCTGAGGGTGGTCTCGTACCAGGTGCGCGCGCCGGCACCCGAGGCGAGCTCGGCATCGGTGGCAGCATCGAAGACCGTCAGCGAGCCACGCAGCAGGCAGTGCAGCCGATCGTCATCCCAGAAGAAGACTCCGAGATTGGGCATCTGATCGAGTCCGTGAGTGGTCAGCGTCGTGACGATTTCGCCGATCGAGGCGCAGTCGAGCAGCTGGGCCCACAGGCGAGCGATGAAACCGGCGGCACTGCTGGGTGCGGGTTCCAAGACGACCATCGAGGTCGGTCCGCTCAGCACCGTCCATCGTCCATGAACATAGCTGGCACGCCACGCGCCGTAGGGGGTCTTCATCGCGTTCTCCTCCCGATGGCCAACTCACGGCCTCCTGCAAGCCTGACAGTTTCGGGACGCGCGGGCAATCATCCTCGCCGGTAAGCCATCCGGTGGACGATGCCGTCTCCGATCGATTGCACCAGCTGGACGATCGCGATGAGCACGATGACCGCCACCAGCAGCACCTCGCCATTGAATCGCTGATAGCCGTACCGGATGGCGAAGTCACCGACGCCGCCGCCACCGATGGCACCGGCCATCGTCGAATAGCCGATCAGGGTGACCAGCGTGAGCGTGGCGCCCGAGATCAGACCGGGCAGCGACTCGGGGAGCAGCACCTTGCGGACGATCTGCCAGGTATTGGCGCCCATCACCTGGGCGGCTTCGATCTTGCCTGGCGCGACTTCGCGCATGGCCGACTCGACGACCCGGGCATAGAACGGGATCGCCCCCACCGACAGCGGCACCACTGCCGCGGTCGGGCCGTAGGCGGTGCCGACCAGCCAGCGGGTGAAGCTGAGCAAGGCGATCATCAAGATCAGGAAGGGCAGCGAGCGAGCGATGTTCACGATCGCGCCGACCACCTGATAGATCACCGGCTGCGGGTTCAGTCCGTCGGGCGAACTGAGTCGCAGGACGACCCCCAGCGCAAGGCCGAGCACCGTGACGATGACGAATGAGGCGCCGACCATCCATGCGGTCTGACCGAGCGCGTGCATGAGTTCGGGGAATGCCTCGATCCAGCTGGCCTTCTTCATAGCCGCGCGCTCACTTCCCGCTCGATCAGGTACTGGTGGACCGCGGCCCGGTCGTAGAAACCGTCGGGGTGGGTCAGCGCGACGCGCAGGCGTCCGACTTTCTGACCCGCGATCCAGTCGACCGATCCCCCGAGGATGGCGACATCCAACCCGAAATGCCTGGTCAAACCCGAAATGATCGGCTCGGCCGTGTGGCTGCCGGTGAATGTCAGCACCATTGAGCGCTGCTCGGGGTCCAGCGCCGGATCGCCGGTGGGCAGCAGGATGTCGGCGAGCTGGGAGTTGGGATCGGCCACCAACTCCAGTAGCGGGCCCTGCTCCACGATGCGTCCGTTCGCCATCAGGGCGGCGGAGTCGCAGATACGGCGCACCACTTCGGACTCGTGGGTGATCAGCACCACGGTCACTCCGGTCTCCTGGTTGATGCGTTTGAGCAGATCGAGGATCTGCTCCGTGGTGGCGGGATCGAGAGCGCTGGTGGCTTCATCACAGAAGAGCACCTGCGGGCCGGCGGCCAGCGCGCGGGCAATACCGACGCGCTGCTTCTGGCCGCCGGACAGCTGAGAGGGATAGGAGCCGGCCCGATCGCTCAGTCCCACCAGCTCCAGTAGTTCGTCCACCCTCGCCTTGCGCTGGAGACCCGAGATGCCCTGGATCTCCAGCGGAAAAGCGATGTTGGCGGCGGCGGTGCGGCTGCCCAGCAGGTTGAAGTGCTGGAAGATCATCCCCATCCGGTGCCGCATCTGGCGGAGTTGGGGCCGGTTGAGCGAGGTGAGCTCGATACCGGCGACTTCCACTGAACCTGACGTTGGACGCTCGAGTGCGGTGAGGCAGCGCATCAGCGTCGTCTTACCTGCACCACTGCGTCCGAGGATGCCGAAGATGCCGCCGTCGGGCACGTGCAGGCTGACGTCCTGCACGGCCGCGACGGCCTTGTCACCTTTGCCGTAGACCTTCGTCAGGTTAGTGACAGTGATCATCGGCTCAGCCGTTCACCGGCAGCACACTGCCCTGGTAGTTGTCGACGATGAACTTCGCGAGCTCAGGCGATTCGAGAGCCTCGGCCAGCTTCTGGACGCGCGGGTCGTCCTTCATGGTCTCCTTGGTGACCAGCACGTTGGCGTACGGGTTGCCCTCGGCGGACTCGAGGATCAGCGCGTCGTTGGCCGGGACCAGACCGGCTTCCAGCGCGTAGTTGCCGTTGACGATCGACAAGGTCACGGCCGGGTCGTCGAGGGAGGCGGCCAGTTGCGGGCGGTCGATCTTGACGAAGGAGATGTTCTTCGGGTTCTCGGTGACGTTGGCGTCGGTGATCTGCGAGTAGTCGAGGTTCGGATCGTTGCGGTCGACGTTCAGCTTGATCAGTCCGGCGTCCTCCAGGAGGAACAGGCCACGGGCCTGGTTGGTGGCGTCGGCCGGGATGGCGATCACGGCGTTCTCGGGGACGTCGGTCAGCGAGGTGACCTTCTTGGAGTACAGGCCGAGCGGCTCGACGTGCACGGTCGCGACGGGGACGAGGTCGGAGCCGGGATGGTTGGCGTTCCAGTCGTTCAGGTAGGGCACATGCTGGAAGAAGTTGGCGTCCATGTCGCCGGCCTCCGTCAGCTGATTGACATCCACGTCACCGGAGATCTCGGTGACATCGACCTTGACGTCGCCCAGCAGGCCCAGGGTCTCGGCCTCGCGGATGAGCTCCGCGTGAGGGATCACGTCGGCCATCACCTTGAGCGGCTGGGAGGGGTCGGCGGAGCCATCGCCGCTCGACGAGCCACCGCAGGCAGCCATTGAGGTGAGCAGCGTGGCAGCCAGCGTGGCTGTCAGCAGGTTACGAAGTCGCATGGGGTAAATCCTATTCATCGGGTTCAGCGGAGGTTTGATCGTCCATCAGCACGGTCCGCAGCGATCTCTGCGCAATGAGAAACATCAATCGCTGCAACTCCGGCTTGGAGGAGCGATCGGTCCGTGCTGTCAACGTGGCATTCGCCGGCAGCACATGGGCATCATCAGGACGGTGCAGCGGTTGCTGCTCGTGCTGATAATCGGACCCACGTGCTCGAGGCTACTTCACTTCGCGTTGCCGGCCCAACGGCGGCGGCAGGCTGTTATCGCACTGTGACCAGCGCCGCGCGCTGCCACGTATCGCAACTGTGATCAGCAGCGCGCGCCGTCACGCCCGCGGCGCGAGCCCTCTCGGAGGCCTCCCAACTGCCGCATGTTAGCCTGTCGTCGTCATGGTGGAGCCGGATGAGTCAAACAGTCGCCACGTCCTCTGACTGGGGGCGCGTGCAGGCGCGTCCTGGGTTCCGGACGATGGTCTTCGCGATCCTGCTGGTGCTGCTCGTCGCCGCCTTCATCTACGGCGTCGGTACCGGCAGCATCCCGCTGAGCCCCGAGCAGGTGCTCCAAGGGATCTTCGGGCCCGACGACTACGAGTGGCATCGCGTCGTCTGGGATATCCGGCTGCCGCGGGTGCTGCTGGCAGCGATGGTCGGCGCCAACCTGGCCACCTCGGGTGTGATTCTGCAGGCGATCATGGGCAACCCGCTCGCCGACCCCGGCATCATCGGTGTCTCCTCGGGTGCAGGCCTGTTCGGCATCATCATTCTGCTGGCCTTTCCGAGCATGTATCTGATGGTGCCGCTGTTCGCCTTCGTCGGCGCGATGCTGGCCTGCATCGTCATCTACGTGCTCGCCTGGAAAGGCGGCATCCAGCCGATGCGCATCATCTTGGCCGGTGTGGCCGTGTCCACGCTGTGCGGCGCCGGGATCTCCGCGGTCATGGTGCTCCACTCCGACCGGCTGCAGAACGCACTGCTGTTCATGAATGGCTCGCTGTCGATGCGTGGCTGGGGTGAGGTGCGCACGCTGTGGCCGTACTGCCTGCTGGCGCTGGCTGCCGCGCTGTTCTGCGTGCGCAGGCTGGACGTGATCGTCCTCGGCGATGATGTCGCACGCTCCATGGGCATGAATGTGCAGGCGAACCGCATCCTGTTGACCGCGATCGCCGCTTTGCTGGCGGCCAGCGCGGTCAGCGCCGTGGGCCTGCTCGGCTTCGTCGGGCTGATCGTCCCGCACATCATGCGGATGATCCTCGGCACCAACCACGCCTTCCTGGTGCCCGGCTCGATTCTGTTCGGCGCCACCCTGGTTATGTTCAGCGACACCCTTGCGCGCACGCTGTTCAGCCCGATCGAGATCCCCGTCGGCATCGCGATGGCCGTGCTCGGCGTCCCGTTCTTCCTCTTCTTGTTGAGGAGGGCGATGTGAGTGCCCCGATCCTGAGCGCCCGCGAGGTGCGCTTGAACCTGGGTGGGCATGAGATCCTGCACGGCATCAGCCTCGATTTCGAGCCGCACCGCATCCATGCGATTCTCGGTCCCAACGGCTGCGGCAAGACCACGCTCATCAAGGCGCTGTGCGGCGCCACCAAGCTCAGTCACGGCGAGGTCCGGTTGGACGGTGAGTCGATCAGCCGGCTGAGCGCGTCCGCCATGGCACGCAAGATGGCGGTGGTCTGGCAGGGCGGTCACATCACCGGTGATATCACTGTGCGTCGCCTGGTGAGCTACGGACGCTACGCGCATCTGCCCTGGTGGCAGCTTCGTCCACCGGCCCACGATCAGGCGGTCGAGCAGGCGATGGCACGCACCGGCGTACTGCCGATGGCCGAGCGGCGGGTGGAAACACTGTCGGGCGGCGAGCGTCAACGGGTCTGGCTGGCGGCGGCCCTGGCGCAGGAGCCGCAGTTGCTGCTGCTCGACGAGCCCACCACCTACCTCGACATCGCGCACCAGATCGACATCCTGGAGCTGGTGAGTGACCTCAACCAGACCATGGGGCTGACCGTCATCGCCGTGCTGCACGACCTCACCCAGGCCGCCCGCTACTGCGACCACTGCGTGGTGATGGGTGATGGACGCGTCCTGCGCCAAGGCTCCCCCGACCAAGCGCTGTCGTGGTCGGCGGTCGCCCAAGACTTCGCAGTCGACTCATGGGTTACCCACGACCCGGACGGTCAGCGTCCGGTCATTCAGCCCAGGAGACGAATGCGGGATACCGACCCGGAAACGTGGCCTTCTACGATGCCGGCCGAACTGCACCACAAGCAGCGATGAAGATCGTCGTGATCACATCCGACAACCCAATATGTCGTAACACAAGGAGAAACCCAATGAAACGAATTCTCGTCTCGGTCGCGGCCGCGGCCCTGATCGGGGTGGCCGCGACGGGCTGCGGCTCGTCGGCCGACTCCGGCGCCAGCGCCTCGGCGGAGCCGGCATCGGCAGCCACCGGCGTCAGTGCCGCTGCCTCGTCCAGCGTGGCGGCCGCGCCGGGCGCCACTCTCACCGAGCAGGACGGCAAGCTGGTGGACCGGGACCCGCAGGCCGGTGTCGTGGAAGGCACCGGTTTCGACATCACCATCGATCCAGCCGCCCAGACGGCACTGTTCCAGACGATCGATCCTTCGACGGGCGACGCTTTCCAGAACTCGGCGCTGTTCGACTATGCCAACGGCACCTTTGTCCGGCACGTCTTCGTGTCGGCGACCGGCTCCGCCTACGTCTACACCTGCGATCTGGCCACGGGCGAACTGCAGATGGTTCAGAACGCTGCGGGCGAAGACGTCAGCGAGGCCGTCAGGGGCCAGGGCCGCTGGGAGAGCGCCGGAAGCGGTTCGGCAACCCAGCGCGCCGATATCGAGAAGTACTTCGAGGCTCGTTACGGCATGACCGTCGAGCAGGCTGCGACGGCCTGACCAGGGGACCTGTTGCACTACCCGGCCAACAAAGGGTCAGTCGCGGTTGCGGCTGGCCCTTCGTGGTTTCTTGCTGCGCGGGACGAGGTGCTGGTGCTGAACGCAGGCCACGAGCATTTCGGCTGAGCACCCCACCAATCCAGGGGACGAGGTGGCTGGCGCTGAAGGCCGGCCCACAGGCCCGGATGGCCCGGGCCCTAGACTGAGCCCGTGCGCAATGTGGTGATTCTCGGCAGTACCGGATCGATCGGAACCCAGGCCATCGACGTCATCTCGGCCAGGCCCGAGCAGTTCAACGTGGTCGGCCTGTCCGCCGGAGGAACCTCACTCGGCTTGCTGGTCGAGCAGGCGAAACTCTTGCGGCCCGAGGTCGTCGCGGTCGCTTCCACGACGGCCGCGGCGGAATTGCGCGAGCGGCTACCAGGCATTCAGGTCTGGGAGGGCGCGGATGCGTCCACCCGGTTGGCCGCCTACGACAGGGCCGACGTGGTGCTCAATGCGATCACCGGCGCGGCCGGCCTCGAACCCACCCTGGCGACGCTCGCGGCAGGCATCACGCTGGCGCTGGCGAACAAGGAGTCGTTGGTCATCGGCGGCCGGTTGGTGACCGAGGCGGCCGCGCCGGGCCAGATCGTGGCGGTCGATTCGGAGCATTCGGCCTTCGCGCAGGCGTTACGCGCCGGACGCAAGTCCGAGGTGCGCCGGCTCATCCTCACCGCTTCCGGCGGGCCGTTTCGTGGACGCAGCCGCGCGGAGCTGAGCGGCGTCACCCCCGATGAGGCGATGGCGCACCCGACCTGGGCGATGGGCCGGGTCATCACGATCAATTCGTCCACGCTCGTCAACAAGGGTTTGGAGTTGCTGGAGGCGGGATTGTTGTACGACGTGCCGCTGGACGCGATTCAGGTGGTCGTCCACCCGCAGTCGATGGTGCATTCGATGGTCGAGTACGTCGACGGGTCGACCATCGCGCAGTGCTCGCCGCCCGATATGCGGTTGCCGATCGCGCTCGGGCTGACCTGGCCCGACCGGGTGCCGGACGCCGCGCCCGCTTTCGACTGGACGAAGGCGTCCGCCTGGACGTTCGAGCCGCTGGACGACGAGGCCTTCCCCGCAGTCGAGCTGGCCCGCCGGGTCGGCAACGCCGGTGGTGTCGCGCCGGCCGTGTACAACGGCGCCAACGAGGTCTGCGTCGACGCCTTCTGCGCCGGCAAGCTGGCATTCACCGGCATCGTGGACGTCATCACCGTCTGCGTTGACCGGCTACTGGGCCCCGACGGCCCCGACTTCGGCGAGCTGTCGGTCCCCGGCGTGCTGGCCGCCGACGCCTGGGCCCGCGAGACCGCCGCCGAACTCATCGCCTCGCGGTAGTCGCCCCTGGGCGCTCGCCGAGCGAACGACCCCGAGAGTCCGCTGGGGGCCCCGGAGTGTTACCGTGATCGCGCATCATTCCCGATGGTCAAGGGGCAGGGCCGGCCCGGGCTGACTCTGTTCCGGAAAGAGCTACCTTGAAGAACCGGACGTATTCCTGGGCCTTTCGAGTTCTGGGCGCACTCGCCGCATTGACGCTGACAGTCGGCTGCGGAGCCGCAGCCCCGACCTCCTCGGGATCGGTCTCGAACGGCAGTCAGCCGGCCGGCACGGCGACCGCCACTCCGGCCAGTGTCTCGGGCACCAGCTTTCCAATGACCGTCACCGACTTCACCGGGCACACGCAGACCTTCGAGCAGCAGCCGCAGCGGATTGCCGTCGTCTCGGGCACCCCGCTCAACATCTTCTATGACGCGGGCGGCACGGCCATTGCCGGGCCGAACCTCACCGAGAACATCCGGCTCACCGAAGACCGCGCCGACGAGATGCGCGCGCTGCCCCAACTGGGCCTGCCACGCACCATCGACAGCGAGGCCCTGGTCGGCCTCAACCCCGACCTGGTCATCACCCAGGCGGGCGCGCAGACCGCCCTCGACTCCCAGATGCAGCAGATGGGCATTCCGACCTTCACCACCTCGGCCAAGAACCTGGACGATCTGACTGCCGCCTACCGGGTCTTCGGCGCTCTGGCCGGCACCAGCGACCGGGCGTCCCAGCGCATCGAAAAGATCACCGCTGACACGCAGGCAATCGTCGATCAGTGGCCGAGCGACGACGACCTCTCCGTGGTCATCTTGTTCGCCACCGCGCAGGGGCTCACGGTCAAGCTCGACAACTCGATCGCCGGGCAGATGACCTCCATGCTCGGCATCACCAACATCGTTTCGGCGATGACACCCGACAATCCCGGCTCCGAGACCACCACCTTGGACATCGAAGCGATCGTGCAGGCTCAGCCCGACTACGTGCTGGTCACCAGCATGTTCAACAGCAACGACGAGGCCAAGGCCAGCCTGGAGCAGCAGTTCGCGTCCAATCCGGCCTGGCAGGCGGTGGACGCGGTCCGCAACGGCAAGATCGTCTACCTGCCGCAGCAGTACTTCTTGTACAGCGCAGGCCCGCACTATGCGGATGCGGCCCGTTACCTGGCCGCCAGCCTGCGCCCCGACGTCTACGGCAGCCCCGCCGAATCCGCCTGAGCCCTGCTGCACTCCTGACCCCGACCCGGAGCACCATCACCCCAAGAAAACGCGCCAAACCAAGCCCCACACAAGACGAGTGGCCCGGTCCCCCGAAGGAGACCGGGCCACTCGCCCATTCAGATCAGTTCAGATCCCAGCGATCAGTCACTGCTGATCCATGGCAGCCTTGGCGGCGGCGAAGCGGGCGATCGGGACGCGGAACGGCGAGCAGGAGACGTAGTTCAGCCCGACGGTCTGCAGGAAGTCGATCGAATCCGGATCTCCACCGTGCTCGCCACAGACACCGCACTTCAGCTTCGGGTTGTGGCTGCGGCCCTTGTCGACGCCCATCCGCACCAGTTGGCCGACGCCTTCGGTGTCGATGGTCTCGAACGGGTTGTGCGGCAGCACCCCGTCAGCCACGTAGGCGGTCAAGAAGCCGTTCTCGGCGTCGTCGCGGCTGATACCCAAGGTGGTCTGGGTCAGGTCGTTGGTGCCGAAGCTGAAGAAGTCGGCATGCTCGGCGATCTTGTCGGCGATCAGAGCAGCACGCGGCAACTCGATCATGGTGCCGATCGTGTAGTCGAGTTCCTTGCCGGCGGCGGCCAGTTCGTCCTTCACCGTGCGGTCGACGATCTCGCGCTGGGTGATGATCTCGGTCTCCAGGCCCACCAGCGGGATCATGATCTCCACACCTACGGTCTCACCCTCGCGGTCCAGCACGGCCAGCGCGGCGCGGATGATCGCGCGGGTCTGCATCTCGGGGATCTCCGGGTAGAGCATCGCCAACCGGCAGCCGCGGGTGCCCAGCATCGGGTTCTGCTCGTGCAGCTTCTTCACCTGAGCCAGCGTCGCCCGCTCCTTGGCCAGCGTCTCGGCGTCGCCACCGGTAAGCTCCAGCTCCTGGACCTTGAGCGCCTGGTCGAGGTAGTTCGGCAGGAACTCGTGCAGCGGCGGGTCGAGCAGCCGGACGGTGACCGGCAGGCCCTTCATCGCGGTGAAGATGCCCTCGAAGTCGGACTGCTGCATCGGCAGGATCTTCTCCAGGGCGGTCGCGCGCTGCTCGGCGTTCTCGGCGAGGATCATCTCGCGCACCGCAGGCAGCCGATCGGCGGCCATGAACATGTGCTCGGTGCGGCACAGGCCGATACCCTCGGCACCCAGCTCACGAGCCTTGGACGCATCCTCGAAGTTGTCGGCATTGGCGCGCACGCCCATCGTCCGCACCTCGTCGGCCCAGGCGACGACCCGTTGGAAGTCCTCGTTGATGCGCGGCGGGATCAGCTTGAGGGCCTCGCCGAAGACCTCACCGGTCGAGCCGTTCAAGGTGACGACATCGCCCTCGTTGAAGACGTGATCGCCGATGGTCAACTTCTTGCCTTCGACGTCGATCTTGATCGTGGTCGCACCGGCCACACATGGCTTGCCGAAGCCGCGGGCGACAACCGCCGCGTGGCTGGTCATGCCGCCGTGGGCGGTCAGCACACCCTGGGCCACCAACACGCCGTGGATGTCGTCCGGAGTGGTCTCGTAGCGAACCAGGACGACAGCCTCGCCCTTCTCGCCCTTCTCGGCCGCGGTATCGGCATCGAAGACGAGCCCACCGACGGCGGCACCCGGCGAGGCGGGCAGGCCCTTGGTGATCGGCTTGGCGGTGTTCGACGGATCGATCGCCGGGTGCAGCAGCTGATCGAGCTGAGCGGGCTCGATGCGCCGCAGCGCCTCGGCCTTGTCGATGACGCCCTCGTCCACCAGGTCGGAGGCGATCTTCAGCGCAGCGGCAGCGGTGCGCTTGCCGTTGCGGGTCTGCAGCATGTACAGCTTGCCGTTCTCGATGGTGAACTCGAGATCCTGCATGTCCTTGTAATGGCCTTCAAGACGAGCCATGGTGTCGAGCAGCTCGTGGTAGGCCTCGGGCAGCACCTCTTCCATCTCGGAAAGATGCCGCGGGGTGCGGATACCCGCGACGACATCCTCGCCCTGCGCGTTGGTCAGGAACTCGCCGTAGATCCCCTTCTCGCCGGTGGATGGATTGCGAGTGAAGCAGACGCCGGTAGCCGAGGTCTCGCCACGGTTGCCGAAGACCATCTGCATGACGTTGACGGCGGTGCCCAGGTCACGGGAGATGTTGTTGGCCTTGCGGTAGACCTCCGCGCGGGGGTTGCCCCAGCTGCGGAAGACCGCGTCGACCGCACGGTAGAGCTGCTCGACCGGGTCGGTGGTCCAAGCGCCGCCCAGTGCCTCGTCCGAGATCTGCTTGAACTCGGCGACGAGTTCCTTGAGGTCCTCGGCGGTGAGGTCGGTATCGCCCTCGACACCCTTCTCAGCCTTCTTGGCAGACAGCGCATCTTCGTACAGATGGCCCGAAATACCCTCGACGACCTCGCCGTACATCTGAATGAAGCGGCGGTAGCAGTCCCAGGCGAAGCGCTCGTTGTCGGCCTCGGCGGCAACGGCCGCGACGGTGTCGTCGCTGATGCCCAGGTTGAGGATGGTGTCCATCATGCCGGGCATCGACACCACGGCGCCCGAGCGGACCGAAACCAGCAACGGATTGTCCTTGCCACCGAGCGTGCGCCCGGTGCGCTCCTCGAAACGCTTGAGCCCCTCGGCGATCTGCTCGCGCAGGCCGTCGGGCCACTCGCCGTTGTTGTTCATCGTCTCCACGCAAGCCGCAGTCGTGACGGTGAAGCCGTCGGGCACGGGAACGCCCAGCCGCATCATCTCCGCGACGCCGGCGCCTTTACCACCGAGGATGGGCTTCATCGACGCGTCGCCCTCGGAAATGTCGTAGATAAACTTCTCAGTCACTGCTGAAATCTCCTTTGACTAGCAAAATCGTGCGGGGACGGGGGGTCCATGACACGCGATGGAGCACCGATCATTGGTGCTCGCACCTCTTTATTCTGCCTTCTCGGACAGACAAGTGGAAACCAGCCGCCATTTTTCTTGAATTGAACGTTTATCGCCCGGCTGCGGCGCTACGGCTTCAGCCGCAGACTCCCGGGCAGACGCCGAAGATGTGTCCCGGCCTTGCGGGCACGTCCCTCGACGATGTCGGTGACCCTGGCCGCGGCCTCCTCCAAGGCCAGCCCGGTGGTGTCGATCACCGGGCAGCCGAGCTGACGCTGGATACGGCCGACCTCGTCGAGCTCGTCATAGATCTTCGCCAGATCGGCATAGCCGCCGTCCTTGGTGCCATACCCGCCCAGCGATTTCACCCGCCGCGAACGGATCTGAAGCAGTCGTTCGGCATCGATCGTCAGCCCGACGATGCGCCAGCGCTCGATCTGGAAGAGCTCGTCCGGCGGCTTGATGCCCGGCACCAGCGGCACATTGACGGTCTTGTACCCCACGTATCCCAGGTAGAGCGACAGCGGGGTCTTACCGGAGCGAGAGGCGCCCACCAGGCAGATATCGCACTCCCGGAGAGTCTCGGGCATCACCCCGTCGTCATTGCGGACCGCGAATTCCATCGCACTGATCCGGTCGAAATAGTCGGCCTCGACCGCAACCGGACGCATCACGACCTCGTCGGCCGCAGACCCGGTGGTCTGGCCGATCGCCCGCAGGGTGTCGCCCAGCAGATCTGCGCATTCGATCTGTTTATCGTCGCAGTAGCGCCTGACCATCTCGGCCATCTCCCGCTTCACCAGGGTAAACAAGATGACCACACGGCAGTCCGGCTCGGCAGCGCGCGCCGCGGTGATGCGGTCGAAGACCCCCAGCAGGGCGTCGGCGTCCTTCACTCTGGGGTGGCGGACGATGGAGAACTGGGTCTGCGGGAATTGCGCCTGGGCCGCTCGGGCCAGACGTGCTGCGGTCTCACCCGAACTGTCGGCGATGACGTGGATGCTCAAACGGTGGTTGGCCAGCATGGCCGACAGGTTATCGTACGGACACATGGACCCCGTCGACCGCATCATCGTGGCCAATTCACCGGCCGCTGCCCGCCATCTGCTGATCGTCGACGCGCCGGGACTGGTCGATGAGGCGCTGCTGCGCGCAGATCGGGTCAGCGCGTGGTGCGACGACATCCGCGATGCGGCACTGGTGCGCGACGACGTGCTGATCGACCGGCTCGACGCGACCACTCTCGACGGCGTCGACCTGGTCTGGATGCGGCTGCCCCGCGCCCTGGGTGCCCTGGACGAATACAGCGAGCTGATCGCGAGCCATGCCGCTGATGATGTTCAGGTGATCGCCGGCGGCCGCGAGAAGCACCTGAACCGCTCCATGAACAGCACGCTGGCAGGCCATTTCACCTCGGTATCGGCGAGCCTCGGACAACAGAAATCGCGAGCCCTGAGGGCGTCCGGGCCGCGGCGCGGCGACCCGGTGTGGCCACGCCACAAGACCATCACCGTCGGTGGCGAGCAGCTCGAGATGTGGTGGCATGGCGCCACCTTCGCCGCGGGCCGCGTGGACGACGGCACCCGGCTGCTCATCGACCACCTCGATCGGGTCGCCGACGCCGATCGCTACCTCGACCTGGGCTGCGGTTCGGGGCTGCTGGCCACCCTCATCGCACGTGCCCATCCCGACTCCGACGTGGACGCCACCGACACCAGCTGGGCAGCCGTCGATTCGACGCGCCGCACCGCGGCCGGAACCGGCGTGCGCACCCACTGGGCAGCCGATCTCGGCGATTTCGCCGACCAGGACCTGGACGTCATCGTCTGCAACCCGCCCTTTCACCGTGGTGCCGCGAAGGACTCCGCACCGACCATCGCACTGTTCGAGCAAGCGGCCCGGGCTCTGGCCGACGGCGGCGAGTTCTGGTGCGTCTTCAACTCGCACCTGCCATGGAAGGCGCACCTGTCGAGACTGATCGGAGCAACCACGCTGGTGGCCCAGAATCCCGGCTTCACGCTCACCCGCAGCCTGCGGCGCCGGGAGGATCATGGGCAGCCCTGACTTCGCAGCAGCCCACGACGCGGCACGGCGTGCCGGCCAGTTCACCAAGACACTCGCCTGGGCGCTTGGCGTCACCGAGCAAGCTGTGCGCGACGCCCGACAGGCCCACCTCGGGCTCGTGCAGGATGCGGCCCGCGAGCAGATCGATCGCATGGACATCGATTCGCTGCGAGAGGTCACCTCGGCCACCAGCCTCTATCTCGCGCCGCTGCGCGCCGCCGGCATCACCACCGTGGGACAGGTGCAGCGGACCCCCGATGCCGTGCTGCGCAGGCTGCCCGGGATGGGCACCGCGCGTATCCGGGCCATTCGAACCGCGACCCAGGCGGTCTGGGAAGCCGCCGTCGCTGCTCAGCCGGTCATGCTGGATCCCGCTGCCCGCACGCCCTTCAGCAGCAGGCTGGTCTGCGCTTTGGCCACGACCCTGCACTCGCGCGAGGCGGCAGTCGCGATCGGACGCTGGCAGGACGACCGGCAGCCCGAACTCGCCGATCTGCTGGCGCAGACCACCCCGGCGCGCAACCGGATACGTTGGCTGTTCAGCTCCTCACAGCGCAGACTCGCTGCCACTACGGCAGGTCGGCGCCTGCTCGAGCTGATCGGCGACGGCACGCGACTTGCTGCGGCGTTCGAACAGATCAGCGCGTCCTCGCGCATCAGCATCGCCCAGGCCTGGCAGCTGTTCGAGCGAGATGCCGCGCAGTTCTATGCAGAGCTGGAACGGCTGACCGGCGCCGGCGCTCCGGGGGCGGCGGTGACCGGCGGGTTGGCGGCGGCCATCGTCACGCGGGTCGAGCGTCAGCCTCTTGATCTCTCGCTGCTGCGCGGATCGCTGCGCGCCTACCAGGATTTCGGCGCTCGCTTCATCCTGGCTCAACGCCGAGTGATAATCGGCGACGAGATGGGCTTGGGCAAGACCTTCCAGGTGATCGCTGCGATGACTCATCTGGCAGCAGCCGAAGACGCCACCCATTTCGTCGTGGTATGCCCGGCGTCGGTGACGATCAACTGGCAGCGCGAGATCCTGCAGCACAGCCTGCTCACCCCCTATCTGGCACACGGCGAGCAGCGCGACCAGGTACTCCACGACTGGGCGTCCAGCAGCCGCTCGGTGCTGATCACCACCTACGAGACCCTGCGGTCGCTGGACTGGCCCCCGGTGCAGGCATCGATGGTGACCATCGATGAGGCGCACTACATCAAGAACCCGGCCACCAAACGGACGCAGGCCTGCGCGCGGCTGATATCGGCTAGCCCGTATGTGGCTTTGCTGAGCGGCACGCCCATGGAGAACCGGGTGGACGAGTTCGTCGAGCTGATTCGCCTCGTCCAGCCCGAGTTGCTCAGCAGTCTGGACCGCCCTCGCCTGCGGCTGGGGCCGAGAGCATTTCGTCGCGCGGTGGCGGCGGTCTATCTGCGTCGCAGCCAATCCGATGTGCTGATGGAACTGCCCGAACGCATCGACACCGACGACTGGGTGCACCTGGGCAGCGACGAGATGCACGCCTACCGCGCGGCTGTCGAGGCAGGCAACTGGATGGCGATGCGGCAGGCCGGGTTTCGTGGCAGATCGCCCGAGAAACTGGAGCGCCTGCTGGATCTGTGCGCAGAGGCAGGCGCCAATGGCCGCAAGGTGGTCGTCTTCTCGTATTTCCTGGATGTCCTCGAACGTGTCTGCCGGGAGCTGGGGCCGCTGGCGGCAGGCCCGATCACCGGGGCTGTTCCGGCACGACGACGCCAGGAGGTCCTCGACGAGTTCAGTTCGACCGACCACCTTCAGGTCCTGGTGGCGCAGATACAGGTGGGAGGAATCGGCCTCAACATTCAGTCCGCCGCCGTCGTCGTGCTCTGCGAACCGCAGCTGAAGCCGAGCACCGAGGCACAGGCCATCGCTCGCGTCCACCGCATGGGACAGATCCACCGGGTCGAGGTGCACCGGCTCTGCGCCGCCGACAGCATCGACGAACGCATCATCGCACTGCTGGTCGACAAGCAGCGGGCCTTCGACGACTTCGCCGCGCACAGTGCACTGGCCGCAGCCTCATCGGACGCGACCAACCCCAGCCGCGACGCGCTCGCAAGACAGCTGATAGCGGCCGAACAGGCCCGGCTGGGGATCTGAGCCGGGGCACATCGTGGGCTCCAACCGCCGAAATGGGCGCGCTGTCGGGCCGGCAATTCGAATCGCGGGGCATGCTTGATGACATGCCCACCTGGCTCCAGCCGACATCCCCGGCAATATTGATCATCATCGTCGCGCTGCTGCTCGCCACCTTGGGGTGGACGCTCGTCTGGTTGCCGACTCATCGGCATCCCCGCCGGCATCACGCGATCGGCCAGCAATCCATCGCGGTGCTGGTGAGCATCGCCTTGTCGCTGATGCTGGCCTTCGTCGTACTCAATCAGCAGAACAGCTGGTTCACCACCTGGTCGAGCATGGGTGGGGTCGGCGATCTCAGCCACAGCGAGACCGTCGGCGATCCGACACCGACCAGCCAAGACCCCATCGCGTGGCAGACCGGCACTCCCACCGACCTGCAGGCCGACCCGCGCAGCAATCCTGCCTTCGCGGAGCAGAGCTGGGTCGATCCGGCGCCCGAAGGGCAGTACTTGACGGTGTCGATCCCCGGCCCGGCCAGCGGGCATACCTCCTCGGCGTTGGTCTGGCTGCCGCCGTCGTATCTGGATCATCCGGAGCGCTTCTATCCGGTGCTGATCGGGTTCCCGGGACTGCCCGGCTCGATCAATGCGGTCGCCGACGGTCTGCACCCCGACGAGCTCATCACGTCATTGAGTTCCCAGGGTCAGTTGCGCGAGAGCATCGTGGTGATTCCCGACGTCTTCCCGGACAATGTCGATACCGAATGCGTGGACGCCTCCGACGGCTCGATCCTCATGGAGACCTTCGTCACTCGCGATGTCGTCGGCTGGA
Organism: Propionibacterium sp.; assembly: GCA_012517405.1. Classification (GTDB taxonomy): domain Bacteria; phylum Actinomycetota; class Actinomycetes; order Propionibacteriales; family Propionibacteriaceae; genus Brooklawnia; species Brooklawnia propionicigenes. The sequence continues at coordinate 32,832 of JAAYVB010000010.1, forward strand.
TCCGGACGAACCTGCGAGCCGATTCCGATCGCGCCGGCTGGACGACCATCGGATACAGCGCGGGCGGCTTCTGCTCGTCCATGCTCACCATGCGCCACCCGGACATCTTCGGTTCAAGCATCAATATGTCTGGATACTTCGTGGCCGGTTTCGAAGGACCCAAGCTGCGCGAAGATGGCGATACCACCTATGACCTGACCGTTCTCGCCCAGACCGATCCACCCGACGTCGATCTGTGGTTCTACGCCGCGAAGGATGACCAGATGGCCTACGAAGCATGGCAGAGCTTCAATTCCGTCGTCCAACCGCCCACCTCACTGACCACCGAACTCGTGGAGAGCGGCGGTCACACGACCCAGGTGTGGGCGGCCGGGTTGGCGTCCGGGCTGAAGTGGCTGGGCCAGACCCAGCCCCACTTCGCATGGCAGGCAGCATGAACACGCCGGCTGCCGACACTGCGGCAGGCCCCGCCCGTAGCCAACGGTTGGCGAACGCGATCACGGGGGTTTACGCCATCGCGACCCTGGTCGCCTTGCTGATGTGGCTGAGCCGCCGGGTCTTCGCCAATCATCTGCGTCTCAGCTGGGCCGAGATGGCCTTCTGGACGGCCAACATCCCGGCGACCGCATCGATCGTCTCGTTCACCGGGCTCGGACTGCTGACTGTCGGCCTGCTGTACCACAAGCGTCTTGCCCTGTGGATCGTGATTGTGATGCAGATCATCGGCGGCGCGTGGGCCGGCGTGGGCATCGTGATGATCACCGCGGTGTCGAACGAGCCGGAGATCTTGGCCAGACGCGACGAGGTGCTGCCGCTGCTGGTCGTCTCGGTGGCCATCGCGGTGCTGACGATCCCGATACTGGTGCGGCTGCGGTCGGCCTTCCCTGCCCGGGTGCCACCGGGTTCGTGGGCGGCCGCTCTCGGCGTGCTGGGCGGCGGGCTGGTGCTGGCGATAGCCGCCACCGAGGCGCTGGTGCTGATCTGGCCGGGAGCCAGCGGCCCGGCCTGGCAGCAGACGGTGACCGCGCTGATGCATGCCGTCGGCATGACCCCGCCGCACTCCTGGAACGTCCACGTCGCCCATCTGGTGCCGCAGATCGCCTCACTGATCATGGCGATCGCGCTGGTCGCGGCCACCATCATCTTCCTGCGCTCGTCCAGATCCGATGAACAGTGGAACCCGGACTCCGCACTGACCGCCCGCCGGATGATCGCCCGGTACGGCGACAGCGACTCGCTCAGCTACTTCAATACTCGCGGCGACAAGCTGCTGCACTTCTCCCCCGACGGAAAGGCGGCAGTGGCCTACCGGGTGGTCGCCGGGGTCTGCCTGGCATCCAGTGACCCGCTCGGCGACCCGCACTCGTGGCCGCAGGCGATCACCACCTGGCAGGACGAGGCGCGCCGCTACGGCTGGGTCCCGGCCGTGTTGTCGTGCAGCGAAGCAGGCGCCCGCTCGTACAACAAGGTGCTCGGCTACGGCATTCTGCAGCTGGGGGATGAGGCGATCCTCACCACAGAGCGATTCCGGCTCGACTCGACCGCGATGACCGAGGTGCGGCGCTCGGTGAACCGGGCCCGCCGCGACGGGCTGACCGTCCGTATCACGCACACCGCAGACCTGGAGGCCGACGAACTGGCGGCGATCGGCAAGGCAGCCGACGAATGGCGCGAGGGCGATGAACGCGGCTTCTCCATGGCGCTCGGGCGTTTCGGCGATCCAGCCGACGGTCGCACGGTGGTGGCCACCGTGCACGATCCGGCCGGCACGATGGTGGCGCTGCAGAGCTTCGTGCCGTGGGGACGCCGCGGACTGTCGCTGGATCTGATGCGCCGCAGCCCGGATGCGCCGAACGGCACCAACGATTTCCTGGTCGCCGAGTTGATGAGCTGGTGCGGCGACCACGGCATCGAGCATGTCTCGCTGAACTTCGCGTTCTTCCGGCAGGTCTTCGCCGAAGCAGAAGACGTCGCTGCCCCCGCCTACCGCAAGGTGAACTCGCAAGTGCTGGGCCTGCTCGATCGGTTCTGGCAGATTCAGAGCCTGTACCGAGCGAACTCCAAGTACAACCCGCAATGGACGCCCCGCTATGTCGCGCTGGCCAATCCCTTGACCATCCTGCAAGTGGCCGTCGCCTGCCTGATCGCCGAGGGCTTCCTGCGGGTGCCGTTCATGAAGTCTCAGCAGCCCGACAAGCTCGAGTTCACCACCGAGCAACTCGCCGAGCTGGAACAGATCGAGACCCCGCCGCCGCCGGAGACCGACCTGCATTCACGGGGATCCGACCAGACCCGGCAGCGGCTGACACATCTGGCCGCGCTCGAGGCGGCCGGGCGGCCCGGGTACCCGGTGGGCCACCGGACATCGGTCTGGCTGTCGTCCCTGAAACCGGGTGCTGCCGGGGCCGATGGGCGGCCGGTGGCCGGACGGGTGCGCCGCATCCGCGATCACGGCGGAGTCTGTTTCGCAGACCTGACCGACCACGGTGTCAACCTGCAGCTGTTGCTCGACGCCCAGACGCTCGGACGCGACCAGGTACACCAGTTCGCTCAGCTGGTCGATTCCGGTGACATCATCGACGCCACGGGCAAACCCGGGCAATCCCGCAACGGCACCGCGTCCCTGCTGGTCACCGGGTGGACGATGCTCGCCAAGGCGGTGCATCCGGTGCCCTGGCAGGGACTGGCCGACCCGCAGACGCGGGCACGCAACCGCTCGCTCGATCTGCTCATCAATCCGTCCGAGCTCGATCTGCTGCTGGCCCGCAGCCGGGGCATCGCGGCGGTGCGGCAGACCCTGCTGGACGAGGGATTCTCCGAGGTCGAGACGCCGATTCTGGGTACCACCAACGGCGGGGCGACTGCTCGTCCCTTCCGCACGCACATCAACGCCTACGACACCGATCTGGTGCTGCGCATCGCGCCCGAACTGCCCCTGAAACGGCTGCTGGTGGCCGGCATGGGCCCGATCTTCGAGATCGGACGCAACTTCCGCAACGAGGGCGTCGACAACACCCACAATCCGGAGTTCACCGTGGTGGAGGCCTACCAACCGCTGGCCGACTACGTCGATATGCGGCTGCTCACCCAGCGGATCATCCAGAATGCCGCCATCGCCGTGCACGGGAGCGCGATGCTGCCGCTGCGTGATGCGAATGGCTCGCTGAAGCTGACCGATGTCAGCGGTGACTGGCCGGTCGTGCCGGTCTCGGAGGCCGTCTCGGCCAAGCTCGGCCGCCAGGTCAGCATTCATACCGATCTGGACGATCTGATCGAGATCGCCCGCAATCTGAACATCGACCTGAAGGAGGGGCTCGGTCCGGGCGCGGTGCTGGAGGAGATCTACGGTGTGCTGGTCGAGAAGACGACGGTCTTTCCCACCTTCTACACCGACTTCCCGGAGGAGAGCTCGCCGCTGACCGCCCGGCATCGCAGCAAGCCGGGGCTGGTGGAACGCTGGGATCTGGTGGCCGGTGGCATGGAGCTGGGCACTGCGTACTCCGAGCTGGCCGATCCGCTGATCCAGCGTTCCCGGCTGGCCGAGCAATCCTGGTTGGCCGCGCAGGGCGACCCGGAAGCGATGGAGATCGACGAGGACTTCCTCAGCGCACTGGAGCTCGGTATGCCGCCGACCGGCGGACTGGGCATCGGCCTGGACCGGCTGATCATGGCGATCACCGGCAGCACCATCCGTCAGGTCCTGACCTTCCCCTTCGTCAAACCGGTCGGACGCTGACCGCCTCGTCCGTGCCAACCGCTGCCGGGGGCGGGGCTGCAGACCCAACTGCTTACAACCGCTTAGGTGCACCTAAGCTAGGACGATGACTCACAGGCCAACGACATCGCGCCGGCGCCCGCGCAGATCTACCGCGGCGCGCGGCTGGCTGCCGAACCAGCACGGCGCGTGGGCGATGCTGATCGTCCCCTTCATCGTCGGCGTGGTCCTGAGATCGCGGGCCGGCGAGCCTGGGGGTGCGTGGCTCATCCCGCTGGCCGCGGCTGAATTCGCCGCCTACTTCGCCTTCAACGTGCTCGGATTGTGGCTGCACGCCGCCCCGGCACGCCGCGCCGGATTTCGTCCGGCACTGATCACGTACACGGCGATCACCGCGGTCACCGCGGTCCTGGTGATCGTCCTCGGTGGCCGGCCACTGCTGGGCTGGTTGCCGGTCGCCCTGCCGCTGATGGCCTGGGCGATCTGGCAGGCCTCCCGCAAACAGGACCGCTCGGTCACCAGCGGGTTGGCGACCGTCGCACTGGCCGTGGGGATGGGAGTGGTGATCCGATTCACCAGTCCATCGCAGATCGTGTCCAGTCCCGAAGACGCGCTGCGCGATATCGCCGTCTTCGTCGCGCTCTTCGGCTACTACGCGGGCACGGTCTGGCATGTGAAGTCCCTCATCCGCGAGTGGGGAAACCGGCAGGCAAGACGCGACTCCATCATCTGGCACGTCGCGTTCATGGCGCTGACCACTGCCGCAGCGGCGGCAAAGCTGCTGACCCCGGCCTGGCCGGTCTTTTTCGCGGTCTGCACCGCCCGCACCTGGTGGCTGTCCGCGCCGCCCGCCACCCGGTCCACCTCCAACAGCACCACCCAGTCCATCTCCGGCAGCACCACCCAGTTCCCACCGCACTCCGCCACAGCCGCCGAGACCCGCCGCGTCACCGTGCCGCCCGCGACCGACCCCCCGCCGCGGCGTCCCCGGCCGCTGCAGATCGGCCTACTGGAGATCGCGATGAGCCTCGCTGCCCTGGTCATCGCGATCAGCTGAGCGACCCGCACCTCACTTTTCGGACGAACGCCGACCGCCCGGCCCCACGCGCCGCATCGGCCCGCTAGCGTAGTGTCCGTGCCACGATTCGAACCGTTCAACGCCATTCGCTACGCCTCGAACGTCAACTGGGACGAGGTCATCGCCCCGCCCTACGATGTGCTCTCCGACGACGACGTCATCGAGCTCGGCCGCCGAAGTCGGCACAACATCACCTGGATCGACGTGCCGCGCGGTGGCTCCGACCGCTACAAGGTGGCCGCCTACCTGCTCTGGGAGTGGCTCGAGAAGGGCATCCTGGAGCGTGATTCCGAGCCGTCGTTCACCATCTACCGGATGGACACGGTCGACGCCACTGGTACCCAGCGCACCATCTCGGGCGTCCTGGGTGGCCTCGAAGTCGTGGACGAGGGCGCCGGCGGCGTGTTGCCGCACGAGAAGACCACGAAGAAGGCCAGCACCGACCGCCTCGACCTGACCATCGCAACCGCAGCCAACCTCTCCCCGGTGTGGGGGCTGTCACTGGCGTCCGGCCTGACGGCAGCATTGGCCGAGCCCGGCGAGCCGATCGGCCAGATCGAGGTCGACGGAGTCGTCCATCGCGCCGAACGAGTGACCGACCCCGACCGCATCGCGGCCATCCGGCAGATCATCGGCTCCGACGACGTGCTGATCGCCGACGGCCACCACCGCTATGGCGTCTCCAGGGTCTACCGCGACATGGTTCGCAAGGCGACCGGGCGCAAGGACACCGCCGCCGAACTCACCTTGACCTTCATCAACGAGTTGGTGGACGACCAGCTGTCGATCGAGGCCATCCACCGCATCTACGACGGCTTGTCCTTCGACGAACTGAAGAATGCCCTGTCGGGCAGCTTCACCATCGAACCGATGACCGAGCCGCTCGGCCCGGCGACCCTCGCCCAGATGGTGGAGACCGAACGCCTGGTGCTGCTGGACCCCAAAGGTGAGCCCAGCTGGCTGGTTGCGCGTCCGGGAGCATTCAACGGCGTGCGCGCGCTCGACGGAGCCTGGCTGGAACACGCGCTGTCCGGCAGTAAGGCCCAGGTCAGCTACCAGCACGGCCTGGACGAAGTACTCGCCGAACTCGACAACGCGGGCACCGGGCCGTTCGGCGGGCACGCCGGAGCGGTGCTGATCCGTCCGACCTCGCTGGCCGAGATCGAGCGGACTGCTCGTGAGGGGCTGCTGATGCCTCCGAAGTCCACCTTCTTCACCCCGAAACTGCGCACCGGTCTGGTCATCCGGCCCACGCAACGTCTCCCGCGCTAGCCCGGGACCGACCCCCTGATCACCAGCCAGATCCAAACCGATAACCTTTTAGCCGTAGGTTTTTCGACAGGAGGAGCAATGTCAGCTCGCATCGCGAACCCAGCGTTCGCCGCCAAGGTCATGAGCGCCGCAGACGCCGCGGCCCTCATCCACCCCGGGGCCTCGATCGGCTTCTCCGGGTTCACCGGCTCGGGGTACCCGAAAGAGATCCCCGGTGCCCTGGCCGCGCGCATCACCGAGGCGCGCTCACGCGGCGAGGACTTCACCATCAAGGCGTTCACGGGCGCCTCGACGGCGCCCGAGCTGGACGGTGTGCTCGCGGATACCGGTGGCATGGCTTTCCGCACCCCGTACCAGTCCGACCCGCACCTGCGGGCCAAGATCAACGACGGTACGACCAACTACTGCGACATCCACCTGTCGCACCTCCAGAAGCTCATCAACATGGGCTTCTTCGGCTCGCTGGACTTCGCGGTGATCGAGGCCACGGCCATCACCGAGGAGGGCGACATCATCCCTAGCTCCTCCATCGGCAACAACCGCACCTACCTCGATATCGCGGACAAGATCATCATCGAGGTCAACTCCTGGCAGACCGATGATCTCTACGGCCTGCACGACGTCTACTACGGCATGGACATCAAGGCTCGCCGCGAGCCGATCCCGATCAATCACCCCGGTGACATCATCGGGCGTCCGACCTTCCGGGTTGATCCGAGCAAGGTCGTCGCCGTCGTCGAGACCAACGACCCCGACCGCAACACGCCGTTCAAGCCGCTGGACGATGACTCCCGCGCGATCGCGGCCCATCTGCTCAACTTCTTCGACATGGAGGTCAAGGCGCACCGGATGCCCTCGACCCTGTGGCCGCTGCAGTCGGGCGTCGGCAACATCGCGAATGCCGTTCTCGCAGGCCTGATGGACGCGCCGTACGAGCACATGACCAGCTACACCGAGGTCATCCAGGATGGCATGATCGAGCTGATCGACGCCGGCAAGATCGATGTGGCCTCGGCGACCGCGTTCTCACTGTCGCCCACCATGGCCCATCACATGAATGATCATGCCAAGGAGTACCACGGCAAGATCATTCTGCGCCCGCAGGACGTGTCGAACCACCCCGAGGTGATCCGCCGCCAGTTCGTCATCGCCACCAACGGCATGATCGAGGCCGACATCTACGGCAACGTCAACTCGACCCACATCATGGGCACCAAGATGATGAACGGCATCGGCGGCTCGGGTGACTTCGCCCGCAACGCCGGCTACTCGATCTTCGTCAGCCCGTCGCTGGCCAAGGGCGGCAACATCTCCGCGATCGTGCCGATGGTTAGCCACGTCGACCACACCGAGCACGATGTCATGGTCATCATCACCGAGCAGGGGCTGGCGGATCTGCGCGGCCTGGCCCCGCGGCAGCGCGTCAAGCTGATCATCGAGAACTGTGCCCATCCGGACTACCGCGAGCAGCTGTGGGATTACTACAAGGAGGCGCTGTCGGTCAGCAAGGGCATTCACACCCCGCATGTGTTGTCCAAGGCGCTCAGCTGGCATGAGAACCTGCTCGAGACCGGCACGATGAAGATCGACAAGGCAGCCGGTGCCGCGGGCCCGGCCGCCCGGGCTCAGAGCGCTTCGCAGGAGGCCGCCGAGAAGGCCGCCGGCGCTGCCGAGGAAGCCAAGAAGGCCGCTGCTCAAGCTGCTGACGCCGCCGATCGCGCGACCGCTGCCGCGGCCGCGGCGAAGGACGCTGCCGTCAAGTGAGTGCGGCTCGCCGGCCTGGCTGTTTCAGGCCTCAGTGAGGTTCGCCGCTTTGAAAGGGGTGGACGCGACGTAGTTCGCGTCCACCCCTTTCTCTTGTTCGCGCATGCGAGTGACTGATCTTCTTCACTTGCGGGGTTAGATCGATCCAAACCGGTCGATTCGACGGTTCTGGGCCCAACTGAAGAAGATCAGTCACGCCCTGGCGTCTCAACCGATCAGGTGATCGCGCAACTGCGAGACCGTGTCGACGACGGCGACATGCGGCTGAGCGCGCAGCGCGGCGGGGCTGCCAGCGCCCCAGGTGACGCCGATCCCGTCCATGCCGGCAGCTGCGGCGGCCTGCAGATCGTAAATGGCGTCCCCGATATAGAGGCTGCCTTCGACGGGGGCGTCCAGTGCGGCCAGTCCGGTGAGCAGCGGCGTCGGATCCGGCTTGTGACGATCGGTATCGTCCATCGCGCAGGCCAGCACCATCTCGCTGGGCAGCCCGGCCAACTGCATGCCGGTCAGCACGTTCCGGCGACGCTTGGATGTGACCACCCCGGTGCGGATGCCGGCATCCACCAGCTCCTGCGCCAACTCCGAGATGCCGTCGTACTGCCTCACTGCGTTGGCCAGCGTCGCCGCGTTGTGGCTGAGGTAGACGTCCTCGAGCTCGGCGGCGTTCGCGGGATCCTCGTCGGCGAAGACGTCGGCCAGGGTGCGGCCGATCCACGGCAGGATCTCCGAGCGGACGACCTGGCGTCCGGAGACCGTCTGCCAGGTGTAGATGTAGCTGGCCACGATTCCGTCGATCGTATTGAGCAGGGTGCCATCAAAATCGAAGAGGACGACGGGCCATCGCGGTGCGGGACTCATGGCGGCCAGCTTATCGTCCGGCCTGTCTCCCCCATTCTCGTGCTCGCGCTCACGCCGTCGTCACCAGCTGACCTCGCGGCGCCGCACCCCCTGCCGGCTGGCTGTGTCCCCGCTGCCGCGGAGTCCACGCCGTGCGAGTGCGGCTAGTCTGGAGCGCGAACGTGCACGATCGCGGACGCGCCGTGGGCAGGAGACAGTCGATGACCGAGCAGCATGGCACCTATCACCCGACCCGTCGCGCTGCCGACCCCATCGACACCGATGCGACCGCCTCCGACCTGACCGGCGCCGACCAGACCGCCATCGACCCGGCCGCGACTGACCTGACCTATACCGACCCAACCGCTTCCGACCCAACCGCCACCGGGCCGACCGCCACCGAGCCAGCCAACACCAACCCGACCCCCGCGGGGCCCGCTAGCGATCCGGAGAGCGCCGCCCCAGCCAGGCAGCAAGCGCCGGGCACGGATACCGCCCCCAGCGAGGGTCTTGGTGATGCACCTGAGGAGCCGATCGTCTCGCTGCCCCCGATCGCGGCCGAACTGGCCGGCTATCCGTTGAGCAAGCGAACCGGGGAGCCCAGGCGTCCACCCGTGATCGTGGGCGCGGTGGCCGCCTTCACCTGCTCAGCCGTGGTGGCTGTGGTCACCTACTGGTGGTACTGGTGGGTGGCGATCCACATCGAGAACTTCGCAACCAGTTCGAAACTGATCGAATTGTTCGATCCGCGTCCGGGCTCGGGCAGCTCGGTGGTGCTGGTCTGCGTGATGGCCATCATCGGCGTCATCATGACCGCCGGGCCCGCCCTGGCCGGATACAACGCCTGGCACGGTGCCTTGTGGAGCCGCTTCGCCGGGTTCGCGGCGTGCGCGACGAGCCTGCTCGCCTTCTTCATGATCCCGTGGTCGTGGCTGGCGTTGATCTTCGCCGCGATCGGCACCGGCCTGATCTGGTTGCCGCAGGCCAAACGGTACTTCGACGCCTATGATCACTTCGCCAATCCGCCGCGTCCGGCCATCGTGCCGAAGACGAAGGTGGCCTACGGTCCGGCACCACGGTTCCGCTGATGCGCTGGAGCGATTTCGAGTCGCTGGCCCGGCTGGCCGGCAGGCTGCTGCACGACAACACCTCGGCGACCAAGACCGCAGCCATTCGGACGACAAGCCAGGCGCCCACCGCGCGGCCGGCCGCCGGCACCGGGCAACCCGCCGCGGACTTCGACGGCCTGCCCGAGATGCGCTACCAGGCGAAGGGGCCGGGGGGCTTCGCGTCCGGGCAGATGGTCTGGACATGGATCGCGTACGAGGAAGACCCGAGCCAGGGCAAGGATCGTCCGGTTCTGCTGATCGGGGCGCAGAGCGGCTGGCTGCTCGGCCTGCCCGCAACCAGCCAGGACCACGACCGGGATGCCGAGCAGGAGCGCCGGGCCGGCCGCTACTGGGTCGAGATCGGATCGGGCGAGTGGGACAAGCAGCGCCGCGTCAGCGAGGTGCGCACCGACCGCATCGTCCGGATCGACCCGGCGTACGTGCGCCGAGCGAGTGGGAGCGTGAGCGCCGCGGTCTTCCAGAAGGTCGCCGCCGAGGTCCGCGAGCACTGGGACGACTGACTGCCGGCTGCCGAAGATTCGGCTTGTCACATCGACAAGCCGATTCAATCTCGACAGCGAACCGCCGACGCATCCCAACCAGACGCAGCATCCGCGCGAATGCGCTAGACTCTCAACCGCGTCGTTGCCTCAACGCCCTGCGGGCGTAGCTCAATGGTAGAGCGCCAGCTTCCCAAGCTGGACACGCGGGTTCGATTCCCGTCGCCCGCTCCACCTAGTCAGACATGGAATCCGCCGCCTCAACGCCAGACCGTGATAGGGCGTGAGATAGCCAAGTTGATAGCCGCGATCGATATCCCAGCCAGGCGCGTCCCGCCGGCCTAAGCCGACGGCGAAACCCTCCCCTGCGCTTGGGCATCCCCACGACAATGAAGCCATGGCCAGTATCACGTTAGCTTCTCAGCCCATCTCCACCGTCGGCGAACTCCCCGCGGTGGGCACTCCCGCGCCCGCGGTGGAACTCGTCGGCTCAGATCTGAGCACCATCACCCTGGACGATTTCGCCGGCAAGCGCATCGTCTTGAACATCTTCCCGAGCCTGGACACCGGCATCTGCGCCATGAGCATCCGCAAGTTCAACGAACTCGCTGCCGGACTCGACAACACCGTCGTCCTCGCCATCAGCAAGGACCTGCCGTTCGCGGCGGGGCGTTTCTGCGCCGCCGAAGGCATCGACAACGTGATCACCGCCTCCGCGTTCCGTTCCAGCTTCGGCGAGGACTATGGGGTGACCATCGCCGACGGCTCGATGGCCGGTCTGCTCGCCCGTTCGGTGGTGGTCATCGACACCGACGGCACGATCAGCTACACCCAGCTGGTGCCCGAGATCAAGACCGAACCCGACTACGACGCCGCGATCGCCGCGCTCGGCTGATCGGACGACGCGCCGAGCCGCCGTCGACCAATCCGTTCAACGTCCGGCCTGTTTGTGCCGGACGTTGAACGGCTGACTCCCAGTTGAGACGATGGAGGTATGACCGGTCAGCCGATGAACGACGAGCCGCAGTTCCGCCAGCCCGAGAACAGTGAGCGGAACATCCAGGACGCCCACCACGCCGATGATCTGGTACTTCCACAAACGAATCCCCAAGCCGTCGCACCGACGCACTATCTGACGAATTCGGTCAGCGCCGTGCTCGGCACCAAACAGCGCGACGGCGCGTGGATCGTGCCACCGAGCCTGACGGTCAATTCGACACTGGGCACGGTGAAACTCGACATGCGTGAGGCGGTCTTCGAGTCGCTCAACGTCGTCATCGACCTCAGCTGCTTCATGGGCGATGTGAAGATCTGGGTGCCCAAAGGCACCGTCATCGTCGACGAGACCCGCACCTTCGGGTCGGACATCAAGCTGAAGAAGCTCAGCCCACCCCAGCCCGGCAGCCCGAAGCTCACCCTGACAGGCACCCTCGTTTTCGGTGAAGTGATCGTCTACGGCAGCAAACACATCACCTTGAGCGACCGCATCCAGGGCAACTTCTGAGATGGACAGATCCCAGGTCGCCCTGTTCGCTCCTCCCACCGAAGCCTGGACGCCGGTGTCTGCCCGCTACGCAAGTCTGCGCCGGTTGCTGTCGGCGATCAGCTGGCTGATCCTGGCGCTGATTATCATCGCTCCGCAAGCCATCACCCTGCTGGTTTTCGAGCAGGCTCCGCGCCAGCTGTACTGGGCCCTGATCGCCAGCATCGCGATCTGCGCCGGGCTCGCCATCTGGCGCTTCTGGCGCCAGGGTGCGATCGCTCGGTCCTGGGCGTACGCCGAACGCGAATCCGATCTCTACATCAAGTCGGGCATCTTCAACCGGCGACTGACGGTCGTACCGTACGGCCGCATGCAGGCCGTCAACATCTCGGCGGGCCCGCTGGATCGTGCCTTCAAGGTGGCCACGGTGGCGTTGGTAACAGCCTCCGCGCAGTCGGACGCCGTCATCCCCGGCCTCGATCCCGACGCGGCCGCCGCGCTGCGTGACCGGCTCACCGAACGCGGCGAGATGCAGGCGACCGGGCTGTGAGCAGCACCGATCCGGGTCCCGGATACCAGGACGGGTCTGTCGGTCCTGACCAGCCGGTTCGCCCCGACCAACCGGTTCACCTCGACCAGCCGCTTCGTCCCGACCAACCGGTTCACCCTGACCAATCGGTTCACCCTGACCAGCCGGTTCAACCCGGCCCGCCCTCGCAGACCGGCGAGCCCCACCAGGCTGGGACGCCGGCCGGACCACTATCCGGATATGCCCCGGTCCTGGAGCATCCGCATCCACTGACCCCGATCGCCAAGAGCTGGATCGCGTTGCTGGCGGTCGGCTACTTCATTCTGCGCGACGTCCCGGACATCCTCCGGCAGGCCCAGGCCGGCGGCTGGCAGACCATCGCCACCTACTGGTATGTTCCGGCAGGCATCCTCGTGCTCGTGCTTGCCGTCTCACTGGGGGCCGGCTATCTGGCATGGCGCTTCACCAGCTTCATCATCGACGACGAGCAGGTGCGCATCGAGCACAACTTCATCTCGCAGCGCTCGGAGAAGATCGCCTTCACCAAGATTCAGTCGGTGGACGTCACCCAGCCGCTGATCGCCCGGCTGCTGGGCCTGGCGGCGCTGCGCATCGACGTGGGCGGCGGCGGCTCGAATGCAACCATCGAGTACCTCTCCCGCAAGCGCGCCTACCAGCTGCGCGATTACCTGATCACCCGCGCGCACGGCACCCGCACCACCGTGGCCGAGGCGGCGCAGGTTCCCGTCGGCACCGCGTTCACCGACGCCTCCCCGGCTGATCGCCGGATCGTGACCGTGCCACCGGCGCGACTGCTGGCGTCCATGGTGGTCACCAATTCGACGGTATTCCTACTGATTCTGATCGCCGGGGTGGTCGGCTGGTCGATCTGGAACGACCAGCCGATCGGTCTGCTGTCGACATCGATCCTGCTGCCGTGGCTGCTCGCGATGGGTGCGATGGTGCTCAACCGGTTGCGCAACGAGTGGAACTTCGTCCTCAGCATGACCCCGGACGGCGGGCTGCGCACCGCGTCGGGCCTCACCTCGCTGACCAGCCAGACGATCCCCCGCAACCGGGTGCAGGCCGTCGACATCAGCCAGCCGCTGCTGTGGCGGGCCTTCGGTTGGTACCGGGTCCGCATCGATGTGCTCGGCCTGCCCAGTGAATCCAGTGAGCATGTCCCGGCGAACCTGCTGCTGCCGGTCGGACCGGGCGCCGACGTCGACGTCGTCTTGCGCACCTTGTGGCCGAGGCTGAACATGCCCGCGATCAGGATGCATCCGATCCCCCAGCGTGCACGCTGGCTGCGCTGGTTGGACGCGCAGACCTACTTCTGGGGCTACGACGATCGGGTGCTGGTCGCCGCGGGCGGGCTGCTGCGCAGGCGCACGTCGATCGTCCCGCATGCCCGGGTGCAGTCGGTGCGCATCCGGCAAGGAGTCATCCAGCGGCGATTGGGGCTGGCCGATGTGCAGGCACACACCACGCCGGGCCCGGTCGATGTGGTCTGCCAGCATCTGGATCAGGCCGATGCCCGGGCATTGGCGATGAGCGAACTGGACCGGATGCGGGCCGCCCGTTCGAATCCCGAGCTGTCACTGCTGCATCTGCCCGACCAACCCCCGTGGATCGTGGGCCCAGCGGCGCAGCCGTCGCCGCCCGGACCGCAACCCGGCCAGCCGCCCTCGGCTGGGGAGCCGGTTCAGGGCCGCTGAGTTCAGAGGTTCAGGACCGCCGAGTTCAGAACTGCCGAATCCAGAACCATCGAGTTCAGAACCGCCGAGTTCAGGACTGGTGAGCCTGCCGAGCGCTCCAGGCCGAGGAGACCATCTCGTCCAGGGTGTAGCGCATCTTCCAGTCGATATCGTGTGCCGCCGCGTCGCCGTTGGCGACGATCCGGGCGGGGTCTCCGGGTCGCCGGGCCGCGATCTCCGGAGTGAAATCGACGCCGGTGACCCGGGCGATCGCCGACATGATCTCGGCAACGCTGGAACCGTCCCCGCTGCCCAGGTTGTAGGCGACCTGCAGGCCCGTGCCGGCGGCCATCGCTTTCGCGGCGGCGACGTGCGAGATCGCCAGGTCCGCGACATGCACATAGTCACGCACACAGGTGCCGTCCGGGGTCGGGTAGTCGTCGCCGAAGATCTTCGGGGTGCGGCCGGCGAGCAGCGCGTCGAAGACGATCGGGAACAAGTTGTGCGGGCTGGTGTCGTAGAGGGCGTCCGAACCGGAGCCGACCACGTTGAAGTAGCGCAGATTCGTGTAGCGCCACTGCGGATCGACCTTGGCGATGTCGCCGGCCAGCCACTCGCCGATCAGCTTGGTCTGACCGTACGGCGACTCGGGGGCGGTCGGGGTCTGTTCGGTGACCTGATCGACGTCCGGGGTGCCGTAGACCGACGCCGAGCTGGAGAAGACGTAGTTGTGCACCCCGACCGACTGCATCGCCCGCAGCAGCGAGACGGTTCCGGTGACGTTCTGGTCGTAGGTGTGCAGCGGCCTGCTGACGCTCACCCCCGCGTATTTGAAACCGGCGAGATGGACGACACCTTCGCACGCATTCTCGGTGAGAGTCCGGGTGACCAGGTCGGTATCGAGGATCGTTCCCTGAACGAAGACCACGCCCTTGGGGACGAAGTCGGCGTGCCCGCTCGACAGATCATCGATCACGACCGGGGTGATCCCGGCGTCCAGGAATGCTTGCACCACATGCGAACCGATGTATCCGGCTCCGCCGGTGACCAGCCAACTCATTCTCGTCCTCTCCGTTGGGGTACTGCTTGGTGGGGGATGCTCCTTGCGAGCCTAGCTGTTGCTGAGCGTCCCAGCGGTCTCGGCGGCCCAGTAGCTGAACAGCCCGGTCGCGTTCAGCGACGCCAGATAGCTCTCGTCGGTCGCCGGATCGATCCAGATGACATTCCCGCCGATCCGCGGATACTCCGTGGTCGGTGCATAGCTGGTGGCCAGCAGCACCAGCGGCACCACCGGCAGCCAGTCGGCGGGCTCGCCGGGGTGTTGGGGCAGCTCCAGGCTGAGCGACAGCGATTTGTCGGTCACCAGGATCTGCACGAGTGGCGCCACTTCTGCGTCGTCCGGGTCGAATGTGCCCTCGTAGCGTGCGCGGTCGATGACCATCTGCTGGACGACGGCCGCGGTCCGCGCGGCATGACGGATCCGGGCCTGACTCCTGGCCGGCTCATCGAGCGAGTCGAGACCGGGCATCATCTCCTCGACGATCTCGGCCGCGGTGTCCGCGTAGACGGTGCTGCCATCATGCAGCATCATCGCGTGCGTCCACTCACCGCCGGAGGGACGGACCGGATTGAATCCATGACAGGACGCGTGGTGGTCTCGGAACTTCATCCCATCAGCCTAGTCGCCGCGTCCGTGGTCGGATCATCGGCGTCGGCGGGGGTGAGCCGGCGCGGCCGGGCAGAGCACAGGCCCCGGAGCTGACTGAACGAGTCACGGCTCCGGGGCCTGTGTGGTGGAACTATCGGCGATCGCTGCTCGAGGCCGGCTTCAGCGGCCCGGCAGGGCGAGCGGAAGATGGTAGAACCGTCCCTGGGCAACGTTTCCGGTCGAACCGGCGGAGAAGATCCGCCGTCCTTGCGATTCGTGCTGCTCGACCAGCCGGCGCACCAGCTCGGTCATGTCGTCCATGCGGCGCTGAGCTTCCTCGAGTTCGGATTGCAGTGCGAGGATCCGGCGGATCCCGGTGAGGTTGATGCCTTCCTGGGAGAGCCGCTGGATCAGCCGCAGCCGCTGGATATCGCGCGGCGAATAACGTCGCCCGCCGCCCTTGGTGCGGCTCGCGATGACCAGCCCGAGCCGGTCGTACTGCCGCAGGGTCTGCGGATGCATCTCGGCCAGGGAAGCTGCTACCGAAATACCGAAGATCGGGCCGTCGGGGTCCATGACCTCGGGCAGCATCCCCGCACTCATCGGTTGCTCGCCAACAGATCCGCGCGCGGATTCGACTGGTGCGCCACATCGGTGAAGGTGCGCAGCGCCTGCTGGGCCTCGTCATTCAGCATCGGCGGCACCTGCACCTCGATCGTGGCGAGCAGGTCACCCTTCTGGCCGTTGCCCTTGGCGACCCCGCGACCACGCACCCGGAAGGTGCGTCCGTTCGGGGTCCCTGCGGGCACCCGCAGTTTGACGCTGCCGCCGCCCAGGGTCGGCACCTCGATCTCGGCGCCCAGCGCGGCCTCGGTGAAGGTGACCGGCACGGTGACCGTGATGTTGTCGCCGTTGCGCCCGAAGATCGGGTGCGGACGCACGTGCACGATCACATACAGATCGCCGTTGGGGCCACCGTTCTCGCCGGGAGAACCCTTGCCCTTGATGCGGATCTTCTGCCCGTCCGAGACCCCTTCGGGGATCCGGACCTGCATGGTGCGCCGGCTCTGTGCCCGGCCGCTGCCGTGACAGACCTCGCAGGGGTCGTCCACGATCAGGCCACGGCCGTGGCATTCGCTGCACGGCTCGGTCATCTGGAACAGACCACCCGCGCTCGCCTGCTGAACGCCCGATCCCTGACAGGTCGGGCAGACCCGCGGCGATGTGCCGGCTTTCGCGCCGGTGCCGTGGCAGGCCTGGCAGGCTTCCTCACTGACCATCTGGACGCCGACCGTGGCTCCCTCGACAGCTTGGTTGAAGCCGATGGTGACTTCGCCCTCGATGTCGGCGCCGCGGCGCGGTGAACGGGTCTGCGTCCGTCTGGCCGATGACGTGCCGCCGGCCTGGCCGAACAGATTGCCGAGCAGATCACCCAGACCTGCGTCGCCCACGTTGGTACGGAAGACGTTCTCGCCGCCCATCCCGCCGGAGGCACTGGGCCCAGGCCCGGGACGCTGGAAGCGGAAGCCGCCCGATCCGAACAAGCTGCGCTGTTCGTCGTACTCGGCGCGCTTGCTCGGATCGCTCAGCACATCGTGGGCCTCGGAGGCTTCCTTGAAGCGCTGCTCGGCCTTCTTGTCGCCGGGATGCTGGTCAGGATGGTTCTCGCGGGCGATCTTACGGAACGCCTTCTTGATCTGTTCAGGCTTGGCGTCCTTGGGGACACCGAGGATCTTGTAGTAATCCTTCTCCATCCAGTCTTTTTGGCTCATCGCCCTACCTCCTTTCCAGTCTGGTCACGTCACTCGGCCGGTACCGAGACGACCACGCGCGCCGGACGAACCACCTGATCATTGATGCGGAAGCCGTTCTGCATGACCTCACGCACGACCATCTCGGTGACGTTCGGGTCGGGCACCTGCATCAGGGCTTCGTGCAGCCGCGGGTCGAACTCGTCGCCCGGAGCACCGAACGACTCGAGTCCATACACCTTGGTGACCTTGGACAGTTCGTCCGCAGTCAGCTTGAAGCCTCCGGTCAGCTCGCCCTGCTTCTCGGCCGCGGTGATCGAATCGAAGACCGGCAGCAGGTCGCGCAGCAGCGCTTCGATACCACCTTGACGGGCCAGTGCGCGATCACGGTCGACGCGCCTCTTGTAGTTGACGTACTCGGCATGGACACGCTGCAGATCCTCGGTGCGCTCGGCAGCCAGGGCCTTCAGCTGAGCGATCTGCTCGTCACTGCCGGGGGCGGCGCCGGAGGCGGCCCCGGCATCAGCCGGAGCCGCCTGGCCGGCGTCATCCGAGGTCAGGCCAGCCTGCTCGCCGGCCTCATCAAGAAGCTCGTCGGGCTTGGCTGCCTGGTCCACGGGTTCACTCATGAATGATCAGTCCTTCTTCTCATCGTCGACGATCTCGGCGTCCACCACGTCGTCATCGTTCGCGCCGCTGTTCTCGGCGGAACCCTCGGCGCCCGCGGAAGCCTGAGCAGCCTGCTCAGCCTGTGCGGCCTGGTAGACAGCCTGCCCCATGGCGGCCGACTTCTTGTTGAGATCCTCCATGGCGGAACGAACCTCATCATCGTTGTCGGTACCCTTCAGGGCTTCCTTCAGGGCGGCCAAGGCCTCGGTGACCGGGGTCTTGACGTCGTCGGGGATCTTGTCGCCGCTCTCCTCGAGGATCTTCTCGGTGCGGAAGCTCAGCGCGTCGGCCTCGTTACGCATATCGACGCTCTCGCGGCGCTTGCGGTCGGCCTCCTCGTTCGCCTCGGCATCCTTGACCATCTTGTCGATCTCGTCCTTGCCCAGCGCCGAGCCGCCGGTGACAGTCATCGACTGCTCCTTGCCGGTGGCCATGTCCTTCGCGTAGACGTGGACGATGCCGTTGGCGTCGATGTCGAAGGTGACCTCGATCTGCGGCAGTCCGCGCGGAGCGGGCATCAGGCCGGTCAGTTCGAAGTTGCCCAGCGACTTGTTGTCCCGAGCGAACTGACGTTCGCCCTGGTAGACCTGGATCATCACCGAAGGCTGATTGTCCTCGGCAGTGGTGAAGATCTCGGAACGCTTGGTCGGGATCGTGGTATTGCGCTCAATGATCTTGGTCATCACGCCACCCTTGGTCTCAATGCCCAAGCTCAGCGGAGTGACATCCAGCAGCAGAACATCCTTGACCTCGCCCTTCAGCACACCGGCCTGCAGGGACGCGCCGAGCGCGACAACCTCGTCCGGGTTGACCGACTTGTTCGGCTCCTTGCCGCCGGACAGTTCGCGGACCAGATCCTGCACCGCAGGCATACGCGTCGAGCCGCCGACCAGAATGATCTGATCGATCTTCGAAACCGAGACCTTGGCGTCCGACAGCACCGCGTTGAACGGGCCCTTGCAGCGATCCAGCAGATCCTGGGTCATGCGCTGGAACTCGGCGCGGGTCAGCTTCTCCTCAAGATGCAACGGGCCCTCGGCACCAGCGGTGATGTAGGGCAGGTTGATCTCGGTGCTCTGTACCTGGCTGAGCTCGATCTTGGCGCGCTCCGCAGCTTCCTTCAGCCGCTGGCCGGCCATCTTGTCCTTCGACAGGTCGATGCCGTTCTTGTTCTTGAACTGGGTCACCAGCCAGTCGATGATGCGCTGATCCCAGTCGTCGCCGCCCAGTCGCGGGTCACCCTTGGTCGCCTTGACCTCGAAAACGCCCTCGCTGATATCCAGCAGGGAGACATCGAAGGTGCCACCACCAAGGTCGAAGACCAGAACCGTCTGCTCCTGATCGGCCTTGTCCAGGCCGTACGCCAGGGCAGCCGCGGTGGGCTCGTTGATAATCCGGTCGACGGTCAGCCCGGCGATCTCGCCGGCTTCCTTGGTGGCCTGACGTTCGGCATCGCCGAAGTAGGCGGGCACTGTGATGACAGCGTTGGTGATGGTCTCACCCAGGTAGGCCTCGGCGTCCCTCTTCAGCTTCTGCAGCACGAAGCCGCTGATCTGCTGCGGACGGTAGGTCTTGCCGTCGATTTCGGTGGTCCAATTGGTGCCCATGTGACGCTTGACCGAGCGGATCGTCCGGTCCGGGTTGGTCACGGCCTGCCGCTTGGCGACCTCACCAACCAGAACTTCACCACCCTTGGCGAACGCCACTACTGACGGCGTGGTACGCGAACCCTCAGCGTTGGGGACAACGGT
Organism: Propionibacterium sp.; assembly: GCA_012517405.1. Taxonomy (GTDB): domain Bacteria; phylum Actinomycetota; class Actinomycetes; order Propionibacteriales; family Propionibacteriaceae; genus Brooklawnia; species Brooklawnia propionicigenes. The sequence goes on from JAAYVB010000010.1 coordinate 52,635, forward strand.
GGGTTCGCCACCTTCCAGCACCGCGACAACCGAGTTCGTGGTGCCGAGGTCGATGCCAACTGCACGAGCCATGTTGTTTTCCTCCTGTTGCGTCCCGGGTGGGACGCTCCTGTTCTTTCGCTAAGCTTCTTATGGCTCACGTCCGAGCGAGCCGCGTCATGACCATGAGTCTAACGCACTCAACTTTGACCTTGAGTCCACCTGACTCAACTATGGAGATGCTGGGGTTATTCCAGGGATCGCAGGGGTTCGTCAAGAAAACGCCGCTGGACGAGTTCATCAGGGGCAAAGGCGGGCGTGATAGGGGTTTGTCCATGAACCGTGACGCGCAGCAGGTACCGTCGCCGGCGTCGGGTGGACGCCCGGCCGACCTGCTCGACCGGATCTTCGGCGAGCCCCGGCCACTGCGGACGCTCGACCTGCTGCCACCGGATCAGCCGTTGCGCCCGGTGCCGCCCATCCGGCGCTGGCGGTACAACGGTTTGGTCCGGCTGCTGGCTTTCGCCGCGATCCTGGTCGTGGGCGCAATCGTGGTGGGCTTCGGCGCCACGGTCGTCCTGAACTCGCTGGGGATGTCCACCGACGCCATCCTGGACCGCTTCGCCGGCCTGGTGCAGGTGACGGCGATCGTCGGCGTGGTGCTGGCGTACTGGCTGGTCGGACGCTTCGTCGAGCAGCGGCGCCCGCTGTTCGAACTGGCTGCTTCCCGGGCAGGGCGGGGTCTGCTCTGCGGGTTGGGGCTCGGCGTGGTGCTGATGCTCGGCTGCGCCACGCTGCTCGGTGTGCTGGGAGTGTTCCGGATCGAGGGTTTCAATGCCGGCTACTCACCGTGGGCGGCACTGCTCAGTCTCGGATTCTCGGCGGCGATCACCGAGGAGATCGCCTTCCGCGGCATCTTGTTCAGGCTCGTCGAGGGCACCTTGGGCAGCTGGATCGCGATAGCCGTCAGCGCGCTGGTCTTCGGTGCGGCCCATCTGGGCAATCCGGAGGCGACCTGGTTCGGGGCGATCGGGATCGCGCTGGAGGCCGGGGTGCTGTTCGCGGCGCTGTACGCGTTCACCCGCAGCCTGTGGACGGTCATGGGGCTGCATTTCGCCTGGAACGTAGTGCAGGGGCCGGTGCTGGGCATCGTGGTCTCGGGCTCGTCTGCGCAGGGCAACGGCTTCGTCCAGTCGTCGCTGACTGGGCCGGCATGGCTGAGCGGCGGGCAGTTCGGGATCGAGGCGTCCGCAGTGACCATCGTCGTGCTCACCGCGCTGGGCGGATGGCTGCTGGTCGAGCTGGCGCGGCGGGGCCTGATCGTCCAACCGTTCTGGGTGCGGCACCGGCTGCTGGGCCAGCGGCCGGACTTGGGTCGGGTTGTCCGCGACCCCCGCGGATAACCCTACCCAGCCTGGGGCTGCGAGCCGTCGGCCTGCCGTTCCTGCCGGATGCGCGTGCGCAGATTCGACAGGTGCAGCGCCATCGCTGCTTGTGCCGCGTCGGGATTGCGGTTGCCCAGCGCCTGGATGATGGCGCGGTGCTCGACGAGGGTCAGCTCATGATCGGTGACGACCGCCTGGTCGAAGGACCGGAACCGCTGCACGTGGCTACCCATGGCCTCCAGGGCCGACGCCAGATAATAGTTGCCGGATGCCCGGGCGATGTGAGCGTGGAAATCGTGATCGGCATCCAGGAATGCCCGGAAGCCTTCGAAGTCGGGATCCGTGCTCCGCTCGCGCTGACAGTTCCAGGTGGCCTCCAGCTTGCTCATCAGGAGGTCGTCCACGTTCGAGGCGGCCAGCCAGGCGGTCTTCGTCTCGATGGTGAGCCGTGCCTCGAACAGGTCGTCCAACTGGGTGATGCCCGGGCGCGGGGAAACCCGGAAGCCCTTGTTGTTCTCGCGCACCACCAGCCCACTGGCGCTGGCGCGCACCAGCGCCTCTCGAACCGGGGTGGCGGATACTCCCAGGCTCTCGGCCAGCGAGTGAATGCGCAGCGGCTGCAGCGGCTTCACCTGGCCGCTGAGTACCAGATCGACCAGGCTGTCGTAGACCTGGCCGGCCAGTCCCAGCGGGTGTTCCATGAACATCACCCCGGGAAGCGCATCATCCTCGATGGCCATACCCGCTCCTCCTACCGTCCAGAGGCCGAAATGAATTGTACGCGATCCCATCATCTGCCATCGCCACCGCTGCTCTTCGCCGGACCGGCGGGCAGGGTCTCGCGCCGTGACCACGCCCGCTGTCGGCACCGGTTCCGACGGCGCGATCGGCGGCTCGGGGCTGCCATGACACGGACGCTCTCGGCTGACCTTCACCAGAGCCACTGCGTGCTGGGAAACGGCTGACCCGGCGGCGGCTTGGCCGATAGCATTACCGCATGACATCAGCATCCCAGCCTGTACTCGGTATTGACATCGGCGGATCCGGCATCAAGGGTGCCCCCGTCGACCTCGCGACCGGTACCTTGAGTGCGGACCGTCTCCGCATCCCAACCCCGAAGAAGTCCACCCCGAAGGCCTGCGCGGACGTGGTGGCTCAGATCGTCGAGAAGTTCGCCGACCAACTCGGTGACGGTCCGATCGGCATCGCCATACCCGCCCCCGTCGTGCACGGCAGCGTCCCAATGATCGCGAATCTGCACTCGTCGTGGGTCGGAGTGAACGCCGAGCAGCTGTTCAGTGATCGGCTCGGACGCCAGACTGTGCTGATCAACGATGCGGACGCGGCCGGCCTGGCGGAGGTGCACTTCGGTGCCGCCAAGGACCACCCCGGGCTGGTCATCATGACGACGCTGGGTACTGGCATCGGCACCTCGTTGATCATGGACGGCACGCTGGTGCCCAACACCGAACTCGGGCATATCGAGATCGACGGCATCGACGCCGAGACCAAGGCGTCGGCTAATGCGAAGGCATTGGAGCACCTCAGCTACCCGCGCTGGTCGAAGCGGCTGCAGAAGTATTACTCGACGATGGAGCGGTACTTCTGGCCCGACCTCTTCGTGGTCGGCGGAGGGGTGTCGAAGAACCACGAGAAGTTCTTGCCGCTGCTCAGCCTGCGGACCCCGATCGTGCCGGCGCAGTTGCTCAATCAGGCCGGCATCGTCGGCGCTGCGGTCGCCGCCGACACACTGACGGACAAGCAGAACTGACCGCTGGTTTGAGGTAGCCGCAGCACGCCGATCCGACGCACCATCCGGTCGCCCGGCACGGCTCAAACGGACGGTGGGCTGTTCCCGGGCGGGGCTACATCCGCTCGGGAGCGACGATTCCCAACAGACCGAGGCCGGTGGCCAGTACCTGCTTGGTCGCGGCGACCAGCGCCAGCCGGGAGGTCTGAACCTCACCCTCGCTCTTGAGCACCGGGCACTTCTCGTAGAAGGTCGAGAACTTGGTAGCCAGCTCGAACAGGTAGGTGCACAGCTTGTGCGGGGTCAACTCGTCGGCCACCGCCTGCACGGTCTCCCCGAAACGAGTCAGCCACAAGGCGAGTTCCTGCTCGGCCGGCTCGTCCAGCACCGTGACGATGCTCCAGGTCAGCTCCCGAGCGGCGGCTTCGCGCAGGATGCCCGCGCACCGCGAGTGCGCGTACTGCAGATAGGGTCCGGTGTCGCCGGTGGTCTGGGTCATCCGCTCCGCGTCGAAGACGTAGTCCTTCTGCAGGCTGTTCGACAGGTCGGCGTACTTGATCGCGGCCAGCGCGATCTCGGGGGACGCATGCTCCTCGGCGGCGTCCAGGAGGCTTTCGAGGGTGACGGCGCCGCCGTCACGAGTCTTGATCGGGGTGCCGCCGGGCCCCAGCACCATGCCGAAGCCGACGTGCTGCGCCTGCACATCGTCCGGCAGGTATCCGGCCATCCGGGCGACGGCGAAGACCAGCTGAAAGTGGTGTGCCTGCCGGGCGTCGGTGACGTAGATGATGCGTTCGGCACCCAGCTCGTTCACCCGGAAGCGGATCGCGGCCACATCTGTGGCGTCGTAGCCGTAGCCCCCGGTCGAGTTACGGATGATCGCCGGAGCGTCGAAGCCGTCCACGAAGACCACCAGGGCCCCGCCGTCCTGGACGGCGATGCCGCGGGCCTCCAGATCATCGGCGACCTGGCCGAGCATCTCGTTGTAGGCGGACTCCCCCGCCACGTCCTCGTCGGTGAGCAGCACATTCATCCGCTGGTAGGTGCGGTTGAACCCGGCCAGCGAGATCTTGATCAGGCGCTGCCACGAGGCCCTGGTCTCCGGATCGCCCGATTGCAGCTTCACGACCCGCTCACGGGCGCGTTCGGCGAACGCCTCGTCCTCATTGAGATGGGTGTTGGCGCGCCGGTAGAGCGCTTCGGCGCCGGGCAGATCGAGGGTGTCCAGATCGAGCATCTCGTCGGTGACCTGCTCGATCAGCATGCCGAACTGCCGTCCCCAGTCACCGATGTGGTTCTGGGCGAGCACTCGGTTTCCCTGGGCGCTCAGCACCCGGTTGAAACAGTCGCCGATGATGGTCGACCGCAGGTGACCGACGTGCATCTGCTTGGCCACGTTCGGTGACGAGTAGTCGATGACGACCGTCTTGGGGTCGTCGACCCAGGCGATCCCGGCATGCGGGTCAGCCAGCTGCTGGTCGACGGCGTGGGCCAGCACGTCGGTGCGCAGCCGGAAGTTGATGAAACCGGGCCCGGCGATCTCGGGGGGCTCGCACAGATCGTCCAGATCAAGGGCGCCGACGATGCGCTGGGCTACGTCGCGCGGTTTGGCGCCTTCCTGCGGGGCCAGTCGCAACGCGACATTCGACTGGAAGTGACCGAATTGCGGCTTGGTGGCTGGACGCAGCTCCGGGTCGGCGCCGGCAACCGCTTCGATCCGCTCGGAGAGAATCGAGGGCAGTGAAGACATGCCGCCTATTGTCTCACCTCTTCCCGGATGGGCCGGCATCGTCCGTCCGCGGGCTAACGATGCCGGGCCAAGGCTTCGTCCACTGCGGGATCGTAAATGAGGGTGCCGACATCGGTCTTCATCACCACGTCAACGATCATCTTGATGTTGGCGATCAGCTCGCGGCGTTCGTAGCTGCGCCAGGTCTCGTTCTTGGCTGTCTCGTCGTCGCCGACACCGATGGCATCCACGCCGACCATCCGGCAGGTGGCGACCGTGCGCGGCACGTGGTAACTCTGCGAAATGACCGTCAGCTGGGTCACTCCGAAGATTCCCTTGGCCCGCACGCATGACGAGTAGGAGGAGTTGCCGCCTTCGTCCTCGACGATGTCGAGCGGATCGACGCCGTTCTCCTCGAGGTAGGCGCGCATCACGGCCGGCTCATCGTCGCTGGTGCTGCCCGACACGATGAAAACGGTGATCTTGCCCTGCTCCCACAGCTGCAACGCCAGGTCGAGCCGGGCCTTCAGATAACCGGAGGGCCGACCGTTCAGGGTCGCCGCACCCATCACCAGTCCGACGTCGTTGGAGGGTGCCTCATCCGCGCTGGTCCAGGTGCGCCCGAATGACAGCACCTGGACGAGGGCCCATGGCCCTCCCACGACGAGCAGAGCGATCAGGAGCAGGGCGAGCAGCGCGCGCCAAAGTTTGCGCATGGGGCCAACCCTACGTGGCTTGGTCAAAGACCAGGCCTGATTGCGCTGTCAGGATCGCAGACCGCAGGGATCAGATCCGATGATCGCGGTAGAATCCGATCAGGTTCTGGGTGGACGTATCCTGGCGAGCCAATGCCTCGTCGTCCCCGGTCACCGCCGGCGCGATCTCCATGGCGAGTTGCTTGCCCAACTCGACGCCCCACTGATCGAACGAGTTGATGCCCCAGACGACCCCCTCGACGAAGGTGATGTGCTCGTAGAGGGCGATCAGCTCACCGACGACCCGCGGGCTGATCTCGGCGGCCATGATCGATGTGGTCGGCTTGTTGCCCGGGAAGACCCGCGCCTCGACGATCGCCTCACGGGTGCCTTCGGCGCGCACCTCGTCGGCGGTCTTGCCGAAGGCGAGGGCCGCGGTCTGCGCGAAGAAGTTGGACAAGAAGAGCGCGTGCACGTCGACCCCGCCTTCGCGCAGCGCGTGCGCGGGGTTCACGGCGGCGATGAAGTCGGCCGGAATCACCTTGGTCCCCTGGTGAATCAGCTGGTAGAAGGCGTGCTGACCGTTGGTGCCCGGCTCACCCCAGAAGACCTCGCCGGTCTGGGTGGTGACCGGTGAGGCATCCCAGCGGGTGCGCTTGCCGTTGGATTCCATGGTGAGTTGCTGCAGGTAGGCGGCGAAGCGGTGCAGGTACTGCGCATACGGCAGCACGGCGTGCGACTGGGCGTCGTAGAAGTTGTTGTACCAGACGTTGAGCAGACCCATCAGCACCGGCAGGTTCTCGGAGAAGTCCGCGGTGCGGAAGTGTTCGTCCATGGCGTGGAAGCCCGCCAGGACGCTCTGCCAGTTTTCCGGCCCGATCGCGATGACATCGGCCAGGCCGACTGCCGAGTCGACCGAGTAGCGGCCGCCGACCCAGTCCCAGAACCCGAAGGCGTTCTGCGGATCGATGCCGAACTCGGCAACCTTCTCGAGGTTGGTCGATACGGCCACGAAATGCCGGCGGATGGCCTCGGCCCGGGCCTCGTCCGTGTTGTCGATGATGCCACTGGTCTGCAGCGAGTTCAGCAGCCAGTTCTTGGCCATCCGGGCGTTGGTCATGGTCTCCAAGGTGGTGAAGGTCTTGGACGCCACGATGAACAGCACGGTCTCGGGGTCGACGTCATGGGTGGTCTCGTAGATGTCGGCAGGATCGATATTGCTGACGAAGCGGCACTCGAGGCCGGGCTGCTGGTAGGGCTTGAGCGCCTCGTAAACCATGACGGGGCCCAGATCGGAGCCACCGATTCCGATGTTGACGATGGTGCGGATCGGCTTGCCGGTGATGCCCACCCACTCGCCGGAGCGGATCTGGTCGGCCAGGACGTACATGCGGTCGAGCACTTCGTGCACCTGCTGGACGACATCCACGCCGTCAACGATCAAGGAGGCGTCGCGCGGCAGCCGCAACGCCGTGTGCAGCACCGAACGGTTCTCGGTGGTGTTGATCCGCTCGCCGGCGAACATCGCCTCACGGCGGCCGGCAAGGTCGACCTGCTCGGCGAGCCGGACGAGTGCATCCTTGATCTCGTCGGTCAGGTAGTTCTTGGACAGATCCGCATAGAGATCGGCAGCGGCGAGCGAGAACCGCTGGGCCCGGTCGGGATCGTCGGCGAACCAGGCGCGGAAATCAACATTCAGATCGTCATGCAGCCGGGCGAGTTCCGCCCAGGCGGGAGTGGCAGTCGCATCAACGGGAGTACGCATAGGCCAAGCTTATGGGTTTTGGCCTACCAGTGGCGAGACGGCCAGCGGGAATTCCCACCGGCCCCGAGCCGGCTCAGGCCACCCGGCGCATCGCGGTGATGTCGTACCCGCTGATCGAGCTGACGATGACACCGATGCCGTAGTCGGCTGCATGCACCATCTGACCGTTGCCGATGTACATGCCGACGTGGCCGCCGCCGTAGGAGATGATCAGGTCGCCGGGCTGCAGTGCCGAGGTCGATGACACCGCGGTGCCGGCCGACATCATGGCGCCGCTGGTGCGGGGCAGGCTGACACCCATCGCGGAGTAGGAGTACACCATCAGACCCGAGCAGTCGAAGGCGTTCGGGCCGGTGGCACCCCACGAGTAGGCCTTGCCAACCTGGGCGAGCGCGATCGAGACAGCGCCGGAGGCGGTGCTGCTCGCCGAGCCGGCGATGGCCGCGGTGTCGGCTGTCGAGGTGGCGGCGGATGTGGACGCCGAACCGGTGGTCTGGCTGGCCGCGCTGCTGGCGGCAGCCGCTGCGGCGGCCGCTTCCTCAGCCTGCCGGGCCGCTTCGGCCTGCCGGGCTTCCTCAGCCTGGCGAGCCTCTTCAGCCTGCCGGGCCTCCTCGGCCTGGCGAGCCTCTTCAGCCTGGCGAGCTTCCTCGGCCTGACGGGCCGCCTCGGCCTGCCGGGCCTCTTCGGCATTGCGGGCATCCTGCTCGGTGACGGGATCGACGAGCGTGGTCCGGTCGGCGCTGCGCGAGATCGGCGTGGTGGTCTGCAACGCCGGTTCGGCGGCGGTGACCGTGCTCGACAGATTCGGGACGATGAGTGCCGCGCTGGCGGTTGCCACTGCGGCTGCACCCATCAGGCCACGCTGCAGGCGGGAATGCAGGCCGCGCGGCTTGGGCTTGATGGTGGTGATGGCGGCAAGCTGACGGGTGCTGGTCAGCGGTTCGTCCGGCTCGAAACTCAGCGGCGCATCGATCGCGCGGGTGGCTCGCGCGGCGGACACGCTGAGCAGCGTGTCGTCCACGAGCTCCAGGGGTGGCGTCGGCATGGCGCGCCGCGCGCAGGACTGCTGAATGCTGTCCGTGGCGTCGACGACCGGGTCGAGCAGTGCCCTTCGTGCGCTCATTTATCAATCCTTAAGGTTGCGATGTGCCGTGGTCAGCGTACCGTGACATGCACGTGGTCGTAATGATTCGCGGTGGGAGATCCGCGATCTTCCATCATGGTGAAGCCAGCGCTGGGGGCCCAGTTACCCCACATGCTCTGTTGATAGATGACGTATTCGACGTTCAGCGAGCTTGAGTTGGCGACCAGCCAGTTGGCGATCTGCCAACCTGCGTCGCCGCTGATCATGATGTCAATGGCCTGGCCAGCGCCATGATCATCGGCTGAGTTGCGCCAGCCACCGTACGAGGTGACATTGGGGAACTGCGCGCACACGGCCAGGAAGGTGGCATAGGCCTGAGAGGTGAGCCCAAGGCCGGATCCGTCGAACGAGCAGCTGCCACCAGTTGCCACGGCCGGGGCCGACGAGGTGGCGGTAGTGGCCGATGTCCCTGCTGGGGACGGGCTCTGCTTGGCGGCCTCGGCGGCTGTCTGCTCGGCAGCCACGCGCTGTTCTTCGGCCACCCGGGCGGCTTCGGCAGCCGCGGCGGCCTCCTCGGCCTGACGGGCCTCCTCGGCCTGGCGCGCTGCTTCGGCTTCGGCAGCCGCCTTCGCGTTGGCCAAGGTGACCGGGTTGATGGCTTCTTCGGTGCGGTCGAGGCCGCGGGAGATGGTCTCATCGCTAGTCGGCGCCGGTTGGGCGGTCACGACGCTGACGGCGCTGGGGGTGAGCAGGATGGCGGATGCGGTGGCCACGGCGGCGGCTCCGAACAGCCCGCGGCGCAGCCGCTGGCCCTTCACGGCCGGCCTCACCGAGGCGGCACCGGTGACCTTCGGCAGCTGGCGGGTGCTGCCGAGAGCTTCGTCCGGCTCGAAACTGATAGGGGCCGAGATGGCTCGGCGGGCCGCAGAAACACTGACCGGTGAGTCGTCAACGATGACGGCTTCGTCGGCTACCCCCCGACGCGCGGACGCGTAGGTGAAGACGGGGGTGATGGGGTCGTCGATCTCAGTGCCCGGGTCGAGGATGGCTCGGCGTGCTGTCACTGATTCTCCCAAGGGATTGTCTGTCATTCCTGAGAAGAATCTTAAGGATCTTCTCAGGAGAACACAAGTTGTCAGGGGAATCTGCTCAGAAAAGATTCAGAAAGGGCCGTCCGGACGGCTAGCTGCGGGTTCGGGTGGCCTCGACGATCGGACGAGCACGAGAGCGCAACGCACTCAGATCGCCGCGATGCAGGGCGTCCCCGATGAGCCTGTCGGCCAGGCACACCGCTACCGCACCGGCACCCAGCCAGGCCTTGACCTCGTGCACTGACTCGGCCCCGCGGGCCAGCACTGCGATGTCGGGCAGCAGGGCGGCCAGCTGCGCCGGGTAGCTCGTGCCGAGCACCCCGGCCGGGACGACCTGGACCGCGGCCGCATCCGGTTGCTTCCAGGCGTTGGCGATCTCGGTCGGAGTGAGCGCGGCCGGGCACTGGGGGATCTGGGCGGCGGCGAGCTCTGAGCGGAGCTGGTCGTCGTCACCCAGGGTGAGGGCGAAGGCGGCCTGCTCAGATACCGCCCACTGCGCGTCCGCGGGGGTGCGCAGGTCATGGGTCCCGACCAACAGCCGGCGTCCGAACACCCGGCGCAGCATGGACGGGGTCAGCCGCTGACCCGGACTGAGGCTGAGGATCGGCAGACCTTCCTCGATGAGGACCTCGACCGGGGCGACCGCCTCGTCCAGGGTGCAGCCGGGCAGCAGCACAATGACCTTGGCCTCGACGAGTCCGGCAGGCAGTTCGACGCGTGGATTCACGGCATCAATCATGGATCAGAAAGTGAAGCTGCCCCACAGCAGGACGGCCAGCAGCAGCCCGACCGCCAGATTCACGACCGTGGCCGCGGCGAAGACGAGCACCGGCTTCCAGCCCGCTTCCTTCAGCGAACCGAAGCTGAACTCCAGGCCGATGCTGACGAACGCCAGGATCAGGAACCAGGTGCGCAGCTCGTTGGCGACGCCGATTGCGGAAGCGGCGAAGGTGGGATCGGCGTTGGACGCGAAGATGGTCGCCACGACGGAGGCGATCAGGAAGCCGAGCACGAACTTCGGGAAGCTGCGCCACAAGGTGATCAGCGTCGGAGCCGAGGTATCGCCGGCCTCGCGCTGGGTCTTGACGGTGAAGCACATCGTCAGCAGCACGGCGACCACACCGAGCAGCGCGTTCTGGGTGACCTTGACGATGGTCGCGACCTGCAGCGGCTGCTCACCGGCCATCGTGCCCGCGGCGGTGACGGCTGCGGTGGTGTCGATATTGCCGCCGATCCAGGCGCCGGTGACCGCGGGGCTGAGCCCGAGCAGTCCGGAGGCCCAGGGCAGCAGGAAGATCATCGGAACCGCGAAGACAATCACCAGCGAGGCCGTGTAGGCGAGTTGCTCCTTCTTGGCCTGTACTGCGCCCGCGGCGGCGACGGCGGCCGATACGCCGCAGATCGAGATAGCCGAGCTCAGCAGGGCGCGGAGTTTGTCGTCCAGCCCGAGCAGGCCGGAGAACCACCAGGTGAACAAGAAGACGGCGGTGATCAGCAGACAGGCCTGGACGATGGCGGGCACCGCGGCCTTCGCGATGACCGCGAAGTTGATGGAGGCGCCGAGCAGGACCAGGCCGGTCTTGATCAGGAATTCGGTGCGGAAGGCCCTCGACATCTTCTTCCGCAGGCCCAGCGCGGACAAGATCGCGTTGGCGGCGAAGCCGACGAGGATCGCATAGACGGGGAACTCGATCGACTTCGCGATCTGGCCGAAGCCGGTGCCCTTGGTGGCGGCCGGCACCCATTCGGTCAGGGAGTGGACGAGGAAGCCGAGTCCCAACAGCACGACGATGCCGAGGATCGTCCAGATGATCGGGTGTTGTCCGGCCTGCGGCGCGGCGGGGGCGGCGGGGGCTGTCTCGGTGGGGGCTGTCTCGGCGGAGGCGGCGGACGCGGAGTCGGTGGCTATCGAGGCGTCGGCAGCGGCGTTATTGTCGCTCACGGGAGCAGCCCCTCGGGGATGATGCCGGTCAGGCACAAGGCAAGCAGGATCAACCCGACGGCGAAAGCCAACCAGTCTTCGCTGATTGAGAACTTGCCATCGGCGTTCGGCGCTTGCGTCTGGGATGCACCAGGTTTGCTGGCCACGGAAACTCCTCAATCGCCGGATGGAATCTGCGACCATCCTAAGGGCCGGCTGCCGGCCGCACCGCCCATCAGCGCTTGCGGTCGCCGTATCGTCACCGGCTGTTCACTCGGTGCGTGTTCCCGCATTGCCCGCTGGTCGAGCCCTGCGCCCTCGTCCGCGAGCCCCTCGTCCCTCGTCGCCGTGACAGAATCGTCCATATGCCCGAGCAACCCAGCCTTTCCCTGCTTCTGGACGAATTGGGCCCCCGCCCCGCGCCGGACGACATCTACACGGCCTTCGAAGACTGGACCATGCGTCAGGGCATGACGCTCTATCCCCACCAGGCGGATGCGCTGCTGGCGACCGTGACCGGCGCGAACACGATCATCACCACCCCGACCGGGTCCGGAAAATCGCTGATCGCCACCGCGGCGCATGTCGCGACGCTGGCCAATCGCGGTCGCGTCTACTACACAGCGCCCATCAAGGCCCTTGTCAGCGAGAAGTTCTTCAGCTGGGTGGACGATTTCGGCCCCGATCTGGTCGGCATGGTCACCGGCGACGCCTCGGTGAATCCGGATGCGCCGATCATCTGCTGCACCGCCGAGATCCTGGCCAATATCGCGCTGCGCGAGGGCGACCAGGCCGACGTACAGATGGTGGTGGCCGACGAGTACCACTTCATCGCCGACCCCGACCGCGGCTGGGCGTGGCAGGTCGCCACCAGCGAATTGCCGCAGGCCCAGTTCATGCTCATGAGCGCCACCCTGGGCGATGTCAGCGACCTGGCGGCGAAGCTGACCGAGCGCACCGGACGTCCGACCGAGATCATCGCGCAGGCCGAGCGTCCGGTGCCGCTGGTCTTCACATGGTCGATGACCCCGCTGCCCGAGACCCTCACCGAACTCATTCACACCGGCAGTGCACCTATATATCTGGTGCATCCCAGCCAGGCCGCCGCGACCGAGCAGGCCCAGGGCCTGATGAGCATGAAGCTCGTCGACACGGCACAGCGCCATGCCATTGTGGAAGCGATCGGAGGCTTCCGGTTCGCCCGCGGTTTCGGCGCGACGCTGTCGCGGATGCTGCGGTCGGGGATCGGCGTCCATCACGCCGGCATGCTGCCGAAGTACCGGCGGCTGGTCGAGACACTCACTCAGCAGGGACTGCTGAAGGTGATCTGTGGCACCGACACGCTCGGCGTCGGCATCAATGTGCCGATCAGAACGGTGGTCTTCACCACACTCACCAAGTTCGATGGACGTCGCCAAAGGATCCTGCGAGCCCGCGAGTTTCACCAGATTGCCGGACGTGCCGGGCGTCCGGGCTTCGATCCGGTCGGCAATGTGGTCGTGCAGGCGCCCGAATACCAGATCGAGAACGCCCGGCTGCTGGCGAAATTCGCCGGCGACGAGAGGAAGCTCAAGTCGGTGCGCCGCAAGAAGCCGGCCGAGGGTCAGGTCAACTACACCGAGGCCAGCTTCGAGAAGCTGATCGCCTCGGCCCCCGAGACACTGCATGCCCGGCTGGAAGTCACCCATTCGATGCTGCTCAATCTGCTGCACCGCGATGAGGAGACCGGCGCGGCGCTGACCCGCATCATCGAAGAGGCGATTCCCGATCCCGCCCAGCAACGTAAGCAGTTGCGCCGGGCCGTGGCGCTGGGGCGCTCCTTGCTGGAGGCCGGGGTGGTCGTCCGGCGGGCGACCCCCACCCCGGGCGGGCGGCGTTATGATCTCGCACCCGGTCTGCAGGACGATTTCGCGCTCAACCAACCGCTCAGTGCCTTCGCGATGGCCGCGCTCGAGATGCTCGACGATCAAGCCGGTGACTACGCGCTCGACGTGGTCAGTGTGATCGAGGCGACGCTGGAGGATCCGATGGCGATCCTGATCGCGCAGGAGAAGAAGGCCCGCGGTGAGACGATCGCCGAGCTGAAGGCGGAGGGCTACGAGTACGAAGAACGGCAGGCGATCCTGGAAGAGGTGAGCTGGCCCAAGCCCCTTGCCGACGAGCTGTCGGCGGTACATCTGGCGATGGCCAAGACCCACCCGTGGCTGGTCGAGCATCCGCTGCGGCCCAAGTCGATCGTCCGCGATATGACTCAACGGGCAATGACATTCAGCGAGTATGTGGCGTTCTACAAGCTGCAACGCAGCGAAGGCCTGCTGCTGCGCTACCTCTCGGACGCCTGGCGGGCGCTGCGCCAGACCGTTCCCGCGTCTTTCCACAGCGAGGAGTTGGACGATCTGATCGCCTGGCTGGGCGAACTGATCCGGGCCACCGACTCCAGCCTGGTGGACGAATGGGAGGCCCTGGCCAATCCCGCCGACACCCAGGCGCGCGAACAGGCGATGGCCGGGCGGCCGCGGCCGCTCACCGGCAATCTGCGGGCGTTCACCGCGCTGGTGCGCAATGCGATCTTCCGCCGGGTGCTGCTGGCCGCCGATGACGACGTCGATGGTCTCGCCGCGTTGGACGCCGACGACCCCGATGTCACGTTCACCGCCGACGACTGGGATTCCGCGCTGGGAGAGTACTGGGACGAGCACGACGAGCTCGGTACCGCGGCCGATGCCCGATCGCCGCAGCTGTTCATCATCGAGGGACGCGACACCCGCCGCTGGCAGGTGCGCCAGATCATCGATGACCCGGACGAGAACCACGACTGGCAGATCCGCGCCGAGGTGGACCTGGATGCCAGCGATGAGTCCGGTGAACTCGCGTTGCACGTGGTCAATTTCGGGCGCATCGACGGCCCAGGGCTCTAGCCAGGATCATTGGGTACTTCTATCCGGCGTATGGCACTACAGGAGTCCCCAATAACCGTCGAATGCCAGTCGGCAGCATGAACAGGGCGTGAAATCGCCCTGCCAACCCAGGCCACGGAGGACCCCGGCCACTTCGGCGGCGACTTCGCACGGGGAGTTGTAACACTGGTCCCATCCGTATCGCAGCGTCGCGATTCCTCGTCTGGCGTGGTAGTTGTCGCGATCCATGTCACGAAAGGCATCCGGCCCATCGTGGCCGGGCCGTCCGTCGAGTTCGACGACGAGGCCTTCCGGATAGTAGATGTCGCGCCGATATCGACCACCGCGCACCTGGCGTCTGCCAGGGGGTATGCCGTGAGGCCGTTCCACCTGGCGCAGATAGACGACCTCCAGAGGGCTTTCGGCTCCCTGGCCGACATCCGCGAGGACATCGGCGAGCTGGGCCCTTCTGGGATGCCGCGGCATTGTCTCCAGCACGTCGCGCAGACCCTGCACGCTTGCCTTCCTGCTGCCGATCGCCAGCGTCGCCCAGTGGATCGCGCGTTCGGGCTCCGAGGCGCACAGATCGATGATGGCCCGCTCCACCCGCAGCCGGGCTGGTTCACCCACCGCACGAAAGGGCACCCTGGTCCGGGAGAACTCCCACCAGCCCGAACTGGGCTGCCGCCTTGCTTCGTGTGGCAGCACGATCGAGATCGGCAGCTCCTCCTCACTGATCAGCCCCGCCAGCCTCAGGGCAGCACGCCCGCCAATGGCCGCGTCACAACCGCCGAGGAACTGCCCAGCCCAGGCCAATGACATCCACTCCGGCTGCAGATCATGGGTGAGATAGATGCCTCGCGAGAGCCGTGTCCACAGGCCTTTGTCCATGAGCGTGCGAACCGTTGACTGGGACACGCCGTGCCCGCAAATCTGCTCCCAGGTCAGCACGCCGGCCTGTGCGCGCGCCAGATCTCTCAGCGACTCGGGCAAAGCAGGCTGGGTGGGCATAGTCAAAGTCTGAGCTATCGAGACAGCCCCTCGCTGACCGTTGGATTCTCCTGTGGATAACTCCCTGCCATTGGTCAGATTGCGCTCGTTGAAGCCTCCAAACGCCGAGGTAGCCGGTGCAGAGCACCCGATGAGGGCATACTGGGTGCGCTTATATGCCGCATGGGACTACAGGAGTCCCCAATGTTCAGAATGCGACCCGCGTGGCCGATGAGTTCGCGGGCATCATCAGCTCCGCCGGCGGGTCAGCCGACCGCTGCGTAACGGCTCCGGCGGCCCTGCGGACCTGCGACCCGGTGCGGGCCGTCGCAAATACGACGACACCAGCGGCCACCAACCCGAGACCGACCGACCGCGTGAGTGACATCGGTTCGGCGAAATGGACGACACCGAGAATCACCTGGAAGACCGCCGAGATGTACTGCAGCATCCCGAGCGTCGCCAAGCGCAGCTGCCTGACCGAGGCGTTGAGCAAGAGCAGCGGAACGACGGTGACGAAGCCGGTGGAGGCGAGCAAGAGCAGGTGGGGGGAACCGGTCGTCCAGGTCGTGGCCTGGCCGGTCAGCCCGAGCCAGGCCAACAGCCCGAATCCGATCGGAGCCAGCAGCGAAAGCTCCGCGGTGAAGCTGACCAGAACCGGCGCCTCGATCGGGAACTTCTGCTTGACCAGCCCGTAGATCGCCCAGGACAACGGCAGTAGCAGCACTACCCACGGAACCGAGCCGTACCCGGCACCGATCACGAGCAGTGCAGCCCCGGCGAGCGCCACACCCAGCCACTGTTGCACCGACAGGCGTTGCCTGAGCACGATCGCGCCGAGAATCACCGATAGCAGCGGGGTGAGCAGATAGCCGATGCCGGCGTCCACGACCTGCCCGGTGAGAATAGCCACGATGTGGATGCCCCAGTTGAGGCCGAGCAGTGCCGCGGAGGCGGCGGTGATCACCAGCGCCCGCGGGTTGCGCAGGATGTCCAGGACTGCACGCGTTTGCCCATGAATCGCCACGATCGCCATGCAGAGTCCGAAGCCCCACACGATCCGACTCGCCACAAGCTCAGCCGCACCTGCCGGAGCCAACATGGCGTAGAGCAGCGGCAGCAAGCCCCAGATGACGTAGCACGCCATCACTGCTCTGGTCCACATGTTGCTCTCCTCATCCTGGATCAGCTGTTGACTTGTGCGGTGTGGGGGTGGTGGCGGGATTCCAGGTCGCAGCTGACCCCGCTCGGCTCGTGGCTCGGCTGGAGGCGAAGCAATTCGGACAGCCGAAATCGTCGAACTCATAAAAAGGCAACCTCACGGCAGATATGGGGCGCAGCGCGACAATTGAGCGCGCTAAAGCGCTACCAGAGCGAGAATAGAAACGTCGAATTTGCGACGAATAAAAAGAGAGCGATCGAGCCGCTCAGCGCATGCAGGTGCGCTGACAGCGCATGACACGGCGCAGACATCGCGACGAGGCGGCCAACGGGCGTCCCTTGACAGTCACGACAGATACCTCTCAGAAGGCTTGCATTGGTTTCGTCTTCACCGACCACGCTAATCGAGCACGGCGCAGCGAGAATTCAACTTTCACCAAATACTAGCGAATGGTGCTGGGTAGTCAAGCCCAGCGTCAATTTTTCTCATCTATTCCCATTCGAAAGCCATGTGGTGCTTCGCACAGGTGTCGAGCTGGCTGCGTTGTTGCCTGGCACTGGCTGCCGCGGGCGGTGGTCGGACCCGAACGGGCCCACCTCCGGTTTTCGGTACTGCTGCGTGACACCGGCTGCCGCGCACCGTGGCCGGGCCGAAAAGGAGCTCGCCTCCGGATGCCGGCACTATTGCGTGACACCGGCTGTGTGTGCATTGCCGGACCGAAAGGGGCTCACCTTCTGAGGGCGGCACCATCGCCCGGGGCGAGGCACCGCGGACGCACGCCACGAGCCCAGCTCTTGAGTTGCCGATTCTCCGCAGACGTGTGCTAGGCTTCTCAAGCTGGTTCCGCAAGGGACCGTATGCGCGAGTGGCGGAATGGCAGACGCGCTGGCTTCAGGTGCCAGTGCCCTTTTTGGGCGTGGAGGTTCAACTCCTCTCTCGCGCACTTTACTATGCCCGGTTCTATTAGGTATGATGCCTGGTAGATCCGGGTTTCGTCGTTTCGGGAAGTGTTCAGCAATGACCACAGCTAGCCCCAAATCTCGCGCCGTAGCCCCAAATCCAGCCCCAAAAACCTTCGGGGCTTTCGTGGAGGAGATGCCACATGGGAACGCCACCTCGGCGGTCGTTCGGCCAGATCGAGACTCGCCCATCAACGGTACGGGGACGCAAACCCAAGTACCGGCCACGATATGTCGGCCCCAACGGCCAACGCTACAACGGACCCGCGTTCGCCTCCATCGGCGAAGCGGAGGCCTTCTTGGACAACATCGAGCGTGACATCCGGCTCAACGTGTGGAACCCGATCACCCCGACCGAAGAGCCACAGAAGCCGGCCGCGCCGACATTGGCCGACTACGCCGAGCAGTGCATCCAACGCCGGATGAATCGTCCAGTCAAGCCACTGCGAGCATCCACAGCCTCGAACTACCGCAAACAGATGCGGCTGGAACTGGCGCCCACGTTCGGCGACACGGTGATCGACCAGATCACACAAGACGACGTGAACGTCTGGCATGCAACGTCATCGGCACAAGGACACCCCACGCAAACCGCCAACGCCTACCTGTTTCTACGCTCGGTGATGAACGAAGCAGTCGCAGCAGGACTGATCGCCTCAAGCCCGTGCAAAGTCCCTGGCGCCAACGGCAAACCCGCACCCAAGCACGGGGCTGAGACCCTCACTATCGCCGAACTGCGTGCCTACCTCGCGGCTGTGCCTGAGCGTTACCGGCTGCCTCTCATGCTCGCCGCCTTCTGCGCACTGCGATCAGGAGAAGTCCGCGGACTTCGATTACAAGATGTCGACACCAAGAGCGGACGGATCACGATCACGCAGGCGGTATCGCGTATCGACGGCGAGTACATGATCGGCAAACCAAAGACGAAAGCGGCCTTGAGGACCGTCTACGCTCCAGGCTTTCTACGCCCAGGGCTGACGACGTACTTGAAGGACCACCCGCGCAAGAACCGGGCCAGCCTGCTCTTCACGGCGCTCGACGGAGAAAGCCCACTCCACGCCACCGTGCTACGCGAAGCGCACGTCAAAGGGCGCGACGCGATCGCACGTCCGACACTCACTGTGCATGACCTCCGCAAGACCGCGGCAACCCTGGCGGCCCAGCAAGGTGCCACCACCAAGGAGATCATGGTGATGCTCGGTCACACCACGCCCACAGTAGCGATGGTGTACCAATCAGCAGCCGAGCAACGAATGAAGCAGATCGCCGACCGGATGGCTACCGAATTCGGATCCACAACGATCTGAGGATCCTTGATCCACCGTTATTCAGACAGTCCCCGTCATGGCTGGCAAACTCGACGTTTCCGGTGTCTTCACACTCACGTTGCCGCTCGCCGACATCGCTGAGGGATATCGCGCCATGGACGAACGCACAGCCATCAAGGTGCTCGTCAAGCCCTGACCACGCATCCATCACTACACGAAATCAACGTTGGCGAATTGCTGCTCGGAGAGAAGGATGCGTTCATGACCGGCAGCGACATCCTCGCCGACGGCGGAGCCACCGCGTCGTTCTTCCACCGACCGCGGTCACGGTCTTGCCCGACTCAGCCTGCCCCATGTGGGCGGCGTAATAACCCGTGAGGTAGACGTCCGACAGAGTCAGCAGCGAGGCCAGCAGGCCCTCGCCGGCGGTCGCCGGGTCGATGCCGGGCACCTTCGCCAGCGAGCCGTCGGCCAGCGGGATGCGCGACAGCTCCGCCTGCAGGCCGCCGGCATCCCATACCAAGAGCCGTAGATACACGCGGTGTGGAAGCCTTCGCGGCAGAACACGCACGTGTTGTCGCTGATCGCGAACGGAGACGGTGCGGACCGACCTCCTCGACGACACCGATGAGATCCTGCCCGATCGGGTTGCCGTGCTCGGCGTGCGGCATCAAGTGGTACTGGTGCAAATCAGACCCGCAGATGCACGCGCGCACGATCGCATCAGTCGGCGCCTGGATGATCCGGTCGGGAACCGTCTCGACGCGGACATCACCCGCGCCGTACATGAATGAATGTGGCTCTTGTGGAGTTCTTCTCAGTCAAGGACAGGGAGCGAACGCGCCTCGGCACTTACCCATAGAACAACGGGAGTTCCTGCTGAGCCAGACAGCCAGCCCAGTACACGTACCCCGGCGCCGACGGCCTGGATCCGCGGTCATCGACGCCGTGAGTCCCTCAAGGGATCCAATGCCAAATCAACCTGGAGCGGATCCAGGCGGATCAGGCGCCCGATCCGGTAAGCCTTGAACACTCCGAGATGTATGTATCTTCTGATGGTCGTTTGACTCACCCCGGTACGTTCCGCAGCATCCTGAATCGACTCATAACGCCGCACAGCAGCCCCCGTCATCGCGCCACGCCCTCGGCAACGTGTGATCGCCAGAAACGCGAGATCCAACCCAAGCGCGGAACGCTGACACCCGCGGCGGCCACGCTGGTGCAGGACACGAACTGCGCCGCGATCTGTCGACTCGGGTCTAGCAGTTTGTCGTTCATGGTGTGCTCCTAGCGTTGGGGCTTCTGGACGTGCTGGCAGTCGATTCAGCGCGGTTGATGTTGACCAGTAGGGGCTGCAGTTCGGACCCCTCTGATGGCTCGAGGTCGGCGTGGCGCCGTAGATAGTCGCGTATCCCTTCCAGAGACACCATCGGGGTGCCTGCAAGCACGATGTGGTCGATGCGTCCGGTGTCGAGCAGGTACTTGAGCTCGGCCAGAGCGATACAGCCATCCGGTGCCGCCAGCGGCTGGGTGCCGATCGTTTGAGGGATCATCGCGGTTCCTTGTGGATGTGTGGCCGCGGGAGCGGCTTCATCACCACACGCCTTGTTGGTCTCGCCTCTTGCTCACTCAGCCAACAGGAATCGCGGGATTCAACCGATCCTTGGCACTGTGGTGCCGGGGTTTCCGGAGCGGGGCAGTTTCCGCGACAAGTGTCGTGGTCTGGTGGTGTCTTGCTGGAGCGCGGATAGGGCGTGGTGACCGGTACGGTCGTCGAGTGCGTGGCCGGCTGAACGGGCAGCCAGGGCGGCGTCCAAGGTGGCGTGTCCCTGCCGGTCAAGATGATCGCGGGCCACATCGGGCAGCGATACCGGTGCCGGCCCTTCGATCCGCTCAAGGCTGAGCCATGTCCGCACCCGGCTAACGCCGGCGGGTGCATGATCAAGTGCTTCGCTGGTGAGCCGCGCAACGACAGCTGCGGGAGCCTTCCGGTCGGCACTGGCCAGACCATGATGATTGACTACTGCCAGTTCACTCGCGAGGGTGAGCACACGAGTCATCGCGGCCATAGTCCCGGAATGTGCCGGGGGATCGAGATGGTGCAGCTCTCGCTGAAGCTGGATACCCGCCACGGCCAGTTGCGGGTCGGGCCGATCGGTTGGGGCCAGCAAGCGGGCCCAAACTTGCCGGGACGCGTCCCACTGTCGGATGCTCACCTGGAGCGCGGGCAGCAGTCGGTCACGAACCTCTGTCACCGGTACAAGGTCTCGTTGGACAGACTCGATCGCCAGCCGGGCTGTGGTGCCGGTGACGGCTCTTCCGATGTCTGCCAACACGAGATAGCTTGCTGCGTTTCCGGATGGGCCTACCTGATAGGCCGCGCGCATGACGCGATCAAGAGCGTCGCCGCCTGATCTGACTCCCCAGGCGATTGATGCAGCCTGCGGCGGCCGGTGCAGGTGAGCGTCCAGCATGTGTTCGATACCGCGGATCCTGGTGGCGATCAGACTGAAGTGACGGCTCCGATCCGGGTTGGCATCGGCGAGCAAAGCAGCCTGCCGCGTGGCGCTGTTCGCGGCGGCATGGGTCAGCACGTAACCGACATGCAGCACCGTGACCTGCAGCCGCGCTGCCTCGGTCTGCCGGGTCATCCCCGAAGCGGAATCACTGATCAACCCGTCACCGATCGCCGACCCGGCCTCGTCCAGAAGCGCGCCGATTGTGACTATCCGCGGATCGGACAAACTCAAGCCCCGACCAACGTCGCCCTGCTCAAGATGAGCCGCGATCATCGCCGCCGTGGCTAAGGGAGTTCCGGTGGCGATGTCCCCTGGTTGCTGATCGGTGGGGATCTCGTCCCATACCGCCGCGGCCGACCGCAGCACATCCGGCAAACCGCGCACAATCTGCCCTGCGACATCAGCGTCGTAGGAATCCATGAGGACCGCCCGCGCGCATTCGTCGGCGCGAGTGAGTACCAGTAGCGCCTGGCCGGTCATATCCAGACCTCGGCCCGCGTTCGGGCGATCGCATCACAGAGATCGACGATGAGATGGCTGGTCCCAGCGGGATACTGCCCGATCGGAAAGCTACGCAGTTCACGCTCGGCTTGCTCCAACAAGACCAGCGGCCCCACCCCGGCCGTCGGAGCACCGGTGAGCGGTAGACCGCCCGGTAACAGAGCGGCTGCCTGCCACACCAGCATGCGGATCGTGTCCTGGATCAAGACTTGCGGCAGATTCGTAGCGACATCAAGATCGATTTCGATCTGGGAAGCAGCCCGCAGCAGCCGCGTTGCGCGCAGCAGACTGGTTTCGGCTGCAGAGAGATTGCTCATGGTTTGCTCCTTTGCTTGCGTCGCAGCTCGGGTGGCGTCCCCGCATCCGATTGGGCGTTGAACGCTCCCCTGCATTCCTGCGGAACTAGAGTGGTGCCCGAGCGTCGGCGGGCACCACGAGGCGGACGAACGGTGACATCCAAGATGCGGGCAAGCGCTGCAAGGTCTCGGCTGTGCTCGTCCAATACGGATATGAATCCCTCAACCCGGACGGAATCCTGGCCTGCGCAGGCGTGCTTAACCTCGACCAACGACCTACTGATTCCGTCGATGACCGGACCAGCGAACCGAAGTACCGCGTCCAATCGGATCACTGCCACCGACAGCGTCGCGACGGTGTCGGCCGTATCCGGGCACGCTGCTCGTGTCTGATCAATCGACACGAGGCAGGTAGACGCGCCGGTGATAGCCCGGATCGATTCCGAGAGCAGTATGTGCAATTCGCCGAGCGCGGCCCTATGCTGCTGTACCGCATGCATCTCACCTGCCCAGTCAGACTCGCTGATCCGGGGTCGACTGCAGACCTGCCGAAGCGAACGAGTCCAATCTTCCAATTCGCCGCTCAACTGGTCGGTCAGTGTGCCCACCTGTTCGCTGCAACGAGTGGCATGCTCCAAGGCGGACTGCGCACGAGCGACTGCATCGGGCTCATCGTCCGATGCGGAGATCGAACTCAGTCGTCGAGGCTCCCGTCTGGTCGTCATCGACGCACCGGTGACACCGAACGCGTCGAGCTTTGGGGCGGCATCTGGCGAACATGCTTGGACGAAGACACTTGGTCCGGGCTTCGTGTCGCTGCCCTCATAGCCCGGTCCGTTGCGATCGTCTGCTCGACTCGAGCGACCATCGACTGAGTCAAGTGATCGCTCAATCGTGGAGGCCTGGTTGCAGCCAGGATCGTATCGGCCGCGTTGACAACCCGGGCGCCGGTTTGCGACACGACATCAGTCAGGGTCACTCCCGCAGGAGCCGATCTCAATGCGTGATCTGCCCATCCGGCCACGTAGTTGAACGTGTATTGGCCCGAGTCCAAACCGTGTGCCTTGGTGACGAGATAGGCTGCGGACTCTGCTTCGACTTCCCGGCGTCCCCTGCAAACCTGCTCACCGCCCAGCCCGGCAGTTGAATGCAGGAGTACATGCGCAGCCTCGTGCGCCAGCGTCTTCACCGCTGCCGCATCATCCATGTCAGACCGGACGCGAACCTCGCTGACCGCGAAGTTGGTGATCCCGTTCGCGCCGTCGCAAGGCCCACGCGTGACGCGGAATCCCTGTTCTTCAACGAACCGCTGCAGTCCCTCCCACAATCCCGGAGGGGCCTGTCCGATCAGCAGTTTCGGCACAGGCTGCTCAGGAAGCTCACGACCGGCAGTCTGCGAAACGTCGAATACCGTCGCCAGACGCACGCCGACTATTAGGGTCTCTTTCACCGGTTGACCGAACTGATCCAGCACTGGACGACCATCAGCAGCGACCGTGTCTGCTCGCCTTGTCACAGGTGCAAGGATCTTGATACCGACCTCACCACGATTCACCTGCCGTCCGAACGACCTCTGCCACGCCTTATAGCCGGCCACCGCGGTCGCGTCGGGCCGCTGAAGCAAGATCAACAAGGAATTGCGGAACGAATACGAGGTGAACCGGGCGGCGACGTCAAGCCACCGCTGCCACTGATCGCCGTTCACGAGGTCGGCAACCTTCTCAGTCAGCTTCGACTGCCACAACTCCAGCTGCTCACGCCGCTCAGCAGCAAACTCGGCTCTGTCGGCATCCGAAAGCTCACGCTTGGCCATCGTTCCACTCCAACGGCAAATCCAAAGATTCGCCGGCCAACAACGCCTTGGCCCCACCGAGGAGATCGTCCACCTCTTCGGCTGGCGCACCATCTTCGTGTTTTACCTCCGCGGCAACCAGCAGGTCTTCAATGACCAGCGGCAAGTCCCGCGTACGCGGACCGACAGCAGTCACGGCAAGCTCCCTTCATCGGTGTCTTGCCATCACAAGTCCATACCAGCGGTCCTTCCCGCTCAATGGACTCCCTCAGAACTGTCATCTCGAATTCCACCCACAATCGTGGAGAGATCGCGACCGGCGGTCTTCACGCTGAGTACCTCCGGAGTAAGAAGGCCCGGCAATCGTCAAGCCTCTGACTACTGTCCATCGCCCGACCGTGGCATCAGGAAGCAGCAGTTGGCGCCGTGGCGAGCGATACCTCCTGATGCCACAGCAATCGGTATGGTCCGTGACCAGATTGAGAACGGAACACCCAGGCTTGGGCGGTGACAGGACTCCAGTGACGAGCCCGAGCGTCTATTGGGTACTGGAAGTGGAGGTAGCTGGTGATCCAGCGTCAACCCGTCGCCTCGTCCTCCGCAGTAACTAACGTGCGAGTCGGCCTTCAGCGCGGCTGACGATGCGAAGCAGGAGATCCGCAAGTTGAAGGACCTCAGCGGCCTCCACCGGGTCTTCAAACTGAACGGTACGGTGACTCGCTGGATTCTTGTATGCCCCGATGGCCCCCGCGAATAGGTCGGCGGCAGCCTGTTGTTCCCCGCCCTCTGCCTCGGGATCCCGCAAAACACCATCCTTGGGATTGAAAGCCTTGCGCATGAGCGGTACACCAAGCAGCTCGTTTGGCAGACCTGCGACGCGACGTACCTCCACCTCAACTGCCTTCATCGCGGCGAACGCAGCAGTCTCATAGTCTCCTAACGCGAAGTTCGAAACAGCCGAAGTCAACGCCTCGTGTAGATCGCCCGCAAGGCGGTCCGCAGCCCATATCTTGGCGAGCGCCGCGCCGTCTTTGCGGATCTCATGGCCTAGAGACGTAGGACGCTGCCAATTGCCCGTTGGTGGGCTCTCGGACGACGGCCCGATCAGTGCGTGTGCTTCCAGCCAAGCCCAGGCATCCGACAGACGCGCAAGAAGCACCTTCATATCCTGCGGCAGCGGGTCCCCGAAGGCTCCGGCGTTTCGGAATCCTTGAATCACATTATTGAAGTTCGCCTGTTCATCGCTCAGCGATGCCAGGAGTTTCAGACTGAGATCTGGCAACGGCAGGTTCCGGACATCGTCATGGGAGAGCACGAGCACAAGGCTATTTGAAGAGCCTGCGACAAGGGAAGTGCCCGGCATGGTTGAGGTCACTGCGCCGGGTCTTGCACTTAGCCTCAGCTGTCTTAGTGCCGAGGAGTGCTATTCCTTGTGCTCTTACAACTCATCCAACTGGCTCTTGCAGAACTCGCCGCGAAGACCTCCTGGACGCTCGAAAAGCAACGACACGTGATTGAGGACTTAGACCGAAGGAACGGGCACGTTCCGGTTCACGGATCGAGCCCCAGGACACGCCGCAGGTCGTCTTCGGATGGCAGCGCCGCCCGTTCGGCAGGCGGCAGCAGGTCGTAACTTGCGATCGCGATCGGTTGAGCACTGCCCGCCAACGAATACCGCACGACCCGCTCGTTCTTGTCTGTACACAGCAGCAACCCGACAGTGGCAGCATGCTGCGGTCCACGCAGCCGATCCTCCACCAACGTGACGTAGTAGCCGAGCTGGCCAACATACTCGGGCTTGAACTTACCAACCTTCAACTCCAGCACCACGTACCGCAACTGTTCGATGTGGAAGAACAACAAGTCAATGAAGAACTCGTCGCCGTCGACGACGAAGGGCACCTGGCGGCCCACGAAACTGAATCCGTTACCCAATTCACCGAGGGTCTGGATGATCCGATCCGTCAGCGCTTGTTCCAGATCACGCTCGGCGTAGCCAGGCTCCACGTCCAGGAAGTCGAAGATGTACGGGTCCTTGGTGATTTGCTGGGCGAGGTCGGACGACGCCGGACCCAAGATCTCGTCGAAGTTCGTCGGCGCCGCACCGAACCGCAGGTGCGCCCGCGTCTTGATGTGATGCTCAAGCACTGGTCGGGACCATCCGTGGGCCACCGCTTGCGATGCGTACCAGTTGCGATGCGCAGGCTCAGTGAGCTTCTCCACAAGCGTGATCACATGACCCCACGGCAGTTGTGCAACGACCCGTTGCACTATTTCCAGGTCGGCATCTGGCCAGGCTCGCGCAAACGCGCGCATGTAGAACAGGTTTCTTGACGAGAAGCCTCGAGAATCCGGAAACTCAGCCCTCAGGTCGCTCGCAAGTCGCCGGATAATCCTCTCACCCCACTGCGCCTGATCGGTTCGCTCCACAAGGACCTTACCGATCTGCCAATACATCTGGATCAACTCCGTATTGACCTGGCGCTGGGCGCGATACCGCGCCTGCCGCACCCGCTGCTTCAAGTCATCCAAGACACCGAGGTAGTCCTCAGGCAAGACTGGCTCGCTCATTTCGCCACGCCCTTCTCGTCCGGCTCGTCCTGGCCGGTTGCGGTATCGGCGATGCGACGCAGCCTGCTCACGTCCTTGACTGTCAGGTCACTGGCACACCATTCGACGACCTCGGCGACGCTCATCCCCATCGCGAGCATCTGGGCCAGCGCCATCCCCGCGGCGGCTTCTGCTTTGTTCAGTGCGGCGCGTCCGGACGCGAGCGTGACGTTCACCTCAATCGCCAATGCGGCGATCCGGTCCTCCCGTTCTCGCCGTTGCCTGCGCCGCTCGGCTTGAGCGTCCACCACACTGCGCCGCGCTGCCACCCGAACCCGTGATGCTGTCATCGGTTTGGCCCCTTCCTGATCGACCTGGTTCATCACCACAGGCAAGATGGGCCAGGGTTCCTGCTCCCGTGCCCACGGCAAGGAAGGGAGGCAGCGATCGGTCAATCGGGGTCGCGGCATGCGAGTTCCCATACGCTCTCTGTTATGGATTGGCTTGAGATCACCGTTCCCGCACCGGGCAGCGTCGCCATGCGACGGCTGGATAGCCGCTTCCACGAACTCGCGACGAGACTGATCGACTACGACTTCGACGTGGCAGGCATATACGGCGGTTCACAGTTGGATGCCGCCCTCCAACTCGTCGCCGAGATTGCCGAAGGAACTCGCAACCAGCACCACGCGGTTCTTCCCGCGACCGCAGGTCAATCAGTGATCATCGCTGCCGATGAAGCAGCCGACCTACTCCCCCAGCTCCGGCAAGCCATCAACATCGCGACCGCAAATACCTAGTGTCGCCCGTCTGAATCTCGTTGACAGGCAGCTGAGTGGGCGGGGGCGGTCATGATGCGGCCCAGGCCAGCACTCGAAGCGCTCCCAGCGTGATCCACCTATTCGGCTCGCCCGCGCGCGGGTACGCGATGTGAACCTGACCGGGATACTGTGCCGCCGCGGACCAGCGACCATCGGAGAGCCTGCGACGGAGTACCGCGCCCACAGCGGCGTCGAGCCGATCATCGTAGGCCGACCCGGCGCTGCGGAGCACGTCGAGCCCGCGGAGCACATCGAAGTGCCACCGCGCGGGATGATGGAGCCTCGTGAACTCCACGCGGATCGGCTCTCCACTTGACCGGCGTTGGTACAAGTGTCGCGCCAGAAGCGCCGAGATCGCGGCGTCGACACCCTCTCGGACCTCGTGCGCTCGGTAGCTGTAGCCGCTCCTGAGATACTCCGAGAACCCATCAATGACACTGGTAGTCGAATGCACGGACGACACGCGGGCACCTGACCGGTTCGCCCGGCAATTGAATCCGCCATCGTCCAGCCGCTGCCGGAGCACGAAGTCCACGATGCTCTCAAGTCCTGCCGCGTCCGCGTGAAAGTAGCAGCCGAACGCCAGGAACATCCCGTTCATGCAGACGTCCGATTCCTTCACCGAGTCTGTAGGGTTGAAGCCTCCGTCGCCGCCCTTGTGCCGCTCGATAGCCGCCGTGACCTCGCCCATGCAGACCGGGTGATCACGGGCCACAGCGAGGTCGCGGAGTTCCAGCAGCGAGTAGTGGGTGCTGGTCCACTTCGGTTCATAGAACCCGCGACCCCACCCCGGCTCGGAGTGCGCCGCCAGAATCGTCCCCGCGTCACCTTCGAACGCGATCCGCCGCTGCAAGTCAGGACGCTCGTCTCCCAGGAGATCACGATACGTTTGGAACTGGACGGCGACATCACCGCTCAGCAGCCAGGCCAACGCATCGTCAACCAGACGCTCCCGCACCGCGACCATGCTTCTAGCGTATGACCCCGCTGCGACGAACGTTCGAGAGCCCACACGGTCAACGAATCAGCTACGCCGCACGACACTAGCGGCCAGACAACGCCGAGCACGCCCCGCCATCAACTGCCCTCCTGCCCGTAACCCCATCCCAGGAGCAACGCGACCCCATCAAACCCGACACACCTCTTGCACTTTCGGAATAACACGTTATTTTGGTGGCAGGAAGGGACACACCATGAGCGACGACGGATCACCCGTAGCCCAGCGATCCTGTCCGGTGTGCGGTGACCCGGTTCCCTCGCAGCCGGGGGCGGGCCGGCCGAACCGGTATTGCTCCTCGAAGTGCAAGAGCCGCGCTGCGCGTCAGCGGCGCATTGAGCGGGAGCTGAGACCGAAACGGGGAGCCAGGGAACCCGATTCGCTGGCGATCGACGAGCACTTGCGGCTCACGCGTCAGCTGTCGAGGGAGGAGGCAATTGATCTAGTCGCAGGTGATCCGGATGCGCTGAATGCTGTCCTGGCACGGGTGAAACCGATGATTGCCTCTCCCACGCATCGGGCAACTCGCTGGCGCGACGTGGCTGCCACGGTCAGCACCCTGGCAGCGATGATCCCCGAGGACTGAGCCCGCCCGAACCAGCCTCCTGAGGTGAGCGGGACAGCACCGTCCCGACGCTTGTGGTGGTGTGACGATGTCACTGCACAAGTTGTCGGCCGGGTCGGGCTATGACTACCTGACCCGTCAGGTCGCCGTGCAAGATATTACCGAGAAAGGCCATACCGGCCTGGCCTCGTACTACACCGAACGCGGTGAGACCCCAGGAGTGTGGGTGGGGTCGGGGTGCGCGTCTATCGACCCGAATCTGCCTGACTCGGTCGTCACTCAGGAGCAGATGCAGGCCCTATTCGGTGCCGGCCTCAACCCGATCGGCCCCGCTCTGGTCCGCGAGCTCGGCCCGGATGCCCCCGAAGAACTCAAGGACGCCGCCCGCCGGCTGGGGACCCCGTTCCGGATCAATGGCGCCATCGACGAGTTTCGCATTGAGGTGGCTCGCCGGATCGGCGACCTAAACATGTCCCGCGGGCTCCATCACGACGCTCCGGTGTCTATCGATGACCGCGCCCGCATCCGAACCGACGTGGCGCGCGAGACCTTCGTCCGAGAGTTCGGTCGTCCGCCGGCAGATGCCCGTGAACTAGCCGGGACGATCGCCCGGCATTCGCGTCCCGTGGCATCGGCAGTTGCAGGGTTCGACCTGACCTTTTCTCCGCCCAAGAGCGTCTCCACCCTTTGGGCGCTGGCCGACCCGACCACTTCGGCGCGCATCGAATTGGCCCACCAGAAGGCCGTCAAACACGCCCTGGATTTCATCGAATCCGAGTTGCTCTATTCCCGGGAAGGCACGCGCGGTGTGCGGCAGGTTGATGTCACCGGGCTAGTCGCAGCCTCATTCACTCACCGGGATTCACGAGCAGGTGACCCTGACCTTCATACTCACGTCGCGGTAGCCAACAAGGTCCGCACCGCGGCCTCTGGGAAATGGCTATCGATCGACGGCCGCGTCCTGTACCGCGGCGCGGTAGCGGCGTCCGAGCAATACAACACGGCGCTGATCAAACTTCTGGAGTGCGAAGGGTTTCGATTCGTGGATCGTCCTTCCACCGATGCCCGCAAACGCCCCGTCCGCGAACTCGCGGGAATCTCCGCGGAGTTGAACGAACGCTGGTCCAGCCGTCGCACGGATATCGAGCATCGCCGTGCCAGCTTGGTGACGGAATTTCAACGCAACCACCACCGGCCGCCGTCTGTCATAGAAGCGGTCAAGCTTGCCCAGCAGGCCACGCTCGAAACTCGGGAGGCCAAACACGAGCCTCGGTCCTTGGCGCAGCAACGCACCCTCTGGCGCGCCCAGGCAATAGAGACTCTTGGTGGCGAGGGTCCGCTGCGACGGATGCTGGATAACGTCGTCAGCGCCACCCGCCCCGAGCTTGCGCATGCCGACGCGGCTTGGTTCCACGATGCCGCCGACCGTATCGTGCGCATACTGTCGAACCGGTCGGCGACTTGGCAGAACGCTCACATGCGTGCCGAGGCGCTGCGGCAGTTGCGCCACACCGACGTTCCGATCGAACGCCTGGATGCTGCGGTGAATCTGCTGGTGGCCGCTGTCGCCGACCGGTCGCTCCCGCTGGCCCGCCCGGACATGGGCATCACCGAACCCGTGCCGCTACGTCGCCGTGACGGGTCAAGCGTGTATACCGTCGCCGGAGCCGACCTGTACACCAGTGCCGAGGTCGTCCAAGCCGAGCGCCAGCTGGTCGACCTCGCAGGCCGAACCGGTGGGCGCCGCGTTGGTGGCGAGCGCGTGACCGCAGCCCTGGACGCAAGCTCCGAAGCTGGTCGCCCTCTGAACCCCGGCCAGACCGAACTGGTTACAGCAATGGCGACATCGTCGGCTTTCTTGCAGCTCGCAATTGCCCCCGCGGGCGCAGGCAAGACCACCGCCATGCAAACCCTGGCAGCCGCCTGGACTGCTGGCGGCGGAAGCGTTATAGGTCTGGCACCCTCGGCTGCGGCTGCGACCCAATTGCGCGACCAAACCGGCACGATCACCGAAACCCTGGCCAAGCTCGCTTGGCATATCGAGCACGGTAACCCGCCTCGCTGGGCACGGAACATCGGTCAGCAAACGCTCATAGTGATTGACGAAGCCGGGATGGCCGACACTCTGAGTCTCAGCCGTGTGTGCTCGTGGGCGGTCGATCGCGGCGCGTCCGTGCGGCTGATCGGGGACGATCAGCAGCTCGCAGCGATCGGCGCGGGCGGGACACTGCGCGATATCCAGGCGACCCACGGCGCGGTTCGCCTCAATGAACTCATGCGGTTCGCTGATTCCGCCGAATCTGCGGCGTCTCTTGCTCTGCGTGATGGCGAGGCCGCGGCGCTGGGCTTCTACCTCGACAATCAGCGCGTTCATGTCGGTGACCTGACCACTATGACCGATCGCGCCTTCGACGCATGGCGATGCGACACCGTCAACCACCTCGACTCGATCATGCTCGCCCCCACCCGCAACCTGGTCCGCGAACTCAACCAACGCGCACGCAACTACCGCTTAACAGGCCTGCCCAACGGTACCGAGGCGGGACACGAGGTCCGGCTCGCAGACGGGTGCGAAGCCAGCGTCGGCGACACCGTGATCACCCGCACCAATGACCGCCAGCTACGAGTCTCTCGCACCGATTGGGTGAAGAACGGCGACCGCTGGGTCGTCCGCCGAGTTACGCGGGGCGGCGACCTGCTAGTACAGCACAACCAGACCGGACGCCAAGTCACACTGCCTGCCGGCTACGTTCAAACAAGCGTCGAACTCGGCTACGCCACCACTGTGCACTCCGCACAAGGCGTGTCTGCCGACACCATGCACGGCCTCGCGACAGGCAATGAAACCAGGCAGCAGTTCTACACGATGATGACCCGCGGCCGGCAGGAAAACCATGTGTGGCTGGAGGTCATCGGTGACGGTGACGACGCTTCTCTCATCCGCCCAGAAGGCGTCAGCCCGCTTACTCCGACCGATATCCTTGCCAAGATTCTCGCCCGCGACGGATCTCAAGTCTCGGCCACCACCCTGCTGCGCGACCAGACAGATCCTGTGTTGCTGCTCGGCGACGCGACGCAGCAGTACCTCGACGGACTCCAGGTCGCTGCCGAACATCACCTGGGCAACGACTACGTAACGGGTCTCGACGCCAACGCAGAACAGCTGCTGCCCGGCATTAGCGATGCCCCAGCCTGGCCGACCCTGCGTGCTCATCTGCTCCTCCTAGGCGCGCAAGACATCAATCCGCTCGACCGAGTTCGTGACGCTATCGACTTACGTGAGATCGCCAGCGCCTATGACGTGGCCGCCGTCATTTCCTGGCGCATGGACGACAGCGGACTACGCAACACCACACCCGGACCTCTCCCCTGGATCCCTGGGATTCCCGAAGCACTCGCCGACCAACCCACGTTCGGAACATGGCTCCACCAGCGCTCCGATCTCGTTGCTCACCTCGCCAATCAGGTACGCGAGCAAGCAGTAACAACCGGCAGCGATCCCGCATGGGTACCAGCTGGCGTGCGTCGCCCGAGTGATCAGGTGATCGCGGACGTAGAAGTGTGGCGGGCCGCGATGCAGATCGAAGCCACCGATCGGCGCCCCACCGGACCCATCCAGCTTTCCCGCGCTGCAGTCGACTGGCAACATCACCTCAACCAGCAGATCCGGCAAGGCACTGCCCCAGCGCTCGCCGAATGGGGCGAAGCGCTCAGCCAAGTCAGCCCGGCGATCACCGACGATGATTTCCTGCCACAACTCGCCGACCGGCTCGCCGGCCTCGCCCGCACCGGCCACGACGCCGCCACATTGCTGCACGAGGCTGCCGCCGCCGCGCCGCTCCCTGACGACCACGCCGCAGCTGCCCTCTGGTGGCGAATTCAACGCCACATCCCCGCGACCGACCAAGACGCCACACCGACCGCATGGACCGACCGACTCGCCGTATTCATTGGCGAAACCAACGCCCACCAGCTCACCGCAAGTCGGTTCTGGCCATCGCTCCGCCAGCAAATCGACGAAGCCCTCGAACGCGGATGGCAACCCGAACAGTTGCTCCTTCACCCGATCAGCGCCGCACATGAAGACGATCCTTGGCTGGCACTGCTCGCGCGCGTCAGCACGCTCACCGAAGGCCCGAGCATGCCCGACCTAGAAGGACCTCAGCAGATGCCGCCCGACGACCTCTATGACGGCTGGGAGCCGCCCGACCCGCGAACCCAGCAGGTGCCCGCGCCCAATGGGCAGGAGGAGTATGACCGCCTCAACCCGGAGAACCTGAACGATGTCGAGTCCGAACTCGCCATGGCCGCGCTCCTCCGATCCGCGAGCGTCGGCGTCTTCGAGCCAACCGACGCCGAGATCGCCCGCCAGATGGACCGCGCCGACGCCTGGCGGACCTGCCCCGCCACCCGGGAACGGCTCGTTCACATCAATCAGCTCACCCAGGACTTCTACGCCGGCAAACTGCCTGGCTCGTGGGCACAGACCTATCTGATGGAACGGTTCGGAGCCGATCTCACCGGGCACCCGCTCGTCCAGCCCGGACACGCGCCGGCGGGATGGACCAGCCTCGTTCACCACCTGCGTCGGCTCGGAGTCAGCGACACCGAAATGATCGCTGGCGGAGTCGCCCGCACGGCGTCCACTGGACGGCTCATCGACCAGTTCCGCGACCGGATCGTCTTCCCCATCACCAACGACGAAGGCGAGATCCTCGGATTCGTCGGCCGCCGCAATCCCGACTCTCCTGACGACGGCAGCGCCGGGCCCAAGTATCTCAACACCGGTGAAACCCCGCTTTTTCACAAGGGAGACCAGTTCTACGGAACGCCCCGACCCGGCACCATTCCCGTCATCGTCGAAGGCCCCATGGACGCGATCGCGGTCACCCTCAGCGGCGGCGCCCGTTACACCGGGCTCGCACCCCTTGGCACATCCCTCACTGACCAACAAGCAGCCCTGCTACACGGCCATTCAGATGTGGTGATCGCCACAGACGCCGACCTCGCCGGCCACCTCGCCGCCGAACGCGACTACTGGCAGCTCACACCACACGGCATCGACCCCCGCCGCGCCGTGTTCCCAGAAGGTACGGACCCAGCCGACTTGCTCACTAGCCGCGGGCCCAGCCAAGTCGCGGCAACCCTCGACAGAGCCGAGCCCATGGCCCACACCATGATTGATGAGAGGCTCGCCATCCTGACCGAATGGGAAGCCATCGACCAAGCCGCACAGATCATTGCTGCCCGGCCTCCAAACTCGTGGGACGCCGACAGTCAGCAGATCTCCGAACGACTCAGCGTGCCGTTCAGCACGGTACGAGAAGCGCTCGCCCGCCACGCCCGCGTCTGGAACACCGATCCGCGCGCCGCAGCCGCCCAAACCCTGTTCAACACCGCCAGCGTGCGTCGCCGACTCGAAGCCGCAAACCGCAACAACCGGTGGGCCGAAGCTGCCAACAATGCGGACCCACGACTCACCAGCCAACCTGACTGGCCAGCGCTCGCCAGAACAATTCAGCAGATCCACGAAGCCGGCTACGACGCAGAGAAAGCAGTCTCGCTGCTCGCCCGCCCGAACCAGGCCAGCACGCGACCAGCAGCGGACCTACGCGCTCGTCTTGTCTCCAACCTGCACCTGGCCGAACAATGCGTAGAGCGGACGGGCCCACTGATCGACGAGCATCATCCGCGTCCTAGGGCTGCTTCCCGGCACCGCCAGCCCAAGCCGATCGTGCCCACAAGATGATGCCAAGCATGCGGATTTCAATTTTGCGGAAGCGACAATCGGACCTCCTGGCACCGACGAAATGAGTCGACGACATGGGTTGCCGCTGCGCGGGTGAACGCTCAGATCGTGCTGCCCATAGTTGATGGCGCCGAAGCGCCCCCCAATCCGAGGCTGACGGATGAAGGCGAAGGACAACCGGACCGACAACCGCGTAGTCAAGCAACCTTCGCATCACTCAAGCGGGTCCAGCCCTGCCACTCAGCGAACTCTTCAGGGCTCCCGCTCGGTCACCACGATCAGCGGCCACAATCATGGCTCTTCCTATGCTGTTCGCCGATGAAAACGAATGCTAGCGGGACAGGCAAACTGCAGCACAACACGGCCTATCGCCTATCGCTGCCGCTAAGATCGGCTTGAAGAACCTTGGAAGCATAGGCCCTGCGCAAGCAAGGCCAGGTGCTCCGCGTGGCAAGATTGACCACCGCTGCGGGCGAGAACGTGAACCATGTCAGGAGTGGGCAGAATGGCCGGAGCGCAAGATCGATGGTTATCCGCAGAAGACATCTGTGAGTACCTCGGGGTCAGCAGGACACAGCGTACCGCTGGATCGACCGTTCCGAGATGCCCGCGCACAGGGGTCGGCCGAGGGTGGAGATTTCAAGAAGGACCAAGTGGACGCCTGGATTGAGACTGGACGGGCGGCGGGCAGCCCTGGCAAGAACAAGAGCAAAGATCAAGCTAGTGGGAGTGACACCAGGTGACGCAGAGGCGCGTGAGCATTAGCGCCGTGGATCTGTTCTGTGGGGCTGGGGGCCTCACACACGGCCTGAGCAAAGCGGGTATCAAGGTCCGAATCGGAGTCGACATTGATCCGGCGTGCCAGTTCCCCTACACCGCTAACAACGAAGCGCAGTTCCTTCTCCAGTCGGTCAGCGAGCTCAGCGGCGAAGACCTCAGCCAGTACTACACCGCCGGCAGCGTGCGGCTCCTAGCTGGTTGCGCTCCCTGCCAGACATTCTCTAGCTACAACCAGAAGGCGTCAGAGGAAGACGACCGTTGGTGGCTACTGCGGGACTTCTCCCGTCTAGTAGGCGAAATACTCCCCGAGATCGTGACGATGGAGAATGTGGTCGGACTGCTTGACCACAAAGTGTTCGGCGAGTTCGAGAGCTCACTTGAGGGTCACGGCTACGAGGTCATGCATCAGCTGGTCAATTGCACCGACTACGGTATACCCCAGCATCGCACCCGTCTGGTGCTGCTGGCATCGCGCCTCGGACCGATCTCATTGCTGCCCCCGAAACACCTGAAGAAGTCCCAGACGTCCGTGTGGAGGGCCATTGGCGATATGCCCGAGCTGGAAGCCGGTGGATCTGACCCCGATGATCCTCTGCATCAGTCTTCGGCACTGTCGCCGCTGAATATGAAGCGGATGAAGGCGTCCAAGCAGGGTGGGACCTGGCGCGACTGGCCCGAGGAACTTGTTGCCGAGTGCCATCGCAAGAGGTCTGGAAAGACATATCCCGGGGTCTACGGGCGGATGACGAAGCTAGATCCGGCCCCGACTATAACGACACAGTTCTACGGGTTCGGAAACGGTCGCTTCGGTCATCCAACACAGGACCGGGCCATCTCCTTGCGAGAAGGTGCTCTGCTCCAGAGTTTCCCCCGTACATACCAGTTCGTGCCTGAGGGACAGCCGGTACGAATGAAAGCCATCGGACGGCTCATCGGAAACGCCGTGCCAGTCGCCTTAGGCAAGGTCATCGGCCAGAGCATCAGCGCCCACGTCAAGGCGCACCAAGATGGCCTGGAGCTCGGCAGGAATTCCCCCGCATGACGATCGCCAACGCTTCTGCAACTCCCCTTCCCAATCGAAGTGTTCCCGAACCTGGCCAGCTTGTTGAGGTGCGCCGCCGCCAGTGGGTTGTGTCCGATGCACCCGGCAGCAGTTCGCTGCCAGGTTCCCGACCGCAACACCTCATCACACTCTCCTCGCTGGACGAGGACGCTCTTGGCGAAGAGTTGCAGGTCATCTGGGAGCTTGAGCCGGGAGCGCAAGTGCTGGAGAAGGCCGGCCTTCCGTCCATCACGGGCTGGGACTCCGACGAACGCCTCGAAGCCTTCGTTGATGCTGTGCGCTGGGGTGCCGTCACCAACGCCAGCCGCTCGTCCCTCCAAGCGCCGTTCCGAAGCGGCATCGCCATTGAGGACTACCAGCTCGACCCGTTGGTCCGCGCCATCGACATGGCCAGAGTCAACCTCCTCATCGCCGACGACGTGGGCCTCGGGAAGACGATTGAGGCGGGCCTCGTCATCCAGGAACTCCTCGTCCGGCATCGAGCCAGGACCGTCCTGGTCGTGTGTCCAGCCAGCCTCCAGATCAAGTGGCAGACGGAGATGCAAGAGAAGTTCGGCCTGGAGTTTCGAATCGTTGACACCGACTACGTGAAGAAGCTGCGGCGTAGCCGGGGCATCCAGGCCAACCCTTGGGCCTCATTCCCGCGTCTCATCACATCAATGGACTGGGCGAAGGCCGGTGAGGGTCTGCGACTACTGAAGGACATCCTGCCCCCGCACATCAGCTACCCGAGGAAGTTTGACATCCTGGTGGTCGATGAGGCCCACAACGTCGCCCCGGCGGCGGCAGAGAAGTATACCTTGGAGAGCCAGCGGACCCGGTTGATTCGCACCCTGACCCCGCATTTCGCACATCACCTGTTCCTGACGGCGACGCCACACAACGGTTACCAGTCATCCTTCACATCGCTGCTTGAACTCCTCGACGACCAACGCTTCGCCCGGTCAGTTCTCCCCGACGAGCAGCAACTCCATCGCGTCATGGTGCGCCGCCTCAAGAGCGACATCACCGACGCCGACGGCCATCCGGTATTCCCCGTCCGGAAGTTGGAGCCGCTGGAGGTGGCCTACACCGACGGGGAACGCCGAGTTTACGCCCTGCTCCAGCAGTACATCGCCGACCGCTCCAAGACCGTCGGCGGCAGCAAGTACGCCTACGGCACGGATTTCGCCCACAAGCTCCTCAAGAAACGCCTGTTCTCGTCTCCGGAAGCGTTCGCCTCGACCTTGGCGAAGCATCGTGACACGCTGGCCGGGCTGCGAGCACCAAAGATCACTGACACCTTGGACGACCGCATCCTGCGCAAGGCGATCCTGCGCACGGAAGAGGACCAGGCTGACGACTACGCCCTGGAGGAAGCCGAGCAGGAGGCAGTGGAGAAGGCCGCCGAGTTGGCACCGCCCCTGTCCAGAGACCAGCGTGACATGCTCGACCGGCTCACGGCCTGGGCCGAGGCATCCAGGAACAAGGCGGACTCCAAGGCCAAGGCGATACTCCGGTGGATTGAAGACCACTTAAAGGACGAGGACGGCAACTGGAACGACAAGCGGGTGATCCTGTTCACCGAGTACCGGGCGAGCCACGCCTGGCTCCACCAGATCCTCGCCGGGCACGGCTACGGCGGCGACCGTCTCACGTTCCTCCACGGCGGGCTCCAGCCAGACGAGCGGGAGGCCGTCAAGGCTGCGTTCCAGGCCGACCCGTCCGTTGCCCCTGTCCGCATCTTGCTCGCCACGGACGCAGCTTCAGAGGGCATCGACCTCCAGAACCACTGCAACTACCTGATCCACGTCGAGATTCCCTGGAACCCCAACGTCATGGAACAGCGCAATGGCCGTATCGACCGCCACGGCCAGAAACAAAGCACCGTGTTCATCTGGCACCCAGTGGGCCGAACCCACGACGGCAGCGCATTGACACCAGGCGAGATCGCGGGCGACCACGAGTACCTCATGCGCGCCGCGTCCAAGGTCGAGTCCATCCGGCAAGACCTCGGCAGCGTCGGGCCGGTCATCGCCAAGCAGATCGAAGAGATCATGCTGGGGCGTCGCACCTCGTTCAACACGGTTGCCGCCGAGGCCGCAGCCGCCCGCGCGCGACAGTCAGTGAAGGCCGAACGCCAACTCCGGGAGCGTATACAGAACCTGCACCAGCGCCTTATTGAGGCCAAGGATGACTTCCACATGTCTCCCCGCAACATGGAGCGAGCGGTCGAAGTGGCACTCGACCTGGCCGAGAAGCCGCCGCTCGTCCCAGTGTCGCTCAAGAACGCTTCCGCCGGGAGCGCCTTCGATGTGCCGCTGCTGACCGGTGCGTGGGGACGAGCTACTCATGGTCTGGAGCACCCGCACACCAAGGACCGCCGCCCGATCACGTTCGACCACGCGGTCGCCAAGGACCGCGACGATGTGGTGCTGGCTCATATGAACCATCGCCTCGTCCAAATGTGTCTGCGCTTGCTGCGCGAGGAAATCTGGTCTCTCGACGACATCAAGAAGCTGTACCGCGTCGCTGTTCGCACCGTCCCCGACGACCTGGCCCTGACTCCGATTGTCTTGGTCTGGTCGCGCCTCGTCGTCACCGGCGGCGACCACCGTCGTCTACACGAGGAACTCACGCTGTCCGGCGGCGAACTCGGCCACGACCGATTCACCAGGATCACACAAGTGGGGCGCCGCAACGACCTCATCGCCGCCGCGTCCAGCGTTGAACCGAGCGAGCGGCTCTTCGCGATCCTCAAACAGCGATTCGAGGCGAACGAGGAGGCCATCATGCGGGCAGTCGAAGCCAGATCGGACGAGCGGCTGAGAGAACTGGACAAGACGCTGGCCAGCCGTATGGAAACCGAGGTCGCTGACCTCCAGATGATCCTAAATGAGTTGGAAGCGGGCATCCTTAAGGAACTCAACCCTGACGAGGCCGACGGCCAGTTGTACCTGCCGGGCATGTCCCCAGCGGAAATGAGCCAAGTGCGCAAGGACATCAGCGCCCTGGAAGCACGGCTGACCAGGATTCCCGAAGAACGCGAAGCAGAGGAAGCAGCCGTCCGGAGGCAATACGCTGACCCGGTGGGACGCACGTTTCCCGCCGCTGCCATCTTCCTCATTCCCGAGTCACTTGCAGGAAGGATGTGAAGCCATGCCCGTGACATCCCAACAAGTCGAGTGGCTCTCACTGGTCGAGACCATCGGCCCCTTCCTCACGGTCCAGGTGCTGGAGCAGGCCTTTCCTCAGGGTCTTGAATCTGTGGAGACCCCGAGGCGTCAGCAACTGCGGTCGGCCTACGAGGAGTGGCGCGACGCGGTTGACGAAGACGATGAGCTTCTACCAGCCCTCCACGACGCCTGGATCAACCTGGTACTGAGCGAACTCCTGGGGTATGACGCCGAATCCCTGACCGCTGCCTCCGGTTGGCGAGGAGCCCCGCCAACCGTCTCGCCGTGTGACGGTACGGCGACATTCGGGCCTTCATGGATAGTCCACTCCCTTGGCTCATCCAAGGCGAGGCTCTTCATCAAGACCGTCCCACCGGGCACTCGCCTCGACTCTGTTGCCAACGCCGACGGGTGGCTGGTCTCGGAGATAGAACGGATGACCCTCTTGTGCCGTGCGCACGGCGTCCGCCTTGGCTTGGTGACGAACGGCGAGGAATGGGTGCTGGTCAACGCCCCACTCGACTCGCCGTCTGGCCAGACGACCTGGTACTCCCACTACTGGCTTCAAGAGCCCGCGACGCTTAGAGCCTTCCAGTCCTTGCTCGGTGTCCGACGTTGCTTCGGCCCAACAGAGGCGACGCTTGAAGCGCTCTTGGACGAGTCACTGAAGCACCAAGACGAGGTGACTGACACCCTTGGCGAGCAAGTCCGACGGGCCACAGAGGTTCTGATCCAAGCCCTCGACAAGGCCGACGAGGACCGCGACCGCGACCTGCTGCAAGGAGTCTCACCGTCCACGCTTTACGAAGCCGGATTGACGGTCATGATGCGGCTAGTCTTCAGCCTCTGCGCCGAAGAGCGCGGTCTGTTCCTGCTTGGCGACCCGATCTACGACCAGAATCTCGCAGTATCGACGCTGCGCGGTCAACTCGCCGAGGAAGCGGACCAATACGGAGAGGAGGTGCTGGAACGTCGGTACGACGCCTGGGCTCGTCTTCTATCCGTGTTCCGATCGATCTTCGCTGGCATTGAGCACGAGGACCTGCGAATCCCGGCAATGGGCGGGTCACTTTTCGACCCGGATCGCTACCCCTTCCTGGAGGGAAGACCATCCGGCACTTCATGGGAGGCCGATGCATCGCATCCCCTCCCTATCGACAACAGGACTGTCCTGCTTCTGCTGAACTCGCTTCAGGTCCTGGAGCACTCCCACGGGGCGCTCGCGCTGTCCTACCGCGCGCTTGATGTGGAGCAGATAGGGCACGTTTACGAAGGCCTACTTGAACACACAGCAACGCGCGCCCCGACGGTGGTACTAGGCCTCAAGGGGTCCAGCAAGATTCAGTTGCCCAACGTACAGCTCTCCGAGCTGGAGTCAGCAAGCGCACATGGGCAGATGAGGCTAATCCAAGTTATTGCGGATCAGACTGGGCGGACGGAAGCTGCGATCAAACGAGACCTTCAGAAGCCGCTCAGGCCCGAACTGACTGCCGCCCTCAGATTGGCCACCAGCGATGAGAACCTCCGGGAACGCATCCTCCCATACGGCTCTCTGCTGCGGGTCGATGCCTGGGGAGAACTCGTCGTATACCGCCCTGGCGCGTTCATAGTGGCCGTTTCCGGCAACCGGCGCGTAACTGGGACGCACTACACTCCTAAGACTCTGACCGAGGCCGTTGTAGCCTCCGCTTTGGAACCACTCATCTGGGAACCTTCCACCAACCTCAACCAGGAGAGAGTTCTGAAGTCCTCGTCGGCCCTGCTGGGACTGTCCATATGCGACCCAGCGATGGGTTCTGGAGCGTTCCTGGTCCAGGCCTGCCGTGCCTTGGCAGAAAGAGTCGCACAGGCCTGGGCCGCAGAGGAACTCGAAGGGAAGCGCATCTCCTCTGGCGGACTGTCAATGGATGACCTTGGTGAGGCGGAACCTCTTGGCCAGCAAACGGATGAGAGGCTGGCGACTGCGCGAAGGCTTGTTGCGGAGAACTGCCTCTACGGCGTGGACATCAATCCGATGGCCGTCGAGCTTGCCAAGCTCTCCATCTGGCTTGTCACCCTGGCTAAGGATCGTCCGTTTGGATTCCTCGACCACAATCTCAAGACCGGTGACAGCTTACTCGGGATTCACCATATTGAGCAACTAGTCCAGTTTTCCATGACTCCAACTCAGGGCACCTTCCAGCCGACCATATTCTCTCAGAAAGTCGAGGACGCCGTGTCCGAGGCCACTGCCCTTAGACTTGAGCTGCGATCTATCCCGATGCGTAGCGCGGTCGAAGTCCGAGAGATGGCTCGACTAAACGCAGAGGCAATCCACCGGATCGAAGCGGTGAACACCATCGCCGACGTAATTGTGGGAACGTCTCTCGAACACGGTATCAAATCGCCGACCACCAAACAGGTCATGCGACAGCTGGCTACGCAAGTGGATGACTTGGTTTCCGGGGACGCTCAAGCGCTGTTGCGCGCGTCGGAAATCGCATCCAGCGCGCTGTCTCACGGCCTTCCGCCAGGGGACCTGCCTCGAAGGCCTTTCCACTGGACCATGGAGTTTCCTGAAGTGTTCGACCGGACTTCGCCGGGATTCGACTGCATCGTCAGCAACCCTCCTTACGTCTCCTACTACGGGCGTGACTCGATAGCTGGTAGCGACTCGGCAGTCTTTACCCGGTTTGCCACTGCTCTGTACTCAGAAATAGACAGTGAGGATGTCCTATCAGGGCGGATCAACCTCTTCCTGCTGTTCCTCACTCGATACACCCAACTCCTGGGGAAAGGCACCTGTGGCGTTGTGCTTCCCGACACCATCGTGACGAATGAGTCGTATTCCAAGATGCGAGCAGCACTGACGAAATCGGGACGAGTTAGGAGAGTCATCCAGTACGACACTCCGCAGTTCCGGAATGCCACCGTAGGCACAGCGGTTGTCCTGATGGGGGCTCCACGGCCTGAAGGCGATGTCCGCCTTGACTTGAGTTCGGCGGGTGAGCACTCCGTTTCCGTGACTGAGGCTCTGGAGAGCGTTGCAAGACGAACAAACTGTTCATGGCTGCCAATCACGTCGTCTGAGATGCGCCAACTTGGTCTGCCGATGGAAGGCACAGCCGCCCTGGCGGACTTTGCTGATGTCCGCGACGGCATCAACACTGGCTCCAAGATAACGAGACACAAGCTCATCACAGCAGTCGATGACGGCGACCCCGCCCTGCGGCCGTGCATGGAAGGCAAGTGGATCTCCCCATTTGTTATTCAAGTGGGCAGTCTCTGGGTTCGGTACGCCCCAGAACGACTATCAAGAGAGGACCGCAAGGCCGGAGCATCGTTGGGCAAGCAGTGGATATGGGACTCAGTCAAGATCGTCTACAGGCAGACGGCTCCACGAATCATCGCCGCTGTTGACCCGTCCGGGTTCGCGGCCAGGAACTCGGTTCATTCAATCGTGCTTCGCCAGCACGACGACACCGTGCTGCACGCCCTGTGCGCTTGCTTAAACTCGAGCTCATTCCGTTCCTACTACCAAGCGCAGACAGGCGAGACACGGAAGGTGTTCCCCCAGGTGCATGTCTCGTCGGTGAAGACGCTCCGAGTCCCGTCAGTACTGCTTGATCCGCAACACGATGTGACACAGAGGCTGGCGGCGCTAGCCAGGCAGGTGGCGGTGGTTGTTCCTCTGGGGGGAGTCCCCCCTGACGGCACCCTCGTCACAGACGCGTTGCATCAGATTGATGCCGTAGTGGAACGTCTCTTTGCTTCCACATGGGAGGAAGCGGAGCGAGGTC
Organism: Propionibacterium sp.; assembly: GCA_012517405.1. GTDB lineage: Bacteria > Actinomycetota > Actinomycetes > Propionibacteriales > Propionibacteriaceae > Brooklawnia > Brooklawnia propionicigenes. Next base: position 95,877 of record JAAYVB010000010.1, read on the forward strand.
TCGCGACGCCATACCGTCCTGTGACCAACCCTGGCGGCGCAGGCGCAGCTCTTGCATTCCCCAGCGATGGAGACCACAGACAGCAACGTCCACGGCGTGATGATACTGCTGAGACCTCGACCGTCGTTCTTGAATACTTGGCCGCTACTGGCGGATGGCATGGGAAGGCAGAGGTCGTCGGAGCAACGGGCATCGACTCCTTCGCCTGGTCCACCGCACTTTCAAAGCTCTTGGCGACTGGACAGGTCGAGCGGCGAGGAGAGACGCGGGGAGCCCAGTACCGGGCCACAGGAGGAGCAGATGAGTGACTATCGCTCGCCAAGCACCGAAGGAGACCCCATGACAGCACCGAAGCCGGACCAAGCTCAGGCAAGCCCCCCGATGACACAGAATGCATGGATAGCTCAAGTTCCGGACAAAGGGCTGAGAGGGTTCCTCATCTCCGTTGAGCGAGTCGTGGGTGACGATGCCATTCAGACTGGTGATGGCCTGCTACTGGTGGGCGGTGAGCCCGCCGAGGCTGTCGGGATCGGTAGGGTCTACCGGGCACGCGAGAGCATCACGGAGATCACGCTGTACCTTGATGCGCTCCACCACGCCCCAGAGAGTAGGCCCCTCGCTGACTTCGGGATCAATGAAGTCGAACTGCCGGACGGCACCGCCCGTATTGAGTGGGCCACGTTCGAGGAGGCGGCGAAGGCGCTGACTGGGACTTCGTTTGGCTCGCTGCCCATCCTTGACGGGAACACGAAAGAAGAGAAAGCGTACGTCCGGGAGCTTCTTCGGCTCGCCACCATTGATGACCTACTTGGCCCAGCAAATGGTCCCCGCGAGGAGATTGTGGGCATGAGCGTACGTGATCGTTACCTTGTAGGGAAGCTGTCACCGATGAGCCCGACGAAGGGTGAATCTGAGGTGCTGCCGTTCACCGAGGAAGAAGTGGCGGATGGTGAAACGCCTGGTGACTTGGTGCCCTATGCCAATGAAGACCACATCAGCCGTGACAACGTTCCCGCGTCCAACCCGTCTGAGGACGAGGAAGAGCCGGAGATCAACGCCTCAGGTAGCCAGACCTTGGTACCCTCGTCGATGGGCCTGACCTTCTGCGTGGCCGACGACCAGGAGAGCGTCGAAGTCGCGGCGTCGTGGGGCCAGTATGTGCGAGCTGAGTCTGAAACGACGGGTCGGCGCTGCTGGAAGCGTATCCCCGCTGGCGGCATCATCACCGTGCCCTTGGCCGAGGGGCCTATCCCGCCGCGACCGGTCGATCACGTCTCGTCGTCCGTGGTTGTCCAAGGCACGGTCAGCGCTCCCCTCGGTCAGGGTGACCGGCTGGTGACGCTGTTCCTCATCAACACGCAGGTCATGCCGCCTCAGGGCCAGGATCAAGCCTGGGTCTTCCAGCCCGAGATCATCGTCAGAGACACCGAGGGCAGGCCGGTGTTCCGCCGCCGGCCTGTGCTTCAGGAGCAGCACGACGAGGAGCGCCAGTCGCTGGAGATGATCTACCGGCACCGCGTTGAGTTCGCTACCGGGCACGGCGTGTCCGTTCACGCGACGGTCGATTCCGAGAACCCCGAGCTGGCCATTGAAGTGCGGACAACCGTCATTCCGGAACTGGAGATTCAGATCACCGAGGCCCCTGGGGCCGAAGCGGAGGACCGGGCGGCGCTGAGGACGCTGAGGGAGGCCGGGTCTCTCGACATGGCCGCGCTGGCCGATCCCGAGCAACTGTCGGATGATGACCTCTTGGCGGCGCTCACCGTGTTGGTCGGTGACTACGAGGACTGGATCACGGAGAACGCCGCGACCATCGCTTCCGCGTTGCAGGGTTTCGACGCTCAGGCCAAGGACGCCCTGGATCGTTGCCAGCAAGTCCTGGAGCGCCTCAAGGAGGGGCTAGCGACGCTCGGCAACAATCCGAATGCGATGCGGGCGTTCCGCTTCTCCAACCGGGCGATGGCCAGTCAACGTGTCCGCAGCATTTACGCCAGGAGGCGCCGTCAGGGAGACAGCGTCACGGCCGAGAGCCTGGACGTGCCCAAGAATCGGACTTGGCATCCGTTCCAGCTTGCGTTTCTGCTGTTGTCGGTCCCGGCGCTTGCGGACCCAACTCACTCGGATCGGACTGAGCCGTTGACGGCCTTCGCTGACCTGCTGTGGTTCCCGACCGGTGGCGGCAAGACGGAGGCCTATCTCGGCGTCGCGGCGTTCACCATGGGCATCCGCCGACTGCAAGGCAAGCTCGGCGGCTACGACGCGACTCGTGGTCTGGCCGTCATCATGCGCTACACCCTTCGGCTTCTGACCTTGCAGCAATTCCAACGCGCCTCGACTCTCATCTGCGCCATGGAACTCCTGCGCAAAGCAGACCCTGGAACATGGGGTGAGACGCCGTTCACGCTCGGCCTGTGGGTCGGCCAGAAGGTCACTCCGAACACGACCGACGAAAGCCACGAGGCTATCCAGAAGGAACGCGACCACCAGTTCGGCACGGGTTCTACCCCGGCCCAGTTGACGAGTTGCCCGTGGTGCGGCTCGCCGATCAATCCAGGCCGTGACATCGTGGTGGCGAACTTCCCTGGAGTGGGGAGGACCTTCATCTACTGCTCGGACAAGTACGGGCGCTGCGAGTTCACCAAGGCCCAATACGCTGACCTCGGCCTTCCTGTGGTCGTGGTGGACGATGAGATCTACCGACGCCCGCCGTCGATGCTGATCGCCACGGTGGACAAGTTCGCCATGATGGCCTGGCGAGGCCAAGTCCGGACGCTGTTCGGTAAGGCCACGACCGAGTGCCCACGTCACGGCCTGCTCTGGCCGGGAAGCCCGTGCCACGGCAACCACGATGCGAGCCATGCCTATCCCGCTACCAGGGTCAAGGCGATCACTCCGCTGCGCCCGCCGGACCTCATCATCCAAGACGAGTTCCACCTCATCAGCGGGCCGTTGGGAACCATGGTCGGCTTGTATGAGACCGCCGTCGACGAACTGTCCACCTGGGCCTTGGACGGCAAGAAGGTCAGGCCCAAGGTGATCGCCTCCACAGCCACCGTTCGCAAGGCCGAGGAACAGGTCAACAACGTGTTTCTCCGCCAAGTGGCGATCTTCCCTCCCCACGGCCTTGACGTGGAAGACAACTTCTTCTCCGTGCAAAGGTCCATTGAGAAGCAGCCCGGCAGGCTCTACCTGGGCATCTGCGCTCCTGGCAGTTCCCGGCCCGCCGTCCTGATCCGGGTCTATGTCGCCCTGCTCACCGGAGCGCGGGCGCTGTTCGAGCACTTTGGTGCCGCCGCCGACCCATACATGACTCTGGTGGGTTACTTCAACTCGCTGCGCGAACTCGGTGGCATGAGGCGATTGGCCGAGGACGACGTGCAGACCCGTGCCTTCCGAGTCCAGATGAGCGACGTGAGCCGACCCGGCCTCGCCCAGCGGTCGGTCAACCAGGTGGACGAACTGACTTCCCGCGTGACGAGCAAGGAGATTCCGCAGAAGCTCGACCGACTCGAAATCCCGTTCAAGGCCCACTGGGCTCCGGACGAGACCCGCGCCTACGACATCATCTTGGCCACCAACATGCTGTCCGTCGGCGTCGATGTGAACCGTCTTGGCCTGATGGTCGTCAACGGCCAGCCCAAGAACACCGCGGAGTACATCCAAGCCACCAGCCGCGTGGGCCGCGCCTTCCCTGGCCTCGTGGTCACGGTCATGACCTGGAGCCGCCCACGCGACCTGTCGCACTACGAAACCTACGAGCACTACCACGCCACCTTCTACAAGCACGTCGAGGCGCAGTCCGTAACGCCGTTCGCCCCCCGAGCGCTCGACCGGGCGCTGACCGGGACGATGGTCAGCCTCTTGCGGCTCGACAACGACGACCTCAACCCCAACCTCGGAGCGCAAACCCTGGACAAGACGGGCAACCCAGAAGCGGCCCACGTCACCTCGATCGTCGAAGACCGGGCATGGAAAGCCAAGGACAAGGCGTCGCGCGACCTGGTGCGAGGCATGGCCCGTGACCGCATCGACCGCTGGGCCAAGGAAGCGGCAGTCGGCGGGCGACGCCTCGGCTACGAGACCGAGCGAGGCCAAGGCGATGTCGTGGCCCTGCTCAAGAAGCCCGGAGCTGCCCAGTGGGACGAGTTCACGGTCCCGATGTCGATGCGTGAAGTCGAGCCCGGTGTGCAGCTCGTGATGGACGCCTCGAAGCACTCCACGGACTCGCACCCCTGGCGACCACGACCCATCCCGAAGAACGGAGGCCAGCCGTGAGCGCCAACAACTACGTCGTCGGCCAGGTCCGGCCTAGCCAAGTCCTGTGGGCCTACGGTCCAGGCTCCATCGTTGATCTGCCCAACCTCTCTGTCGTCACGATGGGGCTGAACAAGTGGGACCCCAACCGTTGTCCTCCGGTCGAGGAAGCCAGGCTCCTTGCTGCCGTCAAGCAAGCCCTCGGTCCCCAAGTCCAGCGGCTCAGGATTCCTCCCTTCCTCCTTGAGGAGCGAGTCGATCCGTTGTCCGCCGAAGGTCGGGTCGGGGTTCCTGTCAGGCCGTTCCCTCGGTGGCTGCGCTGCGTCAAGTGCGGCCTACTCGCCGAGTACGACTCGGGGCTCTTCGAGATCAAGCCGAACCTGTACCGGCCCGAGCGGACCCACTTCTTGCACTCCAATTGCCCCAAAGGCAAGCACGCCGACGCGGTGCCCGCCCGTTTCCTCCTGGCGTGCCGCAACGGCCATCTTGACGACTTCCCGTGGCACTGGTTCGTCCACGGCGGCCTGCCCGGCTGCCGAGGCACGCTGAGGTTCTTTGAGCGAGGGGCCTCGCTCCAGACCGAGAACCTGTGGGTCAAGTGCGACACCTGTGACGCCGCACGATCCCTCGTCCACGCCTTTGGCAAGGACGCCAACGACAACCTGCCCGGCTGCCGAGGCAGGCACCCACACCTCGACTCCTACGAGGAATGCACCCAAGAGCCACGTACGATCCTGCTCGGCGCGACGAATAGCTGGTTCCCCATCACACTGTCCGTCTTGGCCATCCCACTGGAGAAGAACCAACTCAGCCAACTCATTCTTGACGGCTGGCAGCACTTCATCGACGTGGACGATGAGGCCGAACTGCGGGGCATCGTCAAGACACTCGTCAAGACCAGTGCCCTGCCCGGCATCGACAAGTGGGACATCGCGACCATTTGGCAGGCCATCCAAGTCCGTAAGTCCGGTGAAGCCGCCGAGGTCGCCTCCGAGGGCGACATCAAGCAGCCGGAGTGGGAAGTCCTGACATCGGCCAATCCTCCCAAGGACTGGCCGCACTTCATGAGCACGGTCACGGACCCGCCCGAAGGCTACGACCGGTGCGTCAAGCGAACCCTCCTGCTAGAACGATTGCGGGAAGTGAACGCACTCATCGGCTACACCCGAGTCGAAGCCCCCGAGGATAGTCCCGACCCCGCCGAACGCCCGCCCATGGCAGACCTGACACGCGGCACGGTCGGATGGGTACCCGCTAGCGAAGTCCACGGGGAAGGCATCTTTATCGAACTGAAGGAATCTGTCGTCCAAGCCTGGGAGAAGGGCGATGCCGTCGGTGAGCGAGACAAGTTGCTGTTCTCCGGTCACCAAGGCTGGAGGAACGCCCGGCACCTCAAACCGGATGTCGGTTTCCCGTCCGCCCGGTACGTCATGCTCCACACCCTGGCGCACCTCCTGATCCGAGAGTTTGCCCTTGAGTGCGGCTACAACGCCGCCAGCATCCGCGAGCGTGTCTACGCGAGTTCCGACAAGGACAACCCGATGGCGGGCATCGTGCTCTACACGGCGGCAGCCGACTCCGACGGCACCCTGGGCGGGCTCGTGGAACTAGGGAAGCCCGACTTCCTTGGTAGGCTCCTCGACCAGGCGTTGGAACGCGCCTCAGTCTGCTCGTCCGACCCCCTGTGCTCCGACCATGATCCGAGCAAGGACCGGTCGCTGCACTCGGCGGCCTGTCACTCCTGCACCTTCGTCTCGGAGACCTCCTGCGAACGCGGCAACCGATACCTGGATCGAGCGCTCATCGTGGAGACCCTGAAGGACAAGGACGCCGCGTTCTTCGCCGGGCAAGGAGCCTGAGATGGACGAGCTGCTCGCCGTCATCGCCGAACTCGGCCTCGAATTGCACCCCGATCGGATTCGGGTCGTTGCTTCCAAGCTTGAGACCCTTGGCTCGGTCGAGCAATTCGGTCTGGTCAAGCCCGCGTTCGGCCCCAACGCTGACAAGGAGATGATTGCGCGCCTCGGCGAGGCCTGGCAGGGAACCGATGCCATGTCCCCACGGGATGTCGCGACAGCCCTTCGCGGGGCTTCTGCCACGGCGGTCGAGCAGGAGAACAGGGGCTCCGTGGAGTTGGCTTGGACCGGGCCATCTACAGGCCAGGTACCGATCCGGCACACCGAGCAGGTGCTCCTACAAGTGATCGACGCCGCCAAGAACCGGCTCTTCCTGGTCAGCTTTGTGGCCTACCGGGTCGCGCCCATCGGGCACGCACTCAACAACGCCGCCGGGCGCGGCGTTCAGATCGACGTGCTCTTGGAGTCGTCGTGTCGCCATGGCGGCAAGGTCGATCACGACTCCGCCGCCGCCATGCAGAAGTTCGTGCCGTCCGCCAGACTCTTCGCCTGGTCGGACGAGGACAAGCAGGCCTCGGGCGGGTATCCCGGCGTGGTCCATGCTAAGTGCGCGGTGGCCGATGGCGAGATCGCCTTCATTACCAGCGCCAACCTGACCGCCGCCGCCATGGAGAATAATATGGAACTCGGAGTCCTGGTCAAGGGCGGCAATCTGCCGCACGAGCTCCATTCCCACCTCGACGCGCTGATCACAACTAGGACGATAGAACCCATTGAGCGCTCTATCGTGACCGGGTGATAGAAATGTCAGAGCCTCGAATCAACTGGAGCCGGAACGAAGTAATTCTTGCCTGCGCGATTCTCGTGGACAACAATTGGGCGGCTATCCCGGCCACCGATGATCGAATAGTCGCTCTGTCTGAACTGCTCCAGCGATCACCTGAACACCCCGTGGAAAACCGGGGAGATAAATTCAGAAACGTGAACGGCGTTGCTCGGAAGATCGCGGATCTGCAGACTCACCACCCGCACTATCACGGTGTACCCACTCACGGCAGCAAGATAGACCTCGAAGTGCTGGCCGCTTTCATCAACGATGGTGCTGGCATGATCCGGCTGGCTCGGCGCATACGAGAGGAAACTGAGCACGGGCGACTAACGACAGCCCTCATCGCCGAGATCGCGGAGGACCCAGACATGGCCGCAGCGGAAGGCACGATCCTGATGGCTAGTCACATCGGGCGAGACCGCGACCCGAAACTCCGTCGCGCCAAGATCGCTCGGGCGAAAGCCAACGGCGGACAGCTAGCGTGCGAGGTGTGCGGCCTCAGCTTCGAAGACGTATATGGCGAACGGGGCCGTGACTACATTGAGGTCCACCACGTCACCCCCCTCCACGTATCTGGGGCCACCACCACGCGGATGAGCGACCTGGCGCTGATCTGCGCTAACTGCCACCGCATGATTCACCGCGGTACGCAGTGGCTTACTCCAACGGAGTTGCGCGATATCGTGAACCGCCAACGAACGCACGCCGGTCAGCACTAACGCTCACTTGAGCATTTCGCGTGCAAATCTTGTCAGGCCATAGCCCAGGTACTTTCTGGCTTGTTTGGGAGGCTCTTCGCCCATCAGCGTTGGCCCAGCTGTTCCCTGCGAAGCCCTCTGACATCTGGGCTCGGCTCTCGCGGGGATAATCGGCTTGCCCTGCTCGGAGGACAGGATCAGACTCCGGCAACGCGCAATGACCAACGTCTACGTAACTCGTCGGCAAAGCGGCTGTTTCACCTCGCCCGGGCGGGCCACTGGTAGGCTCGGCACGACGCGTTTGGCGGATACCTCCTCTGCGCCAGTAGCTTTCTGCCCCTCGCACAGCTGCTGTTCAAAATGCTTAATGAGCTGACCAAGATGAGCGTGACCGGACGCGACGTAGCTTTCCGCGAGTCTCCTCGGTACCCCCATAGCCTCACTGACTCCAGCAAGGCTATGTCGATCGCCAGCAAGACCGTGCAATAGCTGAAGTGCGGTCCGCTCCGAGTCAGACAGCATGTTGAGGTATTTGGTCACGCTAGCGACGCCGACAGCGTCCATGGCTTGCTGGGTCTTGAAATCTGGAATCTCAAGTTCTCCGAGATCAAAACTACCGAGAGATGCAGGACGCCGATAGTCCGCATACTGCTGTACCCACTCCTCCGTCTTGCCGAGATGCTCGGCTACGGCTGATGAATCCGCCGGAAGACCAGCGGAAATCAGTCGTCCGGTTGTAGAGCGCACGAGTTCCCTGGCCCGCGCTTGATGCGCGTTGAGGTGAAACTCACCGCCTCTGGTACACAGCAGACTCAGGATCGCTCCCTTGACCCGCGGGTAGGCGTAAACAGCCAGACTGCCTCGGTTCGGGTCGTATCGGTCAACTGCGTTTACGAGCGCCACCATGCCTTCCTGCACATAGTCCCCCGTGTGTTGGCCTCCTTCAACGGTGCGCTTCACTACTCCCCTGACCAGACCGGCGAATGCCTCCACAAGCGTGTTGCGTGCGGCCATCCCGTCAGCGACCAGCGTCTGCAACTGTTCTGGCGAGACGGCCTTAACCAGCGCCGCTGCCGCAGGATGGGTGGACGCGGCCGCAGCAACGACACCAAGGTCGCGCTGCGCACAAAGTTCGCGGATCTGCTCAACTGTCAGGGCCATCTGCAATCTCACCAGTCTCGGTGTCGACCAGCATCCCGTCAATCAGCTGGAAACACGGACGCGCGACAGGCTGAGTCAGCCTCGCCGAGGAAGCGGCCCCGCCTACCGATGCAATGTCGTCTGCGAACAGAGCTTTGCGATCAGCAACGGCGGACCCAGCCTCGTAGCGGATATTCCGGGCGCAGCCCGGTGCACTCAAGTGACCACCCTCGCAGAAGCCGCGACAGCGGGCCTTCATCCGCTCCACGAACGATGGCAGGCAGTAGCGATGCCATTCCTCCAACGCGTCTGACGTGAACGCCAACCCTGCCCGGCGACGCTGATCGGCAACAACTCCGAGCTCGTGAACCAGGTGAGGATGCGATGGCCAGCATGGCGGTATCAGATCACTGGTTTCCCACATGTATTCGCGATTGAGCCAACCGGCGACGGCGTCCAGCCACTGCCACACCTCGGCACGCAATGCTGGCATTGTGATCGTCGCCAGATCCCACGGCCGAGGCAACAGATTGAGCGGCCCGAGGTCAATCACCTCCGAGGGTCGCTTGGCGACTTGGGCACGAAACAGATGGTCGTAGGCGCTCATCATCCGCTCCCCTATCTCGGGGAACGGAGCGGCTAATACACCACTCATGCTGGCGTCCCCTCGGGCTCGGTCGTCTTGATCAAGCCGAGTCGACGCGCCTCGGCAAGGGCAGCCGCTCGCCGCTGTTCCGCGCTGAGCTTGGTCGACTGCACTCCGCTCAATCTCTCCCGCGCAGCTGCTTGTTCCGCTCTAAGGGCCTTCCCACGTTTGCCGTCGATGCAACGGGCCAGCTCTGCGATGATCGGCTTGCCGTTTTCTGCGACGACGAGGGCATGGCGTTCCTCGAGCTCGCGGATCATCTCTGGCCTAAGGACAGGAATATCCTCGCCGCTAACGTTGCGTCCGGCCATCTGACCTGTCTGCCAAGTCGTTCTGGACACCCGGACGGTGCCCGCCAGTTCAGAGATCTCTTTGTTGAAGCTGACGTCTTTGGACCCCCCGAACACCACGAGGACGTTGGTCAGCCCGAACAAGGCACGGGCGTCCTGCTCACCGAGGATCGAGGCGAGCTGCCGCCAAGTTTGCGCCGCGTAGATGAACGACAGCCCAAGTGCACGCTCGTTTGCCATACGTGTGCGCAAGGTCGGCAGTGGCGCGGTAGACGGCAACTCGTCCAACACCGACACCATCGGTGGGCACAACCGGCCGTATGGCGATTGGTTCGCGAGTTCCAAGGCCGTATCCAGAACGTGTTCGGTGAGAGCGGTCATCAACGGTGACGCCGACGCGTACGGGTCTTCGCGACCAAGCAGATACATGGTGCCGTTCGCTTGGATAAGGTCAGCGATGTCGGTGGCAGGATTGTCGGCGCTGGGGACGCAGCGTTGCCGGATGTCGGCCTGAAAGAATAAGGCCAGTGTTTGTTGGACGGTGGTGATGGTGTTCCCGGCGGTCCTATCGTCGCCGTGGAGAGCGCCATGCAGCAAGCCGTACCAGAATCGCTCGGCGTGAGGGTGCTCCCGCAAGATCTCGCTCGGGTCGCTCGTCTTCAGTGGGTTGGCAACCCATTGCAGAACGTCATCCAGCGTGCGTCCAGTCAGTGCTGCAGCGTGAAAATACGCCTGCACAACTTTGGCAGCCTCGGCGGCGTAGAAGCGGGCTGCATCATCGCCGTGCGCGGCTGAGCCGGCTTTCACTGTTCCAGCCGTGAATGCCTTCGCTCGCCGCTCAGCGATCATCGGATCAACACAACCGACGATTGGATCCCACACCATCGCAGGCAGCCCCGGCGCCAGGCCGAACGGATCAAGGACCGCAATAGGCCCCTTTCTACTGCGCGCGGTGATGCTCAGCAATAAGTCGTCCGCCTTGGTCAAGGTGACCAACGCCGCGCCAGGTGCCCCGAGCAGAGCTGGCGTAAGTAGGTCCAGAGTCTTTCCGGAGCCCTGTGGGCCGATCACTCCAGCAGTGCGATCCCATGGGCACCACAACTCACCCGCGCTCGGATGCTTGGCCTTGCCTATGCGCCACCCGACGTCTGTTGGATAGGATCTTCGACTCTGGCGCGTCAGCCGCTTGGGCCATCCGAGTTTCACGCCCTCGGCGCGGTTGCTCCTGGCGAGCAGCTCAATCGCCGAGCGGAGCTGGGTTGTTGGTCTCCGCTCTTTGATGGCGCGATGCGTCTGATTGGGCCGCGCAGCACACAGGTCGCGCCTGATGATCCTCCGATCCTTGCGAAGACGTCGTACGCCGAGCAGGCGACCGACCTCTCTGGGGGCAGCCAAGCCCTTCAGTGTCAACGGTCCCCATCGACGCGACACCCAGATCAACCCGACTGTGCAGCCAGCGATCAGAGCCAACTCGATGAACACGATTGAGATCGCCAGTGCCGAGACGGGGACGTTCACCGATCCGGCCAGGCCGGCTGAAGCATCCCCCGTCAGGATTGGCCAAGCTGAGCTGAACAGAGCGTCACGCTCAGTGATCCGGAGCCCTTGCCCGCTGACAAGGCAAGCCAACGATCGACCGAGGTGAATCCCCAGCAGCACGATCACGCCGAAGCCGAACGCGCCTGCGGCCGCCGGTTCCCAGGTCCATGGATAAGGATCACGACGATTCTGTTGCACGGCTGCCTCCATTGGTGGTTCTACAACAACAGGGCGAGCAGTGAGGTCTTCCCGCTAGTGTCGTGCGTCTGGATCTCTTTGATGAGTGACGTGGGGGAGGATTTCGTCTGCGATCTCGGTCCAGGTGAAGGGTGGCAGCGTTCGTTCCAGTCTTCGACGAACTTCGGACGCTACTGCGCGGCTCGTCCTCCAGCCCGGTGACCCGTGAGCGGCGAACCGGTCACGCCACTTGATCACCGTCGGGCACGAGACCCCCAGCCGGCTGCGTCGGCGATCCCCCGCCCCGACCAGCACGATCCATGCCCGTTCCACATTCTGAGGTGAGGTGGAGGTTTCGTGGATGCCAGCCGATACGACTTAGTTGCGCTTCGCGCCGTCCTGGAGCCGCCCGTCCTTGGCTTTGCGGACCTCCACACCCACTGCGACTTGGACTTGGTTTGCCCGGCCTGCTTGGGCCGCGGACTGCCTTCGCCGACGCTGGATGGAACCAAACGCGCGCTCATGACAGGCTCCAGGTCACAGGCTCGTGATCCTGAGCTGCCCGGCGTCGCTGAACGCCTCCTCCAGACACAAATGCGGTCGATCTCGGCCTGCGACCAAATCCAGGATCTGCTGTGGGCTGCCGAAGATCCTCACGATCATGAAAAAGGTCCGTCGGGATATCGCCAATTCGCTCAACTCTAACGTGTTCTGGCTGGCTGCCGACGGAATGTGGGCCTTGATGGAGTCGTTGTGGACACCGGACGATCCGACCGGGTTCGACCTCTTCACGGGAAACGACCTTCGCGCTCAGATTCGGCAACATGTGTTCAGCAACGACGACTGGGATGCCACGGTTCTCTTTGGTGAACTGGCCGATGCCGCAGCTCAATCGCTTTCGTGCGGATGGTTAATCCTGCCCTGGGGTACGGAGTTCTAGCCCTTCAGAAAACCGGCTCGCACGGAGGCTATCCCGTGTACCGGCTCAGCAGCATTCTGCATTCAGACGAAGGGGCTACCGAAGAACATCATTTTCGCTTCTCAGGTCAACCTGACTACGCTTCCGTGATGCACTCGACAATGTCGAGATTACGAGTAACGCTGACAAGGTCTTGATTTACGGTCGGCCTATCCAACGATCTGGGTTGACGTGGACAGACCTCCAATATTGGTGGGCTGAAGCGACGAACAACAGTTGAAGAAGGGCCTTTGGAGCCGACTTCTTGCGAGCCTTTCTGAGTCGTCACCACCTCAGCGTAATCTCTTCCGTGCCTACCACGGGCTCTTGTCGGAAACGATCCAGTTTCTGCTGGCGCTTCTTCCCGAGGTGTGACTGCTGTGGGACCACGAGACGGTGCGGCAACGCGGGAAGGATGCGCTTCTTGAGTTTCATGTGGACTTCGTGACGCTGCCTCTCGATGGCCGCAGGATCTTCCTCGAAGTCGACGGAGACACGCACTACACAACGGACCAACGCCCCGACCGCAAGGTGTATGCCGGAACGGTCCAGTCAGACCGCCGTCTCAGGATCAATGGGTACGACACATATCGATTCGGGGCCAGCGAACTAGTCGGTGATCAGTCCGCAAGTGCGACGGCCGCTGTCTTTTCCCCCGACCGAGTCAAGACCCGAACACATCAGAACAACTAAGGGGCTTGAGTTGATTGGCGTGGGCGTGCTGTGTCGAGGGTGCCACACGGTGTGCGTGTGGGCTACCTCGTCTCTAACGGTGTTCGGTACGAGGGTCAGGCGCTTCACTTGAACAGGAGGCCACGAGCTATCGGCATCAATCGCTACACTCGACTTCCCGCTCGGCGGTACATGGGGGCATCAGGCCCCAGGCAGAGCCCGGCGAGGCCGACTGTCCACATCCCATACCCAGAACTTGCTCGGGGCGCCGAGCGGACTGAACCCCCATCTCCTCAGGACGCGTTCACCGTCTCGGCTGACAGGCCGAGCGAAGGCGACCTCTACGCCGTGCTCACGCAACCAGGATTCGCAGATCCCCATCGCGTACCCACGCCCGCGCTCGCTTGAGCCTGCGATCCCGGCAATGTACGCCGCGTTCGTCTCCCAGGTGGCCAGAGCCTCCGCTCCGATGTCGGCATCGTGGGGATCGCGCATGTCTCGACGACGGATACGCGTTTCGGCTTCAACGGAGAGGGGAACCATGAGAGCGATTCCCATGAGACGCGTCTCGGCTCCGCGGTGTCTCTCAACCAGGCGAAGCGTCTGGGAATTACGCGCCTGCAAGAGCAGCATCAGGTCGAGCGAGACCTCGTTCTCATCCTCAAGCTGACCAACGAAGAACTCGTATGCGTGAGCAATGTCGGCATCGCCAACGGCCCATCGTGAGGAGTAAACCTCAGACGGTCCAATGCCCGACCCAGGTACACGATGCCTCCACCACTGCGAGAATCCCAGTGCGGTCCAGACCAACGCTCCTGCTCCCAATCCCACCGTCACGATCATGACCACGAGCTTGAGTGGGCCCGCCAGCGCCAGCGCCAGCCCTACCATGGTCGCTCCGGCGACCGCCAAGGCCCCCGCCCTGTTGAAGAACGTCGACGTCGTCACGCTGTTGTCCCTTCAGTTCAGACCCAGATCAGCGAATAGCGGGTTCAGACCGCGTGTACAGGCCACCGTGAGTACTCACGATATCGAACGAACGGCATGTGCTCATGTCCGTCGACGCCGCGCGGCGGGTCGGAGACGAGTCGGACCACGGCCAGGACGATCGGGTCGGCGGCAGCGCCCAATGGATGTCGGTTCCAGGCGCATCCGGGACGGCGGGACTGGCTGCGGTCCACCGCCGGGTCGGCCCGGCGATACTGCGAGAGTTGGTCGTGACCTCGGTCCGGAATGAACTTCAGCGTCGCAAGACGCACCCGAGGTGTTCCGGTACTGCTCAGTGAAGTCCTGAAGCGTGCTGCTTACTTCCATGCTTGCCCTGAAGACGACCTAGCGCATCTTCGACAGGCTGCGGGCCATGACGGGTACATCGGGCTGTCGGCGACGGTCGAATTCTGAGCCGGTTCGGCTCGACTGACCGACGCAGCGCCTCCACATGACGCGAACAGTGAAGACCGGCGGCAATGCCGTAGCAGCATCAGTCTGCGGAACCTGCGCGATCTTGGCCTGCCCCGATGTCCACGCTCTGGGCACGCTAGTCATGTGGGTGGCCCAATATAGGGGTCAGTCTGGTACCCAGACCAATCGCTCCAATTGTCGGTGCAGCAGGACGAAAGTGCATGGCCCCGCGTTGATCTGCGCCGCTGACCCAATGGTCTTGATGCGCGCTGCTACGACCTTCCCGGATTAGTCCGAAGATGGTGCAAATGGGGCCGCTCGTGCCGGTGTGACGAGCAGACATCCATCTTCCGTCCCGAACGGGCCCCGCCGGGGGCACCTTGGCTAGACGAGTTGCGGCGGGACGTCGTACTCGGCCTGCCTGTTGATACCGCGTTGCTCTAGTCACGCCCTGATCCCATAGGTCAGTTGGCGAGCGGACTTCTGAGGGCGGCTCGCAGAAGACCCGCGACGGCAAGGTCCAGGCCGCCGGCGCGCTGACCAGCGCGGGTCATGAGGGCCATGAGGGCCAGGCGGATGCCGCGCGTGTCCTCGAACTGACTCGACAAGCTCGGCTGATCCCGGGCTGTCCGGCAGTGGAACGAGGATGGACGTCCGCCGAGTGAGTGAGCTGGTCAAGGTGCACTCGACAATAGGTTCCCCACCCTCCAGATCTCAAAGATGGGCAGCGTCGACCATCCCGCGTAGCTGCCGTCAATGACACCCTGATCGGTACTCGCGGCCTCAATAGTCTCCTGATCTGCGGGATTCCAGACGATGGCGACGTGGCCGATCTGGTTGGGGCCGAGGTAGGAGCTGATGAAGACCAGGTCTCCGGGTTGCTCTTGACCTGGGGTGACCTGGTATCCGTTGCCTGCGGCGAGCCAGTCGCGTTGGGATTGCGCCGTTCGGGGCATGCTGATGCCGATTCTTGCGTAGGCGCTTTGTACCAGGCTGGAGCAGTCGTAGGCGTCCGGGCCGGTGGCACCCATGACGTAGGGTTTGCCGGTCTGCGCGCCGGCCCAGTTCAGAACCTGCGCGATGCGGTCGTCGGACAGCGGTGGAAGGTTCGGGTTGCCAGAGCCGGGCGGACAGCTCGTTGTCGAGCCCAGAACGGTCCCGCCGCCGTAAGCGTCGGCGTAGTAGAGCACGTCGCCGACGTACCAGTCGGCGTGGTTGTAGGCATACAGCGCCTGTCTGACTCCGTCGACACCCTTCAACGCCCCCGATGCAACCAGGTAGTTAGCGGCCGAGAACGCACTGTCGGCGAGGTTGTGTATATCGGCTGCTCCGTCACCGTCACCGTCGACGCCGTAGGTGGCGAAGGTGGCGGGCATGAATTGCATGAGTCCCTGGGCTCCTGCTGAGCTGGTGGCAGTGTTACGTCCATGCGCGGTTTCTTCCATGCCTATGCCGGCGAGTAGTGTCCACGGCAGGCCATATTCGGCTGCTGCCGACTCGTAGAGCTGCTGAATCTCGGCGGGAATGGGCAGCGGAGGATTGCGGAGGGAATCTTGGCGCACCTCAGGTTGGGGCAGGTCGTATCCGATTCCGCCTTCAACAGCGACCGCCCCCAAGGCGGTGCCGGACGGCCCCACGGCCTGGCCGTTGAGTGGTGCGCCGCGGTCGAGCATGAACGGTACCGGATCGACATCAACACCATTGACGGTGACGGTGAAGTGCAGGTGGATGCCTGTTGATCGGCCGGTTGTCCCTTCGAGGCCGAGTTGTTGTCCGATTGCCACGGTGGCGCCCACGTTCGCTTGCGGGTCGATCTCGGCGAGGTGCCCGTACAGGGTCGTGACGCCGCCGTCGTGGTCGACTATGACGTGATTGCCAAATCCGTTCGCGTTGTCCCCCGAGAACGTCACAACTCCGCTCGCAGCAGCGACGACGGGGCTCTGCGCGGTGGCGAGATCCACGCCGTTATGCATACTCGTGGCAGCACCGGTAACCGGGTCGATGCGCGCGCCGAACCCCGAGGTGACGGCATAGGTGGTGTCGACAAATGGCACTCGCCACTCCCCTGTCGCGGGAAGCGTTCCTCCACAGTTGATGGCGATCTGGCTGGCAGCTGCGGGAACGAGCACGGCTCCGGCAACCACCACGAGCGCGAGAGGCGCGCCGAGGAGGACCACGGCGAGTGACACAGCGACGCCGACGAGCATCTTGTCCATGTCAGGCAGCCGATTCGATCGCGGAGTTCGTGAACGTGAGGGCTTGCTCAAGGGGATGGAGTACGGTTTGCACCTTGTACATGTGGTTGCCGACCACCCACAGGGCACGTCCGGGACGCTGCCGAGCCCAGCCGGTGATGACGCTGCGGGCAATGGGCCCGAGACCGAGGAGATGCTCAAGTTCTGCGGCGACTCCGGCGTCTTGGCCGTGCAGGATCTTGATGTCGGCGAGGTGCAGCAGATCCTTGGCGATGATCGCCGCCTGCGAACCGGCGTCGCCTGCCGACAGCAGGTCGGACGGCTTATGAGCGACGGACCACTGCACTTCGCCGTCTTTGCGGGACAGCCGCAGGTCTTCGTCGAAGCTCTTGACTGCCTCGACGCCAAGACGCAGCTGCTTCCATGCTTCATCGCGGACCGTGACACGCAAGTCCCCTGGTTCGGCGACTTCACGCATCGCGCGGCCCCACGAACTCAGGCACGTCAGTGCAACACCGACGGCCTCGTCTCCCAGCGGCTGCAAGCGCGACAAGCTAAGGGATTGGATAGGCGCGGTCCAATCGACACGAATGGTGGTGTGATCGTCGAACAGGCCACCGAGGACACCAGCGACAAGCTGACCTATGGCATCGCGCAGTAGCCGGGTTTCGTCGAGGAAGTGGCGCCGGTCCCGATATCTGCATTCGGTCACAAGCTCGGAGGTAGGTTCGTCGAGAGCCCTCCACAGTGCAGGGATGGTCGGTTCGTTCAATGTGGTGACGCCGGTCGTGTACCCGGTGATCTGAGACAAAGCTGCGCGGACGACAACCTCATCGGTTGGCCCGAATGGCACCCACTGTTCCCCGACCCGTTGCGATCCGACCAGGCCGCGCACGAGGCTGAGCCAGCGCCGGAAGATCACTGCGGCCCGACGCTGCGTCTCTACAGCAGACAGCTGAGCCCAGCCGTGGCCGAGCGGCCCGAAATCGAGCGGGTTGATCCGCGCCGGTAGTCCGTGACCGATCGCGAAGGGTTCGACCCCGAGCGCATGGCAGATCGGTTCGTATTCGTCCTTGGGATCGCCGAGGATCAGCACGCGGTAGCCGAAATCGGTCATCCGTAACAGGAATGCCTTGCTGGTGGCGGATTTCCCGCCCCCGGGTTTTCCGAAGCAGATGACGTTCGGATTGGTTACCGACACCTGGGACGACAGCGTCCACCCGAGCGGATCGGCATAGAACGAGCCTCCGGATAGCACGTCGATTCCCATCTGCGCGCCGGTTGGAGGCAGTCCCGGAGCTGAGATGAACGGCCAGAATGCCGGTGCTTGGTCAGAGACCATTCGCCAGGTCGACACCTGCGCGCTGGCCGGCGACCACCCGCGACCTCTGCGGTTCACGCCGCCGCGAGGAACTGAGTGGAATAGCCGCGGGTCCTTTCGGACCGGTGCGGATTCGGGCAGCCGGGGCAGTTCATGGCCGAAGTCAGCGAGCAGGTGGGCGACATCTCTGGCGTCCTCGTGGCTGGGCATCAGGCCACCCCGTCTCTGGTCAGGCACACTCCCAGAGGAACGCTGGACGCGGCGAATGCCCGATCCTGGGCAAGGTCGAGTCGAAGCGGGGAGAACCCGGCGACCCGGATCGACGCATCCAGTCTGCGTCCGTACTCGATGATCGGCGCAGTCCGTGGCACCGTAACGGTGGCGACCGCGTACGGGCGGGTCATGGAGTTGCCGCGGGCGAGTTTCTCATCCATGCCTTGGGCTTTCGCGGCCTCGTTGCGATGCCGGGCCTTCGGTTTGACACCTGCCTTGCGGCGCAGTTCGCCAGCCATGTCGGAAGCGAACTCGGCGTTGTCGGCGGTGCGTTCGGCATGGTGTTGGGTGAGGATGGGGAACGCGACCATGAAGGACCGACGTTCCCCCGATTCTGTTGGGGTCAATACCGGCGCGAGCGCGCCGATCACCGCACCTTTGGCCGGGAGCTTGACGGTGGATGACACCGAGTCCCATGCGTCGTGGCTGTAGTGCCGTGCGCCGGCGTCGGCGCCACTTGGCCCTGCCATGGCCCAGGGCACGGCGGCGTTCACGCCGGGATTCATGTCACGGCTGGCTAACGCCTCAATGATGCCGGCCCGATCGCCCGGAGCGAATCCGGTACGGCAGGCCGAGGCGAGTTCGGGTGAGGTCAGCCAGTGGATGTCGATCACAGCGAGTCCGCCCCGCAGGTGAGACTCGATCTCGTCCATCAGTCCGTGCAGGACTCGCGCGCGAGCCTCAAAGCCGCCGCCGCCCTCGCGCGCGGATCGTGCGATGCGGCGTTCGGGCACGACGAGTGTGATGAATGTCTCGGTGCGGACGCTGGCTTGGGTGAGACCTCTCTGGAGGTCGTCGTTGATCCGGCTCGCCAACTCACTGCGACCTGTGACGCGGTGCCGTTCCACCCAGATGCCCCGTTCGGCACCATCGTCGGGGACGGTACGGACCTGGAAGATGATCTCGTCGATGAGTTCGCCTCGTGACGCGATGTCGAGCAGGCCGGCCAGCCCGGCTCCTTGCCTGTTGCGTTCGTCCGCGTCCGACATACCGATGCCGGGATGGACGAGTGAGGCGGTGACCGCCCAAGTACGAGTGGCGTTGTCCCGGATAATGGCCGTGCGTTCCATCGTCGGTCCGTGAGGTGGGCCGTCCTGAACCTCGATTCCTTGTAGGACGCCCGGCAGGTCGATGTCGTCGAGGTCCTCGGCTTGCCCGCGGGCGGCTCGCGACGTGAATGCGCGGGCCCCGGTCAGGCTGGCGACCATGAACAGGATCGTGCTCTTCGCCCAGCCGACAGCTGAGCGTCCTTGGATCTTCACGATCGTGACGAGGGCGACAATGACGAAGACCAATAGCAACCACCACATGCTGCCCCATGCTTGGCGGCTGATTGCCCATAGCACGGGCAACGTCGATGCTGCCAGGATCATCAGCTCGACCAGCGATAGCCCGAAGAAGAACCCGACGTGGTCACGGGAATAATCTGAATAGACGTTGGCTGACACTAGGGTGTTCCTTTCGGCTAAACCGCTGAGATCGGTGATGTTGGCCGCGTGGAGGGCGGATTGGGACTGCTCGCAGAGCCGGGATGAGGCATCGGGTCCGGCGAGCTGAAAGCACCGGCATCTGGCGACATGAAGCCTTCCGGCGCGCAGGCGTCCTGAGGCTCACCCTGAAAACTGCCTTGCGATGGGGCACCATTGGGATCAATGTTGTCCGGCCCGTGTGTGTCTGTCTGGCCAGATGGTGGGCGCCTGGCGTGCTGGCTTCGTCCGGGGTTGATCCAGTCGGGCTGGTAGGTGTTGTGGCCCACGCCCATCTGGTTGGTGATGTCGTTGGTGAGCGATGCGGCAGCGCCCCCGACCGCCGCGAATGTCCGCAACGCGCCACCGACAACTGCGCCTGCCGATCCGGACGTGCTTGCCCCTGTGGCGATGGCATTCATCATCCGTGACGAGCTCGTCGTCTCGGCTTGATCTTCGCCGTTCGCGCGACCCTGGCCATCAGCCTGGGATGCCGCTCCGCTGCCTCCGTCGCCGCCTTGTAGTAGACCGCCGAGGCCGCCGATCGCGGACATGCCTGCTCGCACTGCGGCACCTGAACTGGTGCCGGGATCGGTGAAAGCCAGCAGCTTGAATAGTGCGAGCGGTGACACCGTCGATGTCAGGATCATCACAACCGCCGGCAGTGCGGTGGCGATCGCCGATTGTGTGGTGTCCGATAGCCCAAGGGCCGCGCCGGATGCGAGTTGAATACCCATGCCCATCATCAAGGTCATGAGCACGGGAGCGAACGCGGCAGCGTGGAACCAGCGGAAAGACTTCCAGAACCAGCCTCGTCCGACCTCCGACACCAATCCTGCAGCCGAAATCGGGGTGGTGACCGCCAGCACGATCAAGGCGCCCGCCCGCGTGAGCATCACCAGTAGGTGGGCGATACCTGCCAGCCACACCAGAATGCCGAGCAGACCAAGCACGGTGGCGATCACTGCATTGGTGATGTCTTCCCCGGTGAGTTGCGCCCAGGGCTCCCATTCACCCAGGTCGCCGACGCCGAACAGCGCCGTGAGGAAGGCCGTGTTGAGCGCGGCGCAGGCGACAATCACGGCGGCACCGTAGGCGATCGAGGTGATCCAGACGATGACGAACTGGGCTGCGCCGATCAACACGCGGCTGATACTGGTGCCATCGCGCCGGACCGTAGCGGTGCCGAGCTGGATCATCACCATGATCACCAGCACGGACAGGCCGAGCCACATAGTGGCCTGGTAGACGGGCCGAGCTGCACCACCCGTGCTGATGTCCGGGGTCAGGAAATGGCTCTCAAGCTGCAGGACGAGTTTGAGGAGCCACACGCCCGAGTTCCACAGTGACAACATGATGCGGGTCCAGCCGTCGGTGATGACTTGGTCGGCTGCCCCTGCGAGCACTCCGAACGGATTGAAGGGGTCGGGAATCATCGTCGTCTCCCAGCTCAGCGGTTGCTGGATGCCCAGGTCTGCCAGCCGGCTTGGAATGCCAGATCGGTGCCGGGCCATGTAGAGGGGGCCTCAGCAGGGGGCGCTCCTGGAGCGATCACCCAACGATTGCTCTCCCATTGCATGCGTTCGCAGTAGCCGTAGGCCATTCGGGCTTCCTGCCTGATCACTGCGCGGACGTCGACCAGGACGCAGACGATCGTCCAGTCCGGGCCATCGATCGCCTTGATCTGTGCGGCAACGGGGGTGATAGCGACGCGCGCATTGGGGTCCTTCGTTTGTCCCATGTTGGCTGCGGCCAGGAATGCCTGCACATGCCGGGTCAGCCGCCACTGGTCTGCTGGCACCGCTCCGTCTGCCGACCAGGCAAGGTAGATCTCGTTGGTGCGGGCGATGCTCATCTCGGTCAGTACTGCGACCTCGATCGCCGCTAGCTGCCCGATTGCACCCTCTGGGGTGTGCGGGAAGCCGGACGCCACCTTGCTGGCGCCAATCACCGACGAGCCGGGGATATCCACGGTGGGGCCTGGTGTAGCGGCGGGCACGCCCCGGGTGGAGTCGGTGCCGTTGACGTGCAGCATGGGCTCGGCGGCCAGGATGTCGCGGCGCTCATGCGCATCGCTCGGCAGACTGGAGGTGGACGCGGTCGCCGTGGTGGTGGGGTGGGTGGCGACCGAGTGGATCGCCAGAGCGAACCCGACCAGTAAGCCGAGACTGATGAGTGCCACTGCGGCCAGGGTGGCAAGGAGACGACCGCGTCCCCACGGTTTCACGGTGGTGGGCTGTTCGCTCATCACACGCACCCCGATCCAGTGACGGTTGAGATCATCGACGGCACGACGGTGTACAGCACTGCGGCAATGAAAACGACGAAGATCCCGACTACGCCGGCCTTGCTGGCGTGCGGCATGCTCAGGATGCGGCCCAGCGCGATTCCGCCGATGGACACGACAATGCCGACCACGAACAGGGCCAGGACTGCCCACAACACGTATCCGGTGAGTTGGTCGGCGTACTGCTGGGCACCGGGAGGGGCAACAGGGCAAGTCTCCAGCGGGATGAGGTTCATGCTCACACGTCCTTTTCAGCTTCGGTTGGGGTTGGCAACAGTTGATCGACGATGCGGACGACCTCTGCGGCAGCGGACAGCACCGGCTGCGGCAGAGGCTCCGGAGTGACACCTGCCAGCCTCAGAGAATCGACGGTTGGGATCGTGACCAAGCGGTTCGCATCGATGAGGTGATGGGTGAGGGTTCCCGTCGAACCCATCACCGGCTTCGGCCACCGTTTGAGTGGCGGCCCGACCACGGCAGCTACCACCGTCGCGGTCGTGGGCATCACGGCCAAGGTGTTTTCCAATCGACGCAGGCTCGGAACGCTCACGGTGGCGACAAGCACGACAAACCTTGACGTCGAAAGCAGCGATGACAGCCAGGATGTGATGCTCAGCACATGGCTCGGATCCCAGCCGACATCAACAATGGTCGTGCCGACGGGTCCGTCAAGGCTCGCAGGCAGGGGCACCTCGGCGGCGCCCAGCCGGATCTCGTGGCTGTGCTCCACGACAACCTCACCGCGTAGTCCCCGCGTCCATCCGTCGCCGCATGGTCCGAGTTCTCTGGTCGGCGCACCGATGAGCCCGCAGGCTGGCCCTGAGGCGCACTCCACCACACGGGCTGGTGCTGACTCGGTGGCGAGGGCCAAGGCGACGGTCGAGGCACCGCATTGGCCTTGGACACCCAGCACCGGCAGCACGCGCTCATTCGGTGTCCACTCGGGTTGCTGTATGTCTGTCGGATCAGAAAACTGACCGGCCTGAATTGCCCGCCATGCTCGCTGTAGCTCGAACACTGTGACGTCGCTCACGCCGCCACCACCTGCAGAAGAACGCGGTGGCGCGACTCGAGAGCGTGTCGTAGGTCGTCTGCGGGTAGCTGCCGTAGGCAGGCTTGAGCGTCCTTGACAGCGCGCAGTTCACTGATCGCAGCTTCCAGCTTGCGGACAGCCTCGTCCTCGCCACCGGCGAGCCGCGCAAGACGATCGATTTCGGCCTGATGCATCTGATCGCTCCTTTCCACACCTTCACATGCCTCGTGGGCGTTGCTCGCTGCTCGCCGGACTGGCGCATACTCACGCGGCCTTCTGGTTCACCTGGCGCAAGGTGCCCAAGACGAAACTGACCTTGTAGCGGACCGTGCTCGCGCCCATGCCAAGCTCGTGACCGACCAGCCGCGAAACCTCATCCGACAACAACCCATGTCTGGTGGCGCGCTTGGTCGCGGCGCGCTCGGACACGTGTAGCAAGGTGAGCAGAAGGAGCGCCTGTTCGCGAGTGATCAGCCGGTCGCTCAGCGAGTGCTCGAGTAGCTCTGCGAACTCCTGACCGGATGACTCGCTATCGTCGGACATCGGCGCGATGAGGTAGTCGAGTCGATCCTGTTCGACGACTTCGGTGTTGGCCCAGGTCTTGTCGCCTCGGCGCCGATCCGTGACACCGAGATCGGCCAGCACCGCACGGCGGACGTTCCACACGATCGTGGGCGCGACTTTCGGCCTCCTGTCGCAAGGAAAGGTGCGGCACTGCACCCACAAGTGTCCGGCAGCCAACTCGTTCACCACGTCGGAGGACACTGGCAACCGCATCCGGCCGAGTTTGGCGACAACCCCCGGCACCAGCAGATGACACAACACCGCAGCCGCCTCCCGACTATCAGCACCGTCCTTACTCGCAAGCTGAGCAAGCCGGAACAACACATCGTCGCGATCCTGCAACCACCCGGTCTGACTGGCCAGCACCACGTCGTCCAACGTGAGCAGCGGGCCGAGATCGGGATGAACCAGCGCCCAACCGGCCAGAGACGACGTGGCCGCTGCCAGCAGATCGTCCAGTCCGAGTGCATCTTGGAGTTTCGACACGAGTCTGTCCTTCCGTGAGTGGATGTCTCACAGAAAAGATCTGCGTTTCGTGTAGTCATTCACGTTCTTCCACAGCCCCAAAACGGCGGACCTGGCGAGGGAACGCAAGTAGCAACGCCTAGTCAAATGAGGGTTCCCCCGAAAGTTGAAAAGATGTGAGCTCTTGCTTGCGCAAAGCGTCTCGCAGGCCGCTCACGCAGACCCGGCGATCAGGCCGCGGGACGCGACGCCTTCACGGCGAGTCCGTGCCCAATGGTCAGGGATGTTGGTGCGTTGTTTGCGACCCGACGGTCCACAATGTTGGCGGCCCACCCGGTGTTGCCAGCCCGGTGCGCATCTACGATTGCCGACAGGCACCGCGTAGTCACTCCACAGTCGCATGCTCAATGCGCGGCTGCTCGACCTTGATACGCACTCATCGGACTTCGAGCGTGCATCGGATTCTCACGAACCCGTGCTGCAAGGGCGACATCCGCCACAGGAGCAACATACGAGGACACGCACGACGCGATCTTGCCGCGCGAGGTCTGGTATCAGGCGTCGGCGGCGGACTTGTGGGCGTCGAGCATCAAGGACGTGGAGCGTCTGGTCGAGCGCTACTACGCGGCCGGTGCGGCAGCCGGCTCCTGGTCCGTCATTCCCGCAACGGTCACGGCTAGGTCTAGCCGTACTTCGTGTGCTCGGGCCGGTATGGTGCTTCGCTTCATGCCCGGCAGGTGCACGCCTACCAGTCAGGAGCTATCAAGAGAACACGGCTTCACCCTCAATGGCTTGAAGTACACGCCACGGCTCAGCATTAAGCGCGTCGAGTACGGCTCGCGGCTCTGTAACGAGTCTGGCCAACCCGACAAGTTTCGTAGGGAACGCGGTGGGAGCTGTATCGAAGCCTGCCTCATCGAATCCGACGGTAAATCTCTCCCTCAGCGCCAAAGGCAATCCGGCGGCAATCTCCGATTCGAGCCTGCGCGCCTCCGATGCCAATGCCGTGACCTCCCTGAGCCGAAATCGCTGGAGTTTCGGCTGTGGCGCAGACTTGGACGTGGCCTCCGACAACCGCGCAATCGCGTCCAGCACCCACGGGTCAGTCACATCGACGGCCAGAGGCATCGGAATCCCCTGAACGGCTCGCATCGCATCCGGTTCGATGGCCAGAGAGACGCTTGACGGGTCCTCATGAACGTTCACGTACCTAAACACGTTGGTGCCAGGAGCGCACACTTCGGCCAGATAGACGTCACCTACGAAGTTGGTGGGCTCCTGGTGTACGCCCGACTCGATCACGCAGTTGGGATCGAGCTGTACGCGGTAGAGGTAGAACTGGTCGTCAGAGCTGCCTTGGTCGTCCATGCGCCGGAGCATGTTCTCGATCGCCGCCTCGTAGGTGCCGACATGGAGCGCCTTGGTCTTCTGTCGGCTTGCCCAGGCTCCAACTCCAGAGCCCATCGCTTCCATTCGGCGCTTGGTGACATCAGTCAACCGTGCAGCCGGGTCGAGCTTCCTGTCTGGCCAGTCTTCATGGGTGGATGAGTGATACCAGTAGAACTCCCGTACGGCCGAGTCTTCTTGCGCAGGGTCTTCGGGGTCCGCGCAGAAGTCTGGACGGTCCTCGCCTTGGCAATCAGTGCCGCAGGCAGGACAGGCTTCAAGAGCCTGGTTGAAGCGGTCAAGCCACTCAGCGGTCACGAGCCATTCATGGCGGCATGAGCCACAGCGCATTCGGCGGGGCCGCTCGAAGTTAATTGCTCTCTCGATCACCGTTCCAGCATCACACGAGCGTCTGACATTTCTAGATCATGCGGGTCGCCCCACGTGTCAGGGTCAAGCGGTACCACGGTGAGAGAGCAGTCAGCTCAATCACCGTGTGGGGCGAGAACCAGGAAACCAGTCACTATGTCGAATCTGGTTGAGGCCGCAGCAAGCCAAGATGGATCCGTGAGCAGTCTCGGATCCGTGCAGACGGGCCAGCCCCGCGTGGGTCGTTCACCCTCACACAGAAACTCGAGTTGTTGGCCCAGTACGAGGATGCCTGCACTCGCGACGAAGGCGGCGCGTTCCTCCGTGGACAAGGGCTGCATTCCTCGCAGATCACCGAGTGGCGCAAACTGCGTGACGCCGGTGTCCTGCAGGCAAGAAGGCCGGGAGACCATCGGGAAACTGTCCCGCGACCAGGCGGAGATCGCGCGTCTGCGCCGCAAACTGAAGGTGAGCGAGAGCCGGTTTGAGCAGACCGAGCCTTGGAGGTGCGGGGAAAGCTCTCGGCGTTCTTCGAGAACGCCATCGCCGAATCGCCAAACGAGCAGAAGTCCACGAAGAAGCAACCACCGCCTACCGGCAACTCCTCGACGCTGGCGTCGCGACCGGGCGGGCAACTTCCCTGGTCGGGCTCTCCCGCACCACGATCTACCGCAAGCCCTCGCTACCAGTGGACCATGCCCGGCGGCGCCGCCGAACAAGCTCAGCAACGAGGAGCGGGCAGACATCCTGATCGCGTTGAACTCACCACGGTTCGTGGACCTGGGCCCGTTGCACGTCTACGTGAAGCTGCTCGACGAAGGCACCTACCTGGGGTCAATGTACACGTTCTACCGGGTTTTCAGGCCAACCAGCAAGTCGCCGAACGCCGCCAGCTGGCCAAGCACCCGGCCCGGGCCATCCCGGAACTGGTCGCGACCGCCTCACGCCAGGTGCTCAGCTGGGATATTGCGAAGCTGCGGCGGTCCGGTGAAGAGCAAATACTTCGATTGCTGCCTGATGATAGACATCCACTCGAGGTTCATCGTCGGCGCGCATGTCCACGCCACCGAATCAGGGACCCTGGCCGTGGAGATGATGAAAGAGATCTTCGGTATCCGGCAGGTCGTGCACGCCGACCAGGGCACCTCAATGACGTCGAAGTCCGTTGCCGCGTTGCTGTCGGATTTAGAGGTCACCCGTCCCACTCCCGACCCCGTGTAAGCAACGATAATCCCTACTCGGAATCCTGTTCAAGACGATGAAGTACGGGCCGACGTTCCCCGAACGCTTCGCTTCTTTGGGTGATGCCCGTGCCTTCATGAGGGCATGCGTGGACTGGTACAACCACCATCACCAGCACTCCGGTATCGGGTTCCACACCCCCGCCAACGCCCACTACGGCTTCGCCGACGGGGTCGCCCAGAAGCGCTCACAGACCCTAGCCGCAGCCCGGGCCAAGCATCCCCACCGGTTCCACACCACCAACGACGCCGAGATCCTGGCCCTCCCCGGGCCAGCATGGATCAACAAACCAGACGAAAACACCGAAGAAGCAGCAGTCCTAACTGCTGCTTAGCTCACCTTGGTACCACTTGACTTGGAGAATTCCGGGGTGTTGGTCAGCACGATATGGGCCCCGGTGACGGTTGCCTGGACGCCGTAGGCGGTGCACGCGCAGGACAGGTGCGCACGCACTTGACCGGCCCGACCGATACGATGGCCACGTGGGACGCATTTCGGGCTATTACGAGTGGGACGACGATGACTTGACGCCCGGACGTAAGAAAGAGGGCGGGCTTCATCAGAATCTGTTCGATGCCGACGGAAGTCTGAAGGGAAGCGCGCGGTTCATCCCTGCGGACGAGGCTGACCCCGATCCCGTATATGTCACGGAGTACGTCACAGAGCGCGTCTACGTTCCGGCTGAAGAAAGGCGCCTGACGCCAGAACAACAGGAGCTGGCTGATCTCATCAGCGCGGTACTCGTCGCATTCTTGGCCAGGGGAATCGAGCGGGCTAAGCCGCACCTCAAGAGATTCTGGACGGAGTCACTTCGCCCGTTCTTAGGCGACCAACACGCCCGGTTGTCCAAGTTGCGTCAAGAAGGAAGGCCGAAGGCCGATCGTGCTCCACTCGGATCTGGCCGCTTCCCTGAGAACTCCGATCAAGCTCCGACTGAGGATGTCTTGGCCGTATCTCGCTCGAAGATGTCGAGCGCCGAAGCCCAAGCTCGATATCTCGCAGCAATGGCCGCGCGCGCATTCAGCGAGGAGCAGATGAGAATGGTTCGGAGCGCGGATATCATCGACGCGGAGAACATAGCCGAGGTCGAGGCAAGAATCGCCCAACTACCGCCCAATGAGTTACGCGAGTTGATGTCCAGGATGGTTACCGATCCTTCAATGCTCTGCGAAGAAACCTTGGCCGAGTTGGCTAGCGTGTTTGCGAGAGTGAGTCGTCCTGCCCGGGGAGAGTTGCACCAGCCACCCCGCGACCGCGACTGAGTCGCTCCCGCGTCCTGTGCTCCACTCCCTTCGGCACAACGGCAGCGCAGCGACTGTGAACGCGGCGGCTTGCTGTCCAACGAGGAGCCTCGTCTCACAGGAGGCTTGGGTCGCGGCTTGCTCCATCGCCGCGACGGCTGCATCAGGTTCCTCGACCGCAAGCAAGTGCGGAGACGGCCACGAGGCCGATGTAGCGCAGGATTCCGTGACCAGCGGTGAGGTCGGCTTCTTACTGGAGAACGTCGGGGTACTCCGCGGTATGGGAGCCGTCCTTAATCTGACCGATCTTCGCGCGCTGGGCTTGGTCGCGGATGTGCTAGACCTTCTTCCTACGGATGTCTGGCGCGGCCAAGTCGAAGCGCATCGGGGTGTAGTTCAGAGAGAACGACCCCTGGATGCAGATGGGCAGCAGTAGCGGCGACAGGAACCTACGCTGTTGTCATGTCCAGCACGTTCACCCCCGCCGATATGCCTCAGCGTCGACCGGCAGACATCGGTCCCATCACAGAGGGCCATGAGACTCGCATCCGCTCCTTCGCCTTCTTTGCCTACCGCGGCGGAAGGGATGAGCAACTCGCACCCGCAGAGTTGGGCCAGCGCGCCTGGCATGACACACTCGCCGCACTTGCAGACCTCGCCGAGCCGGAGGACTGGACGGGAACACTGCCCTCCGACCGCACTCTCCCGATTCTCGACAGCTTCCTTCGCTACACCCACCAGCGGCTCGTCATGGAGGACAAGATCGCGGTCAGCGAGAACAGCGAATACGCGGCCCTCAACACAGGCCTCCTCACGCGGTACGCGGAGGAGATCTTCGGACTCTTCCGTCGCAACACTCACGAGGGAGGCCAGCCCTGGTTCTTTCTCCGATGGGCCACAGAGTCCGACCGTGACCTGCTCCGCGAGTTCGAGGAGCCCCCGCAGATGGCCGAGTATGTCAACTCCGCGTCTGACCTGGTGTACGACTGGCGGCGTGAGCTGAAGCTCGCCTACGGACATATCCTCGGGGACAATATTGACCGCTTTCCGCCCGACCTTGCAGTCCAACCCAGACGGGCGCAGCAGGCCCTAGACAGCGCGATCAACTGGGCGCTCAGGAAGGCGCGTCGCAACTACAAAGTGATTGTTCCCCAGTGGTATCCGCTGCTCGGCGAGTCAGGCGCCCAGTTCCTGATGCCGCTCGATCTTACGGGCGATGGCAGAGCAGACCTGGCGCTAGTCGTGTCGGCTATTGGAGACCAGGCATACCGCGGAGATACGGTGTTGACCCTGGCCATGGCCTACACCAACGCGCGGCTCATTGCTCGCCCCGACTCCGACTGGCTCGTGCCCACCGCCGCGCCGGTGCGGACCGATGAGGAGATGTTCAGAGAGCTCAGTTGACTGTCCATGCCCGACTCCAGCCTTCTCCCGTGCCTCATCCGATCGTGATACACGGGAAATCCAGATCAGCCTAGAATCCGGGGTTCACCGCTGGCATCCAACAAATGGCGTCGTCCTCTGGCATCTCGCCTCAAGGACAAAGCAACGACGTTATCCTGCGCCATCGCTTCAAAGCTGTCCGCAACCGTGTCGAGTTCAACGCGTGTGAGATGCGTTCTGCTGCTGGTGTCTGTCGCCACGTAGAAGCCGCCAAGCGTCACTGGGCCGCTCAGTCTTGGGTCATCTTCCTGAAGAATGCTGGCTTCCTCGACGCTGATCCCCGCCAGATCCCAAGCGAAGTGAAGGACGTGGCTGTGTACGAACAGGTTGCACATCTGAGCCGTGGTGATTTGGCCTCTGGCCGGACGCGTTAGGTCGTACCAGTCGAAGGCGCTGATCGCGTCCAGGAAGTCAGGCGCGGAGCGGTCCGCTCGAAGCGGATAGGCAGTCACCTCGACCGTCGATTTCCTGATCTGCTTCGTGACTTTGTAGGGCATCCCAAGCAGACGGCGGAGTGCGAAAGAGCCCACCATTAGTGCACGCTCCACCTCGAAAACTGCTTCGGTCTCTGCCTCGTAGCTGTCCTCAGAATCTGCAACGTCGAGGCTCTCCCAGTGAGTCATCTGACCAGCGGCGCGAAGCTGATTCGCGCATTCGCCCAACTCGCGCTTCCATGGCCAGCTTTCGTTGAACATCTGAGCTTCCTCTTCCCGCTTGCCGAAGAGCAGGTTGACATTCACCGCACCCATCTTCGCAGAAGCCTCCTGTCGTGGCATGGAGTGATTGCGAGACCTGGCGCATTCGGGACGGGCGGTGCATGTGAGCAGCCACGTTCACGTGCCCGGCGAGGTCGAGCACATCGTCGACCTATCGGCATCCTCGCCGCCGGCGGGTTGCACTGCAAGGGGCCGCTTGAGCCGCTCGCGCTCGACGGGAATCCCCAGCGCGCTACTTCGCTCTCACCGAGACTCGCGGAGCGCCGCGATGAGCGGGATGCTCCTCACCCAAACCCGCCGCTGGCCGCGCTCAGGCACGTAGACGGTTCCCATACGGGCTGGCGTTCGGGACCGTCCCCGTTAGCGATTGTCTTGACAACTGGGTCTGCAACCGGGTGGGATGGCCTGGCCCTGAGCTCCCTAGGCCTGGGTGCGCAAGCCCGCCGCTCTTGGATGGACCACAGCCGCATTGGTCGCAGCGGTCTTCATCGAAACCGTGCTCTGCCTGTTGACCGTCTCCACGCTGCGTCGTCGTGCTTCAGAGCCCTGACCAGAACATCCATTCTGGCCATCACTCGGGGACTGGCGACGACGCTGCCGCGCAGGCTCCTTGTCCGCCAGGTCTCGGAACTTGCGCTCGACCTCCCGTGTGTGGTTGCGGGTTCTCGAACGCCTGTAGCCAGACCCCGGCTCACCTGATCGTAAGGGACAACATGGGGAAGGACCACTGTGGATGGGTGTTATGAGGCGAATTGTCCTGTGTATTTCTGGTTCCATTCGCTGCGGGCAAGGACCTGTTCGGTGCGTTGTCCGATCTCGGCGGGCAGGCCGTCGTCTTCTTTCGCATTGCATATCTCTTGGTCGATGAGGCGCCGGGATTCCTCGTGATGGCTTTGTGCTTGGAGGATGGCGGCCATGTCGAGTTTGGGAATCTCATCGTAGGGTGCTGCCAAGAGGCTGCCCTCGGTCGCTGCCTGGGCCCGGTCGAGTTGGCCGGTTTGGAGGAAGTGGATGGTGAGTAGGTGTGCTGTGTCGACGATGGCACAGGTCATGTGATGATCGATACCGGTGTCGGTCAGCCAGGACCATCCGCCCGGGCGGAGCTGATCAAAGGGCCGCCCGGTGACCAGGCCGAGTGCCGCGACCATGTCATCGACACCGTCGGTGCCGCAGGCTTGCCCACGCAGCCTCAGCCGGCGGAACAGGTCCACATCCATGAGCAGGTCCTCGATTTGATAGACCGGCACGCCACGCAGTTTGGCGGCGGGTGATTCGGTCGCGGCTGGCAGATGCGGGCGCCCGTTGCGCGGGTTCGTGCCGAGCCAGTCGCGGACGGTCTTGACTGCCGTGCGCACGGTGGTGAGGTTCGTGTAGCCGAGAGCTGTGGCCAACTCGTCTGGGGTGGCTCCGTGCTCGCGCAGCGCGAGATAGCTGAGTACTTCGGTGTAGAAGGGTTTGCGTTTGGCGATCGCGGCGCCGTGAGCGCGCACCGTGACCGGCCCGAGCAGCGCGAGGCGTGGCCGCGCGCAGTCGTCGCTGTGCCAGTCGGCGAGATCCTGGTCCAGCCCCGGGTCGGCCTGCTCTGCTACGGTACGAACGTGCGCAGGCACTTTCGCATCGAGGATCTCAAGATCGGCCTCAACCGCGCTTGCTGGCATCGGCGCATCGGCAGCGATGAGGCTGGTAGACGGTTCACTGTCTAGTGTCGACCGCGGCACGGTCAGGTCCTCGCGGAGCGCACCGGCTTGATCGGCCAGCGCTTGCCAACCGTCAGTGGCCTCACTCACCGGCATGGCAGTGTCCTGGGCCGCAGTACCTACAGTTAGCAGCGCAGCACAGCCGAGGGCCTCGTCGCGGGTGAGCCCGACCGCTATGAGATCGAGGCCGAGCACATCGATCTTGATGCGGCCGGTGCTGGTGAAGTCGAACTCGATCGGGTCAGGTATCGGGGTGCTGGTGACGATTGCGGTGGCTGTTCTTCCCTGATGGGTTCTGATCACGTCTACTAAAGCGGCGAATCCGTGCTCGTCGCGGGCGTGGTCTCCATCGGCCACGAGCACTTGCGCAGCCCATACTTCTTCGCCGGCTTGGGACGCGCGGGCGGTTGTGGTGTCCTGATCAAGCCCGGCCGCCAAAGTGGCCGCACCGATCGCGCTGTCGTGGAGTCGCTGGCTTGCTGCGGCCGGCGACTCCACACGGTGGATCCGCTCTGGGTTGATCGCGGTCAAGTCATCAAGACCAGCACACGCGATGCTCGTGTTGGCCGACCACCGGTTGAGGGCAAGTTCGGCCACGACATAGCGCAGATAGTCGCTGCGGAAGTCAGGATCGCCGACCACCCGCACCGTAGCAAGTTGCTCAAGATTCACCAACCAGACGTCACTGGTATCGCTGGACCCACAGGTGACCAGCAGCGGATACGGCGCTGGCTGTCCGGCAGACCGGTTGTGGTTCGCTGCCGCACTGCTGTCCGCGGCCAGCTGCCAGATCAGCTGATCCGGGTCTGACATCGTCCACGGTTCGGCCAGTTGGGCGGGGCTGGCCAGGTGCAGGACGAGGACGCCGTCGGCGCGCAGTTGGACCGCGTTCACCGTTGGCATTGGCCGGTGGTCGGCGATCATTGTGGCAGCGAGGTGGCGTAGCGCGTCATCCAGGTGCTGAACGGTCGGGATCGCTGGTGTGCCGACGGCGGTGATTGTCTTCTCCACTGGAGCGAGTGGTGGGTTTGGGGTGGCGATAGCCCGTCCCGGGCGGCGTTCTCGGAACTGTTGGCGCCGGCGCGAGCGCATCGCCAGCAACGCCCCCGCTGCGAGAACCAGGCCGCCCGTCGACAGCCCCGTCAGGAGCCACGGAGCGGCGAGTTCGTCGGCGTCTACATCGGTCGAGTCCTGACCGGGTGGTTCTGGCGCGGCGTCTGCTTGTGGGGTCTGCGGGGCACCCGGTTGCTGGGGCATGCCGCTGTCCACGGTCGATGACTGAGCAGGTTCTTCGGCTGGACTCGGTTCCGACCTGGGTGGATCAGTCGGGATATCAGAGGTTGGTGACCAGACCGGATTGTCGGATTCCTCGGTTGCAGGTGGCGTATTTTCCACTGCCGCGGGGGCGGTCACGGGAATATGCAGCCGCCAACCAATCAGGAGCACATCCGGGTCCGTCAACTGCTCCCCGTCAGGCTGAATCACATCGCAGGAGGCAGCGAAGATCTCCGGCCACCGAGACGCATCCCCCAGGTAGGTCTGCGCGAGCCCGGAAAGCGTGTCGGCAGGACCGACGCGGTGTTCGATCACCTGGTGGGCGTCAGGGACGCTGACCATGGTGACCGGGATCTTGAGAGTCCAGCCGTCGCGAATCAGATCCGGGTTGGTGAGTCGTTGATCATCAGACTGGACGATGTCCACCGACGCATCGAAGATCTCGGGCCACCGATCCGCATCCCCGAGATAGGTACGAGCCAACCCGGACAAAGTATCGGCGGGCTCAACAATGTGGTCAATCAGCGACACCGTCACATCCTTTGGACGCTCAGGGCTGACATCCGCAGGCTGGCCTGCTGCCTGAGCGGCCGCCGGTGTCGGCGGAGTGCTGGTGTCGTCACCGTGCGCCATGGGCACACTGGACAGGGCTTGGGTAGATAGGAAGAGGAGTGCGGCTGCAGCGACGAGCTGACGGACCGCGAGCTGCGGCGCCTTGAAGGCAGGCGCAGTCGGTATGGTGATGCCGCGAACGGATGCGATGATCTCGCTGAGGATGGTGGCGCCGAGGAGCAGCCAGACGATCCACCCGGCCAGGCATGTAGCTTCCAGGGCGAGGGATCCGTCGTCCGGACGAGTAAGCCAGCCTGCGATCTGGCCGATCGTCGGCCACCGGTCAGGGATCGGGTTACCGCCAACTGTGAGCAACACGATGGGCAGACCGACCAGAATGGCCACGATCACCAAGCAGGCCAGCAGTCCGGTAAGGCGACGGCGGATCATCGTTGTGTTCCTTCGTAGACGCGCAGTGTGTCTGCTGAGGCGGTGCCGGTGACTGGTAGCGAGTTGATACCGATGATGCTGAGGAAGCTGCATTGATAGCTGCTGGTGATGGTGACGGTCACCGTGTCGGAGTTCACCGTCACGCTGCCGACGACTCCTGCGTCGGCGAGGTAGGCGTTGGCGGCTGCCGCAGCCTTGTAGGGGTCGGTCTGTGCCTGTTGTCCGCGGACGAGCTGATCAAGGTTGACCTGTTGACCGCCGGTTCGTGCCGCCTCAAAGGCGACGCTGCGAGCCTGCTGCTCGGCGACGGCTTGACCGCCGAAGTCGACAGCGATCCCGACGATGACGATCATGCACAACGCCGCCAGCGCTGCCCACAAGCTGATCGATCCGCGTTCATCATCGGCGGGCTTCAGGTGTGGAGATCGCGTGCGCATGTCAGCGTCCTCTGAACAGGTCAAGTGGAGATTCCATGGTTGATGTAATGGTGATCGATCCCGGCAGCCCCGAGATGGCGATGTCGGCCAAATCGACGACACACACCACGGTCGCCGACACCGACGCCTGAGTGCCGACCGGTACCCCGAAGCCGCTGGTGTCCACGCTGATGTTCGTCGAGCTGCAGGCCAGACCTTGGTTGAGCAACGCTTGTTGGCCAGTGGCCAATGCCCGCGTCTGTGCTTCGCCAGCGGTCCGTGAAATGGAGGCCGCCCGAGCAGCCTCGGCGGCTGCGGCGTCCAGGCTCTGGTGGGCCATCTGGACACGGCCGGCAGCAATGATCAAAGATACGAACAACATGAACGCAGGCAGCACGATGACTGCCTCGATGGTCGCAGAGCCGCGTTGCGACGTGCTGGTTGATCGTTTCATGACGGCATCTCCCAGGGCAGGCTGGCCGAACGGGTCACGCTGAGTGTGAGGCCGGGAATGAGCGACAAGGAGTTGCCGGTGACGGTAACCGTGGGACCGTACGCACCAGCGGTCCCCACGACGGTGTAGTTCTGCAGCGACCCGTGGGATTGGTCGAGCGCGGACAATGCGGTTGTGGTGCCTGCCGCGATTCCGCTGCTGTTGTCGTACGACGCGGCAACGCGAGCCCCGTCCTGAGCGGCGGCGCCTGCCACCGTGGACGCGTGGTAGTACAGCGCCGCCTGTAGGCCGAGGAAAAGGACGGAGAACAAGGCCGGCATCAGCACGACCATCTGGATCGACGTTGAGCCGCGCTCCGACTTCTCCGCCCATCGTCGGACACGGAGCAGCCGGAGGAGCGTACTCGTGCGCGCGATCATGTCACCTGATCTCGCCAGCCTTGGTGGTGACGAAATTGGTGATGGCCAACACGACAATACCGACGATGGCGATCATCGCGACTGCCCACAGAACTTGCTCGATGGTGACTGAACCGCGTTCGTCATGGCGTCGGACAGCCCGCTTTCGTTGGTCGTCGATGTAGAGCCGGGTCTTGACCACGGCCTTGTCGCAGAAGCTTGTGATGGGGCTCATGAGTCGTTTCCTTTCGGGATGTGGTGGGAATCTTGATAACTCAAGCCGTTAGATCGGGGTTCCCGCCTGCAGAACCGGCGGGATCAAACACCTCCCATCACTCGCAGCAGTGCGGGCGCGACGAGGATGACGAGGAAGATGACCCCGAGCACACTCATGGGAATCGACATCTTCTCGCCGATAGCGTTGGCCTCGGTCAGTTCGTCGTTGAGCATCGCGGTGCGCATGGACGCGGAGCGGGCCCGGAGCTGACCATAGATCTGGCTACCCTGTTCGCCACCCAGCCGAATAATGTCGGCGACGTCACTCAACTCCGGCAGTCCCAACTGATGAGAAAGCCGACGAAGAGCATCCCACGGCGCCTCTCCTGTCCACCCGGACAAGGCCAACTCCTCGCGCAGGCGACGGAAGACCCAGGAGTCACCGATCTCCGCAGCGACCTCCATAGCTTGGCGCGGTCCGGAACCAGCGTTACGCTCCAGCGCGACCAAGTCGGTCCACGCGCCGAGCGCTCTGGCGAACTCGGTCCGAGCCTTCTTGGCGTCGTCCCGCACGTTGTAATCGGGGAGGAAGAACATGCCGATCGCCATCACCACGGCTGCACCGGTTGGAAGTAAGAACGGCAACCGCAAACCCATGGCTGCGAACACGATGGTCAAGAACGGCGGAATCAGCAACCCGACGAACGCGAACAACAGCTTCTCGCCGTCGAACCGAGCCACAGGAATCCTCAACAGCGCAAGCTCTTGACTAGGTGGATTACCCCAAGAACCTCGTGGCAGCGTCGTCATGGCCCACTTGCCGAGCCGATCGGACAGAGTTCCACCGTCAATAGACTCCGATTCGGGCATGGTCGGCCGTGAGGTATCCGATGCCAACTTGGTCAGCGCATCACCGGCGTGCGGGTAAGCGGGCGCCAGCCGCCACACAAGGCCCGCCAGGCCGGAGCCAGCGAGGATGCCACCAAGAATCGCGAGTTGGAGACCTGTCGTGATCATCGGGAAGCCTCCTCACGGGCAGCCACACCGATGAACCGGGGCAGCGGTTTCCCGGCAGCCATTCGGCGCATCCAGATCAGCACTGCCGCATAAGCCCCCAACAGCACCGAAAGAAGCAGCTGACCAAACGGGCTCTTGTAGGGATCGACGTAGGTACCGGTGAACGCCAACACCGCGAGCACGCCAATGGTGATGATCGTTACCCAGCGCGCAGTGGTACGCGGTTTAGCCCTGTCGGCTTCCACCTGACGTCGGGCTCGCACATCTGCGGACACAGACTCGGCCAGCGCCTCCAAAACTGATGCCAGACCAGGTCCCCGGCGCTTGGCTCCGAGGATCAGATTCGCCGCGATCAGGTCGCCGGTCGCGTCGTCCAGGTCGTCGGCAAAGGCCCGCAATGCGGCCTCGGTCGACCATCGGGCCCTCAGACGAGCCACCAAGCGCCC
The DNA here is from genome assembly GCA_012517405.1 of Propionibacterium sp. Taxonomy (GTDB): domain Bacteria; phylum Actinomycetota; class Actinomycetes; order Propionibacteriales; family Propionibacteriaceae; genus Brooklawnia; species Brooklawnia propionicigenes. Next base: position 133,259 of record JAAYVB010000010.1, read on the forward strand.
CACCTCGGGCCGGATGGCATCCGGGGTCGACCGTAATGTCGCGATCAGCGCCTGTTCGAGACCGACACCAGATGTCAGCACCCCCGAGAGACCGCGGATCCATTCCTCCATCGCCTCCAACCGGCGGATCTGCTCTGTCTCACCTCCAGAGGACAGCAGCACCGGTAGGCCAATCGCCGCCACTGGGATCACTACGACGGCCAGCAGCCAACCCGTCAGCAACGCTGCCGTAACACCCAGCACCAGCCCGGCAGCGAGCAGCCACCGGGTTCGTTTCGGGACGCGGATCGTCGGCAGACGATGCCGGACCGGTGCCGGCGTGCGGACCGGCCGTTCCCGCAGCCCAGCGATTACGCCGAGAATGCCGAGCACGACAAGGGCGCCACCAAAAGCAGGAATGAGCGGGGTCATGAGACTGCCCTCTGGCTCTCCGCCAGATAGCCGGTCAAGTCGAATCCATACCCGGCAAGCTCGCGGTACTCCTCCGGCATCCCAGACACCGCCCGAATCGCAGTCGTACCACGCGGGCAGGCGAACACCGTGGTCAGCGAGTATCCCTTCTCCCGCTCGCCCGGCCCCAAAAGGACAATCTGCGACGTCCAACGCCGCTTGACTGACCCCGAATCCATCGCCTCAACCCGGGAATCGACGTGCACCACGATGTTCAGAGCTTCTGCAATCGCCCGGGTCGCATACTGCTCGGTGACATGGGCACCTGCCTTCATCGCGCACGTCACCAGCTTCGACACGGCTCGCTCAGCAGACTCGGCGTGCGTCGTCGATAACGACCCGGTCCCCGACTGCATCGCCTCGATCATCGCCAATACCTCGGCCCCCCGGACCTCACCCACGATCTGACGAGACAAACTGAACCGGTACGAGTCGTACAAAGCGTCGTCCAAGGTGAACTCGCCGGCTCGGCGGCCGTTCGGTTGCATCTCCCCACCAGGCCTGGCCTCCCAGGCATGGACGATCGGATGCCGATCCCTCATCTCGTGCAAATGCAGTTCGTACTCGGTCTCGAACGTGCCAATCGCCTCGCTCGGCGGGATCTCCGCGCACAACGCCCGAACCATCGTCGTCTTCCCAGCACCCTGCGGACCTGCCACCACGATGGACTTGCGGGCCCGGACTGCGGCCGCAAGGAAGGTCGCGGCGAGCCCGCTCAGCGATCGCTTGGCCACCAGATCCGCCAGCGTGACGTCCTGCATGCGGTGCCGACGCACAACCACCGATGGACGCGGAGTCACCCAAGCAGTGGCGGCCAAACGAGAACCCCCATCCAACCGCAGATGCAACCGAGGATTCGACTCACTGAACTGGCGGGCATTCACCTCGGATCGGCTGGCCAAGAAGACCAAGAAATCGATCAAGTCTTGGTCGCTATCGGCCACCGCCGGCCCGCGCTCCAGTCGCCCGTCGGCGTACTCAATCCACACATCATCGCAACCCCGGATGGTCACGTTCTCCACCGAGGGATCGTCCACCAAAGGCTGCAGCCGGCCCAACCGGAACAAGGCGTCGAACACGGCCTGCGCGAGCCGAGACTGATGCTGCCGGTCGATCATGCCCCGGCCAATCCGTGCCTGATCGACAACCTCATCCTCGAGCAACTCGCTGATGATCCGGCGGCCCAAGTCCTGCTGGGACGCGCGATCCAGATGGGACTCGGCATCCAACGCCGCCATCAATCGCTCGGACGCGGCCGACCGCAGGGCCGCCACCAAAGACCAATCGAGCCCTTGCAGCTGCCCCATCGCAAGCGGGACAGATGGCCGAGAATTGTCTGCACGTGGACGGTCAGCACCAACTGATTGCGTAGCCACCGGGTTCTTTGATTCGGTCATCGAAAACGATGACCGTACCCGGCCTCCATGCCCGGCCTCGGGAACCGGTTGAGTGAACAAGGGCAGACTCGCCGGATCTGCCACACCCACCCTCACCTCGTAGTCAGGATTCTTCATCGCACGACCGCCTCCCGTCGCGTGACCGTCTCCTGCCGGGCGACAGCGAGGCGGTGCTCTATTGCTGCAGCAACGCCGGTCAGGCTCTTCAACAACCCGCTAGAAGACAGCTTCTTACCAACAGGGTTGCCAGCACTCAGCACCGCAGCGGCATCCGGATCCCACGCCACCGACTCGACAGCCGGCAGCTGCAACGTCCGCCGAACATCGTGGCTGCCGTACGGGCGGCCCTCCCCCACGACGAGCCCGCACACCGACAGCGCACCGCTACCATCCCGCGCTGCCTGTACCCACTCGGTCGCCCACTGACGAGTCGCCGCCAACGCCGTCAGTTCGCTTCGCAACACCAGCACGCCCACATCGGCCGCCGAGATCAGCGGCCCCGGAGAAAACGCCATACCCAGCCTGCCGACGTCAACAAGAACGTCTTGACCGTTGCGCTGCAAACCCTGCAATTCGGAAGACAACACCGGCCAGAGGTCCCCGAAACTCGCTGCTTGCCCGTGCGATCGTGGTCCCGGCAGCAGCGACACCCTCGTACCGGGCAACTGAATCAACACCGACGGCAACACAGATCCCAACCGACCATCACGAGTAGCGAGCATCAGGCTCACCAGCGCATCATTGTGCGAAACCGTGCCCCGACAGTAGCCGGCCAAGATCGCCGATCCACCCACAGGGTCAGCGTCCACCAACACCACCGGACGCGGCCACACCAAGGCTAACCCGAGAGCCGTCGTCGTTACCCCGGGAGCACCGGATGCGGAAGCCAGCACGATGACAGCCATGATCAGCTCTCCCGCGCATCAAGCACGACCGCCAACTTGCCCGTCGCGGCCCGAGCCGCCAGCTCAGCTGCCTGATCCGCCGGCAGCTCGACAACAACCGCAACCTTCCCAGCCGAATCCATCGGCAAAGCCGACACCACCTCGCCCTGAAAGACCCGGATATCGGCTGGCACCACATCACCCTGCAAGCCAGGCGTGGAGACCACGCGCACATCATCACCAGCCACCAACGTGTCCATCGGCAACTGCCCATCACCCAACGACAAGCCCACCACCGAGAATCCTGCGCGCGGCACCATCCTCGCGGTGATCGCTTCCGGGACCACCAGCTGACCCGCCTTGAGGTCCACGCTCGCCCGCTGCCCGACCAGGCCGTCCATCCCCGACGCGGGGACCACCGACAAAGCCGGATCAACACCGACCCGCACAACCTGCAAGGCGTCAGCGGTAATGACCTCACCCCTCACGACATCGACCCTGACCGCGACGACCTCCTGGGCGTTACCCAGGCTCGAATACGCCCACACCGACAGCAACGCACCCAAGACCACGAGCGCCACCGAAACCAGCACAACTTTCGGACGACGCTGCAGCCGCGGAGGAGAAACCGAGACGACTGACTCCTGCCCATCATCATTCTGGCCAGCACCTCGAAATCTTCTGGCCACCACACCGACGGCGCTCGGCTTTGCACCGTTCACTTTCAGGCTTGCTGACTTGCTCATCACCTTCACCCCCGCACAACCTGGATCTCGCCGATCTGCACAATTCGGGATTGGCCGAACTGCAACGGAATCGACCCCGAAACACCTGTATTCGACGTCCAATCAACAGACCAGTAACTCGTTGCCCGCACCGTATATGTGCCCTGGCGGGCATAGGTGTAACCACAATCAGGAGACGACTGCCCGCCATGACCCTGGGTGAACGGCGTTCCCGAGGTCGTGCACGTCACAACGCCACCATCACCCATCTCCCACAGGACCTTCGATACCGTCGCGGTCGCAGTCACAGTCACCCCACCCAGTGAGGCGCTGCGCGTCATCGGACCGTAGGTTTGCTCCGAAGGTGTATCCACCCACATCCACACCGGCAGGCCGACGACCCCCATCGAGCCCGCAAACTCCTCCGGCACCATTCCGATCGTGATGGCGCGAAGCTCCATCTGCGTCACGATCGTCTGCGCCACCGCCGCCGGATCAACAGGAGCCGCCGGGCCGGCAGGCGCCGAGTCCGACCAGAACGACGCAGATGGCCAAGCCGCGCCGCCGGCTCCAACCGTGCACCCATAGATGGCACCCGTAGTCCGGCCTTGCCAAACCGGATTATCCTTCGGCGGCTGCGGGTCAGCCAACTTGACGTAGCACTGCTTCTCATTCGACCAATAGCCACCGTCCGCCTCGCAGGGCACGGGTTCATTGGCGCCGAAAGACGAATTCGTGCACGCAGATACCGAGCCACCCTGATCAACCACATCCGGTTGACCGCTGTCCGCCTGTCCGCGAGGAGTTCCCGGAGCGACGATTGAGATGACGCAGGTCTGGGTTTGTATGTTGAGGTATCCACCGGGGCACTCAACCGGGGCCGCTCTCGCTACGGAGATGGGCTGCGTAACCATCGCTAGTATCGCCGCCAATGCGACCAGAATCCGCCCTAACATGAGTCGACAGCCTTGTCGCGCTGGACATACCATTGTCCGGCTGCCGCTGACTCCAGAGTGTCGTAGTCCACCAGCAGGCGTGGTTCGCTGTCGGGGTTCTTCACCGAGTTGCCATCCGCGTCCAGCACATCGACTGCGCTGACATCGACGCACATCGAGATCGCCCATTCGGACGCAGTCGATCCTGGCGTCGAGGAGACGAATGTCGGCACCTGTTCGCCTACCTGATGCCAGCCGTCCTTGCGATAGTTGAGCAGGATGTACTGCATCTGTGCCAAAGCATCGCCCGTGGCGACAGTGTTCAGCTCATCAATGTCGGACGTGGGATCGATACCCAGCTTGTCCACCACCCGGATGTAAGCGAGCACCGCGTCGACCGCTGCACGCTCCTGAGCCGTAGCTGGCGAAGGAGTCGGCGTCGAAGACATGGTCGGAGTCGCCACTGACGGACCGACGGGAGCTGCGCTCGGAACGTTCTGCTCGCCAGAGCAGCCACCAAGAGCCAGCACGACCACCAGTCCAGTCGCTGCCAGCCGCAGATCACAAGTGGCCATCACTGTGCCTCCTCAGGTCATGGGTGGGTTCCATACCCACCTCATGACACGCGCCATGGGGTTCCTGCTGACCCAAGAGCGAAACCAGAGAACAACAGCGTTCGAGGTCCGAGGCAACCGGTCCGGGGTTAGACAGGTTTCGACTAGTGCAACACGACTGGGGCGGAATTGGAAGAGAGAACCGACGAGATCTTTCGGCTGGCCCGACAACTCGCCGCAGCTCGGGCGGATGCGACTCAGTGCCTGACCCGATACCCCTGCCCACTCAGCAACGCCTGAGCCATCTCAGCCCGATCAGCTGCCGCGTCGAGCAACTCGGCCAGCATGCTCAGGTGATCGGCGACAGAAGCAAGCTGCTGGCGAGGGTCCCGTTGCTGCCCAGTGCACAGGTCTTGGTCATAGACCTCCAACTGCGAATCGTCCAAGGATCGCCACAGACCACGCGGCAGATACCTCACCACCTCGTTCAGCAACGCAAGAGACACCTTGAGGTTTCCCAACACGTCATAGGCGACCGGCGCCGGCATCAGAGCCGACCGGCTACCGTTCGCTTCCCTCGCCAACGCCTCGGCCGCAGCGGCCAGTTGGTCAGCCGCCTCACGCTGACTCTCGCCTGCAGCAAGCAGATCGGCTGAGAACCTGGTCTCATTCATGCCACCACATGGCGAGCGAACGCTCCTCCCTGCTTGGGTGATATCTCGGGCATGGGAGAACGCCAGCCCATCGGATTCTTGGATCCTGAGCGGCCCATCGGCCAGCGACAGCTGACACTCGGGGACCGAACCCGTGTGCCAACCGTAACCGACATGCAGGAAGCGTGAGCGCAGAGCAACGAGAGCTCTCGCGCGGAAACTCGGTTAAAATCTGCTGCCGGTGTGCAGAAGAAGACGTGAGAGAACAGAACACACCCTCATCGGGATCTCCATCACGACGCCCTCGGCGTATCGTCGTGAACAGCGGTCCACAACGTCCGGCACTCCCACCATCAAGTGAGCCCTCTGAAGTCTTCGACCCCACCCACAGTTTCGTCCCAGATTCACCGACAGTCTGACGCACACCCGAAGAACCCGAGCGTCGACCCGCCGAGGCATACCAGGAGGTAGCGTCGTGAGTCCCCAGACTGGGCTCGTGAGGAGGGCCAGAAGGTGTCAACCGCCGAGGTGCCGACTGAACCGACCGGACGCTTGTCACTCTCGTCCTTGAGTTGGTTGAGCGTTCGTGTCCGGTTTGGGGCGGTGGATCAGACCACATCGGTAGGGTTTCGTGACACCTTGAGGAGGGTGCACGATGAGCACGAAGGATGCCTCGATGCCGAGGCAGCGACGCGCGAAGAAGATCCTATCGCCGTCAGCGAAGTATGAGATCTGGCTGCAGCTCGTCCGTGGCGAGACCACGATCGCGCAGGCCGCAGCGGAGGCGGGAGTGGACCGTTCCACGATCATCCGGGTCCGGCAGGTCGCCAAGGAAACGGTCAGGAAGCACCTCATCGGTGCGTTGCCTGCCACCCCGCCGTCCACGATGCTGCCGGCCATCAGGCGTGGCCAGCCCGGTACGCATCCACGATGACCGAAAAAGAGCAACGCGTAGTCACTCGAACGTTTGCGTGCCCGATGCGCTGCTGCTCGACCCAAGTGCGCGGCACCCCGCCGTCAGTCGCGGTTGCCGAACATGCAGGGCGGCATCGTGCCCGACCTCTCCAGCACGTCGTTCGGGCAGCTCTTCGAAGGCCTCGGTACCAGCATCGCCGACGAACAGCACGCAGAAAATCGCACCTCCAAAGCCAACCGATTGCGGGTGTGGCTCAGCGCAAACAGCAGCGAGGCCGCGACAGCACTTCTCGCGCTCGCGGACTACATCGAAGCGATGAAAACACGACTCAGCTCTCAACGTTCGACGTGTCTGATGAACAACTACAGCGCGTGCGCGATATCGCTGGGGACCTTCGGACAACCGCACCTTCGATGGCATCTGGCGGCATCTGGCTCGGCACTCGCAGTAGCGCCTGGCCCGAGCACCAGGGCTCCTGACACGGTTCGAGTCCTCCCGTAGGCTTCATGTCTGTGACCAGCATGTTCGCCGCGTAGGCTCGGCTCTCAACGGTGACGACCGATTTGATTCGATGAGATGGTCGTTGGTGCCGACCCGTGGCAGCCGGCCCACCGGATCGTGTGCTGGAATGATCGAATCGCGTTGTCAGCCATCTATTGTCAGCCATCTATTAGCCATCTATTGATGAGACACAGGATTGGCATGAGCCGGCGGGTTGACTGTCGAATCTGCTGACAGACCTTTCATCAACCACCCACATGTCATGGACACGGAGTTGCTGCCCTTTTCCGTGGTTTCCGCAGCCGTCCCCGAGTCGGGCGGCCAGGAGAAGCGAAAATACTTCAAAGCCCGACCCTGCCGGGAGAAACCAGAAACGGAGTCACCGCATCTGATGATGTACGCCTCCTGCACCGATTCATCACCGAGTTCGAACCCCTCCAGAGCGCTGCGAACCCGAGTAGCTGTAGACCGACCTCGTTCCAAGGAACCTCGCGCGTCAAAGCGCATAGAAACCCTGTCGGGCTCACCCGCGGGGAGCGCTTGAGGAGAAGTGGCCTATCGGTATGTATCCGCGTCTCCCTACGGGAAGAGAGCCCGGATGCGGTGAGCCCATGATCATTCGGCCGCAGTGCGATGGCAAGCAATGCAAACGGAGCAAAGCTCATCCAGCCAGCATCCAAGGCGACTGTTCGACACGCGGAACAACCCGGCAGCCCATTACGTGATGTGGCACGATCGCTCCGAGTTAGCATTGCCCCGCTCAGTTCCGCACAATGATGGTGCGTTCGTCAAGTTCCTTGGAAGGAGACGTCTGTGTCAGCGTCACAAGACCGGTTCGTCAGCCCGTATGCGTTCGTGCCGCTGCTGAACGGAAGGCGATCCGACATGATGCCCGGGGGCAAATGCGGCCACTTGGCTGGTCGGGGCGCCGCTAGGTCCAGCGGACCGCCTGCGACGCCTGCCATCCGCCCGCAGGGGGCCTGATGGGCGACATCGTTCCAACCGGTTCCAAGTCTCGCGGATGGCTCCGACGCTTGAGCAGGAAGCTCAGCAGAGTGTGGTCCAAGAACGCGCGGCGCGTCGCCGCCACGGCCACCGGTTTCCAGCGCAGGTTCTGGTTGTTCGCCGCCGGAGGATTCGGGGCCGTCGCTATCGCGATCGCTTCACTCGGGATCGAGCAGGTACTTGCTGAGGGGTGGGCTTGGTCGTCCAGGCTCTGCTCATACACGTTCTGGTTGATCGCGTTCCTTCTTGCCTGGTGGGGTGCTGCAGAATGGCGTCTCTTCTTGTCACGGACCACTGGAACGCTCTACTACATCCGCATGATGCCAGCGGCAGCGCGCAACTGGCACATTGAGGCGCAGTTGGCGGCGCGCGATCGTTTCCTGAATTCCGTGCAAGTGATTCGCAACATTGATTCGGCGTTGGTTGACGGCGTCATCGATTTGCGCGACGAGATCGCCGTGGCCGAGGACAAGCTGCAGGATCTGTTCAATGCAGACGATGACAAGACCGGATACATGTTGGCACCCGATCTGTGGGCGACGGCCGCCGTCGCGCTGGGCTACCGCATCACCACCCCGCCCGAAACCTTGTTCTACGACTTGGGAGACCGTGGGAACTCGGCGACCGTCATCGACGGATGGTCACTCGACGATGGGCGGGGCAGAAACGAGCCCAAGATCGAAGCGCGGCACCACGCGGAACGAGGAGCCACAGGGCTGCACGTACACGCTGCGTTCACCAGAGAGCCGTCGTACACCCCATTGAGTCTGCCAGTACGCGAATCACACGAAATAGGTGTGTGGAAGAAAGACGATCAGAGCGAATTGGGTACGGACGAGCTCGCCAGCGTGCTGGTTGGGGTCGACAAGGGGTGTGTCCATCCGGCTACGGCCGCCTATTCGTGGGTCAGCGCGATTCGCGCAGCCCTTCACTGTGCAAACGGCGAGCCCGTTTTGCTCACGGCCAAGGCACCAAAGACGGTCACGCTGGCCGCCGGGTATCTTCTCGCGCCTGCCCACACCTCCACTACCGCAAGCAAATCACAAGATCCGGGATGCGGGGTCGAGGGTTGCAAGCGAGAATCCTGTCGGAGCCCTTGGAGGTTCCTCGTCCCTCTCAACTACAATTTGACCACCAAGGAATGGGACCCCATGTGGCTGCTCAAGGAACAACGCGATCCGCGGGAACTGCTGGCGCTCATCCGAGAAGCTCAGTGACCACGCGGCCCCTGAACCTATCCCCGGGTGTCAGCCGCTTCATGGGCGTATCCCTCAAGTCGCCTCGACGTGACGGTTGGCCTCCGTTGGCGCCGAACGCGCCAGATAGCAGAAACCGATGACGTCTCCCTGGTCGTTTCGTTCAAGCCCGGCAGGAAAGACCAGGTCGTCTCGTTCAGGATGAGCCAACACGACCAGCTGGGAGACCACGTACACCACGCCAGGCTGCGGCTCGGGCAGGGCTTCGGCCAGCCCGTAGCGTGGCCAAGTCAGCGGCAGTCCGTTGGGTAGGCCTCCTCCGGCCAAGTACTCCTCAACCAGCCGCACGTTGCCGTGTTGTGGCAGGACGACCGGCTCGCTGTCGGCCGGACGATAGATCAGCTCGCGGTGTGGAGGGTAGTTGAGCAGACCATCCATGCGTTCTCCTCAGTTGTGGCGGGGACTGGGCCACCCGCGTTTGGTGATTCGCTCGCCATCAGGCTCGCCCGGCCGGTACCGCAAGTCGGGTGCTGCGCCGATCTCCCATCGCTGATCGATCGGGTCCGGGCACAACGTCTCGGTTGCCCGACCACAGACATGGCTCATTCGACCAGCATCGCACGGCGTGTCACTGTTCACGGAATGTCCTAGTGAGCACGAGACTTGGACGAGGAGATCCCACCGACCTGACCGGCCCTGAGAGGTTTGTGTTGGTGAGGAGCCGTGGCATGCCGCCCGAGCGAGGAGACTCGATGCAGGTTAGTGAACTCATCAACCTGACCCACAGACTGCCGTACGCCCGTCCCTTCCCGAATCATCGGGAGGTATGGCTATGACAACCGAACCTGACTACTCCGATGGGCGCATCCTGTGGCGGCATCCAGACGGTGAACTGCGCGAGGCGCCATTCGATGGCGGCGCTGGAGGATACTTCTCCCCGGCAGATGAGGAAACCACCGAGTTCGCGCAGATTGCGGCAGAACAGGCGCAGCAAGACCTGTCGGCGAATGAGTATTGGTGGTTCAATTCGGATTACTTGCTGAGCCCGCTGACCACGGTCACCGGCAAAGACAGACGATTTCGACAGAACTCACTCCAGATCCGCATCGACAACGATTGGGTGACTCTTGAAGTCCCTCAATTAGAGGTGCCTGAAATCAACGCACTGGTAACCGATAAGGGCCTTGTGTTCGGATACACGTCTGGCCCCGGTCCCCTCCCGGTTTGGCTCGGTGAAGGTGGGCGTGATGTGTGGCTCAGCAAGCGGGCACAGGCTAAGGCTGAGCGGGCTGGGAGAAAGAAGGCCGGTGAGGCGCGGCTGCTGGCGGAGGAACTGAGGGCTCGTCACGATAGTGGTGACTACTTCATCAATCCCTATACCTTCGTCCCGCTTCCCGAGACAGTCGTGCAGGGCGCACCTCGCGGGCACGCAGGCTTGGGTACGGACGGGCTGTCGGGTTCGTTCATCTGGCGACTGACCTTCCAGACTCCTCTGGTGTTTCCGAAGGACGCACTGCCGACCACCGGTGGGATCTTCAGATATCCGGGTTCGGCACTTCGTGGTGCTCTGCGGAGCGTCCATGAAGCGATGGTTGGCGGCTGTCTGCGCGTGGTGGACCCTGATTACACACCAGTGCATCGCGAGCCGATGAGCACCGGGACCCTGACGCATACGCTGGCGGTGGTTCGGAAAGTAGACCCAGTCACGGGGGCTGTGATTGAAGTAGAGACGACCGACAACCTCACGTGGATTGAGTTGCCGGTCGTCAACCGCGCGTTATCCGCACCCACGCTGTATTCGGGTGCATTGGTAGATGTTGATGTCAGTGAAGCCGTGTACAACAGGCACACGGCTCGCAAGGAGATCACGGCGGCTGGAGCAGTCACTGCTGGCAACAGTTGGGTGCTGCATCTGTCTGCGACGTTCCGCGAGCGCGACAAGCACCCGTATTTCGTGGCTGCTGGTCGGCTGACCGGTCACACCAAGACCATCAGTCCCGCGGTTTGGAAGGAGTTCGTCCAAGTCTGCGCAGGTGCTGAAGATCTCATTGGGGTGACCACTCCGCCCAACACAACCGGCCTAGCGCCTGGGTCGACTGGTTGGCCTGGAGAGGACGTGATTCGCTACAAAGACACGCCACGCGCAGCGGTGATCGGTCAGAGGCGTCGTGTGGATGGACATCTGTCCGTTGGGGATACGGTCTGGATCGGCCCGGGTGGGCGCCTCAAGATGGCGACGATCTGGCGCTATCCTGGGGAGCGTCCGGTCCGAGATCGAATGCCCGCCGAGCTGCGGCCCTGCCACGATCCGATCAACCTTTGTCCCAGTTGCGCGGTGTTCGGATCGGTTGATCAGCGTCCTATCACCGACTCAAAACCTGCGTTGATCGACCAAGCCGGCTATTCGTCGCACATTCGAGTTGATTGGGCCTCGAGTAACGCCGACTACGCACTCGATTCGGTCAATTTGCCGCCTTTGAGGAGTCCCAAGCCGAGTTCTGGTGGCTTCTACTTGATGATCGCGTCGGACGCAGACAACCGTGCCTCAAAAGACCCCAAGCACAAGCCACTTGCGCATTGGGGTTCCGCGCAGGACAGACCAGCGCGGATGATCCGTGGCCGCAAGTACTACTGGCACGGGCAAGACCCGGAAGGCAGACAGCAGGTCCGCCCCCATCAGTTGCCTCCCGCTGACGAGATCGAAAACGAGCAGGTGACTGTTGCCTCGGGTCTGGTGCTTGAGACCCGCGTCACGTTCGATAACCTTGATGGGCTGCAACTCGGATGGTTATTGGCCGCCGCGGCGCCGAGTCTGTTCTTCGACCACGACTGCTGCATTCACATCGGCGGCGGCAAGCCCCTCGGTTTCGGAAGCGCGATTCCTGAAATCTGCGAGCTTCAGATCTCCACAGGGGTGGATCGTTACTCAGGTGGCCACCCAGTTGCATCCACCCCCGCCCAGTTGGTGCAGGACGCGAGAGACCAGACTCCAGAGCACCTCCGCTCTGTTCATGGAGCTCTGGAGCGAGTGTTGGCCGCCTCGCCGGAGGGTGTTCCCGCTGATCGCCTTTGGTATCCCACCACCGGGAACTTCACTACTAGGAATACTGACGAAGAGTTCGACTGGGCCTTCAAGTGGTTCGCGCACCATTCCGGCGGACGACCCGCCCCAAAGCAGAAGTTCTCGGGCGAGCGCAAGGGCGCTGCCGGAGATCTTGTGCCGTTGCCGGATGTGATGTCCGACGATCAGTACATTCAGAATCTCGTGCCGTTCGATGAGCGCGGGGGAAACTTGTGACCAAGACGTATGCGACGGTGGGTGTCGACCGTATCCAGACTTATTTGGGGCGTTCGCGGCACTTGTGGGGCAGGCGTGGGGCTTCTGAGGAGCTTGTTCGGCTGACGACCCTGCCGGGGTCGCCGGGTGCCGAGGGTCTGTCGGAGGACGAACTTGTTGTGGCCCAGATCCTCAAGCGCTATTCCCACGTGCAGGTGAACCAGGAAGGGCTGGACATCGACGGAGTTGTCAGTCTGGAGTCGACCGATGACGGATTCAGCGGCGAGGTGGTGCAGGCGGCAGAGGGGCTGGCGAAGGCGATACGTGACCGGCTGCCCGCCCTCACGGTGACGACCAGATCGATCACCTCCGCAGAACCATACGTGAAGCTCATCGGCACCAGCCAGTACGCGACCTGGACCACACAGACTTGGTATCCGTTGGCCAACGAGTATCCACCCGTGCGACCGTGCGACGAGTGCAACATCAGCCCGGCGACACGAACGCTTCAGCAGGTGACAGGCGCCACCGGCGCGGAGGCTCTGCGCTTGTGCAGCGACTGCTTCACCCGGTGGGGCCGAAGCGATCGGTGGCGCAACCGCACACTAGCTGCCGCGCCCATACATTCGGACGACAAACGTCGATACCCGAGCCGTTTTACTTCGGAGGCCTGGCTGCTTCGCAGGCTTGCCGAAGCCGGCGAAGGTAACGCACTCAAGTTCGTCCAGGACTTCGAGAGCTTGGGCAAACAGACGCGTCCTGCCAGCGATGGTGAAGCGCCTGCCCTGCGCGGTCGCACGCACGAGGGCAATCACACCGCATTGATATTCGCGGACGGCAATGGCATGGGCGGATTGTTCAGCAAAGCCATCGCTGAAGCCGCAGCAGGCAACACCACCGAGCCGGTCAAGGACCGCTCGAAGGCGATCAAGCAGGCCACGGCTGACGCGCTGCTCGCCGCGACCCAGTCGATCCTGTACCCCACAGACGAGTACTGCCCGGTGATCCCGCACGTCTTCGGCGGGGATGACTTGCTGGTCAGTGTCGCCGCGGATCGCGCTTGGCAGTTCCTGGTCGAGTTCATGACCTCCCTGCGGGGCGACGGAGCCAGCGGCCCGTTTCCTGATCTTGGTGTCAGCATGTCGGCTGCAATGGTGATCTGCAAGGCAGAATACCCCTTGGGTAACCAGGTTGAGCTCGCGGAGGGATTGCTGGCCAGAGCCAAGGCCAGCGTCCGAGGCGACGGCTGGAGCTTCACGTGGGTTGACGTGACCGCTGACGGCGCCGATCTGGACAGCCATCGCGCGTGGCGGTCGGAGCAGCTTGTCGAGCGCCAGGCGGCGATTGCACATCTGCGCGGTGTGATGTCAGCCCACGGTGAGTCGGCATTGGGCAGCGTACTGGCTGCAGACCCCGCCTCACGTGGCCTGCAACTCGCCCACCTGTCCCGACGCATGGAGGGGGTCGCCGGCTTCCTCGAGCTGGTGGGCTTGCACGATCCAAACACGATCACGGACGAGCAGGTGGCCCTGATCAAGGAGATGCAATCGATCGGAAGGTGGTGGCGATGAGCGAATTGACGTTGGAGTTGACCTTCTATGGCAGCGTCCGCATGGGCACCGGCTACGCAGGTAAAGGGCTGGACGAGGTCATTGACGAGTTCGCCCCGCTCAGCGCCGGCGGCTTGAAGGGAGTGCTGCGGGACGAGGCGCGGACACTGTTGCCACCCAAGTACGACGCGGACGGCCGGTTTGAGAGGGACCACCCGTTCGTCCGGGCGGTATTCGGGGACAGGTTCGGCCAGCAATGCCCATGGAACTTTGATGTCGTCCCGGATGCTGGCAAGGTGTCCGCCCGAGCCAGCTTGCAGATCGGTCCCGACGGCGCGGTTGTCAAGGGAGCCCTGCTGGTGAAGGAGGAAGCGTGGATCGGGTCGGCCCGCCTTGATGTCTTTCAGAGGGGTCCGCTCAGCGACGCTGGAATGCGGCTAGGTGCATCTGAGGAGATCAAGGAGTACCACTTGGCTCTCATCAGCTTGGCGGCACGGCTGGTCGACAAGGTGGGTCAGCGCAAAACGCGCGGCATGGGTTGGGTTGCCATCACGTCCGACAGGGACGCGGAGGCCGATCTCGACCGGATCTGGCCGTTGCGGAAGGAGGAGACCGATGGCTAGGTGGCTGGAGGTCACTGTCACCTCGCAGCAGCGCACATCGTTTGGTACTGGTGGTGAACGTGCCTATCTGACGCATACCCATCCTTTCCTGCCAGGGTCGGTGCTCCGAGGCGCGCTCGCTGCGGCTTGCCTCAGGAGCGATGGATCGGGCGGCGAGGCATTCCGTCGCGTTTTCGAGTTCGGTCGGTTCGGCCCCGCGATGCCGGCCTGGGTGGCGCTGGAGAGCCAGTCGGTGAGCAAGTGCAAGTACCACGATTCCGCCGCAGGCCATGCGGAGTACGTGGACTTGGCCTTCGATCTCGGCCAGACCCCGTACAGCCTCGACTGCTGCGCTGCCAGAGACCAACTCAAGGGCGCTTACACCCGCCGAGGGCTGGTCGCCGTGGTCGCCACTGCCCAGGAGCCGCGCAAGAACACTGCCGCGACGGGGCAACTGTTCGCCCGCGAAACGATTGAGCGCGGCACCACGTTCGTGGGCCACACGGTTCTGCCGGACGACACGGTGGCCGATGCCGGTTTCGAGACATTGAAGGGGATTGACCAGGCCTTCTTCGGCGGGCGAAGCACCGTCCTCGGGCGCTGCACGGTGACGTGGAAAGAACTGAACGATCCACCCCATTGGCCGGACGCCGCACCGCAGGCCGAAGAGATCGTCGTGGTCAGGACACTCAGCCCCACGATCCTGGTAGATGAGGCCGGGCTGCCGTCTATCGACTTCGCCGGTGCGGTGAGAGCGGCTGTGGGCGTGGCGCCAGAGGCCACCTGGGCTGGCCGAGTGGAAAGTGGTCTGGCCGGTGGCTGGCACTCGGCGTCGGGCATGCCGAAGCCGGCTGAGATTGCGGTTGCGCCGGGTGCCGTCGCCGCGCTGCGTGGCGTCCCCCGTGAGCGTCTGCTTGAACTGATCACCCGCGGGCTTGGGCTACGGCGCAACGAGGGCTACGGCTGGGTCGAGATCGTCTCAAAGCCTTGGCAGCCGCCCGCTGAACAGCCGACTCGGCCAACATCGCTGATCACCGCCCAGGCAGTCAGGCACGGTGGCACCCAGTGGGTCGACAAGATCCGGCAGCTGAGTCTCGACGACGCCCAAACGCAGTGGTTCGCCAACCAACTGCGGCGCGTCCGTGCCAGCCAAGAGACCGCCGTCCAGCAGGCCATGCTGGAGCCGATCGCGCGCGGGCTGACTCCCATCCAGCGGGACGGAGATGCCACACGCAAAGGGGTCAAAGACCTGCTCCTCCAGGTACCCAATGGGCTGCGAGCGAGTGTCGCCACCCACATCACCAAAGGAGCCGCACGATGAAACGCACCTACGTTCGGGTAACGCTCACCATGCAGTCTGGGTGGCGGGTCGGAGCCTGGGAGTCGCAGGCCGCGGATGTCGTCGCGACGCTGACCGACAGTGACGGCCACCCGATCGTGCCTGGCTCCGGCATCGCTGGAGCACTCCGGCAAGCCGCTGGCGACAAGCGCGAGGAGCTATTCGGGAAAGATCCCGGATCTGCGGATCTGGTCGCGTCTCCTTGGTGGGTGCTGGGCACTGTTGTCGGCGGCTCGACCACCCAAGAACGTCAGCGGACACGGATCGACCGGGAGCGAGGGGCAGCCGCGGAGCGCGGGCTCTTCCGCGCCGAGGAGGTCGATCCTGGCGATGCCACGAGCCCTTGCACGGTGATGATTTACCTTCGGCGTGAGCACGATGGTGCCACCGACGTCATCAGGCCCCTGGCCGATCTGCTGAGAGGCTGGGGTCCACGCATCGGCGGTGGCCGATCCATCGGCATGGGGCAAGCCACCATCACCGAGGTGAAGCACCGCACGTTCAACCTTGACGACAAGGAGCCGGTGCGCGACCTGCTTATGGCGTCCGGATCACCGTTCCGGCGTGTGGACGCACTGCTGGACGACAAACAGGCGAACGTCGAACGTGTTACCGGTACCGAGACGAAGCCGTATCTGGAGGCAACCCTGACAGTCGGTTTCCTTGCGGTGACCGACACGTTTGCCGATCGAATCCACGGCAGCACTTGGAAGGGATTGCTGCGATCCAGGGTGGAGTTCATCGGACGTTCCCTCGGCTACAACGATGTCTGCGGTGCGGACACCGTGGAACAGGAGGGCAAGCAGAAGCAGGCCGATTGGGCCGGTTGCGGAAAGTGCGCTGTGTGCCGGGTCTTCGGATCCGCAGCAAGACCTGGCATCTGGGAATTCACCGACTCGCCGTGGTCGGGCAAACAGGTACTGGAGCGTCAGCGAATCGCCATCGACCGCTTCACCGGCGGCGTCCGGGACGGTGCGCTGTGGCCGCAGTTGTACGTGAAAGATGTCGGTCTTCGCCTCGTGGTGAACGGAGTCGCCCCACAGCCCGAGGATGACTGGGTCCGGCTGGCCTTGCTGCACGCCGTGCATGATCTTGACGATGGCTTGATCTCGGTGGGCCCGGAGGGTGCCGCAGGCTATGGAACGGCACGCGTCAAGAAATCCACGGTTCAGCTGGCCGGGACGAACGTCAAGCTCCAGAATCTGGAGCCGGTGCCACTGCCCGCCACCGAGAAGGCAATCGCATGACAACACTGCAACGTCACCTCACCGGACTGGGAACAATGAGTTGGGAGAAGGTCACAGACCATCTGAGTGGCCTCACATGCGCGTGGGCTGACTACGACGGGTTCCACATCGACATCAAGTGCCCCAAACAGGCCCCTCCGTACACTCACCTGTGGGCCTGGAACACTGATCACTCTCGGCTGGTTCGCGTCCGGATCGACGGCGACCTGGGCATCGTCGGCGTCCTATCAATCACCGATGAAGGTGGACAGCAGGTCTCGGTGAGCATGCACGCCGGCCTGCCTTGGGGCGACGACGGCCGGCTGGGTCGCCAGTACGGCGACGACATCACGCGAACGACGTTCACGCTGTATGAGCCGATGATCGCGCTACCGGCCACCTTCGTCGCCGGTGGGAAGCCACCCGAAGGGGCGCAGTGATGCCAGCCCTTTACTTCCTGCCGCTGCTCGATCAAACCGGGGCGGCTCGTCCCGAACACCTGCATGCCGCGATCACCAGCTGGCTTGATCCGTCCACCGCAGACTGGAACCACAGGTCGGTGTCGAAACCGTACGCGATCTCACCGATCACGGAGGTCGCCGGTCACGTGGGCATTGAGATCAGCGTCCTCACCGAAAGTGCCGAGCGACTGCTCCGGGAGGCCGCGACATCGGCGAGCGAGATCAGATTGGGGTCGAGGTTCACTCGGGTCGGGAACCTGCAATGCCTGCACGAGACCAGCTGGGACGAGCTCGCCGCAGCGAACGAGCAGACATGGCGGCTGGATTTTCTCACTCCAACCACGTTCCGCACCGGCAACCGATGCACGCCCATGCCGACCCTGCCGGCCCTGCTGCGCAGCCCCAGCGAGAGTTGGCGTGCGTTTGCTCCTGTTCCCCTCGACCCATTGAGCCACGCCGAAGTTGCGGAGATCTGGACCTCCGAACTGGACCTGCACACCGAGTGGCTGGAACTCATCCTCCCCAACCGAAAGCGACGAGCCGAACCACGTTCAGTGGCGGGCGTGCTCGGCTCAATCACCTATCAGTGTGACAACCCAGAAGTCGCAGCCAAAGTCGGACCGCTGTTCCGCCTCGTTCCCTACTGCGGGATCGGATCGTTCCGAGGGAAGGGGATGGGAGTCGTCCGGCTCGGGAGCGCTGCATAATGACCGGCCGGCTTGCTGAATCCGCATTCGCGGTACCGGCGCTGACCAACGCGTGGCAAGAGGTGCTGGCCAATGACCGTGACCTGACTTGGGCCACGATTCCCGGTTTCGATGTTGATCATGGGATTGGCTAGGTGTGTCGTGTTTGGGGTTGCGCACTAATTGGGGGGTTGTGAAGCTATCAGTGTGGCGTATGTGCGGACGGTGATCACCGGGTCGGG
>JAAYVB010000026.1 GCA_012517405.1 Propionibacterium sp.
CCGACGGACACGCCGACCGATACCCCGACGACTCCGCCAGCCACGCATCCCGGCGGCCCCGGCACACACCCCGGAGGTCCCGGTACCCAGCCGGGCGGTCCCGGTACGCAGCCCGGCGGTCCCGGCACTCACCCCAGCGACACCACACCACCACGCGGTGGCGGTGAGCAACCATCCGGCGGAGAGACCTCCGGACCGAGTATGACGGCGCTTCCGAATACCGGCGCGTCCGGTGGCAATCCACTGGCCGCTGCCTCGGGCGTAGCCGTCCTGGTCGGAATCGGCCTGATCGTTAGCGGCATCACGCGATCACGCCGAGTCAAGTCCTGATCTGATCCGGGGGCGGTGACCACAGCCATGCTGGGTCACCGCCCCCAGCAGCGCGCCGTCGTGGTTGTTGCCCTCGCGAGCAGCCCCAGTGGCGCAGCGATAAGACAGTCGTTCGCGCCTAACGCAAAGACGTGGTCAGCCGGCGTTCCCATCAGCCGGCGCTTCGGTCGCACCAGGGATACAGATGACACCGCCGGGCACATCGATCGAGGTGGGGGCGTCATCGTTGAATCCGGAGTAGCTGTCACCCAACAGCACATCGACGGTACCGTCGGTGCGGTCGTCGCCGCGGGTCTGCGGGTCCACGAAGAAACCTGCCACCAACTGGACCTCTGGCGAATCCGTTGCGGCGCCGACGATGGTGGTCGCGCCTACCTGCTCACTGGTGTTGGCCGCCGATTTCGTGTGGAAGCCGTGGTAGGCCAGCTGCTCGGTGACCTGCCCGGCCAGACCGGAGGCACTGCCTCCATTGAACACCTGGACGGTCACCTGGGTGGTGATGAGGACAGACGCCGACTGGGTAACGCAGGGGGTGGAATCGCTGAACGGACGGGTCAGCTGCTCCCAGCCCCACCACAGTCCGTAACCCAGCAGCGCAAGCAGCACCAGCAGGGTGATGGGGGTAGCCCACCGGCGCACCGCACTCCTCACTTCTGCTCCTGAACGCTAGGGCCCGCAGGCCGGGTGGATGGCGTCAGCCTACTGCACTCGAGGATTGGTCAAGATCCAGCACACGAGCATGCACCGTCTGTCGCTGCTGCAGCGCAGAACGCAACGCGCGATGCAGGCCGTCCTCGAGATAAAGTTCGCCGTTCCACAAGACGACGTGCGCGAACAGGTCGCCGTAGAAGGTGGAATCCTCCTCCAGCAGCGCGTCCAGGTCGAGGGTGCGCTTGGTGGTCACCAACTGATCGAGGCGCACCTGCTGTGGTGCGACTGAGGCCCATTCACGCTGTGTGTAGCCGTGATCGGGGTAGGGCCTGTCTTCGCCGACTCGTTTGAAGATCACCCGGCCATCCTAACCAGCCGATGACTGGGCACCTGGGTCATTGCGGAAGACCTTTCGGCGAGTCTTAGGGATGCATCCGTCCGGCGCCGGTCTGTCTGCCGGCGGTTGCCCCGTGGCATGCTTGGTGCCATGTCAGCTGATCGGCCGGTTGAGGCGGCCCGTGAAGAAGCGATCGACGCGATCCGCTCGGGCTACACCTTTACCGAACCTGCCATTGATGTCGGTGTGCTGAGTGTGGACGACGAGCCGGTTCCCGATGCGCGCATCCGCATTCCATTGGCCATGCTGAACCGGCACGGGCTGATCAGCGGGGCGACCGGCACCGGCAAGACCATCACCTTGCAGGTGCTGGCCGAACAGATCGCTCGCGCCGGGGTGCCGGTCTTCGCAGCCGACATCAAGGGCGACCTTTCGGGCATGGCCACCGCTGCCGAGCCCACCGAGAAACTGCTCGCACGTACCGCGAAGAACGGTCAGGACTGGCGGCCCGCGGCGTCGGCCGTCGAGTTCTACGCACTGGGCGGCCAGGGCAAGGGCACACCGCTGCGGGCCACCATTTCGAGTTTCGGGCCGATCCTGCTCAGCAAGGTGCTGGAACTGAACGAGACCCAGGAGTCCAGCCTCGGGCTGGTCTTCCACTTCGCCGATCAGGCCGGTCTGCCCCTGCTGGACCTGCAGGATCTGGTGGCCGTGCTGAAGTATCTCGACTCCGACGAGGGCAAACCGGTGCTCAAGCAGATCGGTGGACTGAGCAGCCAGACCGTCGGAGTGATCCTGCGATCGATCGTCAATCTCGAGCAACAGGGCGCCGGCGTCTTCTTCGGCGAGCCCGAGTTCGACACCAACGATCTGCTGCGCACCACCGCCGATGGACGCGGTGTGGTCAGCATGCTGGAACTGCCCAATGTGCAGGATCGTCCGGCGCTGTTCTCGACCTTTTTGATGTGGCTGCTCGCCGATCTGTATCACGATCTGCCCGAGGTGGGCGACGCCGATCGTCCGAAGCTGGTCTTCTTCTTCGACGAGGCGCACCTGCTGTTCAGCGGAGCATCCAAGGCCTTCGTCCAGCAGATCACCCAGACGGTCCGGCTCATCCGCTCTAAGGGCGTCGGGGTTTTCTTCGTCACGCAAACGCCCAAGGATGTGCCCGGCGATGTGCTGGCCCAACTCGGCAGCAGGATTGCCCACCAGCTGCGCGCGCACACCCCCGACGACGCCAAAGCGCTGAAGGCTACGGTCAATACCTTCCCGAGATCGAGCTACGATCTCGCCGAGCTGCTGACGCAGCTGGGCATCGGGCAGGCCGTCGTGACGGTGATGGACCCGGATGGGGTTCCGACCCCGGTGGCCTGGACGCGGGTCTTCGCACCCGAGTCGAAGATGGGGCCGACCGACGCCGCGCAGCAGGATCGGATGATCGCGGCGAGCCCGATGATGGCCCGCTACGGCCGGCAGATCAACCGGGATTCTGCCTACGAAATGCTGGCCCGCAAGCTGGCCCAAGGCGCTGAGAACGCTCAACCGACGACGTCCGCGCACAACGCCGACCGGACGAACGGGATGCCGTTGGTGAGCGCCGGCGTCCAGCCCAAGCAGTCCCAACCTAAGCAGTCCCGGGCCAAGGCCCCGTCGAAGTCGTCGAAGGCTCAGAAGTCGGTCATCGAGCAGGTCGCCGACTCGAGCGCATTCAAACAGTTCGCCCGCTCGGCCGGACGCGAAGTCGTCCGCTCGATCTTCGGCACCGCGCGGCGGCGATGATGGACGAGCGTGACTGGCGCGACAGGGCGCCGATCCGGGCATTGCAGTCCGGAGCCGTGCTGGGCGTGATCGGGATGATCGCCGGGCAGATCGCTCAGGACTCGTCAACCGGCCAGGTCATCTTCATGTCGTTCTTCTCCCTGTTCTTCGGAGCCATGATGTGGTTGCTGGCGCTCGGCGGCCAGCGGCGGTTGCGCGCCACCGGCACCGACAGGCTGCCCGAACGTGAACCTCGCAGGCTGATGGTGATCGGGTTGATGCTGATCGCCATCCTCATGTGGTTGATGGCCGGCTATGGGGCGTTCATCGCGGTGCTGTGGGGTCAGCCGGCGGACGGCTGGCATGCGGTCGCCTATGCCGGCGTGGCGCTGTGCGCCAGTGGGGCGACCATGATGATGCGGCAATCCCGTCAGGAATGGCTCGCCCACTACCGGCGAGACTGGCCGTCGAAACGCTGACGGCGGCGCGGGGTGCGCCGCTCGGCCTGAACGCGAGCAGCTCCCGGAGACATCGAGGTGACATCCGGGAGCTGCTGGGCCGCTCGGCTCGGGACCGATCAGGGACCGATCAGATTGGGGCCGATCAGATGAGGACCGATCAGATGAGGCCTTGGGCGATGACGGCGTCCGCGACCTTGATGAAGCCGGCGATATTGGCGCCCATCACATAGTCACCGGTATGGCCGTACTCTTCCGCCGTCTGCGCGCAGGTGTCATGAATGTTCGCCATGATCTCGGCGAGCTTGTTCTCGGTGTAGTCGAAGCTCCACGAGTCGCGGGAGGCGTTCTGCTGCATTTCCAGCCCGGAGGTGGCCACGCCACCGGCATTGGACGCCTTGCCCGGCGCGTACAGCACCCCGGCCTTCTGGAATGCCAGAATCGCCTGCGGGGTGCAGGGCATGTTGGCGCCCTCGGCGACCGCGACGAGACCGTTGCTCAGCAGCGCGGCGGCGGCGTCCCCATCGAGTTCGTTCTGGGTGGCGCACGGCAGGGCGACATCCACCGGAACATCCCAGACCGAACCGCCGGGCACGAAGGTGGCAGCGGAGCCGCGGCGGATGGCGTAGTCGGAGACTCGTCCGCGTTCGACCTCCTTGACCTCCCGGAGCAACTCCAGGTCGATGCCGGCCTCGTCGATCACGTATCCGCTCGAATCCGAGCAGGTGATCACCTGGGCGCCGAGCTCCTGGGCCTTCGCGGTGGCGTAGATCGCGACATTGCCCGAGCCGGAGATCGACACCGTCTTGCCGTCGAAGCTCAGGCCGCGAGTGCCGAGCATGCGATTGGTGAACATCACGAGTCCGTAGCCGGTGGCCTCGGTGCGCACCAGAGAACCACCCCAGGTCAGGCCCTTGCCGGTCAGCACGCCGGCGTCATAGCGATTGGTGATCCGGCGGTACTGGCCGAACATGTAGCCGATCTCGCGTCCGCCGACCCCGATGTCACCGGCGGGAACGTCGGTCTGCGGACCGATGTGGTTGGCGAGTTCGGTCATGAACGACTGGCAGAAGCGCATGATCTCGCCGTCGGAACGCCCGTGCGGGTCGAAGTCGGCGCCACCCTTGCCGCCGCCGATCGGCAGCCCCGTCAGCGAGTTTTTGAAGATCTGCTCGAAGCCCAAGAACTTGATGATGCCCAGATACACGGAGGGGTGGAAACGTAGACCGCCCTTGTACGGGCCGAGCGCGGAGTTGAACTCCACCCGGAAACCGCGGTTGATCTGCACCCTGCCGGCATCGTCGACCCACGGCACGCGGAAGATGATCTGGCGCTCCGGCTCGCAGATGCGCTCCAGCACAGCAGCTTCGGTGTACTGGGGGTTGCGGTCGATCACCGGGCCGAGAGTGTCGAAGACCTCACGTACTGCTTGGTGGAACTCTGCCTCACCGGGATTGCGGGCGATGATCTGGTTGTAGACATGCGTCAAATGGGCTTCCACAGGGGTCCTTTCGTCATGCTCATTCGCGGTGTGAGACCGCGCACACGTGCGCGCGCGCCTGGTTTCACTCAGTGAGCAGGCAAAAGTTTACGGCGAAACCTCGCCGCCGCCGTCATCGGTATCAGTTGAGGTCGGCCGTGGCTGACTTGTTGTGGCCGTGGTCGGTGGAGCGGTGGTGGTCGGAGGCTGTGTCGTCGTCGTGGTGGGCGGCGCCGTCGTGGTGGGCGGAGCCGTGGTGGTCGGCGGAGCAGTCGTGGTCGGGGGGAAGGTGGTGGTGGGCGGAGCGATCGTGGTGGGGGGCGCCACGGTGGTGGTCGGCCTGGCCGAGGTGGTGGTCGGGCTCGTCGTTGCGGTCGCGGTCAGCGTGACCGTCGGGATGGTCACCGGATTCCTGCTGGCCGCGGTCCACGAATAGACCAGGGCAGCGGCCAACGCGACGATCAACAGCCCGACCAGCCAGCGTCCCCAATGCCGGGTGGCACGGTTTCCCTCCTGATCGGAAGACGGCTCCTGATCGGTGCCGACCGGTGCGACAGCGCCTGTCTGACCCCCCGGATCGGTCGACGCGGTCTGGGCGTATGTCGGTCCGGTCTGGGTCGGCGAGAGCACCCGCGTGTCGGCGGTCGGCGGACCCGGCTCACCGGACAGCAGCTGAGTCTCTGCGGTAGCACCCATCAGCGCGGTGGCGGCTGCATCGAGGGGGACGGTCGGCGACATCTTCGGATTGGCCGCGATCGCGCGCAACTCATGGGCGACCTCACGGGCAGTGGGACGAGCCGCAGCATCTTTGGCGAGCATCCGCGTGATCAGGGTGTCGAGCGCGGGCGGAATATCGGGACTCAGCTCACCCAACGGAACGGGGGTGTCGAACGCCTGCGCATGGGCGACCGCGATCGAGCTGTCGGCCAGGAAGGGCGGGCGTCCGAGAATCAGATGGTAGGCCACGCAGGCCAGCGAGTAGACGTCGGATGCCGGCCCCACCTCCATGCCCCGGGCCTGCTCGGGTGACATGTAGGCGGCAGTTCCGATCGCGGTGGCAGGGCGGGTCAGCTGCTTTCCTGCTTCGTCCACCAGGCGGGCGATGCCGAAGTCGACCAGCACTGGGCGTCCGAGTTCGGGGTGGGCCATCAGATCGGGCAGCGTGCCATCGGCCTCGGCCGGCGCGTCCAGCACGATGTTCGCAGGTTTGACGTCGCGATGGGTGATGCCGGCATCGTGGGCGGCCTGCAGGCCGTCGGAGACATCGGCCAGCATGGGCATGGCCACCTCATGGCTGAGCGGCCCACGTTCCTTGATGAGTTTGCTGGTGTTGGGCCCGCTGAGCAGCTCCATCACGAGCCAGCCCCGGCGGTCGTCAGCTCCGGTATCCCAGACCTTGACGATGGCGTCATCGCTCAGCCCTGCGATGGCGATGCCCTCCCGGCGGAATCGCTCGGCCATCGCCGGATCGGTCGAGCCGGCCAGATCGACGATCTTGATCGCCACTGCGCGCTCGAGCAGGGTGTCGAAGCCCCGCCACACCCGTCCGGTTGCCCCCTCGCCGATCTGGGCCACGAGTTGGTAGCGGCCAGCCAGCAATTCAGATTCCATGCCTACTATCCTGCCCCACCTGGTTGTGTCCGCCGACCGGAATCACCCGAGCGTGAGCTCGGCGTCGTCCGGCTTGCGGAATCCCGGCACCGAACCGAGCAACTCGGTGTTGATGCCGTGACCGCGTCCAAAATCGGTGATGCTGGTAGGCAGATCGGGAGCCGACTGCACGGTGACGACGAACCAGCCCGGATGATCTACCGATTCACGCACATCGAGCAGGTGAATCCCCTTGCGGTAAAGGAAACTGCCCTTGCGTTCCAGCATCGCGGTGTTGCGGGTGATCCGGGTGATCCCCAGGCCGTGCCGCAGGATCACTCCGCCCATCGAATTCCAGATCTCCCGGCTCTGGGCGCCCGAATAGACCTGTCCCCACGACCATGGGCCGGTGCTGACCAGATCCTCGGGGCGCTTGCGATCCATCCGCCAGACCATGAAGACGATCACCGCCACCACAGCGAGGATGCCGATCAGTACCACCCAGCCCGAGCGGACGCTGGACAAGAACCCGGCATAGACCAGTCCGACACAGGCTGCCAGCAGCAGAATCGCGGTGATGATCCGGTAGATACAACTGAACTTGCGTTGTCGATGGCGCTCATCGGCCAAGATGTCGGTATCGACCAGGATCTCTTTCTCCACGATAGGCCAGATTACAAGGACACCCCTAGAGCGCGGGGGTGGGCTCAGGCCTCATTGATGGCTGCCGCGAACTGTGACTGGTAGAGGTCGTAGTAAGCGCCCTTGGCCGCGATCAGCTCATCGTGATTGCCCTGTTCGACGATCGCGCCGTGATCCATCACGAGGATCAGATCGGCGTCGCGGATCGTCGACAGCCGGTGCGCGATGACGAAGCTCGTGCGTCCCGAACGCAACCGGGCCATCGCCTGCTGGACGAGCAGTTCGGTGCGGGTGTCGACCGAGGAGGTCGCCTCGTCCAGGATCAGCACCTCGGGCTGCTTGATGAATGCCCGGGCGATGGTGATCAGCTGCTTCTCGCCGGCGGAGACGTTGGTTCCCTCGTCGTTGATCACCGTCTGGTAGCCCGCCGG
This sequence comes from Propionibacterium sp., assembly GCA_012517405.1. Classification (GTDB taxonomy): domain Bacteria; phylum Actinomycetota; class Actinomycetes; order Propionibacteriales; family Propionibacteriaceae; genus Brooklawnia; species Brooklawnia propionicigenes. Next base: position 7,678 of record JAAYVB010000026.1, read on the forward strand.
CAGCCGGTGCACGAACTGGTCGACGTGGGCGGCCTCGGCGGCGGCGGTGATCTCCTCCTCGGAAGCGTCCGGCTTGCCGTAGGCGATGTTCTGGCGGATGGTGCCGCCGAACAGCCAGGTGTCCTGCAGGACCATGCCGAGCGGCTCGCGCAGTGCCGAGCGGGAGATCGACGTGATGTCGGTGTCGTCGATACTGATCTGTCCGCCGTCGATCTCGTAGAACCGCTCCAGCAGGTTCACGAGAGTCGTCTTGCCGGCACCGGTCGGTCCGACGATCGCGACCGTCTGGCCGGGCAGCGCCTCCATGTTCAGGCCCTGGATCAGCGGGTGGTCCGGTGAGTACGAGAAGTCGACATCGCGGAAGGCCACATGGCCGCTGATGCCGGCCGGCAGCGAACCGGACTGCTCCGGGCTCATCTCGTCGGCGTCCAGCACCTCGAAGATGCGCTCGGCCGAGGCGACACCGGACTGCAGCAGATTCGCCATCGAAGCGATCTGGGTGATCGGCTGGGTGAACATCCGGGAGTACTGGATGAACGCCTGGACGCTGCCCAGCGGCATCTGCCCGCTGGCCACCCGTAGGCCACCGACAACGGCGATCGCGACGTAGTTGAGGTTCCCGATGAAGAAGTTGACCGGCATGATGATGCCCGAGATGAACTGGGCGCGGAACGCCGAATTGAACAGCCGGTCGTTGGTCTGACCGAAGGTGGCCTCGACCTCACGCTGGCGTCCGAAGACCTTCACCAGCGAGTGACCGGTGTAGGCCTCCTCGACCTGGCCATTCAGTTCGCCGGTGGCGTCCCACATGGCCACGAACTGCCGCTGAGCCTTCTTGCCAATGAACATGGAGACCACAGCCGCCAACGGCACGATCAGCACGGTGATGCCGGTCAGCAGCGCGCTGACCGAAAGCATCATGACCGTCACGCCGAGCACGGTGAGCACCGAGTTGAGCAGCTGCCCCAGCGTCTGCTGCAGCGTCTGCTGCACATTGTCCATGTCGTTGGTCATCCGGCTGAGCAGCTCGCCGCGGGGCTGCGAGTCGAAATAGCTGAGCGGCAGGCGGTCCATCTTCGCCCGCATCTCGTCGCGCATCCGGAAGGCGGTGCGCTGGACGGCCCGGTTCAACAGGTAGTTCTGCAAGAAGCCGAGGGCCGCGGCCACCAGGTAGAGGCCGAGCGCCAGCATCAGCCAGTGCCCAAGCGTGCTGAAATCGATGCCCTGGCCGGGGACGACCGTCATGCCCGACAGCAGGTCGGCCAACTGGTCCTGACCGCTGGCGCGCAGCATGTCGATGACCTGCTGCTGGGTCATGCCGGCGGGCAGATTCTTGCCGATGATCCCGGTGAAGATCACATCTGTGGCCTTGCCCAAGATCTTCGGGCCCACGACGGTTCCTGCCACCGAGGCGATACCCATGAGCACGACGACCGCGAACCGCGAGCGCTCGGGTTTCATGAATCCCAGCAGCCGCATCAGCGAGGGCCCGAAGTTGACGGCCTTCTCCGCGACAGCCACTCCAGCGCCCGGACCGTGGCCCAGGCGGGGTGCGTTCTTGGGGCGCGCGTTTGCCTTGACCGGCGTCCGTCGATTGGTGTTCACGCCGCCTCCTCAATGCTGAGCTGGGATTCCACGATCTCTCGGTAGGTCTGGCAGCTGTCCAACAGTTCGGTGTGGGTGCCCACGCCCACGATGGTGCCTTCGTCCAAGACGATGATCTGATCGGCCTGACGCACCGTGGAGACCCGCTGCGCGACGATCAGCACGGCCGCGTCCTTGGTCTGGCCCGCCAGGGCTGCGCGCAGTCGCGCATCGGTGGCGACATCCAGCGCGCTGAACGCGTCGTCGAAGACGTAGATCTCTGGACGCTTGACCAGGGCGCGTGCAATCGACAGCCGCTGGCGCTGGCCGCCGGAGACGTTGGTGCCGCCCTGGGCGATCGGCGCATCGATCGTCGAATCCATTTCTTCGACGAAATCGCTGGCCTGCGCGGTGTCGAGCGCCTGCCAGATCTGCTCGTCGGTCGCATCCGGGCGTCCGTAACGAAGATTGGACGCGATCGTGCCGCTGAACAGGTAGGGCTTCTGGGGCACGAGTCCGACCCGTGACCACAAGACATCGGGATCGATGTCGCGCACGTTGACGCCGTCGACCAGCACTCGTCCGCCGGTGACATCGAACAGCCGCGGGATCAGGCTGACCAGGGTGGTCTTGCCGGAACCGGTCGAGCCGACCACCGCAGTGGTCTGGCCGGGCCGCATCTCGAAGTTGATGCCGGTCAGCACCGGGGAATCGGCTCCCGGGTAGCTGAATTGCACATCGTCGAAGCGGACGGTGCCCGACTCGGGCAGCTGCGTGACGGGATCGGCGGGAGGCACCACGGACGACTCGGTGTTCAGCACCTCCATGATGCGATCGGCGCAGACGGCTGCGCGCGGGGCCAGCATCGCCATCATCGTCGCCATCAAGACGCTCATCAGGATCTGCATGAGATAGGTGAGGAAGGCGGTCAGCTGACCGATCTGCATCTCGCCGGCATCCACCCGCAGCCCGCCGAACCACATCACCGAGACGCTGCCGAGGTTCATCACCAGCATCACGAACGGAAACAGCACCGCGAACAGCGCGCCGATGGAATAGCCGAGGCGCATCAGGGCGTCGTTGGCGCCGCTGAAACGCTCTCGTTCGAGCGGCTCGCGGTTGAAGGCGCGAATCACGCGGATGCCGGTGATCTGCTCTCGGACGACCTGGTTCAGGTTGTCGATCTTGCGCTGGTTCTCCTGGAAGAGCGGGGTCATCTTGAACACGAGGACGCCGACCACCGAGCCGAGCAGGACGACCGCGACGACGATCAGCCAGCTCAGGCCGGCATCTTCGCGCAGCGCCATGATGACACCGCCGATCATCATCATGGGCGCCGAGACCATGATGGCGCCGGTCATCAGCACGAGCATCTGCACCTGCTGGACGTCGTTGGTGGTGCGGGTGATTAGGGACGGGGCACCGAACTGATTCACCTCGCGAGCGCTGAACGACAGCGTCCGATCGAAGAGCCCGGCGCGAATGTCGCGTCCGAACCCCATCGCGGCGCGGGCCGCGAAATAGACCGCGGCTACCTGGCTGACGGCCTGGGTGAGCGCCACCGCGAGCATGATCGCGCCATGGCTGAGGATGAAAGCGGTGTCACCCTTGGCGACGCCGTCATCGATGATCCGGGCATTGAGACTCGGCAGCAGCAGGGATGCCACGGCTGCGATCAGCTGAAGTATCAGGACGGCGATGATCTCGCCGCGATAAGGCCGGATATAGCGGCCGATGAGCTTGATGAGCATGTCAGTCCTTGTAGATTCCGTGTGTCAGGGTGCTGGCCAGCAAGGCTGGGTCGGAGAGGGGATGGTCCTCGAGGACGAAATGCAGAGCGCTGAAAGCGGTGCTCTGAATCAGGAACGCCGCCTGCTCGGGGGAGAGCCGTAGCTGCGCCTCCCACGGCGTGATGGACGCGATGATGGCGTCGCGCACCTGAGTGATGCGCTTGTGGAAATTGGTCTTCCCGCCTTGGTGATGCCCACCGTGCGCCAGGCGCGCCGAGCTGTCGGATTCTTCGCAGCTGGCCAGCCGGAGCGCGGCGATGGCCGCGTGGGTGGCGTCCGCGTCTGCGGTGAGAAGGGTGATCAAGGCAGTCAGATGCGCGGTGAAGTCGGGCACGTCGGGCAGCGCCTCGATTCGCCGGCACAGCGATGCGGTGTCGAGGATGTCGGCGACCACGGCGTGCATCAGGTCTTGTTTGGACGCGAAGACGCGGAAGATGGTGCCTTCGGCGATCCCGGCGGCCTCGGCGACCTCTTTGATGGTGAACTGGCCGCCGCGGGCCACCAGTAACGGCCTGGTGGCCGCGATGATGGCTTGCCGGCGCTCGTCCGGTGACATGGGTTGAGCTCTGCGCACGGCGGACAACTGTAGCTGAGTGAGCGCTCACTCACAAACGGGCTGGTGAGCCGACCTCTGAGCGGCGAGCGCGAGCGGAGGTGCCCTCGGCCGATGTGGTTGGCTGGCGCGCCGGCCGGCTGAGCGCAGCCGCTGATGATCGCAGGGCTGAGCCCGGGCATGGCAACTGCGTCAGTGGTTCTGTGGGTGGTCCGTGCCAAACTGATGCTACCAACAGGACCCAAACCGGAGCCAACGACGACCAAGGGAGTCTGACATGAAACTGTTCTCGTCCGCCTACAACACCTGGCCCGCTGATAATGAGGGCCGACTCGCGTTCGTGACCGAATTGGCTGAGCGCGATTGGGTGGGTGGCCTGGAACTGGGCTACGCCGATTCGCTCGCCTGGCCCGCCGGCGCGCCGGCTGATCTGCCCGCCATCGTCAGCGGCGTTCCCGGAACCACTGGTCACAACGCCACGGACCCCGATTTCGGCCTTGCTTCCCCCGATGAAGCCGGACGTCAGCGTGCCCTCGAGTGGGCCCGCGGAGAGGCTCTGGCCGTGGCCAGGCTGGTCGCCGAGGGACATCCCATCAAGGCCGTCCAATTGCATTCGGCGCCGACCGGCAAGGCGGATGCGGCCAAGTTCGCCGACTCGCTGATCGAGTTGGCCGGGCTCGACTGGGGCGGCATCCCGCTGTGGGTGGAGCACTGCGACGCCCACGTCGACGGTCAGGCACCGCAGAAGGGCTATCTGAGCCTGGACGAGGAGATCGCGGTGCTCAAGCAGGTGTCTGCGGCGGTTCCGCAGGTCAGCTGGGGTTTGGTGATCAACTGGGCGCGCAGCGCCATCGAGGGCCGCAGCGCTCAGACTCCGCTGGAACACATCAAGACCGCGGCAGCATCAGGCTGGCTGCGCCATGTCGGGTTCTCCAGCTGCGCAGACTCGGAGAATGCCTGGGGTGGCCCATGGGCTGACCAGCACGTGCCGCTTGCCGGCACTGCCGCAGCCCCCGAGGGTTCGCTGCTGGGTGCCGCCGAAGTTGCCGCTGCCATCGCGGCGGCCGGCGATGTCAGCTATGGGCTGAAGATCGCTTTGCGTCCCAAGGACATGCCCGGCGAGCAGAAGCTGGCTGCCCTGGACGAGAACGCCGCACTGATCATCGCCAACGCCTAGGACGAAGCGGGCGCCGACATGTTCAGCGGGATGTTGTTCGTAGCCGTCGCCTTGTGCGCTGGTGGGCTGGCCATCGCCGGGCTGGCAGCGCTGCTGGGGCGCGCGTCCCGGGGCACTGGTAGCACCGGCGGCGTCTTGTCGGCGCCCGCGCAGGTGCTGGCCGTGCGCGAGATCTCGAGCGGAGGCGGCCAGCAGCACTGGGTGAAGATGCAGTTCGGCGACGGCCACCAGCGCGAGCTGATGGCTACCGCGAGCCAGGCCGAGGTCATGGTGCGGGGCCAGCAGGGCACCGTGCACTGGACCGGGGATCGGCTGACCGGCTGGACCCCGGAGGTGGGGCGCGGCCCGCAGGACGTCTACCGCAGCGAGTAGCCGAACGCGATGACTTCTTATGGTGGCGGGTAGCTGGGCTCTTCGATGCGCAGCTACCCGTCCTCGTCATCGGGGATGGCGCTCGGCGCCAAGATGACCGTGCTGGTGGCCGCAGCTAGAATGCCCGGGTGAGTGACCAGTCAACCGAAACCAGCACAGCCGCAGATCTCGCCGAGATCTCCGAACAGCAGCAGGTGCGTCGCGACAAGCGCGCACGCATGATCGGAACTGGTCGCGAACCCTACCCCGTCGACATGCACCGCACTCACACGCTGAGCGAGGTGCGGGCCGGCTGGCCCGATCTGGACAAGGGCGAGGAGACCCAAGATGTCGTCGAGATCGGCGGCCGTGTCGTCTTCCTGCGCAACACCGGCAAGCTGTGCTTCGCCACCTTGCAGGACGGTTTCAGTCAGGATTCCAGCGGTGAGCGGCTGCAGGTGATGATCTCGCTGGCCGAGGTCGGTGAGCAGGCGCTGGCCGACTGGAAGGCCGATGTCGATCTGGGCGACTTCGTCTGGGTGCGCGGGCGGGTCATCTCGTCGCGCCGCGGCGAACTGTCGGTGATGGCCTCCGAGTGGAAGATCGCCAGCAAGGCGCTTCGTCCGCTGCCCGCTCTTCACAAGGAGCTTTCAGAAGAATCGCGGGTGCGGCAGCGCTACGCCGACCTGATCGTGCGCCCCGAGGCACGCGACATGGTGCGACTGCGTGCGGCGATCACCCGCAGCCTGCGCGAGACCCTCGACTCCGAGGGCTTTCTTGAGGTCGAGACACCCACCCTGCAACTGATCCATGGTGGTGCGGCGGCGCGTCCGTTCAACACCCACCTCAATGCGTTCGACACCGACATGACCCTGCGCATCGCGCTCGAGCTGTACCTCAAGCGCGTGATGGTCGGCGGCATCGACGCGGTTTACGAAATCGGCCGGATCTTCCGGAATGAAGGCATCGACTCGACGCATTCGGCCGAGTTCACCATGCTGGAGGCCTACCAGTCGTGGGGCGACGACAAGACGATCGCCGCTCTCACCAAGGAAATGATCATGAATGCGGCCGATGTCGCCGGAGTGCATCAGATCGAGCGGTCGGACGGCCGGGTCATCGATCTGGACGCCGAGTGGCGATGGCTGCCGATCTACGACGCGGTCAGCGACGCGGTCGGTGAGGTTGTGGACGTCGACACCCCGGTCCAGCATCTGCACGAGCTCTGCGAGGCCCGCGAGGTTGAGTTCGATCCGAAGTGGGGCAATGGCAAGTTGGTGATGGAGCTCTACGAGCATCTGGTCGAGCCCGATCTGGTCAACCCGACGTTTGTCTGTGATTTCCCGGAGGTCGCGCAGCCCCTTGCCCGCCGGCATCGCAGCAAGCCGGGTCTGATCGAGGCCTGGGATCTCATCATCGGCGGGGTCGAGCGGGCTACCGGCTTCAATGAGCTGATCGATCCGATCATCCAGCGCGAGATCCTCACCGCACAGTCGTTGGCCGCAGCGGCTGGTGATCCCGAGGCCATGCAGTTGGACGAGGACTTCCTCGCAGCGCTCGAGCTGGGTGCGCCCCCCATGGGCGGCATGGGCATGGGCATCGACCGGCTGATCATGCTGTTCACCGATGCGGGCATCCGCGAGACGATCCTGTTCCCGTTGCTTCGCCCGCAAGCCTGAGCCGTCCTCGGGCTCGCGCTCGTCCACCCCTCAGTTCGAGCGGATTGTACCGACGGCGAACTGCCATGGGGGACGACGGCCATGGGAACGGGCGCCGGCCCATGGGATGCTCCGGCTACCAGGTGGGTATCCTGCTAACCTCAATAGGGGATTCCGCGACCCTTATCCAGCCTTTTGGAGGGCCCCTTGATACAGCTGCTCTGCGCCTACGCAGTGGCAGCCGTGCTCGCGCCAGCGCTGTTCAAAGAACTCGGACGCAAGGCGTTCGGGATGCTGGCCATCGTCCCGGCCGTGACGGCCGGGTGGGCGGTCACCCAAACCAGCAAGGTCTTCGCCGGTGCCTATCCGAGCCAATCCGTGCCTTGGGTGCCCGAACTGGGCCTCGACCTCGTCTTCCGGCTCGACGTGCTCAGCTGGCTGATGACGCTGATCGTCAGCGGGGTCGGCGCGCTCATCCTGATCTACTGCTGGTGCTACTTCGGGCACAACGCCGGCCATCTCGGACGCTTCGGTGGGGTCTTCGTCGCCTTCGCCGGGGCGATGTTCGGCCTGGTCACCTCCGACAACACGCTCATCGTCTATCTCTTCTGGGAGCTGACGACCGTCTTCAGCTTCCTGCTGATCGGCCACTACCACGACCGGCAGCCCTCCCGGGTGGCCGCCATGCAGGCGATCATCGTCACCACCTTCGGTGGGCTGGCGATGCTCGGTGGGCTGATCATGCTCGGCATCGTCCCAGGTGGATCCTTCTCGGTCTCGCAGCTCGTCGAGTCTGCGGCCGCCGGGACGCTGGGCCAAGGCGCCCACCCGGCGATCGTCCCGGTCGCGGTGGTGCTGGTCCTGCTGGGTGCGCTCACCAAGTCGGCGCAGATCCCCTTCCACTTCTGGCTTCCCGCAGCGATGGCTGCACCCACCCCGGTCAGCGGCTATCTGCACGCGGCCGCCATGGTGAAGGCCGGCATCTACCTGGTCGCACGGCTGGCTCCCGGCTTCGCCGATTTCCCGGGCTGGCGTCCGATCATCCTCGTCGCGGGGCTGGCGACCATGATCATCGGGGGCTACCGGGCGTTGCGCCAGCACGACCTCAAACTGCTGCTCGCGTTCGGCACCGTCTCACAGCTCGGCCTGATCATGGTGTTGGTCGGCTACGGCGAGCGCGCGGTCGCGCTGGCCGGGCTGACCATGCTTTTTGCGCACGCGATGTTCAAGGCCTCGCTGTTCCTGGCCGTCGGCGCGATCGACCACGAGTACGGCACCCGCGATCTGCGCGAGCTTTCCGGTGTCGGACGCGCGATGCCCGGCTTCACCGTGGCGACGACGGTGGCGCTGGCGTCCATGGCCGGTATTCCACCGACGCTGGGCTACGTCGGGAAGGAAGCCGCGCTCGAGGCCTTCACCCATGAGGGCCAGTGGCTGATTCTCGCGGTCATCGTCATCGGATCGATCTTCACCGTCGGCTACACCCTGCGCTTCTGGTGGGGCGCCTTCGCGTCCAAACCCGGTGTCGAGCCGGCCGCCGAGCACCGGCTGGACGCCCGGCTCGGCCTGCCCATCGGGATCCTCGCGTTCGTGGGCCTGGCCGCGGGAATGGCGCCTGGCTTCACCGATGGCCTGCTCGCCCCCTACGCCCGGACCTTCGAGGGCCACGACGGTCATCTCACCTTGTGGGGAGGCTTCGGAATACCGCTCGCGGCGACCGTGCTGGTCATCGCAGGCGGCATCGTCTTGTTCGTCTACCGGAACCAGATCAACAAGTTCCAGGCCAAGTTCACCATCCCGGCGGCCGATCAGGTCTACCGGAAGATCATCCACGGCATCAACAACTTCTCGGCCGATGTCACAGCGGGAATCCAGACCGGTTCGCTGCCCAACTATCTCGCGGTCATCCTGCTGACCATGGTGGGCGCCTGCGGATTGCTGATCATCATCGGCGGGGACGTTCCCGGGCTCGATGCGCCAAGGATCTGGGACAACCCCGTGCAGGCCGGCATCGTGGTGCTGGCGTGTATCGCGGCGGTGCTGGTCGTCCGTTCGCGGCGCCGCATGAAGGCTGTCATGCTGACCGCGTTCATCGGCTACGCGACTGCGCTGCTGTTCGCGCTGCAGGGCGCCCCCGACCTGGCGCTCACCCAGGCGCTCGTCGAGACTGTCACCTTGGTCGTCCTGGTTCTCGTGCTGCGGCGGCTACCGCCGTACTTCTCCAACCGGCCCTATACGTCCGACCATGTCCGGCGGATCGTCATCGGGGCGGTCGTGGGTGCCGCGGTCGCCCTGCTCGGGTGGGTCGCCGCTTCGGCACGCATTGCTCCGCCGGTGACCGTGCACTATCCCGAAGAGGTCTATGCGTTCGGCTATGGACGCAATATCGTCAACGTCACTCTGGTCGACACCCGAGCCTGGGACACCCTTGGGGAGGTGTCGGTGCTGCTCGCGGCGGCCACCGGCGTCGCGTCCCTGATCTTCGTCCGCGAACGCCATCAGTCGCTGGAGTTGCGCAAGGTCCTGCAGTCCGCGGTGAAGGCGCCGCAGGTCTGGGGTCGCGGCATCCCGCGCGCCGCCGAGGCCGAGTTGATGGTCTCGCGTTTCACTCATCCACCCGACCCGAACCAGCCGTCCTCGCAGCGCCGTGGCCGCACCTGGCTGCCCGGCGCCGCGACGCTGGCCCCGGTCCGCCGCTCCCTGGTCTTCGAGATCGGTGCGCGGTTCGTCTTCCACCCGCTCGTGCTGTTCTCGCTGTACCTGCTGTTCGCCGGCCACAACAGCCCCGGCGGTGGCTTCGCCGGCGGCGTGCTCGCCGGCATCGCACTGATCATCCGCTATCTGGCCGGTGGACGATACGAGCTGGCGCTGGCGATCCGGATACGCCCGGGTGCGCTGCTCGGTCTCGGCATGGCCGTGGCCACCACGGCAGCCCTGGTTCCCGTGCTGTTCGGCGGCACGATCCTGCAGACCACCGTCTTCGACTTCACATTGCCGATCTTCCATGAGGTGCATCTCGCGACGGCGCTGTTCTTCGACACCGGCGTCTATCTCATCGTCGTCGGCCTGGTGCTCGACATCTTGAGCTCGCTCGGCGGCGAGATCGACCGGCAGGCCGAGGCCGAGGGCAGCTCTGCGCCGGACATCGCTCACGACGCGACCGCCCTCGAGGTCAACGAGGAGATCCATGTGGGTGCCGATCTCCGCGCGGCCCTCGAGCGGACTGCGGCCGGCATCCCAGCAGACGCGCAGGCATCCGAAGGTGAGGTGCAGCGATGATCGACATGGCTCCCTCGCTGCCTCTGCTCATCCTGGTCGGCGTCCTGGTCGGCGCCGGGGTGATACTCGTCCTCGAGCGCTCGCTGAGCCGCATCATCATCGGGGTCAGCCTGATCACCTACGGCGTGAACGTGCTGCTGCTGATGGCCGGCGGCCGGGCCGGTGGCCCGCCGATCCTCGGGCAGTCCGAAGTCTCCGAGATGGCCGATCCGCTGCCGCAGGCGATGGTGCTGACCGCGATCGTCATCGGGCTCGCTCTGACCGCATTCATGCTTGCCATGGCCTATCGGACCTGGCAGCTCAACGGCGACGACGAGGTGCAGGACGACCGTGAGGACCGCCGGATCGCTCTTGCTGCGGCCCGTGATGCGGTTGCCGAACGCGTGACGGATGACTCGGGCGCCACCTTGGACGAGCAGGCCGCGAGCATCTTCGATGAGACCGAGGACCTGCCTGCGGTAATGGTGACCCCTCCGCCCAAGGCTAGGAAGACCCAGGCGGGGGGTGCCGACAGTGAACCCCGCTGACTGGTCGTGGGTACTCGGCATCCCGGTGCTGGTCCCGTTCGCCGCGGCCGCGTTGGCGTTGTTGCTGGCTCGCCACCACACCGCCCAGCGGGTGGTGGCGCTGATCGCGCTGGTCGTCGTTCAGGTGGATGCCGTCTTCATCGCCTACCTGTCGATGAGCGGCCCGCTGACCCTTGATGTGGGCGGTTGGTCCGCGCCGGTGGGCATCACCCTGGTCGCCGACCGGCTGAGCGCCCTGATGCTGGTGGTCTCGGTCTTCGTGACCTTGTGCGTGCTCATCTACTCGTTCACCCAGGACCCGTCGATGGGCAGGAAGCTGCCCGTCGCCGTCTTCCAGCCGACCTTCCTGATCTTGTCGGCCGGGGTTTCGAATGCCTTCCTCACCGGTGACCTGTTCAACCTCTACGTCGGCTTCGAGATCCTGCTGGTGGCCAGCTTCGTGCTGATCACCCTCGGCAGCAGCCGGGAACGGATCCGCTCGGGCACCGTCTACGTGGTCGTGTCGGTGGTCAGCTCGGCGATCTTCCTGACCGCTCTCGCCATGGTCTATGCCGCAGTCGGCACGGTCAATATGGCGCAGATCGCGATCCGGATGAACAGCATCGACCCGGCGACCGCGCAACTCATCGAGGTCATGCTGCTCGTCGCCTTCGGTGTCAAGGCGGCGGTCTTCCCGTTGTCCGCCTGGCTGCCTGACTCCTACCCGACGGCCCCCGCCCCGGTGACCGCGGTCTTCGCAGGGCTGCTCACCAAGGTCGGCATCTACGCGATCATCCGCACCCAGAGCACCATCTTCGCCGACGCCGGATTGAACAAGGCGCTGATGGTCGTGGCGCTGGCCACCATGGTGATCGGTATCCTCGGGGCCGTCGCGCAGGACGACATCAAGCGTCTGCTTTCGTTCACGCTGGTCTCACATATCGGCTTCATGCTGTGGGGTGTGGGCATCGGCACCGTCGACGGGCTCACTGCGGCGATCTTCTACACCGCGCACCACATCATCGTCCAGACCGCGCTCTTCCTGGTGTCCGGGCTGATGGAACAAGTCGGCGGCAGCACCTCGTTGACCAAGCTCGGCTCGCTGCTCAAGGTCTGGCCGTTCCTGGCCGTGGTCTATCTGATCCCCGCGCTCAACCTGGCCGGCGTCCCGCCGATGTCCGGCTTCCTCGGCAAGGTCGGCCTGATCCAAGCGTCCGCGCAGGTGGGCAGCCCGCTGGACTGGACGCTGATCGCGGGCGGGCTGATCACCTCGCTGCTCACCCTCTATGCGCTGCTGCGCGCCTGGAACATGGCCTTCTGGCAGTCGAGCACCGAAGAGATCACCGAGCGTGCCACCGTGCCGTGGACGATGACATTCGCGACCGTGCTGCTGGTGGCCGCATCCGTGCTGCTGGCCGTGCTGGCCGGCCCGATCTACCGCTACGCGCACGGCGGGGCCGTCGAACTGCGCGAACAGGAGCCCTACATCAGCGCTGTGCTGCCCGAGGCCGAGCGCGGCACCGGCCAATCCCACGAGGAGCCCAATCCGGGCGTCGACGAGACCCCAGTGGTGCCGCCGCTGGGGACACCATCGGCATCGGCGCCGACGGTCACCGCGACCACCCCGGCAGCTGCAGCCCCGACCACCGGAGGTGAGCGATGAGCACTGGTCCCGGGAGGAAATTCCTCGACCTCTGGCGTCAGCGCGTTTCACCGGTCGGCGCGAGTTTGCTGACACTCATGTGGGTGCTGTTGTGGGGCGACCTGAGCTGGGGCAACGTGGTGGCTGGGCTCGCGCTGGCCCTGACCATTCTGCTGCTCGCCCCGATGCCGCACGGACCGCAGCGACGGCTGACCATCCGGCCGATCGCCCTCGCGCGGCTGATGCTGGTCTTCGCGAAGGACACCGCGGTGGCCGCAGCCCAGATCGTCTGGGTGATCATCACCGGGCGCAGACCGCGTGAGGCGATCATCCGCGTCCAGACCCGGGCCCATTCGGACGGTTTCCTCGCCGCGACCGCCGGCTTCACCGCCCTCGTGCCGGGATCCATCGTCATCGACGCCCACCGGATGACCGGCACGCTCTACATCCACGTCTTCGACGTCGACGAGGGTCCCGAAGCGATGGACGAGGCGCACGAGCAGGTCCTCCGGCAGGAAGAGCGGATTCTGCGGGCGCTGGCCAGCGATGACGAGTTGATGACCGCCGGCTTCCGTCCGGGCGGGTCGATGAAGGCCGGCCGCCTGAGCGAGACCGAGATGGCCGAGTTCCGGGCCCGGCAGCGCGCCGCCGGCGACACCTCCGGCCGGTCCGGCCCGAGCAGCGAGGTGATCGCATGATCGTGACCTTGTGGATCTGCTTCGCGGCGCTGGTGATCGGCATGGGCCTGGTGCTGATCCGCCTCGAGATCGGCCCGACCAATCTCGACCGGGCGGTGGCCCTCGATGTGATCACCGCCTCGGCCGTGGGCATCGTGGTGGTCCTGATGGCCCTGACCGGCCGCGTCGACCTGCTGCCGCTGCTGGTGGTGCTGACCTCGGTCGGCTTCATCGGGTCGACCACGATCGCTCGCTTCTCCCAGGCCGAGTCGATCAGTGACCGCCGGGTGCTGACCGCCGAGGAGGCGGCCCGGGCGGCCAGACCCCAATTGGCCGACGATGACGCTCCGGTGCATCCGGACGTCTCCGACGACGAGGACGATCCCGACGCCCCGATCGGCGCCGGCTTCGATCTGGAAGGGGAGACCCGATGATCGTCTGGCTGCAACTCGTCGGCGTATGCCTGATCACCGCCGGTGTGGCACTGACCTTCTTCACCGCGCTCGGCATGCTCCGGCTCGGGTCGTTGTTCTCGCGGATGCATGCGTCCACCAAGCCGCAGGTGCTGGGCTTGGTGCTGATGTGCGCCGGTCTGGCCTGCGTGATGCAGAGTACGCATGTGGCGGCAACGCTCGTGCTCGTGGTGATGATGCAATTCGTCGTGGCGCCGATCTCGGCGCACATGCTCGGACGCGCCACCTATCGACTCGGACAAACCGACTACGAAGCCATCGTGGTGGACGAGTATGCCGAGGATCTCGAACGAGCCCGCCAGCAGGTGGCTCAAAACGGCTCGTCCGACGACCCGTCGTCGTCCGTAGATCGCTAGCTCGAGCAGCGCCTGCCGCGGGACGACGCGATCTCGTCGGCGTCCCCAGCCGCTGTCGCTGCGGTAGCGGCTACTTCCAGCTGTCGCCGCGGTAGCGGCTACTTCCAGAGAGTGGCGATGCCGAACGACGTCGCGATCAGGCCGATCCCGATGAGGTAGTTCCAGTTCCGGAGGTCCTGCATACCCGGCACGCGGTTGCCCGCGATGTAGAAGACGAGCAGCCACAGCACGCCCAGCAGGCCGACCGGAATGAAGACCCACGGCACCCAGTCGCGTGTTCCCGCCGCCAGCCGGGCCTTCTTGGCCTTGTTGTCGGAGCGCTTCTTCTCGGTCTGCGCCTTCTTCTTGGCCGCCGTCTTCTCCGCGGCCTGCTTGCGGACCTTCGATTCGGGCACTGCTTTCGCTCCTCAGCCGGCGTGCTACGCACGAAACTCATCTTCGCGTGGCGAAATCGCCACCGCTCCAGTATGACGGGTCAAGGCCGTTCGCCCCAATTGTGGACCGCGATGAACCTCGGTCCACAGGTAGGATTTGCCCCATGGCGTCCGCCGAGAACAGCGCGGTGCGGCCCGGAGATGAGGCTCCGGCCCGCGCTGCCGCCGACGACGACGCCGAGACTGTGCCCCAGCCGGCCGCCCCCGATCAGCCGGCCACATCGTCGAAGAAGACCAGGGCGCGCGGGGCTGCGCTGAAACTGTCGATCGGGCTGCTCGCCGGACTGCTGGTCGGGGCGACCGCCATCACCGCGCAGGGCGCCGATCTGCGCCCCAACCGCACGAGCGACCTCGCCGAGTTGGTGGCCCAGGCCCAGCAACGCAATACCGAGCTCGCCGCCCGAGCCGCTGAGCTGCGCCGGGAGAACGAAGAGCTGGCCGCAGCCCAGGGCGCACCGGCGGCCAGCGCAGACCCGGATCAGCAGTTGCTCAGCCAGATCGTCGGGCTGGCCCCGGTCAAAGGCCCGGCGGTCCGGGTCACCCTCACCGACGCCCCGGCCGACTTCGCGCCGCCGGGCATCAACGGCGATCTGCTCGTCGTCCATGAGCAGGACATCCAGCGGGTGGTGAACGCGCTGTTCGCCGGGGGCGCCGAGGCGATGACCATCCAGGATCAGCGCGTGATCGCCACGACAGCGGTCAAGTGCGTCGGCAATACCGTGGTGCTGCACGGGGTGCCGTATGCACCGCCCTACGTGATCACCGCGATCGGCAACCAGTCGGCGTTGGAGGCCGCGCTGGCGGCCGACCCGGGAGTGCAGATCTACCGGCAGTACGCCCAGGCCTACCAGTTGGGCTATCAGCAGCAACGGATCGGCGAAGTGACGATGCCGGCCTTCTCCGGGTCGCTGCCGCAGCTGACCAGGGCCGCACGCTGAGGGCGCCGGGCTTGGGCAGACGATCCGAATCTGGTGCGATGCGGAACAATGGTGGGCATGGTCCGCATTCTCGTCATCGACAACTACGACTCGTTCGTCTACAACGTGGTGAACTACCTGGCCCACATCGGCGCCGAGATCGATGTCTGGCGCAATGACGATCCGCGGTTCGCGTCGCCCGACTGGGCTCGGGAATACGACGGCATCTTGTTGTCACCGGGCCCCGGCACACCCGAGCAGGCCGGGGTCTGTATCGACGTCGTGCGGGACTGGGGCGGCACAGTGCCGATCTTCGGTATCTGCCTCGGGCTGCAGGCGATCGGGGTGGCCGAGGGTGCCGTGGTCGGACGCGCGCCCGAACTGCTGCATGGCAAGACATCGGTGGTGCAACACGATGGACGAGGAGTGTTCGCCGGCCTGCCGAACCCGCTGACCGCCACCAGATACCACTCGCTGGCGATCGATCCTGCGACGCTGCCCGACAGCCTGGAGGTCAGCGCCCGCACCGACAGCGGTGTCATCATGGCCGTCCGGCATCGTGAGCTGCCGATCGAGGCGGTGCAGTTCCATCCCGAGTCGGTGCTTACCGAGGGCGGCTACCAGATGCTGGCGAACTGGCTCGCGGTCTGCGGAGACACCGGCGCACCGGCCCGCGCCGCCGGCCTGTCACCCCTGATGGCCACCCGCTAGCCGGTCAGCCGGATACGGCCAGGCCGCCTAGCGGCTTGGCGAAGTGCCCGACGACGTCGGCTTGGAGCTGGTCGGGGTGGCGCCACCCAAGGTGACCGCAATCGGGTCCGACCGTCCGCGCGCGGTATCCGCGGGGACCGACTGGGCGGTCACCACCCAGTCGTCGTGATCGTCATCGGCAGGGCCGAACGTCACATTGGTGAACCCCAGCGCGGTCAGCTTCTCCTCGGCTGCCTCATGGCTCAGTCCGATCAGATTGGGCATCACCGACTCACCGGAGGCCAACCAGAGCTTGATCCGGGTGCTGCTGTCCACGGCCGTGCCGGTGGCCGGGTCGGAATAGACGACCTGCCCTCGCACGAAGGTGACGGGCTCGTCCGGGTCTCCGGGGGCCAGATAGTCGCTGGACACATTGGTGTAGCCGGCCTGGCGCAGCAACTCACGCGCCTCGGTGTCCTGCATGCCGATGATGGTGCCGGGCAGCTCCGAGCGTCCGCTGGCCACGTAGAGCGTGACCTTCTGGTCGATCGGGATCGACTGGCCCTCGGTCGGTGAAACCGCGACCACCTGGCCCTTCTTCGCACCTACCGTGTCGAGATTGGACGGTGCGGCAAGCGGCTCCACATTGGTGAATCCGGCCTGTTTGAGCAGCGTGATCGCTTCGTCCTGGAGCTTGCCGACGATCCCAGCCGGAATCGGTGAGACCGGCGGACCGTCATTGACGGTGATCGTCACGGTGCTGCCCACCAGCACGGTCTGGCCGCCGGCCGGATCCTGCGAGATGACCGTGCCCTTGCCCTCGGCCGAGCCGGACACGTGTTCGACCTTCGGCGTCAATTGCGCAGCACTCAACTGCTCGACGGCGGCCTCCTCCAAGAAGCCGGTCACCGCAGGTACCTGGACGTCGTTGTCGGCGGTATTGCCGACCAGGCGCCAGGCGAAGAACCCCAGGGAGCCCAGCAGCAGCACCAGCAGCCCGATCAGCACCCCGGTCGCGGGCGACACCTTGCGCTTCGGCTTGTCCAGATCGTCGGCCACCACCTCGGAGTTCGAGGTACTGATGGCCGCCTCGTCGGTCGGCTGATAGTCCGGGTCGTACTCGGCGGGCAGCGCCCGGGTGGGCGGCGCGCCGCGGGTCTCGCTGACGGCGACCGCGGGCAGCTGCGCGGTCACCGCTTGGCCGTTCAGCAGCCGCCAGCAGTCGTCGCGCATCTCCTTGGCCGACTGATAGCGGTCATCGGTGCGCTTGGCGAGCGCCTTCATCGTGATGGCGTCCATATCGGGCGTGATCTCGGGATCGAGCTGACTCGGCGGGATCGGCATCTCCCGGACGTGCTGGTACGCCACGCTGACCGGGGAATCGCCGAGGAACGGCGGGCGTCCGGTCAGCAGCTCGTAGAGCAGGCAGCCGGCCGAATAGAGGTCGGAGCGCGCGTCGATCTGCTCGCCCCGGGCCTGCTCGGGCGACAGGTACTGGGCGGTGCCGATCACTGCGGCCGTCTGCGTCATCGTCGCCGAGGTGTCGGAGACCGCTCGGGCGATCCCGAAGTCCATCACCTTGATTTGGCCGGCATTGGTCAGCATCACATTGGCGGGCTTGATGTCGCGGTGCACGATGTCGTGCTTGTGCGAGTAGCCCAGCGCGTCCAGCACCCCAATCTCGTACTCGAAGGCGCGCTGCGGCTCGATCGGGCGGCCCTGGCGCAGCAGGTCGCGCAGGGTGTGCCCCTCGACCAGTTCCATCACGATGTAGGGCACCGAGATGCCGGTGGCCGGGTCGGTTCGCTCCCCGGTGTCGTAGACGCTGACGATGTTCGGGTGGTTCAGGCCGGCAGCTGCCTGCGCCTCCCGCTGGAAGCGCATCTGGAAGGTGCTGTCGGTGGCCAGATCGACGCGCAGCCGTTTGATCGCGACCTGGCGATCCAGCCGCAGATCGCGGGCTCGCCAGACCTCGGCCATGCCGCCGCGTCCGATGACCGTCTCGAGCTGGTAACGGCCTCCCAGGATCACTGGCTCATCGGTCACGGGACCAGTCCTTTCCTGCTCCGGCACGCAGCACATTCGGGCCAGGCAAAACTCATGGCAGGGCCTCCATTATGGACCGCGCGATCGGGGTCGCAGTGGTGGTCGTCTCGGTGGCCAGGTAGACCGCCACCGCCACATGTTTCTCGGCGATGTAACCGGTGAACCACGAGTGGTCACCGCCGCCGACACTCGTCTCGGCGGTGCCGGTCTTGCCGCCGACGGTCATGCCGCTGATCTGCGCGGCGGTGCCGGTGCCGGACTTGATGACATGGGTCATCATCTCGGCCAGGGTCGCCGCATTCGCCTGCGTCATCGCCTGACCGCGGACCACCGGCTGGTGAGTGCTCAGCACCGACTCGTTCGAGCCACGGATCTCCTGGACGATGTAGGGCTCCATCACGGTGCCGCCGTTCGCGATGGCACCGGCCACCACTGCCATCTGCAGCGGGGTCGTTGCCACATCGAACTGCCCGATGGACGCCATCGCCAACTCGGCCTGGCTCATCCCGGTCGGGTAGACACTGGCGGCCGAGGTCAGCCCGTCACCCAGCGACGAATTGAACCCGAAGGCCTCCGCCTGGGCTTTGATCTTGTCCTCACCCAGCGCCATTCCGATATTCGCGAACGACGTATTGCACGACAAGGTGAGCGCCTGGTCCATGGTCTTGGTGGTGTTGCCGCAGGCGGCCAGGTTGCTCAACTGGTGCGTCGACTGCGGCAACTGCAGCGCCTGCGGAGTGTCGATGACCGAGTCGGGCGTGTAGCCGTTGGCCAACGCGGTGGCCGCGACGACCAGCTTGAAGGTCGACCCGGGGGCGTTGATCTCCTGGGTCGCCCGATCGTTCATCACGGTGGAGCCGTCGGCAGTGAATTGGTCCCAGGCCGCCTGGGTGGCGGGGAAATCGAGGCTGGCCAGCTGTGACACGTCAAAGCTCGGGGTCGACACCCAGGCCAGGATCGCGCCGGTCTGGTAGTCGATGGCGACCGCCGCGCCCTCCTGGTTGCCCAGGGCGTCCCAGGCCGCCTGCTGCACCTTCGGCTGGATGGTGGTGAGCACCTGACCGCCGGCCGGCGAACGCCCGGCCAGGGTGTCGAGGATGCGCTGGGTGAACTGCGAGTCGGCCTGGCCGGTTAGTTCGGCATTGAACTCCTGCTCCAGGCCGGATCGTCCGTAGATGTAGGAGTAGTAGCCGGTGACCGGTGCATACAGCGGGCCGTCGAGGTACTGACGCTGGTAGGCGTAGGGCGTCGTGCCGGTCGGCACACTCTGGACGATCGGGGTGTTGGCGGCCAGGATCGGGCCGCGTGGCCCGCCGAACTCCTCGTCGCGGACGCGGGTGTTGCGCGCGTCATTCACCAGATCATCGGTGCGGATCCAGTAGGAGGCCGTCGCGTTGATCAGTAGCGCAAGAAACATCACGCCGACGAACAGCGCCACTCCACGAATCGACTTGTTCATCAGGCAGTGCCCTCGTTCAGGTTGATCAGTGATGTCTCGTCATCGGCGAGGTTGGCCACTGTGGCGGGCACGGTGGCCACCTGGGGACGCCGCGCCTGATGGCTGATCAGCAGCAGAATAGCCACGATCAACCAGTTGGCCACCAGCGAACTACCACCTTGACTCATGAAAGGCGTCGTCAATCCGGTGAGCGGCAGCAGGCGAGTGACGCCGCCGATGATGGCGAAGATCTGCAGGGCGAAGATGAAACTGAAGCCGGACGCCAGCAGCTTGCCGAAGATCACGGTCGAGGTGAGGGCCGCACGCAGGCCGCGGGCCACCATCAGCAGATAGATCAGGATGACGGCGACCAGCCCGACCAGCCCGAGCTCTTCACCGATCGCCGCCGAGATGAAGTCGGAACTGGCCACCGGCGTCAGGCCGGGCCGTCCCTGACCCCAGCCGCGTCCGAACAGGCCGCCCCAGGCCATGCCGAACTGGGCGGTGATGATCTGGTAGTTGGCTTCGTAGTTGCTGAACGGATCCAGCCAGCTCGACACCCGGGTCGCCACATGGGGGGCCAGCTGCCCGATCACGTAGGCGGCGACCGCGAAGGCGCTCACCCCGATGATCACCCAGCGCACCTGGCTGGTGGCCACAAACAGCATCATCACGAACAGCCCGAAGAACAGCAGCGAGGTGCCCAGGTCGTTCTGGAAGATCAGCACGACCACCGCGGCCGCCCACATCACGCCGACCGGAATCAGATCGCGCATTCGGGGCATCTGGAAACCGAACATGCGGCGTCCGGCCAGCTGCAGCAGGTCGCGGTTCTCGGTGAGATAGGACGCGAAGGCCAAGGTCAGCACGATCTTGGCGATCTCGGCCGGCTGGAAGGAGTACCCGGCGATCTGGATCCAGATCTGCGATCCGTTGGCCGCGTTGTTGGGCGAGGACAGGAAGGGCAGCAGCGGCAGCAAGAGCAGGATCATGCCGACGATGAACAAGATGTAGCTGAAGCCCTGCAGTACCCGGTAGTCGCGCAGGTAGAACAGCGTCACTGCGAACAGTGCCACGCCGATTGCGGTCCAAATCAGCTGCATGGTGGCGGCGTTCGGCGAGGGATCGAAACTCATATCGAGGCGGTGGATCATCGCCAGCCCGAGCCCGTTGAGCGCCAGCACGCAGGGCAGGATCACCGGATCGGCGTAGGGCAGCTTGAGCCGGACGACCAGGTGCGCGGCGATGCAGATCGCCAGCCAGATCGCCGAGACCGCGATCCAGTTGCTGGGCAGTGCGGCGTCCCGGTTGAGGTGGGTGATCAGGTAGCCACCGATACCGAAGGCCGCCGCGAGCAGGCACAGCGCGAGTTCGGCGTTGCGGCGTTTGCGGTAGATAACCACCGGTTGACTGTTGGGCGTAGACATCATCCACAAGCCTCGAGGTCGGGACGGTTCGGTGAAGCCGAAGAGGTGGGGGATTCGGAGCGAGCAACAGAGTTGGGGCTCTGGGGGGCAGTAGTACCGGATTGGCCGTCGGTGGGAGGCTCGGGGCTGGCCGAGTCCGCGGAGGTTTCGGCGCCGGGGGTCTGCGGCGCGGGTGTTTCGGCGGGCACGGTGGCTGCGCGTTCGGCCTTGCAGCGTTCGGCCATTTCGCCGAGCACCTCCAGCTGCGTCTGCGCGGCATGTTCGGAGTCATAGCGCAGTTCTTGGTTCTGCACCCTGGCCGCGTAGTAGGGCGGCAGATCGTCCACCAGGATCTCGCTGGTCTCGGTCAGCCGCGACAGCGGGTGTCCGAAGACCTGCTCGGGGATGCCCCGGTAGATCGCCACGTGCGCCTCGTCGGGACCGATGAAATGCTGGGATTCGAGGTACGCGCGTCCGCCGAACAGGCCCGCGGTGAGTAGAGCCAGGATGGCCAGGATGGTCAGGACCCAGCCGATCCATCTGCGCCGCCGGCTTGCGATGTGCGGTGTGTAGCGGATCGCCTCGAACCGGTCGGGATCGATGACACCATCGGGCAGCTTCTCATCGATCGCGGCCGCGTCGGCCACCGGCAGCCCGCGGGGCACCCGGGTGGTGTCCTCGATGATCTCGGACAGGTCGATCGGCTCGGAGAAATCGACCTCCGGGATCTTCATGGCCTCGGCAGCGCCCAGCACCTGCGGTGGGACAGCCTGCAGCGCCTCGTCGTAGTCCACCACGTCGGCCACGATCAGGGTGATGTTGTCGAGGCCGCCACCTTGATGTGCCGCCTGGGTCAACGAGCGGACGATCGAGTCCAGCGGCTTGTCGGCGGACAACAGCTTGAGGATGACATCGTCATCGACCATTCCGCACAGCCCGTCGGAGCAGAAGAGCACCCGGTCGCCGAGTTTGGCGTCCACCAGCTTGAAATCGGGAGTGTGCACCGGCTGCCCGTTGAGCACCTTGAGCAGCAGCGAGCGGTGCGGATGCTTGGCCGCCTCGTCGACGGTGATCTTGCCGCTGTCGATCAGTGACTGCACCCAGGAATGGTCGTGGGTGAGCCGGGTCAGCTGCCCGCCGCGCAGCAGATAGCCGCGCGAATCGCCGATATGGCAGATGCCGTAGTGCTCGCCGTCGAACATCGCCCCGCACACGGTGGTGCCCATGCCTTCGAGCGAGTGGTCCCATCCGACGAGGTCGGACAGTGCGTCGTTGGCCTTGGCCAGTGCGCCGCCGAGCGCCTCCAGCATCTGGTCGCCGACCAGCGGGCCGGATTCGGAGGCGTTGGGAGCCAGATTCTGCTCGTCGGCGCGCTGCAGTTCGCGGATAGCCACGGCGCTGGCCAGATCGCCGGCGGCAGCGCCACCCATGCCGTCGGCAACGACGATCAGGTGCGGCGAGACATAGGCCGAGTCCTGATTGTTGTTGCGCACCAACCCGATCTCGGAATGCGCGTCGATCTGCAGCGAAAACGCCATCTCAGCCGTCCAGTTGCATCTGGGAGCGGCCGACTCGCACGATGTCGCCTCTGTCGATCCGCACGGGTTGGGTGATGCGCTGGCCGTTCACGTAGGTGCCGTTGGTCGACAGCAGATCTTCGACGACGAAGCCCTCGGCGTCGCGCCAGATCTTCGCATGCTTGCTGGACGCGTAGTCGTCGTCCACATCAAGATCGCACGACGACGCCCTGCCGAGGACGATCTCCTTGCCGACCTCGGGCAGCGTGGCGCTCGTGCCGGCTCCTCTGCCGGTGGTGATGGTGACCGTGGTGGGGGCCGGTGGGGGGGCGGCGCCGGCGCGGGCTGCGCGGCGGCCACGGAACGACTTCTGCAGCGAACCTGCGCTCAGTGAGGAGGCCTGCTCGTCGGCGGCCACCAGCTCCTCGGCGGTGACCCGGCGTCCGAACAAGTCGACGCGGATGACGTTCGTGACGAAGAGGATGAACAGCCACATCAGGACCAAGAAGGCGATCTTCAGGGTGGCTACGAGGATGGTACTCAACGGTCAGGACCCCACTGGTGAGTGCACGAGCATCCGGGTCGAGCCGATCTCGATGCGTGATCCGTCGCCGAGCGTCACCTTGGTGACGCGCTGGCCGTTGACGATCACGCCGTTGGTCGATCCGAGGTCTTCGATGCTGACGAGAACCTCGCCGTTATCGGCGGGCTGGACGATAATACGGGCGTGCTGCCGGGAGATGCCGGGATCGTTGATGCGAAGGTCCGCCTCACTGCCGCGTCCGATGGTGAAACCCGGTGGCAGCAGTGGATGCCGTACGCCGTTGACCTCCAGCACGAGCGGCGCCCGCTTGATCGCGGTGGTCGATGCTGCGCCGCCGGTCTCGGCGACGGTCGCGACCGACTCGGAGCTCACTCGAAAGCGACCGACCGATAAGGACGGATCGCATTCGTAGTCGATGCGGATCGGTCCGTTGAAGACGTAGTGACGCTCGCCGGCATGTCGACGCAGTTCGGGGACGATGTCGTCGTTGATGGCCCGTGCCATCGGGGCGAGCTCGTCATAGTCGTGCGTCGACAGGTAGACGGTGAAGTTGTTGGGGACGAGCCGCTTGTCGCGGTTCAACAGCTTTGCCTGCGCGTCCAGCTCCTTGGTCAATCGGGTGGCGATCTCGATAGGTTCCACCTCGCCGCGGAAGGCTCGCGCGAAAACGGTGTTCACCGCGTTCTCGAGTCCGCGTTCAACGTTGTGCAACCAGCCCATCGTGCCTCCCTTCAGCCTGCATTGCCATCGGTGCTCGATGGTGCTGCTGTCTCGGTGAGTCCGGACAGGCGTCGCCCAGGACGAACCAAGCTCACCAGCGATACTAGGTCATCAGGCCGAGTCCGCACGCGCTGGTGCTGATCTGGGGCAGGATCGCGAGCGCTCTCAGGAGCTGTGAGTACTAGTGATGCGCGGTTTCGGCGTCGACCCGTGGGGTGCCGAACGGGCCGGCCGCCGATGCTCAGGCCTCGTGGTAGCCGTTCGTGGCGTCGCTGTCCGTCTTGTCGACTTGGGCATACGCGGCGCGGACTTCGTCCATGTCAAGGGCGCGGACCTGCTCGACGAGGCTGTCGAGAGCCGCTGCGGGCAGGGCGCCGGCTTGCGAGAAGACGGGAATGCCGCCGCGGAAGATCATCAGGGTGGGGATGGAGGTGATGCCCGCAGCGCCTGCGAGCTGCTGCTGGTCCTCGGTGTCGATCTTGCCGAAGGTGATGTCGTCGTGGGTCTGGCTGGCCTGCTCGTAGATGGGTGCGAAGTTGCGGCATGGACCACACCATTCCGCCCAGAAGTCGAGGAAGACGATGTCGTTGGTGCTCAGGACGTCCTCAAGGTTCTCAGCGGTGATCGTGACGGTGGCCATCTACTTCTCCTGTGTTTTGGACGCCTCGAAGTTTTTGCTGCGTCAGTTGGTCAGCAAAACCACGGTGACAGGCGAGTTATTCCCGCGGATGGCGTCAGCGTATCGAATCAGGGCAAGAAAAACCGGGGCTCGCGCACCCACCCCCTGAGACGCGAACCCCGGCCGTCGGTCGCGCATCGGCAGGCCGGGGGGGCCGCCGGAATCGACCGTGTAATTAAGAATGCCACTGCCGGAGCCCAGATACCAGCCAATTGCTGATCTTGCCGCGCAGATTTTCATGACGTTGATCAAATAGCTGCTGGCCTGCGCTTTTCTTGGCTTCTCGAGATGCAGAACGGCAGCCCGGAAGGGCGCGATCTGCGCTTGGGCAACGCGCACGGCCGGCACCGCGAGTTGGTGGGTCAGTGCGGCCGGGCAAGCATCAATGCCGCTGGGAGCTCGACGTTTTCGGGCAGCCGCGGAGGCACGAGTTCGGCGATTCGTGCAGCGACTTCGGCGAGTCGCTGATCGTCCACATGGCTGGCGAGCATGGTGACACTGAGCGCGGCTATCGCCCCGCCGTTCGACAGCAGCGGCACACCCAGGCAGGCGATGCCCGGTTCGTTCTCCTCGATCTCGGTGGCATAGCCGCGCTCCCGGGCCGCGGCGACGGCGTCGCGCAGTTGCGCGGCGGCGGCCTCCGATGGGGCATAGGCGTCGAGATGATCATCGGGAATCGGCCGGTAGGCCAAGATTGCGCGTCCGAGTGAGGTAGTCGCGGCGGAGGCGTTGCGTCCGACCTGCGACCAGACGCGGATGGCTTTGTCGGGCTCGACCTTGTCGACGTAGATGACCCGGTCGCCGTTGAGGATGCCGAGGTGCACCAGTTCGTCCACCTCACGGGCGAGCACGATCAGTGCGGGATGCAGCAGCTGGGTGAGAGAGGCGGGGCCGAAGTAGTCGGCGCCCAGGCCGATCGCCGCGGGCCCGAGCCGGTAGCTGCCGTCGGTGTCCTGGGTGACGAAGCCGCGGGCGCGCATGGTGCTCAGCGCGCGATAGGCGGTTGATTTGTTGAGCCCCAGATCGCGGCCGAGATTGGCCAGCGGGACTCCGTCGGGCCCGGCCTCGGACAGACTGATGAGCAGCATGAGTGCGCGGTCGATCGCCTCGATCGGGGCGGGACCGCTGGCCTCGGAACTGCTCGGGTTGCTCATGACAAGCAGTCTGCCACGCTGCTGACTCCGAGGGGCCGGTCTGCTACCATTTGTTTTAGTTAATGACCCATCTGTTTCGCTGAATGAAACGGTGGCCTTCTGTTCACATTATCTCTACGAGGAGAGTGCAGATGAGCGTCACTCTTGACGACATCACCCGTTACCGCATCGTTCCCGTTGTGGTTCTCAATGACGCGGCCAATGCCTCCGGGCTCGGAGACGCCCTGGTCGCCGGCGGGCTCCCGGTCGCGGAAGTGACCTTCCGCACCGCCGCCGCTGCAGATTCGATCAAGGTCCTTGCGAAGCGCGACGACATCCTGGTCGGCGCCGGCACCGTCCGTTCGGTCGCTCAGGTCGAGCAGGCCGTCGACGCCGGTGCGTCCTTCATCGTGAGCCCCGGCCTGAAGGTCGAGGTCGTCAAGCGCGCGCAGGAACTCGGTGTGCCGGTGCTGCCGGGTGCGGTCACCCCCACCGAGATCATGCTCGCCCACGATCTCGGCCTGACCACCGTGAAGTTCTTCCCGGCCAATGTCTACGGTGGCGCGTCGGCCATCAAGGCGCTGTCGGCCCCGTTCGGCGGCACCCAGTTCATTCCGACCGGCGGTGTGAACGCAGCCAACCTCGGTGAGTTCCTCGGCCTGTCGTGCATTCCGGCGGTCGGCGGTTCGTGGATGGTGCCTGCCAAGGCCGTGGACGGTGGCGAGTTCGACAAGATCACCAAGCTTTCGCGCGAGGCCATGGACCTGGTCGCCCAGCTGAGCGGAGGCGACAAGTGAGCGTGGATCTCGGCCTGAAGTCCGCTGAGGACTGCCAGTGGGACGCCCTGAGCCTCGGCGAGATCATGCTGCGGCTCGATCCGGGCGATGGACGCGTCCGCACTGCTCGTGAGTTCAAGGTCTGGGAAGGCGGCGGCGAATACAACGTCGTGCGTGGCCTGCGCAAGGTCTTCGGGCTGCGCTCGGGCGTCCTGACCGCACTGGTGGACAACGAGGTCGGCCATCTGGTCGAAGACTTCGTGATGCAAGGCGGCGTCGACACCTCGCTGATCCGCTGGGTCGCCAATGACGGTGTCGGACGCACGGCCCGCAACGGCCTCAACTTCGTCGAGCGCGGCTACGGCGTGCGCGGCTCGGTCGGTGCCAGCGACCGCGGTCACACCGCGATCAGCCAGACCAAGGCATCCGATTGGGACCTGGACGAGATCTTCGTGAAGAAGGGTGTGCGCTGGCTGCACACCGGCGGCATCTACGCCGCTCTTTCGGAGACCAGCGCCCAGGCAGTGATCGATGTCTGCAAGGCGGCGAAGGAATCCGGCACCCTGATCAGCTACGACCTCAACTACCGGCCCAGCCTGTGGAAGTCGATCGGTGGCCAGGCCAAGGCTCAGGAAGTCAACCGCGCGGTCGCGCCCTATGTCGATGTGATGATCGGTAATGAGGAGGACTTCACCGCGGCTCTCGGTTTCGAGATCGAGGGCGTGGACGAGAACCTCACCGTGCTGCCGCTGGACAGCTTCAAGAACATGGTCGAGCGGGTTGCCGCGGCTTACCCGAATCTCAAGGTCATCGGCACCACGCTGCGGGGCGTGAAGTCGGCGACCATCAACGACTGGAGCGCGATCGCCTGGTCGAAGGAAGACGGCCTGGTCAAGGCGACCCAGCGCGATGATCTGATGATCTTCGACCGGGTCGGCGGTGGCGACTCCTTCGCATCCGGGCTGGTCTACGGCCTGATTTCCGGCGCCGATCTGGAGACCGCGGTCAACTACGGTGCGGCTCATGGCGCGCTGGCGATGACCACTCCTGGCGATACCTCGATGGCTACCAAGGCCGAGGTGCTGAAGTTGGCCGGCGGCGGTTCGGCCCGCGTCGATCGCTGATTGGTACGTTTCGCTGACTCATCAGGTGGCGCCCCGGTCCTAGCGGCCGGGGCGCTGCTGCATGCCGGAGGCGCATCCTTGTCGGTTTCGGCACCGCACCCTGGGGAGATGATGACGCTCAGGCCGGGCTGCCTGGATCTGGTCTCACCTACAGTCTTCTCATGACGGCCATTTTGGGAATCGCAACGGCGGTTCCGGCGACCGCGGTAAGCCAGCGCGCAGTGCGCGATCTCTTCGCCGCGCAGCCCGGTATCAGTCGCCTGACCGCACGGCTGATACGCGCGGCATTCGATCGCTCGGCAATCGACATCAGGCATACGGTACTGACCGACTTCGATGGCGTGCCGTCGGGCTTCATCAACCCCGAAACCAGCGCCTTCGAACGGCCGACCACCGCTCAGCGCAACGCCATCTACGTCGAGCAGGCGCCGAAGCTGTTCGCTCAGGCCGCCCGTGGCGCACTGCAAGCCGCCGGCGTGGTGGCCTCCGAGATCACCCATGTCGTGACGGCCAGCTGTACCGGCTTCTTCGCCCCCGGGCCGGACTTCAGGCTCGTACGAGATCTCGGGATCCCGTCGAGTGCCCAACGCGATCACGTCGGCTTCCTCGGCTGCGCGGCCGCCTTCCCCGCGTTGCGCGCGGCATATCGCATCTGCGCGGCCGACCCCGGTGCCGTCGTGCTGGTTGCCTGCGGCGAACTGTGCTCGATTCACTTGGCGCCCTCGAGCGACACCGACCAGATTCTCGCCTCGGCTGTCTTCGCCGACGGTGCCGGGGCAGCGATCGTCTCGGCGGCCCGCGCGGCGCTTGGTCCGTCGCTCGTCATGGACGGCTTCGCGACCGGGCTCACGAGCGAAGGCGCTGACGACATGCAGTGGATCATCGGCGATCACGGATTCGAGATGACGCTCACCCAGGAGGTGCCCCGCATCATCGAACGCGAGGTGGTCGGGCTGCTGGCCCCGGTGCTCGCCCGCGGCGAGATCGACCGTTGGGCCGTCCACCCCGGGGGCCGCAGCATTCTCGACCGATTCGAGCATGCGATGGGGCTGGCACCGAACGCGCTCGACCATTCCCGCGAAGTGCTGCGAGCATACGGCAATATGTCATCGGCGACGGTGCTCTTCGTCCTGCAGCGGCTTCTTGCCGACGCCACGCTCACCGACGGTGAGCGCATCCTGGGAATAGCATTTGGGCCTGGGCTGACCGTCGAGATCGCCGAACTGCGCGCACGGGTGAGCACCGCGCCCCAGCCGAGCCGCGCCGCGCCCGCCTTGGCGCTGGCCCGGGCCCCGAGATGACTCCCGGAGGGCTGTCCGAGCGCGCCGAAAGCCTCGTCGAGCTCATGGACGATCCCGACTGCGATCCGCAGCGGCTGGCGCGCACCTATCGCCGCTTCGGCGTGGTCAACCGGGCGATCTCGGGTTGGGGGAGCCTCTATCGGCGATACCTGCGACCGCACCTGGCAAGCCTCGATCGTCCGGCGCGGGTCTTGGATCTGGGCTGCGGGGGCGGTGACGTGCTGGCAAGACTCGCCGCATTGGCCCGTCGCGATCACCTGGAGGTTGCCTGGACCGGCGCCGACCCCGACCCCCGCGCGCTGCAGGTTGCGCAGCGGCGCGCCAGCGCCGGCATCGAGTTCCGCCGCGCGGATTCCGCCGCGCTGCGGGCGGCGGGGGAGACCTTCGACGCGGTGGTGTCCAACCACGTGATTCATCACCTGGACTCCTCCGGTCTGGCGGCGTTCGCCGATGACACTCGGGCGCTGTCCACCGGGGTGGTGCTGCACAGCGACATCAGGCGCGGACGCCTCGCCTACGGCCTGTTCGCCGTCGGTATCACGCCGCTGGCCGCGGGCACCTTCCTGCGCACCGATGGCTTGCGCTCGATTCGGCGAAGCTATCGGCCCGCCGAACTGGCGGCGCTGCTCGGCGCCGGCTGGCGTGTCGAGGGGCTTGCGCCGTTCCGCCTGTGCGCTCTCGCGGAAGGTGAGGCTCGTGACTGAGGTCTTGATCGTCGGCGCGGGACCGGTCGGGCTGCTGCTCGGCTCGGAGCTTGCCCGCCACGGCGTCACCGCCACGCTGGTTGAGCGGCGCGCGCAGCCATCGACCGGCACCCGCGCGATCGGGGTGCACCCGCCCGTGCTCGCCGCCCTCGAACCCTCCGGCATCACCGAGCGTCTGCTGGCCACCGCCCTGCCGGTCTCGCGGGGGGAGGCGCGTTCGCGCGGTCGCATCCTGGGCAGTCTGTCATTCGACTGCCTGTCGACCCGCTTCCGGTTCATCGCGACCCTCCCGCAAAGCGACACCGAGGCGGCATTGGCCGCCGGTGCGCCGGCGCCTCGTCGCGGTGTCCGGGTGACTCGGGTGTCACCCGAGCGGCGCGCTGTTCGCGTCGCGTTCGACGACGGCGCGGAGCTGACCGCGCCGATCGTCGTGATCGCCGGAGGCTGGTCGTCGCGCGGTCTTGCCTACCAGACGACAGCCGCTCACGCCTACCGCGACCACTACGTCATGGCGGACATCCCCCTGCCGCCGCGCGACGATGCCGACCGTGCGGTCATTCACCTCGACGCGCAGGGGGTGCTCGAGTCGTTGCCGCTGCCCGGTGGCCGGCGGCGATTCGTCGCATGGGATTCCCCCGGTGCGAGCGGCGGAGCTGCTGTCGACAGGCTGCGCGCAGCACTTGTCGCCCGGGGTGAGGACGACGCCGCGAGCGCGGTGCCCGAGGCGACCGAGTTCGGCGTGCGGCGCTTCACGGCTCGCGGGATGCGCAACGGCGGTCTGCTGGTCGTCGGCGACGCGGCGCACGAGGTCAGCCCCATCGGCGGGCAGGGCATGAATCTCGGGCTGCTGGATGCCGCGGGTCTGGCGCCGTTGCTCGTGCGCTGGGTGCGCACCGGTGAGGCACCCGATGCCGAACTCGCGCGTTGGGAGCGGATGCGAATCACCTCGGCTCGGCGGGCCGCGCGGCTGGCGGCCGTCAACACCGCCCTTGGGCGTCCGGCGGGGACGCTCACCGACGCCGGCCGCCGCGCCGCGATTGGTGCAGCGTTGGCAACCCCGTCGGCCCGGGCACTGGCTTGGCTGTACACGATGGGTCTCGACCGCGCGGCGTGAGCCCGGTTGGGGCCTGACCTGCAGCGCATCTAGCGCAGCGCGGAGACCACGACCAGTTCGACGGCGAGCAGCAGCGCCGCCGCGACGACCAGCCGGAAGACCAGCCGGGTGGCCCTGTGGAGGGAAGCCACCAGGCCCCACACGCCGATCACGATGACCAGTGCGAGTCCGACGAGTGCCACCGGATGCCCGATCTCGACGGTGAGCACGACCGCGCCGGCGATAAGCGTGATGAAACCGATCGCCGCGGTGCCCCGTCGGCCCAGCAGGTGCGGCAACCCGCGCACTCCCGCCCGCACGTCGTCATCGAGGTCAGGCAGGGTGTTCGCCAGGTGCACCGAGAAGCCGATCGTGGCCGCCGCCAGCGTTTCGCCGACCGTGGCCAGCCGCGGTGTGTCACCGGCCAGCCTCGCCAGGGACGGCAGCAACCCGAAACTCACCACGAACGCGATGCCCGAGGCCCACGACCGTTTGAGCCAGAGGTTGTATGCCCACCCAGCCGCGACCGTGACCGCATGAGCGACCGCGAACCAGATTCCGAGCAGGAGGGACGAGACCAGCGCCACGGTCAACGACACCAGGGCCGCCGTCCACACCAACCGCGGAGCCACCTCGCCCGCGGCGATCGGCTTGTCCGTGCGCTGTGCGGCGCGGTCGCGATCGGCGTCGATGACGTCGTTCGACCATCCGATCGACAATTGCCCGAGCAGAACGACGATCCCGACTCCGAGCAGGGTCCAGGCATCCACCCCGGAAGCGACGCCCACCAGCACGGTAAGAACAGTGATGGCGAGACACGGTCCCAGATGAGCCGTGCGAGCCAAACCGGCCAGCATGCGCACACGCTACCTCGGCGCCGGTGCATGCCTGGGACGCATAGTCTGGACCTCATGCCTGGACCACAAGAGAACGTCTGGCTCGCGGCGCTGCGTGCCAATCCCGAGCATGCCCGCAACTACGCCCGCCGCTGGAGCAGCCTGGTGGCCGAGGGACGCGATATCTACGGAGAGGCGCGGCTGATCGACGCTATGGCTGAGCGCGGTAGCAGCATCCTGGACGCCGGCTGCGGCACCGGCCGCATCGGTGGTTGGCTCGCCGAGCGCGGACATCAGGTGGTCGGCGTCGATCTCGACGAGACCCTGATCGAGGTCGCACGGCGCGACTGGCCGCAAGCTGATTGGCAGGTGCAGAATCTCGCCGGGTTGAGCCTGGCCGACGAATCGGGCAATCCAGCCGAGTTCGATCTTGTGGTATCAGCGGGCAATGTGCTGACCTTCTTGTCGGTCGACGAGCGGCTGCCCGCCCTGACACAGCTGCGCCAACACCTGGCCACGGACGGCCGCATCGTCGTCGGTTTCGGTGCTGGACGCGGCTACGGCTTCGACGAATTCGAAGCCGACGCCGACCAGGCCGGGTTGGCGCTCGAGCAGCGCTATTCGACCTGGACCCTGCGTCCGCCGGCCGCCGATTTCCTGGTCGCCGTACTCGCCGCTCGTCCCCACTAGCAGGGCAGACACCCGGCACCGGACATGGGCTTGCGCGTGGGCGGTCTCGGACGCCCGGACTCGGGCATAGTGGGAGACGTGAACACCGTCGAAGTCAGGTATCCGCGCAGCATGCCGCTGGGAACCCCCGACCGGATTGAAGTGAGCCGGGTGATGCCGCAACGAGGGTTGGCGATGATCGGCGGCTGGTGCGTCCTCGATCATTTCGGGCCGGACGCCGCGCCGCTGCGCATGGCCTGCCATCCGCATACCTGCCTGCAGACGGTGACCTGGCTTTTCGACGGTGAGATCCGTCATCGCGATGCGCTGGGCAGTGATGAACTCGTCCACCCTGGTGAGGTCGCCATCCTGACCGCGGGCTGGGGGACCACCCACACCGAGTACTCCACCCCGGGCCCGCTGCACGGCGTCCAGCTGTGGACGGCCCTGCCCAACAATGTCCGATTCAACCAACCCGGCTTCGAGTGCTTCGCCACCGAACCCGTGCGGATGGGCGACCACGAGGTCGCCGTCTTCGTCGGCGAGTTCGGGGACTCCGACTCACCCGTTCAGGTCTACTCGCCACTGTGCGCCGCGGAGATCCGGTTCACCACCGCAGACCCCCTGGAGGTCGAGATCCCCGAGAACTGGGAGTTCGGGGTACTCGCCGACTCCGGCACGGTCCAAGTGGACGACACCGAGGTGCCGGCAGGTGCACTCGGCTATCTCGCACCCGGACGCCGCCGGCTGCGGCTGCAGGCTCACGCGAATGCCGGCGAGATCGTCCGGGCGATCGTCATCGGCGGCGAGCCGTTGGGTGAAGACCTCATCGTCTGGTGGGCCTTCGTCGGCCACAGTCACCAGGAGATCGCAGCCTGGCGGGCGAACTGGCAGATGGCGATCGGCGCCGAGCAGGACGGCGACAACCCCGGCAACTTCCCGCTGACTCCGCGCACCGATAGCGAACCGGAACTCACCGCGCCGCCCCTGCCGCCGGTCAGGTTGCGTCCGCGTCGCTGAGGGTCTCGCCGCGGTACAGCAACTCGCCCGACCACGGAGAAAATGGCCGCCGCCTCACCTGTCGGCGTCTTGCCTCTCGGCATCCTGCCCTTCGGTGTCTTTGCTTTCGAGGTCCTTGGGCTTGTCCGACTCCTCCGAAGCCTCGGAGTTCTGTTCCTCGGCGTCGTACTTCTCGGAGCCCTTTCCGAGCAGCTGATCGCGCCAGATGCCCAAGCGGGTGGGCAGATCGATCTTCTCGAGCCGCTCACGCACCCCGCTGCCCTCTTCCTCTATCCAGGAGCGAACGTTCGTGTCGAGGTTCTCCAGTCGCTCACGCATCTCCTGACCGCTGGTCTCCAGGCGTTCCTGCAGCTCGTCTCCGGCTTGGCTGAACCATTCGCGCACCTCGGGGCCGATCTCGTCGAGCTGAACTCGCCACTTGGGATTCAGCTTGGCCAGCTGGTCGGAGAAATCGCGCCGCTCCAGTCGGCTGCGCACCTCGCGCCGCAGCACCTTGCCCATCTCGTTGCGCGGCAACTCGTCCACCACGTAGACCCGGCGCGGCACCTTGTAGGCGGCCAGCCGCTCCTTGACCGACTTGCGCAGTTCGTCTACATCGGGCAGCAGGCCGTCGACGGTCACCACCGCCGCGACCACCTCCTCGACGCCGAGTTCGTTGGCCAGCCCGACGACCGCGATGTCGCGGATGCCATCGTGATCGCGCATGGCGGACTCGACTTCGGAGGGATAGACATTGAATCCGCCGGTGATGACGACTTCTTTCATCCGGTCGACGATGTGCAGATAGCCGCGCTCATCGGCGACGGCGATGTCACCGGTGCGGAACCAGCCGTCGTAGAACCCATCCTTCTCGCCGGCAGGCAGATTCAGGTACCCGGAGAAGATCTGTGGTCCCTTGGCCAAGATCTCACCCGGCTCGCCGAAGGCGACGTCCTTGGACGAATCCTCCGGGTCGGCCAGCCGTACCTCGGTATCGGGGAAGGGCACGCCGATCGACTCGGCCATGCGGTCCGTGTTCACGGGATTGCCGGTCAGAATGGGGGAGCATTCACTCAGCCCGTAGCCTTCGATCAGCAGGCCGCCAGTCGCCTTCTCCCACTTCTCGATCAGCTCTCCGCGCAGCGACATCGCCCCCGAGATGCCGGTCTGGATGCCCTGCAGAGAGACACCGCGTTCGGCGGCCCCGTCCACGATGCGCTCGAACAGCGGCGGCACCGCGATCGCCATCGTCGGAGTGCAGCGCTTGATCGCGTCCAGGATCAGCCCGGTCTCGGGCTTGGGAATGAGATGCAGCATCGCGCCGTCGGTCAGCCCGGCATTCATCGACAGCGAGCAGCCGAAGACATGGAACAGCGGCAGACAGGCCAAGAAGACATCGTGGCCGGGTCTCAGCGGGGTGACCCATTCGATGGCCTGCGTGGCGCAGGCCAGCAGATTCGCGTGGCTCAACGGCACACCCTTGGGAGTACCGGTGGTCCCCGAGGTGTAGAGCAGCAGCGCAATGTCTTCGTTCTTCGGGCGCACATCGCTGGGCGCGGGACGGCCGGGCCTCAGCAGCTCCTCGAAGGCGACTGTGCCCGGCGCCGGACGCGACAGCTGCGCGCGACTCTGGCGGGCCTTGGCGATCGGCAGCCGCAGCATCAGCCGCTTGATGAACGGCATCGCCTTGATCATGTTGATGCTGATGATCGTGTCCGGACGCACATCGTCGGGCAATTCCTGGAGCACATGGGCCGAGGCGTCCCAGACGATCGCCACCTTGGCGTGGTGATCGCCGAACAGGGGAGTGAGTTCACGGATCGTGTAGAGCGGATTGTGTTCCACGACGGTTGCGCCACAGGCCAACACGGCATAGAACGCGATGACATGCTGAGGGCAGGTCGGCATCAACAGCGCCACATAGTCGCCCGGACGCACTCCCAACTCGTACAGCCGCCCGGCGACCTGGTTGACCGCCCGTTTGAGTTCGGTGAAGCTGGTGCGTGCCCCGAAGAAGTCGAGGGCCGGACGATCATGGAACTCGCGGGTGAATCGGTCGAACCCGTCGACCAGGCTTCCACCGGGATAGTCCAGATGGCGGCGCACCGCAGGATCGTAGGCCGCGGCCCATAGTTCTTCGAGCGTTGGCATATTCGGCTCCCGTGCGTCATTGACCGAGCGGCTTGCTCAATCGCCTGCACACAAGGCTATTGCGCCGCGGCTGGATTCGCCCATCAGTGGCCGACGATATCGGCCCCGTTTTTTGTCGGGTTACCACAGCTGTCCTGCTGCCACCGTTGGCGGTATCCCGCAGCACTAGAACGGCCACAGCAACGGGACGAGGAAGATGCCCACCAAACCGTAGAGCAGCAGCAGTGGTGCCCCGAGCTTCCAATAGTCATTGAAGCGGTAGCCCGCCGCCTCCTGCACCATCAGATTCGCCGGGGTGGCCACCGGTGTCAGCAACGCGGCCGCTGCAAAGACCGCGATCGCCACCAGAATCGGCATCGCCGAAATGTCCATCTGAGCAGCGGCCGACACACCGATCGGAATGACGATCAGGGCGGTTGCCATGTTGCTGATCAGTTGACCGAGTACTGCAGTGATGACGAACAGTCCCGCGAGCAGCGCGAAAGGTCCGGCACTGCCCACCACGGAGACCAGGCCTTCGGCCAGCAGTTGCGCCGCTCCGCTCTCAGTCATCCCCACCGATAGCGACATCATGCCTCCGACAAGGATAATCGTCGTCCAGGAGACACCCGCGTAGGCCTCTTCCACGGTGATCACACGCAGCAGGATCATGGCCAGCGCCGCCAGCAGGCCCGCCACAGCGGCCGGGACCACGCCGGTCGCGAGCAACACGATCATGGCAGCCAGGACGCTGAGGGCGCGCTTGGCGCCCCGGCCGAGAGGAACTGCCTGCCGGCGCACCGCGTCCGGGTCGTCGACCGCGATGATGTCGGAATCATCGGCGGCATTGGCCAGCGCCTGCCAGGACCCCCGGAACAGCAGCGAGTCGCCGGCCGACAGCGTCAGCGGGCCGGCGACGTCGCGTCCCTTGTGATGCATCCCGGCCACGACGAGTTCACCCGACTCGGTCACCATCCCGTGGTGGACGAGGTCGCCGATGAATCGGGAGCGCGGCGGAATGATGAACTCGGCGGTACCGCGACCGCGCTGCATCAGCTTGTCCTGGGGCTCGTCCAGCCCGTAGTGCTCGGCGAGCAGCGCACCGTGTGCACCGAGATCGCGCAGCACCTTGCCGGAGGAGCGCTGCGGTACCAGTCGTGAGCCGAGCAGCAGCACGACCCCGATCGTTGCGACGGTGAGCACGAGGCCGATCAGCCCGGTGGAGAAGAGCCCCAGCCGACCGGCCCCGGTCGATTCGGCGTAGTCGGCCACCACGACGGTCACCGGGCTGCCGATCAGCATCAGTAGTGAGCCCGAATGAGCGGCGAACGCTGCGGGCATCAGCAGCTCGGACGGTGAGCGGTGCGCCCGGATCGCGATGACCACGATCACCGGGGTGAGAGCTGCCACCGACCCGTTCGGGGTGATCAGGGCCGTCAGCAAAGCCGCCATCAGCATCACGGTGACCATCAGACGGCTCGGATTGGTTCCGCCCAGCCGCATCGCGAATCCGCCGGCTGCCGCAGTCACACCGCTGGCGTCCAAAGCCTCGCTCACCACGAACAAGGCCGCGATGAACAGCACCGTCGGATCGCCGAAACCGGCCACGGCCTCACCCAAATCGAGCACTCCGGTGGCCCACAGGGCCAGCGGGACGAGCAGCGCGATGACCGCTATGGGCAGCCGGTCCCAGATGAACAGCAGGACCGCGGCCGCCAGGATGATCAGGGCGATGGTGCTTTCGGGCATGGCAACGCTTTCCGAGGAGACTGCGAGGCGGCTCCGCTGAGAGTTCGAGGGCCGCCGCCGGGGTCAAGGCCGCTGTAGTCAAGGAGACAATCGATCAGGGTGGATCGCCCGGCAGGCCGGTCGCTCGATCGCTCAGTTCTTCAGTTCCTGGACGAGCTCGTTCTCGGCTTCGTCCGAAAGCGAGGTCTTCAAGACGGTGCCGCCGAACTCGGCCATGGCGGCCGCGAACTTGTCCTCAGTGAGCTTCTTGGCCATCACGACCAGAGCCGACTTGCCGGGTGTCAGCAATCCGTCCACCCGCTCACGCAGGCTGCGATTGATGCCGGCCTTGCCGGCCAGACCCGCCAGAGCACCCCAGGCGCCGCCGACCAGCAGCCCGACACCGGGAACCAGGAAGAGCAATCCGATGATCATGCCCCACAGCGCGCCGGAGGTGGCGGAGACGCCAACGATGGATCCGGGGGTGTCGATGTGCTTCTTGCCGTCATCGTCCACCCGGACAACAGCAAGCCCGGAAAGGTCAATGACGAAATCCTTCTGGAGCTGCAGGACCCTGGCCTGCGCGGCCTCGGCGGTTGCATGGTCGTCATAACCGATGATGATGAGTTCCGACATGGGCGATTGCCTCCTCGTAACGGTGAGCGGACGTGCTCACGTCGCAGAATCAGTCTGCACCAGAAGTCTGGTGTGAGCACCCCTAACACACATCACCCGCCACGGGGGAATCGCAGCTACCCCGGTGGCCGAGATTATGGAATGAGGGGTCTTGGGTTAATCGCAGGGAGGTCGGCATCATGAGCGAAACAGGCAATTCCGGGTCAAGCTTCAAAATCACTCCGCGGGTGTGGTTGGGTCTTGCGATCGCGGTGGTGGCCATCATCTTCATCTTGCAGAACCGCCAGCCCGCCGACATCAGTCTGGTGATGTTGCGGGTGTCCGCCCCGCTGTGGGTCACCTTGAGCGCCGTCTTCCTCGCGGGCTTCGCCGCGGGCTGGCTCGTTTCGAAGCGGCGCAAATGACCATGGTGGACGGCCCGCGTCAGCTGTGTATCCGCGTGGAGGGCGAGTTGCGGCAGGCCTTGGACGCGGAGTTGGGCGGGCTGATCGTGACCCGCTTGCCCTCGGGTACCGAGCTGCGTGGCCGGTTGCCCGACGCGACGCGGCAGTGGAGCGTCCTGCACCGACTGCAACGCGCCGGCTTGGTGCTGCGTTCTGTTGAACGGGTCGACGTCCCCGATGGCGTGTCCACGGCCGAACACTCTCAGCAGGGACCGCTGGCGCTGGTCGAGGTGGAGGGCTATGCCGGCGAGCTGATCGCGGCATCCATCCAGAATATGGAGGTTCATCAGAATCCGCCATCGACGACGCTGACGATACCGTTCACCAGTGATCAGGCGCTCTTCGAGGTGCTGTGGGAGTTGGAAACGCTGGCTTTCGATGTGCTCGATATGCACATCGTCGATTGACCTAGCCGCGATTCCGTGGCCCGTCGGCGGATGCTTGCGTTCAGTTCGCGCAGACGGTAGTAGATTGCTCACGTAGCAGGTGCGCCTTGAGAGTCTGGCACGGTGTGCCCGGCGCAGTTGAAGCGAATGTGAGGCCGCGTCCATGAGTGAGATGCCAGTGCGTCACTTGCTGGACTCGCGGGCACGAGTGCCGGTTCGCTCCGAGCTGTTCATTCATCGTCCCCGACTGGCCGATCTCTTGGACCGGGCGACTCAACGCGAGATCACGTTGGTCACCGGACCGGCTGGCACCGGCAAGACCCTTGCCGTTGCCGATTGGACGCGGGAGAGGCGGCGCGCGGGTTCGGTGGCTTGGCTGTCGCTGGATCGCGCCGACGGCGGTGCACGGCGGCTGTGGAGATCGTTGTTGAGCGCTCTCAGCACGGGCCTCGGCCCGGATATCTTCCGCGACCTGGAGTTGCCCGACGCACCTGACATCGGGGTGCTCTACCAGATGGTGCGCAGCCTGGGAACTCCGGTCGTCCTGGTGCTGGACGATCTGCAGGAACTGGACCAAGGTGACTCGCTCGATTGGCTGGCCCAGCTGCTGCGCTGGCCACCGGACGGCATGCGTTTTGTGCTCATCTCCCGGCATGATCCGCCCATCAATCTGCACCGGCTTCGTCTTGAGGACAAACTGTCCGAGCTGCAGTTCACCGATCTTGCATTCACCCGGGCGGAGTCCCGGGAACTGCTGGCCATGTGGGGTCTCAGCCTCGGCGAACGGGACCTGTCGCGGCTCGTGGACGCAACCGGGGGCTGGGCGGCAGCTATCCGTCTAGCGGCGCTGACCTTGAGCACCTCGGACGATGCAGCGGTGCTGCTGGAACGCTTCGCCGGGCCGACCTTCTTGATTGCCGACTACTTGTGGCACGACGTACTGGGCATGCTGCCCGACTCGTACGCGGAATTTCTCCTGCGCACCTCGGTCTCGGAGCGGTTGTGTGGATCATTGGCCGAAGCCCTGAGCGGCGAGCAGAACGCTGACGAGTTGCTGCGGATGCTGGCGCGCGATCAGTTCCTCGCTCACGAACTAGAGGGCACGGGCTGGTACCGCACACATACGTTGCTCAACAAGGCGCTGCGCGCCAGGCTTCAAACAGACCACCCCGCACTCGCCCGGGAGCAGTATCGCAAAGCAGCGTTGTGGTTTGAAGAGCATGAGGCCTGGACCGAAGCCCTCGACCAGGCGATCAGTTCGGGTGACTGGGACTTCGCCGGCCAGATCGTGGCCCGCTCAGGTGCTGCGATGTGCCTGGGCGCGGACCAGTCGGTCCTCATCGGTTTGATGGCACGGATTCCGGAAGCGTGCGCCCACGACTATCCCGAATTGGCGGTAGGAATGGCGGTGGCGCCGGCCGTCCGAGGCGATCAACCGGCCGTACAGCGATTCCTCAGTCTGGCAGAAGCATCTTTGGACACGTTGTCCGATTCTCGGCGCGCGGTGTGCGTGCTGGCGATCCGCACCCTGCATGCCGTTCACGCGTATCGTGTCTGCGATCCCATCGCGATGCGGGTGGCAACCGACGATGCCGAACGGATTCTCAGTGACCTCAGCTATTCGGACGCACCGGGCTGGGCTTACAACCGTGGAAGCGTGCACGCGTTGCGTGGAATCGCGGAGTTGTGGGCAGGTCAGTACGAGACTGCCGCTCAGATGCTTCGCGCGGGACTGGCTTCGCTGCCGCCGGAGCGGGTCGGTCATGACGAGGACATCCGGCTGGCGGGATTGTTGGCACTGGCCGAGAGTGGCGCGGGCCGGTTCGCTGAGGCCCGCGAACTCGCTCGCCGAGCGCTCGACACAGCTCGTAGCAGGGGCCGCCTGCGAGGTGGCGAGGCGAAATGGGCGTGGTTGGCGATCGCCTATGTGGAGACGTACTCCTGCGATGAGCGGGCTCGGGACACCATCGCGCAATGCGCTCAGGTGATCGACGCCCACCTGAGTCCGTTCACCGCCGCGCTGTTGCAGATCATCCAGGCCTCAGATGACTTCGCTCGTGACGATCTGGCAAGTGCCCGGGTGAGGCTGACGTCGGTTGCTGCGAGCCCGGCCGGACGCGGCCGTCTGATCGCCGCCCAGGTGGTCGAGTTGCGGGTGACCGTGGAGCTCGCCACGAACGATATCGAGCGAGCCCGGTCGGTGCTGGAGGAATACGACCAGGCGATGGCGGCGGCCGGGCCTTCGTCGGAGCCCGGCCCGGATCTGGCGTGCACCGCGCGAGCCCAGCTCTTCTTGGCGTCGAACGAGCCCGAGCGGGTGCGGGCAGCGGTGGCGCACAACTTGGGTGGGCGTGACCTGCAGGGTGCGGGATCGTGGCTGCTGGTGGCGATGGCCGAAGACCGGTTGCGCTATGACAGGCTGGCCACGGAGGCGATGGCCCGGGTCGTCGAACTGGCCGCTGACGAGCATCTGGAGTACATCTTCCGTCGGCCGAATCGGCGCGTGGAGATGATGCTGCGCCGCCATCTCGCCCTTGCCGGGACGCATCGGGAGTTCGTGGAGAAGCTGTTGGTCAGGGTCGCTGTGGAACCCGCCCCGGTGGGCCTGGTACAGGTCCGGCCGCTGACCGAACGCGAAGAGGCCGTGCTGATCTACCTACCGACGATGGCCGCGAATGCGGAGATCGCCGCTGCGCTGAGCATCTCGGAGAACACCGTCAAACAGCACCTGAAATCGATCTACCGCAAGCTGGGGGTGCGCAATCGCAGGGATGCTGTACGAGTAGCCCGCGATCGCGGGCTACTCGACCTGCATCAGCCGCCCGAGCCGGCCGGTTTGTGATCGGCGACCAGCGGATGCGAATCCAGCAGGTCCAGGCCGAGAGCGCGTGCCAGGTCTCGGGCGACCAGCTGCCCTTTGACACTGTTGCCGGCGGCGTCCAGCGGAGGCGCGAAGGTACCGAGCCCGCCCTTGCCGGGTGACACGGTCACAATCCCGCCGCCGATGCCGCTCTTGCCGGGCTGGCCGACCTCATAGAGCCAGTCGCCCGAGGTCTCATACAGCCCCGCGGTGACCATCACCGCCAGCACGTAGTGGCACAGCTGTTCGTCGATCACCGGCTCGCCGCTGCTCGGATTGACCCCGCCGTTGGCCAGCGTGGCCCCCATCACAGCAAGATCGCGCGCGGTGACCCTCAAACAGCTCTGCCGGGTGTACAGATCGAGCGCAAGATCTGGTTCGCAGCCCAGCAATCCGCGGGCGCCGAGCAACTGGACCGCGGCCCGGTTGACCAGGTTGGTGTTCGACGCGCACGAATAGACCTCGTGGTCGATATCCAGTTCATGGCCTGCGAAGCGGGACAGCCCGTCGGCCAGGCACCGCCACTTCTGCTCGCCCGTTCCGGGCAACAGGCTTGCGGTGGCGATAGCACCCGGATTGACCATCGGATTCGTCCGGCCATCCGAGCCACGCTCGACAGCGGCCAGCGAGTTGAAGGCCATGCCGGTGGCGTTGACGCCGATGCGGCGGCGCGTCTCGTCCGGCCCCAAGTGGGCGAGCACCAGAGCGAAGACGAACGGTTTCGCGACGCTCATGATCGGGAACAGCACGTCCGTGTCTCCGGAGGTGAAGACAGCTCCATCGACCGAGGCCACGCAGATGCCGAACAGATCTGGATCGGCCCTGGCGAGAGCCGGGTATACCTGAGAGGTCTCGCCGTCGGTACAGCGTCGGTGCCGCTCGTGCGCCTGATCGACCAGTTCGGCGATGCGGGCTCGTCTCGGCAGGTGGCCTGCCGAAACGAACCGCGCAGTGTGGCTGGGGTTGGTGTGCTGCGTCACGGCACACTCGGCGGGTAGCCCGGCCCGAGCGGGATACCGAGCAGGAACCATGCGATGAACAGCACCGTCCAAGCTGCCAAGACAATGCCCGAATACGGCAGCATCAGCGCGACCACGGTGCCGATGCCGGACTTCTTCTGGTAGCGCTGGGCCACGGTGACGATGAACGGCAGGTAGACCATCAACGGAGTCAGTGCGTTGACCGGGGAGTCTGCAACCCGGTAGGCAGCCAGCAGGGTCTGCGGTGCGACGCCGAGCCTCATGAACAGCGGGACGAAGATGGGAGCGAAGATCGCCCACTTCGGCAGCGAGCCGGGCATGATGAAGTCGAGTAGCACGATGACCAGGATGAACCCGAGCAGCAGCGGGACGGCACCGATGTTGGCCTGCTCCAGGAGCTCGGCCAGGGATCCGGCGATGACCGGCGGCAGATTCGACCAGTTGAACAAGGCGATGAACTGGCTGATCATCATGAGCATCAGCACCATGCCGCCCAGACCGGCGAAGGTCTTGGTGATCGCCTTGATGACATCAGCGCTGCCGCTCATGGTCTTGGCGCCGATGCCGTAGCAGATGCCCGAGACCAAGAAGGCCAGCATGATGATGAACAGCAGGCTGTCCATGAACGGAGTCTGACCGATGATGTTGCCGGTCTCGGGATCGCGCAGCGGAGCTCCTGGCGGAGCGGTGATCGCCACCACGATCGCGACCACGGCCAGGAAGCCGAACATCGCCATCCGGCTGCCCTTCTTGTCAGCCTCAGGTGTGATCGAAGCGACCTCTTCGGCATGGGCGGCCATTGCCGGGTCCGGATGCCAGGGCCCCAGCCGTGGCTCGACGATCCGCTCGGTGACCAGCGCCGCAACGAAGGCGATGATGAACGAGGAGGCGAGCATGAACCAGTAGTTGGCAACGATGCTGATCGAGTCGCCACCGGCCAGTTCGATCGACTCGTTGGCGATCTCGGTGATCATGGCGTCGGTGGGCGTCGGTATCACGTTGACCATGAAGATCGTCGCCACGCCGGCGAATCCCGTGGCCAAGCCGGCTAGTGGGTGGCGTCCGACGCTGGCGAAGGCGGCCGCCGCCAGGGGTATCAGGATCAGATAGCCGGCGTCCGAAGCGGCCGAGGACAAGACGCCGGTGAGCACCAGGATGAAGGTCAGCGCCCATTTCGGTGCCGCGCCGACCAGTTTGCGGATCAGCGAGCCCAGCAGGCCGGACTCCTCGGCGACGCCGGCGCCCATCATCGCCACGAAGGTGACGCCGATGACGGCGAAGCCAGCGAAGTTGTTGACGAACGACGAGAAGATGAAGCGGATACCGTCGATCGAGATCAGGCTCCTGATCGGAATGGTCTGCTCGACGATCTCCCATTCGTCCGGGTTGGTGCTCGGTGCTGAGATGCTCGGTTGGGTGCTGTCTTCGTAGTAGTCGTATTCCGCGCCCTGGCTCACCGGGACGGCGATCTCCTCGGTGACACTCACCCCGGCCAGATGCAGGCCCCACGAGAGCGCAATCACCAGCAGGATCAGGTAGCAGAACATCAGAGC
This sequence comes from Propionibacterium sp., assembly GCA_012517405.1. GTDB lineage: Bacteria > Actinomycetota > Actinomycetes > Propionibacteriales > Propionibacteriaceae > Brooklawnia > Brooklawnia propionicigenes. Next base: position 51,466 of record JAAYVB010000026.1, read on the forward strand.
CGGATGCGGAACCTTGTTGCCGATCCGTTCGACCGCGCCGAGGATGCCCTTCTGGGTGCCCTCCTCGACTTCGTCCACGGTGGAGGCCTCGTTGTCTGGTTTGCTCATCTCGATCCGCCGATCATGCCTTGAAGTTCAGCGCGAGGTCGATCAGCAACCGCGTGCCGAACCCGGTGGTGCCGTGGTTCAGCCACTTCTTGGCGGCGGCCGACTGCGCGGTGCCCGCGATATCGATGTGTGCCCAGGGCTTGCCCCCGACGAACTCCGCCAGGAACAGCGCGGCGGTGATGCTGCCCGCGTTCACCCCGCCCACGTTGCGCAGGTCGGCGACCGGCGAGTTGAGTTCCCCACGATAGCGGCTGGCCAGCGGCAGCTCCCAGACCTGTTCGTCCACCCGCTCGGCGGAGGCCTTGACCTGGTCGAGCAGCGCCTCGTTGTTGCCGAGGACGGCGGCGATCTCGGTGCCCAGCGCACGCATGGCGGCACCCGTGAGAGTTGCGACATCGACGATGGCGTCGACCGGCTCCTCGGTGGCCAGCACGAGAGCATCGGCCATCACCATGCGTCCTTCGGCGTCGGTGTTGATCACTTCAACGGTCTTGCCGCCACGCATGACGACAATGTCGCCCAACCGCAGCGCCGAACCCGACGGCATGTTGTCGGTGCACATCAGATAGCCGGTGACCTGGGACTCGCAGCCTAGGTCGCGTAGTGCAGTCATCGCGCCGAAGATGGCGCCGGCACCGGTCATGTCGTTCTTCATCGTGGCGTGAATCTCGTCGCCGGGCTTGAGCGCCAGGCCGCCCGCGTCGTACATGATGCCCTTGCCGACCAGGGTCAGCAAGCCGGTGGGCTCGCCCTCGGGGCGGTAGATCAACTTGATCATCGCGGGCGGCTCAGTGCTGCCGAGATTGATGCCGAGCAGACCGCCGCAGCCCAACTCGATCAGCGCCTGCTCGTCGAAGATCTCGACTTCAAGACCGGCTTGCGGCCCCAGCTCGGCGGCGAGATCGGCGAACTTCGTGGCGGTCAGAATGCCGCCGGGGGTGCCCGCCAGATCGCGGGTCAGCTTGGCAGCCTTGACGATGATCTTGCCGCGGGACGCGCCCGCCTCGGCGTCCGCGATGGCGTCTTCGGCCGCGATCAGGCCGAGAGCGGCCAGCTTGGCTTCCGGACCGTCCTCACCGATGCGATAGGCGTACCGGGCCAGCGAGACACCTTCGACAACCGCAGCAGCTGCGTCCGCAATCGGCACCAATGTGCTGCTGGGTAGGACGAACGCCAGCCGGTCCTGCGAAGGCACTGCGCGGGCGAGATAAGAGCCGAGGTCGCGCAATACGGTAGTGTTCACGGCATCCGCGTCACCACCACCAACCAGCACGTCCAGTGGGCCATCGGCGCTTGTCAAGACCAGTGTCTCGCCGACCTTGGCAGTGAACCCCAGGGCTGCTGCACGCTCGGCGGAGATGCCGGTGCCGGCAGGAGGGGTCTGTCCGACGAAAACGACATAGCCGATCGCGCCCGCGTCATCCGGGGCAGCGGTCCCGGCGCTGATCTGAGGATCACGTGTGGGAAGGGCGAAGGGAGGATAGGGAGCAGCGTGAGTCATGGTTTCTTCCTTCTTTGGCGCTCTGGAGGGACAAGTTCGCTCGTCCGCCATTCTTGCGTCTACACAGGACCCGGATATCCCCCGTCAGGGGTAGTCCGCGGGTGACTACAAAGGGCCAAGATGCTATCATGCAGGCCGGTTCATCGGGCGCCCGCGTGATACCGGGACCGCAGTCATGGCGTATTCGCATACCCACGCACCTCATCGCAGTCCTGTCCGGCCTTGCCACACTGGTCGGCGCCGTCGCCTATCTGAAGCTGCGGCGCTGCAAAGCCGAGATGGTGCCGGAGGTGACGGCGGTGCCTGCGGGCCTGAGCGAGGCCGAGGCACGGAAACGCTACCTGCGCGGCGAGGCGAAGGCCTCGCAGCGGTCCATCATCCGCTCGGCCGAGAATATCCGCCGCGAGAGCGTCTTCACCGTCTTCCATCTGAACCTGATCGGGCTCGCCCTGGTGCAGCTATTCCTGCTGTACGAGTGGCTCTCCGGGGTGCTGACGCTGGTCATGCTCGGGGTGAGCATCGCGATCCGGCTGGCTCAGGAGGTGCTTGCCGTGCGCAGAGTGTCGCAGGTGTTGGAGCCGGCCAGCCTGAGGTACACCGTCGTGCGTGAAGGCCGGGCGTGCAGTCTTCCTCCCGAGCAGCTGGTGCCCGGTGACCTGCTGTTGGTCGGACCAGGAGACCAGTTCATTGCCGACGGGACATACCGGGGGCACGCGCCCATCGTGGTCGACAGCTACCCGGCCGATGGCGTCCGGGGAGCGCGGCGGATTCGTCCGGGTGGCAGCGTGCTGGCTGGCAGCTTCTGCGTCTCCGGACGCGGCAGCTATGTTGCCGAGAAGCTGGGCCCGGACTCCCGGATGGCCCGGACGATGGCCTCGGGGCGCCGGCGGGAGGCCCGGATGAGCCCGCTGGAGTCCGTTGTCTCGCGGATCTTGCAGGTGCTGCTGATCATCGTGGTCATCTACGCGGGCCTCTACCTGGCCGAACTGAGTCGCGTCGATATCGGTGCGCCTCTGGAGGCCTTCGTGGACGCCGCCCCAGTGATCTTCAACCTTGCGCCGAGCGGGCTCTATCTGATGATCATCATCAGCTACATCGCGGGTGCCGCGGATCTGGCTCAGCATGGCGGTGTGGTCACTCGGGCACGCTCGATCGAGGCGCTCGCCGAGACCACCGTGGTCTGTTTCACCGAGGTCGGATTCCTTGCCGGCACCTCGGTGGAGTTGTCCATCGTCCGGCATGGCGACGGCGATCACCCCTCCGAATCCCGGATTCGGCAGTTGCTGGGCGATGCGGTGCACTCGACCAGTTCGACCACGCCGCTGATGCGGGTACTGGCAGACGCTTTCGAGGGCGAACGCCGGGCAGTGCGAGCCGAGGCGCCGTTCTTCGCCTCACTCGGCTGGACGGGTTTCGTATTCGCCGACGACGATGTGCCCGGAGTGTATGTGCTGGGCAGAAGAGCCGCGCTTGAACCCGTGTTGACCGCCGAATTGCCGGACGACGATGAGTCGGGAAGAGAACAGCTGGTCGTGGCGTACCGGCCCGATCCGGTGCCGCTGAGGGACGGCCGGGGGCGCCCGAAGCTGCCCGATGGGCTGGTACCGCTGGCCGTCTTGCGGCTGTCGTCCCGGGTGAGCGACGAGGTAATGACCGTGATCCGCGGTTTTGTGGAGGCCGGGGTCCGCGTGATGGCCTTCACCCCCGGCTCGGCCACCGATGCCCTGAACCACCTGGCCGCCCAGGGGATGCGTGCCTCCGACATCGAATACGTCCGGTCGCGCGGTGTCATCTCGCGTGACGATCTGCTGCAGTATCCGCGCTCGCAGTGGACACGCGTGGTGAGCGAGCACGCCCTGTTCGGGGGGTTCACTCCGGTGGAGGCGGGGGAGATCGTCCGGGCGCTGCGCAGCAGTGGCGAGCATGTGACCGTGGTGGGTGACGGGGTGACGGACCTTTCGGCGATGGCCGAGGCGGACGTCGCGGTTGCGCAGCCGGGCAGCACCCAGGCCGCGCTCGCGCTGGCGGACATCTACCTGCAGAACAACTCGCCGCAGGCGCTGCTGGCGATGCTGCGCCGGGGTCAGACGATCATCCAAGGCCTGCTCAACGTCATCAAGCTTGACCTCACCATGGTGGTGGCCACCGCGACGCTCATCGTGATGGTCAGGTTCCTCAGCGTCGGTTTCCCGTACGGGTCATCGCACGATTCAGCGCTCGGCATCATCGCGGTGACGATTCCGTCGTTGGCGCTGTCGGCCTGGTCGGGGGCCGGGCCGGTGCCCTCGGAGGGATACGGCCGGGCGATCATCCGGTTCATTCTGCCCGCAGGGCTGAGCCTGGCGCTGGTCTCGTTCGCCGTCTACGGGTACTTCTTCGAGACGTCCGGACGCATGGTCTACGCGCAGCAGGCGGTCGCCTACGTGCTCATCTACGCGGGCCTGGTGGTCGGCCTGATGACGTTGCACTCGCGCAAGATGGTGATCCTGGCGGTGGTTCTGGTGATCGTCGCGACGGTGCAGGCGGAAGTGCCGCTCACCCAGTGGTTCTTCAGGCTCGGCTGGCTGAGCAATCCCCTCCACTACGGGATCGTGATCCTCGCGGTGCTGGCCTGGCTGCTGGGCGTGCTGGCGCTGTGGAAGCTGATCGACGCTTCTGCACGGATGCACCGCACCGGCATGGTGCTGCGTGGCCGGATGACCTGGCCGATCAGGCGCGGGTGAAGTGGACGGCCAGAGCGTCGTCGGCGGTCCGCATCTCCAGGGTCGGGCCCTCGACGTGGTAGGTCGCGGCGCTCTCGAGCGCGGCCACCAGCCGGGTCTCCTGATCCATCACGCCTTCGGGCTCGGGGCACGCCATCTGAGTGGTGGCCAGCGGTCCTAGCTCGATCGTGCCATCGGTCGTGCTGTAGCTGCCGATCACCCTGTTGCAGCCGGCGGTCCCCGACAGCTGGCCATCGGCGCCGAATTCGATGGTCGGGGTGGTGCCCTCCAAGACGCTGACGACGGCTTCTTGGCCATTGTTGTAGGCGGTGATCTGCCAGCTGGTGCCGGCGAGGTCCTGGGATTGGGCGTTGAACGTGGCCACAGCGGTTCCGTCCTGGCCTGACAGGGTCAGTCGGGTGTCCTCGACGACGAACGACGATGCGGTCTTGAGAGCTTCGAAGAAGCTGAACTCCTGGGACATGATCGGCTCATCGCACGCCATCATCGTCGAGACGATGTTGTCGGCCACATCGATCTGGGAGCCGCTGACGGTGTAGTTGCCGGCGTAGACGTTGCAGCCGCCCGAGCCGCCGATGCCGCCCTCGCTGCTGAAAGTGACCGACGGGAACGTGCCCTCCACGGCAGGCTGGCCGTTCAGCTCGTCCAACAACCAGGTGATGCCGACCAGATCCGACGGTCCGCCCGCGTCACCGGCGGGTGTGCGATTGAACGGATCAGATGTGACGGCGCACCCGGCGAGCAGCAGCGAGAGCGTCAATACAGCGGCGGGCCAGAGTCGCTTCGTCATGAGATACGTCCTTCACATCCGTGTGGGTCTTGGAGATCGTGCCAATTCGCTAGGGCCATTTGTTCGTTGAGGCCATTGTTCGTTAGGGCCATTGTGCCTGGTGTGTATGGAAGGCCGTATCACCTTTGGCGGGGGATGGACGATTCAGCTCGACGATGGGCTTCATGCTCGCAGCGGTCGGCCAGCAGCCGAAGAGCGGCGGCGACGGTTCCGGCGAGCACCTCGGCGGGGTCGCCATCCAACTGTAGAAAGTGGTGACCCGATTCCGTCGGGCTCGCCCAGCCGAGGAAGACGGTTCCGGCCGGGTGGCCATCGGTCGGCTCGGGCCCGCCCACCCCGGTCGTGGAGATCGCGATGTGGGCTCCCAGGAGATCGCGCGCACCGATGGCCAGCTGCTCCGCGCAGGCCGCAGAACACGGGTCGGTGCCTTCGGGAACACCGAGCAATCTCTGCTTGACCTCCGTTGAGTAGGCGACCACGCCACCCGCGAACCACTCGCTCGCCTGATCCGCGGCACCCACCCTGCTGCACAGCAACCCACTGGTCAGCGACTCGGCGGCGGCGATCCGCAGCCCGCCCAGGCCGGCCCGGGCGATCCGGTCGACATCATCCATGACGACGAGGCTACGGCTTCTGGCCGGCCCGGTGGGCGCATTGGTTGTGCCTACTCGAGCAATCCCGCCGAGAGCCCGCCCTGCGGGTGGGGCAATGCGTACTACCGGGCACCGCTAGCGGGATTCGGGAAACGGGACGCTATTTGAAACGGGGATTCAAAATGAGAAAGATCCGGGCGATCGTCGCCACGAAATAAGGCCTACCGCTGATCCAGTTGCCCTGAGGTCACCCCACCAGGACGAGCATCTGGGCCAACAGGATCTTCGCGACCATCGCCGTGGAATAGACCAGCGCATAGCCGAGCGAAACCCGGGTATCGAAGCCGGTGCGGGTGTTGGCGAATGCCAGCACCGCGGGCTGGGTGTGGCCGCCGCCGAGCTGACCCGCGAGCTGGATCCAGCCGGTCTTGTGCAGCCTGCCGGCGACCAGGAACGCCACGGCAGTGGTCGTGGTGATCGCAAAGCCCAGCACTGCGGCCTTCCAGCCCAGGTTCGACGTCATCGCGGCGCCGAATTGCAGACCGGCCTTCGTCCCCGCGTACGCCAGGAAGACCAGCATGCCGAGTGCGGACAGTGAGTTGGCAGCGGCACTCGGCATCGAGACGGGCAGGCGTCCGATATGGCCGAGCCTGCCGAAGACCAGCCCGGTGAGCAGCGTGCCGGCCGCCAGCCCCAGTGTGAAGCTGCCGGTGGGCAGCGGGATGGGGATGATGCCGATGACGATGCCGATCACCAGGCCAAGTGCCAGGCCGGAGGGGTTGATGTCGGAGAAGCCACGTTCGGAATCGCCGAGGTGGGCGCGCAGCGGTGCCAGCTGGTCTCTGGGCGCGACGACCCGCGGCCGATCGCCCATTTGGACGACGAAGTCGGGGCTGGCGATCATGTCGACGTCTCCGCGCCGGACGCGGGAGACATGCGCCCCGAATTGCTCGGCGAGACCGAGTTCGTCGATGCGACGTCCGGCGAGTTTGGCCGATGACAGCGTCGCGCGCACGGAGTCGAGATAGGTGCGGTCGCTGATGATGTCGACCGACGAGGCGTGGCCGAGCTTGCCGGTCACTGCGGCGAGGGCGTCGTGCGGGCCGATGACGGAGACCAGGTCGCCCTTGTGCAGCCTCTCGTCCGGGGCGGCAACGACAGTCGGCTCATTCTCGTGCTGGACGCGTGAGACAGTGACCGAACCTGGACTGTGCTCCAGCAGCTCGGCCACGGTGAGATCGGAGTCGTCGTCCACCCGGATGGTGCGCTGTTCCAGCGGCGGTGCGGTGGCTGATTTCGATTCGCGATTGCCCATCTGGATGGCCCAGGCGGCAGCGAGCATCATGCCGATGACGCCCCACAGATAGCTGATCGAGTATCCGACGGCCGGAAGCTCGGCGTCGCCGGCGGCTTGGCTGGCCGCGGCCAGCGAGGGTGTGTTGTTGAGCGCGCCCGCGAATGTTCCGGCTATCAGAGGATTGGGTAACCCGAGGATGCGTCCGAGGCCGCCGGCTACCAGGGCTGCCAACGCGAGGCATGCCACGGTGCTCAGCATCACCGGCCAGCCCCGGCGCAGCGAGCCGAAGAAGTTCGGCCCGGAGATGATGCCCACCGTGTAGGTGAAGATGATGAGACCGAAACTGCCGAGCACTTCGGGGATGGTCAACTCCACTCCGTTGCTCACACCCCAGGCGGTCAATCCGATGGCGGTGAACAGCACCGCCGCAGGTCCGAGCGTGGCGCCGGCGATCTTGATCTGGCCGAGCAGCGAGCCCACCACCACCAGCAGGGTGAGAAGAAGCAATGGACAAGACTCGAGAATCTCGAACATCGATGGCCTCCGGTGTCCAGGTTCTAGTGATCAGCGAGATCGAGGAAGGTGGCGGGTGTGGGTGAAGAAAGAGGTGCGGGGGATGGCGTCGGGTTCATAAGGGTTCCTCTTGCTCGAAGGACGACCGAGGCAGCAGGCGGTCTGACTCATCGTCGGTTCTCGACGCTTCACAGTTGCGGCACAGTGTGGTGTCTCACCACGTTTCCCTGCTTTGGCCCGGGATCCGAACCCCGGTGCCTCGTGCTCCGGTTGCCCGGTGCGAGTTGAACTATACGGCCAACAATCGGGCTCGGGCTAGTGCTTATCCGCAAATCAGGACGGATACTGGCCGCCGTCAGGTCGCCGGCGTCCCTGTGGTGATGGCTAGCCGCTCGAGCGCGCTCGCCTCGTGCTGGTGTCCGAGGGTCTCATATCCGATCACGACGACGAACGGTGCCGCAGCCACCGCCAGCAGCGCGACGCCCAACGATGCGCCGAGGGCCACGAGCGCCACTGCAAGGATCAGGAAGGCCAGCGTCCCAGCAACGAGCGCGTAATGGAAGCGGTCGATCTCGCGGACGAGAACCGAGTAGAGGACGAAGACGGCCACCACGAACACGAAGACCGAAACCACCGTCGCGACCAAGGCCGAAACCGGGCCGATTGCGGCGCCCCCCTCGGTGACGTAAGCGGCAAGGTGCAACGCCGCACCCATCGCAACGATCGAGGTGAAGACCAACACGTGGAAGTAGCTCCAGAACTTGCCCAGCTGGCGGCGGCGCTCGAGGACGAACGCAGACGGCACGATGAAATAGACCCACCATGACCCCAGCGTCAGTGCAGTTCCGGCGACCACGATCAGCGCCGCTTCGGCGCTCCAGCCGTTGCGCTCGACCACCGCTGAGACCGCCGCAATCGTGCCGGACACGGCTTCACCGAGGGCGATGATGGCCAGCAAACCGAACCGTTCGGCGACATGATGTGCGTGCCAGGGTATGCCACCCCTCAGGCGGTCAACGGCGATAGGAGCGCCGAGGTCCGCTGCCAACACGAGGACCGGCGCGAACGGGCTCCAGGGGGCATCGCGTAGCGCGAGGAGCGTAATCCAGCCAACCTGTGCCAGAAAGACACTGATCGCCATCGTCACAGTCGCCCGTCGCCGCAGCGGATCCTGCCGGGCCGCGCGGAGCCATTGGGCAACCAGTGCAACTCGGATGGCCACGTAGCCAATGACCATCAGGTCGTTACCGGCTGTTGTCGCCTCATCGATCGAGCGGAACATCGGCGCCAAGCCGAGGGCGAGCACCAGGGCACCGACCATTTCTGCCATCGTCAACAGCCGACACAGCCAGTCATCAGTGTCATATGCCGACGCGAACCATGTGCAGTTGAGCCACGCCCAGTACAAGGCGAACATCGCAATCCCGAGCCCGCCCAGCGCGGTCCCCCAATGCGCCTCGGCAGCGTAGTGCGACGCCTGGTCCGCTGCCATGCTGAACCCGGCAACGAACGTCAGGTCGAACAGTAGTTCCAGCGGGGTCGCGACGCGATTCCGCTCCAGGGGATCGCGCCCACGCATCGGCCGCAGCCCGTGGCTCAAGATGGCTGGCGTCGGCACAACGTGGACGCCGACGTCGTCTGCCTGGTCGGGTTCCATCGCTTTCCTCTGGGTGGCTTGTCGGGGATACTGCGCGGTCGTGGGGTTGCCGGCCCGTGCAGGTGGGTCGTCGCGGTTCTTCACCCGGCGACCCACCTGCGGGCTGTAGCTACCGGGTTGTTGCCGCCAGCGCCGGCGCGATCACTTCCGCGACCTCCTCGGGGCTTGCGGTCAGCAGGGTCTGGTAGGTCCCGTCCTGCTGCAGGAGGCCAAGCATGGTGGCGAGCAGGCCTACCTGGTTCTCCGCGTCCGTGACCAGAGGCCATACCGTCAACCTGACTTCCAGCGTGCGGGCCGGGTCGTCCATCGCCTGGAATTCCACGGCGCGGTCGTTGCGGCATACGACGAGGCCCGGGGTCCGGACATGTTCTGGGTCGATGTGCGGAATCGCGATACGAAACCTCCCGAAGTCGACCCCGGTAGGGAACGTCGTTTCCCGGTCCAGGAGTGCGGGCAGAAAGCTTTCACCCACGAGCGCCTTGGCACGTAGTTCTCCGGCCACATGGGCCATCAGCGATTCGCGGCTGCTTTCGTGCGCATCGATCACGGTCAGTACTGGCTGGTCAGGCATGGCTGCGTGTCCTTCGTCGAGTTGGTTCGCGGAAGCCGAGCGTGTGGTCCCGCAAGCTGTTCACCTGGCGCTCGTTGACGCCGAGCGAGGCGGCCAGCTGCGCGGCATCGCTGCGGATCCATAGGCCGGCGTGCGCCGGCATCCACGTCCGGTCGTCGGCCACCCGTGCGACTACCGGTTCGAGCTGTTCGACAAGGTCGGTCGGGGACATCCGGTATGCACGGTTGCCCAGCTTCTTCAGATGAGTGGTGATCGCGGCCAACGCTGCGGAGTTAGTGCGCTGGCCGATGAATATCGTCGCCATCCAGGCCAGCAGAGGCAGCACGATCAGTCCGAAGTGATCGGAGTAGAAGGTGGTGAAGTCTCGCCACCAGGGGATCAGGGTGTCCAGCCAGGCCTCGATCATGCTGGTGCCTCCGTTGGTATGGGTGCCTGCGTTGGCGTGAGTGTCTCCGTGGACGCGGGCTCGTCCTCGGTGATGTACAGGTGCTTGTCGTCGGTGCCCGCATCCGTGCGGCAGCCGGACCCAGGACGAAGCTAAAATCCTCGGCACAACTCGAGTCAATGGAGCGCACCTGCGCAGATGAGCAACATCTGATCGGGGATATTGCGGCTCTTGTGAACGGTCATTTCGACGACGATGTCAGATGCTGCTCCGCTTGCAGGAAGCCGCTCTTTGCTCATATGAGCAACCTCTGTGGTGGGCTCCTACATTTGGTGATTGCTCTCTTAGAGTTGGCGCAGAAGGCAAAGGAGGCGATCGATGCCCAAGCAGACGGCGGACTACGAAGAGCAGATGCTCCGGGCAGCGGAGCTGTACTACTACGGCGACTACACGCAGGCCGAGGCAGCCGAGAAACTCGGCGTCACCCGGTGGACGGTTGGCCGGCTTCTCGACGATGCCCGCAAGACCGGCATCGTCCGCATCGTCATCGACCACCCGAGAGCCCGCCGGCACGAGTTGGAGGTGCGCCTGAGGCAGGAGTACGGCCTGCGCGAGGTGATCGTGCTGCCTTCCCAACCCAGTTCAGCGATCACCCTCAGGTCGGTCTGCTCGGCGGCAGCGATGCACCTGGCGTCGATACGCCCGAGCGTCCGCCGGATCGCGGTCAGCTGGGGACGCACCGTCGCGGCCGTCGCCGCCGAACTCCCCAACGGCTGGACACGCGGAATCGAGGTCGTGCAAACCAATGGCGGTCCCACCGTGACCCAAGGCAATCCGGTCGGAGAGTCGCTGTACGCGCTGGCTGACAAAGGTGGCGGTTCCGTTCGCAGTCTCGCGGGGCCGACGATCCTCGAGGACGCGGGGGTCGCCCGGCTGTTGCGCTCCGACGGATCGATCGCCGGCACGCTCAAGGCGGCAGAGGCATGCCGCGTGATGCTGTACTCGCCGGGCAGCGTGAGCCCGGACGACTCGGTTCTTGTCCGGTCCGGCTACCTCTCCGCCGAGCAGATGCGGCTCATGGAAGAGTCCGGCGCGGTCGGCGACGTGATGAGTCATTTCATCACGATCGACGGGAGCATCGCCGATGCCGGCCTCGACGCCCGCACGCTCTCGATGAACCTCGACGCCGTTCAGCGTTGTCCCAACGCAATAGTCGTCGCGGCAGGCGCACGCAAGGCACTGGCCACCAGGGCAGCGGTGACCGCCGGGCTGTGCACCACGCTCATCGTCGATGGCGTCATCGCCACTGCGCTGCTGGAAGCGCATCCACAGACCCATGAAGAAGACCGTCGGAACCTGACCCGTACCGACACGCCCACACATCCCGAAGAACGAAAGGAACTCTCATGACTACGATCGCGGTGCTCGGCGCAGGCGTCATGGCCTCTGCCCTTACCAACCCGGCTAGGGACAACGGCCACGAGGTCCGCCTGATCGGCACCCACCTCGACGACCACATCATCGATTCGATCAAGGCCACCCGGGTACATCCGGTCCTGAAGGTCGCTCTGGACGAAAACGTGCAGCCCTACTACTTCACCGAGGCAGCCCAGGCGGTCGCCGGCGCGGACGTCGTGATGGTCGGCGTCAACTCCTTCGGCATCGATTGGGCTGGCGAGCAACTCGCCCGCTTGCTGGAGCCGGGGCAGAAAGTGCTGGTCATCACGAAGGGATTGCAGGCCGACGCCGACGGCACGCTCCGCATCCTGCCTCACGTTCTGCAGCGAGCGGTCGGCCCGATCGCCGATCGCGTCACCTGGTCGGCCATCGTCGGGCCGTGCATCGCCGGTGAACTGGCGGTCCGTCGTCCCAGCTGCGTGGTTTTTGCCGGTGAGGATCGGGCCTCGCTCGACTTCCTGGCCGAGCTCTACGGCACCGACTACTACCATGTGTGGACCTCGACCGACTTCGTCGGTCACGAGGTCGGGGCCGCCACCAAGAACGTGTTCGCTTTCGCGCAAGGGTTCGCGCACGGCATCTTGACCGCCAAGGGCGAACTGGACGCGCCGTACGTGATGTTCAACTTCTCGGCCGCACTGTTCGCCGAGGGGTCGCGGGAGATCCACCAGTTCATCGAGCTGATCGGCGGCGACCCGAAGACCGCCGACGGGCTCGGCGGGGTGGGCGACATGTTCGTCACCTCGATGGGCGGCCGCAATGTAAAGGCAGGCCAGTACGTCGGTGCCGGGATCCCGTTCTCCGAGGTGCGCGGCGCCCACATGAAGGGGATCACGCTCGAGGGCGTGGCCGCAATCGGTGTGGTCGGGAAGGCGTTGGAGCGGCTGACCGAACGCGGCGTGATTGAGCCGAGCGACTTCCCCTTGGTGAGGTTCCTGTACGACGTCGTGGCACATGACGCCCCGATCGACGTGCCGTGGACGCGATTCTTCGGCGGCCTGCAGCCGCGTCGTCTGGTCTCGGCGGGCCAGCGGTAGTCGATTTCTGGTTCCCTCCCCCGGGGTAATCCGGATCCGACGCGCGGGCGGACCGGCCGGGCGCCCAGCCACAGTCACGGTGGCGGGAGTAGGCGCGGCCGGACTGCTGCGGACATGCTGAAACCCCCTCCGATTTGGGTATCGACCCTAATCGGAGGGGGTTTCGCGTGCTGTGCGCGAGAGAGGAGTTGAAGCTCTCTTCTGTCAGCCGATAATCGCCCCCTGACAAGGTGTTTTGTAGGTTGATTGCCACTTCGTCACCTTGCCGTGGGGAATGCGTGGGGAATCGCTTCGAACCCGAGACCCGCGCGGATCTCGCGTCAGTAGCTGCCCCTCAGCATAGGCGGTCGGCGTCCACGGACCATTGGCAGAAGGTGAACGGTTCATCGCAGGGCTGCAAGCAGGTCGTTGCACAGGGCGGCGAACGCGGGCGCGACCGTGGCGTCTCCTCCTGCGGCGGATGCCGCGAGGAGGACGATCCGACCCCGGGGTGTGGTCGCGTGCAGGCGCAGGATCTCCAGAGCTTCTTCGGCGATGCCGGCCGCGTTGGGCTCACCCCTGTGTTTCGACAGTCCGAGAACCAGTTCGGCGGTGTCGACCGCTTGGAGTAGGCGGAAGGCGTCGAGGGCGTCCTTCTCCTTGAGTCGGTCCGGCTGCCGGTCGGCCTGTCCGAGCCGTTTGCTGATCTTGATGACCTTGGCCACCAGGAGAGCGGCAGGGCCGGCGATGGCCAAGTCGAACGTGCGGGCATCAGTTGATTCCAGGGCCGCGATGGCGATGCGTTGGTGGTCGATGAGGGCCGGCTCGAGCCCACGGGCGATCCGGGCGGTCAGCCGGTCGTGGGGCGCGAGTCGTGCGGCACGCGCCGAGGCCTTCGCCGTCCGCGACTGATGCGGAACCGACCATCAGATCGACCGCGACATCGCTGGCGGCGACCCAGCGACCGGGGTTGGGGCCGGGAACGAACCCCGCCCCGCGCAGGAGCGAGCCGATCTCGGGCACGTCGGCCAGCCCGCGGGTATCGATCGCGAGGTCGGCGTCGGTCGTCATCAAGGGCACGTTGAGGTCGGCATCACCGGTGTGGTGGTAAACGGCCTGGGCGCCGACCAGGATGAGGCTGGGAAGGTGGTACGTCAGTGCTTCGAGGGCGTCCAAGAGGACGCGGCGGGCGGCGACATACTCGGGGGCGACGGCGTCCATGTCACTCCTTCCACGACGGATCGATCGAGGCCAGGGCGTCCATCAGCTGCTCGGCCTCGGCGTCCGAACGGCCGGGCAAAGTCAGCAGGTCCGCCACCACCAGCGCTGTGGGTGCGAGGGTGGCAGGTTCACCGGGGCCGGGCAGGATCCGTCCATCTTGGGGGGCGGCGATGACCACGTTCGCGGTCGCCGCGTCGGCCTCCACCAAGCCCAGTTGCTCGGCCAGCCTGCGAGGTGAGGCCGCGTACAAGGCGAGCAGCCGCAGCGGGACCACCGACGTCTTGTCCGGCGGCAGCAGCCTGCGGGCCGCGGCCGAGCCCGTCACCGCCACGCCCTCCTGCTCAGCGACCCGGTCGATGACCTGCGCCAGCCCCCGCGGCGCGAGCCAGTACGCCACAGCCGGGTTGGTTGTGGCGTACCCGTAGTCCTGCGCCCAGCGCCGCAGCAACGAACGCCGTCGCACGTTCGACACGGCGCCGCGCGCGTCCCGGTCGACGATCCCTTCAGCGGCCAGCGTGGTGAGCAGCTTCGACACCGACCCGGGCGAGACCTGCGCCACACTGGCCAACTCCCGGACACCGACCGGCACCTCGACCTCGGACAGGGCGCGGATCACGCGACTGGTAGCCACCCCGTTCAACCGGACCACCGCAGCAGACTCCGGAGCACGAGGAGAGCGCTCCGCCCCCTCACCAGTCAGAAGGATCAACGGGTCGTCCGAGACCAAGCGCACCCAGCCCGTCGCGTCGACGTAACTGATCCCGGCCTCTGTCAGGGCGCGGCGGGTGGCGGGGCCGAGGTAGTCCGCGACGAACAAGACCGGGAAGCCCGTCTCCCGCTGTTCCCGCAGGGCTGCCACGGTATCGGCGAGCGACCTCCCGCCCGCCCGCTTTGCCTCGACTCTGTAGGTGACGCCCACCCCTGCCGGCCCCCTCACCGACAACAGCACATCACTCGCGTACCGGGCGGCGCCGTCGGTGAGGTTGGCCGTCCACGCGCGCGGCAGCAGCTCCCTGACCTGACGTATGGCATCCTCAAGCAGAAGTGTTTCCGGGCGAGCATCGTTTCTCATAGTACGAAACATTCTACTTCCAGAAACAGTGAGGGCGAGAGTCTGGCTGGCCCCAGAGCGCGGGTGCAGTGTCGCGGTTGAGGTCGCGCTCGAGCTCATCGCCGGTTCCCGCTCCCGCTCTGCATCGCAGCCCCCTGTTCAGTCGGACACGCCACTCGCTCTCATAACGGGCGTCTACTGTTCTCGGGGGACAGTCCCGCAGCCTGAGTCCGTACCGATTCAGAGCAGACACGGGCAGCGCCGGCCAGTGGGTCCGATGACGGACCCATGGTCCTGAAGGGGGTGCCTTGCTCCGCGACTGACACTGTGGCATTGCGGGCTTCGGGGCGGGCGGCCAGGGCTGGCGCCTTGAACCACCCCCGGGCACAACTCCCCCCTCTGGGATCGGGCGGACGGGAGCCATCAGCCCACAAGAACACGGTTCAGTCCAGCAGCAGTCGACCTCGGTGAGGGTCCCTTGCTACCCGAGCGACCCCGCGCCGCGCCCTGCCCGACAACCCCAGACGGCCCAGCCCGTTTCCGATGTCGTACCTACCGCTGGGGCCGGTGCCGCTCGCGACCGGCGAGTGTCAGCTGACGGCGGTGGTGGTCATAGTGCTTGGGTGCCCATTCGAGCACGTCGGCGCGGGTCATCCACGACGTGAAGTAGGGATCCCACTGTTCGGGGACAGCCATCGCGAGCTGTAGCTCGGCGTCGGTCGCGCGGCGGCTCCAGTCGACGAGCCAGTCGGTGTCGAGGTTCATCCAGTGCTCGGCGCGACGTAGCCCGACGACGCGGACGCCAGCGACTGGCCCGGCGTAGTTGACCCAGTTGTAGGGACGCGTCAGCGCGGTGAGGATACGCGCGTGGCCGATCGAGACCCGGCGTGGCAGCCGTCCGAATCCACCGAACAGCGGAACGAACACCCGCGCGAGATGCTGCCCGAACCACATGTGGAACAGGAGTTCGCGGTTGGTCCAGCGGGTCCCCCACGTGGGCGCCAGCAGTTCCTCGGGGGTGGCGGCCGCGATGAGGCGGCGGTAGTCGTCGCGGACCCGTTCAAGCTCGGACACGATGTCGGCAGCGGCTGACATGCTTCAAGTGTGCGCCCCGCCCGGGACCCTCGCCGTCACAGGTTGAGCGATGCCAGAAGGCTGCGGACGCGTCGTTCGACGTCGTCGCGGATGGGTCGGATGGCGTCGAGGTTCTGGCCGTGGGGGTCGTCGAGTTCCCAGCTCTCGTAGCGCTTGCCCGGGAAGATGGGGCACGCATCGCCGCAGCCCATCGTGATGACGACGTCGGCGGCGCGGACGGTCTCATCGGTCCAGGGTTTGGGGAACTCGTGGGCGATGTCGATTCCGCGTTCGGCCATCGCCTGGACCGCCACGGGGTTGACCTCGAGCCCGGGCTCGGAGCCGCCGGACCAGGCGACCGCATTGTCGCCGGCGAGCGCCTGGAAGAAGCCGAGAGCCATCTGGGACCGTCCGGCGTTGTGGGTGCACAGGAAGAGCACCACGGGTTTGCCGTCGTCGTGGAGTCCCTCGACGCGGGCGAGCGCGTGGAGGCGCTGCCTGGCGAAGCGTTCGGCGAGCAGGGGCAGGAACTTGGTGACGGTCGCGCGACCGGCGAACTGGTCGAAGGAACTGTCCAGGAACCGCTCGATGGTCTCAGTGCCGTAGACGCCGGAGAACTCCTGCGCGAGGTGCGCCGCAGCCTGCTTGAGCGCGAGTCTGTCGTCGGGGTGCAGACACTCCCAGCTGCGTTCCTGAGCAGGGTGGACGGTCATCGTGGCTCTCCTTCAAGGCTTGATGCGAGTCGGTCGATGCGTTGGGTGATGTCGTCGTAGGCGGCGTCGAAGGCATGGGGGTCCTCCTTGACTGCCGGGTCGGGAATGGACCAGTGCAGCAGCGGGCCGTCCACGTCTTCGTAGGCCCGGTCACACACCGCGATGAGTAGCTCGTCGCCGGTGAGGACGTCCCGGGCGAGCTTGGGTGTCGCGTGCGTGAGGTCGAGCCCGTGGCGGCGCGCGACCGAGACCGCGCCCGGGTGCACCCGTCGGGCGGGGCGGGTTCCTGCCGAGACAGCGGGAATGTCGCTGATCGAGCGCCAGTAGGACTCCGCCAGCTGTGAACGGGCCGAGTTCTGGCTGCACACGAAAGCGACCCGGGCCGGACGAGGCAGCGGGGTCGCACCGAGCAACCGGTCGCAGGCCGGGGTCCGCTGAACGTAGCTGCGGCGTCCGTCTCCCTCGGAACGGTGCCGCGTGACGAGGCCCGCCTGCTCAAGGACGCCGAGGTGGTGGGCGACCAGGTTGGTCGGCAACTCCAGCTGGGCGGCGAGCTCGCCTGAGGCGAGGTCGGCGTGCGCGAGCAGGTCGATGATCGCGAGCCGCGACGGGTCACCCAGTGCGGCGTACGCGCGCGCCCTGGCGTTCACGTCCCCGAGTACCACGACGGCCCCTCCTCAGATGATTACCTCGACAGATGTTGCCTCAATGCTAGCTGAGCTATTATTGGAGTCAAGGCCGGCCCACCCGGCTTCAACCCGCGACTTCGATCCGACGATGTAAAGCACCCGCGGGGCATGAACCCAGGAGGTTTCCGTGTCCGACATCCCCATGCCAGCGTCGCCGCGTGCGCAGCGGCTCCTGATCGTCGGGGCGGTCGCCGCCGGCACGTCGGTGGGCGCCAAGGCCCGTCGCAACGACGAGGAGATGGAGATCGTGATCTACGAGCGGGACCGGGACATCTCCTACTCCGGGTGCGGCCTGCCGTACTTCATCGGCGGGACCGTGCCCGACGCCGACGACCTCCACCCCCGCGACCCGGCCTGGTTCGCCAAGCGCTACAACATCGACATCCGCACCGGCCACGAGGTGATCAGCGCCGACCCGGCCGGCCGGACCCTCCAGGTTCGCGACCTGTCCTCCGGCGAGGTGACCACGGACCGCTACGACAGCCTCGTGCTCGCCACCGGCGCCACCAGCATCATCCCGCCGGTGCCCGGCGTCGACCTGCCGGGAGTCTTCGCCTTGCGCAGCGTCCGCGACGCCGAGGCGATCAAGGGCTGGCTCGACGACGCCTCACCCAAGCAGGTCGTGGTCGTCGGATCCGGCTTCATCGGCCTGGAAGTGGCCGAACAGCTGGTGACAAGCGGGATCGGCGTCACCCTGGTCGAGCGCCTCCCGCAGGTCATGCCGGCCCTCGACGCGGACATGGCGTTCCGCGTCCAGGAGGAACTCGAGCGCCACGGCGTGACCGTACGGCTCAACACGTCCATGGCCGGACTCCAAGGAGACACCCGGGTCTGCGGCGTGCGGCTCGACACCGGCGAACTCATTGCGGCGGAGCTGGTGATCCTTGCCGTCGGTGTGCGGCCCAACACCGACCTCGCGCGCGACCTCGGAGTGACCATCGGCGAGACCGGCGCGATCGCCGTGGACCCGTCCATGCGCACCAACGTCGAGGGCGTCTTCGCGGTCGGTGACTGTGCCGAAAGCTACTCGGTGATCACGGGCCGGCCGTTGTGGCGGCCGCTGGGATCGACGGCGAACAAGATGGGGCGAATCGCCGGCGACCAGATCACCGGAGGCACCACCCTGGAGCATCGCGGGATCCTGGGCACCGGCATCGTGCGGGTGTTCGAACTGGCCGTCGGCCACACCGGGCTCACCGAGACGCAGGCCCGCGCCGAGGGATTCGACCCGGTCGTCCTGCACAACACCAAACCGGCCCACGCGACCTACCTGGGCGGCAAGGAACTCACCATCAAGGCCGTGGCCGACCGCGCCTCCGGCCGACTCCTGGGCGCCCAAGCCGTCGGACCACAGGGAGTGGACAAGCGCATCGACGTGCTCGCCACCGCGATCACCTTCGGCGCGACCGTCGCTGACCTGTTCCACCTCGACCTCGCCTACTCACCGCCCTTCGCCACCACGAAGGACCCGGTCCACTACACGGGCATGGCGCTCGAGACCGCCGTCCGCGGACGAGCTCCATTGATATCGCCCACCGACCTCGATGAGCGGCTGGCGCGAGGCGAGTGGATCCAGATCGTCGACGTGCGCGCCGCGAAGGACTACGCCAAGGGCCACCTGCCCGGGGCGGTGAACATCCCGCTGGCAGACCTGCGGCGGCGCGTCGGCGAACTCGACCCACAGGTGCCGACGGTCACGTACTGCAACAAGGGCGTGACCGGGAACGCCGCCCAGAACGTCCTGCTCGCCCTCGGCCTCGCTGAGGTGATGAACCTGTCGGGCGGCAACAGCACCTACCAGACCCACACCCGCCAGCTGCAGAGGGCGACCTCCCTCCCGAGCACGATCAAGCCAAGCCACCTCCCCCATGTGCTGTTCCTCTGCGTGCACAACGCGGGCAAGTCCCAGATGGCCGGGGCCCTGATGCGCCACCTGTACGGCGACCGGATCGTGGTGACCACTGCCGGCACCGGACCCGACGACGCGTCGGCGCGCATCGTCGCCGAGCTGGGCGCCAGCACCGCCGGGGAGCACCCCAAGGCCGTGACCGCCGCCATGCTGGACGCAGCCGACCGCATCATCCTCATCGGCCCCGATGTCCAGCTGAACCCACCCGAGCCGCTGGCCGACCGCGTCGAGCGCTGGCCGATCCACGACCCGGCCGACGACGGCATCGAGGGCGACGAACGGACCCGCAACATCCGCGACCAGATCGCCAACCGGGTGCACGCACTCGCGACAGAACTGACCAGCTGAACGCACTCCGCGTCAGCCCGATCGGTCCCATTGAAGGAGAGGTGTCCGCAGCTTCCTTCGCCGCGGTCCGATCGCGGCTGCACGCTGTCGCTTACCTACCTCACGACTCGACAGTTCCCACAGGTGTCGGGTCGAGGAGCTGTTGGATCGCCCGCAGCCCGTCGGTGTTCACCGAGTACCAGGTCTGTCGGCCTGCCCGCTCCCGGTCGAGAAAGCCGGCGTCGAACAGGGCACCCAGGTGATGGGTGACGGTCGGCTGGGTGAGTCCCACCTGATCGGCCAGGACGCGGGTGGTCGCCCGTCCGTCGTCCGCGGCTCGGATCAGGCTCAGCAGCCGCAACCGCGCGGGGTCGGCCAGCACCTTCAGCGCCCCGGCCAGGGCCAGCGCATCGCCGGACTGCAGGGGGGCCTGCAGGATCGGTGAACAGCACAGGTCACCGACCGACGTGACCCGCGGCGCCACCCCTTGAACACTCATAGACACGTGTCTATCATATCCATCAGCATCGATCAATCGATGCTCGTCTATGGATTGGAGAGGTAGATGCTCGACCACCTGACCGATTTGGGTGTCGCGGTCGCGACCGATGTGGCGACCGCGCTGGCCCACAACTGGCCGTTCCTGCTGGCGAGTGTCGTGGTGGCCTCCGTCGTGCAGGTGTACGTCAAACCGGACCGGTTGGGCAGCTGGCTTCGGCGACGTACCTGGGCGGCGGTGCTGGGCGCCGTCGCACTGGGCGCGCTGACGCCGTTCTGCTCCTGTGGTACCACCGCCGTCGTGCTGGGCGCCATGGCCTCCTCGGTCCCGTGGGCGCCGGTGGTGGCGTTCATGGTGTCGTCGCCGCTGACCAGTCCGCAGGAGTACGTGTGGTCGGTCGGGCTGTTCGGGCCCGCCTTCGCGACCACGTTCTTCGGTGCGGCGATCGCTGTCGGTCTGATCGGCGGAGGTGCCGCCTGGTGGCTGGAGCGCCACGGGCTGCTCGCCGGACAGGCCCGCCTGGCGACCCCGAGGCCCGACGGTGGCTGCGACACCGGCTGCCAGACGGACGCCGTCGCGGGCGCGTCGGTCACGAGGTGCGTCGGCGGGACCCGGCAACTGGCCGTCATCGACGCCCGGCCGGACACGGTGGTCGACGCCGAACCCGCGACCTGGCGTCGGTTCGGCGTGGCCCTGGCCACGAATGGCCGCCGGCTCGCCGTGTACTTCCTGGGTTTCGCCGCCCTGGGGTACCTGGTCATCAGGATCCTGCCGACGGGCCTCCTCACCACGTGGCTCGGCGCGGGCAACCCCGTCTGGTCGGTCCCGCTGGCCGCCCTGCTCGGCGTCCCTGTCTACCTCAACACCGACGCCTCGCTGCCCCTGGTGGCCACCCTCCTGGACGGCGGCATGGCCCCCGGAGCGGGCATCGCGTTCCTCATCACCGGCGCGGGCACCAGCGTCGGGGCCATCAGCGGCATGCTCGTCATCGCCCGCTGGCGGATCGTCGCGCTGGTCATCGGCACGCTGCTGGTGACTGCCACGGCCGCCGGTTGGCTCGCGGGGCTGTGGCTCTGACGTGGCAGGATGGATGAGGGTCGCCTTGCTTGCACGGGCGGCCGCACGGGAGCATAGTTCAGGTGTGGTTGAATCAATTGAGGCTGAACTGACGCGGGATGCGGCGACGCTGCTGGCGGTCGCAGCCGACCCGGTGCGGCTGACCCTGCTCAACCGCCTGGCGGCGTCCGGCACGCGGTGCGTGTGCGACCTGCAGCTCGATCCGCCGATCCCGGCGAACCTGCTGAGTTACCACCTGCGCATGCTGCGGGAGGCCGGCCTGGTGACCACGGCCCGGCGGGGGCGATGGGTGGACTACACCCTGGCCGAGGACGCCCTGGAGCGGCTGCACGCCGCCCTGCCGGTGGCCGCGGCTACTCGGGCGGAGTGTGGGTCATGTCGGTGACGACCAGGTTGGGACGCCCCGGGCTCCGGCTGAGCCTCGGGGTCGCGGGGGCGGCCGTGGCGTGGGTGGCCTTGTACTGGGTCAACGAGCCGTTCTGGACGTGGCTGGTCGGCGAGGCCGCTGGGTTGGATCTGGAGTCCCGGCTGGGGTCCGGGGTGTGGTTCTTCTTCTACGACACGATCAAGATCGCGTTGCTGCTGACCGGGATCATCTTCGTGGTCACGGTCCTGCGGTCGTTCATGAGCGTGGAGCGCACCCGGGCGCTGCTCGGTGGCAAGCGCGAGGGTGTCGGGAACGTGTTGGCGGCGCTGCTGGGCATCGTGACCCCGTTCTGCTCGTGCAGCGCCGTGCCGGCGTTCATCGGGTTCGTCGCCGCCGGCGTTCCCCTGGGGGTGACGATGAGCTTCCTGATCGCGAGCCCGCTGATCAACGAGGTGGCGATCGCGCTGCTGCTGGGCCTGTTCGGCCCCGGCCCCACCCTGCTGTACGTCGCCGCGGGCGTCAGCATCGCGATCGTCGCCGGCTGGGTGATCGGACGCCTCCGCCTGGAACGCTGGGTGGAACCGTTCGTGTTCGAGACCCGGCTCCGCGGCCAGGTCATCGACTCGACCGCCCACCTGACGTGGCCCGACCGCGTCCAACTCGGCATCGACGAGGTCGGGACAATCCTGCGCAAGATCTGGCCCTACCTGCTGGTGGGCATCGGCCTCGGCGCGGTCATCCACGGCTGGGCGCCGGAGAACTTCTTCGCCACTTACGCCGGCCGCGACAACCCCTTCGCCGTCCTGATCGCGGTCGTCGTCGGTGTCCCGCTGTACTCCAACGCCGCCGGCGTCCTGCCTCTGGTCGACGCCCTGCACGACAAGGGCCTCCCGATGGGAACCCTGCTCGCGTTCATGATGGCCACGGTCGCCCTCAGCCTGCCCGAGATGATCCTGCTGCGCCGCGTGCTCAAACCGAAACTGATCGCCACCTTCGTTGCCGTGGTCGCCGCCGGGATCATCGCGGTGGGCTACCTGTTCAACGCCGTCCTCCCCGTCTGAAACCACCCGAAGCACCACCATCACCCGAAGAAGGAGTCACACACCATGCACATCAAAGTCCTCGGTCCCGGCTGCGCCAACTGCGTCAACCTGGAGAAGAACACCCGCGCAGCTTTGGCGTCTCTGGGAATGGAGGCCAGCGTCGAGAAGGTCACCGACTACGCCGACATCGCCGGCTACGGCATCATGCGCACCCCCGGCCTGGTGGTCGACGAGCAGGTAGTGCTGTCAGGTCGGGTCGCCAAGCCCGCCGAGATCGCCCAACTGCTGGCCGGCCGCTGACCGGTTGACCCCGCGATCGGCTGGAGGGAGTTTGCCATGAAGTTCCTGGAGGACATGCCACGGTTCGTGTTCTTCACCGGCAAGGGCGGGGTGGGCAAGACGTCGCTGGCGTGCGCGACGGCGGTCCACCTGGCCGGGGCGGGGCGTCGGGTACTGCTGGTCTCGACCGACCCCGCCTCCAACGTGGGCCAGGTCTTCGACCAGCCGATCGGGAACCGGATGACCCCGGTGGTCGGCGTCGAGGGCCTGGACGCGCTGGAGATCGACCCCGAATCGGCCGCCGAGCAGTACCGGGAAAGAATCCTCGGCCCCGTCCGGGCCGCGCTGCCGGCCAGCGAGACCGCGTCGCTCACCGAGCAACTGTCGGGGTCCTGCACCACCGAGATCGCATCGTTCAACGAGTTCACCGGATTCCTCGCCGAGGAGGACTCCCACTACGACCATGTGGTGTTCGACACCGCACCGACCGGGCACACCATCCGGCTGCTTCAGCTACCCGGTGACTGGACCGGCTTCATCGATTCGGGTGGCGACGCGTCCTGCCTGGGGCCGATGTCCGGGCTGGACAAACACCGCGACCAGTACGCCCGCGCGCTGGCGGCCCTCACCGACCCCACCACCACCCGGCTGGTGCTGGTGGCCCGTGCCCAGGCCACCTCGCTCGCCGAGGCCGAGCGCACGGCGTCCGAACTGGCCGGGATCGGGATCCACGCCACCCACCTCGTGGTGAACGCCGTCTTGCCCGCCGACGGCCACCCCGACCCGCTCGCCGCCGCGACCCGCGCCCGCGAGACGGCCGTGCTCGCCGCCGTCGCGGGCCCGCTCGCCGACCTGCCACAGGACCGGATCCCGCTGAAGACCGTGAACATGGTCGGCGTGCTCGCCCTGCGGGCACTGCTGTCACCCGAAGACACCGCCGAGGCTCCGACGGACGCCGCCCCACTGCCCGCCGGAGGACTGCCGGGCCTGGACGCCCTCGTCGACGAACTCGCCGCCATCGGTCACGGGCTGGTGATGTGTGTGGGTAAAGGTGGGGTCGGCAAGACCACCATCGCGGCGGCGCTCGCGGTCGGGCTGGCCGCACGCGGTCACCGGGTCCACTTGACCACCACCGACCCCGCGGCGCACCTGGACGCCACCGTCACCGAGACCCCCGACCTGCCGTCGTTGACGCTGTCGCGGGTCGACCCCGCCCAGGCGATCGCCGACTACCGGGCCCACGTGATGGCCACCCAGGGCCAGGGCCTGGACGCCGACGCGCTGGCCGCCCTCGCCGAGGACCTGCAGAGCCCATGCCACCAGGAGATCGCCGTCTTCCAGCAGTTCTCCTCCCTGGTCGGGCAGGCCCGTCGCCAGTTCGTGGTCATGGACACCGCACCCACCGGGCACACCCTGCTGCTGATGGACACCACCGGCGCCTACCACCGTGACACCGTCAAGACCATGGCGGCCGGCGTCCGGTTCACCACTCCGCTGATGCGTCTGCAGGACCCCGACTACACCCGCCTGGTCATGGTGACCCTGCCCGAACCGACCCCGGTGCTGGAGGCGATGGCGTTCCGCGACGACCTCGCCCGCGCCGGCATCACACCCTGGGCGTGGGTCATCAACCAATCCCTCACCGCCGCCAGGCCGACCGCCCCACTGCTGCTTCGGCGCGCCCGCCTGGAGACCGACCCCATCGACACCGTCACGAAGACGGCCGCCCGGGTCGCCGTCGTGCCCGTCCTGCTCGACGAACCCGTGGGCGCCGACCGACTCCTCGCCCTCACCGACACCCACACCATGACCGGGAGTACCCCATGACCGACCTCACCATCGCCTGGCAACGCCTCGTGGACGCCGGCCAAACCTGCCCCCGCTGCGGCGACACCGGCAGCGAGGTACGCACGGCAGCCGCGACACTCACCGCGGCCCTCGCCCCCCTGGGCATCACCGTGCGCCTGACCGAGGCCACCATCAACCTGGCCCAGTTCGAGCAGGCGCCACTGGAGTCCAACCGCATCCTGGTCGCCGGCCGACCCCTCGAGGACTGGCTCGGCGGCGCGACCGGCCAGAGCCCCTGCTGCGACGTCTGCGGCCCCAACGACTGCCGCACCATCACCGTCGACGACACCACCTACGAAACCGTGCCCGCCGGCCTCATCACCCGCGCCGGCCTCCTCGCCGCGGCCGAACTGCTCGCCCAGCCCAGCCCGTCACACGACGACCCCACCCACGAAACCGCCGGCACAACTGAGACCTGCTGCGGACCCACCGCCGAACCCACCGACCTCCCGAGCCGTTCACTGCCGCTGGCATCCAAGGCAGGCTGCTGCTGAGAGGCCTAACCCAGCGAGACCGGTCCGGGAAGGCGCCCCCGGACGCGGTCCGAAGGCCATCCCTGACGGCGTGGGGAACTCGTGGGGAATGCGTGGGGAACACCCCCACGCGTGGGGAACTTGGCGGCCAGCCAGAGGAAGCGCCGGCGACCTCAGCGACGCATTCGCCCTTGCCAGCAGCACGCCACACGCCCCGGACATAGGAAAGGCGAGAGGTTTTCGCCTCCCGCCTTTTCGTTCTATTTGCCCTAGTCAGAGGCACTTTTTGTGCGCGAGAGAGGAGTTGAAGCTCTCGACCACATGGCATTGACAAGCGTAAACGATCGAATGTTGATGACTTGCATAGCCTGTGCGTAGTCGTTTGGAGGGCTGCAAACCTCCGCGCTGCCGGGTGGATGGATCTGCCGACTGGAGCGCTCCGCATCACTCGGCCTGGCTGTCCTGCAGTTGTCGGCTTCTAGGATTTGCATTTCGCGGCTCAAGTCGCCTGCGTTGCCGTCCGCGATTCTCTGGGCCAACCGGCGACGAGCCAGATCGATCTGGACGTCGGGGAGGTCCACGCCCGCCACGCGACGAACCTGTTGGGCCTCCTGGGCAAGGAACGCTCCCGACCCGCAGCCGGCATCCAGCAATTCGTCCTCCGGGCGCAGCTGCAAAGCAGGACCCAGGACTCTGTACCACCCGCCACACCGTACCCAGCGCAGCAGTAGGCAATGCAGGATGTTCGGCGCGGGGTCTTACCCGTTGAGGCGGACGATGCGGATTGCGAGTTCGACGAGGCTCCGCGCTCGACGAAGGAGTGCTTCAGCCTTCACGGCCGGGATGAGGGTGACGCCGTACTCGACGTCGGCCTTGCTGGAGATGAGTTCGCGGAGTGCCTTCTCTGTGCTGGCCGCGTCCGGTCGTTGACCCAGCGCTTGCCGCAGTTCTTTCGCGGCCTGTGCGTGGTCCTTGCCCTTGGTGGTTGTGCCGGTGAGTTCGGTGACGATGGCGTCCTTGGCGCAGATACCGGCGTGGATCGCGTCACCCGCAGCCACGGTGTAGCGCCCGGCTTGCAGGTTGGCTTCGGCGGAGGCCAAGTACTCCTCAGCC
The DNA here is from genome assembly GCA_012517405.1 of Propionibacterium sp. GTDB lineage: Bacteria > Actinomycetota > Actinomycetes > Propionibacteriales > Propionibacteriaceae > Brooklawnia > Brooklawnia propionicigenes. The sequence goes on from JAAYVB010000026.1 coordinate 77,761, forward strand.
TTCTTCAGGTAACTGCGTGCGTGATTGCGTTGCTCGAGGGTGGCCATCATGCCGCACCAGCATCGGCCTGCGGGAACGAACCGAGCAGGAGGACCCCGTCGGAGAGGATGTCCGCCACAACGGGCTCCTCGCCGGTGGCCGCGAGTCGGCTGAACTCCTCAGGGGTGAACACCAGGACATCGCAGTCGTTGCCGAGCCGGGCGCTCACCACGTCCTCGAGTTCGGTTCGGTCGTCCCAGTCCGGGGAGGCGAGGACGACCAGGTCGACGTCGCTGTCGGCGGTCGCCTCGCCGCGCGCCACCGACCCGAACAGGATCACCGCATCGACGTTCGAGCCCACCACGCCACGGACCGCCTCCCGCAGCGCCGTCACTGGATCGAGGAGGACGCGCAGGGGCTGGATCGTGTAGTGGTCCTCGTTGATCGTGTGGACCATCGCGCGCCCCACGGTTCGGCTGTTCACCACGCCGAGCCCGACGAGGGAGGCGAGCGACTGCTGCACGGACCATAGGCTGTGTTGGTCGCGGACGAGCGCGTGTACTTGTCGGCCTGTCAGCGGAGTCCCCGTCCGAAGCAGCGCCGCGAGCACCGCGCCACGCGCACCAGGGAGGAGGCCCCCGAACGCTTCATCAAATCGCACGTGACCACTGTAGCAGTCATATGATTGTGCTGCCAGTCACCTTGACGAGAGGGCCACCCTCTGCCGGGCCTCCGCCCGAGGCCGGGGCAGGATGGACCCTGATCGGCTCGCTGGGCATGGTCGCGGCGCTTCCGGGGGTGCTTGGGCCACGACACCGCCTCCGACAGTTGACCGAGCCAGATTCAGTCAGCCGTGAGCACGGACGCCACCCAGGCCACGACCTCCTCGACATAGTTGCGGCCAGATTCCTCGCTGTCATGCCCGCTGCTCAGGATGGCGAGTGTGTAGTTCACCTCTGGACTCTGGATGTAGCCGATCGAGTTCACCGTCCAGGTGGTGGTCAGGTATCTGCCATCGGGGGCCCAGTGTTGCACGTCCAACCAACCGTTCTTCACGGCGATGACGGCGTTGGGAGGGGCCTGCGTGATGATTCCCCAGGTTTGTTCGGGTACCACTTGGCGCATCAGGCCGAGCAGGTACTGCGTCTCGTCCAGGCCGAGCAGCGTGCCCGACACCAGCGCGTCCATCAGCCGAAGCTGATCTGCGGCGGTGGTTGTGCCAAGGCCCCACATGCCATCAGGGCCCGGCGTCGTTTGGGTGAGACCGCCGGCAGCGGCCAGCATCCGTAGTCCTTCCTCACCACCGGTCAGGCCCCATAGGATGTCATGCGCATCGTTGTCCGACCAAACGATGGCAGCCCGCGCCCAGTCAAGCTCGGCGGCGCTGAGGCCGGCAAGACCTCGCTGGTTCAGCAGGCTGGCAACCGTGGCGACCTTCACGATGCTCGCCATCTCGAACGTGACGTCCGGATGGAAGCTGCAAACCACGTCTGCGGAATGGTCATGCACCGCGAAGCCAATGTCGCGGCCTTCGACGGCTACGTACCCGACGATGCGGGACTGCAGGGTTGCGGCAATCTGCCGAGCGCGCGGCGATGCGGGGTATTCGCAACGGACGCCACCCCACTCCGTGCTAACCCACTCGCCCGCCTGGAGCTTGCCGAGCGGACGGGACCGATCAGGTTCGGGGGCTTCAACCCACGCGGGAGTCTGGATGGGAGTTGGGGGACCCCCAGCCTGCTCTTGCGGTGGCATGCCTGTGCCGTGGTAGCTGTGAGCCGCAGCCAGCAGGACCTGCACGAACACCAGAACAGTCAAGCCGCGCGAGCGCCGCGTGCTCACCCCTATCACCTTCTTGGTTGGAATGTACGGCAGGTCTGTCGTGACCGCGTATGCCGAAGATGTCGGACTGGTGAAGCTGCAGGATGGCTCGAGCGATTGCGGGCCCAGTGCTCGACTCCTCCGATGACCCCATCGGGGCCGACGCCACGGTGCTCGTTGCCGATGGCCGTGGCATTGCTCGTCCTTACATCGTGGCCTGTTGGCCGGGGGTGGGTTGCTGTGGGTCTTTCGTTGTGGTGGGCCACTCGTTGGGGTAGTGATGAGCTACTGACTGGTGTTGCTTGTACAGGTCACGTCGGGCTCGGTTCGGGAGTCGGTCGCCGAAGACGATGCCCTTCAGGTGGTCTGTTTCGTGTTGCAGGCATCGGGCCAGGAGTCCGGTGCCGATCACAGTGACAGGTTCGCCGAAGGGATCGACTCCAGTGCAGACGGCACGGTCAGGCCGAGCCAACGGATGGAAGGCGCCGGGCAGCGAAAGGCACCCTTCGGCTGCCACGTCGAGACGACGATCCTTCCCTTCGGGAAGGCTCAGGACCGGATTGCACACTGCGCCGTGCCGGATGTGTGCGTCCTCGTCGGGGCAACTGAAGATGAACAGCGCCAGATCGACTCCCACTTGTGTGGCGGCCAACCCGACTCCTTCGGATGCCCTCATGGTGGCGAACATGTCGCGCACCAGCATGTGGAGTCCCTCGTTGAACTCGGTGACCTGCCGCGTGCTGGCATGCATGACTGGGTCACCCCATCTGGTCATCGGCAGGATTCTGCCCCCAACCATCAGAGGCTTGATGGTTGGGGGTGTCGTCTGGCTGGTGGTCGTCGCGTTCATGTCTGGTGGGTGTCTTCGGGCGGCTAGAGCGAGGTGACGGCAGCACGGGCATCGCCTGCCGCGCCTTGGTGGACGCGTGCCCCCAGTTTGGTGAGCATGTTCTGCATGTCGTCGCCCATGTGGCGGGCGAGGACGTCGGTGACTGCGTTGTCCTTGATGAATCGGGCGACGCGGGCGTGGTGGGCGCCTTCTGTGCCCTGGGCCTTGGAGACGTCCCAGTCGACGGTTTGGGTGTGCCAGGAGGTAATGGTTCCGTCCTGGACTGTGGCGACGGCCAGAGTGCGGGCCTTGCCCCAGCTGTGGCCGACCTGCCCGTCGTCGGCGACGGGGATGCAGATGATCTGTGTGGTCATGTGTTTCCTTCGGGTGGGGTGGGTGGCCCGATGGGCGGGCCACCCACTTGGGGTTCCGCTATTTGGTGATGGCGGCGAAGACTGCTTCCTCAGAGACGTCCTTGGTGCAGAAGAACCAGTCGACGCAGGTGACGCCTTCCTCTTTGCCTTCCATGCGGTCCTTGGCGGTGCCGCAGGAGCCCGCGGTCGGGACGATGACGGCATCGCCGGGACGCCAGTCGGCGGGGGTTGCGACCGCGAGGGCGTCGGCGGTCTGCAGGGCGATGATCACGCGCTTGAGTTCGTCGAAGTTGCGGCCCAGGCTCAGCGGGTAGTAGATGATCGTGCGGATGATCCCTTGGGGATCGACGACGAACACGGCGCGTACGGCCTTGGTGCTGTCCTCGCCGGGCATGATCATCCCGTACTTGCGGGCGATCTCCATCGTGATGTCCTCGATGAGGGGGAAGGTGACCTCGACGTCCTTCATGCCCTTGAACTCGATCTTGTCCTTGATCGTGCGGAGCCATGCGATGTGGCTGTAGAGGCCGTCGATCGACAGGCCGACCAGCTTGGTGTTCAAGGCGGTGAACTCGTCCTCCATCGTGGCGAACGTCATGAACTCGGACGTGCACACGGGGGTGAAGTCGGCCGGGTGGCTGAAGAAGATCACCCAGCTGCCGGCGTAGTCGGCTGGGAACGTGATCTCGCCCTGCGTGGTCACAGCGGTGAAAGCGGGGGCCGGATCGCCGATCCGCGGGATCCCGGTACTTACAGCAGCGTCGTTCATGGTGGTGCTTTCCGGTGTGATGGTTGGACTGTCGAGTTCGGTGGTTGAGGTGAGGCCGAGTGGGGTAGCAGCGCCTCAGGCCGGGGACGAGTCATGATGGTGCGCCAGGCTGTCGGCGCAGGGAGACGCCCCTGTCAGTCTCCCCGCGAGGTAGTCCGTCACGGCCTGACCGACGGTCCCGGCGGCCCCCGTCGCCGCCGTGATCCCCACGTGTTCGAAGATCCGGATCGCCCGGACCCCCATGCCTCCGCTCACCATCACGTCCGCGCCGTGCGAACGGATGAACGCCGGAACCTCCCCGGGCTGGTGGCCTGCCTGCAACGGATTGGCTAGGGTGTCTGCCGTCGTGATGAGCCCATCGACGACGTCGACCAGCACGAAGTGGGGGGCCTGGCCGAAATGGCCTGCCACCCGGGCATCCAGTCCGGCATCGGTCTCGGCGGTGATGGCGATCTTCATGCTGCTCCTGTCAGATACTGCGCGTCCACCAGCGGGTGGCGACAGGCAATCTCGGCCTGCCAAGCGCAGCATATGTCAGGATAGCCTGACGTGCGACGTCGGGTCGAAAACAGGATCGGCGCGCACCGTCACGGCCTGTCGGCCTCAGTTGGTTCAACCAGTCGGACCTCGACGGGCCGGCGGCGTCCGCGTCCCGGGCCGTGCCCGCAATCGCAGGCGTCGACGGCATGGTCGGGGCATCCGCAGTCGGTGCGCGGGCATCCCCTGCGCGGAATGCAACCCCATCGTTCGTGCGCGGATTGCCGGCTCATTCCGGCCGCGTCGCCGATCTGGGCCCACGTCGCGCCGGCTTCCCGGGCCAGCACGACCGTGGCCTCCAGCAGCGCCTGTGCCCGTTCGACACCTGCAGCAGCCTCGGCCACCGCCGCGACGGCCATTCGTTGTTCCATTGGGACCTCCCTCCACCAGTATCGCCAGCAGTGGCGACTCCAGCCAACACGGCGCTATCCTTTCGTCAGGACCTTCTGACAGAAGGATCGATGGTGGACGGCACCGCGGGAGGCACTCGATGAGTCTGGAGTTCGTTGCCATCGATTTCGAGACCGCGAACCGGCGTCCGGGATCCCCCTGCCAGGTCGGCCTGGCCCTCGTCCGAGACGGTCGGGTCGAGGCCACGTGGGGAACCCTGATGCAACCACCCTACGGCCGCGGCTGGTTCGACCCGGACTGCACCCAGGTGCACGGCATCGTCGAACGCGACGTGGAGGGCCAACCCACCTTCGAACGGCTCTGGCCCGACATCGAGAAACGACTCGCCGGACTGCCCGTCGTGGCCCACAACGCAGCCTTCGACATCGCGGTGATCCGGGACGCGACCAGCCACTGCGGCTACGACTGGCCGACCCTGGACTTCGGCTGCTCCCTGCTGATGGCACGGCGCTGCTACGACCTGCCCGAACACACTCTGGAGGCCGTCGCTACCGCGGCCGGGATCCCACTCGATCAACACCACGACGCCGTCCACGACGCCGTCGCGTGCGCGCACATCACCCTCGACATGGCGCAACGCACATCCGCCGCCAGCCTGGACGAACTGCTGCGCGTCTGCGGCCTCGCCTGGGGCCGGCTCGCACCCGAACTCCACGAACCCTGCCACCCAGTCAAGACGTCCGCGCCCCTCGCCGTCGCACTCGCGCCCACCCTGTTCTAGGGACGGTTGATCAACCCCGGGCACAACCGAACAGGGCCACGGAACTGACCCGTGGCTCTACTCGGTTGCCCGTCGTGGGTGGGCGCCCTCCCGGGGATCTACCGGCGGACGGTCGGGTGGACACTGGGCGACGCCAACGACGTTCCCCACGCCCCGGATGTCGTGGGGAATACGTGGGGAATGGGAGGCCTCCGAAGGCCATCCGTGTTCATGAGAGTCCACAACTGAGAAGGACCGAAGTCCTTGTCACAGGGGATTTGATGTAGTCAGGGGACCATACATCGTTGTGCGCGAGAGAGGAGTTGAAGCTCTCTTCTATCAGCCGATAATGACCCCCTGACAAGGTCTTTTGATGAGCCTCAGCCATGTCGTCACCTTGCCGTGGGGAATACGTGGGGAACAGCTTCGAACCCGAGATCCGCGCGGATCTCGCGTCCAGCGCCGCTCCTCAGCATAGGCGCGGTCACCTCAGGATCACCGGCGAGCCAGCGGAAAGGGACGCGTGCAGGCGTCGACGACGCAACACTGTCGCATGGGCTGGGTGAGGAGAGCTCGTCCAGCGCGGCCGTCATGGTCAGCGGCCCACTGAGGGGACCAGCGCCGGCGAAGGCACGGTCGGCGGCTCCGGCGTACTGGCCTCGCCGACGGAGGCTGCCTCCCAGCGAGTGGGGTCCGTCTGAACTCGGATGTCGCCTTCGAGAGCATCGAGCGCTGTATCGGTGATGGTCGGAGTAGGCTGCGTGGCCTGAAGGATGATGTCGGCGGCGCCGATGACGCGTTGTCCGGTGCTGCGGAGTATGTCGGCGAGGTCGCGTTGTTCGGTCACGGCGTTGAGGGCCCAGCCGGCGACGTAGCTGAAGGTGTACTGGCTGGAGTCGAGTCCGTGGGCGCTGGTGACCATGAAGGCGACCGATTCGGCTTCCACTTCGAGGATCCCGCGACAGTCGCGGCTGCTCTGTTCCTGGTGGAGGAGCACGTGCCCGGCTTCGTGGGCGAGGGTCTTGACGGCCTGGGCCTCATCAACGTCATCACGGACCCGGACCAGCCGGCTGCCGAAGTCCGTGTAGCCGTTCGGGCCGCCGAGGTCCGCGCCGCGGCGGACATCGAATCCCCGTTGCTCGAGGAGGCCTTGGAGGCGGTCCCACAGTCCGACGGGGGCTTGCCCAGTGAGGAGAGTAGCTTCGCCGATCTTGGGGTCGGGCAGCGGCGGTCCGTCGGTCTGACGAATGTCGAACACCGTGACTGGTTTGGTCGCGACAACCTGGGTCCGGTGCAAGACACGGCCCTGGTCGTCGCGCACCGGTTGGCCGGTGTCGTCAAGGCGGGGTTCGCGGCGGGTGATCGGGGCGAGGACCTTGATGCCGGTCTCGCCGCGGCGCACCTGGCGGCCCATGGCCTTGAACGCCTGGTAGCCGGCGACGTGAGTGGCCTGCGGGTCCTGAAGCATGATCAGAAGTGAGTTCCCGAAGGAATAGCGGTGGAACTGGCTGGAGAACTTCAGCCAGGCCCGCCAGGCCTGCGGGTCGTTGAGTGCGAGGATTCCATCGCTCAGTTTGGTGAGGAGCTTGTCCAGCGTCGCTTGCCGAGCCTCCGCAGCCGTGGCCCGCTCTGCCTCGCTCACAGGCCTTCGGTACCCGGCCATCAGTCGCGGCCTTCGCGCAAACTGGCGATGTGGTCCAGTAGAGCCTCGACCGACTCATTCGGTGCACCTGAGTCGACAAGCTGCTTGGCCCCTATAAGGAGGTCCTCGACGATGAGAGGCAAATCCGGAAGCGCCAAGATGGGTTCTTCTGCAGCCTGGGCCCAAGAGGCTTCGCAGTGGTGCTGTTCAGGCGCGAAACGGTGTCGCCTGGGATCGTGACTCACAACGGGAACAGCGGCACTCGTTTGGGAAGACAATTGGCTCGGCAAGAGTGACCCCTCCGGGGCGTAGACCTGCAGGGCCCCGATCACAGATTGAAACTCACCGCAGCGGCACCCAATAGCGGCTTGAACCAGCGAGGCCGGTGTGGCGCCGGCAGCGTCGGGCTGAGTCGCCAATGGCGCTCCCGTCCGATCATCTGCGGGGAGTTCGCCGCAGACGTCGCTGGGCGCGCAGGAGAAGCGCTCAGGGACTTCGTCCAACGACCTGTCAATGTCGGCATAGTGGACGCCCTGAGAGTGCGCCCGCTGGAGCGAAGGTCTTGATCCCGTCATGGGGCGTTGCGGCTCCGAGTTCATGAATCCTCCATATCGACGGACGCATAGACCGTCACCTGCATAGCGGATGCCGACTCATCCCGGTGGACAGCTGCGCCCTCGCCCAAGCGTTCGGCGGCATGGATCAGGTGGGGCCCAGCCATCAGGAAAGGGGGCGTTCCGTTCGACGTAGGCACTGCGCGGGGTGCCGCGACACTCGGAGGTGCGGAAATGCGCTGGGTGAGCCCTGCACACAATCAAGTCCACGCTGGGGCATACGGGAAGGAAAGACTCGGATCCGAGCCCCGAGCCGACACCCCCTGATTGCCGATGAGAGCCAGCCCCATCTGCGGGGCGCGCTCCCGCTCCAGTTCACCGGGCTGACGCGCTAGGCGATTTGAGTCGTATTCGACGGCACCGACCCTAGCTAGCCTCCGTCTTTCATGAGGCGGCTTGAGAGCTGCCAGCCGGGCTGTCGGGGCCCGATCTGAACACGGGGCCAAGTGAGGGCGTGATTGTTGGCCGGCTGACGCTGCCGGGCTGCGGTTCTCCAGGTTTCCTCGGGTAGTGATGGGCTGGTGGGGTCAGGCAGGTGGTGGGATCGCGGCGATCCGGGCGAACGCGGCCACGAGTTGCTCGACCCAGGGCCAGGTCTTGGGTAGACGCAACCGTCGCCGGCGAGCGCCATAGACGAGTCGGGCCGGGACATGCAGCAGCCGATACCTGAGTGCCTTTGGTTCGGCTTTCGCGAGGTCACCGTCGAGGGCCAGCATCTTGAGCCAGGCGACCAGATCGGCGGCGATCATCGTCAACTGCAGCCAGGTCTGGTTGATGCCGAACTCACGGGACGGGAACCTGCCCAGGCCGGAGTCTTTCGCGTGTCGGATCCGGTCCTCGACCCGGGCATGGGCCCGATGCCGGGCCTCGAGGAACTGCAGGGTGCCGCTGCCGGTGTTGGTGGCGAACGCTTGATACCGCCACCCGTCGTGGGCTTCGAACAGCGACAGTTGAGCCCCCGGATGCGGGCGTTCCCGGCGCAGGATCACCCTCATCCCCGTCGGCCAGCCATCGAGATTGAGCAGTCCCGTGATCTCAGCGACTTCCCCGCCCTCTCGGACCTGACCATCAGCCTTCAGCGCCGGAGACCAGGACCCGACGGGCAGTTCGGTGATGGCGTGGCGCACGTTCTCCCCGATGGTGAACCCCACGCTGTAGTCCAGGCTGCGGCCTCTGACTTGGCCTTGCGCATGGAGCCAGTCCAGCAACTGGTGAGAGGCGCCGGCACCGTCGCAGCGGATCAACAGGTTCCGGCGATACGGCATCGGGACCTGAGTGATCGCCTCTCCCAGGACCTGGATGTGGTCGGCGGCGGTGTTCGACCCGGCCCGGCCTGTCCGCAGCGCGGCGGCGAGGAACTCCCCGGTGTTGTCGCACCACACACCGATCGGGTGATACCCGAACGTCCTCTTAAACGTCGGCGACGCCAACTCCTTCTCCGAGTGCGTCACCACGATCGTGGCATCGACATCCAACACGATCGTCTCTCCGAGATCTGTCCCGGCGACCTTCGAAGCCAGAACCCCGCCAGTGGCTGTCAGCTGGGACCACACGTGGCGCCGGACGCGGGCCCGGGCCGTGGCGATCTTCCTCCGCCTGGCGTCGGTGACCTCATCCAACGCACGCCACACCGTCGGAGCAGACGCGACCGGCCCCAAGATCTGCCTCTGGTGGCGCAGGACGTCGATGTCGGAGATCGCCTCGCCGCCGTCGGCGAGTAGCACCGCGACATCGGTCAGTACCTGGCCACGGTCACGCACCGAGGGGATGAACGAACGCCGGGCCATCGCCGTCGACAGGGCTCCGGTCAGGCCGGTGTTCTCGGCCAGCATCCTCAGCCCGATGCTGCCGGCGTGGGCGATCACCGCGCCGCCATCGCCGGTCACGGACATACCGGTGGACCACGAAGTACGCTTCACCTACGGAGTGCCTTCCGCTTCAGGGGTTTTGAACAGTCGCATGTCCAAGTATCCCGTAGTCAGAAGGCACTCCGGCCTATCTGCAGCACGCGTCGCTCACTCCGCCATGAACGATCGAGGTTAGAGTGACTAGTGGCGTGTCGGTGATGTAACTTTACGGTTGCATGGGACAATGGGGCATGGCGAATAGGACAGCCCCGGCACTGGTGTTGCGTGAAGGCGATAGGGGCGAGTTGGAGCGGTTGACCCGTGCGGCGACGGTGATGGCCTCGACCGCGCAAAGGGCGCGGATC
>JAAYVB010000011.1 GCA_012517405.1 Propionibacterium sp.
CGCGACCTCACGGGCAAGATCCGCGCCTTCATCAACGGATGGAACCGACGCAAACACCCATTCATGTGGACCAAAACCCCCGACCAGATTCTTGACCGAATCGACCGGAAACGTAAACATGTCTCAACGACAAGCCACTAGGGTGTGGAGAGCAGGGTTTGGCAGACGATATCATTCAGGGCCGGCTCGGCAAGGCTGACGAGTGCGGAACTCGGGGGGAAGAACGTGAAGACAAACTCAGCGAACAAGGGGCCGGCACGAAAGTGGGGGCCCTGGACCGAGGCGAAGCTCGACGCACTCGAGAGCTACCTACAAGGCTTCACACGAGCCTCTGCCAGCGCACGAAGGACCCTCTACTTAGATCTCCTAAGTGGTAGCGCCACCAACGTCCACCGTCAGACCGGGGAACCGATCCGCAACTCGGTGGAGCGGGCGCTTGCCACCAACCCGCCGTTCACCAGAGTCGTTGCGTGCGAGTTGAATACAGCTTCGGCCCAAGATCTCCGGACGAAGATGGACATCCAGTTTCCTGAGCGTGACTTCGTCGTCCTTGAGGGCGACTGCAATATCGAGATCCCGAGCTACCTAAAGCGGATCTCCGTAGAAGATTCAGGCTGGAGGCTGGCACCTTCCTTCGCCTTCGTCGACCAGTTTAGCGCCGAAATTTGGTGGGATACACTCAGCGAAGTAGCTGCATTCCGACGCCCAAACTGGAAGGGGGTACACAGGAAGACCGAACTGTGGCTGCTGTTCGGTGACTCCTTCATCCCACGTGGACTCTCTGGAGTCGACGGCGACCCAAACAAGCCCGTGAACCCGGCCTACGCCGAGAGAATAGACCGGATGTATGGGACGGAGCAATGGAGAGAGATCCTATGTGGGCGACAGCGCGGACTCCTATCCAAATCCGAATGGCGCCTGGAACTGGTGAACCTCATGCGCTGGCGCCTCGAGCGCGATCTTGGCTACGCCTCAACAATCCCGTTGGCGGTACCTCGCGGGAACGGCCAAGTTCTCTACCACATGATCTTCGCGACCGACGAGAAGGTAGGCGATCGCATCATGACCCACGTACTGCGCAACGCCGGCAACGCGCTGGAGCAAATGAAGCGGGACACGAAGATCAGCCAGATGAACGCTACCACGGGCCTCTTCGATGTAGAGCCCGACCACCTCGCCGCGATCAACCGGGAGACTTCGTTCAGCCTGCATTCCCCCCTCCCCCCTTGGAAACTGCCAATCACGCAACCAGAACCTGGCTGAGGTTCAGTAGCGCGCTGGCTTGGCGCAAGCTCTCAGTGTTCCTGCGCACGCGATGCAGGTGGTGAGGGAAGCCGGATACGGTACTCACTGGGACCCTCAAGCACGCAGGGCGTGTCTTCGAACGCATGTACGAATATGAGCTAGGATGCCGTCATGTCTGACAAGAGCGCCATTGAGTGGACCGAGGCCACCTGGAACCCGAGCACAGGGTGCGACCGGGTATCTGCTGGCTGTGATCACTGCTATGCCTTGGCACTGGCTAAACGCCTGAAGGCCATGGGAAACCCCAAGTACCAGACTGATGGAGATCCCAGAACCAGCGGCCCAGGGTTCGGAGTCGCTGTGCATCCATCCGCGCTCCTGATCCCGTACTCATGGAAGCGCCCGCGCCTTGTCTTCGTCAATTCCATGAGCGATCTGTTCCACGCCAGAGTCCCCATGGAGTTCATCCGGGAAGTGTTTGCGGTGATGGAGAACACACCGCACCACACTTATCAGATTCTGACCAAGCGGGCGCGCAGACTTGCGCGTGTAGCGGATCAACTTGACTGGCCGTCCAATGTTTGGATGGGCGTCAGCGTCGAGTCAGCCGACAACTTCGACCGGATCAGAGACCTCGTGCGCGTGCCGGCTGCTGTCCGCTTTCTCTCTTGTGAACCCCTGCTGGGCCCGCTTCCGGGACTCCCATTGGACGGAATCGACTGGGTCATCGCAGGGGGCGAGAGCGGTCCGAACGCGCGACCCGTCGACGGCAACTGGATTCGCCAACTCCGTGACGATTGTGTGGGTGCACGCACGCCGTTCTTCTTCAAGCAGTGGGGCGGTGTCCGTGCCAAGAGCGGCGGACGCGAGCTTGACGGCCTCACTTGGAGCGAAATGCCAACACCGGCCACCGACGAGCGAGCGACTTGCTGAAGTCGAGGGGCAGCGTCTCTCGCACACCGACCGAAGCCGCATCTAGGCCTCGTAACTAACTATGGGATCCTCATCGGCACCTGTGGCGGACTTCACCGCCGCTGAGGACATAGCCACAAGAATCACTCCCGGCCCTCAAGTCAAGGACTTGCCCGACAATAGGAATAGAGGGCACAGCACCTATACGCAGCTTTCCGAAAGCATCACACCGAGCCGGTGCGTCAGGGGCAGACCTCGTCTCTGTGGGCGTGGCACCCGGTTCTCTGTGGGCGTGGCACACGGTCATGCCGACCTCTTCCTAGCCCGGACGAACCCAGACCCGGACACTCACGCCTTGGCGGTCGCCAGCTGTTTGACTCTGGTGTCCAGCCGAAGCTGATCGGGGTTGCCCGTGAAAGCCCGAATCTCCGCCATGAGGTTGCGGTCCGTAGTGCTGGTGAGCTTCGGCTCCAGGATGTCGAGGAGCCGCCCCCACTGCGTCCGCCCGACGGAACTTGTCAGCAGCGAGGAGTACACCGGGTTCATGAAGAGCCGCAGAGCAACGCCCGCGTCCGCAGACGAGAACCGAGCGAGCATCTTCTCGTACGAGACCTCGGCCGCTGCGCTGACGCCGTATCCATTCCCGAGAAAACAGTCGATGACGACATGGATGTAGCGCTCACGAACCAAGTCGGGCACGTCGCCCTTCTCGCCTGCCAGGTCCAGAACGCGACGCGCAGGAGCAGGCTCGTTGTAGAAGTTGTTGAAACCGTGATGAGCGTCGCTGAGAAGGTCTAGCGCCTCGCTCATGTCGACGGCACGAACCTCGGTTGTGAGGTAGGCGGTGCCGTTCACTAGGTCGATGAGCTCGCGGGCGGCTGTCGCAAATGCGATCTCTGCGCTGGCGATGGCACGGGCATGACGCAGGCCGTAGCTGCTCCGCGCTGCGTCCCGAACGAACGGCCACAGACGGGGCCAAAGCAGCCGGACATTGTCGGCAACCATCGGAGTCCGGTCTGGAGCTGTGTAGAGACCGAACAGCCCGTTGGCCAGAGTGTCAGCCCGATCTGGCGGCAGCTGGTCGAAGAACGCCGCTGCCGCGTCGACCGCGGCTTGATCGAGCAAACCCTTCTTGGTGTTCCCTAGCAGGCGTCCGGTATGGGCCGTGACCGTGTCCGTCGGTGTGTTTATGACCTCGCGGATGCACAACTGAAGGAACGTAACGAGCTCCAAACCCGTCAGATTGTTCTGGTTCGGGTGCGCCGCGCTCGCATGATTCCGCATGAACCGGATGTGGTCGAGCCGCGCGAAACCCACATCGGAGATGAGCCCAATCTCAAGCGAAGCCCGCAACAGTCGCGCGTCGTCGACACTCGGGAGGTCATCCTCGCTCTTGAGGCCCTTGCGAAGGTCGGTGTTGTTTCCCGCTGCGATGTCGAAGAAATAGGCCAGGTCGAAGCCGACGACCCGGGACCGCAGAGCCGACACCAGTTCGTCCCACAAGTAGTTCAGAGCCGCGTCGAACAGACCTACGGTGGCGGCAGCTACCATCTTCGAGACGTAGTGCGACTCAGCGCGGACCGCTGGGTCGAGTTCGGCAAGCACGTTGCCAACATTGCTGACCATGCTGACGCGCTCAATGACCGGGACGAACAGCTGCTCGGTTGGGAGGCCGAACTGCTCAAGCATGCTGTGCACGCTTGCCTCGAAACCGGCAAGCTCGGTGCCGGGCGCACTCGTCTGCACGACCGCGCTGGTCCTGGTGGGCACCACTTCTGTCATGCGGTCAAAGCTACCGGACGCGGGTCTCGGTGCGGACAGCCATAACACGTTTCGATCCCCCGGGCGCGGGGCCAGTCATAGAGAACGGCCTTGCCACGGGCATGTGTGGGCTCGGCTTCGCGTTCAAGCATGCCGCGATCACTTGTCGGGTGAGAACCACGCAGGAGCGACTCGGCCGTTGGCGAGACCACGTTCCGGATTACCTATCTGGTCCCCGGACTAGTTCCGGACCAGAAGGCGACCTCTCGAAGGTTGCCTCATAGAGGCGCTGGGAGCGTTCCAGCACCGGATCGGTCGCGGTGTCGAAGGGCACCCAGTGTCGATCGTCGGCGCGCGGGGCGAGTTCGTCCTTGAGGTGCTCACGCGCTTCGTTGATGCGGCGGTGGGCGGTGCTCTCGGAGTAGCCGAGGTCGTCCGCGATCACCCGCATCGGTTTGCCCTTCATCGAAGCCAGCAGTGGCTCGCGCAGGGACGCGGGTAGCTGCTCCACAGCGCGCCCGATGGCGGCAACCGATTGGCGCTCTTGGGCGACCTCGCCGGGATCCGGCGTGCTACTCGCTGGCTCCCTGTCACCGAGGGCAACTGTGATCGGACGAGGGCCAGAGGTGCGTCTACGGACCACGCCCGCGTCGTCGACCCCGCGCAGGCGGGCGTGTTTGATCGTCATCCAGGCGTAGCTGGCCCAACCCTCCGGGCTGGTTCGCTGAGGGTCGAACCGGTAGGCGGCGCCCATGAGTTCGACGAACATCTGACCGCGGGTGTCCGCGGTGTTGGGCGTTCGTCTGGTCTGGGCGCACACCATCGGGATGACCGAGCCGACCAAGTCGGTCACGGCCTGCCGCCCCTCGGCGACCAACTGCGGCCAACGCGATGAGTCAACCCCCCGGAGGAGTTCGGGCGGGTTCAACGGATCGCCGGTCGCCGCGGCGACGCCAAGGTCACGGGCCCGGCAGAGCGCCAGGATGGAAGGGCCGTCCAGGACGGTCCCCGGGGGGATCGTCGGTTCCATGGGTGCGATCCCTGCCGAGGCTCGAGGTTCCAGCGGAGCTGCGGCCTTGGCCTCCACCTGTGCGGGCGGCGTCGGGGCGTCCGACAGGTCGATGTCGCGGAGCATCCGGGGGTTGGTCAGGTACTCCAAAGCGAGTCGGCTTATCCGCGCAGCAGCAGGGTGGGCGGACGGCTCGCCGACGAGGTTGGCGACCACTACCGCCTGGCCGAGCCCCGAGCGCAGCAGCACGTCCAGACGGACGCGGGAAGGCTCGGTGAGATCCGGGCGTCCAGTGAGTTGCCGCACGGCCGTGCCGACCTGGAGCATGACAGCTTGGTCGACGCGGGTGGCGCCGAGACGTCGGCCGTCGATCTGACTCAGCATGGTCTGGTGGGCGCGGGCGAGCTCGCGGATGTTGCCGACGAGAGCGTCAGCGTAGGGCCCGGGCAGCGCCCCGGCCTTCGCCGCCTCGTCCACCAGAGCGTGGGTGTCGCGCAGGATCGCCAGGTGCCCGATCGCCACACTGCGGCGCACGATCGGGGCATTGTGAACGGGCTGCACGGCTGCGAGCGCGGCCTGCCAGGCCGCCAGGCCGACGCTGGCGGCAGACCGGCTGGCTGGGGCGTGAATCGCGCCGTCGAGTGCCGTCTCGCCAGCCAGCAGCCATGCCTTCGCCTGCTCGCGATCAACTCGTGGCGCTGTGGGGCGAGGCATCGAGCGAGATGAGCGGCTCGTGACCTACCTCAAGGACGGGGCCGAGATCTATCGGCAGTCGTTCGCCATCATCGAGGCCGAGACCGACCTGGCCCGGGTGCCCGCCGAGCTGAGAGCCGCCGCCATCCGGATGGTGCACGCCTCCGGCCAGCCCGACCTGGTCGAAGACCTGGCCTGGTCGGACGGCTTCGCGGACGCTGCCACCGCCGCCCTGCGCGCTGGCGCACCGATCCTGTGCGATTCGAAGATGGTGGCCAGCGGCGTGATCCGGTCCCGACTGCCCCAGGACAACCAGGTGATCTGCATGCTGGGCGACCCGCGGCTGGACGCCTTGGCCGCCGAGCTGGGCACCACCAAGACCGCCGCGGCCGTCGAGCTGTGGCGTCCGCAGCTGGCTGGAGCGGTAGTGGCCATCGGTAATGCCCCGACCGCACTGTTCCATCTGCTCGAGCTGGTGGCCGACGAACCGTCCCTGGCCCCGGCCGCCGTGCTCGGCATCCCGGTGGGCTTCGTGGGCGCGGCCGAGTCCAAGCAGGCGCTGGCCACCAACAAGCTCGGCCTGGAGTACCTCATCGTCCATGGACGCCGCGGCGGCAGCGCCGTCACCGTGGCCGCCCTGAACGCCCTGTGCGGCCCGGACGGACGCACCGGCTGAGCCGCCCGCGGCCCCCAACCCACCTCCCATCCGACCCGCTTCCGCCCCAGCGAAAGGAACCCTTCATGAACGTCCGCCCTGCTCAGACCGGGGAAGTGATCCTGGTCGGCGGCGGCCCCGGCGACCCCGACCTGCTCACCGTCGGCGGCCTGCGCGCCCTGCAGCACGCGGACGTCGTTCTGTACGACCACCTCGCCCCACTGGCCTGCCTGGACGACACCAAGCCCGGCGCCACCCTGATCGACGTCGGCAAGTTGCCCGGCGGACGGCACACCGATCAGGCCAAGATCAACCAGTTACTCATTGAGCACGCGCAGACCGGGGCCAGCGTCGTCCGCTTCAAGGGCGGCGACCCGTTCGTGCTGGGCCGCGGCAGCGAGGAGTGGCTGGCCTGCGCCGAGGCCGGCGTCCCGGTCCGGGTGATCCCCGGCGTCTCCTCGGCGATCGCCGGCCCCGAGCTGGCCGGCATCCCGCTCACCCACCGCGGCCTCACCCAGGGGTTCACCGTGGTCTCCGGCCACGTCGGCCCGAACCACCCGGCCAGCACCGTGAACTGGCCGGTGGTGGCCAAGACCGCCGGCACCATCGTGATCCTGATGGGGGTTCGACACCTGGCCGACATCTGCGCGGCGCTGATCGCCAACGGGTTGGACGCCCAGACGCCGGCCGCCGTCGTCGCGCAGGCGACAACCCCCGACCAGCAGGTCGTCCGCGGCACCGTGGCCACCCTGCCCGCCCTGGCCGCCGCCGCCGGAATTCAGCCGCCGGCGCTGACCGTGATCGGCTCGGTGGTCGGCCTCGACCTGCTCCACCGGTGACCGGCTGCGACCCTTCGCCGGACTGCGAGCGGAGGCCCGCAGCCTCTGCCCCGGTTCGGGTCAACCCGGGGCGAGCGATTACCATGCTGAACGTGCCTGTGACCAGCGTTGGCGTGAACCACAACCTAGTAGCCCTGGACGAGCTGGCCAGGTTGAGCGTCGCTTCCGAGAAGATCCTGGCCCGACTCGATCGGGCCGACGTCCCCGGACGCATCCTGCTGAACACCTGCAATCGCTTCGAGCTGTACGCCGAAACCGAGACCTTCCACGGCGGCCTGGAACTGATCCTCGCCACGGTCCGCGAGGCGCTGGCACCCGCCGATCGGCACCTGGTCGATCAGTTCGAGGTGTACGCCGCGGACGCCGCCGTCCAGCACCTGCTCGAAGTGGCCAGCGGCCTGGACTCGATGGTGGTCGGCGAGGCCGAGATCATCGGCCAAGTCCGGGGCGCCCTGGCTGAGGCCGGCCCCCGGGCCAGGGCGGCTCTGCACCGGCTCTTCGATGCGGCCCTGACCACGGCAAAGGCTGTCGCCAGCGAGAGCGGGCTCGGTGAGGCCGGACGCTCCCTGGCCCAGGTCGGCCTGGACCTGGTCGAGGCCCGCCACTTCCCTCTGGCCGGACGCCGAGTGCTGCTGATCGGCACCGGCAGCTACGCCCGGGTGGTCATCGCCGCCCTTCTGCGCCGCGGCTGCACCGAGCTGTCGGTCTACTCCCCCAGTGGCCGGGCCGAGCAGTTCGCCACCAGCCACGACGTCCGTCCGGTCGCCGAGGACGAGTTGGATGCAGCCCTGGCCGCCACCGAGCTGGTGATCACCTGCAGCGGCGGACAGCACCGCGGCGAGCCCGTCCTGGGCACCTTCCAGCTGGCCGCCACCCGAGCCGGCGCACCACTGCTGCCGGTACTGGATCTGTCCTTGTCCGGTGACGTTGCCGCGGACGCCGACAAGCTGGCCAATGTCGACCTCATCGATCTGGACGAGGTGGGCGCCGCCGCTCCGGCCGCCCAGACCGCGGCCGTGCTGCGAGCTCGTGACCTGGTCAACCGCGGAGTGGAGACCTACCTACATCTGGAGCAGGGACGCCAGGCCAGCCCGGCAGTCACCGCGATCAGAGCACATGTCACCCAGTTCATCGAGCGGGAGATCGAGTCGGCCAACCGCCGCTACGACGCCGAGACCGCGGCCGCCGTGGCCCACTCACTGCGCCGGGTGTCGAACGCACTGCTGCACACACCGTCCCTGCGCGCGGCCGAACTGGCCCGCACCGGCGGACTCGACGACTACTCCCACGCCCTGCAGACCCTCTTCGGAATCGAGATCCCACGATGAGCCAGCCCACCTCTTCGTTGCTGACCGCCTACCGAGGCCAGCCGGTCACCCGGCGTCCTGTGTGGTTCATGCGGCAGGCCGGACGCTCCCTGCCGGAGTACCGGGCACTGCGCGAAGGCACCTCGATGCTGCAGGCCTGCCTGACCCCCGAGCTGGCCGCCGAGATCACCGTCCAGCCGGTCCGCCGCCACGACGTGGACGCCGGCATCTTCTTCTCCGACATCGTGGTGCCGCTGCGGCTGGCCGGAATCGGCGTCGAGATCGTCCCCGGTGTCGGGCCGGTGCTGGAGTCCCCGATCCGCAGTGCGGCCGACGTGGCAGCCCTCCCCGAACTCGACCCGGACGCCCTGGCGCCGGTCCGCGACGGGGTAGCGCTGGCCGTGGCCGAACTCGGCACTACCCCGCTGATCGGCTTCGCCGGCGCCCCGTTCACCCTTGCCTCCTACCTGATCGAGGGCCGGCCCAACCGCGACCTGCCCGCGACCACAGCTCTACTGGCCGAGGACCCGGAGACCTTCCACCGACTGCTGGGCTGGGTGGCCGGGATCACCGCCACCTTCCTGCGCGCCCAAGTCGAGGCCGGGGCCGTGGCCCTGCAGCTGTTCGACTCCTGGGTGGGCCGGCTGTCCCCGGCTGAGTACCGCAGCAACGTCCAGCCGCATTCGGCCGCGGTCTTCGCGGCCATCGCCGACCTGGGCGTCCCCCGGGTGCACTTCGGTACGGCCACCGCGAACCTGCTGCCCGACCTGCTGGCCGCCGGAGCCGACGTGATCGGCGTGGCCTCCGATCTGGGGCTTGATCAGGCCAATCAGCTGCTGGGCGGGGCCGTCCCGCTGCAGGGGAACCTGGATCCGGCGCTGTTGAGCGGCGACTGGGCGACCCTCGAAGCGGCCACCCGCGATGTCGTGGCCCGCGGTGCGGCCGCACCCGGCCACGTCTTCAACCTGGGCCACGGCGTCCACCCGGACACCGACCCGGACGTCCTCACCCGGCTCGTCGAGCTGGTTCACTCGATCCCTCCGGAGAACTGACATGCATCCCGCCGCCACCGGACATCCCGGCCACGCCCACCCGGGCGCCACTCGTCCCGGCCACGGTCACGGCATCGGCTCGGTGAAGCCGGACGGCTGGGTCTACCAGCGTGCGCCCATGATCATCTACTGGGAGCTGACCAATGCCTGCGGGCTGGCCTGCCGGCACTGCCGGGCCACCGCGATGCCGGACGCCGCCCCCGGCGAGCTGACCACCGCCGAGGCGATCGCTCTGCTCGACGACATCCTCGGTTTCGCCGGCCCCGGCGAGGCACTGCCACACGTGGTGATGACCGGCGGCGACCCGCTGCGCCGCGCCGATCTGCCCGAACTCGTCGCCGCCACCGCCCGCGGGATCGGGGTATCCCTGGCCCCGGCGGTCACCCCGCTGCTCACCCGGGAGCGGATGTTCTGGATGAAGGAGATCGGAATTCAGGCCATCTCGCTGTCCCTGGACGGCTCCACCGCCGAGTACCACGACGGCGTCCGGATGGTGCCAGGCACCTATGAGGCCACCCTCACCGCCCTGGACGATGCAGCTGAGGCCGGCCTGTCGGTGCAGGTGAACACCCTGGTCACCGCCAACACCGCGGCCGACCTGCCGGCGGTCTACGAGCTGCTCAGCACGCACACCTTGATGCAGTGGAGCCTGTTCTTCCTGATCTCGATCGGACGCGGCTCCGAGCTGGCTGAACTCAGCCCCGGCGAGGCCGAGCGCTGGCTGCTGTGGGCGGCCGGGGTGAACAAGGACGCGCCGTTCCGGGTGAAGACCACCGAGGCCATGCACTACCGCCGGCTGGTGACCCAGCCGTTGCTGCGGGCCGGCAAGAGCAAGGAGGACCTCGAGACGCATCCGATGTCGCGGGCCTTCGGGATCCGGGACGGCAACGGCATCGTCTTCGTCTCCAACCTGGGCGAGGTCACCCCGTCCGGCTTCCTGCCGATCAGCGTCGGCAACGTCAAGCAGCGCTCGCTGGTCGAGCTGTACCGCGACGATCCGCTGATGCGCGCGCTGCGCGACCCGTCCCAGTTCAAGGGACGCTGCGGGGTCTGCGAGTTCCAGGATTGGTGCGGCGGCTCCCGGGCCCGCGCCTACGCGTGGACCGGCGATCCGCTGGAATCCGACCCGCTGTGCCCCTATCAGCCCAAGGCCGGCAAGTGAAGCTGCTGGTCGTCGGTGGCGGGATCGCCGGGCTGGCTGCAGCCTGGGAGGCCATCGCTCGGCCCGGCACCGAAGTGGTGCTGGTCGAGGCCGACGCGCGCCTGGGCGGCAAGCTGCAGACCGAGAACACGGACGGTTTCCTGATCGAGCACGGCCCGGACTCGTTCGTCAGCTACCGTCCGGCCGCGGCCCAGCTGGCTCGCGAGGTCGGCCTGGGCGACGATCTGATCGGCACCTCCGGAACCCGTCAGGTCTACCTGCGCTCGCGGGAGCGGCTGCGTCCGATCCCGGCCGGGATGGGCATGGTGCTGCCGACTCGGCTGCTGCCGTTCGCCACCACCGGCATCCTCTCGGTGGCCGCCAAGCTGCGCGCCGGGCTCGACCTGATCTTGCCCCGCCAACTTGGGGCGGACGACGTGGCCATCGGCGCTTTCCTGCGCCGCCGGCTCGGCGGCGGCATCGTCACCGGCTTCGCCGACCCCATGGTCGGTGGCATCTACGGAGCCAGCGTGGACGAGCTGAGCCTGGACGCCGTCCTGCCCAGCCTGCGCTCGGACGAGGCCACCCACCGCAGCCTGATCCTGGCCTCGCTGGCTTCGGGCCGGAAGGCTCGCGCCGCCCGCCGGGCCTCGGGTACCCGCGGACCGGGCTCGCCCTTCCAAACCCTGCGCGGCGGTCTGGGCTCCTTGGTGGACGCGCTCGCCACCCAGCTCACCGCGGCCGGCGCCGACCTGCGCACCGGCGTCTCGGTGCTCTCGCTGACCCGAACCGAGGGCGGCGAAGCGCACGCCGAACTGAGCGACGGAACCGTGATCGAGGCCGACGCGGTGGTGCTGGCCGGCGGCGTCCGCAGCAGCGCCGAACTGCTGGCCGAAGCCGTCCCTTCCGCCGCGGACGCCCTGGCCGAGGTGCCGCTGGCTACCTCAAACGTGATCAACCTGGGCTACCGGGCCTCGGCCTTCCCGGCTCCGGTGACCACCCACGGCTGGCTCGAAGCGCAGGACGCCCCGATCAGCGGCGTCACGGTCAGCTCGGCCAAGTGGGCCGGACGCGCCGAGGGTGATCAGGTGCTGATCCGCGCGTTCGTCCCCGAACGCCTCGGCCGGATCGCCACCGCCGAGTCCGACGAGCTGCTGGCTACGGTGATCGCCCACGTCGGCACCGTGCTGGGCGCCACGCAAGCCCCGTTCCTGACCCGGCTCGCCCGCTGGCGGTCGGTGATGCCGAAGTACACAGTCGGCCATCTGGATCGGATCGCCACCGCCGAGGCCGCCCTGGCCGCGCTGCCCACCTGGCGGATCGCCGGGTCGGCGTTGCGCGGGGTCGGGGTGCCCGACTGCATCGCCGACGGACGTCGCCAAGCCGCGGCAACCCTGGACGCCGCCGCCAACTCAGAGACCTCCGCCACTGCCACTCCCAGCTCAGAAGCCACCCCCACCCCACAGGCCACCCCAGCCCGAGCAACCGGAGTTAGGGTCGATTCATGACTGATGCGATCAGCTACACCTGCTATGCCGTCTTCACCCGCCGCGCCCCGGTGCCGGTGGACGTGGCCGCCGACGTCACCGAGCTGATCGGCGAACTTGCCGAGCTCGGCGTGACCACCCGCGGCCTGTACGACGTGCACGGGATGCCGGCCAAGGCCGACCTGCTGGTGTGGCTGCACGGCGACTCGGCCGAGCGGCTGCAGGAGGCGCAGCGCCGCTTCCAGCGGGAGGCGCTGGGCGGAGCGGTCGAGCTGACCTGGTCCGGCTTCGGCGTGCACCGGCAGGCCGAGTTCAGCCGCGAGCACGTCCCGGCTTTCCTGCGCGGCGCCGAGCCGAAGACCTGGCTGACCGTCTACCCGTTCGTCCGCTCGTACGAGTGGTATCTGCTGCCCGAGGACGAGCGTCGCGCCTTGTTGGCCGAGCATGGCGCGCAGGGACGCGACTTCCCGCAGGTGCTGAGCAACACGGTGGCCGCCTTCGCGCTGGGCGACTACGAGTGGCTGCTGGCCCTGGAGGCCGACGAGCTGGTCGACCTGACCGACCTGATGCGGCATCTGCGCGGCTCCGGCGCGCGCCGGCACGTCCGCCTCGAGGTGCCGTTCTTCACCGGACACCGGATCAGCCCGTCCGACCTGCCCCGCGTGCTGCGATGACCGACGCCGTCCTGCTGCTCGGTTTCGGCGGCCCCGAGGGGATCGATGAGGTGGTGCCGTTCCTGGAGCGGGTCACCGTCGGACGCGGGATTCCGCCCGAGCGGCTGGTCGAGGTCGGCCAGCACTACTTCACTCTCGGCGGGGTGAGCCCGCTGAACGCGCAGAACCGGGCGTTGCGGACGGCGCTGGCCGAGGCTCTGGACGCTGCCGGCTCGCCGATCGAGGTGGCCCTGGCCAATCGGAACTCGCCGCCGTTCGTGCCGGACGTCTTGGCCGAGCTGGCCGCCGCCGGACGCCGCGAGATCCTGGCCGTGGCCACGGCGGCCTACTCCGGCTACTCCAGCTGTCGGCAGTACCGGGAGGATCTGGGGACCGCACTCGCCTCGGCCGACCTGGGCCTGAGCGTCCGCAAGCTGGGCCCGTTCTACGACCTGCCGGAGTTCGCCGGCACCATCGCCGCGCTGCTCCTCGAGTCGCTGCCCGATGACATCTCACTCGATGACCCCGGCACCCGGTTGGTCTTCACCACTCATTCGGTGCCGACCTCGGCAGCTCGGGCGTCCGGCCCGTCCGGGGATGCCTACGTCAACCAGCACCGCTGGGTGGCCGAGCAGGTGGTGAGGCACCTGGCCGAGGCCATCGACGTCACCAAGCCGTGGGAGCTGGTCTTCCAGTCGCGCAGCGGCCCGCCGACCATGCCCTGGCTGGAGCCGGACGTGAACGACGCGCTGCGGGCCTACGCCGCCGAGGGCGCCACGGCCGTGGTGCTGGTGCCGATCGGCTTCCTTTCCGATCACATGGAGGTGATCTGGGACCTGGACACCCAGGCCCGCGATACCGCCGCTGAGCTGGGCATTCGCCTGGTCCGGACGCCGGCCGTGGGCACCGATCCACGCTTCGTGGCCGCCCTGGCGCGGCGGATCGCCGCCGAGTTGGCTGCGCCGTCCCCGGAGCCGGGGGCTGGCGACTTCTGCTCCGGTGGTTGCTGCGCGAACCCGCGCCGCGAGCTGCCGACCGTGCCCGGGACGGGGCTGCGTCGATGAGGTTGTGGTGATGAAGCTGCGGTTGGCGACGCGTGGCTCGAAGCTGGCCTGGGCGCAGTCCGGGATGGTCGCCGACCTGCTGCGGATGCACGGGCATGAGGTGGAGTTGGTCCGGGTCACCACGCACGGCGATGTGACCACTGCCCCGCTGGCCAGCCTGGGCGGGTCCGGGGTCTTCGTCGGAGCCGTGCGGGCGGCCGTGCTGGCCGGTGAGGCCGACCTGGCCGTCCATTCGTTCAAGGACCTGCCGACCGAGCCGAACGCCGACTTCATGCTGGCCGCCGTGCCCGAGCGCGAGGATCTGGCCGATGCGCTGTGCGCGCGCGACGGGCTGAGTCTGGCTGGGTTGCCGGCCGGGGCGCGGGTGGGGACGGGCTCGCCGCGGCGGGCCGCGCAGTTGCTGTTGCGGCGTCCCGATCTGGAGCCGGTGGCGATCCGCGGCAACGTGGAGACCCGGCTCTCCCGGGTCGGCGCCGACCTGGACGCCGTGCTGCTGGCCGCCGCCGGACTGCGGCGGCTGGGCTTGGCGGCCGCGATCACCGAGCGGCTGGACCCGTCGTGGTTCCTGCCGGCGCCCGCCCAGGGGGCGCTGGCGCTGGAGTGCCGCGCCGACGCGTCCCCGGAGTTGCGGGCCGCGTTGGCCGAGGTGGACGATCCGGCCTCCCGGGCTGCGGCCCTGGCCGAGCGGGCCGTGCTGCTACGGCTGCAGGCCGGATGCGCTGCCCCGGTCGCCGCGCACGCCGTGGTTGCCGACGGACGCTCCACCGGTCACGTGGAGCCCGGGCAGCCCGACCAGAAGGTCGCAGCGCTGGCAGTAGCCGCCAGTGGCATGGCAGCAGGAAGTAGAATCGGGCATCGTCGAGGTCCTCGGAATCGAGTGGTGTGGTAACCCCGATTCTTGAGGGCCTCGACCCCCCTCACCCCACCGACACGCCCACCCCCGGATCCCCGCTCACCCCACGCTCAGGTACGAAGAGCCGCATTGAGCCTAAAACACCGTTCTGACAAGGGGTGACGCGCTCAATGATTGCGCACGGTGCGACGGACGGCTATCCTCGACATACCGGGATCATCTCGGGCACAGGAGGTTGGTAGACATGGCCAAGGGAAACAAGTGCCCATCGTGCGGTAAGTACACGCTGCAGCCGTACACGACCAATCAACTCAGGTGCACGGCATGCGGCACCATCGTGAAGAAGTAACAGGAACATGAGCAACCTCGGCCCGTACCAGGAGTTCGTGACAGATGCAGCCCGCATGGGCGGTGTGGAGAACATGATCCGGACGATCGAGTCCGGTGCCATTGCGAAGGCCGCCCCTGTACTACTGGTGAAAGGGGCCGGGATCGGCGCCTTGGCCACGTTGGCGGCGTGCGGCATCTACTTTGGTGGGCGGAGGCTGTGGTCCACGTACGAGGGGCGTGCTAGCGCTGCCGTGGCAGCGAAGGAACAGTTAAGAACTGCGCTCGACGAGCAGGAAGACTCGGATCAAGCCAGCGGGGGTGTCGACGAGCGCTCAGAAGATTCCGGTGCTGAGGAAGCGCGATGAGCGAGCGATTCCCCGAGATCGATTGGTGGTGCGACCGATGCGGAGCGCACCTCAATGGCCAACCTGGCTTCGATGACCACCGGTACACGTGGAAGTGCGATGAGTGCGGCCACAAGAACAGTATTTCCAGAGACAACATCTACGAGTCCCACGGCGACTTTTGGAACAGGGCTGGACGCGATTAGTGAGTAACCGGTCGGCCTGCCTTGAGGCGGGTCAGGTTGGACCGCCTAGCTAGTCGTGTGCACTGACTCGCTGACTCGCTGACTCAGGAAGTGGGCCGCGGCTCAGTTAGGTTAGCTGGCGGCAGAGCCGACTTCGCTCGTGTCTGGCGGCTGCCATATCGTGAGCCCATGGCAACACCCTCCAAGGCCTCAACGGGCAGCCCGCCACTCGACGAAGACCAGATCATTCTGGGTCCGATCCACGAGGCGGGGGACGACGAGCCGCGAAGCGAGCAAGTCCAAGCATTCCTCTCTGCAGTGATTCAGAGTGAGCACCTCAACCTGCTCGTGGGCGCAGGGTTGACGTCCGCCTTGGCCCACGCTGCTGGCGCGAAGACTGGCTCCGCAGGAATGACCGGGATGATCACAACCTCCGACCGTGCACTCAATGAAGCGTTGGAAGACGCGGCGAAGGAATCCGCCTCAAGGGCGCTGAGGGGCGACGGGAATATCGAGGACCGGCTGCGAGTTGCTCTCGCGACTCTCCCTGGGCTGCGACTCATTGGCGACAGTCGGGCCGATGAGCTCGACGAGGCGATCGGGACAGCCCTTCGTGCTCTTGCTGGACAGATCGCCGAATCGGAACACGGGATCCTGCACGGGGCAACTACGGAGAACGCACGAAGCCTGCTGAGCGGGTTCTTGCGTTCCTTCGCCGCTCGCGTGCCGACCCGCGACCGTCTTCATGTCTTCACGACCAATTACGACCGCGTCTTGGAGTGGGGTGCCGAACGGAGTGGCCTCAGGGTTGTCGATCGGTTCGTGGGGACACTCCGTCCCGTGTTCCGCTCGTCCCGACTGGAGATTGACTACCACTATTCGCCCCCGGGGAGCGTCAGGGAACCCCACCATCTCGATGGAGTCATCCGCCTGACCAAGCTACACGGCTCTCTCGACTGGGTGTCGGACGCCATCGATATCGTGCGGGTCCCAACGCCGTTCGGTTCGGCGCCCAGGGACCCGGGTGACGTCCTGATTTACCCCGTCGCCTCCAAGGATCGTGAAACCTCCGAATACCCTTATTCGGACCTATTCCGCGATCTGTCGGCAGCGCTATGCCGCCCGAATTCTGCCCTTCTGACCTACGGTTACGGGTTCGGCGACGACCACATCAACCGAGTCATCCGCGACATGCTGACTATCCCGAGCGCGCACTTGGTAATCATCGCCTACGGCGATCCCACCGGACGGATCACGCGATTTCACGCCGAACACAGCCACACCGGACAAGTCAGTCTGCTCTACGGCCCTAAGTACGCTGATCTGCAAGCGCTGGTGGAGCGATGGCTCCCATGGCCGGCCTCTGAGCCGTTGGCGCGGGCACAAATTGAGATCCTTCGGGCCACGACCGCTGCCAGCCCATCTGCGTCAGCGGGGACAGCGTGATCCCCCCATGGGAATCCGACTCGCGCGCTGTGGGTCACGTCATTGAGGTGGGCCCGTCACACGTAACCGTTCAGATCGACCGGGAGGCGCCCCATGGCACCGCTTTCAATCAAGCAAGGGTCAACCACTTCCCCCGCCTCAACGGCTTCGTGATCCTCCCAGCAGAAGCAGGTTCGATCTTGGCAATGGTGACCTGGATCGGGGTTACGGACGATCTCGTGTCCCTCCGCAGTCGCCCCGATCATGTCGGTCTGCCGACGCCGAAACGCATACTCCGGGCCATGCCGCTTGGGGTAATCCGGACGGCAAGAGGGCAAGACGGGCAAGTCGTTCGCCGCCTTGACCGCGGCCTGCTCGGATTCCCGACGGTGGGGGACCCTGTCCGCCTTCCCGAGGCGTCAGAGGCAGAGGTCGTGGTCCCTCGAGTCTCGGAGCCCGACGCCCTCCGTCTCGGTACGGCCCCACTCGCCGGCGACGCCTCCGTCGTGGTCAGCGGTAAGAGGCTCTTCGGTCGGCACGTGGCCGTACTCGGGAACACCGGCAGCGGTAAGTCCTGCACCGTCGCCCAACTCATCCGCGGAGCCGCGGCCGCAACTGACTCGCATGTGGGGACTCTCCGCGCGATCGTTCTGGACCTGAACGGCGAGTACCAGCACGCGTTTGAGGGGCTCGATCCATCCATCACAATCAAGAGGTTCTCCGTCGTCAGCAGCCCCGCGGCCACCGGGGTCACGCAACTGAGGGTGCCCTTCTGGCTCTGGAACTATCGGGAATGGGCCGCCTTCTGTGGCGCCAGCGGGAAGAGCCAAGCGCCGGTCCTCCGACAGGCCCTCCACCTGCTCCGGAGCAGCGACACGCAGTCATTCCCCCGAGGGACTGTGCGCATTGTTGCTGGCCGACGGAGTGTCCGGGCGCACAAGGTGAGTGAAGACAAGGAATCACGTAAGCAGGTCTTTGAGGTGCTCGCGGCGGTCAAGGATGCCTGTGAGAACCTCGCTGTGGAGTCACCTGGGCAACTCTCCGCTGTTCCCGCCCTACAGGCTTTACTAGATCGCACCCTGAAGACCAGGCTGAATCCTCCCGGCGGAGATTACCGATTCAAGTTCGACGTGATCCCTCTGGCGATGTCCGAGGAGGCGGCTCTCATCGATGCTATGGATGCAGCTCTCGCTGAACTACGAGTCCCAATGGGTGAGGGTGACACGTCGAGCGTCGACACGCCGATCACCTTCGACGCGAGGAACCTCGTTGACCTTACCGGTGTCATTGCCGCTGGAATGCAGGGCGACGCTCAGTCTTGGATTGCGCCCATGCAGGACCGTCTGGCGGTGGCGATGAACGACGCCAGGTTGACAAGCGTCTGCGGGTTCCACAAGGACGAGAATCTCGCAACTTGGCTCACTTCGATGCTCGGCGAATCGGGCACGAGCCAGATCACGGTACTCGACTTGAGTCTTGTTCCCGCAACCGCACAGCACGTGTTGGCGTCAGTCGTTGGACGCGTTGTGCTCGAAGCGCACGAACGGTATCGGCGCGCCGCCGGCACGGATGCGGCGCCCGTCATCCTGGTTGTCGAAGAGGCCCATAGCCTCATGAGGCGCAGAGGCGAGTTTGGGGTTGATGAGGCTGGCGTCGATATGGCGGAATTGTGTCGGGAGACATTCGAGCGAGTGGCGCGCGAAGGCCGTAAGTTCGGCGTGTCGCTCGTCATCTCCTCGCAGCGCCCCAGTGAACTGTCAGAAACAGTTCTCTCGCAGTGCAACAGCTTCCTAGTGCACCGGATCGTCAATGGCAGAGACCAGGAAGCCGTTCGCCGGATGGTTCCTGACAGCGTCGGAGCTCTCTTGAGCGAACTCCCCTCATTGCCTTCCCAGGCCGCTCTTCTGATCGGCGCCGCCGCGGAGGTTCCTGTCTTGCTCCGGGTCGGCGATCTCGCATTGGAATACAGGCCGAACTCCGCCGACCCTGCATACGAGACGGCGTGGACACTAGGAATGCCGTGGGATGTCGACACCCTCGTCAGCGCTTGGCTGGCCTCCCCTATCCCTGTCGAGGAACAGGATGGCGATGAGCCCAAATCAGACTGGGACCTGGACGGGTACGAGCCGCGAGACTACGAACTCGATCCCGACGATCCTCCCTTCTAGGCCGCTCGAAGGAGTTCAAGATAGGAGAGTCCGCGCGGAGGGCTTCGTGGACGCCTGATGAGCTGCCGCGGGCGAGTCGCCGCCGCAAGATCACGCCACTCGTTCCTTTCGCCGCCACGGAGGGTTGGACACCAGATCGGCCGTGCGGGCAGGTAGATCCTCGGGCGCGTCACCGCCCTCGGCGCGGTTGCTTACGTCGTCGCGCAGGATGCATTCGGCCGCCTGCTGGTCGCCCTCTGCAGCCACGACGGCTGCGAGGTCGAGTCGTGGGGTGTCCTCGTACGGGGCAGCGAGAAGCGCGGTCTCGGTGGCGGCGCGGGCCGCCTGCAGGTCGCCGGCGTGCAGGGCCGCGATGGTGACAGTGTGGGCTACGTCGACCACGGCGCACACCATGTGCTGATCGATGCGGACACCGTCGGCCAGCCAAGCCCAGCCGCGCCCACGCTGTCCGGTGAAGGGCTCCCCAGTGACCAGACCCAGCGCCGTCTGCAGATCTGTGAGGCCATCGGCACCGCGCGCCTGGCCGCGCGCGCGGAGCCGGCGGAAGAGGTCGATGTCGGCCAAGACGCCGACCAACTGGTAGACACCCATGCCGCGGGCGATGCCGGCCGGGGACTTCGTGGCGTCCGGCAGGTAGTTGCCGCCGGTGGTGGGGTCGACGCCCAGCTAGCTGCGCACCTTCGAGAGGTGCACCCGCATCTGGGTGGCGTCAGAGCCAAACGCATCGACCACCTGGTCGATGATGACGCCCTGGGGGTGCAACACAAGGAAGGCCAGCAACTCGGTGTAGAAAGCCTTGCGTTTCGCGACCACCGTGGGCGTGCCTGTGGTTCCAGTCCGCGCCTGGATGGGGCCGAGGAGCCGCAGGTGCGGGCGGCTCCCAGCCGCCCACGCCGCCAGGTCGGCGTCCAGACCCGGGTCGGCGCCCTCGACCGCTGCACCTACCAGGTCGGGCACGTGCGGAGCGAGTTGGTGCAGGTCGTCCGCAGTGGTCGCAGCCACGGCGAGGATCTCGGCGTCCGGGGCTGGAACCACCGTCGCCCTCGGCTCGGAGTCGTGGTCAGTGTCGCGGGGCAGCACGAGTTCGTCACGTATCGCTCCGGCCGCGTCCACGTACTCACGCCAACCGTCGTCCCCGTCCGTCGGCATATCGACGTCGTCGAGCTGGTCTGC
This sequence comes from Propionibacterium sp., assembly GCA_012517405.1. Taxonomy (GTDB): domain Bacteria; phylum Actinomycetota; class Actinomycetes; order Propionibacteriales; family Propionibacteriaceae; genus Brooklawnia; species Brooklawnia propionicigenes. The sequence goes on from JAAYVB010000011.1 coordinate 20,297, forward strand.
CTGACCGAGGAGTCGCGCGCACCCTTCGGCTTCGGCGGGGGTGAGTCCGTTGGCGATCAGGTCGAGGCCGAGCGACGGGATGAGCACCCGCCCCTGCCCGGTCAGCCGAACGCCCAAGCCTCGGATGGGCTCAGTGTCGGCGACCATGACGACGGCCGTGCCGGTCCGCGCCGAATGATCCCCGACTAGGGCGAGCAGCCGGTCGAGCGAGCTACTCGACAGCGCCCCATTCACCAGGACGAGCCAGCTCTCCCACACGTCGCCGCCCAGGTCGTCGACGCGGCCGGCGGTGGCGGTCACGTCGTGGTCGGCGCACTTGTCGATGGTCGCCCCGGCCGCAGCGATCGCGGCGTCCAGCGGTGCGGGGTCCTCGAGACGGTGGTGGCGGATGCGCGCCGGGTCGAGCGGCACGGCCTCCGGCGCGATCCCGATGCAGTCGAGTTGAACCTGGCGCGCCCACGGGTTGACCGCTATCTCGGCCGCCAGATAGCGAGCGAAGTCGGCGGCGTAGGTCGGGTCACCGGCCAGGCTGATCGTGCCGAGTTGTTCGAGGTTAACCAGCCACGTCGCGTCGTCGTCGTCCAGTCCCACGGAGACGAGCTGCGGATAGGCGGATCGGGCGGTCGACTCCTGCTCGTGCGAGCTGGCGGCCAGCAGCCATCGACGACCGTCGGCCGGGTCCGGGCGCCACGGATGTGCCAGCGTGACGGGCTCGACCAGCTGGACTGCCACCTCGCTTGGCAGGAGTTGGACAGCCAGGAGCTGCGGTGGGGCGACGCGGTCCTCGCCTGAGAGGGCAAGCAACCTGAGCGCCTGGTCGATCGCCAGCAGGTTGGGTGTCGCGGCCTGCCCCTCCGTCATCAGGGTCTTCTCCACCGGAACCAGTTCCGGCGGCGGTGCCTGGATCGTCCGCCCCGGCCGACGGGCACGGAACTGAGCCCTCCGGCGCTGACGCAGGGCGGCCAGCAGCCCAGCAGCGAGGACCCCGCCCGCACCGGTGAGCCCGACCAGCAACCACGGGGCCGGCGCCTCGGCGTCCCGATCGGACGCCTCGCTCACAGGCTTCTCGTCGCTGCTCACGTCCGGAACCACGGTCGCCGAGGCAGACGGGGAGGGCGCTGGCCGCGCGCTCACCGGGGCGATGGGGACAGGGACGCCCCCGCCGGTTGCAGGCGACGTCTCAGCCACCGGGGTCTGTGGCGGTTGCGGGTGCAGCGGAGGCGTCCGGCGACGACGGCGAGTTCTGGGATGTCGGCTCGGCTCGTTCGGGTTTCGGGGAGGTTGCAGCTCGGGTGTTGTCTCCGCAGTGGACGGGAGGAGCAGGTGCCAGCCGGGGAGGATGAGGTCAGGGTCCGTCAGGCGACGGCCGTCCGGCTGCGGAATCCCCGAGAGGCCTCGAAGATCCGTGGCCACGCCTCGGCGTCGTCGAGGTGCTGCTGTGCGATCTCGCTCAGCGTGTCGCCCTCGACCACGCTGTGTCGGGGAATGCGAGCCGTCGCACTCTACCGTCGGCCTGCTCCGCTGCGGGCAGGGTCAGCACCCAGCCCGGCCTGGGTGTCAACTCTCGAGGGCTCGAATGAGCTTCTCGAGGGCGGCTTCGTCGACGATCGGGATGCCGTAGGAACGCGCCTTGGCTGCCTTACCGCTGAGCGAATCGGGGTCGGCTGCGACGAGCACTTTGGTGCTCTTGGCGAGTCCGGCGGGTTGAAGGCCGGCGGCGCGGGCGCGTGCCTCCCAGACTGAACGTTCGAGGGTCATCTCGCCAGTGAAGGCGACGCGATCACCGGCTGTGAGGTGGATGCCGGTGATGACGAGGTCGCCGGTGGTGTTGCCGTTGGCCACGGCTTCGAGTGCGTCATCGACATCCCGAGTGGCCAGGCCCAGACATGCGGCTGCGCGGTCGAGCTGGCTACGTTCTTCGGGGGCCAGGATGCCGTCGCTGAGGGCGATGGCCGCTATGGCGGTGAGGAAGTCGGCGTGAATAGCCAGGACCTGAGGACGGCTGAGCGAGTAGGCGCAGGCCGCTTCGACCAACTGGTTCTCCTCATGGAAGGACAGGTGGCCGTCGAGCATAGCCATGTCCAGGACGGCCAGGTATGCGTCCACTTGCGGGTCCGCGGAGCGCGGTAGTCGGGCGATGATGCGGTCCAGCCATCCGTCGGGTCGGACATCCGCAGTATCCGAGCGATGCCGGAGCGAGACTGGGGAGCCGCATGGGTGGGCTGGCCATAGGAAGTTGCGTGCGTCGGCGAGGGTTCGCTCCCAGGCGGGCCGGTATTCGGATCGGCCCAGGTATTCGGCCAGCAATTGGGCGGTGGCGAAGGCGTCGCCCTGCGCGCTGTGGGCGTCTCCGAGTTCGATGTTGGCGGATTCGCAGCAGTCGCACAACCGCCGGCTGGGGGACCGCAGGAACGCGCCTGACCACTCCATGGTGCACACGGCGGGGACAGGAACGTCGGCGACCGGGTATCCGGCGCGCCTGAGCTCGGCGGACAGGAAACGGGTGTCGAAGCCGGCGTTGTGTGCCGCGATGATCCGCCCGTCGACCGCGTCCAGCAGGGCGGGGGCTACCTCGTCGAACGTGGGTGCCTTGGCAACGTCCCTTGCCGTAATTCCGTGGATGTTTGAGGCTCCCACGTCTCGGCGCGGGTTTACCAGGGTTCCCCAAGCGTCGTACACCTCGCCCTGGTGGCTCACCTTCACCACGCCGATTTCGACGATCCGATCGCCGTGGCGTGGACTGAGTCCGGTGGTCTCGAAGTCGATGACGGTGTAACCGGCCATGGTGACGCTCCTTCGGGGATGGTGATCTCAACCTAGGACCTGTCACCGACCGTTCGTCGACCGACCCGGGCAGACTCCCTGCCCTTCCTCAGCACGCAGGCCTGAACTTCGCTACAAGCACTAGCGGGTGGGCTCTTTGCCGGTCACGGGTGGGTGGTGGATGGGGGAGTGGCGAACTCGCCAGCCATGGGGGGACTTCGCAAGGATGGACGTCGCAGTCGCGCTGCAGGTTCATCTCGATGAGTGCGATCGTCCGCCAGGCACTCAGCCTGCCCAGGCTGGCTGCCTGCTGCCTCGCTTGGCCGGCCGTGCCCAGGCGGTGGTGGATTGGAGGGTCTGGTCGACCTCTTCGGGGTTGACGCGCAGGATGCGGTTGCCGAGCCGGTAGCCGGTGAGCTTGCCGTCGGCGATGAGCCGACGGATCGTGGAGACGCTGACGCCGAGCCGGTCGGCGGCGTCCTGGAGGGATTCGAGACGAAGGGCGCGGGTGGGGGAGGCTGCTGCACGTTGTTGGGTGCTCATGCAAGCACCAAGTCTCCATGTGCTGCTCATGGTCACGGGTGCAGAAGTCCGCGTCGGGTGCGCTCTTGGCTGGCGGGGCTACTCGCCTGTCCTGAGCTTGGTGGTGAGCGCGGTGCCGAGGCGTTCGGCGCGTGCCTGGTCGCGGATCAGGGTGGGGCGTTGGTAGTGCATGGCCATGTTGGGGGTGGTGTGGCCGGCCATCCGCTGCAACTCGGCGGTGGTCGCTCCGCCTTCGGAGGCCAGCGTCAAGGCGGTGCGGCGCAGGTCGTGGAGTTGGATGTCCGCGGGCAACCCTGCCGCTGCGAGGGCGTTCTTGTGGGCCTCTCGCATCACTGACCCGTTCAGCGGGTCGCCGTGGCCGGCCTGGAACAACAGAGCGTCCGGCCGGCCGGCAGGCATGGCCGCCAGCAGGACACGCAAGTCCGGCAGCAGTGCGGTGGGCAGGTAGACGTCGCGGATCGCGGCTGAGGTCTTGGGTGGGCCGATGTGCCAGCGCCAGCCCTCACCTTCGCGCACCCTGGTGACGCCTTGGCGGATGTGGATGACGCCGGTCTTGAGGTCCACGTCGCAGCGGCGCAGAGCGCGGGCCTCTCCGGAGCGCAGCGCTCCCAGCGCCGCGAGGGACAGCAGCAGCTTGTGCCGCTGGGGGAGCGCGTCCAGGTAGGCGGCGAGCTCGTCCAGGGTCAACGCCACCCCTGAACGGGCGGGAGCCGGTTTCCCGGCACCCTTCAACCGGCACGGGTTGGAGTCCAACAGCCCCTCGTCGACGGCGTCCTTGAGGATCGACGACAGCAGGTTGTAGGCGTTGCCGTTCTGGGTGGGTGTGGCCGGGTTCAACGTGGCGTGCCACTTGCGGATCATCGCCGGAGTGAGGTCAGCGACCAGGACGTCCCCGAGCACGGGCAGGATCACCAGTCGCAGGCACTTGTCGTAGAAGTCGCGAGTGCTGGGACGCAGCGGACTGCGGTTGCGGGTCGCGCGTTCGTCCAGCACCTTGATGGCGTACGCGCGCAGGGTCAGCACGTTGGCCAGGGCCTCGGCGGCCGCTGCCGCACGGCGGTCAGCTGGTGGCGTCCATTCGCCGCGGGCGATCAGCCGGTCCTCGTTGGCCAGCCAGCCCTGGGCGTGGACCTTCGAGGCGAAGGTCATGCCAGCGGTGTGCATGACGGCGTCCGGTCCGGTGTAGCGGGCCTGGTAGCGGCCGTTGCGCGTACGAGGGGTGTGACCAAAGCTGCGGCGAGTCAAGGCAGCTCCTCGGGGGGAGAGGGGTGCGAGATGCTATGCAGACCCCCGAAACCTGCATAGCCTATGCATAGCATCGAAGATCATTCTTGATGATTACAGGGTACATCTGCACCGATGGGGCGTGAGCGTGCGACGCCCACACAGGCATTCAATAAGGGTTTTAGTAGGGGTTTCGTCATCGTTGACGACCCCTACCGGGTGTGCGCGAGAGAGGAGTTGAACCTC
>JAAYVB010000028.1 GCA_012517405.1 Propionibacterium sp.
AGGCGGTCAGGCTGGCGAGTGGTCCCTCGCGGGCATCGGAGAACGGCAGCAGATTGCGCAGCTTGCCCAGAGCGTTTTTGAGCATGGTGAAGGGATAGGTCACCGCCGACCAGATCCCTTCGCCCAGGGTGATCAGCAGCTTCTTGCCCGCCTCGAAGAAAGTGGTGTCCCCGGCGAAGAAGGAGCGCACGGTGGCAAACAGATCTCGCAGGGTGCTGATGATCGGCAGATTCAGAATCGCCTGGCCGATCTGCCCGGCGGCGTCGGCCACCAGGCGTCCGATGGAGGTGAAGATGCTGGAAATGAAATTCCAGACACCGACCACCACATCCCGCGCCCAGCGGAACGGGGTGGCAACAAAATCGTAGACCGCGCCGCCAATGGCCTTGAGACCGTCCAGCAGGGAGATGTCGCCGGTCAGCACTTGCCAAACCGCATAGACGATCTTCCCGGCGGCCACGAAGGCCTCGCCGATCATGCGCACGGGCAGCAGGAACTTGTAGATGAACTTGGTTGCTCCGACCATCGACCCGACGATGGCCTTGCCGACCCAGACCACGCCGCGCACCACGACCGCCAGGGCTCGCACGATGAGCGACAGGTTCCAGACCACGATCTTGAGTGCGAAGGCCAACCCCTGAAGAAGCACACCGGCGACGGTGCCGATAACCGTGCCGAAGGTGCGCCAGGACGACCCGTCAGTGGCGCTGGCGGCCACGCCGAAGATCTCCACCACCGAAAAGACTGCGCTGGCCAGCGCCGCATAGGCGCTCATCAGGGTGCGGACGGTTGGTTCGAGGATGGCGCGGATGCGGCCAAAGGCATGGGAAAAAGCGCCCCACAATCCGGCCAGGGCCTCACGAACGCGGTAATAGGCTTTGAAGACGGTGACCACGAAGCCCAGCAGACCGGCGGATTCGAGCTTTTGGGCCAGTTCGGCCGACATCTGTCCGACGCCGCCGCTGAGCGAACCCACCAGCTCTCTGACCCCCCGGAACACCAGCGAGACCTTGTTCCAGGCCCCGGTTATGACGTCCTGGATGCCGCCGAAGTTGGTTTCCCAGGCGCGTTTGAGCAGATACACCGAGAGGATCACGCCCGCGATGATCGCGGTGACGGGCAGAAAATAGGTTGCGACCGCCGAACCCACCCCGGCCAACGCGGCGCTGATGGCCACGAACCCGGCCTTGATGGCTGGAAGCATGAGTCCCACCATGCCCACGGCGGCGGTGACGGCTCCGGCCACGACCAGAATGGTGCCGAGGGCCATGGATAGTCCAAGGACCACCCGGGTCACGCCCGGCATCGATTTGGCCATGCGTTGCAGGAACAGTATGAAGCGGGAGACGCCGTTGATCACAGGCGTCACCACCGGTAGCAGAGTGCGCCCCAGGATTTCGCTGAGGTTGGCCATCTGCTGGCGCAGGAGCAGGAACCGGGCTCCGATGTCCTGGTTCATGGCGTCGGCCATCTGCTCGGTGACCGCCGTGCCGGTCTTCATGGCCCGGCCCACCGACTGGATATTGCCTTCGAGGCTCTCCATGCCCGCCGACATCTGCAGCAGGAATTTGACCGCCTCGTCGGAGCCGAAGGCCTTCTTCAGCTTCACCTGGGCAGCGGCGTTGGAGAGGTCTGGGAACTGGCGCTTGATCTCCTGCAGGATGGGAACCACGCCCTTGAGACGGCCGCTGGTGTCGGTGAAGGACAGGCCCAGCTCGTCACCGGCTTCGGCCGCCTTCATGATAAACGCCTTGTACAGCGTGCCCGCCTCTGAGCCGGGCATGGTGGTCTGGAGCTGACCGAGCACGGCGAGCTGCTCGTTCAGCGGAATATTGCTCGCGGCCGCCACCGCGCCGATGTTCTTGATGGCGTCGGCCATCTGGGTGCCGTTGGTCTTGAACGAGGCCACGGTCTGCGCCATGGCTCCGGAAAAGGCGGTCGCCCATTCCATGTCGTTCATGTCGGCCATGATGGGCTTGAAG
>JAAYVB010000037.1 GCA_012517405.1 Propionibacterium sp.
CGCTGGCTGTTCCGGATCCGGTACCAGCGCGGGGCGTCGCCGTCCCGGTCGAACAGGTCGTCGCTCGCGCGGAACTCCATCCATATATGGGTGTTGTTTTTTACGAGCTCGTCCCACTGAAACAGGGTCACCCTGGTCCCCGTTCCCGGGAAGCGGTAGACGGGGCTGGTAACCACCCCCTCGCGGTTGACGGGCGTCCTGCCGACGGCGCCCACTCCGCCGTGCCGCCGCACGGCGATTTCGGTCTCCTTTTTTAAGTCGTCGATATGGCGGTATGATATGCGAAGCTCGTCGAGAATACCGTAGAAGTTTTTCCCGATAACGACCGCGGGCATGTCCTCGCAGGCGAATGAAGGCTCGTACACGTTTACGAAGGGCTCGCCGTTGTCCGAAACGTACACGACCTCCTGCTCATCGCCGTCGATGAGCGCCGCGAGCTTCCCCGAAACGCGGTCGAAGCTGAGCGCGTAATGGCGCCATTCGCCCGCGACGAGCTTGTGCGCGCGGTTGAGGAACACGTCGACGCGCCGCCCGGACGGGTCGCGGAAAAATCGGTGCAGCCTCGCCGCCACGCGGCCGCCTTTCAGCACGATCTCCACCCCCTGCTTCAGGCCGGAGGCGTAGCCCACGGCGGAAAAGAGCACCGCGCCGTCGGCGAGCGAGGCGGGCTTAAGCCGCATCTCGATGGTAAACGAGCCCGCGTCGGCGCAGTTACCGAGCCAGAGCGCCCGTTCGGGCCGCACCTCGACGCGGTGGTCCGTTTTGAAAAAATACGCGCCCGCTCCGCCGAGCGTGCCCGCTCCCCGGCGGGCCTCGTAGGCGGCGTTGCGAACAGCATACTGCCCGCTGTCGTCACGAGCGAGTTCGGACGCGGGCCTGTTGAACGAGAGCACGAGGTCGGTGGTGGCGGGAATGCTCGTGCCGCTGTAACCCAGATCGGCCACGGCGTAAAAGCGCCGACCGGCCTCGTCCGTGTCTTCGCGCACGCCGTAGAGGTCGAGCCCCTCGCGGCCGAATTTTACGGTATCGAACAGCTCCTTCGCCGCCATTGCCAGAAGCGCAAGCGCGATAACCGGAAGCGCGTATCTCAGCAGTGTATTACGCATCGTATACATCCCGCGGGTCCGCTGCGCGCGCGGCGATGGACGTTACGCCCAGGGAAACGCTTATCCGCCGCATTCGATTGCCGCTATCTTGTCGAGGCGGCGCTGGTGCCTGCCGCCCTCGAAGGGGGTGTCGATCCAGGTGCGCGTTATCGCGACCGCCTCGGACTCTTCCGTTACGCGCGCCCCGAGTATAAGGACATTCGCGTCGTTATGGCGCCGGGACATCTCGGCCATGAAGACGCTGGTGCACAGCGCGGCCCGTATCCCATCGAACTTGTTTGCCGTTATCGACGCCCCTATTCCCGTGCCGCAGATGCCGATTCCGCGGTCGGCCTCGCCCCGCTTGACCAGGCGGGAGAGCGCGCCGATGTGATCGGGATAATCGGTGCTCTCCTCGGAAAAGGCCCCCACGTCGACGAATTCGACGCCGGGAAACGCGTTCTTTATCGCTTCTTTCAGTTTGAAGCCGGCGTGATCGGAACCGATGGCGATTTTCATGGCAACCCCGTTAAGCAGTCTGCGTCTCCCGGCCGGCGCGAGCGGCGGGCCCTTCCGCGTCCCCGGCGCCTAGAAGTCCGCGTTCCTGGGCGTGCGCGGGAACGGTATGACGTCGCGGATATTCTGCATCCCCGTCACGAACTGCACGGTCCTCTCGAAGCCCAGGCCGAAGCCCGCGTGGGGGACGGTGCCGTAACGCCGGATATCCAGGTACCACGAGTAGTCGTCCGGATTTAAGCCGACCTCGCGCATCCTGTCAATCAAAACATCATACCGGCCCTCGCGCTCGCTCCCTCCGATGATCTCGCCGATGCGCGGCACCAGAACGTCCATCGCGCGGACTGTCTTCCCGTCATCGTTAAGCTTCATGTAAAAGGCCTTAATGGAGCGGGGATAGTCCACCACCACGACGGGGCATTTGAATTTTTTTTCGGTGATGTAGCGCTCGTGTTCTGACTGTAAATCGTCGCCCCAGGCGACGGGGAACTCGAACGACTCTCCGGACTTACCGAGAAGATCGACGGCCTCGGTATAGGTGATCACC
>JAAYVB010000006.1 GCA_012517405.1 Propionibacterium sp.
ATGGACAAACTCATCGCGACCATCAGTGCCCGGGTTCCCCGGGCCCTGCAAGAAGTCATCACCCTCGGTCGAACCCTCAAGAAGCGATCCGCCGACATCCTGGCCTACTTCGACCGACCCCACACCTCGAACGGGCCCACCAAAGCGATCAATGGCAGACTGGAACACCTCCGCGGCTCCGCCCTCGGCTTCCAGAACCTCACCCACTACATAGCCCGATCACTACTCGAAACCGGAGGATTCAGACCCCGCCTACACCCTCGATTGTGAAGAGCCATTAAACTCCTCGCTCGCGAGGCTGTCAGGGAAACGGCTGATTTTGGAGATCATAGACCAAGATCAAGTGAGGATCACCGAGAGGATCGACCCAATGACGCTGGGATTCATCACTGACAAGCATCACCTGGCCGTTCACGTGGAGGAACTCGACCATTCAACGGAAGTCCCGCGAATGGTGCGCCACATCGATCGTCAGCGGCTCCAGACGATCGGCCAGCAGATTGACGATTCCTTCCGGTGAACGCTCCAGTTTGCCGCGCACGATCAGCGCGGCCGACGATCGGGCCACCCGCCGGTACCGCTTCCACAGGCCCGCTGAGCAGACCACATTGATCAACCCGAACTCGTCCTCCAGATTCACGAACGTGATACCCGAGGCAGTCGACGGTCGCTGCCGGTGGGTCACCAGACCTGCCGCGCTCACCCGGCGTCCGGCCTCGAAGGTGCGCAACTCGGCCGATGTCAGCACCCCGCGCGCGGCCAGGCTTCCGCGAATATGAGCGATGGCATGATCGTCGACCGACACCCCGGTCGACGACAGATCGTCCGCCAACCGCTCCAGCCCGGTCTGCTCAGCGAACAACGGCGGCTGCAGCGCGACGATGGTCCCCGGCAGCGTCTCGGCTTGATCGAGTGCCGCTGTACCCGCCCGCCACAAGGCCTGCCGCCGAGTCAACCCGAGGCAATCGAATGCCCCTGCCGTGGCCAGCGCCGACAACTGTGTCTCGGTCACACCGGTGCGACGAACAAGATCCTCCATCGAGCGATACTGCCCACCCGTCTCGCGTTCAGCGACGATCCGGGCGGCCACATCCTTCCCGATGCCGTGTACCCCGGCCAGCCCCAACCGCACCACAAACCTGCCATCCCGGCGATGCCTCGCCCCCTCATCAGGTGCAGCCGGATCGAACTCGCCCACCGACGGCTGGTACCGCTCACAGCACGCATCCATGCCGGTCGGCCCGCCCGATCCCGGGTCCAGCAGCTCCACGCCCGCATCGACGCCCGAATGCTGCAAGTCGGGACGACGCACCTCGACCCCATGCCGGCGGGCGTCTGCCGTCAACGTCTCAGCTGAATAAAAACCCATCGGCTGAGCCCGCAACAGCCCGGCCAGAAAAGCAGCCGGGTAATGCAATTTGATCCACGAACTCGCGTAAACCAGCAGCGCAAAGCTCAGCGAATGCGATTCGGCGAAACCGAAATTGGCGAAGGCCTGGATCTGCCGGTAGATGATATCGGCCTTCTCCCCCACCAGCCCATTGCGCTCCATTCCCGCATACAGCCGCTCCCGCACCGACTCGATCCGCTCCAGGCCGCGCTTCGAACCCATCGCCCGGCGCAGCAGATCGGCGTCCTCCCCCGAGCACTCCCCGACCGCCATCGCCATCTGCATCAGCTGCTCCTGAAAAACCGGGACCCCCAACGTGCGAGCCAGCACCGGCTCCAGCTTCGGATGCAGATAACTCACCGGCTCGGCCCCGAGCTTGCGGCGGACGAACGGATGCACCGCACCACCTTGGATCGGGCCAGGCCGGATCAGCGCGATCTGGATCGCCAGATCGTAGAACTTGCGCGGCTGCAGTCTCGGCAGCAGGCCCATCTGAGCACGGGATTCGACTTGGAAAACCCCGATCGAATCGGCCCGGCACAACATGTCGTAGACCGCTTTCTCCTCCTTCGGCAAGGTGGCGAGTTCCCACGTCTCGCCGGTGGAAGCCCGGATCAGGTCGAAACAGTGCTGCAGGGCCGCCAGCATGCCCAACCCCAGCAGATCGAACTTCACCAACCCCATCCAGGCGGCATCGTCCTTATCCCACTGGATCACCGTGCGACCAGGCATCCGGGCATGCTCGATCGGCACCACCTCGCCCACCGGGCGCTCGGTCAGCACCATCCCGCCGGAGTGGATACCGAGATGACGCGGTGCCTTCAGCAGTTGATTCGCCAACTCGGCCACCTGCGGTGGAATGTCATTGCTGCCATCGGCACCGATCGGGCCACCCCAGCGTTCGATATCGCGGGAGAATGCGTCTTGTTGGCCCGGCGAGTAGCCGAGAGCCTTGGCGATATCGCGCACCGCATTCTTCGGCCGGTACTGAATGACATTGCAGACCTGGGCGGCACGCTCGCGCCCGTATCTTTCGAAAACCCATTGGATGATCTCCTCTCGGCGGTCGGAATCAAAATCGACATCGATATCGGGTTCTTCTTCACGCAGCGACGACAAGAACCGTTCGAACGGCAGTCTGTAGAAAATCGCATCGACCGCGGTGATGTCGAGCAGGTAGCAGACCGCCGAGTTGGCCGCCGACCCCCGGCCCTGGCATAAAATCCCCCGGCGCCGGGCCTCGGCAACAATGTCATGGACGATCAGGAAGTAGCCCGGAAAATCCTTGGCCTCGATGACATCCAGCTCATGCTCGATGCGTGAGCGTCCGGACTCGTCGAGATCGGGATACTTGCGCGGCACCGCCTGCCAGACCAGCCGGCGCAGCCACGACATCGGCGTGTGGCCATCGGGCACCTCTTGTTTGGGTAGCGCCGGTTTTGCCCTCCGCAACGGAAACGCCAGGTCGTCGGCCAGCTCGACCGTGCGCTCGACAGCACCCGGGTAACGAGCGAACAGCGCCTGCATCTCAGCCCCCGAACGCAGGAACGCGGTCCCGGCGGCGGGCAGCCAGCCGTCCAGCTCATCGAGGCTGCGGTTGGCCCGCACCGCAGCCACCGCCTGAGCGAGCAGATGCCGGACGGGGGCGGCATAGTGCACATTGCCGGTCGCGATGACCGGCAGCTCGGCCTGCGCGGCGAGCGTGGCGAGCGCGTCATTGTGGGTCGAATCCAGCGGACCGCCGTGATCGGTCAGCTCGACATAGACCCGATCGCGGCCGAACCGCTCCACCAGATCTGCCAGCTCCCGCGACGCCTCCCGATGGCCGCCGGCGCGCAGTGCCTGACGGATCGTTCCCTTGCGGCATCCGGTGAGAATCACCCAATCGCCTCCGGCTTGGTCGCTCAGACCATCGAGATCGTAGACCGGCCGGCCCTTCTCCTGCCCAGCCAACTGGGCGGCCGTGAGAGCACCGGCCAGCCGGTGATAGCCCGCCTCGCCACGAGCCAGCACCAGCAGATGAGATCCGACCGGATCGGGGACGCCCTTTTGAGGCGCCGGCAAGTCCAGCGAAAGCTCCGCTCCGAAAACCGTCTTCACGCTGGTCGCCTCGGCTGCCTCCGCGAACCGGACGATGCCATAGAGCCCGTCGTGATCGGTCAGCGCCAGCCCGTGCAGACCGAGCCGCTCCGCCTCCTCGACCAGTTCGACAGGACCGGATGCGCCGTCCAGAAATGAGAAGGACGAATGGGCGTGCAGTTCGGCGTATGGCACGACGTGGGCGGGACGCACAATCGGTGGCGCCTGGTAGGGCGCCCGCTTCCACGAAAAAGGCGCCTCCTGTTCGGCCGGCGGCTTACGGCCGGTCAGTGTGCCTTCCAGCTGACGCCATGGGATGGGCGGATTGTGGTAGCCCATGGATGTACCTCCTTTCTGGCCTCAGTCGTACCGTCCCTCAGCCCACCAGCCCTGATCGTCGAGCATCAGCAACCAGGCGCCGCCGGTGACGTCTGCTACCTGGAAACGGCAGCCCTTGGTTGCCTGTGCAGCGTCCCAGCCCCGTTCGCTGACCGGCCACGGACCAGCCCAGCTGGCCAGCTGCAGGTGAGCGGCTCCCACACTCAGCTGGGCCGGGATACCGGTCAGCAGCAACCGGTCATCGACACCGACCCGCACGCCGTCGGCGTCGGTCACCTCGACCCGGCGACGCTGCGGAAAGACGGTGGCCGGCAGCGGATCGGGCAATCGTCCCGGCCAGGGACGATCAGCTGGGTGACGCAACACCGCCCGGTCACCCCACGGCACCATCAGCTGCCGTTCGGCCAGCCCGCGTCCACCACCGATGGCCGGGGTGACCACCGCCTCGTGACCCAGCATCGACTGCACCCGGGAGAGCACGTGATGCACCTTCTCGTCGGTGCCGGAGCCGAACAGGCCGGGGGCATGATGGGCGATCGCATCGGTCGCTACCGGCTCGAGACGTACCCGCACCAGCCCGCTGCCGATCGCGTTACCTGCCGCCGCCTGCAACTGCCAGCGCACCCGATCGACCACCGCCGCCGCATCGAAACAGCCCGGATGCAACCAGACCCGCTCGACATGCTCGCCCTGCTCGGCCCGCAGGATGACCCGCAGCTCGGTGCAGACCAACTGCTGAGCAGCCAGCCCGGCGACGAAATCCTCAGCGGTGGCCTGCACACTGAACGCGACCTGTTCAGCCAATGCCAGCGGCGGATCGAAGTCGATCTGACGGTCGAACTCGGGCGGCAGCCTGCGTGGAACCACCTCGCGGGGATCTCGTCCGCACGCCAGCGCATGCAACCGGACGCCACGGTCGCCGAAGCGATCGCGGACATCGCCGACGCTCATCGCCGCGAAGTCTCCCAAAGTGTGCATCCCCAGCCTGGGCAGCAGCTCGCTCAGCTCCGCATCGCCCAGCCGGTTCACCGGGAGCGGCGCCAGATAACCGGCCGCAGCACCGGGTGGTACCACCAGAATCGGATCGGCGTGAACAGCCGCCTGTTCGGCGGTGAACAGACCGTCGGCTATTCCTGCCCGGCTGCCGGCAACACCCAACTCGGAGATCTGGGCGAGGATCGCCTCAGCAGCCGCGGCCTCGCCACCGTAGTAGCGGGCCGGGCCCCTCGTCCGCATTGCTACCAGCCCGGGACGCACCACCTGTATTTTCGGCACGATCTGCTCGATCGTGACCACCAGTGGGGTAAACATCTGCTCGTCACGTCGGGGATCGGCCGGCACCACGGTCAGCTGTGGGCAGCGGGCCTGCGCCTCGCGGCGCCGCTGACCACAACGCACGCCTTCGGCACGCGCGGCCGGCGAGCAGGCGGTGATCCGGTTGGCCTCGATCACCGCCACCGGCCCGGTCTGCGGCTGATCTTCGGCCAGCCACCAGGCATTCACCGGCCAATCCGGAAACCAGGCGGCCAGACACCTAACCGGCGCAAGAGTGGTAGTCATCAGCCCACCGCCCGCAACGTCGACCGTGGCTGGGTCTGTTCTGCCATCGTCTCGCCGGCATCGGCAGACAGCCGTCCGGTGCTGTCGGGCAGCATCAGCCGGGCGGTGCGGGAGATGCCGGAATGCCGGTTGGTGGCATTCACCAGCACCTCGCGCGAGTCCAGATAGCCGTGACCGGAACCCAGCCCCGACCAGTGCGCCTCGGCGATGCCGAGTTTCGCGGTGACCCGCGGCCAGTCACCGCAGACCAGCAGCACCGACGAGCGCTCTCTCAGACGGGCAGCCAGCCGCGCGGCATCCGCGTCGCGCACCTGAGCTGGTGGCCGCACGGCCACCAGCGGCAGGGCCTCGGCCAGCGCCGCGACCACCGACAGCCAGCGCTCCCCCGGCTGCGACACCAGGACGAGTCGCTCCAGCACGACTCCGGCGCTACCGGCCGCTTCGGCTCCCAGCTCCGGGATACCGACCACCCCACACCATGAGCCCGCCTGGGAAGGCTCGGCCAGCAACGCCAGCAGCAGGGCCCCGCCGCTGACCGAGTAGGCCGCTCCGGGCTGCAGGCCACCGTCCAGCAGCCCGGCCAGCGCCGGATGCACCGGTACCAGGTGACGCACCCGCGGCCCGGCATCGGCCTGGCTGCGCAGGCGCTGCAGCAGATCCCCATGCGGGGTCGCTGTGGCTGCGGCGGTGTTTACTAGCACCCTTCTACTATCGAACACCAGTTCGAATCAGTCAAGAGGCTGGCGGCCCAACTCGAGGTGATGAGTTAGCGAGGACGCACCGAGAACGCGTAATCGGCGGTGCTGGTCGAGGTGACCATCGGCGGATGGATATCGCGCATCTCGAAGATCATCCGGCGCCGGATCAGCCATCCGATCGCGACCGTTGCGCAGGCCAGGATCCCGGCCAGCACGCCCACACTCCCCCAGTAGACCGCGGGATTCCCACCGGAGATCGCCACGCGGAAGGCATCCACCGAATAGCGCATCGGCGAGATCACGGCGAGTCCCTGATAGAACGCGTTCAGCATGGATACCGGGAACGTGCCGCCACAGGCCGGCAGCTGCACGATGAGCGCAACCAGGAAGACCGCCGTTTGCGGGGAGCCGAGCAGGACGCGCAGCGCATAGGCAAGCGATGTGAAGCACAAGGACGCCACGACCAGCAGCAGCAGATACAGCCATGGATGTACCGGATCCAGGCCGAGAAGCACCCACACGCCGAAGCCGAGGATCATCGCCGAGGCCACGGCGACCACCGCCACCGGGCCGCAGCCGAAAAGTGTCGTCCGCAGGAAGGATGCCCGCCCGGTCAATGCCCGCCCGGAGATCGTACGGATGACCAGGAACATCGAGACCGTGGCCATCCACAGTGCGATGGAGAAGAACATCGGGGCCAGACCACGCCCGTAGTACTTCGCGTCGTGGTACACGACCTGTTCGATATCGACCGGCGAAGCCATCACCGAGGACAGCGTCTCCTGTTGGTTCTCACTCAGCGAGGGAATCTGGCTCACCCCGGCGCTGAGGCCCTCGGCCAATTCGTGGGCTCCGCTGGACAGTTGCGGCATCGCCGTGTTCAGCTGACCGAGCGCATTGGTGAGTTGCACCACGCCGCTGATCAGCTTCGGAGCCTGCGCCATGACATCGCTCGCCGTGGCGCGCAGGGCCGAGACCCCGGCGTAGAGCTGGGCCGTGGCACCATCGGCCTGAGTCATACCTGTCTCGATCTTGGAGACGCCGGTCTGAAGCTGGGCCGTCGCATTGTTCAAGGTGTCGGAAGCCGACTGAGCAGCGTTCGCGGCGGCTTGGAGCAACGTCGGATCGAGATTTGCCTTCAGGCCGGCGATCAACGTCGCCTGTGCGGTCACCTTCGAATGGATCTCGGCATGCAGAATCGTCGCACTCGCAAGTTGTGAAACCAAGTCCTGATAGTTCGGGTCGGTCGCCAATTCGGGATGGCTGACCAGCAATCTCTGCGCCGCCACCGTGGCACCGGAAAGATCGCCGCTCAGTTCGGTGACCAGCCCACCATTCTCGCCGGCCACCAAAGCGGCATTGATATCTCCCAGTTCTACGGCATCGCCTTGCATATTTGGCAGCTGATTCTGAAAGAAGTCGTTGATCGGCGCCAGCGAACTTTCCACATTGGATGCGCCGTTGATCACGGTATTACTGACTCCGGCCAGATCGCCGGCGCCATCGCGCATGGTGCCGACCGCCCCGGCCATCGTCTGCATGCTGGCATCGACATCATCGAGTCCCGAATTCAAGGCGTCCAATTGAGCCTGCATTCCTGACGTATCGATGCTTGTCACGGCATCATTGAGCTGACTCACCCCGGTGGCTGCCTGGGCCAGTCCGCTGTCGAGCTGGGCAGCTCCGGTCGATGCCGTCGTCAGTTGCTCCCGGATCTGCTCGATGCTCACGAACAACGCCTTGAAATAGGCCTCCGAAACGGTCGAGTCGAGAGTCCTGGACAAGGCATCGTCCGCCTTGCTGGTGAGCGTGCCGATGATGAAGCCATTCGCGTCATCGCGATAAAGCGTCAGGCTGGCTCGAACCGCGTCGTAGGATCCGGCACTCACCAGATTGGACGAGAAGTCCTCCGGAACCTCGATGATCATGTAATAATCACCGTCGGACAGACCTTGTTGTGCTTTCGCGTCGTCGCCCCCGAGAAACTACCAGTCGAATGTCGGCTCTTCGCGGAGACCATCTTCGAACATCTGGCCGGCGGCGATGGTACGGCCCTGGAATTCGACCGGCTTGTCATGATTGACGACCGCCACCTGGACTTCATCGATGTTCGCGTACAGGTTCCAGTTGGCGTGCAGGTAGATGCATCCGTACAGAAAAGGGATGAGCAGGACGAAGATGAGCGCGAGTCTCGACTTGCCCTTGAAGCGGCGGAATTCGTACTGGAGCAGGCGCGATGCCGGTTGGACGCTCATTTCAGTTCTCACCTGTTCTTGTGACGATGACGGTGCCGGTGTCGGTGTCCAGCAATGGATCTGCCGATATCACCGGATCGGTATCCACGACGGTCATCTCGGCCGGTTCATGGTCGGTATAGGCATGCACATAAGAACGCCGGCGCGAGGCGAGCCGCACGCGCAGCACACCCTTCGGGACGGTATCGCCATTGATGGCCGTACAGACTATTGCGGCCCCGTTGAATTGGGCGAGTTTGATGAGGTACTGATACATGGCGACCTGGTCGGCATGCGGAACTGCGGCGTCCACGTCGTCGACGACGATCACACGTGCCGGACGCAGCGCCACAAGCGCCGTTGCGCCGACAATCCTGGTGACCGGATCCAACTGCTCGATCTCTGCGCCGCGTTCGATGCGGAAACCGAGTATCTCCTCCATCTGGGCGGCGCGGCGTTCGGCCTCGGCCAAGGAAATGCCGTCAAGGTAGGCGCGCTCAGAAATGGATTCGGTCACAGTGAGGCGATCTTCGGGCAGTACATAGTTTCCGAGCCGGGCTACAGCAGTGTTCTGTATCGCCTCGTAGGGTCTGGCCAGCGCATCGATGCCGCAGATCGTGAGGTCTCCGGTCGCGCCGCGGAATCGTCCGGAAAGAGTCAGCAGGAATGCCGACTTCCCGGAACCTTCATCACCTGTCACGATGCACAACTCGCCGGGATACAGGTCGAGATCGACCGGGCCGAAGACTGTTCCTTCCGGTCCCGACGCCATCAGGCTACGGGCGGAAAGGACCGGTTCCCCGTCAGGAATAGCCGGAACTCGGACCTTGCCGGAATTATCGACAGAACCGCCTAAATGCCAGCGCATTGTGCATCATCTCCTCGCCGGGTCCCCAACAGCCAGACCTGAGCCTAACGCGCGCAGCACGCCGCACCTCGACGACTCCGCCGAGAGGTGGTGACCCGGGCGGCGCCGGCCGCCTCCCCGACCCGGACGCCGGTCCGCCGTACCGGGAAGCGACCACCGCAGAGCTCGAGAGACCCCCGGGGCGCCTCGACTGATCGCCGAGATCTGCGTCGAT
The DNA here is from genome assembly GCA_012517405.1 of Propionibacterium sp. GTDB lineage: Bacteria > Actinomycetota > Actinomycetes > Propionibacteriales > Propionibacteriaceae > Brooklawnia > Brooklawnia propionicigenes. The sequence continues at coordinate 9,383 of JAAYVB010000006.1, forward strand.
AACCCGGCTCGGCAATCCAGACAATTACCTTCTCAATCTCCGCGGAATCAACTACCCGCGGAGGTGCCCGTGGGAGGGAAACAATGACAGATCTGGAACAAGAACGATGGAACTTGGACCAGGTTCAGCGGATGACCGCAGACTATTCCGAAGCGACGGGACTCGCTTCGGTAATCGTGGAGGCGCGCGGGGTACCAGTGGCGGCACCCTGCGTATTCACCGAGTTCTGCCAGGCCATGCGCTCGGATCCGGTGCGAGCCAAGCTTTGTGAGAGCTGTGACGCTCATGGCGGACTGCAGTCTCTGATCGAACAGTCGCCGCGCATCTATCGATGTCATGCCGGCCTGATCGACTTCAGTGTGCCGATGATGGAAGGAGACAAGTATCTGGGAGCGATCGCTTCGGGTCAGGTGCGTCAGACCGACGACGCCGATCAACCGCAGTATCTGACCACCGGTAGCACCTGGCAGGACGATCCACGCCTGGTCGAGCTGTACAACCAGGTTCCCGTCTATTCACGCCGACGCATCATTGCGGCATCGGAGACGCTGCTCGGGCTGAGCAAGTCCGCCGGACTGGTCAACAAGTGCCCGATCTTCAATCTGCCGACCAGGTCGGGCTCTCGTGCCGCCGAGACCGTGCACCCGGAGCGCACTCAACCGCAATTCCAGTTGCTGACCCAGATCGTTTCAGCAGATGACGAATCCGGCTCCCGAACCGTCTCCGAGCACCACGCTGCGCTGCGCGATGCGCTCACCGCGGAGAACCTGGACGAAGCATTCAGCCAAGCCAGCATCATGTTGGATGAGGCATTCGCGGTTCGCGGCGAGCTGCGCGAACAGCTGGCGCTGATCGAGGAGACCGTGGTGGCAGTCGCCGAGGACTGTGCACCGCGAATCACCCAGCACCTGTCCGAACTGGTGAAGGCCCAGCAGCGCGCCCGCACCACGACGAGCAACCGCTACCAGTGCCAGCTCTACCTCGAACGGCTGCTCACCATGGTCTTGGACGAGATCACGCGTTCACGTCCACAACGGCGGCCGGATCTGGGCGACCTGCTCAACGAGATCGCCCGGCATCCCAACCACCCGTACACGCTCACCGAGGCCTCCGACATGTTGCACTGGTCGCCCGGCCACTTCTCCAAGCTGTTCAAATCCGTCACAGGATGCACATTCGTGTCGTACATCGCCACACGGAGGATCTCACGCGCGCAACTGATGTTAGCTTTCACCGAGACGCCAGTTCGCAAGATCGCGGCTGACTTGGGTTTCAACCAGGTCAACTACTTCTCGCGGGTGTTCCGGACCTACACGGGAATGGCTCCGAGCGAATACCGGCGTCAGTACACGTCGCGCAATGGAGGTCCTTCCGGTGCATCGCTTTCAGCTCAGCACGACTCTTTGCTACGGGCCTGACGCGCTCGCAGAACTGTCGGAACTGTCCGGACGCAGGGTCTTCATCGTCACTGATGGCTTCATGGTCAACACGGCGCTGATGGCCCGCGTCCGAGATCAGCTGGTCGACGCGCAACTCGCGATCTTCGACGAGGTGCAGCCCAACCCCGACATCGACGCGGTGGCAGCAGGGTTGCAGTCCTACCTCGCGTTCGACCCGCAGGCCATTCTCGCCATCGGCGGCGGGTCGGCCATCGACACCGCGAAGGCTGTCCGCAAGATGGCCATCGAGCAGGGACATCACGCGCAGTCGGGCTTCTACATCCTGCCGACTACCAGTGGTACCGGCTCGGAGGTTTCTTCCTTCGCCGTGGTCACCGACCCGAAGACACACGCCAAGCTGCCGCTGGAATCGGCCGACATGATCGCCGACGTGGCCATCCTCGACCCGCAGGCCGTTCGCACCGCGCCGCCCAAGCTCACTGCCGATTCCGGCATGGACGCCATCAGTCACGCCATCGAGGCCTATGTGGGCAAGGGCCACAACGACTTCTCCGATGCACTCGCCGAGAAGTCATTACGCCTGGCCAACCTCTATTTGGTGCGATGTTTCGTGGACGGTGACGATATCGTGGCGCGCGAACACCAGCACACTGGCGCCACCATGGCCGGGATCGCCTTCGAGAACGCCGCGCTGGGCATCGTGCACGGTCTTTCACACTCGATCGGCGGCACCTTCCCAGTCGCGCACGGACGCCTCAACGGCATCCTGCTACCGCATGTCATCGAGTTCAACGCCGGCGAGCTGGGCTTCGGCCCGGGCAAGTTGAGCCCGACCGCGCAACGCTACGCGGCCCTGGCCGCCGCGCTCGGGCTCAGCGCCAGCAACCAGCGGAACCTGGTCTTGGCACTGTGCGAGTGGGTCAAGAAGATGCGCCGAGATCTGAACATGCCGGTCAGCATCACCGAAGCCGGCGTGAACCGCTCGGAGTACAGATCTCGCATCCCCGAGATCGCCCGCAAGGCAGCCCTCGACTACTGCACCTCCGGCAATCCCGTGCCCGTCACCGAGCAGCAACTGGCCAAGATCCTCACCGCAATCGCCTGATCCGGCTCGGGCAGGGCAGGTCCGCGGGGCCCGGACCCGGTCCGCCCTGCGCCGCCATGCGCACAGCAATACGATTCGCTGATCGAGTTGCACATATGTGATCTTCTCCCTAATTCTGGTTGCACATTTTGGTTATACCGACCGCATTATCCGATTTGGAGTTGCAGAAAAATGTGCCGGAAACTGGTCGCCCAATACCCGAATTCTGTCCGCAGGTCAGACGTAATCTTTCGGGGAGCGCCCGGGTGGCGAATACCCTCGGGCCCGATCCAACGGAGGAGTTCGGAATGCAAGAGGCTCTCGGAATGGTGGAGACGAAAGGTTTCGTCCCCGCCGTTGAAGCCGCCGACGCGATGGTGAAGTCGGCAAACGTTGTTCTCATCGGCAAGCAGCAGGTCGGGTCCGGTCTGGTCACCGTGCTGGTCCGTGGCGATGTCGGCGCCGTCAAGGCGGCCACCGACGCGGGTGCTGTTGCCGCCCAGAAGGTGGGCGAGCTGGTCTCCGTCCACGTCATTCCTCGCCCGCACACCGACGTGGAGAGCATTCTCCCGTCCGTCCAGAAGTGAGGTCGTGATCACTAATGGCAAATGAGGAACTGGTCAATCAGATCATGTCCGCCGTGCTGCAGCGAGTAGATGCGAAGGCTCCGCAGGCAGCTGCGGTCGCACCTGCCGCCGCCCCCAAGGGCGCGCTGCCTCCGATCCCGGGCAAGGTGCCCGCGGTCACGGAGTTCGTCGGCGCGTCCGCTCTGGGTGACACCATCGGACTGGTCATCCCGAATGTGGACCCGCAGATCCACGCCCTGATGGGCATCGATGCGAAGTATCGCTCGATCGGCATCATCGGTGACCGCACCGGTGCCGGCCCCCAGATCTTCGCCGCCGATGAGGCAGTGAAGGCGACCAATACCGAGATCCTGAAGATCGAGCTCGCCCGTGACACCAAGGGCGGCGCCGGCCACGGCTCCCTGATCATCTTCGGCGCCGAGGACGTCTCCGACGCCCGCCGCGCTGTCGAGGTCACCTTGTCCGACATCGAGCGCACCTTCGGCGATGTCTACGGAAACGATGCGGGCCACCTGGAATTCCAGTACACGGCTCGCGCCAGCTACGCGCTAAACAAGGCCTTCGGCGCACCGATCGGCAAGGCATTCGGCATCACCGTGGGTGCCCCGGCCGCCATCGGTGTGGTTCTCGCCGATACCGCAGCGAAGGCCGCGACCATCGACATCATCGGGTATTCGAGCCCCGCGAAGGGCACCAGCTTCTCCAACGAAGTCATTGCCTCGTTCGCCGGCGACTCGGGCGCCGTACGTCAAGCGATCCGCGCCGCCCGCGAAGTCGGCCGCGAACTGCTCGGCGCTCTGGGTGCCTACCCCGAGTCCACCACCACGCCCTACATCTGATCCGGGGGATTCTAGTGAGAAGCAAGCGTTTCGAGGCACTGGACGCCCGGCCGGTCAACCAGGACGGGTATGTCACCGAGTGGCCTGAGGTCGGCCTGATCGCGGTTGCCGCGCCGGCAGACCCCAAGCCGTCGATCAAGATCGAGAACGGCCTGGTCGTCGAGATGGACGGCAAGAAGCGAGCCGATTTCGACATGCTCGACACCTTCATCGCCGACTACGGCATCCGGCTCGACAATGCGGAAAAGGTCAACGCGACCGATTCGCTCGAGTTGGCCCAGAAGATGGTCGATTTCCGGGTACCGCGTTCGGAGGTCGTCAAGCTGACGACCTCGATGACTCCGGCCAAGATCACCGAAGTCGTCAACAAGATGACCGTCCTCGAAATGATGATGGCCGTCACGAAGATACGTTCGCGCCTCTTCCCCGCCAACCAAGCACATGTCACCAATGTGCGCGACAACCCGGTGCAGATCGCAGCCGACGCCGCCGAAGGCTCGCTACGCGGTTTCGCCGAGGAAGAGACCACGGTCGGCATCGTCCGCTACGCGCCGTTCAACGCGATCTCGATCATGGTCGGCGCTCAGGTCGGTCGTCCCGGCATCCTCACCCAGTGCTCCGTCGAGGAAGCCACCGAGCTGGCCCTGGGCATGCGCGGGTTCACCGCCTATGCCGAGACGGTCTCGGTCTACGGCACCGAGCAGGTCTTCATGGATGGCGACGACACGCCGTGGTCGAAGTCCTTCCTGGCCTCCTGCTATGCCTCCCGCGGCCTGAAGATGCGGTTTACCTCAGGTACCGGGTCCGAGGTCCAGATGGGCTTCGCCGAAGGCAAGTCGATGCTCTATCTGGAGGCCCGGTGCCTCTACGTCGCCAAGGGCGCGGGCTCACAGGGTATCCAGAACGGTTCGGTCTCCTGCGTCGGCGTTCCTGCCGCCGTTCCGGGCGGTATCCGCGCCATCCTCGCCGAGAACCTCATCGCCATGAGCCTCGACCTGGAGTGCGCCTCGTCCAACGACCAGTCGTTCACGCATTCGGATCTGCGCCGCGTGGCCCGTACCCTCATGCAGTTCGTGCCTGGCACCGACTTCATCTGCTCGGGCTACTCGTCCACTCCGAACTACGACAACATGTTCGCCGGTTCGAACTGGGATGCCGATGACTACGACGACTGGCTCATCATCCAGCGCGACCTCAAGATCGACGGCGGACTGGTCCCGGTGCTCGAGGAGGACGTGGTTCGCGTTCGCAACCACGCCGCCAAGGCCATCCAGGCCATCTTCCGCGAACTCGGCCTGCCCGAGATCACCGACGCGGAAGTCGAGGCTGCGACCTATGCCCGCGGTTCGGACGACATGCCCAAGCGCAACGTCGTTGAGGATCTGAAGGCCACCGAGGATCTGATGAACCGTGGCATCACGGGCGTCGATCTGGTCAAGGCACTCGACCGGGCCGGCTTCGAAGACGTCGCCACCTCGGTCTACAACATGCTGAAGCAGCGGGTGTCGGGCGATTACCTGCACACCTCGGCGATCCTGGACGAGAACTTCCACGTGATGAGCGCGGTCAACTACCCGAACGATTACCGCGGGCCGCAGACCGGCTACCAGATCACCGATGAGCGCTGGGATCAGTTGAAGACCATCCGCCAAGCGATCAGCCCTGAAGAAATCTGAGGTGATGACAATGGACGAGAAGACACTGCGCGCCATTATCGAAGAGGTCATCAACGACTTCACCGGCGGATCATCCGGCGGCACTGCGCTGGCGACCGCTCCGGCTCCCGAGCAGGGTGAACAGCTGGTCATCACCGAGGACGGCCCGGCCAAGAGGGGCGTCAGCCCCCGCGAGGTCGTCATCGCCCTGTCGCCGGCTTTCGGCGGCGTGATGACCAAGACGATCATCGGCATCCCGCACGCCAAGGTGCTGCGCGAGATCTGCGCGGGCATCGAGGAGGAGGGCCTGACCTATCGGTTCATCCGGTCGTACCGCACGGCTGATGTGGGATTCATCGCCCACGATGCCGCCGAGTATTCCGGTTCGGGAATCGGCATCGGCATTCAGTCCCGCGGCACCACGGTGATCCACCAGGCCGACCTGCCGCCGCTGTCGAACCTCGAACTGTTCCCGCAGGCCCCGCTGATCGACCTGGAGACGTTCCGCGCCATCGGCCGCAACGCGGCCAAGTACGCCAAGGGTGAGGCACCCGAGCCGGTACCGGTCCGCAACGACCAGATGGCCCGCCCGACATACCAGGCGATCGCGGCTGTCATGCACATCAAGGAAGTCCAGCTCACCGATCCGAACAAGAAGACTCAGGCCCTTCGGGTCGAGTACCGATAGGAGGCCAACCATGGAATCAGAAGAACTGATCCGCCATGTCATGGCGGAGGTGATGGCCAAGCTCGGCAACGACCAGGTAGCGCCGGGCTCGACCCTTACCGCCCCGGCCGGCGCCGCTGCCTCCGGCCAGATGGATGCCAGCAACTACCCGCTGGGCGAGAAGGTTCCCGACCAGATCCGTTCGGCCTCCGGCAGGAAACTGTCCGAGTTCAGCCTCGACAAGGTGCGGGCGGGCGAACTGACCGCAGCCGACTTCCGGATTGCACCCGAGACGTTGCGGATGCAGGCCGAGGTCGCCGAGTCGGTCGACCGTGATTCGCTGGGCCGCAACATGCGTCGCGCCGCCGAGCTGATCAAGGTGCCCGACGACGAACTGCTCGATGTCTACAACGCGCTGCGTCCGTACCGCTCGACCAAGGCCGAGCTGTACGCGATCGCCGACAAGCTCGAGAAGGACTACGGCTGCCAGGTGAACGCGAAGTTCATTCGCGAGGCGGCCGACGTCTACGAGAAGCGCGGCCGTCTCAAGAGCGAGTGACTGGGCATCTCGGAGAATCTCATGGCGTTGATTGCAGGCATCGACATCGGTAACGCGACCACCGAAGTGGCGCTCGCGGAGACTTCCGCGGGCGCTGCCCCGGCCTTCCTCGCGTCCTCGATCGTGCCGACCACGGGCATCAAGGGCACCCCGCAGAACACGCAGGGCATCTTCCAATCACTGAGCCTCGCGCTGGACCAGGCGCACCGCAAGCTGGAAGACCTTGATCTCATCCGGATCAATCAGGCGGCGCCGGTCATCGGCGACGTGGCCATGGAGACCATCTCCGAGACGATCATCACCGAATCCACCATGATCGGTCACAACCCCGGTACCCCAGGGGGACTGGGTATCGGGGTTGGGACCACGGTCAGGATCGACGAGCTCGACGCCGTCGATCCTGACCTGGCCGTCATCGTGGTGGCCGACAAGTCCCACACCTTCGGCGACGTGGCGGCCCGCATCAACGCCGCCGCGGCCCGAATCACGATCACCGGCGCGATCCTGCAGTCCGACGACGGTGTCTTGGTGCACAACCGCCTGACGCACAAGATCCCGATCGTGGACGAGGTCAGCCTGGTCGACAAGGTCCCCATCGGGATGCTCGCCGCCATCGAGGTGGCCGCACCCGGACGCATCATCGAAACACTGTCCAACCCGTACGGCATCGCCACCTTGTTCGGCCTGACCTCCGACGAGACGGCATCGGTGGTACCGATGGCCCGCGCGCTGGTCGGAAACCGATCGGCAGTGGTCATCAAGACCCCCAAGGGTGATGTCACCGAGCGCCGGATCCCTGCCGGCACCCTGATCTTCAAGGGCGAACGCCGCAACGCCGAAGTCGATGTGGACCGTGGCGCCGAGGAGATCATGCGGGTCAGCGGCACCGTGGGCTGCATCACCAATATCGAAGGAGAGGCCGGAACCAATATCGGCGGCATGCTCGAGAAGGTTCGCGCCGTGATGGGCCGGCTCACCGATCGCGATCCCAGCGGTATCGAGGTCACCGATCTGCTGGCCGTGGACACCCAGGTACCCCAGCAGGTCACCGGTGGTCTGGCCGGCGAGTTCTCGCTGGAATCGGCGGTCGGCATCGCCGCCATGGTCAAGGCCGATCACCTGCAGATGAAGCGGATCGCCGACGACATGACCACCCAGTTCGGCGTCCCCGTCGAAGTGGGGGGTGTGGAGGCCGACATGGCGGTGCGCGGCGCTCTGACTACTCCGGGCGCATCGATACCGATCGCCATCCTCGACATGGGTGCCGGTTCCACGGACGCGTCGGTACTGCGCTCCGACGGAACTGCGCATTCGATCCATCTGGCGGGCGCCGGCAATATGGTGACCCTGCTGATCAAGTCGGAGCTCGGCCTGGAAAGCGACGACGACGCCGAGAACATCAAGCGCTATCCGCTGGCTCGTGTGGAGACGCTGTTCCACATCCGCCACGAGGACGGCTCGGTGCAGTTCTTCGACGCTCCCCTGCCACCGCACATCTTTGCCCGTACCGTCGTGCTGACCCCCGACGGCATGCTGCCGCTGCCGCTCAAGCAGCCGCTCGAGGTGATCCGCCAGGTACGCATCCACGCCAAGGAACGGGTCTTCGTCACCAACGCGATTCGTGCGCTGGCGGCCGTCAGTCCCACGAACAATGTCCGCGACATCGCCCATGTCGTGCTCGTCGGCGGCTCGTCGCTGGACTTCGAGATCCCGCAGCTGGTCACCAAGGCGCTCGCCGAGTTCCGGGTGGTCGCCGGCCGCGGCAATATCCGCGGCACCGAGGGTCCGCGCAATGCCGTGGCCACCGGGCTCGTGCTCGCTTGGGGAGCCCAACATGAGTGAGCGGCCCACGATCTGCGTGCGGATCAACGACGCCATCGCCCACACCCGGGTCGCCGACCTGCTGAATGGCATCGAAGAAGAACAGGTGCCCGCCGAGCTGAGCCGCCACGGCGAGCTCAATCCCCTCATCCTGGCCCACGACGCCAGTGAACAGTCGCGGCTGGGCGTCGGTGTCGGAGTGGCGCTCGACTATGTGGTCATCACCACCGAGAAGCTGCCGGTCGATCGTCCCTACCTGGTCGTGATTCTCAACCGGTCGGCCGCCAGTGACCGGGCCGCCGGCACCAACGCGGCGCGTCTGGTGAAGCGGATGCCCTTGATTGACCTCAGACAACTTGCCCCTGCGGAGTGAAGGACTGATACAGATGATGAACTTGAGCCTCGGCACCATCGAGGTGTGCGGGCTTCCGGCAGCCCTGGAAGCCGCAGATGTCGCATGCAAGACCGCCGACGTCAAGCTGATCGGCTACGAGGCCACCGATGGTCTCGGCATGGTCGCCGTGAAGATCGAAGGCAATGTCTCGGCGGTCCAGTCGGCCATCGCCGCCGCCAGGGCCGCGGCCGGACGAATCACCACGGTCTTCGCGACCTCGGTCATCGCCCGGCCGAATCCGCAGATCGAGCCGGTCGTCGACACCGACGTGACCGTGGGACGCGGCGCGGCGACCTCGGCGACCCCGCTCGAGTCGAAGCCACGTCCCCGCCGGAAGGCCGCAGTGCCGACGCCCGCGCCGGCCGAGGCCGAACCGACTGCGACGGTTGCCGAGCCCACCGTCGATGCTGTGCCTGCAGAGACCGAACCGATCGCACCGGAATCCCCGGCGGCCCAGACCGCCGCCGACCAGGACGCGGGCGAGCCCGCGCAGACTGCTGCACCGGCGCGTCCGGCCCGTACCGGTCAGCGCGCCAAGTCCAGCTACGCCAAGAAATAACACCCACTAGGAGAGGAAGAAGCCCATGGGAGATGCACTGGGTCTCATCGAGACGAAGGGTTACGTCGGCGCTGTCGAAGCTGCCGACGCCATGGTCAAGGCGGCCAACGTGCGGCTGATCGGCTACCAGAAGATCGGTGCCGGCCTGGTCACCGTCATGGTCCGCGGGGATGTCGGCGCCGTCAAGGCTGCCGTGGACGCCGGCCAGGTCGCTGCCGCCCGCGTCGGTGAAGAGGTCGTCAGCACTCACGTCATTCCGCGGCCGCACAACGACGTCGAGTCACTGCTGCCCAAGCAGGCCTGAGATGGCGTTGGACACCGCGGTACTCGTCGACGAGATCACCCGAAAGATCTGGGATCGTCTCGAGTGCCTGATGGACCCGACACGGATCGTCGTCGGCGTCTCGAACCGACACGTGCATCTGAACGAGGCGGATCTCAAGACGCTCTTCGGTCTGGACGCGCTGACGATCTTTCGTCAGGTACGCCAACCCAACGAGTTCGCGGCCGAGCAGTTCGTGACCGTGCACGGCCCGAAGGCCTCGTTGGAGAAGGTCCGTGCCATGGGTCCGTGCCGAGCGAAGAGCCAAGTGGAGTTGAGCCGGACCGACTGCTATGCGCTGGGCGTGAAGGCACCGGTCATCCAGTCCGGCCACCTCGACAGCGCTACCCCGATCGATATCGAGGGTCCGCTCGGAAGCATTCACCTCGAGCACGGCGCGATGGTCGCCGCCCGGCACGTTCACCTCGGGCCGGCCGACGCTGCCGCGCTCGGCGTGAAGGACCAGGACCTCGTCAAGTTCGCCTTCGGTGGTCAGCGGGGCGGGGTGCTGGACAACTTCATCGTCCGAGTGAAGGCCGATTGGGTGCCCGAGATTCATCTGGACACCGACGAGGCCAACGCGCTCGGTTTGAAGCAAGGCGATTTCGGAAAGTTGATCAAGAAGTGAGTCTCATCATGGCGAACCGGAGCACCGAGACGTCCGAAGCAGCGATCCGCCGCTTCGCGCAGTTGGTACGCACCGGTGAGGTCGAGGATTACAGCGGCGAACTGCGGCTGGGGATCGACCTGGGAACCGCGAACATCGTCGCCTCGGTGGTGGACGCGGATGACCGTCCGGTCGCCGGAGGCTGGGTGCACTCCACTGTGGTGCGTGATGGCATCGTCGTCGATTGGCTCGGTGCCACCACCGCAGTGCGAAACCTCACCCAGGACCTCGAAGCCCGGCTCGGGTATGAGTTCACCGCGGCGTCCGCCTCCATTCCGCCCGGAGTCGGCGGCGCCACCGCCACGATCTTCCGCAACGTCGTCGAGGCCGCCAATCTGGACCTGACCGAATTGGTGGACGAGCCGGTCGCCGCGGCCCGGGTGCTGGGGATGACCGACGGAGCGGTGATCGACATCGGTCACGGCACCACCGGAGTATCGGTGCTTGACCACGGCACGGTCGTCTTGTCGGTGGACGAGCCCACCGGCGGTCACCATATGACTCTGGTGTTGGCCGGCAATCACGGTATCGGCTACGACGAGGCCGAGGCCTTGAAGAAGGATCCTGCCAGCCAGCGCTTGGTGCAGGGCGTGATCCGTCCCACTCTGGAACGGATGGCCACCATCGCTGCGACTGCGCTGGGCGACCGGGATGTGCCGGTCGTCTACCTCGTCGGAGGTTCCAGCTCGTTCGACAACGCGCCCGCAGTATTCACAACCCGACTGGGACGCCCGGTGATCCGGCCGGTGGAGCCGCTTTTCATCACCCCGTTGGGAGTCCCCATGAGCGAGCCGAGCCATGACTGAAGACGAACTTAAGACGATCATCCGGCAGGTCATTGCCGATCTGCTGGCCCCTGCCCCCCGCCGCGCACTGGTCTTGTTCACCGGCGGCCTGATCGGTTTCGAGGACGCCATCGCCAGCCTGCAGCGGCTGCAGGCAACCGGCGTACAACTCGACTGCATTCAGACCCCCAGCGCCCAGCGGGTTCTCGACCAGCGGCTGATCGCCTCGGTCGGTATGCGTGATGTGACCAAGAACCTGGTCACCGATCACGACATGCTGATCCTCCCGACCCTCACCGCCAACATCGCGGCCAAGGTCGCGCACGGCATCGCCGACTGCCTGGCAAGCAACGTGACCGCCGAGTTCATCATGAGCAACCGTGCGATCGTGGCCTCGAAGTCACCGGTCTGCCCTGATAGCAGTGGCAAGAAGCAGTGGTATCCGAACATTCCTGCCGGCTACGCCGACCTGCTGCGCGGCAATCTCGCGACGCTGGCTTCGTTCGGGGTCCGCCTGGCCGAAGCTCGAGCGCTGTGCCGGACCGCGATCGCCGCTTTCGAAGCCCGCGACCGCCTGCAACGGGGACCGTTGGTGGCCGCTCTGGGAACAACGGCTGCTGGGCTGTCGGCCGCTGCTGACAAGCACGCGGTCCTGCCCGCGGTCGCCGCGTCGGCTCCCGCCGGCAACGTCGTGGTCTGCCATGACAGACTGCTCAGCCAGCGGCTCGTCCAGCAACTCCCGGAGGGCACCGAACTGCATGTCGCGGCGAACACCGTGATCACCGCGCTCGCGCAGGACACCGCAGCTGCCCGCTCCATCCGAATCCTACGAGAGGGCTGATCCGATGTTCTTGGCCAAGGTGCGCGGAACCGTCGTGTCGACGAGCAAGGACGAGCGGCTGGTCGGCTTCAAGCTGCTCATCATCCAGCGGATCGACATCGACGAAAACTACGTGGGTATCCCCGAGGTCGCGGTTGACACCGTCGGAGCCGGTATCGGCGCGGTCGTCATCGTGACGAAGGGAAGCTCGGCGCGCTTCGCCGCCGCCCGCAGCGACTCCCCCATCGACTCGACGATCGTCGGGATCGTCGACACCACAGAGATCGCGGGATAGCCATGCCGCAGATCTACACGCGAACCGGGGACAAGGGCACGACCGGGCTGTTCGGTGCCTCCCGCGTCCCGAAGCAGGATGTGGCTGTCGAGGCCTACGGCACCGTCGACGAAGCGAACTCCTCGATCGGCGAGGCCAAGGCGCTGGCCACCGATGAGCAGACCCGGGAGCAGCTGCACGCGATTCAGCGTCGGCTGTTTGTCCTCGGCGCCGAATTGGCCAGTGACGACAAGGGCCGCGCGATGCTCATCGACAAGATCACCGATGACGACATCGCCGGACTCGAAACGCTGATCGACAGCTGCCTGGCCGTCACCGGCCCCCAGAAGGGCTTCATCATCCCCGGCCGCGATCTGCTGTCGGCCGCCTTGCACCGGGCGCGGACGGTGACCCGGCGGGCCGAGCGTCGCGTGCTGACGATGTCCGAGACCCGCGAGGTGCGTCCCGAAGTCGTCAAGTATCTGAACCGTCTTTCGGACACCCTCTACGCGCTGGCTCGACTGGCCGAACATCGGCACGACCTCACCGAGATCAAGAAGATCGTCCGGGAGTCGGTCGCCAAGGCCCTGGAGGCTGATCAGCTGGTCGCTGAGACGCCCACCGGCGAGGGCTTCGGCTTGGATCACTACGACCTGGACGTGCTCAAGCAGATGGCCGAGGCGGTCGAGAGCAAGGCCCATCAGATGGGGCTGCCGGTCGTCTTCGCGGGTGTCGACGACGGCGGCAACCTGATGCTGCTGCACCGGATGGCGGGCTCGCTGCTCGTCAGTCTCAACACCGCGGTCAACAAGGCTTATACCGCGGCTGCTTTCCAGCAGCCGACGGCAGATCTCAAGGACCCGTCATCACCGACGGGTGATATTCCCGGCATTCAGAACTTCGAAGACGGACGCGTGGTCGTCTTCGGGGGCGGATTGCCGATCTTCGTTGATGGGCGGCTCGCCGGTGGCATCGGCGTATCGGGTGGCACGCCGGACGAGGACTCCATCATGGTCAAGCACGCACTGAGCGCAGTTCGGAAGGCGAGGTAGAAATGTCCACCATCAGCCCGGATCTGGTCCGGCAGGTCATCGAGGATGTCGTCAAGGAGGTCGTCGCCAAGGCGCAATCCCAGGCGGGGGCCGGCGATGGCATCTTCTCTGACATGGACTCGGCTATCAGCGCCGCCGACAAGGCGTGGCGGCAGTATCTGGACTGCTCCATGAAAGACCGCGCGCGCTTCATTCAGGCGGTGCGCGACGTCTCCTCACTGGACGAGAACGTCGAGTACATGGCCAAGGCCACCGTCGAGGAGACCGGCATGGGCCGCGTCGACGACAAGATCTTCAAGAACAAGGCTGCCGCGCTGCAGACTCCCGGCCTCGAAGATCTGACCACCGAGGCCTGGTCGGGCGACGACGGCCTGACCACCTTGGAGCTGTCCCCCTTCGGTGTCATCGGCGCGATCACTCCGACCACCAATCCGACCGAGACGGTGATCAACAACGTCATCGGCATGCTGGCGGCCGGAAACGCGGTCGTGTTCAGCCCGCACCCGCGCGCCACCAAGATCACCCAGTGGCTGATCCGCAAGATCAACGCGGCGCTGGCCGTCGCCGGCGCGCCGGCCAATCTGGTGGTGACCGTGGCGGAACCCTCCATTGAGAACACCAACGCGATGATGGCGCATCCCAAGGTCCGGATGCTGGTGGCCACCGGTGGCGCCGGCATCGTCAAGGCAGTGCTGTCGAGCGGCAAGAAGGCCATCGGTGCAGGCGCCGGAAACCCACCGGTCGTTGTCGATCAGACCGCCGATATCGTCCGCGCTGCCCGCGACATCGTCAACGGGGCTTCGTTCGACAACAACCTGCCGTGCACCGCCGAGAAGGAGGTCCTGGCTGTCGAGTGCGTCGTCGACCTGCTGAAGTTCGAGATGTTGAAGAACGGCGCCTACGAGCTGAAGGACCAGGCCAAGATCGCCGAGTTGGCGGCGATGGTCGCCAAGGACGGCCACGCCGCCACCGGATGTGTGGGCAAGGACGCAGCAGTGCTGCTGGACGCGATCGGTATCGAGGCTCCTCAGGGCACGCGGCTGATCATCGCCGAGGTGCCGTTCGAGCACCCCTTCGTGCAGACCGAACTGATGATGCCGATCCTGGGCATCGTCCGCGTAAAGAACGTGGACGAAGCCATCGATCTGGCTGTCGAGGCCGAGCATGGCAATCGCCACACCGCGATCATGCATTCGGCCGATGTGAACGCGCTGACCAAGATGGCCAAGCGCATTCAGACCACGATCTTTGTGAAGAACGGGCCGTCATACGCGGGTATCGGTCTTGGTGGCGAGGGTTACACGACCTTCACCATCGCCGGACCCACCGGCGAGGGACTCACGTCAGCGCGATGCTACGCCCGGCGTCGTCGCTGCGTCCTCGTCGGCGGCATGAACGTCCGCTGATTCACTTCCCCTCCCTGAAGATGCCGTTGTGCACCGGCCTATCCAACCGGTGCGCAACGGCATCTATCGTCGTCCGGACCGCCCAACCGCCCGACGACGAGCGCACAAATGACGGGGACCCGCGCACTTGCACGGGTCCCCGAGATCAGTTGCCCATGTCGTCCGGGCAGCGATCAACCGATCAGAACAGGCCTGCGATGGCCAGGACGACCACGGTCATCGGCCAGATGGCGCTGGCGGGCGGGTCGACGTGGGTGTCGCCACGGATCTGCCAGAGCCTGGAGAATGCCTCACCGGCCAGCCCGGAGACGATGCCGAAGCAGGTACCGATCAGCACCGCGGCGAGCGGGCTGCCGGTGATCGTGAGGAAGTTGGCGGCACCCAGCGCCGCGATCAGCGTCATGTGGTGGGTGACCGGCACCGCGGCGCCCAGAGTCAGGAAGACCAGCGATGTCGCCGAGACGCCGAAACCGAGCAGGACGACGCTGCCCGCCGCCTCCGGGAATGCCTGAGTGAGCGCCACCGTGGCCCAGGCGGACAGCAGGCCCACCCCGAGGCTCAGGATGGCCGCATTGCCCCAGCCTTCCTGGTAGCGCACCCAGCAGTCCTTGTCGTTGGGCCTGAACTTTGCCGAACCGGTGAGACCTTCGCTGTTGGTGCCGATGATGCCGGTCTTGCCGAAGATCAGGCGGGCAGCGATGCCACTGATGACCACGGTGATGCCGGGCAGGTCGGTATGGGTGCCCAGCCAGGGGATGATGCTGACGATGTCGTGAACGATCAGGCCGCCGACGCCGAAAAGTCCGCCGACCAGCAGCACGTCCGGCTTGGCCAGGCTCACCAATGGCGTGGCGATGTCGCGCACGCCGCTCAGGTAGCCCCGGCGGTATGCGTACGCGGCAGCTCCGACGCCGCCGGCGAACGAGATGTGCGGGCCGAAGAACGGGCCGAACGAGATGAGGCTGATCCATGAAGCGTCACCTGTGGAGATGGCGATGGCGATGCCGGCCAGCAACGTGATGCCCACAAAGGAGAAGGCGAAAAGAGCCCCGAAGGCGGCCCCAAGGAAGCCACCCCCAAAGGCTGCTAGATAAACGAGAATATCGGTGGTCACGATGGCTCCCCTTAATACGAAAGACGAAACAGCAAGTCGGACGAGGCAGTCTGCGCAGACCCCTTATTGCGCCGTGCCTGCTGGATTCCCGGCATGGCGAGCACCACAGCCCTGCTCAATTCGGGTCTCCTCTTTGCCGCTTCTTTGCGAAACGCAACATCAAAGGCATGCGTCCGGCAGTATCAGCTATCGTCAGCGCAAGCGTCTATCGCGGGGCACAAAACCTCTGACGAGGACGTTAGCAATGCGGTCTTTGCGGCGCTATTACCTCGCCGGTACGAGAGTGATTCGTACCCCTTTCAGGCGCATATCTGTTAGCCCCTGAAGGGCGGGCTCGTCGATCGAAGCCGGACGCGCCCAAATCGTGTCCGAGAATCGCAGATTTGTATCACTGCCTCGTCCGGCCGGCCGACGTGCGACTGGGATACTGCAGAACACGCCGCTCGGCCGTAGGTTTGTACCCATGAAGAGGACTCCTCGCGACATCGAATGCTGGCTGACCGACAAAGATGGCGTACTGCTCCAAGGCGACGTCCCCCTCCCGGGTGCCTCCGATCTGATCAACTGCTGGGTTGACACCTCGCGCCGCTTCCTGATGCTGACCAACGACTCGAGCTACACCGCCCGGGATCTTTCGGCCCGTCTCGAGCAGGCTGGGCTGATCGTCCCCGAGGAGAATCTGTGGACCTCGGCACTTGCGACCGCCGACTTCCTGGCCGGCCAGCATCCCGGAGCACGGCTCTATGTCGTCGGCGAGGTCGGCCTGACCACGGCCCTGCACGATGCCGGCTTCGTCATGGTCGAGGAGGATCCCGACTACGTCGTGGTCGGCGAGACCCGCACGTACTCCTTCGAGGCGATCACCATGGCGATCAATCACATCATCGGCGGTGCCCGCTTCATCGCAACGAACCCCGACACGCTCGGCACCAGCCCGACGGGCGTGCTGCCCGCCACCGGTTCGGTCATCGCCCTCATCACGGCGGCGACAAATCGTCATCCCTATGTCGTCGGCAAGCCCAATCCGATGATGTTCCGCAGTGCGATGAACCGCATCAAGGCGCACAGCGAAACCACGGCCATGATCGGCGATCGTATGGATACCGACATCGTTGCCGGCATCGAGGCAGGGTTGTTCACCGTGCTCGTCCTCACCGGCATCACCGGACGCAAGGACCTGGAGCGTTTCCCCTATCGTCCGAACCTGGTGGTGGAGTCGGCGGCAGCACTACGCAAGATGCTGTGAGCCGGCGCCGATCACGTCCTCGCCGATGATCCGGCTGATCGCAGAACCGATGACGGCGCGGGCCTGATCGGGGTTGAGGCTTCCGATGAGCGTGCCCAAGGTGGCGCCGTCGCTCACCGCGATGAGCTCTCGACCCGCCGCGTCCGGATCGGGCAGGTCTGGATCAAGCTGAGCCAGCAGCGCGGCGGCGCGCTCGGCAGCGCCCGACTTGGCGGATGCCAGGATGGCGGCGATCTGCGGGTCTCGCACGCTGTCCGCGACGAACGAGTAGAAGACCGCCGTGCCCGTCGGCGATGCCGAGGCATGCGGGATCGGATGGGTCAACAGATCCCAGAGCTCGGCGGCCGGTCCCGTTGCCGCAGTGGCCTCGGTGTGGATCGACTCGGCGGCGCTGATCATCAGGTCGGCACTCGCCCTGATCAGTTCGTCCTTTGTCGCGAAGTAATGCTGGACGCGCCCCACCGACACGCCCGCCCGCGCTGCGACAGCGCGAATCGTGACACCGCTGATGCCGCGCTCGGCGATCACCCGCCACACCGCCAGCAGGATCTCCGTGCTCTTCTGGTCGTGTCGGCGCAGCGAGGCTTGGTCGGTCATCTTGTCAGCGTAGCAATACGCACGTACTGTAGAACGCAATACGAATGTATTGGAGGCGAGACGATGAGACCCGCTACCGAAACCACGGCGAACGCCGGCGCGAGCCACACTGAGCTCCGGTCCCACGCCCCCGATAGGACCCGCCGGCGCGAGCGCGGATCTGCCGGACGCCGCAGAGGCTGGACGGTGCTCAAGATCGTGGCGATGCTGATCATCGGCGGGCTCGTCGTCGACAAGGTCCTGACGATCTTGCATCCGCCGCCCCAGGTCGGTCGCTGGAAATCTGTCGAGGCGAAGGCGGCATACGCGTCCGCCTACGACCAGGCCATGGCGGCGCTGCCCGATCCCACTCGGACCCTCGATGTACAGACAGATCTCGGTTCAGTCCGGGTGCTCGAGTGGGAAGGCTCCGAGCCGGGTCCGCCTGTGGTGCTACTGCCGGGGCGCAGCTCCGGCGCGCCGATGTGGATCGAGAATCTGCCGGATTGGATCGGTGAACGCACTGTCTACGCGATGGACCCACTCGGCGATGCCGGATTTTCGGCGCAAACCGTACCGCTGACGTCCTTCGATGCGCAGGCCGAGTGGATCGACCAGGCGCTCGACGGACTGGCTGTCGATCGGGCGCACATCGTGGGCCACAGCTTCGGCGGCGCGAGCGCAGCGGTCTTCGCCGTGCACCATCCGGCCAAGGTGGCCACGCTGACCCTGCTGGAGCCGGTCATGGTGATCGAGGCGATGCCGGCCTCGGCGTTCTTCTGGGCCACCATCCTGGTGTTGCCGGTGCCGCAATCGATGAAGGATCGGGCACTGGCCGAGATCGGTGGCACGACGGTCGAGGAGGTCCAGGAACGCACGCCGCTCTCGGTCATGATCGATGCGGCTTCGCAGGGCTATGCGGCAGCGCTGCCCCAACCACGTCGGCTCACCGACGACGAGTGGGCAAGCCTTGACATGCCGATGCGGGTGGAGATCGCGGGCACCAAATCGCTCGCCGGAGGCCAGGACGCCGTTGACCGCATCGGCGAGCAGTGCCCGCAGGCGGTGGCCACATTGTGGCCCGACGCCACGCACTCCCTGCCGATGCAGGAACGGGAAGTGCTGGGGCCGGCCCTCGCCGAGTTCTGGCGTTCGCATTCGTGATTCCTCAGCGCAAGCGACCGTCGCGCTCGAGTGTGATCCAGGTGTCGATGCCCAGCCTGGCCAAGAAGCCCTCGTCGTGGCTGACCACGATCAGGCCGCCGCGATAGGAGGCCAGCGCATCCACCAGTTCGTTCACGCTGGCCAGATCGAGGTTGTTCGTCGGCTCATCAAGGACGAGTAGCTCTGGCGGCGGATCGGCCAGCAGAATCACCGCCAACGCAGCACGAAACCGTTCGCCGCCCGACAGAGCCCCGATCCTGCGCTCGACGACATCTCCGCGGAACAGGAATCTGGCCAGGTTCGCGCGGATGTCAGCCGGCCGTGCATGCGGTGCACCCCGGCGGACCGCCTCCATCAAGGTGAGGTCATCGTCCAGGTGGTCGAGCCGCTGCGGCAGAAAACCGATCCGGCCGGTGGACGATGCCGCCATCGGCTCACCCGCAGAAACCACTCTGGGATGGATCAGCGTTTCGACCAGGCGAGTCTTGCCGACGCCATTGCGTCCTGTCAGAGCGAAACGCTTGGGTCCCTGCAGGACGAAGCCGTGCCCGTAGGCGTCGCGCAATTCGGCCAGTCTGCGGCCTGCCGCGACCTCGGTGTCGGGCAGTTCGATCCTGATCCGGTCGTCGCGGCGCACCCGTTCGGCCTGTTCCTGGACGGCATCGTGGGCCGAGGCGATCTTCTCATCAAGTTCGGTACGCAGCTTGCCCGCCGATACCTGCGCCTCGGTCTTGCGTTGCTTCATGATCATCTTGGGCTTGCGCCGGTTCTCGAAGTCGGTATTCGCATAGCGTCGCCGACGCGCAAGTTTGGTCTGCGCCTCGATCCGCTGCCGCTGCTCGGTCTTGAGGTTCTGCTCTGCGGTGCGCAATGCCTGCTGCGCGGCAGCCTGCTGCTGATCGACATGCGCGCAGTATTGGCTGTATGACCCTCCGAAGACGGTCAGCGAGCCTGCGCGCAGCTCGGCGATGTCGTCCATCAGGTCGAGCAACGTGGTGTCATGGCTCACCACGATGAGGGTGCCCCGCCAGCCGGTGATCATTTCGTAGAGCTGCCGGCGGGTCTGGCGGTCAAGATCGTTGGTGGGCTCATCCAACAGGACGATGTCAGGACCGCCCAGCCGCAGCCCAGCCAGCGCGGCAAGCATGATCTCGCCTCCGGACAACGTCTCGATGTGACGATCGAGCCCGACCGTCGTCATGCCAAGAAGGTCCAGCTGGACACGGGCACGCGCTTCGACGTCCCAGTCGTCGCCCAGCACGTCGAACCAGTGAGCCGAGGTGCTGCCCGATTCGATGGCGTGTAGCGCTTCGATTCGTTCGCGTATCCCCAGCAGCTCGGCCACCGAGACCCCAGCGCGGAGCGCGAGCTGCTGCGGAAGATAGCCGACCTCGCCGGTGGGACCGATCGAACCGGTGGTCGGGGTCAAGTCACCGGCGATCAGTCTGAGCAGCGTGGATTTGCCGCTGCCGTTGCGGCCGATCAGGCCGGTGCGTCCCAACTCGAAGGCCGCGCTGAGGTGTTCGAGTACTGCGGTGCCGTCGGGCCAGGCGAACGAAACATCGGTCAGGACAACAGCGGAGGAATGATTGATGGACATGAGGCTCCTGGAGTAGTCAGCGGAAGCGCTGACATCGGAGCCTGCGGCTGCCTACGGCGTCAGCGCACGGATGGTGCGGTGAGAACGTCGTAGCTCAGCACGATGATCATTTCCTTTGATCGTAAGTAGCGGTTCAGCCAGTCTATGCGGTGCGCCAGGTCCGGCGAAGGCCGTCCCCGCACAGCACGAATGCCATGCGGGGACACTTACACAGACCGGGCCTCAGGCCAGGCCGTGCTTGACCTTGCTCTGTTGTTCCTGCGACTTGAAGAGATTGAACCGTGGCAAGAACTTGTCCCAGTCGATCGCGTGCGAGTCCAGTTCGGGCCCATCGATGCAGGCGTGCTTGCGGATCAGCTTGCCGTCGATCAGCACCGGGACCATGCAGGCCCCGCACATGCCGGTGGCATCCACCATGATCGAGTTCAGCGAGGCGACCGTCTTGGCTCCGTAGGGCTTCGTCAGATCCGAGACCGAGCGCATCATCATCGGCGGACCGATGGTGGTGACCTCGGCGATCGGGCGTCCCTCGCCGCGCTGGTTTGCGTCGAGCAGATCTTTGAGCGGCACGGTCACGAACCCCTCGATGCCGAACGAGCCGTCGTTGCTGGTGTAGATCACCTCGAGTTGATCGCCGAACTCGGCCTGCAGTTCGTCCACCCGTTCGCCCTCGCCCACCCAGAACAGCAGGTCGGCGCTGCGGAATCCCGCGATCAGCGTGACGTGATTGCCCAGCTGCAGATTCGCTCGTGCGATCGGGTAGACCGGCGGCAGTCCGACACCGCCGGCGGTGAAGACCACGGTCTGATCGTCGGCGATCTTGTGCAGTTCACTGGGCTGGCCCAGCGGGCCGGCGATGCCTTCGAGACGGTCCCCCACCTTCATCGCGTTGATCATCTTCGAGGTGGTGCCCATGCCCTGGACGACGAGCACGATCGTGCCGGCCTCGGCGTCCCAGTCGGCCAGTGTGAGCGGCACCAGCTCTCCCTGTGGCTCGGCGAGCACCCGCACGAATTGGCCGGCCTGCGCATTCTTGGCGATGACCGGAGCATTGACGGTCAGCTCGATGATGTTCGGCTGCAGTTCGCGGCGCTCGATGATGGTGTTCGGGGCGCTGGCCAGATCGGTGAAGCGTTTTGCCCCGGCCACCATCTCGATGATCTGCGCGGCAGGCAGCAGCGACGCCTCCCTGATCTCCCGGGCTGCGGCCTGGCCGTCCCCGGCGGCCTTGACTGCCGTCGATCCGCCACGTGCTGCGTCACCACCGGAGTAGACGCCGCCGATCGAGGTTGCCTGGCTGCCTTCGGTCAGTTCCAGGGCACCAGCAGTGGTGACCGTCAGCTCGGGTTCGGAATCGCGAATGATCGGGTTCGCCGAGTTGCCGAGCGCCATGATGACCAGGTCGACGTCCACCGTCTCGCTGGTGCCGGTGGCCATCGGCCGACGACGCCCGGACGCGTCCGGGGCCCCCAGCTCCATGACCTCGAGCACGGCCGAATTCACGAAGCCGGTCCGGTCGTCGCCGCGGAACTCGCTGGGTGAGCGCAGGGTGGCCAGTTCGATGCCTTCTTCCAGCGCATGCGCCAGCTCCTCGACACGGGCCGGCATCTCCTGGCGGGTGCGGCGGTAGACGATGGTCACCTTGCCGCCGAGTCGGCGCGCGGTACGGGCCGCGTCCATCGCCGTGTTCCCGCCGCCGATGATCATGATCTTCTTGCCGCGGCATTCGGGCAACGGAGTCTCATGGTCGGGTCGGTGACCCTGCATGAGGTTGACCCGGGTCAAGAACTCGTTGGCGCTCATCACATTGAGCAGGTGTTCGCCGGGCACGTTCATGAAGCGCGGCAGGCCGGCGCCCGAGCCCACGAAGATGTGCGAGAAGCCGGCCTCCTTCAGTTCGGCCAGGGTCGCGGTCTTGCCGACCACGAAGTTGGTGACGAAGCGGCCGCCCAGTGCGGTGATCTTCTCCACCACATCGTCGATCAGTGAGTTCGGCAGCCGGAACTCCGGGATGCCGTAACGCAAGACACCACCCAGCCGGTGGAAGGACTCGAAGATGGTCACCGGGTGACCTTCGGCCGCCAGTAGGAACGCATTGATCAGCCCGGACGGCCCCGAGCCGACCACCGCGACCGGCGGCTTGGTGGCCACCTGCCATGGGTCGGGCACGTTCGCGTAGCGCGCGATGTTGCCGTCCGGATCGACGACCCGGTCGCGCTGCGGCAGGAACCACTCGAGCTGGCCGATCTCGATCGGACGCCCCGAATGCGCGCAGACGGACTGGCACTGCAGTTCCTGCGGGCAGACCCGCCCGGTGACGTTCGGCAGCGGGTTGATCGACTCGATCAGATCGAGAGCCTCGCGGAAATGGCCGGTACCCAGCAGCTGCATCATGTCGGGAATGTGCACCTGAACCGGGCAGCCGCCGCGCGGCTCCTTGCGTCCGGCCAGCAGCTCGCCGAGCTGGCAGGGCTTGTCGGCGCACTGCTTGTCGCGCAATGCCTCCAGCCAGACCAGCAGATCGACCTCACGCTGGGTGTAGCCGATGTTCATGTAGCCGAGGTAGCCCTGGTTGACCAGTTCGAAGTCTTCGCTGCGCTGCTCGGGGGTGCGGATATACGGCGGAATCGAGGAGCCGGCCGGCCAGTTGACCGACAGCCCCTTGAACACCGGGTAGCGCTCCGAAAGGTAGCTGTCGAGCGCGCGGATGAACTTGCGCTTGGCTCCCAGCGGCAGATTCCAGACGAAACGCATCAGCACCAGGGATGCGTCGTTGCCCAGCAGCAGTTTCTGCCACAGGGCCGTGGTGAATTCCTCGGACAGCTCCGGCTGGCGGAACTCGGCGGCGATCGCCCCCATCCCGTCGGAGATGAACATGTCGCGGAAGGCGCGCGGATTGGTCTGCAACCGGCGCCCGAGCAGATCGATCTGACGCCGGTAGGTCTCCACCGCCTCCGAGCGGGCCAGCTCCTCGACCTCGGTCGCGGTCTGAGCGAGCGCCTGGGACGCCGAAAGATAGCGGGTCAGATCATCGTGGCTTGTCGTGGTCATGGCCGCCTCCTCAGTGAATGATTTCGGCATCACAGTTGGCAACGACCTTGGCGATCCGCCGCCGAAGATCGTCGGTGGGTTCCACCTTGTCGACGGCTCCGGCGATCAGCCGCGCGGCATCGCGGGTCTGACCGTCCACGATCACCTTGGTGCGTTCGAACAGTTCCGGCAATTCCTGCCAGCAGTTCTTGCAGTCGGTGCACTTGGCGATGTCGTCGGCGTCGAGCCGGACGATGGGCAGGCCGGTCTCGGCAGGAGCGGCAGCCGCTGCCGGAGCCGGTCCACCGAATCCACCGAAGCCGCCACCAAAGGTGGTGACCGGCTGGGCTGCGGTCGAGGCGGCGAGTTCGCTCATCGCGCGGGCGATCTCGTCCATGGACGACTCGCGGGCGGCCATCGCACCGTCATAACGCGACTGCAGATCGTCCAGATCGGACTTGTGCAAGGCCTTGAGCCGCTCGATGTCGACTCCGGCCAGGTACTGCAGCAGTTGCCAGTTGCGGCGACGACCTTCGACCATCGCGACGATCGTCTGGCTGACCTTGATCTTCACCAGCCGGTCGGCGCCGTCGGTGGACCAGATGAACGGCACATGCGTGGCACGGTCGGCCTCGGGCAGATCGATGTAGTCCTCGACGGGCACGGCAATGGCGTCCTGATCGATCTGCAGCTTGCTGAACTGCTTCTTGAAACGGACCTCGCCCATGGCGAACTGCGCCGGGGTCAACGGGAATTCCTTGAGTCGCAGCTCACCGGTCTCGTCCACGAATTCGATGGTGTGGGTCGTCCACAGTTTGCCAGGATCGGGGTTACCGTCCAGATCGAACCAGTCCCGCAGATTGTCGCCCTTGCGGGGATCGTGCACGAAGACCGGAGCCATCCGGGAGGCGACGGCCATCCGCCCGCGTTCGTTGGCCATGTTGTCGGCGATGCCGTTCTCACCCTGGCACGGTGTGTAGACGTCGATCAGGGCTGCACCGTCGCTGAAGTTCAGCATGTCCATGGCCGCGCGCAGGAAGTGTCCCTGCATGGCGGTCGCCGTGGCGGCCACATAGGTGTTCGGATGGAACGCCGCCAGAATCGCCAGCTCCTTGCGGTCCTCGGTCTTGCCGGTGGCAGTCGCGCCGACCCGCGCCAGATCGGCGTCCTGGCCGATGAAGCTGGCGGTGGACGCCTGGCCCCCAGTGTTGGAGTAGCCGCCGGTGTCGAGCACCATCATCTTGATCGGAGTGCTCGAGGTGAGGATGCGCGAGAGCGCACCGAAACCGATGTCGTAGTTGGCGCCGTCGCCACCGATGGTGAGCACGGTCGGCAGGTATGCCAGTTCTTCATCGGTGAACTCCGACCAATCCAGGGTGGCCAGTTCGCGGTCGTGGACGGCCGGATCGTAGGCATCCTCGAGTTCCAGACGCGCTACCCGGACGGCCTTGACCAGATCGGCCGCCTTGGCGGCGAGCCCCTCGTAGATGCCCTTGGCCAGGGCTTGAGCGTCCTGGAAGAGGCTGTTCACCCACGGATCGGTGAAGGCGTTGTAAGGCATGGTGGAGGCATACACGCTGGAGCAGCCGGTCGAGTTGGCGACCACTGTAGTGGCGGGCGCCTTGCCGATCGGGCCGCCCTCGAGCAGGTACAGGCCCTTCTCGAGTTCGGCGATGGTGGCCTCCAGCCGGGCCTTCCGCTCGGGCGTGATGTCCACGGCGTCATCGAGTGTCGCCGACACTGCGTCGACGAGCGCCGTCAGCAGGATCCGCTGTTCGGACTGGCGTTTGGCGCCCAAGGCGTGGCTGGTGGCCATCACCATGCGGGTGCTGGTGACCTCACCGCAGCCGCGGCATCCGCCATGGCCGCCGGTCACCGCGTAGTAGTTCGCCCGATCGAGGAACAGCCGCTTGGTGTCGCCACCGGGATCCACGGCCCCGGCGGTGAACCGCGCGGGAGTGTTCGGGGTCCGCGACAAGAACTCGAAGCCGCTTTCCAGCTTCTCCTCGATCTCGGGGGTCTGGTCGAAGGCGGTCAGCGCGCCGGGACCACACACGTCGACGCATTCCAGACAGCCGGTGCACTTCCAGGGATCGATGGTCACCGAGTACAGACCGCCGTTGCCCGGGGTTTCGCGTTCGATGGCATCGAAGAAGGGACGGGTCCGTGCCACCGGGAAGCCGCGCAGCACCTCGACGCACGCCCCGAAGTTGCGGCGCAGGTACGACCCGGAGGTGGCGGGCACCAGCTCGTCGGCTGCCTTGGCGACCAGGTCGGCCAGCGGGCCGGCGTCCTTGTCCGCGCGGTAGTACTCACGCACCCGAGAAGCGATGCCGTAGATGTGATCGCGCATGGCGGCCCGTTGCGGCTGGTTCACCTCGATCATCTCGACCGCGGCCGCGATGAGCGTATGGATCTCGTGCACGGCATTGGGGATCGCGGCATCCGGGCAGGCCAGGGTGCACTCCATACAGCCCGTGCACAGCGAGGCATCGAAGATCGGCACGGTGCGCCGGAACATGCCCTTGTCCTTGCCGGCGGCGGTACCCGATGGCACGAACAGCCCGGAACCCGGGAAGACCGGCGCACGACCCACCGTTCCGTCACGGAACGGCTTGCCCATGATCCGCTCGTAGTAGTCCGCATCGAACAGATTGGAGGCAGCGCATGGGCTGGGGCACATCGCCGACGACAATGCCAGCCCCCGCGAGTTCACCGGCGCCGACTCCGCATCGATCGTCAGGTAGGCAGGCTCGTCATACGGCACCGGAATGACCGCGGTCAGACCGTCTTCGATCACCGCCATATTGGACGACACGATCGCGGTGCCCTTGCGTCCGAACTTCTTGGAGATCTGCAGGTAGACCTTCTCGCGCAGCGCGTCGAGCGAGGTGTCCTGGACGATGCGGTCGACACCACCGACGACCGCGCCGATGAACGCGATGCCCATCATGCGGGTCTGCAGCTCGGGGGTGGGCGCATGCTCGGCGGCCACCGAGAACGCGTCGATGATCAAGAACTTGATGTGCTTGTCGCGGATCGTCCGACGAGCCTTCGCGGGCAGTGCCCGCCAGGCCTGCTCGGGGCTCAGATTCGACTGCAGGATCAAGGTACCGCCAGGCACCAGGCCCTTCAGTGGGTCGGTGTGCTGAAAGACCTTGTGATCGGGCGAGAGCACAACCTCGACGTCTTCGAGTTCAGCGTTGGTGATGAGCACCGGCTCGGGGCTCAGCGTGATGTAGTAGTTCGTCGGCGCGCCGGACTTCTCCGAGCCGTACTTCGGAGCCGACTTGGAATTGAGGCCGAGTGCCCCGGCCAGGATGTCGGTCATCAGCTTGCCGGTCGCGATCGTGCCGTAGCCGCCCACCGAGTGGAAGCGGATGCGCAGCGCGCTGTCGGGAAGCAGCTTCGGGTTCTCACCGACCGGCAGCGCCATCAGCGTGGTTTCCGGGTAGGCCGCGGCCAGCTTGGCCTCCAACTCGCTGTACGTGCGATCCGAAGCATCGCTGAAGAAGGTCGATCCCAGGTAGACCAGCGGGGAGGCGTTCTCTCCGGCCATGTTCTCGGCTGCCGCGATCAGATCACGCGGCTGCAGATCGTGACCGCCCAGACCGAAGATCGCGCTCGTCATCGCCGGAATCTCGGCGACGGGCTCAATACCCGGGAAACGCCCCGGATGAGCGGCATTGGCCGCACCCCGGAAGATCGCCTGGTTGACGAACTGGGTGAGGGCCATCTGATCGGAGCGCTCCATCACCGTGACGGCCTTCTTGCCGCGCAGCGCCGCGACGACCTCGGCCTCGGGGAACGGCTGCAGCAGCTTGACGGCCACCAGACCGACCTTGATCCCGCGGCTGCGCAGGTAGGGCATGACCGCCCGGATGTCATCGCAGACCGAACCGAGCCCGACGAACACGTAGTCGGCGTCATCGACGTCATAGGTGATGACCGGCGAGTACTGGCGACCGGTCAGTTCGGAGTACTCGTCCATCGCCTGACGGGCGAGCCTGGGGACCTCGGCCGCGAAATGCGTCCGGTGGTCGGCGATGCCGGCCTGGAAGTCCGGCTGGTTCTGTACCGGTCCGGTCAGGCCGGGATTCGTCGGATCCACCAGCGCCGGTACCGCCTGCCGGGTGCCCTTCTGCCAGGTGCCCAGCCATTGGCGGCGCCACTGGGAAGCCAGGTCGTCGGGGACGAAACGCAGCGTCTCCTCGACGAGGTGGCCCTCGTTGTCGGCCTCGACGGCGTCGGCGTGTCCCGCCAGCCAATGGCGGATCTCGTCCAGTTCGCGCAACCCGAACTCCGCCGCTTTGCGGTCGACCCAGCGGCCGAGCTGCCACACGCGGCCCTTGGCTCCGTAGACGATCTCCTGAGCCACACTCGGACAGGCGATCCGGCCCTGCGGATCGCCGAGATATTCCTTCAACAGCGCGGGTTCGGGCAGCCTTGCCTCGGACAGCATGTGGCTGGTGGCGAATCCGTCCATCGCGTTGGCGACCGGGATCAGGGTGAGGGCCGAGGTGCGGTAGCTGATCGCGGCGAGATCGGCGGCTTCTTGCGGATTCGCGCCGAAGAAGACCGTGTACCCCGACGGCAACAGCGCATAGATGTCGTCATGACCGGCCATCACGTTCAGCGAGTGCTTCGACACCACGCGAGCCGCGACCTGCAGGACGAAGCCGCCCACCTTCTTGCCGACGGTGACGAAGTGCGACTCCATCGCATAGAGGATGCCCTGGCTCGATGACGCATTCGAGACGTACTGACCGCCGGTCAGTGCCGCGCCGAGCGCGCCCGACTGAGCCGAATGCTCACCTTCGGGCTCGAAGAAGAACGGATGCTTGCCCCAGACGTTCAGCTGACCCTCGGCACGGGCGGCCTCGTAGATCTCGCTGATCTCGGTCGACGGGGTGATCGGATAGCCGATGACTCCCCCGCAGACATGCTTCATGACGTGCGCCACGGCGCCGTTGCCGTTGATCACCACCGGCTTGCCGGGGTACTTCGCCTCGCCCGGCTTGTCCGCGTGTGATTCGAGAGCTACGTCCTGGGTCGCGCTGTCAGTCATGCTGTGTTTCCTCGCCTGTCGTGCGGTCGAAGATGGCATCTGCTGCCCGCTGCAGCCGGTGATGTCATCGGCCACGATCACTCATACGGTGCCCCGCCTGCGCCCTTGTCTGGAGGCGTGATCGTGGTTCAAAGAAGAATAGCCGCCGGATCATTTTGCCCGCGCAGTGGGGTAGGCCCTTTTCTTTGTTGTTCGATGATCTGGCCTCACCGAGATGGAGACCGCACCATCTACCCTGGTGACCATGGCCGAGTGGGTAGCCCTACTGCGGGGTGTCAATGTGGGCGGAATCACCGTCCGTTCGGTGGACCTGAAGGCCTTGTTCACCGATCTCGGGTTCACCGAGGTGCGCACCGTGCTGGCGTCCGGCAATGTCGTCTTCAGCACCAAAGGCGATCGTGCACGGCTCAAGTCCGGCATCGAGACGGCGCTGCGCGAGCGGTTCGGTTACGACGCCTGGATCGTCCTGGTCAGCCGCGAGGAGGTGGCCGCGGCGGTGGCCGGTTTCCCCTTCGACGCCTCCGACCCCGGACGGCAGCCCTGGGTGATCTTCTGTTCCGAGGAGGCGGTGCGGCGCGAGCTTCTCGATGGCGCATCCGACTTCGATCCACTCACGGATCCAGTGGCCGAAGGCGACAAGGTCATCTACTGGAACCCGGTCACCGGCGCCAGTACCTCCACAACGTTCGCGAGACTGCTGGCCAAACCCCGCTACAAGGCGACCACGACGAACCGCAACCTGCGAACACTGCAGAAGATCGTCGGGTGATCCCGGGGGATGCGCCGCCGCCGGCGGGCATTCCGGGAGTTGCCCTTCCAACCAGTAGGCTCGATCAATGCCCACCACCCGAATCTCCGGCGTCGCAACCCACCTGCCAGAACGTACCCAGGACACCGCCGACACCGAGGTCGAACTGCGACAGCGAAATGGGCATCTGCGGCTCGCGACGGGTCTCATCTCGCGCCTGACCGGCGTCCAGCGGGTTCATGTACGTCCGGAGGGCTGGCAGGCGTCCGATCTGGCAGTCGCTGCGGCGCGGAAGCTGATCGACGAGCAGCCCGGCGACATCGATCTGCTGATGTTCGCCAGCGCCAGCCAGGATCTCATCGAGCCCGCCACCAGCCACATCGTCAGCGCGAAGCTCGGATTGAGTGCGCCGGTCTTCGATGTGAAGAACGCCTGCAATTCGGTCATCAATGCCCTACAGGTCGCGGACGCATTGATTCGAGCCGGTAGCCATCGGCGCATTCTCATCGTCAGCGGGGAGGCACCTACCTCGGCGGTCCGCTGGCAGCTGCGTGACCGGGCACAATTCGTCCGCTCATTTCCCGGTTATTCGATGAGTGACGGTGGCGCGGCAGTGCTTCTCGAGGCCGACGAGTCTTGTCAGCGGGGCATTCAGGCCGCTACGTTTCACGCGCTTTCCCGGCATTGGAATATCGGCACACTGCCCGGCGGCGGCACCGTTGCTGCCCACGATCCGGATATGACCTATTTCGATATGGACGGCAGCAGTCTGCAGCGGGCATTTCTGGAACTTGGACCCGAGCCGATCACCACCTTTCTGAGACAGCAGCGGCGCAGGCCGACCGACTTCGATTTCGTCGCCATCCATCAGGTCTCGGTGCCTTTCCTGCCGCCCATCCTGGAGCGTCTGGGAGTGCCCGCCGACCGGACCATCGTCACTGTCGCGGACCACGGCAACCTCGCCTCGGTCACCCTCCCCCTGCAGTTGGAGCTCGCCCGGCGGCGCGGCATGATCGGGCCGGGCAGCCTGGTGCTGTTGATCGGCCTCGCCGGGGGAATCAGCCTCGGCTTGATGGCGGTGCGGCTGTGAGCCGCCGGCTCGCGGTGGTCGTTCCCGTCTACAACGAGGCATCCGGGATCGCGGCCACCTTGGAGGCGCTGGCGGGCCAGGACGATGCCGACTTCGACGCCGTCTTCGTCGACAACGCCTCGACCGATGACTCGGTGCAGCTGATGGAGACGTTCATTCGCCGTCACGGCCTGACGCGCTGGCGGATCGTCCACGAGCCGCTCAAGGGCACCGGAGCCGCCGCCGATACCGGCATGCGCGAGGCCATCGCCGGTGGGGCGCAGCTGCTGGCCCGCACCGATGCCGATTGCCTGCCGCGCCACGACTGGACGGCTGCCGTCCGGCGTGCGTTGACTCCATCACACGAAGGCGGACTGGGACTGGCGCTGGTCGGCGGTGAACTCGTGCCCCGCCGGGACGAGGGCCTCGGATGGCCGACCAGAGCAGCCTTGCGTGGCGCGGTGCATCTGGCCGAGGCATTCGGGCGGATTCGTCCCGGCAACCGCGACCCCGCCTACCGAGGCCCCTACATGATGGCGGCCGGCTGCAATGTCGGCATCACCAGCCGGCTGTATGAGCAGGCCGGCGGCTTTCCCCGGACCCGCATCGAGCAGTTGCACGAAGACCGCGCGCTGGTCAACGCCGTGCGGCGATTGACCAGGGATTATCAGCGCCGATCCGATGTGGTGGTGTATGCCTCCAGCCGCCGGGCGCAGGCCTGGGGGCTCGCGAACACGCTGCTGTGGTATAAGGATCACGCCTATTGTCCCCCCGAAGTCGACATTCGCGACCCAGCATTGGCGCAGCGTCCAGCACGCACCTCGATCGCATTGGCCGCACGCCATGAGCGGCGGCTGCTGCTCGCGGCGCATCCACTGGCCTTCCCGTTCATCGATGCGATCGGCGGCCCGGTGCGCCGGGTGCCGGGTCTGGGCGTGGTGGTGAAGGATGCCGACCTGATGCGTGCGGTGCTGATGGATTCGGACAGCTTCGGCAAGAGTGGTCCGGGTTCACCCGGCGACCTGTGGACTCCCGTGCTCGGGCCGCGCGTCCTGATGAACATGGACGGCGCCGATCACTTGGAGCTGCGCCGCAAGCTCGCCCCACTGTTCTCCCCCGGTTCGGTGCGCGACCTGGTCGCCGATTCGCTGGGGCCGGCCACCCAGCGGCTGAGCGAGCGGCTGCAGCGAGGAGAAGAAGTCGATCTGGTCAGCCATGCCCAGCACGCGGCGAGTGCCGTGATCAGCCGGCTGGTCGGGCTGCCACCCGGGGTCATCGACGCCGGCTTCTTCGCGCGTTCGTCGACGGTCACCGGGTTCGTCTCACTGGCGCGCCCGAGTCTGACACCGCGCCAGATCACCCGCGCCCGCGAGGTCATGCACGAGTTGGACGAGCACGCCGCCGCAGCGTACGCCGGGGACGAATCGACCGTCCCGGGACGCATGCGCGCCCTCGGACTCACTCAGGCCGAAGCGCTGGGAGCGGTCGGAGCATTCGTGCTGACCGGCACCGAGACCCTCGTTTCATTCATCCCCCGGCTCGCCGCGATCCTCGTCGACACCGGCTGGCACGCCCGGTTGAGCGCCGAACCGAAGCTGGTGGACGCTGCAGTTGCCGAGGCGCTGCGGGTGACGACCCCGAGTCCGGTGATGTTGCGCTCGGTGGAACGACCCACCCGCATCGGCACGGTCGAGGTCACACCGGGCGAGCGCATCATCCTCGGCACCTACTGGGCCAACCGGGCGCTCGGCGAATTCGACCCCGAAACCAACCCGGCGGCTCAGCTCAGGCAGTTGTGGTTCGGTGCCGGCGTGCATTTCTGTCTAGGCGCTCCCCTGGCGATGGCTCAGATCAACCTGGTGCTCGGCGCTGTGCTGGCCGCCAGGAATCTGCGGATCGTCGAACGCCAGGCGTCACGTGGGGTGCTGATCCCGTCGTACCGGCGTCTCGTGCTGCGGGGTTCGTCGTGACCGATCTGGTGACCGCCGTGCTGGCCTCGGCCGACAGCCGCGCCGAGCAACCCGCCCTGACATCGGGTCGCACGACCCTCGGTTATGCCGAACTGGCACGGCGCATCCGATCGACGGCATCGGGGCTGCGGGCCGAAGGGCTGCAGCCCGGTGACCGCGTGCTGTTCTCCGTGCGTCCTGGGCCGCAAGCCGTCATCTTGGCACTGGGGATCGTGCTCGCCGGCGGAGTCGTGGTCTTCGCCGATCCGGGAGCAGGCGAGGCGCTCTTCCGCTCGCGTGCGCGACTGGCCGCCCCGCGCTGGGTGGCGGCCGAATCGCTGCTCTATCTGGCCTCCAGCGCGCCACTGCGCCGATTCGCCCGGCGGCGCGGACTGGAGCTCGCGCCGTATGCCCGGCTCGTACCGCAGGCCCGCCATCTTCGGGCGGGCGGCTGGTTGCCCGGTACACCTCGCCGCGCCGTGCCCGTGTCACGACTGGCCGGGCACCGGCATGAACCTGACGGTCGGCCGGTTTCGGTCGACCTGGACGACGAGGCCCTGATCGTCTTCACCAGCGGGACGACCAGCACGCCGCGGGGCGTCGTCCACTCGCGGGGCTCACTGGGGGCCGGACTGACGGATTTCGCCGACGGCGTGGGCATGCGGCCGGGCCAGCGGGTGCTCACCGACCAGCTGATGGTGGGCGTGCCGGCACTCATCGCGGGCGCGCACTGGACGATCCCACCGCCGGGCGCCAACGCCGGCGCGCGTCCCGAGCACTACCTGCGGCTGCTGCGCGATACCGAACTGATCTTCGTGGTGCCCGCGGTGATGGATTCGATGCTGCGCGCGCTGGATGATTCGGCCCGGCTGCGCCCGGCCGGCCTGGAGACCATCGTGATGGGTGGTGCACCCGTGTTGGGTCCGCTGTTGGAACGGGTGCACGCGCGCTTTCCGGACGCCGCCATACGCGCCGTCTACGGGATGACCGAGATCCTTCCGGTGGCGATCGCCGACGGAGTTGCGAAACTCCGGGCGGGCACCGACCCGGCCGGTGGGGACCGGCTCGGACGCCTTGTGCCGAGTGTCACGGCCCGGATCGATGACGGCGAACTCGTGCTGAGCGGGCCCGGGTTGGCCCGTGGTTACCTCGCCGATCTTCCCGAGAACCCGCTCGGCGAACTGCACACCGGCGACCTGGCCCGTATCGACGGCGACCAACTCGTCTCGCTCGGACGCAAGAAGGACATGTTCATCAGGGGCCGGCAGAACATCTATCCGGGACTCTACGAGCCACTGGTGGCCGGGCTCACCGGTGTCGCCGAGGCGGCCCTGATCGGGCTACCCGATGAGATCGGGGACGATCGGATCGTGCTCGTCGTCGTGCCCGAGCACGCTGCCGGGGTGGGTCTGGCCACCGACCATCGGCTGGCCCGTGAGGTGACCCGGAGACTGCCCGGCCTGCTGGACGCCGGCGCGGTGCCCGATCTGGTACTCACGATCGACGATCTGCCCCGCTCGGGACGTGGCCGCAAGCTCGACCGCAAGGCCTTGGCCGGTCAGGTCGCTGCCTATCTGAGGGACGCGCGATGAGGATCGCGGTCACCGGGGCAAGCGGATTCGTGGGTGGCGCGCTGGCCACGGCGCTGGCAGACGACGGTCACCAGGTCACCGGATTCGGACGCCGCCCGCACGGCTGGCAGCACCCACGCGGGAACTACGTCATCTGGGATCTCGACTCCGCGGCCCCTGATGAGGCGCACCACATCGATGCGGTGGTGCACTGCGCGGCACTGGCCGACGACTGGGCGCCGCGGGATGCCGCGATGCGCTCGAATCTCGGTGGCACGCGCAGGGTGCTGGAGACGTTCGCGGGTTGCCGGTTCGTGCATATGTCGACATCGAGTGTCTACGACGCCTTCCGGCCGAGTGTCATGGCCAGGGAGAACGAACCGGCGCCGCACCGGCATCTCAGCAGCTATCCGGAATCCAAGGCAGCCGCCGAGAGGCTCCTGGCCGGCACGGACGCGGTGATTCTGCGTCCGCATGCGGTCTACGGGCCCGGCGACACGACGCTGCTGCCCCGCCTGTTGCAGTCGGTGCGCCATGGTCGCCTGGTCCTGCCGGCGGGTGCGCAGGTGCGGCATTCGCTCACCCACATCGACAATCTGACCCAGGCGGTGCGGTGCGCGCTGGACCCCGACGGCCCGTCGGGAGTCTTCAACATCGCGGACGCCGAGCCCGTGTACCTTGCCGAGGTCATCACCGAGTTCTTGGCCCGCGCCGAT
The DNA here is from genome assembly GCA_012517405.1 of Propionibacterium sp. Classification (GTDB taxonomy): domain Bacteria; phylum Actinomycetota; class Actinomycetes; order Propionibacteriales; family Propionibacteriaceae; genus Brooklawnia; species Brooklawnia propionicigenes. The sequence goes on from JAAYVB010000006.1 coordinate 44,125, forward strand.
CTGCCGGCGCGGATCATCGCCATACCGTTCTCAGCTGCCTGGCAGGCCGCCCGGTTCGCCGAGTTGAGGGCGGCGCTTCGGCATACCCGGCCGCGACTGACCAGATATGCGGTGAGCCAACTCGGCGTCGAACGCACCTTCGACATCGCCGCTGCGCGCCGCCAGTTGGGATACCGCCCGTTCACCACGACACTGAGCGGCGCCGAGGCCTGGTAGCCGAAGACGCACGCGCCGGCAGAGCCGCCAACTTTTTCGTCCGGATCACTTGAATCCGAACCCCCTACATGGTTACCTAGTGAAGTAGGTAACCAATTAACCAGGGAGGCCGGCATGATCGAGGAAGGACGGCCCCTGTTCGTGCAGATCGCCGAGGACATCGAGAACTCGATCATCGACGGCAGCCTCGCCGAGGACGCGCAGGCACCTTCGACCAACGAGCTCGCAGCCTTCTACCGGATCAATCCAGCCACCGCAGCCAAGGGGATCACCATGCTCACCGACAAGGGAGTGCTGTACAAGCGCCGCGGTATCGGCATGTTCATCGCGCCGGGCGCCCGCGATCTACTGCTCGGCGAGCGGCGTGCCGCCTTCGCGACGCGGTATCTCGACCCACTGATTGCCGAAGCCCGCACGCTCGGGCTCGGCCCCGACGACATCGCCCGCCTCCTCCAGGAACGGGCCGCCACCACCATGGAAGGAACGTCACGATGACAACAGTGATCGAGGTGAAGAACCTCACCAAGCGCTACAAGGAGACGCTCGCGGTCGACAACGTGAGCTTCACCATCGAAAAGGATGCCATCTATGGTCTGCTCGGCCGAAACGGCGCCGGCAAGACGACCATCATGTCGATCCTCACTGCGCAGAACTTCGCCTCCAGCGGTGACATCCGGATCTTCGGCGAGGACCCCTACGAGAACCCCCGGGTTCTGGGCCGGATGTGCTTCGTGCGCGAGGGCCAGAAGTATCCGGACGAGGCCACGGCCATGCATGCCTTCCGGATCGCCGGCCTGTTCTACCCGAATTGGGACCAGGCATTCGCGGACGACCTGGTCGCGGACTTCCAGCTGCCCACCAAGACCCGAATCAAGAAGCTCTCACGCGGACAGCTGTCCGCTGTCGGAGTCATCCTGGGCTTGGCCTCACGCGCGGAGATCACCTTCTTCGACGAGCCCTATCTGGGCCTGGATGCGGTCGCGCGGCAGATCTTCTACGACCGGCTCCTGGAGGACTATGTCGAGCATCCGCGCACCATCATCTTGTCCAGCCACCTGATCGACGAGGTGTCCAATCTTCTCGAACATGTGATCGTGATCGACAAGGGGCGCATCGTGATGGACGGGGAGACCGATGCGGTGCGCGATCGCGCCGCGACTATCGTCGGGGACTCCGCGGCGGTGGAGGCCTTCGTCACCGGCCGTCAGGTCATCCACCGGCAGAGCCTGGGCAGAGTCACCAGCGTCACGGTGCTCGGCCGGCTCACCGACGCGGACCGGGCCCAGCTCGCCGCCGCAGGCCTGGACGCCACCCCGGTCTCGTTGCAGCAGCTCATCGTCCGCACTTCTCAGAGCACCGCCAGCAAGGAAGGAGCGCTGCTATGAATCGCGTCATCAATGTCGTCCGGATGCAGTTGGTCAACCGTCAGGCCTATGTCTGGGTGCCGGTGATCGTGCTGACCGGCTCACTCGGGTTGACCCTGGCCATCTACTCGATCATCGCCGGCAGTGGCGTCCAGGGTCCGTTCTACGGCGGCGGAGCACAGGCACCGCTGTGGTGCTTGCTGGCGGTCGGTGTGCAAGCACTGACGCTGTCCTTCCCCTTCTCGCAAGCGCTGAGCGTCACGCGCAAGGAGTTCTATCTCGGCACCTTGCTGTCCGCAGCACTGACCGCGATGATCCTGGCCGCGATATTCGTGGTGGGAGGACTGATCGAGCGCATCACCGACGGCTGGGGGCTCAATGGCTACTTCTTCTACCTGCCCTGGGTCTGGGAGCACGGTCCCGCTGCCGCGGCACTGGTCTTCTTCGCGTTGGCTTTCGGCTTCTTCGTCCTCGGCTTCTGGGCCGCGACCGTGTACAAGCGCTGGGGCACCGTGGTGCTGACCGCCGCGCTGGTGATCCCCGGCCTGATGCTCGTCGCAGCGCTGTGGTTCATCGGGCGTGCGAATGCGTGGGTGCAGGTGGGTAGGTGGTTCGCTTCACAAACCGCTCCCGGATGGGCCCTGTGGGGCCTGCTGGCCACCGCTGTTCTGGCCGGCATCTCCTACTTGATTCTGCGCCGCCTGGTCCCGTGATCGCGCACTCCACAACCACGACGCAACCAGTGCGGTCCACAGGGCCGCGCTGACCAGATAGATCCGCTGAGCCAGGCCGAACAGGCCAACCCCATCACCCACCAGGACGAGCACGCTGGTGAGGACGATCAGCCACGCGGCCAGCCGGGGCCACCACCCGGGCTGGCCGCGTCCGCATGCTCGTGCGGCGGCAGGAGTGATCAAGATGGCGGCAACCGGCAGGACGAGAAATGCCAGATTGCCGAGCAGGTTGTGCATCAGGCCTGTCGTCGTCGCGCCACCGGCATCGATCGGGAAGAAGGATTGGGCGAGCTTCGCGAGCCCGAAGACGGCCAGCAGGCCGGCCCCCACCCGGGCGGAGACCGTGACGGTGATCCGCCAGACCGCAACTGCCAGCGAGACAGCACCCAGGCCCACGGCCGCGGAGGTCACCGACGACATCGCGCCGGCCTTGCCGTGGACGTACTCGCTGGTTGCGCTGGTCAGAGGATCAATCTCCGGCTGGATCAGATGAAAGCCCGCGAGTACCACAAGATCCAATCCGGCGCAGGCCACGGTGATGGCCGCCAGCACACGGGTCGACCGGGACACCACTGCAGACTTTGACATTCGGATCAGTTTATCGAATCGGGGATTTCTGCAGCTCAGGAAAGACCACGACATCACGAATTGATCACGATAAATCTTGGCTGAAAGCGGTAACCGAACAGTTACATCGTCGACACATCGGATCGTCAAAGTAGGTCAGCAGATGCGGATGCAGCGCCGAAACGAAGATCAAAGTACCTTTGTCAAGCCATTTCACCCCCAGCATGTCCGCCGAGTGATGCCCTCGCATGGAAAGGAAGCAGAGATGATGTCGAGAAAGCTCACCGCAGTGGCATTCATCGCCGCGGGCACTATGGCCCTGGCGTCCTGTGGAGCCCCAGTTGAACAGACCGCCGACAGTCCATCCGGAACCGGCAGTTCGTCAGGAACCTGTGTCGACACCTCCGGTTCGTCCATCAAGATCGGCTTCGTCAATTCGCTGTCGGGCACGATGGCCATCTCGGAGAAGACCGTCAGCGATGCGCTGCACATGGCCGCCGACGAGATCAACGCGGCCGGAGGCGTGAACGGCAAGACGCTGGACGTGGTTCAAGAAGACGGCGCGTCCGAACCCACCATCTTCGCGGAGAAAGCCGAGAAGCTGATCTCGCAGGACTGCGTGGCCGCCGTCTTCGGCGGCTGGACCTCGGCCTCCCGCAAGGCCATGCTCCCGGTCTTCGAGGAGAAGGACTCGCTGCTGTTCTACCCGGTGCAGTATGAGGGCCTGGAAGCCTCGCCGAATATCTTCTACACCGGCGCAACCACCAACCAGCAGATCATTCCCGCCATGGACTACCTGAAGTCCGAAGGCGTCAAGAAGCTCTTCCTGGTCGGCTCCGACTATGTCTTCCCGCGCACCGCGAACAAGATCATCAACGCCTACGCTGCGGCCAATGACATCGAGATCGTGGGCGAGGAATACGCTCCCCTCGGTCATACCGACTTCTCGACGATCGTCAACAAGCTCAAGGGCTCGGGCGCCGAGGCGGTGTTCAACACCTTGAACGGCGACTCCAACGTCGCATTCTTCAAGGAGTACAAGAACGCCGGACTCGCTCCCGAAACGACACCTGTGATCTCGGTGTCGATCGCGGAGGAAGAGGTCGCCGGCATCGGTCTGGAGAACGTCGAAGGTCAGTTCGCTGCCTGGAACTACTTCCAGACCATCGACTCTCCGGAGAATCACACCTTCGTCGAGGCATTCAAGGCCAAGTACGGTCAGGACCGCGTGACCTCGGACCCGATGGAATCCGCCTACACCTCGCTGTATCTGTGGAAAGAAATGGCGGAGAAGGCCGGCGGCTTCTCAACTGAGGCAATCGTTGCTGCCGCGGACGGCGTGACCTTCGCCGCCCCCGAGGGACAGGTGACCGTCGACGGCGAGAACCACCACCTCTTCAAGACCGCTCTCATCGGCCAGATCGCCTCGGACGGTCTGCTGCACACAGTGTGGAGCTCTGGTAGCCCGATCGAGCCCGATCCCTTCCTCAAGAACTACAGCTGGTGGCAGGGCTGAGCCTCCGATCACCCAATTGACCGCCAGGGGTGCGGCAGATTCTCCCGGGAATCGGCCGCACCCCATGGTGGGGCTCATCACCAGACGTTTACGGAAAGGCTCCGCGATGGATTTTGTCATCTCCCAGCTACTCGCTGGGATATCGCTCGGCTCAGTGCTGCTACTGGCATCACTGGGCCTGTCGCTGACCTTCGGCCAGCTCGGTGTTATCAACAATGCGCACGGTGAGTTCATGATGGCCGGCGCCTATGCAGCCTTCGTTGTCGCACGGCTGATCCCGTATTCCGGCATTTCGCTCATGGTGGCGCTTCCTGTCGGCTTTCTGGTCGGTGGTCTGCTGGGCGCGTTCTTGCAGGTCACGCTCATCTCACGGATGAGGCTGCGCCCGCTGGACACGTTGCTGGCCACCTTCGGTGTCGGTCTGGTGCTTCAGCAGTTGGCTCGCGACATCTTCGGCGCGCAACCGGTGTATGCGGCCACGCCCCCCTGGTTGAGCGGGCCGATCCGGATTCTCGGCGTGGATGTGCCTGCCACCCGCGTATTCATCTTCGCCGTCGCCGTGGTGTGCGTGGTCGGTCTGTACCTGCTGCAACAGTTCACCTCGCTGGGACGCGAGATCCGCGCCACCGTGGAGAACCGCGACCTGGCAGAGACCTCCGGTATCTCCACCAACTTCGTCGATGTGCTCACCTTCTTCATCGGTTCGGGAATCGCCGGCCTTGCCGGTGTGGCGTTGTCGTTGATGGACGCGATCTCCTTCGACTTCGGCGTCGGATACATCGTGGACGCCTTCCTGGTCGTCGTCGCCGGTGGTGTGGGCCAGCTCAAGGGCGCCGTCATCGCCGCCTTCGGCCTGGGCATCATCCAAGCCTTCCTCGAATACTGGACGGACGCCTCCGCCGCGAAGGTGATCGTCCTGCTCCTGGTCGTCCTGCTGCTGCAGTTCCGCCCCCAGGGCCTGGTCGCGGTGCAGACGAGGAGTCTGGCATGAAAACCATGTTGAGCGCGTACCAAAAGTCGTCGCTGTGGATCTGGCTGGCGATCGCGGTCGCCGCCGTCGCGATCGCACCCCTGTTGCTCAGTGACTTCCGGCTGAGCCTGCTCGCCAAGTACATGTGCCTGGCGATGGTTGCCGTGGGTATCGGCCTGGCCTGGGGCCAAGGCGGCATGCTCACCCTCGGCCAGGGCCTGTTCTTCGGCCTGGGCGGCTACATGATGGCCATGCATCTCAAGCTGACCGATGTCGGCCCCGGCGGTGTGCCCGATTTCATGATGCTCTACGGCAACGGTGAGGTTCCCGGCTGGTGGGAGCCATTCCGCAGCCCGGTGCTCACCGTGATCCTGATTCTGGTCGTGCCTGCCGCGACCGCTTTCCTGCTCGGTTGGGCGGTCTTCGCCAGGCGCGTCCGGGGCGCCTACTTCGCCATTCTCTCGCAGGCGTTGGTCGCCGCCTTCTCGCTGTGGCTGGTCAATCAGGGCACCTCCACCGGAGGTTTCAACGGCCTCACGGACTTCAAGGGCTTCTTCGGCTACAGCCTCAAGGATCCGGTCAACAAACGCATGCTCTACTTCATCGCTGCCACCGTACTGATCGGCATGGTGATGCTGACCAGGCAGATCATGCGCTCACGCTTCGGCGAACTGCTGGTCGCCGTGCGCGATCAGGAGAACCGGGTCCGCTTCCTGGGGTACAACCCGGCGATCATCAAGACCGTCGCATACACGATCGCCGGCATCTTCGCCGCCATCGGTGGGGCCCTGTTCGTGCCGATCGTGGGCATCATCTCCCCCAAGGATGTCGGGGTCACCCCCTCGATCCTGTTCCTGGCGGGCGTGGTGATCGGTGGACGTACGACTCTGCTCGGTCCGGTGCTCGGCACGATCGCGCTGCGGTTCGTCGAAACCGGCCTTTCCGAGACCTACCCGGCCTTCTGGACCTACTTCCAGGGAGCGCTGTTCATCCTCGTCATCACCTTCCTACCGCAGGGAGTCGCCACCCTCGGGCCGTGGCTGAAACGGATGGCCGAGCGCTACCGGTACCGGCGAACGAAGAAGCCCGCCCCGGCAAGGGCGGCCGAGACCATCGAGACACCCCAATTGGTGGGAAGGACGTAGTCATGACTCCAAAACCCGACCTTCAGGCCTTGGAGAAGGCCATCGCCGCTCCCCGCGGCGAGTTTCACCGGGACTACCTGCAGGTCAAGGATCTGCGGGTCTCCTTCGACGGGTTCGTCGCGGTCGACGGGGTGGATCTGGTGGTCACCTCGGGCGACCTGCGGTTTCTCATCGGACCCAACGGTGCCGGAAAGACCACGCTGATCGACGCGATCACCGGCTTGGCCAAGGCGACCGGATCGGCCACCTTCGGTGGGGTCGAGTTGCTCGGGATGCCGTCGCACAAGATCGTCAGAGCGGCCGTCGGGCGCACCTTCCAGACCGCCAGCGTCATCGAAGAACTCAGCGTCCTGCAGAACCTGGACATCGCTGCAGGAATGGGCCGCAAGTCCCGCGAGCTGCTCCGCCGGCGCAAGACCGTTCCCACCGAGGTCGAACTCGCACTCGAGACGATCGGCCTGACCGGACTGGTGAATGCGCCCGCCGGAGTGTTGGCGCACGGCCAGAAGCAGTGGTTGGAGATCGGGATGCTGCTCGTCCAAGATGCCCGCTGCCTGCTGCTGGACGAACCGGTGGCCGGGATGAGCGCCATCGAACGGGAACAGACCGGCGAGTTGCTCAAACGCATCGGTGAGCAACGCACCGTGGTCGTGGTCGAACACGACATGGAGTTCCTGCGCAATTTCGCGAATTCGGTCACTGTGCTCCACCAGGGCAAGGTGCTCGCCGAGGGAACGGTCGCCGAAGTCCAAGCCGATCCGAAGGTCATCGAGGTCTACTTGGGAGAGACTCATGCTGCAGCTTGATTCGGTTACGTGTGGCTACGGAAGGGTGTCGGTCGTCTTCGACGTCTCCCTTCAGGTGCCCGACGCCCAGATGGTCGCCGTGCTCGGCAACAACGGCGCGGGCAAGACGACCCTGCTGCGCGCGGTGATGGGGTTGTTGCCGGTGCGCACGGGCACCATCACCTTCGACGGCACGAACATCACCAAGATGCCGACGAACAAGCGGGTTCGCCGGGGCATCGCTTACGTTCCACAGGGCCAGCAGTCGTTCGGGCAGCTGACCGCGCGGGAGAACCTCAAGCTGATCGCCGACCATCACGGGGCCGCCGGCGCTCGCAGAATGGCCGAGGCGCTCGATCTGTTCCCTGCGCTGCGTGATCTGCTCGGACGCCGGGCAGGCCTGCTGTCGGGTGGGCAGCGCCAACAGCTGGCGATCGCCCGGGCGTTGATCACCGGTCCCCAGTTGATCGTGTTGGACGAGCCCACCGAAGGCATCCAGCCGAATGTGGTGGCCGAGATCCAGGCCGCGATCTCCACGATGATGACCGAATCCGGTATCTCAGTGCTGATGGTCGAGCAGCATGTCGGCTATGCACTGGAGATGGCGTCCGAGTTCATCGTGCTCGCCTCCGGGCGTGTGGTGAGCACTGGGCAAGGCGGCGCAGACGCTGTCGAGCAGGCGCGGGCGGCCATGGCGCTGTAAACGCCGCCGACTCAGGCGGAATCGACAGGCCTCAGCATCGCGGGAGAGTTCTCGTCCAGCAGCCCGACCTCGTAGAACTGCAAGGACTGCACCACCGACGACGCCTCCTGGCTCGCTGCGTCAATGAACTCCTGGCCCGCAGTGATGCCCGGATCGAGCCAGTCGTCCCACAGATCGGCAGGCAAGACCATCGGGGCCCTGCTGTGGATCGTGCCGGCCTGTCCGGGAGCACGGATCGTCAGGATCGCCGCGGTCATGATCCACGGCGACTCCCTGTTGGCCCGCCACCAGCTGTACAGCCCCCCGAGCGCCAAGACCTCGTCCCCGTCGGGGTGAAAGTAGAAGCGCTTACGCTTCCGTCCGCCGCCTTGGGTTTCGTAGTATCCGACAGCGGGAAAGATCGATCGATGGGTGGCGATCGCGTCACGCCACATCGGCTTCTCGGCCACGGTCTCGGCGACGGCGTTGAAGGTCGGACCCTTCATGACCAACGACTTGGACCAACTCGGCGTGAACGGCCAACGCGCCGGCCAGCACCGGCGCTTGGACACACCGTCGCGAACCGAATCGACGACGACCGGAACCCTGGGTTCATCCGAACCCAGGTCCTCGAAGACCGGTCGCGCATTGAACGTCGGCGCGGGCAGCTCACCGACTTCATCGACCTGGAAGACATCGACGATCGTCGCGGTATCAGCAGTTACGTATCGGCCGCACATATCAGCAGGCTACGTCGGCCGCCCGCTGCGGCGACTAACTGCCCGAGATCATCACGGCGTAGTCCTGGCCCATCGGCGCGTACGTGTCGACGAAGTCCTCGAGGGTTGGCGGCGCCTCACCGGCGACAGCAGCCGTGAGCCTGTCCAGGTACCACTCCCAGCCCGGGCCGACCTCCGGAACCGTCTGCAGATCGACCTCCTCGTGACGCAGCGTCAGTCGCGTCGAGCCTTCGTCCGCGTCGAATCCGATCGCCAACTGCCAGGTACCGAAACTGTCGGTCACTGTCACCGAAAGCCGCCGTGGCCGATCACAGTGCAAGATCCGGCACGGCACCGCGGGAACGGATTCGGCCTCCGCATTCATCGTGAGCATCACCTGCCCGGACGCTGGGTCGCCGGTCCAGGCGCCGAACCACCGCTCGAGCCGGTCCGGATCGGTGAAATCTGTCCACAGTCGCTCGGCCGGTACATCGAATTGGCGCGTGAGCACCAGTGTCCGCCGATCGTCGTCGAGTCTTCCAGTGAGCTTCGTCATGGCGGCGCCTCCTTCGGAAGTCGCATCGTCGGCAATCGAAGTCTTGCGAAGAGACTACTGCCGGCACTTACACCGCGATCAGCCTGCAGTGTCCTGCGAGTCGATCGATCGTCCGAATCCGTCGAGCTCGCTGACCCGGGTCCTCGGCAGATCGGTCAGCACCCCGTGAATGAATCGCAGCTTGTCGACCACGGGGTCGCTGATGGAGAACGGGTACAGATCGGCTTTGCCCATCGACCGGTTGACGCGATTGAAGAACAGCGAGATCCAATGCCAGTCGTCCATCAGCGCATCGAAATCGTCCGCCCCGTAGCTGTCGCGCGGACCCACAGCCAACGGGAGTGCCGGAACGACGCTGCGGCCCGGAACCAGCTCCATGCCCGCCGAGGCAGCCGTGTCGAGGGTGTCGGTGATGTGCAGGTAGTGGGCGAAGCACTCCGCGAAGTCCTCCCAGGGGTGCATCGTCGCGTATTCCGAGATGTAGGAGTCCCGCCAGTTCGGGGGCGCTCCGTTCGAGTAATGCTGATCGATCGCGTCGGTATAGGACGCTCGCTCGTCACCGAAGATCTGGCGGCACTGTTCGATCTTGTCCGTCTGTTCCACCAGCACCCACTCGTAGTAGTGCCCGATCTCGTGGCGGAAATGACCGAGCATCGTCCGGTACGGCTCGCCGAGGGCCACCCGAAGCCGTTCGCGGTGAGCATCCAGCGTTTCGGCCAGATCGATGGTGACGATGCCATTGGCCTGACCGATCGTCACCTTCTCGTATTCCGACGAGAGCAGATCGAAACCCAGCCCGCCGTCGGATTCGAAGTACGGATCGATCGGCAACCCCAGCGAGTTCAACTGGACGAGCACCCGGCGCTTGGACTTCTCGGCCTCGGCGAGCCGTTCGAGCGCGTCCGGGTCGTTGTCATTGGGCCGCACCCGGGTGAGCCGGCAGGAGAAGCACTGATCGGTCGAGCTGTCGTCGGCGGCCAGCCAGTTGCAGTCGCGGTCGCGGTTGACGCAGGGGTGCCATAACCGGTTCGCCACCTCGATGTCGGGCCCCGTCACAGCGACCATCGTTTCGGACAGTGTGTGGTAGGCCACTTCGGCACCGCAGGTGTCGCAGCGCAGGTCTTCCAGGTAGAGCAGGCCCGAGCAGTCCGGGGTCGGGCAGATCAGCAGCTTCATACCGGGCAATCTACCTTCTTGGGTGGTGAAGTCGGCTCCGACAACGCATAATTTCGCTTGCTCGCGCAGCGGGGCGCCACACAGAATCGGATGTCCTTACCAACGGGAGCCCCCACATCCGCTGTGATTCCTCTAGCCTGGAGGCGGTAGCCCTTTCGGCTGGGACCGTGCCGATAGCGAGGAGGCAGGAATGCGCACGTACGACTGCGACGTGGTTGTTGTGGGAGGTGGCTCAACCGGGGCGGGTGTTGTGCGAGATGTGGCTATGCGCGGTTACTCGGCGATCCTCGTCGACCGCGCCGATCTTGGCCAGGGCACGACCGGCCGGTATCACGGGCTCCTGCATTCAGGGGGACGCTACGTCGTCAGCGATCCGCACTCCGCGACCGAATGCGCCGAGGAGAACGCGATCGTCACGCGGATCCACGCGAGTGCGGTCGAGGCTACTGGTGGGCTGTTCGTCTCGACCCCCGAGGACGACCTGGCATTCTCGGACGACTTCCTCGCGGGATGTCACAAGACCGGCGTCCCGGTCGAGGAGATCAGCGTGGCCGCCGCCCTCAAACGCGAGCCACGCGTCAACCCCGGCATCCGCCGAGCCTTCCTCGTCGAAGACGGCACCGTCGACGGCTGGCAGATGGTCTGGGGTGCCGCCCGCTCCGCCCAGGAATACGGCGCGCAGATCCTGACCTATCACGCGGTGGTCGGCATCGAAATGACCGGCAGCTCCGTGAGCGCGGTGCGCTGCATCGACCGCCGTAGTGGCGAAGACGTCACGATCAGCTGCCGGTTCGTGATCAACGCGGCAGGCGCCTGGTCACATCACATCGCCGAGATGGCCGGCTGCCACGATGTCGAGGTCGTGCCTGGCCGCGGCATCATGATCGCGATGAATCACCGCCTGGTGAACACCGTGATCAACCGCTGCACCTACCCCGCCGACGGCGACATCCTGGTGCCGGTGCACACCGTGGCGATCATCGGCACCACAGATGTGCGGGCCGAAGACCCCGACGAACTGCCGATCCCGGCCGACGAGGTTCAGCAGATGCTCGACTGCGGCGAGATCCTCATCCCCGGCTTCCGCCAGGCCAGGGCGCTGCACGCCTGGTCGGGCGCGCGTCCGCTGGTCAAGGACTCGCGAGTCTCGGCGCAGGACACCCGGCACATGTCACGCGGCATGTCCATCCTCGATCATCAGTCCCGCGATGGGGTGTCCGGGATTCTCACGATCGCCGGCGGCAAGCTGACCACGTACCGGCTGATGGCCAAGAACATTGTGGACCGGATGTGCGAGCAGCTCGGCGAGGAGCGCGAGTGCCGCACCGCCGATGAGGCCGTGCCCGGATCGACGCCCGGCGAGACCTATCAGGTCACCCACCGCCTGCATGATCGGGAGGCCGACCGTCGTGACGATCAGATCATCTGCGAATGCGAGCTGATGAGCCGTACGATGCTCACCGACGCGCTGCATGCGGACCCGCAAGCCAGCATGGACGATCTGCGTCGTCATCTCCGGCTCGGCATGGGACCGTGTCAAGGTGGTTTTTGCAGCCTGCGGGCGACCGGTATCGCCTGTGCCGAGGGTGTCATCGATGCCGAACTCGCCAATGCTCGGCTGCACGAGTTCCTCGCTCACCGATGGATCGGACTGTGGCCGATCCTGTATGGCGACCAGGTGCGTCAGACCGCCTTGGACGAGTGGATCTTCCAAGGACTGCTCGATGTGGAGCATCTGCCGGAACCGAAGGTCGTCCTCGAACCAGTGCCACTGGGCGTCGCGGCCCAATCGTTGCAGTCCACGACCGAGCCCGAGACCACGGAGGCAGTGCGATGAATGACGTAGTGGTCGTCGGCGGCGGAATCGCCGGTCTGCTGAGCGCCGCCCGACTGGTGGCGCAGGGTGCCAAAGTGACGCTGGTCACCTTCGGCGTCGGCGGTCTGCAGCTGTCGCATGGCGGGTTCGACGTGCTCGGCTACGCACCCGAACGAGTCGATCGTCCCTTCGACGTGCTGGACGACTTCATCGCCGCGAACCCGGAGCATCCCTACGCCGTGCTCGGCGCGGATGCCGTCCGCCTGGGCACCGATTTCGCGTCCGAGTTCTTCGGTGAACGCCTGGTGGGCAACGACGGACGCAACTGGCTGCTGCCAACGGCGGTCGGGGCGTTGCGGCCGACCTACTTGGCCTCGCCGACGATGGTGAACGCCGAAGCCCGCGCCGGACATGATCCGGTTGTGGTGGTGGGCCTGCAGCAGTTGAAGGATTTCCAGGCCGAGCTGATCGCCGGCAACCTGGTCAAGCAGCAGATACCAGCCCGCGCGATCGTGCTCGATCTACCCGCCCGTACCCACGAAGCCGACGCCTCCGGCCTCACCTATGCGCGGGCGATGGATCGTGCGGACTACCGCGCAGACTTCGCCAAGGCACTCGGCAAGCAGTTGCTGAGCGGCGAGAAGGCGCTCATTCCTGCCATCGCCGGCCACCACGAGGCCGCGGCATTCACCGACCTGCAGACGCGTCTGGGCGCTCCGCTCGCAGAGATTCCCCTTCCGCCGCCGGGTGTGCCGGGCATGCGACTCAACGAGTACGCGTCCCGCCGGCTGCAAGACCAGCGTGTCCGATGGATTCTCGGCGCGCGTGTCGTCGCGCTGCACAGCGAGGGCGGCCGGGCAGTGTCGGTCGATGTGGCGACATCGGGTCACCTCACGAAGGTGAGGGCGGACGCGGTCGTCTACGCCCCCGGTGGATTCGAGAGCGGCTCGCTGAGCCTGGACTCCCATGGCAAGGTGCTCGAGACTCATCTGGGCCTGCCGGTGCGAGTCCCGCCGGGCCGGCTCATCGGACCGGACCGCAGAAGTGAGCAGCCGCTGTTCCGTAGCGGGCTGGCTGTGGACGATCAGATGCGCGTCCTGGACGATGCCGATCGCCCCGTCTACCCGAACCTGTTCGCGGCCGGCGGCGTCTTGGCGGGCGCGATGCGTTGGAGTGAGAAATCGGGAGAGGGAATCGCGGCGGCAAGTGCCGTGCGGGCCGCGGATGCGATTGGAGATCTGGCATGAGCGCCAAGAAGGATCCGAAGAAGCTCACGGAGGCCGAGCGCCAAGAACGCGACGCAGATCGCCGCGAGCGGCTGGTCACCTCGCAGCAGGGCCCCAAAGTGCTGACACTGAACCTCAAAGAGCCCGACATCTTTGCCGCGCAACGGCTGAACCGCGAGAGTCTCGATCACTGCGTCAAGTGCACGATCTGCGAAACGCAGTGCCCGGTCGCGGCAGTCACCCCGCTGTTCTCGGGGCCGAAGTACGTGGGACCCCAGGCCGAACGCTTCCGCCACGGCGAATCGGTTGATCATTCCCTCGACTACTGCTCCAGCTGCGGCATCTGCACGCTCTCGTGCCCGCAGGGTGTCCAGATCGCCGAGCTCAACTCGATGGCCCGCGCAGTCATGAAGGCCGACCACATGCCGATCCGCGATTTCCTGATCGGTGAGACGGTTCTGATGGGCAAGGCGATGACGCCCATCGCGCCGATCGCGAATGCGGCACTGAACAACAAGCCGATCCGCATCGTCATGGAGAAGATGATCGGTGTGCATCGCAATGCGCCCATGCCGACGGCCCAATCGCAATCGTTCGTGAGCTGGGCCAAGCGCCACCAGCCCGCCAAGCCCGCCACCCGCGGTCCGGTGGTCTTCTTCCACGGCTGCGCCGGCGGCTACTTCGAGGTGCAGACCTCCATCCACACCGTCGAAGTTCTCGAACATCTCGGATACGAGGTCATCATCCCGACTCAGGGCTGCTGCGGCCTGGCCCAACAGTCGAACGGGCTGTTCACTCAGGCACGCAAGACGGTGCGCAAGCTGTGTGATCAGCTGCGGGCGGCGGGCAAGGACCTGACGATCATCTCGTCGTCCGGTTCGTGCACCGGAATGCTCAAGCATGAGGCTCACGAGATCATGGGCGTCGATGATCCCGCGCTCATTGATGTCGGTTCCAGAATCCGCGAGACCTCCGAGTTCTTGATGGAACTCGAGGACGAAGGAACACTGCCCCATACCTTCCAGCGTGTCGATATGACGGTCCCCTACCACGCACCCTGCCAGCTCAAGGGCCAGGGAATGGGAATGCCCGCCATCAGGCTCTTGGAGTTGATCCCGGGACTGAAAGTCGTCGAGTCCGGACAGGCCTGCTGCGGCATCGCAGGGACATACGGCCTGAAGAAGGAGAAATACGACGTAGCGCAGGCGGTCGGGCAGGCGCTCTTCGACATGGTGGTGGATACCAATCCTGACCTTGCCGTCTGTGACACCGAAACCTGCCGCTGGCAAATCAGCAAGTCAACCGGCGTGCCGACGGTGCACCCGATCTCCTTGGTGCACCGGGCTTACGGGCTGGACAAATAGACGTCTTATACAGACAAAACAATCGGTCGGACGACATAGTTATGCGAATTATCCGGCAATGTTGATCGCGACCACAATTACTTGACATGATGTTCTATACGGGTTCGCGCTTCGACGCTGGATGTGCGAATTCGCAACAGATCTTCCGGGACCGGTTCCCGGGAGAACCCGAATCCTCCGTTGCGGAGGCAACGCGACCACGGGTATCCCGTGGTCGAATGCACCGCGGGGGCCGTATGAAAGGGAACACCAGATGAACCTGACTCCGATGGTCGTCTCTTCTCTGGGAGAGGCCTTCGTATCAGAATTCTCAGGAACTGCAATGCTGCTGCTCTTGGGTGTTGGCGTCGTGGCCAACAACCTGCTCGGAAAGACCAAGGGCAACGGCTCAGGCTTCCTGTTCGTCAACTTCGGCTGGGGCATTGCAGTCATGACCGGTGTCTACTTCGCCAGCGCGACCGGCGGCCACCTGAATCCGGCAGTCACTCTCGGCGTCGTTGTGCGAGAGCTGTTGCTGGGAAACACGATCGACTGGGCACTGGTCGGGGTCTACGTCGTCGCCCAGTTCCTCGGCGCGCTGCTCGGCGCCTTCCTCGCCTGGCTGGCATACAAGAATCACTACGACGAGGACGTCGACCCGGCACTCAAGCTGGGCACTTTCGCCACCGGGCCAGAGATCAGGAAGCCCTTCTGGAACTTCCTGACTGAGGTCATCGCCACATTCGTGCTGGTCGGCTGGGTCATCGTTGCGGGTCTGCAAGATCCGAACGGCATTGCCTGGGCGCCGCTTGGCGTCACGTTGCTCATTGTCGGCATCGGCGCCTCCTTGGGCGGCCCGACCGGATACGCCATCAACCCGGTCCGTGACCTCGGCCCGCGCATCATCCACGCACTCGTCCCGATCAAGGGCAAGGGAGGCTCCGACTGGGGCTACGCATGGATCCCGGTCGCCGGTCCGCTGACCGGTGGCCTCATCGCCGGCCTGGTCGTCGCGCCCATCTACATCGCGGTGGGAACCTTGCCGTCGCAGGCAGCACCGTTCTTCCAGCTCGCTGGGGCCTGAGCCTGACTCTTGCCGGCAAGTAATCGTCCAACCACACAAAGGAGTGAATCAACGTGGCCGAAATGTTCATCATGGCGATCGATCAGGGAACGACCAGTTCACGCGCCATCATCTTCAATCATGCTGGGCAGATCGTGTCCAGCGGTCAGCTGGAACATGAGCAGATCTTCCCGCGAGCCGGCTGGGTGGAGCACAATCCCGACGAGATCCGCAACAGTGTCAACGAGGTGATGGGACAGGCGTTCGCTCGGGCGCGTATCAATCGTCATCAGATCGCCGCGGTCGGCATCACCAATCAGCGCGAAACGACCCTGGTCTGGGACCGCGAGACCGGCGAGCCGGTGTACAACGCGATCGTCTGGCAAGACACCCGTACGCAGAAGATCTGCGACGAACTGGCCGGTGACGAGGGCCCGGACCGCTTCAAGGAGATCTGCGGCCTGCCGCTGGCGACCTACTTCGCCGGTCCGAAGATCAAGTGGATTCTGGACAATGTCGAAGGCGCCCGCGAGAAGGCCGACGCCGGCAAGCTGGCGTTCGGAACGATGGACAGCTGGGTGTTGTGGAACCTCACCGGCAGCCAGCACGGCGGCGTCCATGTCACCGACGTGACCAACGCCTCGCGCACCATGCTGATGAACGTCCGGACTCTCGAATGGGATCCGGGCATGTGTGAGGTCATGGGCATCCCGATGTCGATGCTTCCGGAGATCAGATCGTGTTCGGAGGTCTACGGACACGGCGACAAGGAGAGCCTGATCATCGATACCCCGATCGCCGGCATTCTGGGCGATCAGCAGGCAGCAACCTTCGGCCAGGCATGTTTCCAGAAAGGCATGGCGAAGAACACCTACGGCACGGGCTGCTTCATGCTGATGAACACCGGTGAGGAGGCGGTCTTCTCGAAGAACGGTCTGCTCACCACGGTCTGCTACAAGATCGGGGACGCCAAGCAGGTCTATGCGCTCGAAGGCTCGATCGCTGTCACCGGCTCGCTGGTGCAGTGGCTGCGCGACAATCTCAAGATCGTGTCGTCCGCGCCCGAGATCGAAGACCTCGCCGCCACCGTGGAAAACAATGGCGGTGCGTACTTCGTGCCGGCGTTCTCCGGCCTGTTCGCCCCGTACTGGCGACCGGATGCCCGCGGCGCCCTGGTCGGTCTGACCCGCTACGTGAACCGCGGCCACATCGCCCGGGCGGTGCTGGAGGCGACCGCCTACCAGACCCGCGACGTGCTGGAAGCCATGAACGCGGACGCAGGTGTCCCGCTCGCCGAGCTCCGGGTTGATGGCGGCATGACGGCCAACAACGTGCTGATGCAGTTCCAGGCCGATCAACTCGGGGTCGCAGTAGTGCGTCCGAAGGTGGCCGAAACCACCGCTCTCGGCGCCGCCTACGCGGCCGGCATCGCGGTCGGATTCTGGGATGGCGAAGCCGACGTCGTCGCCAACTGGGCCGAGGACAAGCGCTGGGTGCCCGACACCTCTTCGCAAGCCCAGGTCGAGCGCGAGCGCCTGTACCGCAACTGGAAGAAGGCGGTTACCAAGACCCTCGAGTGGGTCGACGAGGACGTCGTCGAGTAGGACCGGATCGCAACCGTCAGGCAAGCCGCGCGCGGCTCGGGCAGTGGACGCAAGTTCCTGCCCGGGCCGCGTGCTCTGGTGTCAGCGGGTCAGGCGGTGGTGGTGGCGCGCCGCCGTTCTCTGATGGCGTCGAAGACCGGACGCAGAGCGAACGCCAGGAAGGCCCACGACCCGATGAAGGGCGCGAGCGCGACTGTCAGCGCACTGAGCAGTACGGCAATCAACGAGGCTCGGCTCATGTCCGCGATGTCCGCCTCCGCAACGTCCGGTACCAACAGACTGCGATGGCGCAGGACGTAGCACCAGCCCAGCCAGCTCAGCAGAATCGCCGGGAAGACGGTCGATGGCATCACCAGCCGGCCGAGCCAGATGTCCGCGTAGTCGGTGTCAACCACGGTGCTGAAAGGGATCAGGACGATGAACAGCAGCTGGAGCACGTTGATCCGCATGAGGTTGCCGTCGATGTAGGCGATGTAGGTGAACAGCCGGACGTGTGCCATCCACAGCAGGCAGAGCAACAGGAAGCTCACCAGGAAAGAGATGAACTGATCGCCCATGCCCAGCAGTCCTGCCAGGAATTCGCCGCTGGTGGTCACGTTTCCGATGGCGTGCGAGGTCAATTCGAGCACGAGCAATGTCGATGCAATGGCGAAGATGCCGTCGATGAGGGCATCCATCCGACCCGATTCGATGAGTGGGCGCGACATGGGATCACGCTAACCTACGTCCGTGCAACCAGGAAGCCTGGTGCTACGAGCCGGGGCCTGCCTCGTCCGGCTCGTGGGGATCTCATCTGCTGTCGTCGGAGTATGGACTGACTACCTGCGACGCTGATCCGCCACTAACGTGAGGCGCGCGGCACAATCATCGTTGAAGGGACCCGGGGTGGCCAGGTTGGATCTCGCAGTAGCGAAGCAGAGTATCAAGGCGGAATTGGAGCGCCGCACCGACGATCTGCTCGCCTTGAATCACGCGATTCACGCGGACCCGGAGTTGTCCGGGGAGGAGTTCCGGGCAGCCGAACGCATCGCATTCGTCCTCGACGACGCCGGTTTCGAGGTCGAGGTCGGCGCCTATGGCATGCCAACCGCCATCGAGGCGCTGTACGGCGACGGCGATCTCACCGTGGTGATCTGCTGCGAGTACGACGCGCTTCCGGGCATCGGTCACGGCTGCGGCCACAATGTGATCGCGGCAGCAGGCTTGGGGGCGGCACTGGCTTTGGCGCCATTGGCCGCGGACGCGGGGTTGCGCATCAAGTTGCTCGGCACTCCCGCCGAAGAACACGGCGGCGGCAAGATCGAGCTGCTGCGAGAAGGCGCCTGGGAAGACGCCGACTTCTCGCTGATGGTGCACGGGATGAGCGGCACGGACATCTCGGCATCCCTCAAGCTCTACACCGCCGTGGACCGGTTCGACATCATCTTCACCGGCAAGGGCGCGCACGCAGCGAGTGCTCCCTGGGCCGGCATCAACGCCCTGTCAGCCGCCACTCTTGCCCTGAATGCGATCGGATTCCTGCGCCAGCACATGATGCAGGGCGTCAGCATGAACGCGATCATTTCGCAAGGCGGCACCGCCACTAACATCATCAGCGAGCAGGCGGTGGTCCAGGTTGAGGTGCGAGCCTTCGAGATCGCCATCTGGCGGGACGTGAAGAAGCGGGTGCTGGCCTGCTTCGAAGGTGCAGCGATCGCGACGGGTTGCTCCTGGGAGTACCGAAGGACCGAGTACGCCTATGCTCCCGTCGATCCCGATCCGCAGCTGGCCAAGCTCTGGGACGACAACCTCATCGCGGGCGGCCGCACCGTGGACCACACGGGTGCTGGCGGTGGCGCATCCACCGACATGGGCAACGTGACCCAGGTGCTGCCGGCCATTCATCCGACGATCGCATTTCTGGGTGAGACTGCTATCCCCCACACCGCGGAGTTCGCGACCGCAGCGATCACGGCTGCCGCCGACCAAGCGATGCTGGACGGTGCGCAGGGCCTGGCGGCAACAGTCCTGGACGTCGCGCTGAACCCTGCGCTGCGCAAGCATTATCAGGATCTGAAGGCCGCGCGGCCCGCCGGCGCCACTCAGGTCAGTCTGGAATCCTGAGCGCCCCATCAGATGGGCAGGCCGGAAGCAAATACACCGGTGGGGTCGTACTGGTGTTTGATGACACGCAGACCCTCCAGAGCCTCGCCGTAGCCGGGCGAATAGTCGTTCACGCCACCATCCACGAAGGTGAGAGCCAGCGCGTCGGCTCGCCATTGGTCGAGCGCCCTGAGATGCCCGTGCACCAACTGCCGGGTCGCGATCACTGCTGCCGGGTCCATGACCATGGCGATCGTGTGCAGCAGGTATTCGCCCTGCAGCGAGCCCACCGCGCCCGCATTGTGCGGGCGCCGCGTCAGCTCACCGCCGAGGTGACGAAGCTCGGCCACGAACAACCCCTGATCTCCGGCGACCGCGAGGAAGGCATCGACGGCTTCGTCCGGCAGCTCGGCAAGCACCGAATGGGCCGAAGCCGCCGGTGTCGGGTCGGGTGGATCCATGTGCACCTCGAGCAAGCCCGCCGCGGGAATGCGCGCGAACATGTCCACTTCGGGTTGGAGAGCACGCAGTGGCCCCAACAACGCTGCCGCCTCGGCGTCGGTCTCCAAGATCGCGCCGTCGACGGCCACCACCGATCGTCCGCTCAGGAAGGGTGGTAGTTCGGGGAGCGGCGGAATATGCAGCACCCGCAGTGTCGTCGTCACGCTGTTCGGAACCGTCTTCGTCCACTGCGCCCACGCCCGAGTAACCTCGGCGGCGTGGGAGGCGTCCCAGATCATGAATCCGGCGAAGACATCCGCGTATGGCAGCAGGTCGATGACCAGCGAGACGACGATGCCGAATGCTCCTGATCCACCGCGCAGAGCCCAGAAGAGATCCGGATGCTCATCAGCGCTCGCCCGCAGCAATGCCCCGTCGGCGGTGACCAGCTGCACTTCCCGGACGGCACCGACCGCCAAGCCATGGGCGCGTGCGTAGAACGACACGCCGCCCCTCAGCGCGTAGCCGGCGACCGAGACGTTTCCGGCACTCCCGTGCAGTGCCGTCAGTCCGTACGGTGCCGTCGCGGCGATCACGTCGTTCCAGACGGAACCTCCCAGCACCCGCGCTGTACGGCCGACCGGGTCGACCGTCACACCGCGCAGACCCGCCAGGACGACCAGGACGGTATCCGACAGATCGGTCTCGGCCAATGCGGAGGCCGCGTGCCCGGTGGACTGCGGAGCGATGCGCAAGCCGGCAGCGGCAGCCGCGCGGACGACGTCGACGACGTCTTCGGCGGTGACCGGCCGCGCCACGGCATAGGGACGCTGATCGGCGGCGAGGTTCCAGGGCATGCGGGCTGCGTCGTAGCCCGGATCAGCGGCCAGGATGATGCGGTCTCCCAGCGCGTGGCGAAGGTCGTCGGCCCGGCTGTCGACTGTCGTGTCCTGCACGGTCATGAGGTGTTCTCCTTGTCTCGTCAAGTGCTGGACCAGCACTGTTTGACTCAACTGTGCGGTGCCGGCTCCGCGGACAACATCCCAGTCAGCAGGGGTTTTTGCAGATCCCAGATTCCTGGGATGGGATAACGGCCCGCTTCGGACGCACACTGAGATATGGCCTCGATCAGGGCACTGGGTCGTGCGCGCAGCGATATCGATGTGGTTTCGCGCGCCGGATTGCCGTTGCACGCGTTCATGACGGAGGCGTCCGCATCGCTGGGATCGGTCGTGCCCTTCGTTGCGGGCTGCGTGTCCACCCTTGATCCCCAGACCGCCATGGTCTCGGGAACGGTGAAACTGGAGGCGTTGAGCGGCAGAAACGATGCGGACGTCGCGTGGGCCCGCATCGAGTATGGCGAGGACGACCCGA
Organism: Propionibacterium sp.; assembly: GCA_012517405.1. Lineage (GTDB taxonomy): Bacteria > Actinomycetota > Actinomycetes > Propionibacteriales > Propionibacteriaceae > Brooklawnia > Brooklawnia propionicigenes. The sequence continues at coordinate 65,504 of JAAYVB010000006.1, forward strand.
CGGCGATGCAGGCGCTGCTGTTGTCCGGGCGGACCGCGATCGGCGTGAGTCAGGAGACCGAAGGCCTGGTCGAGCGGTCCGTCCGGATGGCGCAGCTGCTTATCCCCTATTTCGGGTTTTACGACGAGGCGCGGGTTGTCTTCACCGATCGAGCGGGAGCGTGGGGTTGCCTCGCGATCTTCCGTGGCAGCGACGACCGGGCCTTCTCGCACGACGAACTCGACTTCTTGGCATCGGTGGCGCCGGCGTTCACCCGCGGCATCCGCACCGGTCTGCTTGCCCAGCCGAGCCCGCGGACGCAACCGGTCGACATGGGGCCGGCAGTGGTCATCGTCGACGCGAACGACCGGATCGTGCAAAGCAGCGAACGGGCACGACAGCTGTATGAGCGGATGGCGGCCCTGCCCGGATGGGCCGACCCCCTGCACATGGTGCAGGCGCTGGTCAGTGGGGCACGGCGCCAGGCCCGGGGTGAAACTGACCAGCAACCCCGCATCCGAATGCGGACGATCGACGGCGTCTGGGTGGTTCTGCATGCCGCTCTGCTGAGCGGGGACGCAGACCGGGCCGGCGAGGTGATCGTGACGATCGACGAAGCACGTCCCCAAGAAATCGCGGATATCGTCGCGGGTGCCTTCGCACTCACTAGCCGTGAATCCGAGGTGATGGCCTTGGTGCTGCGCGGGGCGGACACGAAGCAGATGGCGGATGCGCTGCACGTCTCCGCATACACGGTGCAAGATCACCTGAAGTCCATTTTTGACAAGAGCGGTGTGACGAGCCGGCGTGAACTGGTCGCCCGGGTCTACTTCGATCATCATCTGCCCCGGCTCGAGTCCGGCCTCGATATCCGTGCCTGATGGGCCGGGCCGCTGGGTCCGCTTGGCGGGGCCGACGCGCCTGATCGACGCTGTCCCAGGTGGCTGGTCCCCGAAAGCAGAGAACCGCTCCGACCGGCAAACAACCTGGTCAGAGCGGTTCATCACTACTGGTGGGCGATACTGGGTTTGAACCAGTGACCTCTTCCGTGTCAAGGAAGCGCGCTACCACTGCGCCAACCGCCCATATGGAGTTGTCCTACTCGAGGTGGGTACCGGATTTGAACCGGTGTACACGGATTTGCAGTCCGTTGCCTCGCCTCTCGGCCAACCCACCACGCGAGAGCCGGTCCCGTGAGAGCCGTGGCCTTCCGTGAGACCCTCTCCGAGCGGACGACGGGATTCGAACCCGCGACCCTCACCTTGGCAAGGTGATGCTCTACCAACTGAGCCACGTCCGCATATTCTGTTTCTCGCATCGTCTCGAGACTGTCTCTGCCTCGTTCAGGCGCATGGAAAACCATAGCCCACTCCCCCGTGCGATGCAAAACAAGTAGCCGCACGGCTTTTGGCGGTCGGTCTGCTGGCGGGGACGACGCCAACCAGCAGCTACCATTTCCGCACACGCGAGACCCGCCGCGACCCACGAGCGGCGATTGGCGCGCCCTCCAGGCCGAGAATTGCCGGACCCGCGAATTGGCGTACCCGCCGCGGTTGAGATAAGGTAGGCGTCCGCAGGGGCGATTGGCGCAGTGGTAGCGCGCTTCGTTCACACCGAAGAGGTCACTGGTTCGAACCCAGTATCGCCCACCCTATTTAAAGGCCGTTTGACTAGGTGATAAACCTAGATCGAGCGGCCGAAACCTTTTCCCGTGCAGCCTTCATGCAAGATGGGTTCTAGCGGCGCCGCATCTGCTGGCCTACCGACATCTCCATCGTGTGCCGGTGAGTACGCGCCGCCTGATCGCCGGCATAGCTCCTTGCCGTGCAGTCCACGCACCGCAAAGCGGTTCACTTCTGCTGCCGCGACGCGAGCAGACTCACTGGCGGCGAGTGGGTGATGGACATCCCACAGGAAGGCCGGAAACCGAAAGATCTTCTGCCCAGACCCACACCCTCAATCGATGAGTCAGTGGCAACCCCGGCAGTTTTTATTGCCATGCCGTCTCAAATAATGAGACTCAATTTGCCTTGAGGATGTCTCACGTCGCATCTTGTAGCTACGTGACGCGGCAAGGGCGCCGGGCCTTCAGCAGATGATGAGGAAGGGCAGGTAGCTGATGAGCGCTCCGGCGTTAGTTCTCCTTGCGCAGGGCACGACAGATTCTCGCGTCGAACAGGTGTATCACACCCTGCGCCACGAGCTGCAATCACAGCGGCCAACCATTTCCATCCACCTCGCGTTCGCCGACAGCTGCCCCCCAACGGGCCCGCAGGTGATCGGGGCTCTCGCGAACCGGGGGGTCGACGAGGTCGTTCTCGTCCCGCTCGATCTGTCCCGGGTGTGCGGTCCGACCGACACGATGGCCGGTGTACTGACCGCCGTCCGGCACCACCGCCCAGACGTGAAATCTGCCATGGCAAGGCCTATCGGCCCGGCCATCGAGCTGCTCAATGTGCTCGACCTGCGGCTGCGCAATGCGCTCTCGACGGTGCACGCCACCGAGCTCGACGGACTGGTACTGCTCACTCCCACCTGGGGCGACACCCGTGGTGCCGGCCTGATCGCACGTCGTGCTCGTCAGTGGGCAACCCACCACAAGCTACCGGTCCTGGTGGCGCACAGTGACGGCTCAGGCCCGGATGTGGCTGCCGCGATCGCCAGCCTGCGCCACATCGGGCGACGTAACATCGCGGTCGGCTCGTTGTTCATCTCCCCCACCGAGTTGTACCGGCAGCAGGCCGAACTCGCGCTCGCTTCGGGCGCGCTCGCTGTCAGTGCTCCGCTGGGTGCCGATCCCCTGCTCGGCGAGCTGGCGATGGCTCGCTACTCATTCGCCGCGATGGAACTGCTGGACGACGTGACCATGTCGCAGACCGACGAGGCCGACCTCGAAGCCTCGGCCAGCCAGGCCCTCTGACCGCTCCGGGATCAGCCGGATCCCTCGGTGGGCGGTGACGAGTACTCGCTGTCTTCCCGCTTCTGCCTGCTCGGCTGCACCCGCGGCGGTTCGCCCGGCATCTTCGGGTATTCGGGCGGATAGGGCATGTCCGTCAGGCCCTGTTCCAGCCCCAGTTCGTAGAGCCGAAGCGCCGGATCGATGCTTTGGGGTTTGGACGCGTACAGCGGGGCCCAGACGTCGCCATGCTCGCGGTAACGCTGCGGCATGGTGACCACGGTGAAATCGTCCGGGCGCACATCCGGCAGTTCGTCCCAGGTCAGCGGCGCCGACACACTGGCCTGGGGCACCGGACGCACCGAATACGGACTGGCCATCAACCGGTCACGCGCCATCTGGTTGAAGTCGACGAAGATGCGCTGACCGCGTAGCTCCTTCCACCACTCCACCGTGACCTTCTCCGGCATCCGGTGAGCGAGTTCGCGACCGATCGCTATCACGGCATGCCGCGCGACCACGAAGGGCACGGGCTCGATCATGCAGAAGACGTGAACCCCGCGTCCGCCGCTCGTCTTCGGGTAGCTCTCCAATCCCAATTCACCCATCACCTGGCGCAACTCGAGCGCGGCTCCGACGGCGTCCCCGAAATCGGTGCCCGGTTGCGGATCCAGGTCTATCCGCAACTGGTCGACCAGGTCGACCCTGGGGGCAGTCACAGGCCACGGATGGAAGCGCAACGTGCCAAGGTTCACCGCCCAGACGATGGTGGCCAGATTCGATGGGGTGATCGCGGTTGCGGTACGACCCGACGGAAACGTGATCTCGGCCACATCCACCCAGTCGGGACGCTTCTCGGGAGCCCGCTTCTGGTAGAAGGCATCGCCCTTGCCATCAGCACGGGTGGTCAGCTTCATGCCCTCGCGGACTCCACCGGGCCAGCGTTCGAGCGTGGTCGGACGCCGTCGCAGCCCCGCAAGGAACCCGTCCCCCACACTCATCGCGTAGTTCGCCAGATCGAGCTTGCTGATACCCAGGTCCTCGAAGTAGATCTTGTCGGGGCTGGATAACCGCACCTCGATCCCCTGTACGTCCAGCTGCATCGCAGGTGTCGCCATGGATCCAGCCTATGAGGTGCCGGGGCACGGTTGAGGATTGAAGCAGCTGGTTACGCTGGAGACTGCCCGAGAGGAGCCGACCGTGAACCGTTCACTGCCAGGAGATGGCGTCTTCAGGCTTACCGATGACCAATGGCGGGTCAAGCTGAATCCCAAGGAGTTCCACGTCCTGCGCGAGGCCGGCACCGAGGCGCCGTTCATCGGCGAATACACCAATCTTGAAGCCGAGGGTACTTACCGCTGCCGAGCCTGCGGCGCTGAACTCTTCCGCTCGACCACCAAATTCGGTTCGCACTGCGGCTGGCCGAGCTTCTTCTCTCCCCTCGCTGAGGACCGCGTCCGCTATATCGAGGACCGCTCGATGCCCGGGCGGCCGCGGGTCGAGGTGCGCTGCGCCAACTGCGATTCGCATCTGGGACATGTCTTCGAGGGCGAAGGCTACGACACTCCCACCGATCTGCGCTACTGTATCAACTCGATCAGCCTGACTTTCGAGCCCGCCGATGATCCCGAACCGGGTGCGCGGACTGGTGCCTAGCGCCTTGACGGCGCGTCTGCCGGAGCACAGCTGTACTGCCGCCTATTGTCGGGACTGTGAAGAATGAGGTCCGGACACTGATGAGCGGGGACTCATCCTTCGGCCGCATCACCGACGCCATCGAGGCATTCGGTTGGCATCCCCGGGTGCAGGTCGAGCAGATTCCGGCACCCCAGCGCATCGCGCCACACGCCTATGCCGTCGAGGCAAGCGTGCTGACCACCGCGGACGACGAGGTCGGCACCGGACGCCTGATCGTTCTCCACGATCCGAACGGCAACCAGGCCTGGAACGGCAACTACCGGTGCGTCAGCTACGCCCGCGCTGATGTCGATCTGGAGATGGTCACCGACCCTCTGCTCGCCGAGGTCGGCTGGACCTGGCTGACCGAGGCGCTGGAAGCGAACAACGCCAGCTATCACGACGCCTCCGGAACCGTGACGGCGGTGTCCAGCCGCAGTTTCGGCGAACTCGCCGGCGAGGCCGACCGTGCGGAGATCGAGATCCGCGCGTCGTGGACTCCCGAGCTGGGTGAACTGCCCGACATCGTGCCTCACCTGGCGGCCTGGCAGTCGCTGCTGTGCACCACCGCCGGTCTACCTCCATTGGCCGACGGCATCATTCAACTCACCACCCGGCTGGAACAACAATGAGCGAACCTCCCGAACTCGATCTAGCCGAACTGCCGGTGCTGGCCGAGCCCGCCAGCGGAGTTCCCTCAGTGGTCGACGATTCGCCAAGCCGGAGCGCGGCACTCGAAGCCCTGCGGGCCGGTCATGGTCCAATCGCCATCGATGTTGAACGCGCGCAGAGCTTCCGGTACTCGTCCAAGGCCTACCTGCTGCAGCTCAAGCGTCCCGGTTCGGGCATCATATTGATCGATCCGACTGCATTCCAGACCGATGAGGCCGAGGTCGCGCAGCTGGCAGCCTTGCAGCAGCTGATCGGCGACCAGGAGTGGATCATCCATGCGGCCACCCAGGACCTGCCCAATCTGGTGCAGCTGGGGTTGCGTCCGGTGCAGCTCTTCGACACCGAACTGGCCGCACGCCTGCTCGGACTGCCAAAGGTGGGTCTGGCCGCGCTGGTCGGCAGGTACTGCGGCGTCCGGCTTCTCAAGGAGCATTCCGCCGCCGATTGGTCACGACGGCCTATTCCCGATGACTGGCTGGCTTACGCCGCACTCGACGTCGAGCTCCTGCACGAGTTGCGCGAACAGTTGAGCGCCGAGTTGGCCGCAACCGACAAGCAGGAATGGGCCGCTCAAGAGTTCGAGTGGCTGTGCCGATGGGCAGTGCATCCGGCCGCCGAGCACCCCGACCGGTGGCGCCGCACGTCGGGTTCGCATCTCGTCCGTACGCCACGCGGCCAGGCCGTGGTTCGCGAACTGTGGACGGTTCGCGATGACATCGCCCACCAGAACGACAAGGCACCCTCGAAGATCCTGCCTGACAAGGCCATCAGTGAACTGGCCGCACTGATCACCCGCAGCCACCCCGGCGTCCCCACGGTGCAGGAGCTGCGTTCCATCGATGGGTTCAAGCGCCGCCAAGCTCGTGCCTATCAGGCCGAATGGCTCGCTGCGCTCGATCGGGTAGCGAACCTGCCCACCAGCGAGCTGCCGCCGGTGCGCACCGCAACCAATGGGATTCCCGCTCCACGCAACTGGGAGCGCGTCAACCCGCAGGCCTGGCGGCGCTGGGACGCTGTGCGTCCGGTGGTCGTGAAGCGTGCCGAGGAGCTCAATCTGCCGGTGGAGAATCTCATCTCCCCCGATGCGCTCAAGCATCTTCTGTGGGAGATCGAGCTGCCACTGAGCGTCGAGTCGGTCTCCGATCAGCTCGCCGCCCGCGACGCCCGCCGCTGGCAGCAGGACCTGATCGCTCCCCTGGTGGTGGAGCGGCTCAGCTGAGTCCGGTCGCTTCTGACGGCACCTCTGCCGCCGGTTCGCCATGGGTCAGTGGCGAAACCTCTCGGCGTCCACCGTGGGGGGCTTCAATGAAGGCGGTCATCGTCTCCGTCACCTCGCGGGCGATCGCCTGCGGTGTCAGCCCGATCTCGGCGAAGATCTCGTTGCGGGTCGCCGGCTGCAGGTATCGCTGCGGGACGCCGAACTGGCGGGTGGGCACCTCGATCCCGGCAGCGTCCATCTCCAGCTCGAGGTGCGATCCCAAACCACCAACGATCAGGTTGTCCTCGATGGTGACGATCAGCCGGTGGTGCCGGGTCATCTCAACCAGTGCGGGGCTGATCGGCAGTCCCCACACCGGATCAACCACGCTCACGGTGATGCCCTGCGCCCGGAGCAGGTCGGCCACCTTCAATGCCCGCGCGCACATCGCGCCCCAAGCCACCAGCAACACATCGGCGTCCTCGTCGGCCGAGAGCACGTCGAGACCGTCCCGCCGGACGACCGCGGGCATCGGGTCCGGCAGCTTCTCCTTGCTGTAGCGAATCAGCGTGGGGGCATCACTGGTCTCGACAGCTTGCGTGAGAACTTCGGCCAGCCGTGGCTGATCACGAGGACTGGCCAGCATCAGACCGGGCACTATGCCAGCGAGGGAGACATCCCAGATGCCGTTGTGGCTGGCACCGTCGGGTCCGGTGATTCCCGCCCGGTCCAGCACGACAGTCACTCCGAGCTTGTGCAGACCCACGTCTAGCAGCAGTTGATCGAAGGCCCGGTTGAGGAATGTCGAGTACACGGCGAAGACCGGGTGCAGACCCGCGCGCGCCAAGCCGGCAGCCATCGTCATCGCGTGCTGTTCGGCGATGCCGACATCGAAGGTCCGCTCCGGGTAGGCCGCCGCGAACCGGGTCAACCCCACCGGATGCAGCATCGCCGCGGTGAGCGCCACCACATCGGGATGGTCGTCCGCGATCTCCATCATCTGCTGCGCAAAGGCATCGGTCCAGGTGGCCTGCACGGCTGCGCTGAGGGGCTCTCCGGTCGTGGCGTCGATGCGTCCGACCGTGTGAAAGTGATCGGCCTTGTTGAGTTCGGCGGCCCGGAAACCATGGCCCTTCTTGGTGATGGCGTGCACGATGACCGGCCCCCCGAAGCCCTTGGCCAGCTCGAGAGCCTCGGTCAAGGCGTCGAGGTCATGGCCGTCGATCGGTCCGAGGTACTTCAGGCCCAGGTCGCTGAACATCTCCTGCGGAGCCAGGATGTCCTTGAGACCCGATTTCATGCCGTGCAGCACGTCATAGGCGGTGCGTCCGAAACGCGCCCGCCGCATCTGGGTCTTGATCGTCTCCAGCGTTTGCTCGTAGCGGGGATCGGTGCGGATCGCCCCCAGTTGTCGTGACAGCCCGCCCACCGTCGGGGCATAGGAGCGTCCGTTGTCGTTGACCACGATCACCAGCGGGAGATCGTCGGCGATCGCGATGTTGTTCAGCGCCTCCCAGGCCATGCCGCCGGTCAGTGCTCCGTCACCGATGACAGCCACCACCGTGCGATCGGTTTCGCCGCGCAGCTGGAAGCCGTGTGCCAGACCCTCCGCCCAGCTCAGCGCCGTGGACGCATGCGAGTTCTCAACCCAGTCATGCTCGGACTCCGCCACGCAGGGGTAGCCCGACAAGCCGTCCTTCTGCCGCAGGCTTGCGAACTCCCCACCGCGTCCGGTCAGCATTTTGTGCACATAGCTTTGGTGCCCCGTGTCGAAGATGATCGGATCGTGCGGCGAATCGAAAGTGAGATGCAACGCCAAGGTCAGCTCGACAACCCCCAGGTTGGGACCCAGGTGACCGCCGGTGCGGCTCACGTTCGAGATCAGGAACTGCCTGATCTCGGCTGCCAGCTCATCCAGCTGTGGACGCTGCAACGCGCGCAGGTCGCTGGGCTGATGAATCGACTCCAACAAGGACATGGTTCGACGATACCGGCACCGCACAGGTTGTCCACTACGCCTCACGGCCATTTCCTCGGTTGACCGCAGGATCGTCGTCCTGACCCGGTGCGGGCCTGGCGATCCGTCAGGCAGTGCGAAGGAAGATCTTGCCTCGCAGGGCCTCCTCGACCAGTGCGATCGCGCGGCGCGTCGCCAGCAGGTGCAGCTCTTCGGCCTCGTCGTCCAGCAGGCTCGGTTGGTCGTCCAAACGCATCTCGCGGTTCGCCCGAATTCGTCCCTCGATGAAATCGCCGGCGAACCGGGCCAAGACGCTCGGGTGACGACGCAGCACTGCATAGCCCCGATAGTCGGGCGGGCAGCAGCCCAGTAACCAGTCTGCTGCCGACTGCTCCCAATCTGGGACGCCCGGAGGCAGGACGGTCTCCGGCCAACCCCGCGGAACGAAGTTCTGGACGGACAGCTCGTCGGCGAGTCGATGGGCGATGGTGGTCATCTCGTCCTCCTCATACTCGGAAAGCCGATCTCGAACATTTGTTCGATTGGTTCAAGTATGCACTGCACCTATGACGAAAACCAGCACCACAGGCGAAACACCCAGGCGTGGCGATAACTCGAGCTGCGATTTTCGTAAGAGTTCGCTGTGGAGCGCAGAATGGGGGCATGGACGTCTTCGACCAGATCATCGCGGGGCAACTGCCCGCGGAGGTCATCTGGCGCACCGAGCGTTTGATCGCCTTTCTGGATGCCCGGCCGCTGTTCGCGGGACACACGCTGGTCTGCCCGGTCGAACACTATGAAACCCTGTACGAACTTCCCGAGGACTACTACACCGAGATCCTCGCTGCTGCCCGCACCATCGCACTCGCCCAGAAGGCGGCACTGGGCGCTCAGGGCACCTTCATCGCCGCCAACAACGTCATCAGCCAGTCGGTCCCGCATTTCCACTTGCACGTCGTGCCACGTAGCAAGGGCGACGGACTGAAGGGATTCTTCTGGCCGCGCAGCAGGCCATCAGCCGACCAGCTGCATGCTGTGGCCGAGCAACTACGCGCCGAACTGGCAGGAGCAAAGCCTTGAGTGAACTCGCCAACATCTTCATGCCCGGCGCCCGCCATTGGGACGAGGTGAAGCGCGCCGAGAAGTCGCTGTACGTCGATTCGAAACAAGGCGGCTCGGGTCCCGGCCAGCTCGATCTGGATTCCGGATTCATGGTCTTGCGTGATCAGACGGGAAACGCCACCGAGACCTCCACGACGATCGGGAACCCGTTCCGGACGGCACCCGAAGAGGCGGTGGAGGACGAACACAGATCTGCGGCCGACGACATCACCCAGATGTCCCCGACCGCAGATCCTGTTGTCAACGACTGACGATCAGCCCTTCAGAGCCCGCAGCACGTACTGCATGATGCCGCCGTGGAGGTAGTAGTGGCGTTCTCCTGGCGTGTCGATGCGCACGATGGCGTCGAAGCGGGTTGTCTTGCCATCCGGCGCGGTTGCGGTGACCTCGACGGTCTTGGGAGTGATTCCGGCGTTGAGGTCGGTGACTCCGGAGATCGAGAACGCTTCCTCCCCGGTCAGCCCGAGCGAGGCGGCGCTGGTTCCGGCCGGGAACTGCAGTGGGAGCACGCCCATGCCGATCAGATTCGAGCGGTGGATGCGTTCGTAGCTCTCCGCGATGACGGCCCTCACGCCCAACAGCATGGTGCCCTTGGCCGCCCAGTCCCGTGAGCTGCCCGACCCGTATTCCTTGCCTGCCAGCACGACCAGCGGAATGCCACGAGCCTGGTAGTTCACGGACGCATCGTAAACGGTGGTCACCGGCCCATCGGGCTGAGTGAAATCGCGGGTGAAGCCGCCTTCGGTGCCCGGCGCAATCTGGTTGCGCAACCGGATATTGGCGAACGTGCCACGGATCATCACTTCGTGGTTGCCACGCCGCGAGCCGTAGGAGTTGAAGTCCTTGCGCTCGACGCCGTGACTGGTCAGATACTGGCCGGCCGGGGAGTCCACCTTGATCGCGCCCGCCGGGCTGATGTGGTCGGTGGTGACCGAGTCCCCCAGCTTCAGCAGCACCCGAGCCCCGCAAATGTCACGGACCGGAGCCGGCTTGGCAGGCATGTCATCGAAGTAGGGGGGTTTGCGCACATAGGTCGAGGTGGCGTCCCACTCGAAGACCTTGCCCTCGGGTGTCGGCAGCGTTTGCCAACGCTCGTCACCAGCGAAGACGTCGGCATACGAGGTCGTGTACATCTGCGGATCGATCGCTGAGGCGATCACGTCCTCGATCTCGGTCGGGGTTGGCCAGATATCACGCAGGAAGACACTGTTACCTTGATCGTCCTGCCCGATCGGCTCCGTGGTCAGATCGAGATCCATGGACCCGGCGAGCGCATAGGCGACCACCAGCGGTGGGCTGGCCAGGTAGTTCATCTTCACGTCGGGGTTGATGCGTCCCTCGAAGTTGCGGTTGCCCGACAGCACCGACACGACCACCACATCGTCACTGTTCACGGCCTTGCTCACCGCCGGAATCAACGGACCCGAATTGCCGATGCATGTGGTGCAGCCGTAGCCGACCACGTCAAAACCCAGCTGGTCCAGATAAGGGGTGAGCCCGGCACGCTCCAGGTAGCTGGTGACCACCTGTGACCCTGGGGCGAGCGTGGTCTTCACCCACGGCTTGCGTTGCAGACCCTTCTCAGCCGCCTTCTTGGCGACCAGGCCGGCGGCCACCATCACGCTCGGATTCGACGTGTTCGTGCACGAGGTGATCGCGGCGATACCCACCAGGCCGTTCGACAGGGTGACCGGCTGTTCACCGATGGCCGCGTCCACCGACTTGGTCAGATCGCTGGCGTAGTTCGGCAGCGCTGTAGCAAAGGCCTGCCGGGCGTCGGCCAAGGCGATCCGGTCTTGCGGACGCTTGGGCCCGGCGATCGACGGCACCACTGTCGACAGGTCGAGCTCGAGGTATTCGGAGTATTCGGCAGTCACCTCGGGGTCGAACCACAGACCCTGGGCCTTCGCATAGGCCTCCACCAGCGCGATCTGATCCTCGCTGCGGCCGGTCAGCCGGAGATACTCCAAAGTGATCTGATCGATCGGGAAGATGGCAATAGTGGAGCCGTATTCGGGGCTCATGTTGCCGATCGTCGCGCGATTGGCCAGCGGCACCTGCGCCACGCCCGGCCCGTAGAACTCGACGAACTTGCCGACCACCCCGTGCTTGCGAAGCCGGTCGGTGATGGTGAGCACCAGGTCTGTCGCGGTGGCGCCCTCGGGCAGCTTCCCGGTGAGTTTGAACCCGACGACCCGTGGGATCAACATCGAGACAGGCTGACCCAGCATGGCCGCCTCGGCCTCGATACCGCCGACTCCCCAACCGACCACGCCCAGCCCATTCACCATGGTGGTGTGTGAATCGGTGCCCACACAGGTGTCCGGATAGGCCACCAGCTCGCCATTGACCTCGCGCGGGAACACCACCCTGGCCAGATGCTCGATGTTGACCTGGTGGACGATGCCGGTGCCCGGCGGCACCACCTTGAAGTCATCGAATGCGGTCTGTCCCCAGCGCAGGAATTGGTAACGCTCGCGGTTGCGCTCGTACTCGAGATCGGTGTTCACCCGTAGCGCCTGAGGGGACCCGAAGACGTCGGCGATCACGGAGTGATCGATCACCATCTCCGCCGGTGACAGCGGATTGATCTTCGAGGGATCGCCACCCAGATCAGCCATCGCCTCACGCATCGTGGCCAGATCCACGATGCACGGCACGCCGGTGAAGTCCTGCATGATCACGCGTGCCGGAGTGAACTGAATCTCGTGATCCGGCTCCGAATCAGCGTCCCACTCCCCCAGGAACGCGATGTCGTCGTGCGTGATGTTCGCGCCGTCCTCGGTGCGCAGCAGGTTCTCGAGCAGCACCTTCAAGCTGTATGGCAGCCGCTCCTGGCCAGGAACCTTGTCGAGCCGGTAGTAGGCGTATGTCGTGCCGTTGACTTCAAGCGAGTCCTTGGCGCCGAAGCTGTCAATACTCATGCTGCTCCCCATCTGCAATTTATCTTGATGTCAAGATACCACTCTCGTGGTATTTCAGATAAATCCTCCCATCGTGAGGGTGGACTCAGGCCGGAACAGCCCACATCGACCCCCCGGACAAGGCAAGCCCGCACTAACCTGATGTCGGGTCCCGGCCTCTCGCTCAGCGCGCCCATGCCGAGACCCACAGCGGCAACCCCTATTGACACCCTAAATGCGCCCGCACAGGTTCGGTTGAGCGCAGGCCGCGGATAACGTCGAAACATGACACAAGACAAGTTCAATGCTGATTCCAACGACAACTTCGAGGTCGCCGGCAATCAACTCACCGACGCGATCAAGAAGCTCTGGAAGGACACCACCGTCCGGAGCATCATCATCCGCCATCCCGATGGCAGGAAGCTCATGACCGTGCCGCTGGCCGTCGGTGTCGCCGGCGGAGCCATCGCACTGGTGATGGCTCCCGTACTGTCGATCATCGCCGCGATCGGGGCAGGGCTGGCCAAGGTCCGCGTCGAGGTCGTCCGCACCGACGACCCGCAACGCTGATCACCCCGTTGCTGCGTGATGCGTTCGATCAGTGCCGAATCGATGACTGCTGGCGGGCTGCCCGACGCTGCTTGAGTTGGGCGGCATAGACCTCGCGCAACTCCGGGTCGTCCATCACCAGATAGACCAGTCCGCAGTCCTGCGGCCCGTTGGCGCCGGGCTGACACAGGCTGCACGGGTCGTCCGGACGAAGCGGACAGCGCGGCGTGCTTATTCGCGAAGTGGTCATCGATTCAACTGTACGTCCGAACGCCGCGATCCTCAACTCGGCATGGCAACCGCGCAGCCTTTTCGCAACATCGCTGTATCCAATAGGCTGGGGCTCCGCCGTCAGAAACGAGGATTACGTGAGTTCCAGTCTGCGCCCGATCGATGTTTTCCCGATCACCACCCGAGTACTCGACGTATTGCGCGTCAGTGATGTCACCCCTGGTATGCGCAGAGTCACTCTCGGGGGGCCGGGTCTGGCGGCCCACACTGCCGATACCGGCTATCCGGTGCAGGCGTTTCGCTCCGATGGCTTCGACGACGAATTCAAGATCATTCTCAAGCACCCGGACGCCGACGTCGTGGTCGCACCCGCTCAGGCCGACGGGGTGCTCAACTGGCCGATGGACAATCCCCTGCTGGTGGCACGGACCTACACCGTTCGCCGATGGGATCCCGCGGCCGGCGAGATCGACGTTGACGTCGTCAGGCACGATTCGGGACCTGCCGGCCGGTGGGCGCAGACGGTCGAGCCGGGCGAGCAGGTACAGATCGCCGGACCAAAGGCCTCCAGTGGCCAGCCCGAGGGCGCTGACTGGATACTGGCCGCCGGTGACGAGACAGCTCTGCCCGCGATCGGACGGTGGCTCGAGAACTGGCCACACGGCGTGCCCGGGCAGATCTTCATCGAGGTAGCCGAACAATCGCACAGGCAGCAACTCACCCAGCCCGACGGCGTCCAGCTGACCTGGTTGGTCCGCGACGGGGCACCGGCCGGCACGACCAGCCTCCTTCACGACGCTGTCCGGGCCGCGCCGTGGTGGGAGGGCAGGGTCTTCGTCTGGCTGGCCGGCGAATCCCTCACGTTGGCGCCGATCCGCCGCTGGCTGCGCCACGAGAAGCAGCTGCCGAAGGCGCAGCTGGACGTGACAGGCTACTGGCGCCGCCAGCCGCACGCCGAGGACACCGGCGGCCTGGATGTCCTGGGCAGCACCGCGACCCACACTCTGAAACTGCAGAAACTGGCCGACATCGTACCGGGATTCGCCATCCGCACCGCCATCACGATGGGACTGGCAGCCGCACTGGAATCAGGACCGCGCACCTCGGGCCAGATCGCCGCGCAGACAGCCGCGCCCGAGACAGGAATCGCCAAGCTGCTGCGCTATCTGGCGAGTCTGGGACTTGTCTCCCGCACCGCGGACGGACGCTACGGACTCACCGACTTCGGCGCCGAGCTGAACAATGACCATCTTGCCGGGGAGTTGGACTTCGCTGCCGATCATGCGCTCCGCGAGTTGGCCGGCCTGCTCTGCTTGACCGACGCCGTTGAATCGGGGCGCCACGGCGGGTCCGCCTGGTTCAGCGATGCAGCCCCCGAGACCGTGCTAACCGAGCCCGCAGTGGTGGCCGAACGGATCGCAGATGAGGCCACCAAGGCCGGCTACCTGGCCGGTCCACTGGCCCACTCACCCGAGTTGCGGGGTCTGGGTTCGCTCGCGGTGATGGGATTGGGGGCGGCGGTCATCGCGTCCGTGCTCGTGCGTGAGCACGATCGCTTGCAGGTCACCGTGCTTGCGACCCCGGCCGAGATCGAGGTGCTGCGAGCATCCGCGCCAGCACACGAACGGGTCAGGTGCGCTCCGGCAGACGCCGGCGATGCGCCGGAGCCGACCGATGCGGTCCTGCTCGTCAACGTACTCAACGGTTCATCCGACGCGGATGCTGCCCGGCACCTGCGCGCGATCGCAGACCGGCTGAATCCGGGCGGACGAATTCTCGTCCTGACCGAGGTCTTCGATGCGCAGCGGGCCTATCCGCACGACTACGCCGAGGACCTCATTGATTTCGGCCTGTTCGGTGGTGGATCTCGTGACCACGGCGAGTATGCGTCGCTGTTCGCTGCGGCGGGGCTGGGGGGCATGCGGGGCGAGACGCTGGGCTGGGGATTCACGCTGGTCAGCCTGGCGCCCCGCAGGCCGCAGGATGAGGGCTAGGACGTCGTCCAACCGCCATCGACGACCAGCATCTGGCCGGTGATGTAGCTGGATGCATCGCTGGCCAGGAAGAGCGCGACCGAGCCGAGCTCGCTGGGCTCGGCGAGTCGTCCCATGGGGATGCGCGCGATGATCGACTTGGCTCTCGACCAATCGGAGAACAGTGTCTCGGTGAGTTCGGTATGCACCCATCCGGGAGCGATGCCGTTGCAGCGGATGCCCTTGCCCGACCATTCCTTGCTGAGCGCCCGCATCACTCCCCCGACTCCGGACTTGGCGGCCGCGTAGGCGACGATATCGGGCACCACCGACTGGTAGTTGTTGAGCGAACCGATGAAGATGTGGCTGCCTGGCCGCCCGGCCTCCAGCTGCCGGCGGCCGAGCTCCTGGCTGATCACGAAGGGCGCCGTCAGATGCACCTGGAGCAGTCGCTCCCACTGTTCGCGGGGAAAATCGACCGCGGCTTCGCGATGCTGGAAGCCGGCCGCGTGCACGATGATGTCGATCGGACCGTCAAGGCCGTCCTCGCAGTCATCCAGCAGAGCAGCAGCATTGACGGTCATCACGTCGGCGGCCACCGCCACCGAGTTGGGCACCTTCTCGGTCGCGGCCTTGAGCTGCTGCGCGGTGCGGGAAACGAGCGCTACCTGCGCGCCGGCCTCGCCCAGAGCCTGGGCAATGGCCTGCCCGATCCCGCGCCCACCACCGGTGACGATCGCACGACGACCCTCCAGCTTGAACAGATCCAATACCGACTCGGCCATTGACGCTCCCTTGCCGACGAGACTCTGACGACTTGTGACTTGAAACCTAGCAGGCCAGTCGCGATCCCCATTCTTTCGCGCGCTCGATCTCGCCCGCCTGAAGCACCGGGGTATCACCAGTGATGAAGAAGCCTTCACCCTGTTCGGCGTGAGCGCCCCTGCGCTTGAGCTTCTTGGCTGCGTCCTTGGCCGCCGAGCCCGAATGAAGCGATACCCGAGTGTCGAAGGTGAAGACCGAGGGCACACCCGAGAGGTCGGCGGACGCGATCCACTCCCGCACACCGGAGCTGTCCACGTCGATGCCGCGGCGGGCGGCGATGCGCCGTGAGGACGAACTCGGCAGCTTCAAGTTATGAGTGGGCGCCCCGACCAGCAGCAGATCCACGTCAGCGATCTGGGCGGGGGCCTGCGCGGCACTCCAGACCACCGTCTGCGCACCCGTCTGGCGCGCACCGGCAGCGATGGCCTCCGCGACCTGCGCGGTATTTCCCCAATATGACTCGACAACGATTCCGATACGCATGGCATTACCCTTCTCGCGGTTGAGACATCGTGTTTCATGTGAAACACTATGTCTCATGAGTAGCGCCAGTCAACAGGGCGGGGTCACTCCGCGCGAACGCGTCCTGAACACGGCCCTGAGCCAGATCACCGAGCACGGCATGACCGTGAGCCTGGAACATCTGTCGCTCGAGGAGATCATCCGCGCCTCCGGTGTGTCACGCGCATCCGCCTATCGGATCTGGCCCAACAAACAGCGGTTCTTGGCCGACGTCCTCGTGTCGGCAGTGCGGGCCACCCGGCTGGAGGTCGACTCGCAGGCCGAGGTAGCTCAACTGACCGCTTTGCTGGATGCCAACCCCAGCTTCGCGACCGATGCGCAGGTGCGCAGAGATGTCATCGTCGAAGGGCTGCGGATCAGTATCCAGGCCGACTTCGAGCGCATCGCCTCCTCACCGCAGTGGGCTACCTATCTGTCCCTCAATGCGACCTGCCGCGGCCTGGCGGACAGCTCGCTGCGCGAGGAGGTGGCGACCGCTCTTGCCGAGATGCAAGAGGTGTTCATCGATCATCGCAGCGCCGTCTATGCCCGGCTTCCCCCGCTGCTCGGCTACCGGCTGGTGCCTCCACTGAGCGGCGCGAATGGTTTCCGCTCGATGTCCGAGGCGGCCGGCGCGCTCATGACCGGGTTCTTGGTACAGCTCGGCGCCCGGCCGCAGCTGCTTACCGCGACCTTCCGGCTCGCCGCCTACGGGGTGGACGAGCGGGACTGGACGGTCCCGGCGTTCGCCCTGACCGGCCTGGTTCTGTCGTACCTCGAACCGGATCCGGATCTGGTCTGGGACCAGGCGCAGCTGGCACGGGCAGAGGCGACCCTGGCCGACATCACCGCACTACTGAAAGCCTCCTGGGTGACCAACTGAGGCTCAATCGTCGTCCTTGGTCCACAGCACTTCGCCATAGTTCCGCAATGTCATGCGGGTACGGCGAATGTGCAGGCGCACCAGGCTTTGGGCCGCCTCGGTGTCGCGGCTGCGCACCGCGTCCACGATCAGGTGGTGCTCGGCGCAGGTCGAGTGGAAGGACTCGTCGGGCATGTAACGCACCAGCTCACGCCGGTAGGGCTGGGTGGTGTTCCACAGCCGGGTCACCAACTCGGTCAAGAATGGATAGGCGGCTCCGGCGTAGCTGAGCAGGTGGAATTCCCGGTCGAGTTGGAGGAAGGAACGCAATCCTCTGGCACCGCCGGTGGCGTCGATCAGGTCGGCCAGTTCGGCGATCCGGTCGAGCTGCACGGTGTTCAGTAGCGGTACCGATTCACCGATCACCATCGGCTCGACGACCTCGCGCAGCTTGTAGCACTGCTCGAACTCCTCCTGATCGAGTCCCGATACCCAGGCGCCGGAATGGGCCTTGATCTTCACCAGGCCTTCGGCCTCCAGCGCTCGGAGGGCTTCTCGGACGGGCATCCGGGAGGCACCGAATTCGGCCGCCAGCAGCTCCTGGCCCAGACGCGAACCCGGTTCTCGGTCGCCGTGCAGGATCTGTTCGCGCAGTTCATCGACGATCCGCGACGCTTGGACTGTGCGCGCCTTGGCCAATTCGGTCATGATCGACTCAATCCTGAGGATGGACCGGGCTCCACAAGAGCCGCTCGCGTCCCGCCTCGTAGGCCTTACCGTCCGGGTAACTCACCATCTCGAATTGCAGCCCCCACGGTGCCAGGAAGTACACCCACCGTTGGCCCTCGTTCGCGCCACCGCTGACGGTCGGCTCCCCCAAGACCTTGACGCCTCGCGACTTCAGGTAGTCGACGGCCTCGTCGAGATCGTCCACATAGAACGCCAGGTGGAACCCGCCGACGTCGCTGTTGAGTGGCTGCTGCTCGTTGCGTCCATCGAGCTCGTACTCGAAGATCTCGAAGTTGGAGCCATTGCCCAGCCGGTAGTGCCGGTTACGGAATCGCGCACGGTCATCGACATTGACATGCTCCGACAACCAGGTGCCGCCCTTTGACTCGAAGGGCCCGAGCTCGAAGAAGAACTCGCAGCCGAGCACGTCGACGAAGAACTCGTGCGCCTGCTCGAGGTCGGGAACCGTGAACCCCACGTGGTCCAGGCCCCGGATTCCAGGAATGGCCATCACCGGCTCCTCGAGTCGATCAGTACCTTCATCGTCTTGCCGTCACTGATGGCAGCCAGCGCGTCGGCCCACTGTTCGATCGGGAAGATCGGGCCGACGCACGGTGCCAGATCGACGACATCTTGCCCCATCAGATCCAGCGCCAGGTCCCATGCCCTCGGCGAATGCGAGAAGCCCGCCGTCATCGTCAGTTCGTGCAGGATCAGCACGTCCAGCGGCACCGTGACCTCATGGCCGAAGATGCCCACCTGAATGTAGGCACCGCCACGTTTGACCGCTCTCATCGCGTTGGACGCACCGGCAGCCACCCCTGAGCAGTCGATTCCGACATCGAAGCTCAGCTCCGCGGGAGTCTGCGTGGTCGTGGTGATGCCCTTCGATGCGAGTCGGGTCAGCTTCTCGGCATCGGAGGGGATGCCTGCCAATGTCACCTGAGCACCGCTGGCCCTGGCGACCTGCGCCGCGAGAAAGCCCATCGGCCCGGGGCCGGTGACCAGCACCTTGTGGCCTGCCTTGATGGTGCTGCGCAGCAGCAACGCGTGACAGGTGCAGGCGAGCGGCTCCGCCAGGGCAGCGATTTCGTCGGGGATCCCGGCCGGCACCTCGTGCAGGTTCAGCACCGGCACCACCAGCCTCTCGGCGAATCCACCATCACGGAACGATCCGATCGACTCCCGCTGCTCGCACATATTGCGGCGGCCTGCCCGGCACATCTCGCAACGCTCGCAGCAGCGGAAGAAGGTCTCGGTGACCACGCGTTTTCCCATCCAGGCATCCGCATCCGCCCCTGAGCCGACCCCGACGACCCGTCCGAGTACCTCGTGGCCCATCACGACCGGCGGATGCACCTTGTATTCGTCGCGCATGACGTGCAGATCGGTACCACAGACACCGGTGTAGATCACCTCGAGCAACGCCTGCCCCGGCCCCGGCATGGGCTCCGGGACTTCCCGGAGCTCCACATGCTCGGCGCCGGCGGCATATTTCACAACCGCCTTCATGGCCGTTCCCTCCCTAGAGCGCAAGCAGCACGGGGTTCTCGAGGCGGGTCTTGAGCGCCTGCATGAACTCGGCTGCCAGTGAACCGTCGATCACCCGATGGTCGCTCGACAGTGTCATCGTCATCACGGTGGCGACGTCCAACGCACCATCGTCGGTCACCACCGGCCGCTGCTCGGCGGCCCCGACTGCCAGGATCGCCGACTGTGGCGGGTTGATGATCGCGCAGAAGTCACGCACGCCATACATGCCCAGATTGCTGATCGAGAACGAACCGCCCTCGATCTCCTTCTGCTTGAGCTTGCCGTCACGGGCGCGCTCGATCAGTTCCTTGGTGGTGGTTGCCAGCGCGCTCATGCCCAGCTTCTCCACACCCCGGACGACCGGAGTGACCAGGCCCACCGGAGTGGAGACCGCAACCGAGATGTCGACGGTCGAGTACCTACGGATCGACTCGCCGTTCCACACGGCATTGGCCGCAGGCACCGCCTGCAGTGCGGCCGCGATGGCCTTGATCAGCAGGTCGTTGACGCTGATCTTGACCGGGCTGATCTGATTGAGCTGCTTGCGGTAGGCCAGCAGCGCATCCAGCCGCGCATCGACGGTGACGTACCAGTGCGGAACCGTCGTCTTCGACTCGGTCAGGCGGCGGGCGATGGCCCGGCGCATGCCGGTCAGCGGGATGTCCTCGTAGGCGCCGCCGGCTTCGGGTGCGGCCTCACTCGGCGCGGCTTCGGCGTGGTGTGGTGCCACAGCTGCCGGCGCTGGCTGCACAACCGGGGTCGCCGCGGTGATCGCGTCCGTGGTGGGAGTCGGAGCCGGCGCCTGAGCCGCGATGACAGCCTCGACATCGGCGCGTACCACCCGGCCGCGGGGTCCGCGTCCAGAAATCTGCGCGATGTCCAAACCGTGTTCGGCGGCGATCCGGCGGGCCAGCGGAGAGGCGAAGACCCGTTCGCCGGGCCGGCGGACCGGGGGCTGCGCGGAATCGTTGCCAGACGGCGGGGCGGAGGGCGCCTCCTCGCCGAGCGCCTCGGCGATCGCCGAGGCATCCTCACCGGCGGCCAGCAGCACTGCGATCGGCGCTCCGACAGCGATGCGCTCGCCCGGGGACCCGAGCAATCGTCCAACCGAGCCCGCGGTTTCGGCCTCGACTTCGACGTTCGCCTTGTCGGTCTCGATCTCGGCGAGTTCTTGGCCCTTGGTGACCTGATCGCCCTCGGCGACCAACCAGGCCGTCAGTACGGCGTCTTCGGCGTCGGCCACGACGGCCGGCATGAGAACAACGGTAGCCATAGTTCAGCGATCTCCGTTCAGGCCTGCTGGCCCAGGTTGCGGCGGACGCGGGCGATGCCAGCCTCGATCTCGGGTTCGTAAGCGAGCGCGGCACGCTCGAGCACCTTCGAGATCGTCGGGGTCGACTGCGAGCCGTAGACCCGCTGCACGGGCTGATCGAGGTAGTCGAAGAAGCGCTCGGTGATCTCGGTGGCGATGCGGCTGGTGTAGCCGGGGCCGGGGGAACCCTGCTCGACGAGCAGCACGTTGTTGGTCTTCTTGATCGATTCGCCGATCGTCTCCCAGTCCATGGACGCCGTGTCGAGCCAGCGCAGATCGATCACCTCGGCGTCGATGCCCGTAGCCTCCACGGCCTTGAGCGACAGGTCGACCATGTTGAGATAGGCGAGAATTGTGAGCTCCTCGCCGGGGCGGCGGATCTTCGCGACACCCGGAGGGATGATGTAGTCGAGATCGCCCTCGGGAACCCGATCCATCTTCTCGTAGAGGTCGACATGCTCGATCACCATGACGGGGTCCTCCAGCGCCAGGGCGGCGTTCATCAGGCCCACATAGTCGAAGGCATTCGACGGAGCCGCGATACGCCAGCCCGGATGCGCGGCATAGACACCGGCCGGATCCATGGAATGTTGCGAGCCGTAGCCGGCACCCATCGCGCACTTGGAGCGCAATACCAGTGGCACGCCGTGGTCGCCGCCGAACATGTGTCGGGCCTTGCCGATCTGGTTGAAGACCTGATCGGCGGCCACCCACATGAAGTCGGAGTACATGAACTCGATGACCGGACGGTAACGTCCGTCCATCGCGATGCCGCCGGCGAGCCCCGCGAAGCCGTTCTCGCTGATCGGGGTGCCCATGATGCGATCGCCGAATTCGGCCTTGAGGCCGCGAGTGACGCCGTTGGTACCACCCTTCAGCTTGTGTACGTCTTCACCCATGGTGACGTAGCGCGGATCTGTGTGCATCCGGCGTTCCATCACATCGGCTGCGGCGTCGGCAAACTTCACCTCACGCCATGCCGTGACCTGATCGTCCTCGAGCACCTGCCAGGCTTCGAGCTCGGAGGCATCGCCGCGGATGCCGTAGTCGACGAACGACGGGTCGGGCCACAGCTCGGGACGAATGCGCTTGGCCGGACGCTTGGATTCGGGATCGGCCTCGGTGAATTCGTCCATCAGGCCGGCCATCACGCCATCGATCGTCGCGACCATCTGGTCGAAGACGTCCTGGGTGAGGTTGCCACGCGCGATCAGTTCGCGGGCGACGCGCTGGATGGCATCACGCTCACGCCATTGCTTCTCCTCCTCCTTGGAGCGGTAGCCGAAGGCGCTGCCCGGGAACGGGCCGTTCTGATGGAAGTAGCGGTAGACCTCGGCCTCCACCACCACGGCACCCTTGCCCTGGCGCAGGTGCTCGGTTGCCTGCTGCATCGTCAGGTAGACCGCGAGCGGATCCATGCCGTCCACCCGCCAGGCCGGCATCCCGAAGCCGGACGCGCGGGCCGACAGTCGCGGCTCGTTGGTGGCCTCGAAGACTGTTGTGGAGACTGCGTACATGTTGTTCTCGATGAAGAAGCACAGCGGCAGATGCCAGGCCGAAGCCAGGTTCATCGTCTCCAGCGTCGAACCGATATTGGACGCGCCATCTCCGAAAAAGGTGACGGTGACATCGGATCCGCCCTCTTGGGGGGCATCGGCCTGCGCATACTTCTGGCAGAAGGCCGAGCCGTTGGCCAGCGGCACGCCGCCGCCGACGATGGCATTGGTGCCCAGATTGCCAGCTTCGCGCCACTGCAGGTGCATGGAGCCACCACGACCATGGCTGAAGCCCTGATCGAGCCCGAGGATCTCGGCGAGGGTCTTCTTGACGAAGGCATGTATTTCGTCGTCGATGGGATGAGCCGGATCGAAGTCGGTGCCGCGCAGATAGTTCAGGCCTTTGGCCAGGAACTGGTGATGGCCGCGGTGGGTTCCGTTGATGCCGTCAGTGGGTCGCAGACCGATGATGGATCCAACTGCTCCTCCCTCCTGACCGATGCTCGAATGCGCCGGGCCGTGCAGGGCGCCTTCGCCGGCCAGCTTCAGCGCGATCTCCTCGAATGAGCGGATGATCTGCACTTGGACGAGCATCGCCCGTAGTAGCTGCGGATCTGCCGCGTCCCAGTCGGCCTGGGTAGTGCTGACCTGCTTCCACGGTGCGGATGGAACGAGCACTTCTTCGTGTGTCATGGACCTCTCCGGTTTGTCTGAGTGGTTGCGCCCGCCACTTGCGCGCATCCCGACTAGATGATGGAATTGTATCCAATCGAGTTGAATCTTGGCAACGGGGTCTGGTCAGGTTCTTCCAACCGGGGCTAGGCTGGATCCAGCGGGGCAAGGAGGCCTTCAAGAAGATGAAGTGGGACCTGGAACATCGACGTGCTGTGATCACGGGCGCCGCCAACGGCATCGCCCGCGCCACGGCGCATCTATTGGCGTCCGACGGCGCCCGGCTGGTACTCGTCGATCTGGACGCGGACAAACTGGCGATCACGGCGGAACAGTGCCGCAAGTCCGGAGCCGAGCAGGTCGAGACGTTCGCCGCCGACCTGACCGACGGCGACGCGGTGCATCGACTCGGAGAGTTCGTGACGTCCACCATGGACGGCCTCGATCTGCTGATTCCGGCGGCCGGCATCATCGGACGCGAGCCGATCGTCGAGATGCCCGACGAGCATTGGGACCGCATCATGAACATCAATGTGCGCGCGGTCTTCCAGCTGAACAGGGAACTGCTCCCGCTGATGGCCGATGGTGGTTCGGTGGTGCTCTTCTCCTCCGACGCGGGGCGCCGCGGCAGCCCCGGCAAGGCCGCCTACGCGACCTCGAAGGCAGCCATCATCGGGCTGGCTCGCAGCATCGTGGGTGAGGTGGGTCGCCGCCAGATCCGCGTCAATATCGTCGCTCCGGGCTTCATCGACACCCGCATGAACGCCGAGACCTTCGCCGTGAAAGGTGACGTGCTTGCCGAGGAGACCCCACTCGGACGCAATGGCCGTCCCGAAGAAGTCGCCTCCGTGATCGCGTTCTTGTGTTCGGACGCCGCAAGCTTCGTCAACGGAGCAGTCGTCCCCATCAATGGCGGTCATTACATGGCTGGTTAGCCATTCACCAAAGTCAGCAGTCAAGTTCCGGATCGACTACCAGGAGACCAACAGATGTCAGACCGTATCGCACAACTCGAGCAGCAGGTTCTCGAGGCCCTCCCGAAGGGCCTGTTCATCGGTGGTGAGTGGATCGAAACATCCAGCACCATCCCGGTCGAGAACCCCGCCAAGGGCGCACCGTTCGCCGAAATCGCCGATGCCACTCCCGAGCAGGCCGTTCTGGCATTGGACGCCGCCTGCGATGCCGCCGCAAGCTGGGCCGCCACCAAGCCTCGTGAGCGTGCCGAGCTGCTGCGCCGCGTCTTTGACCTGATCAATGAGCGCAAGGATATCTTCGCGGCCCTGATGACCATGGAGATGGGCAAGACTTTCAACGAGGCGCTGGGCGAAGTGGCCTATGGCAACGAGTACGTGCGCTGGTTCAGTGAACAGACCTGCCGCATCGCGGGCTACAACTCCATCGCTCCTGCCTCGGGCAAGCGAATCCTGACCGAGAAGGTTCCGGTCGGTCCGGTGCTGGCGATCACGCCGTGGAACTTCCCGCTGGCGATGGCCACCCGCAAGATCGCGCCGGCGCTGGCGGCCGGGTGCACCGTCGTCGTCAAGCCCGCCAAGCTGACTCCGCTCACGACCCTGCTCTTCGGCAAGATCCTGCAGGAGGCCGGATTGCCCGCCGGTGTGGTGAACATCATCACAACGAATCGTTCCGGCGCGACCACCGGCCCGCTGATCTCCGATCCGCGGATGCGCAAGATCACCTTCACCGGCTCGACAGAAGTGGGCGTCGGATTGCTGCGTCAGGCCGCCGGCCGGGTGCTACGCACGTCCATGGAGCTTGGCGGCAATGCGCCGGTCGTGGTGCTGGCCGACGCCGATCTGGACGTCGCGGTCCAGGGCGCCATGGATGCCAAGATGCGCAATCTGGGTGAGGCGTGCACCGCCGGCAACCGGTTCATCGTCCATGAGTCGATCGCCGACGAGTTCACGAAGCGCTTCACCGAGCGGATGGCGGCGCAGACCGTCGGCTACGGGCTCGATCCTGCCACCAACGTTGGTCCGCTGATCGACAACGACCAGCGCAGCAAGGTGCTGGAACTCATTCAGGATGCCGTCGACAAGGGTGGAAAGATCACCACCGGTGGCAACCGGCTCGATCGTCCCGGCTACTTCATGCAGCCGACCGTGGTCAGCGACATCCAGCCCGGCGCTCGGGTATTGACGGAGGAGATCTTCGGCCCGTTCGCTCCGATCATCACGTTCTCCACCGAGCAGGAGGCCATCGACATCGCCAACGGCACCGACTTCGGCTTGGCCGCGTACGTCTTCTCCAACGACCTGCGCACCGCGATGCGCGTGGGCGATGGCATCGAGACCGGCATGGTCGGCATCAACACCGGTGTCGTCTCCGATGCGGCCGCCCCCTTCGGCGGCGTCAAGATGTCCGGACTGGGACGCGAGGGCTCCGAGTTGGGTATCGAGGAATACCTCGAGACCAAGTACTACGCGCTGCCCTTGTGATCCGACAGTATTGAAAGCTGTGCCGCGCCCGGCTCGATCTGCGGGCGCGGCACAGCTTTGTCTTTCCCTTGTTGGTCCGTCCCTGTTATGACTGTGCGGACGACTCGCGGACCTGGTCGATTCGCGCGCGAAGGCTGCTGAGTTGGCGTTCGAGTTCGCTGGGTACCTTGGCGCCGAACTGCGCGAAGTACTCTTCGGCCGAGTCGGCCTCGGCCGACCATTCCGCCGGATCGAGTTCGAACAGTGCCTCAACCTGCTGCTCGCTGATGTCGAGGCCATCGAGGTTGAGCTCGCCAGGGGCGGGGATGCGTCCGCTGATCGCCTCGGCACCTTGTGCGTTGCCCATCACCCGCTGCAGGGCCCACTCGATAGGACGACTGTTCTCGCCAAACCCCGGCCACAACCATCGGCCCGTGGCGTCCTTCCGGAACCAGTTGACCTGGAAGATCCGGGGCGCCTTGTCACCCAGCACCTCGCCCATCCTCAGCCAGTGTGCCCAGTAGTCGGCCATGTTGTAGCCGCAGAACGGCAGCATCGCGAACGGGTCATGGCGTAGGAAGCCGACCTTGCCCTCGGCTGCGGCGGTCTGCTCACTGGAGACCATGGCGCCCATCAAGACACCGTGGGCCCAGTCGTAGGACTCGCTGATGAGCGGGACGGTGTGAGCCCGCCGGCCGCCGAACAAGATGACATCGATCGGTACGCCTGCCGGGTCGTCCCAGTCGTCCGAGATCGACTCGGCTTGCGAGGCATGCACGGTGAACCGGCCATTAGGATGGGCTGCCGTGCGGCCGCACCCGGGCGTCCAGTCATTGCCCTGCCAGTCGATCAGGTGGGCCGGAGGCTCGGGGGTCATGCCCTCCCACCAGACGTCGCCATCGTCTGTCAGCGCAACGTTGGTGAAGATCACGTTGCGGGACAGGGCGTGCAGGCACGTCGGATTCGTCCGCTCCGAGGTGCCGGGGGCGACTCCGAAGAAGCCACACTCGGGATTGATTGCATACAGCCGTCCGTCCGGACCCGGACGCATCCAGGCGATGTCGTCGCCCACGGTCTCGACTTTCCAGCCGGGGATCGTCGGCCGCAGCATCGCCAGGTTGGTCTTGCCGCATGCCGACGGGAATGCGGCCGCAAGGTGAAACACCTGTCCCTGGGGCGAAGTGATCTTCAAGATCAGCATGTGCTCGGCCATCCAGCCCTCATCCCGGGCCAGCACACTGGCGATTCGCAACGCATAGCATTTCTTGCCCAGCAGCGCGTTACCGCCGTAACCGGAACCATAGGACCAGATTTCCCGGGTCTCGGGGAAATGGCAGATGTACTTCTGCTCGTTGCACGGCCAGGCCACGTCCGGAATGCGCCTGCCATCAGCGTCCACCAGCGGATAGCCGACCGAGTGCACCGCAGGCACCCAGTCCGCGCCGGATGCGATCGCGTCGAGCGCCTCGGTGCCCATATAGGTCATGATCCGCATGCTCGTCACGACGTAGGGTGAGTCGGTGATCTCCACGCCAAGCCGGCTGATATCGCCGCCGATGGGGCCCATCGAGAACGGGATCACATACATGGTGCGTCCGCGCATCGAGCCGTCGAACACCTCCGCAAGGGTTCTTCTCATGGCGGCGGGTTCGGCCCAGTTATTGGTGGGACCCGCGTCGGATTCCCGCTCCGAGCAGATAAAGGTGCGGCGCTCGACCCGGGCAACGTCCGATGGTGTCGATCGCGCGAGATAGCTGCCCGGCCGCAACTGGGGGTTGAGGCGGACGAGTTCACCCGACGCCACCATCTCGTCGTAGAGCATGTCCCGTTCGGTCTGGGACCCGTCGCACCAGTGGATCTCGTCAGGCTGGGTGAGGTCGGCGACGGCAGCAACCCAGGTGACCACCTCCTCAGGAGCGTTGGGGGGCGCGCTGGTGGCCCACCGATCATCAGCGGTAGCTATCAGCTCGGGTGGGCTCAATCGCTCAGGTCTTGATTTGAGTGGGGACACGCTAGCTCCTTTGCTCGAATGAACGTCGATAGCCGAGGCCCTGGGGTTTCGACGGGGAGCTTGAAAACGGACGGCGGGCAGGTGCCACGAACCGCTCCTGCCAGTCGGCTGCCATCAAGACCGCTACGATCCGTTCGGGCATCGTGGTCCAGATACCGTCGAATGCCCCCGGACATCTCACCGATCAGGGCATTGACGAGATTGCTCCCGCCTTTGGTGGAGACACCTGTCCAGGACGCTGATCGGCCGGCTTCACGACGACACATGCCGTTCCTGCGAGAGCTCAGCAACTTCGCTGCTACTGCTTAACCGCAGGATACAACCGACAGCGCTGTTAAGGGCATTCTCAGGGACAGGCAGCCCGCCTCGGAACAGCCGGCAGACTCGCGCGGGAGACATCGTCCCGTCGGCAGCTGCCGGTGCACACTGCTGCTCGATCCGGGCGATGGCAGGCCACGCCAGCTCAGTGCGGACGAAGGACTGCCACGCACTCCATGTGATGGGTCATCGGGAACAAATCGAATGCGCGCAACGATTCCAGCCGGTAGCCGCAGGTGGCGAAGGTGGCCAGATCGCGCGCCAACGCAGCCGGATCGCAGGCCACATAGGCGATCCCTGTGGGTTCCAGCCCCGCCAGCTGCCTCACCACACCGGCACCAGCGCCGGTACGTGGAGGATCCAGGACGATCAGGTCCGTCTTCTTGGCAAGCCGAGAGCCGGCCTTGTCCACCCGCATCGCATGGAAGCGCGCCTGCGGAACGTTGAGCTTGGCCAGTTCGATGGCCGAACGGCTGGCCTCGATACCGGTCACCCGACAGCCTGCGTCCACCAGCGCGCCGGCGAACAGCCCGCAGCCGCAGTACAGATCGGCGACCTGCTCCCCCGCCTTCGGGTTCAAGCCATCGAGCACAGCAGCGGTCAAGGTTTCGGCCGCGCCCGGATGCACCTGCCAGAACCCGTCGGCCCGCACCCGGTAGGCACGGCCACCGACATGTTGAGTAACGATCTGGCTGCCGGTCAGTAGCTCGCCACCTGGGCCGAGCACCGTGCAGCCGTCGTCCGATATCACGACCTGCAGCTCGCCGTCGTGTCCAGCAAACCGGCCGAGATCGGCAGGCCCGCCCGGGTGCGCAATCCGGCAGCCGCCCACGGGCAGCTCCACCAGTTCGTCCGAACGCCAGGCTCGCAAGCCCACCCGATGATCGCGAACCAGATAGCGCATCCTGGTCCGCCAGCCGAGGCCGTCGGCATCACCGGGCACCGGCTCCACAGTCACGTCGATATCCAGTCCAGCCAGCCGGCGCAGCTGTTCGGCCAGTACCTGCGCCTTCAGCTCGCGTTGCCGAGGCACCGCAACATGCTGAAAGTCGCAGCCCCCGCAGCGGCCGGCTACCGGGCACGGTGGGATCACCCGGTCGGGACTCGCCTCAATGACCTCGGCGACCTCGCCCCACCACATGCGCGGCTTGGAATCGTCGGTGATGCGCACCCGCACCCGCTCACCCGGAATGCCGTACCGGACGAATACCACGCGCCCGTCGAGCCGAGCGACGCAGTGACCGCCGTGGGCTATCGGGCCCAACTCGACGCAGGGATAGTCCGCCATGGCATCTTCTCGGGTCTGAGTGTTCACCTCACTGCTCCGACCCAGCGGAGGCGAGGCTGAGCCGGCCGGTGGCATCCACCATGAATCGGCGTCAGGGATCAGCCCTCGGCCCGGGAGGCCTTCTCCGCCCCGGCATCCTTGGTGGCCACCGAGCTTGGCAGCGTCATCGGGATCAGGTCGCCTGGCACCCGCGGCTCCGAATCGCGGCGGACCACCGTGTTACTGAAGAACTCATAGACCAGTTCCGAGACACCCTCGATACCCGACGCCCGGCCGGCCTCTCCCATCACCACTCCGCGCAGCATCCAGCGCGGACCCTCGGCAAACCAGGT
This sequence comes from Propionibacterium sp., assembly GCA_012517405.1. Taxonomy (GTDB): domain Bacteria; phylum Actinomycetota; class Actinomycetes; order Propionibacteriales; family Propionibacteriaceae; genus Brooklawnia; species Brooklawnia propionicigenes. Next base: position 94,975 of record JAAYVB010000006.1, read on the forward strand.
GCGCGAGATGTGCACCACCCTGTTGCCCTTGGGGTCGGTCATGGGGATGACCCGCCGCACCTCGGTGCCGAAGGGCCCCTCGGCGAGGGTTGCCTTGCCGCCCGCCTTCTCAGTGGCAGCGATCATCTCATTGCGGATGTCTCCCACCATCGACGTGTGGGCCGGTGCAGCGAACAGGGCGACCTCGATTGCCGATGCGCCGGCCATCACCAGCGCTGCCTGCACCTTCTTGGTGCGCTGATCGACCTGCAGCTGCATCTGCATGCCCTCGAAAGGGGTCAGCACCACACAACCGAAATCGAGGCGCTCGATATCGTCGGCATCCAGATCGACCTCGGTGAGATCGAAGGGCCCGTCCTCACGCCAGTCACGGCTGGCATCGAGTGCCGCCCACTCGTCGATTTCTTCCTCGGCGTCATCGGACTCATCGCCGTCGGCAGCGGACGCGCCGGCCTCCGATTCCTCGGCGGCTGCGTCGTCGTGCGCCTCAGCGTCGTCCTCGAGCTCGTCGAGAGTCTCCTCATCGACAGCCGACTCGTCGTCCTGGTCAGCGTCGTTACGCTTCTTGCGGCCAAAGATCACGTTATGTCCCCTTTTAGAAATCGGTTCAAGACTAACCGGCTGCGGGCGCCGAACCTGAATCGTCCCGCCAGGCCGTGACTCCGCCGGTCGAGCCATGGCCATCGGCACCGCGCTCGCTGGTCGGCAATTCGTCGACCGGTTCGAAGTGGACGCGCAGCACCTGCTGGACGACCAGCTGAGCGATCAGGTCTCCGCGGTGCAGTTCGATCGGTGTTCTCTGGTCGGTGTTGAGCAGGCAGACCTTGATCTCCCCGCGGTAGCCGGCGTCTACGGTGCCCGGCGCATTGACGATCGTCAACCCGCTGCGAGCAGCAAGTCCCGAGCGAGGATGCACGAAACCCGCGTAGCCGTCCGGCAATGCGATCGAGACGCCGGTCGGCACCAGGACGCGCTGCCCCGGCTCGATCACCACGTCGACCGCGGTGGCCAGATCCGCTCCTGCATCGCCGGCGCGGGCGTAGGCGGGCAAAGGCAGCCCATCGTCGATCATCCGGATTGGGACTACCAGCTCAGCTCCGCTCACCTGTGCAAGGTTAGTTCACGATGCCGAGCCCAGCGGTGGCCTAGGATGTCAGATGTGAGCGATGCAGCAGATAAGAGCAACCCGACCTCGGGCATTGAGTTCAAGATCATCGCGGGGGCTTTGGGTGCCGTCGCGACGTTCGCCGTCCAGAAGCTCATTCGGAGCGGTTGGAAGCAGATCACCGGCCAGGAGCCGCCTGACCCCAACGACCCCGACGCCTCAGCTGTGGCAGCCATCGCCTGGGTGGCTGCGAGCGCGGTCGGTGTTTCGGTCGCCCAGGTAGTCACCCGGCGGTTCGCCGCCAAGCGGTACCGCAGCCTCGGGCACTGAACGCCAGGTTTCGATCGTCAGAAGCCGAACTGCCCGACCCGTCAACCGTGAAGTTGACCGGCCGGGCAGTTCGGCTTTTTCAGAGCGCGGCCGGTCCGACCGCGTTGAATAGGTGGAATAGAGGTGGAGAGAACTAGACGCAGTCGACGCAGTAGTCGAGCCCGCCGCGGGTCTCGGCAAGCTGACTGCGATGCTTCACCAGGAAGCACGACGCGCAGGTGAACTCATCGGCCTGACGCGGCAGTACGCGGACGGTTAGTTCCTCATGGGAAAGGTCGGCGCCGGGCAACTCGAAGGCTTCAGCAGCCTCCACCTCGTCCTCGTCGACCTGGCCGGACTGTTTGTCATTGCGGCGGCTCTTGAGCTCTTCGAGTGAGTCCTCACTCATCTCCTCATCGGACTTACGAGGAGCGTCGTAGTCAGTAGCCATTGTGCCCTTCCGGAATGTGATGCATTGTTACTTGCCCTGCACGGCCAGCCATGTGGCTGTCGATGCATGTTGTACCATACCGGCACAAATTACCGAACCTGCCCCCAATCCCCAGACATCCAAGGCGGCGCGGCAGACGCACGTGCATTGGGCTTGAGGGGTAGGTTTACCTGGCAAGGATAGGGCGCGTTCGCGCGTCCAACAAGCAGCTCGACATCAGGGAGACCGGCGAATGGAAAGCGCACTGACGCCGCGCGAGATTCAGGCCCGGATTCGAGGCGGGGAATCTCTCGAGGAGGTCGCGCAGGCTGCGGGCGTTTCCGTCGAGCAGATCGATGCCTATGCGGGCCCGGTGCTCGCCGAACGGGAACATGCTGCCACCTTGGCACGTACTTCGCAGGTGCGCAGGCACCGCGAATCGGGTGTTCAGCGGTTGCTCGGCGAAGTCGTGGCCGACGCATTGGCCGCCGAGGGGGTCGCCCCGGAGGAGATCCGCTGGGATTCCTGGCGCGACGAGAACCGCCGCTGGACGGTCCAGGTGAGCTGGCCGAGCAATGGCGAGCAGCAACACGCCGACTTCGATTTCGATCAGCGCGGTCGCTACTCGACGGCGAAGGATGCCGGCGCCAAGAAACTCATCGGTGAGCGTCCGCCCCAGGCCAAGCGTCCCGGAACCCCCAATCCCGACGCCGAGCCGACCGTTGATCTGCACGACGAATTGGCGATCGTGCGGGTTGTTCAAGACAACGCCGAACCCCCGGCCGTGTTGCCGGATGTCCCGGCGGCACGCATCATCAAGCTTCCCGGACGCGACCAGGACAACATCGACGACGAGCCCGACGACTACGTCGATCCCGAACTGGAGCAGTTTGACGGCGTCTACGACATCGTGTCGAATCCGCGTTCGGATATGGACGTGCTCTATGACATGCTGTCGGGCTTCAATGAGGACTCCGTGCGCATCTACACCGGACTCACCCAGCCGGTGAGCCCGCCGCCCGACCCCGAGCCCGAGGCGCAGCCGCGCTCAGCCCAGCGGCCGAGGCCGAGCGATCCCCGATCCCGGCGACGTGGCCGGACTGCCTCCGTGGCGGGTGAGCCCATCGAGGTCGCCCCAGCCGCCGATCAGCCGGCCGAACCCGACGAGCAACCCACCGATGCCGAGACGGCTCAGTCCGCAGCCACCCCGCCGGAGTCGGCAGCCGCACCGGATTCCCGGGCCGGCGCCCACCCCAAAGCGGCGTCACCGCGGGCCAAGGCGACCCACAAGCCGGCCACGCCGAGAACGAAGCCGGCCCAGGCAGCCGCCCATGCCGAGCAGGCATCGACCGAGCCCGAACAGGACGCCTTGGTGAGCGGCCCCGAGGAGCAGACAACTCCCAAACCGCGCAAGCGCCGCAAGCGCGCGTCGGTGCCCACCTGGGACGAGATCATGTTCGGCGCTCCGCCGCCATCGGATCCGTCCAACTGACCGCCGACCTGCGGAGGCGCCGTCCGCCCCTGACCCGGACGGCGGCCTCAGTCGGCGGTGAGCTGATCGATCAGCAGTGGGACGCGCATTTCCTCGGGTGTGAGTGAACCGTGCTGGCCCACCAGTGTCAGCTCGCCGGGCCGGGTCAGCGTCATGATTGCCCAGTCCCCCAGCAACGCCACCAGAACGTCCCCGATACGGTCCCGCATGCGGTCATCGACGGTCCCGAACCAGCCCTCGTCGATTGCTTCGTCACGGGTGCGGACGATGGCCCGCTCCCCCAGCCAGCGTCGCCATCGCGTGGCGACTTCGTCCGGACGATCGCAGTAGAGCTGGCGCAACCGTCCCTCTCCCCCGATCAGGTCCAGTCCGTTGGTTAACACCGGCGTGTCCTCGATGACGATCTGGTGGTTGCTCGGCACATCGACCATGCCGTGATCACCGGTGACGATCAGGCAGGTCTGGGGATCGAGCGCGCTGCGCAGCTGCTCGATCCAGGCATCGATCTCATCGAGGGTCTGATTCCATGCCTCCGACAGGCACCCCATGCCGTGACCAGCATGATCGAGCCGGCGCTCATAGGCATAGACGAACGACCGTTCTCCCACCCTCGAGGCCGCCACGATCTGTTCGATGCGCAGGCTGGTGTCGTTCTCGTCGATCAAACCAATGAAGCGAGAGCCCCGCAGCGCGGCCTGTGTCAGACCCGAGTCCTCGAACTTGGCCAACGACACCGTGCTGACGGCTATCTGCGGATGAGCCTCCAGCTTCTCGAACCAGGTGGGTTGCGGCTGAAAAGTGAGTGGATCGAGCCGGTCGTCCCAGGTGAGAGCGTTGATGATCTCGCCCAGCGCACGAAACGAGTAGCCGACGATGCCGTGGCGTCCGGGAACCGTCCCGGTACCGATCGAGCTCAGCGAGGTGGCGGTCGTGGACGGTACGCCGCTGGTCAGCCCGATAGCTCCCTCGAGCAGACTGCCCAGATAGGGGGCCCGAAACCGCTGCCGGATCAGCAGATCGTGGCCCAGCCCGTCGACCATGACCATGACGTAACGCCGGGCCTGCGGTATGCCGAGCACGTCACGGCAGTCCTCGGCATTGCCCGGTAGCCCCGGCAGCCCCGCGAGGAGATGTGACGCGACGGCCGGCAAGACCTCCGTCAGAGTGGATCTGCCGTAGTCGGGAAGCTGAATGCGCGCCACCGTCAGTGCACCCGCTGCTGCAGGGCCGTGCCGAACTCGACCAGTCGCTGAACGTTCTCGGCGCCATCGGAGACCGGGCTCATCCGGATCACCATGTCCTCGGCCACATCCGATCCCTGGAAACCGTGATCGGCCGTGCACGATGGGTCGCCGCAGGTTGCCGGCTCCAGATCGATCCTGCGAACGGTGCTCCAACTGAGCGTCAACCAGGTCTCCACGGTCTGGGCGCCCGCGCTGCCGAAGTGCTCGGGCTGCGAGATGACCCGGGTGAGCGCGACCGCGCCGAGCAGCCGCAGCGGTACGGACTCGGTGGAACTGATGGCGGTGGCGTTGGCCGGATCATCGGTGTGTTCATCGGTGTGACAGACGATCAACCTGGTCGCGGTCAGCACGAGCACCGACAGATGACGGCCGATTCCCTCGGGGGCGAAGGTGGCCTCATGGTGGACGAGGAAGACATCCACGGGCTCCCTGCCGAGGGCCAGTGCAACCGAATCCGCGACCAGCTGGGGAAAGAACCCGCAGTCGTTGATCTGGGTCTGCAGCGGTTCCGGGAGCTGGCCGGGGCTGGTCTTCACTTCTCGCCTCACCCCATCATCTTGCCACTAGACGGCCATCCGCACGCTGGAGGTCCCACGCGACCGTCCGTGGTCGCTACGCTGGAGCCCATGGAGTCGCAACAGTTCGTCGGTACACGAATCGACGACTTCATCACCGACAGGGTCGCCCGCTTCCTGCGCAAGCGCGGATGGCGGGAGGCGATCATCCCGTTCACCGGCTACGGCAGCGCCGATCATGTGCGCGTGCTGGGACGCCTGGTGCTGCGTCCGGTCAGAGCCCGCAGCTACTTCGGGATGTACGCCGAGGCGTTCCTGCACCAACGCGGCTGGCGCAACTTCATCAGCGCCCCGGTGCCGCGCCGGCCGGTGACCGTCAAGGTCGGCGACGAGGACCTCGAGCTGGTGACCGACCGCAGCGGCTACATCGACGTGACGGTCAAGGGCTCAGCGCTTGAGGGTGGCTGGCAGGAGGTCACACTCAGTACCGCGGAGGCGCCGGACGCCACCGCTCCGGTGCAGGTCGTTGATACAGCTCAGCAGTTCGGGCTGATCAGCGACATCGACGACACCATCTTGTCGACCTGGCTACCGCGTGCGCTGCTGGCCGCATGGAACTCGTTCGTGCTCACCGAAGGCAACCGCCAGGCGGTGCCGGGCATGGCCCGCATGTACCAGAAGCTGCTCGCCGAGCATCCGGGAGCTCCGATCGTCTACGTGTCGACGGGGGCGTGGAACACCATGCCGTTCCTCAGCCGGTTCATGAAGCGGCATGGGTTTCCCGATGGTCCGATGCTGCTGACAGATTTCGGTCCGACTCAGACGGGCTGGTTTCGCAACGGCGCCAACCACAAGCGCCGTGCGCTTGCCGAACTGGCCCGGGATTTCCCGCACATCAAGTGGGTGCTGGTCGGCGATGACGGCCAGCACGATCCGGCGATCTACCGCGAGTTCGCGGAGCTGCGGCCCGAGCATGTGGAGTTGATCGCGATCCGGCGGCTTTCGTCCACCGAGCAGATCCTGGCGCACGGCACCGCGACGGTGCTGCGCGATTCGGCCGACCTCGAATGGGAGCCCTCCGCGGTCACGCAGGTCTCCGGGGTCGACGGAGACGATCTCGCTCCGCAGGTGTGGCGGGCGATCGAATCCGACCAGTCCGACTAGGGTGTGCATGTCGCACAGGGAAAGCTAGCAGGAGAAGTCGTCGCTACATGGCAACCAAGACCCCGGACGATGTCGAAGAATTCGAAGAGCGCATCATCGACATCGATGTCTCATCCGAGATGGAGACCAGCTACCTCGAGTATGCCTATTCGGTCATCTATGCCCGGGCGCTCCCGGACGCCCGGGACGGCCTGAAGCCGGTTCAGCGCCGCATTCTTTACACCATGTATGACATGGGGCTGCGGCCGGACAAGCCACATGTCAAGTGTGCGCGGGTTGTCGGCCAGGTCATGGGTCTGCTCCATCCGCACGGCGACACGGCGATCTACGACGCCTTGGTGCGGCTCGGCCAGGACTGGTCGATGCGGCTGCCGACGATCGACGGGCACGGCAACTTCGGTTCGCTGGACGCCGGCCCGGCGGCCTACCGGTACACCGAATGCCGTCTGGCACCCGCTGCCATGGCGATGGTCTCCGATATCGAATCCGACACCGTGGATTTCCGGCCGAACTACGACGGCAAAGAACTCGAACCGTCCATCTTGCCGGCCGCCTTCCCGAATCTGCTGGTCAACGGCGCATCCGGCATCGCGGTCGGGATGGCCACCAACCTGGCCCCGCACAATCTGATCGAGGTCGTCGGCGCGCTGAAGCATCTGCTGGCTCACCCCGATGCCGATCTGGACGCACTGATGCGTTACATTCCGGGGCCGGACTTCCCGACCGGCGGGACCATCATCGGACTGGACGGGGTGCGCGACGCCTATGCGTCGGGACGCGGCTCGTTCAAGTTGCGTGCGGCCTGCCGGATCGACCAGGTCAGTCCCCGCCGCAAAGGCATCGTGGTCACGTCGCTGCCTTATGGGGTCGGCCCGGAAAAGATCATGGAACAGATCAAGGATCTGGTCACCCGCAAGAAGCTCTCCGGCATCGCCGACGTCAAGGATCTCACTGATCTGAAGCATGGCACCCGGCTGGTCATCGAGATCAAGAATGGCATCAACCCGGATGCGCTGCTCGCGCAGCTGTACAAGCTGACCAAGCTCGAAGACACCTTCGCCATCAACGCGGTGGCTCTGGTCGACGGGCAACCTCGGACGATGTCGCTGATCGAGATGCTGCAGGTCTATCTGGATCACCGAATCGAGGTGGTCCTGCGACGGACCCGGCATCGGCTCGGCAAAGCCACCGACCGGCTGCATCTGGTCGAGGGCATGCTGCTCGCCCTGCTCGACATCGACGATGTGATTGCGATCATCCGGAGCTCGGAAGATGTGGCGGAAGCCCGCACCCGGCTGATGGAGGCCTTCGAGCTGACAGAGGTCCAGGCGAATTACATCCTCGATCTGCAGCTTCGCAGGCTGACCAAGCTGAGCCGGATCGAACTCGAATCCGAGCGCGACGAGTTGACGGCCGAGATCGCCCGGCTGAATGAGATCCTCGACAACGAATCAGTGCTGCACGGGCTGGTCAGCGGAGAGCTCGATGACGTTGTGAAGAAGTTCGGGACACCGCGTCGCACCGTGCTGCTGGCCGATTCCGGTGTGGCGGCGAGCAGTGCTGCGGCACCACTGGAAATCCCCGATGATCCCTGCTGGGTGATGCTGAGCTCGGCCGGACTGGTGGCGCGACTCGACGTGGCGGAGGCCCCGGCGAGGCCCGAAGGTCCCCGTACCCGCCACGACTGCGTGGTGGCGGCAATCCAGGCGACCACGCATGCCGAATACGGAGTGCTGACCTCACACGGCCGGTTGATCAAGGCGAAGGCGATCGAGTTGCCTTCGGTGCCCCCGACCGCAACCTCGCCGAATCTGCAGGGCGGCACGCGCATCTCCGATCTGGTGCACCTCGACAAGGACGAGCGGGTGCTCGGGCTGACCTCGTTGAGCGATTCGTCGCTGGGGTTGGCGCTGGGTACCAGATCGGGCGTGGTCAAACGGGTAAACCCCGAGATACTGGCCAGCAAGGATGACTGGACGGTCATCAATCTCGCTGACGGCGACGAGGTGGTCGGCGCGCTCGAACTGCACAGCGCCGACGATGAACTGGTCTTCATCACCTCGGACGCCCAACTGCTGCACTTCGCTGCCTCGCTCGTCCGCCCGCAAGGCCGGGCAGGCTCCGGCATGACCGGCATCAAGCTGGGGGCCGACGCCCAGGCCATCTGGTTCGGGGCAGTGCGTGCCGGCGCAGCGGTCGTGGTGACGGTCTCGGGCAGTTCGTCGTCGCTACCGGGAACCGAGACCGGCAGCGTGAAGGTGACCCCGTTCGCCGAATACCCACCGAAGGGCCGCGCGACCGGCGGTGTGCGCTGCCACCGGTTCTTGAAGGGTGAGGACACCCTTCTGCTGGGTTGGGCAGGGGCGGCTCCCGCGATTGCGGCGGCCGGATCGGGATCGCCGGTCGATCTGCCCCCGGCCACCGGACGCCGTGATGGGTCCGGGACTCCCGCGTCCCAGCCGATCGCTGCCGTAGCCAGCCGGGTTCTTGGTCCATAGCTCGTAGGATGGCCGCGTGCCATTTGCTGATCTACTGACGGCCAATGCCGCCTATGCCGAGGGATTCGAACATCGCGATCTGGACGGCAGGCCCCGCGCCGGCCTGTGCCTGCTGACCTGCATGGATTGTCGGCTTGATCCGCTGCCCATGGTCGGGCTGCAGGTCGGGGACGCGAAGGTTCTGCGCAGTCCGGGCGGTCATCTGGGCCCGGAGATGTTGGCCGGTTGTGTGCTGGCGGTGCATGCCCTGGGCGTCAATCGGATCATGATCATCGCACACACTCGCTGTGCGATGGCCGAGTCGGAGTCGGACCTGCGCGATCGCATCTCGGCCTCCAGCGGCATCAAGGACATTGACATCGTGTTCGGTGCGGACGCCGATCGGCTCGGCCGGTTGGCTGCAGACGTCGAGACACTGCGCAATCACGAGCTCATCGGGCGGTTCGCCGAGGTCGGTGGCTTCGATTACGACGTCGACAGCGGACGCCTGACCCAGCTCTACTGACTCGGATCTACTGACTCAGCTCTACTGACTCAGCCGCTCGGACTCGGGCCCTGGGTGCCCGGCGACCCGGGCGAGGCCTCAGCTGCGGGCCTGACGCGCGGCGACGATCGCGTCAAGCAGCCCATCGGCTGCCTCGCGTTTAGACCCACTCGCCGTGGCCACCAGTTCGCCGCCCGCCGCCAGCACATACAGCGTGTTCTCAGTCGTCTCGAAGCCCTCGGACCAACCCACCGCATTCACCGCGAGCAGGTCTGCGCCCTTGCGGGCGAGCTTCTGGCGGCCGAGCGCGAGCAGTGCCTGCTGGTTCTCGGCGGTTTCTGCGGCGAATCCCACCACGAGTTGGCCGGGCCGGCGGCGGTGCACCAGGCCGGCGAGAATGTCGGGGTTCTCCGTCAGGGTGAGGGTCACCTGAGTGCCGGTGTCCTCCTTGCGCATCTTCGTGTCGCGCACGCCGGCGACGCGATAGTCCGACACCGCAGCGGCCATCACGATGACATCCGCGTCGTCGGCCTCGCGGTTCGCAGCCGCGTCCATCTCGGTGGCGGTCCCGGTGCGATCGATTCGCACGTTGGCACAGTCGGCGACCTCGGACAGGATTGCGTCTTCGATGTTGGCGGCCAGCAGGACGACATCGGCGCCCCGAGCCGCAGCAGCGGCGGCCACAGCGACACCTTGGCGTCCACTGGAGCGGTTGCCGAGGTACCGGACCGGATCGATCGGCTCACGCGTGCCGCCGGCACTGACAAGCAGCTTCACTCCCGCCAGATCGCCGCCGGTGAGGCTCGTCCGTGCGAGAATCTCTAGTGCGCGGGTCACGATCTCGTCCGGCTCGCTCATGCGGCCCGGCCCGGAGTCGGTGCCGGTGAGTCGTCCGTCGTTGGGACCGACGAACTCGATACCGCGGGCACGCAGGGTCGCGATGTTGGCCTGAGTTGCCGGGTGCAGCCACATCTGGGTGTGCATCGCCGGCGCTACCAGCACGGGTGCCTCGGTGGCCAGCAGTGTGGTGCCGAGCAGGTTGTCCGCGATGCCTGCGGCCATCCGCGCCAGGGTATTGGCCGTTGCGGGCGCCACGATGATCAAATCGGCGTGCTGGCCCAGCGCGACATGCCGCACCTCGGCCACATTCTCATGAACCGACGCGGTCACCGGATGACGACTGATGGCCTCCCAGGTCGGCTTCCCCACGAAGTGCAGCGCATCCTCGGTGGGCACCACCTGCACGTCGTGTCCTGCCTCGACGAGCAGGCGCGCAACCATGACTGCTTTGTATGCGGCGATTCCACCGGACACTCCCAGCACGATGTTCATGGCCTCCATCCTCCCATCCGCCCGAGCGTCTAGACTGCACACCCATGTGTACGGTCATCATCCATGTTCCCGAACGTGCCGAACATGCGACTCGGATGCTTGCCGTGCGCGACGAAGATCCGACCCGTCCGTGGGACGCACCCGGCCCCTGGTGGCCGGACGAGTATCCCGAGGTGATCGGAGTCCGGGACCGCCGGGCGAACGGAGCCTGGCTGGCCGAGGATTCCCCCGCCGGTCGGCTGGCCGTCATTCTCAACCGTGATGTGCTGTCGGTGCCCGACGGATCCCTCGAGTCGAGGGGTGGCATCGTCCTTGCGTCGGTTTCGGGAGAATCGCTGCCGCAGCGTCCCCGCACCGCCGGCTTCAACCTGGTCGAGGTAGCAGGACCGCGGGCCTGGGTCACGATCTGGGACGGGCTGCGGCTGCGCCGCGAGCAGCTTGAGCCGGGCGTCCACATGATCTCGCACGACGAGGTGGATGATCCCCGCACCGCCCGCATTGTCCGCTGGCTGCCTGACTACCGCGAGCTCACCCAGCAGCAGGGTCCCGATATGGCCTTCGAGCAGTGGGCTCACCAGTGGGTCGCGGTGCTGTCCGCAAGCTCGGCGCTGGGGCCCTTCGACGATCGGGCGATCATTCGTGACAATCATCCACACGGGTATCCGACGATGTCACTCCTGGTTTGCGTCGCCGAAATCCGTGCTGAGCGCGTGCAACTCGCCTCGGCTGTGCTTCCCGAGCCAGGCGTGTGGGCCGAGGCACCTTTCGTCCTCGCCTGAGGGAGCCACAAGCACGGCAGGTAGTATCGTGCGGGACCCCGACGAAGGAAGTACATGAGCGAACCGATCAGCAGTAACCCGACGAGCGTGCAAAAGCCTCCCGCGGACGGCTATCTGAATGAACCGGAGAGCATCAGCGCCTGGCTGATCCGACTGGTCAAAGGCATCCTGGTGGGGATCGGCTTCATCCTGCCCGGGTTATCCGGCGGCGTGTTGGCGGTCATCTTCCGCGTGTATGACCCGATCATCCGATTCTTGGCCAAGCCGTTCCATCGCTTCGGCAAGAATGTGCTCTACTTCATCCCGATCGGCATCGGCGCGGTCATCGGTATTGTGCTCTTCTCGGTTGTCGTGGACGCCGCGTTCGGCCGTTTCGCGGCGCAGTTCATCTGCTTGTTCATCGGCTTCGTGGTGGGGACCTTCCCGTCGCTCTATCGCACGGCCGGCAGGCAGGGCCGGACGACCACACACTGGATCATCCTGGCGGTCGCTGCCGTCGCGATCTTCGCGATCATGCTGATCGGCGGTCAGTCGATGATCAACGTCACCCCGAACTGGCTGGTCTGGCTGGGATCGGGCGCGCTGATCGGTCTGGGTGTCATCGTGCCGGGCATGAGCCCCTCGAACTTCCTGATCTACTTCGGTCTTTACGACAAGATGGCCGCCGGTATCAAGGATTTCGACTTCGCTGTCATCGTTCCCCTGACGCTGGGGTTGATTGTCTGCGTTCTGGTCTTCGCCAAGGCTGCCGCGTGGGCATTCGATCACTACTACGCGGGCATGTACCACTTCATTCTCGGCATGGTCATCGGATCATCGCTGGCGATTTTCCCGACCGTGGTCTTCCCCACGTTCACGGCATCCGGGTTGGCGGAGGCCAACCTGAGCCTGCCGGTGGCGCTCATCTTCGCCATCGTCATGTTCATTGTCGGGACGATCGCATCGTGGCTGTTCAGCAAGCTCGAGGACAAAGTCGCGATTCAGCGCGAGGCGATTGAAGCAGCCGCGAGCTGACACCGATCCAACCGCCGCGATCTGGGGATAGCTCAATGCCTGGCGCGACATGTGGCGCCCCATTCGGGGATCGCGGTCGTCGCCTGCGGGGTGCGCAGTCATCGCCTCTGCGACAGCCAGCACCGCCGCCGACGCCTCGGGGGCGGGCGCTAGCGGCGGTGCCTCAGCTGCGCTCCTGGGGGACTGAGCAGCGGAATGACTAGCACTGTCAGTTTCAGTCACCGCTTCATGGGGCGTCAAGGCTTTTTCCCGATCTGTGGATAACTTGTCAACTAAAGTAGATTCCTACGGCCCGCGCGGGCCGCTATCCGCGGGTGGCGGCGCTCGAAGAAGCGTCTCTGGGAGGTTTCCCGCTAGACTGGCCGCCGCAGGCAAGGGGCGTTAGCTCAGCAGGTTAGAGCAGAGGACTCATAATCCTTGGGTCGCGGGTTCGAGCCCCGCACGCCCTACCAAGGCCGTCTTACTCGAGCAAGCGGCCGACGGAAGATGATCGGCGCTTGCCGAGATCAACTCCCCCAATTGAAGGCCGCGGGTTCGTCGAGCCGTTGTCCGGGAAGACCACCAGCATGCGGATGGCCCGTTGCTGGATGCGATCACCCATGGTGCCGGCTCCGTTCATCGTTCCAGGACGCATCGTCTGTTGCCCGCTATCACACGAGGTGGCCCGGTGTTGGCTATCCACAGCGTTTGGTTTTGGCCCAGATGCGACGGTGGATAACTCAGCGGGGCCATTTCTGTCCTCGAGACTTGCTACATGGCTTACAGAGATCTTCCGGCGAACTGGACAGAACTTCCCCTTGATGATCCCGTGCGCTGCGCCGACGTGGTGGATCTGTTGCTCGGCTTTCGCGATCGAGCACGGAACTCCCTCCTGCTACTGCCTCGCACGCAGGCCCATGTTCCGCTTCTTCCCCTAGTGATCATTGAGGACGTCCCTTGGAACGAGAACGATGTCCAGCCGTTGCTGGATATGTGGGCACATCTTGCCAACGCTTCCGAAGGTCCCCTGCTCATCTCCACCTCTCATCCCGGAGACGGCCAACCCGCACAGCATCGCGCCTGGTTGGACGATGCCGTGGCGGGATTGACGGGACTGGGAATCCCTGTTCTGGGGACCTTCACGGCCGCACGTGACGGCGTCTACCGCCACAGCTGCTGACCATCGAACCCTAGATCGGAAGCGTTGCTGCAAGCCTCAGCTGCCGCCACCAAGCGCGCGAACTCCACCGGCGAGCGTTCGGGGTCCCTACCTCGCGCGCGGCAGGGACCCTTTCAGCTGACGGACGTCGACTCGTCCGACTGACCGGATCGCTAGTGGATGAATGCGCTGCAGAAGGCAGACCCGCCCGCGCCAGAGCCGGACGCCTGATCCAACTGCTTTCCGCCGGCATCGGTGATGACGCAGGCAATCTGCTGATCGTCGGAGCCCATGAAATCGCCGGTGACCGACATCGTGATCATGTTCGCATCGTCATAGGGAACGGTCAGCGTCCAGGATTCGCTGAAGTCGACTGCATTGCTGCCACCGTCCAAGCCCCAGATCACATGGCCTGCGCCACTGGCGGTGGCACTGAGGACCACCTCCTTGGTCTTCTCTGCTGGAGCTTCGGAGGTCTGGGCAGTCTGCGCCTGAGCTGTTTCGGTCGCTCCGGCGACCGTCGCACCCCCGCCCGCCGGGCTGTCCTTACCCCCGTTTGCGAGCGAAGCGATGATGATGATCAACACTAAGCCGGCGAGAATGACGAACCACACTCGCTTGTAGAAGGGCTTCTTGGGTTTGACCGGCGGCAGATAGGGCTGCTGGGGAGGATAGGGCGGCTGTCCCTGGTAGTAGGGCTGCTGCGGAGGCTGATTAGGGGGAAACTGCGACATGATGACTTCTCCTCACATTGGTTCTGGATCATGCGTGGAAGTCGAGGAGTCACCCGGGTACTACGTCCTTGACTTCGTCCTCACGATTTGTGCCCACCTTTTTCGGTGGGAGCTTCATGCTTGCCGCGACCACTGACAGTTTTCGGACACCGAGTACGACAATGCCCACTCCGCCCGATCGAGCCGGCATCCAACACCGCCAAATGCATCCACCTAGAGTCGATACATGAACGCTCAGATCACACTGCACAAGGGCGACATCACCACCGACGCCGAAGCCGACGCGATCGTCAATGCCGCCAACACGTCACTGCTCGGAGGCGGCGGTGTCGACGGCGCGATCCACCGTGCCGCTGGTCCCGAGCTCCTCGCCGAGTGCCGGACCCTGCACGGTTGCCGCACGGGTGACGCCAAGATCACCAAGGGTTATCGCTTGCCCGCCGCGCACGTGATTCACACCGTCGGCCCCATCTACCGCGACGGGCGCCACGGCGAGCCTGCGTTGCTGGCCAGCGCCTACCGCCGAAGCATCGAAGTGGCGGCCGAGAACGGCTGCGCCCGCGTTGCCTTTCCGGCCATCTCAGCAGGGGTCTATGGCTATCCCGCCGATGAGGCCGCGCGCATCGCCGTGTCCACCGTCGCGAAGGCGATGGCCGAGCATCCACAGGTCATCGAAGTCCGTTTCTGGTTGTTCAACGAACATCTGTATCGCGCCTTCGAGCAGGCCCTCCGCGAGTTGCACACGATGTCTTGACTGAGTCTTTGATCACTTCAGCATTTTTTGTCAGCACGGGTGGATACGCTTGAAACAGTTGGCAGGAGCACGAAGGAGTGACGGATGTCGGAGCCTGTGGCTATCACCGAGTACGTTGTGCGCACCATCGCTGAAACCGCAATCGACAATGAGAAGTACTTTTGCGACTTGGATTCGGTCGTCGGCGACGGAGATTTCGGGTATTCCCTGGCACGTGGCTTCGAGAAAGTCCTGGAACAGTGGGACGAATTCGACCGCAGCAGCGTGGCCACGTTCTTGCAGAAGGTCGCGATGGTGGTCACCAGCAGAGTCGGGGGCACCTCGGGCCCGATCTGGGGCACCGCGTTCCTGCGGGCGTCCATGGTGGCTCGCAAAGCCGAGACCTTCGACGGAGCCACGGTAGTCGCGATGCTGCGCTCGGCCGCCGAGGGCATCATGGCGCGCGGCGGGGCATCCCTGGGTGAAAAGACCCTGCTTGATGCGCTGGTTCCGATGACCGACACCCTCGAGCGGGAGCTCAACGACGGAGCTCCACTCGGTGATGTGCTGGACGCTACCGCCGCGAGCGCGGTCGAAGCGGCCGAAGCGACCAGCAAGCTCGAAGCCAAACGTGGGCGCGCGGCCTACACCGGCGAACGTTCAATCGGCTCGGTCGACGCGGGAGCGACCGCGGTCGGAGTGCTCGCCACGGCCGTTGCCAAGAACTGGCCGGGACGCTGATCGTCCACTTTCATCACTAATTCCATAGCGAGAGGATCTCCAATGAAGAAGTTCGTCAACGATCCCAAGCAGTACGTTCCGGAAATGCTCACCGGCATCGCCCTGGCGAATCCGGACACACTGAAGTATGTGCCCGAATATAACCTCATCATGCGTGCGGATGCCCCGAACAATGACAAGGTCACCATTATTCAGGGATCCGGTTCGGGCCATGAGCCCGCGCATGTCATGGTGGTTGGCCCTGGAATGCTCGACGGGGCTTGTCCGGGCGATGTTTTCGCTGCTCCGCCCATGGATTATGTCTACGAATCGGGCAAGCTGCTCGCCTCCGACAAGGGAATTCTCTTGCTGGTCAACAATTACACCGGCGACAAGATGGCCTTCGAGATGGCCGCCGAAATGCTCGAATCCGAGGGCTACAAGGTCGCCACCCTGTTCATCAACGACGATGTCGCAGTGAAGGATTCGACATTCACCGTCGGACGCCGGGGGGTCGCCGGTAACTTCTTTGTGATGAAGGCCTGCGGCGCGAAAGCCGAGCAGGGCGCCGATCTCGAAGAAGTCGTCCGGGTGGGCGAGAAGGTGAACTCGGTAACCCGATCCATGGGCATCGCACTCACCCCGTGCACTCCCCCGGCCAAGGGCGAACCACTGTTCCACCTGGCCGACGACGAGATGGAAGTCGGCGTCGGTATTCACGGCGAGCCCGGGCGACGCCGCGACAAGCTGGGCAGCGCCGACGAGATCGTCGACGAGTTGCTCGAAGCCATCGTCCCCGATCTGCCCTACAACGAGGGCGACGAAGTCGCATTGATGGTCAACGGCCTCGGCGGTACTCCCATCTCGGAGCTCTACCTGCTCTACGGCATCGCCCATCGCAAGCTCGCCGAGCGCGGGATCAAGGTCTGGCGCAGCTACGTCGGTGAGTACTGCACCTCGCTCGAGATGGCCGGAGCATCCATCACCTTGGTGAAGCTCGACGACGAGATCAAAGAACTACTGAGCGCACCCGCAGAGATCGCAATTCGGGTCTTCTGAAAACCCTAATCACAACAGGAGGTTGCGATGACAGAAATGAAAGTGCATGTCCTGTCCACCGGAGTCATGGAGACTGATCTGACCTGGCTCCTTCTCAAGGGCGGAAAGAGACCATCCGCGACCGGTATCACAAGAACGATCCGGTGGTCTGGGGCGACTGCCCCACGCATGCAGTGCTGATCGAACATCCAGAAGGACGTGTGCTGTGGGACACCGGCGTGCCACGGGATTGGGAGACTCGCTGGGAGCCGACCGGTTTCCAGGATTTCTTCCCCGTCCGTGAACCGGTCGACGGGCCCGGCTACCTCGACACCGCACTGGCCGATCTCGACCTCGGCTTCGACGACATCGACATTCTGGTGCTGTCGCATCTGCACTTCGACCACGCGGCCAACGCGAAACTATTCAACCCGGCCAAGACGAAGATCCTTGCCAGCACGGCCGAGTTGGAGGGCGTGAAGTCGATCACCGGATACAGCCAGGGCGCGCACATCGTCTCCGACTACGACGGTCTGGCGATCGATGGAATCGCCGGCGATGACGAGATCCTGCCGGGCATCAGTGTGATCCAAACCCCCGGCCATACCTGGGGAACGATGTCGCTCAAGCTCGATCTCGAGAACGACGGGACGAAGATCTTCACCTCGGATGCGGTCTACCTGTCCGACAGCTGGGGCCCGCCTGCGGTCGGTGCCGCGATCGTCTGGAACAACCTCGCCTGGCTGGAGTCGGTGGACAAACTGCGCGGCATCGCCGATGCCACTGGCGCCGAGATGATCTTCGGCCACGACGCCGAGCAGAAGAAGACACTGAGATTCGCGCCCGCCGGGTACTACTCATAGACCAGCGATGATTCTCTACGACTTCGTCTGCACGGACGGGCATGACTTCGAGGCCTTGATCGCCTCGATGTCGGACGATGCCCCGTCCTGCCCGGTCTGCCAGGCGCCGTCCAGACGGCGCCTGGCAAGGCTGAACATCGGTGGACGCGCCGATACCGGGGTTTCCCGCGACCAGATGCCACGGTCATGGACGCAGACCGGCGCAGGTGACCGCGAGACCATCCGGCACTGGCACGAAGTCGCCGCCAAACGCGAGAAGCTCGAGGAGAGACATCCCGAGCTGGCCGGCGACCGGCGCCCGATTCTGGCCCACGAGGGCATCTTCGCACGCAAGCCCCTTCGTGCTGGAGACGACATCGCGGCCGCCGTTCGTGACGCATCCTCACCCACTCAATCAGACACTCATAAGGACAAACAGCAACAATGAAGATCACAGGAGCAGTACTCGAAGAAATCGGGCGTCCGCGTCCGTACGCGGAATCGAAGCCGATCACCGTCTGTGAGCTCGAACTCGATCCGCCCGGCCCCGGTGAGGTGCTCGTCCGTATGGAGGCGGCCGGCATCTGCCATTCGGATCTGTCGGTCGTCAACGGGAACCGGCCACGCCCGGTCCCGATGCTGCTGGGTCATGAGGCAGCCGGCATCGTCGAGCAACTCGGCGACGGCGTCGACGACATCGAGGTCGGCCAGCGGGTCGTGATGGCTTTCCTGCCGCGCTGCGGCAAGTGCAAGAACTGCCTCACCGACGGCAAACTGCCATGTATCCCCGGAACCGCCGCGAACACCGCCGGTCGGCTGCTCACCGGCGGAGAACGCCTGCATCGCAACGGCCAGAAAGTGTTCCACCACCTCGGGGTGTCTGGATTCGCGACCCATGCGGTGGTCGACCGCCGCTCCATCGTTCCGGTCGGGAGCGACATTCCGCCTCAGGTGGCGGCCGTCCTCGGCTGCGCAGTGCTCACCGGCGGTGGTGCGGTGATCAATGCCGGGGCTCCCGCCGATGGCGATACGGTCGCTGTTGTCGGGCTCGGTGGTGTGGGCATGGCCGCCCTCATCACGGCGCTGTCGCTGGGCAAGGGTGACGTCATCGGGGTCGATGCACTCCCGGACAAGCTGAAGCGGGCCACCGAACTCGGCGCGAGCGCGGTGTACACGCCCCAGGAGGCCATCGATGCCGGGGTGAAGGCACCTGTGGTCGTCGAGGCGGCAGGCCATCCGCGGGCCTTCGAGACCGCGGTGAAGCTCACCGATGTCGGCGGCATCACGGTCACCGTCGGCCTGCCGGCTCCCGGAGCCGACGCGACCATCAGCCCGCTCGGGCTGACAGCTGAAGCCCGAACGATCATGGGCAGCTACCTCGGCTCCGCAGTCCCCGCCAGGGACATTCCGACCTACGCGCAGCTGTGGCGCGAAGGGAAGCTGCCGGTCGACGCGCTGATCTCGTCCATCATTACCCTGGACGAGATCAACTCCGCGATGGATGCGCTGGCCGATGGTAAGGCCGTGCGTCAGGTCATCTTGTTCGACGCCTAGACAAGGGCATTGATGGTGCCCGGAAGCCGGCCCCGATCAGGTCCTTCCGGGCACCTCCGGCCCGTACACTCAGGACGTGCCGAATCAGCGCGTCCAGCATGGTCCGACAGGTCCGTGGCCTCCACCGGCCGGACCGATCCCAGAGCCCATAGCGCCCGGATCCCCCGCGCCCACCCCTGAACAACGACGACGTCGGACAGCCACCGTCAGTGTCATCGGCGTGGTCATCGCCCTCGTGTGGTCGGTGATTCTCGCCTCCCACAGCAGGCCGCCGACCGGTATGCCGGACGTCGAAGCCGGTCAGTACCTGGCCACGTCCGGACACCGCGAGTTCCTCAGCAACGGCCCACAGACGACGATCATCGAGACCTCGCATCTTCCGGGCGCGATCGCCTTCAGTGACCCACCCCTGATCATGCAGCAGGTTCTCGACACGATCAGCTACGAACAAGCATCCGCCGGCTACTGGATACGCGAGATCTGGCAGACACGCTCCGCCATCACCTCCCGATTGCTCATGCTGAGTGATGATGCCGGTCTGGTGCTGTATGCAATCGACGGCACGGATCGGCTCGCCTTCGACACCGGACTGGTCGAACTGCCCGCCGATGCGGTGCCCGGCGCGAGCTGGACGTCACAGGCGACCGCGACCGACGCCGACGGGGTCTCCACATCGTGGAGCCGGACCGGATCCATCGGATCCGCCGCCGAGCAAGGCTGCCTCGAGATCACCACCACCGACCGCTACGGCGACACCGAAACCACCTCCGTGACGACCCGCTGCCCGCAGCGCGGCATCGTGGCCGTCGATCAGGCGACCGCCGGTGAACCGCCGGCGGTCGACACATCCGGTCTCCGACTCCGACCGCATCCCGACCTCATGCCGGCCTCCGACCCCATCACCACGACCATCCTCACCGGAGAAGTCGCGATGGCTGTTGGCATGACGACCCCACCGGTGGCCGTCGGCGACGGGCTCGTTTTCGCGAACCGGACGAACGGCCATCTCGATTTCGTCTCCCCCGGCGCGAACGGGCAATGGACGCTCAGCACGGTTCGTCGTCCGGGGCTCGATATGACTGCATTACTCGACGCCGGGGAGATGGTGGTCGCAGCCACCACCGATCGCGCCCTGGTCGCCTATGACAGGCACGGACGATGGGTCTGGCAAGCCGACCTACCTGACATTGCCAGCGATCTGTTCTGGGTGGACGATGAGGCGGCCGCGGCATTGACCCTTGACGGTCAGCTGACGATCTTCGCGGTCAGTGACGGGCGCACCATCCGGACGACCGACATGCCAGCCGGATCGACGGTCGGACCAGCCGTCGTCCAAGGCGATTCCGGGGCACTGATCGCCACCGCGTCCGAACGGCAGATCGCGATCCTGAACGCGGAGGATCGGGTCACCACGCTGGAGGTGCGAGACGACGTCCGCTCGCTGGCCATGACGCACCAGGCAGTGGTCGTCAGCGATGTGACCGCCGATCTCACCGCTTTCACGCTCGCGGGCGACCGGCTGTGGCGGGTCGGGATGCCCGACAGTTGCCGCCAACTCGTGGCGACCGACGAGCTGGTCGTCTGCCGGCTGCCGAACGCCATCGCTGCCATCGACCCCGCGTCCGGACGAGTCATCTGGCGAGCAGAGCTGTCGGCGCTGGCGATCTACGTCGCCGATGGCCAAATCCTGAGCATGGGACGCCAGACCACCACCCTGCTCAGTACCTCCGGTGACGAACTCGGCTCCTGGCAGATCGAGCGCACAGCCTCCAACACCTGGGCGGTCCCGATGACCGGCGGCCTGCTCGTGACAAGCGACATCGGGGAGTTCGAATGGTGGCCAGCATGAAGACCCAAGCCCGTGTGGTGGTCGATGCCCTCGACAAGATCTTCGTCGATCCGATCCGGTCGGGCCGGCCACGCCCGAAGGACTGGCAGCCGGGCCTGGCCCCCGTGATGGCGCTGGCCGCCGCCGGTTACCTCATCGGGGTTGTTCTGGTGCTCGGCGCTCCCTGGCTGCGCAGCGCCGATCGTCCTGTCGTCATCGAACGCGCCGAAGTGATCGGCAGCGCGTCGATGACTGTGCTGCTGTGGCTGGTCACCCTCACCTTGGCGGTCGGCCTGACCGCTGCCCTGCATGTTCATCCCCTCCTGAAGCTGATCAGCATCATCGTCTTCCTGCTGCCGCTGACTCCGCAGCTGGCGCTCGGCACGGGTTCGCTCGCAGTCGTCGCGAGCGTCGGCGGAACCATCATCTTCTTTCTCATCCGGCGGCGTGGCAGCTTCGCCGGCTGGGAGTTCCCGGTGATCTGGATCTTGGTGAGCACGGGCGTGATGATGCCGCTGATCTCCACCGGCAACTTCGGCTATGACATCCGCACATCGACGGTGCTGTTGATCCTCGCATTCATGAACTCGCTGGCCGTTCCGGCGCTCATGATGACCGGCTATGCGGCAGCGCAGGTCGGGATCTCGTTCTCCCAGTGGATGGGCCTGCGGCTTTCCCAACTGATGCCTCGATACTTGTCGCTGGTCGCAATCTCCGTGCTCGGGCTCGGCAACCTCGGGTACGCGATCTGGTCGACCCACCAGCGGCGCCTCGGCTGGGAACTCGAGAACTGGATGGGTTCAGTACTGCTGGTGGCGCTCGCAGCGGGCATCATCGCGGTGCTGTGGTCGGGTCTGCCTGATCGAGGCACCTCGCCTCGTGATCCCGCCGATCCGGACGCGCTGGCAGACAGCTGGACATCACAAGCGTTCGGGCTCGCATCGGTGACGCTGGCGTTCATGCTGCTCACCAGCCTCGGCGCCGTCGCCGGCGGTCTGGCCGATGTCTTCTTGGGTTCGCAGCCCGACTGGCTGGCCAACCTGTCGTCCAGCACCACCCTGGTCTTTCTCGTGCGCCTCGGCCAAGCCGCACTGGCCCTGTGGTGGGGTTGGCATCGCGCCCGCCGCGGCGACCGGGTCACGCCCGTCGTGCTCGGCGCCTATGCGGCGATCATGGCCATTTCGGCGCTCTCGGTACTCACTGCATGGGCATGGTTCGCGTGGGAAATAGAGCCCGCAGGAGTGCTGCTGCTAATGATCGGCGCGCTCATCTGGTGCACCGGACGCGGGGACGCCGGTGTGCACCAGGCGCTGATTCTCGCGTTGCTGGTCACGTTGTTCCGCTTCCGCGAGCCGCTGTCGGAGCCTGGCATGATCTTCGGTGCCGTCTCGGCGTCCGCGGTCTTGTTGATCAGCCTGTTGTGGCGGGTGATGACCGATGGCGATCTGATGGCCGGGGATTCGAAAGCGCTCCCCCAGAGCTCTCGGGTGCTGGCGTTCGCGACGATGACCCTCCTTGCGGTGCTGATCCTGGCGGTCACCGCGCAGATGCGCATTGAGACCACCGCGATAGACCAGTCGGGGATGGTCGGGTTGGGCGACATGACACTTGGCGGCGCCTTGTTCATGGCGGCGGGCATCGCCAGCCTGGTGGCGCTGTGGACCTACCGTCGTGGCGACGCGCTGACCGCAGGCCCGGTCCCGCGGTCATGACGACCACGATGACCGAACCTGCGACCACCCCCTTGGCCGCTACGCTTCGACGTAGATCATCTGCGTACGGGTGAACTCCTCCACTCCGAGCGGACCATCGGCGCCGCCGACGCCGGATTTGCGGGTACCGGCATGGAAGCCCTGCATGGCCTCGAAGTTCTCCCGGTTGATGTAGGTTTCGCCGAAGTCGATCTCCCGCATGCCCTTCATCGCGTTGGCGAGGCTGGCCGTGTACAGCGAGCTGGTCAGGCCGTACTCCGAGTCGTTGGCCTTCTGGATGGCCTCATCGAAATCATCGACCACCATGATCGGCAGCACCGGCCCGAAGATCTCGTCGCGGATCACCGGCATGTCCTGGGTGACGTCGGCCAGCACTGTCGGCTGGAAGTGGTGGCCCTGTCCACGATCGGCGACCTTGCCTCCGGTGAGCACGGTCGCGCCCTGCGCAACCGACGCGTCCACCATGGCACCGATGCGGCTGGCGGCGTTCGCATCGATCAGGGCACCCATGTCAAGACCCTTGTCAACACTCGGATCACCGTAGGTGGTGGAGGCGATGGCCTCGGTCATTTTGCTGATGAACTCGTCGGCCACGCCGCGGGTGACGTACACGCGTTCGGCACAGTTGCAGACCTGGCCGGTGTTGATCACCCGCGAGGCCTTGATCGAGGCGACGGCGAGATCGAGGTCGGCATCGTCCAGGACGATGGCCGGCGCCTTACCGCCCAGTTCGAGGTTCACCTTGGTGACGTTCTTGCTGGCAGCGGCCATGATCGCTGACCCGACCGGAACCGAACCGGTGAAGCTGACGATATCGACGCGCGGATCGGCCGACATCTGCTCACCGATTGCCCCGGACCCGGCGAGCATGCTGAATACTCCCCTGGGGAGCCCGACTTCGGCGGCGACCTTCGCGAACTCCAAGGCGTTGATCGGTGTCACCGATGCTGGTTTGATCACGCATGTGTTGCCCGTGACCAAGGCCGGGGCCAGCTTGCGAGCGATGAGGAAGAACGGGAAATTCCACGGCAGAATGCCGACCGCCACACCCAGTGGCTTGCGGAGCACGAAGATCGATTCCTTCGGACGCGCGGAGTTCATCACAGAACCCTCGATGCGCAGCGCGAAGCCGGCCATGTAATCGAGGTAGTCGGCGGTGAACAGGACCTCGACATTTGCCAGCTCGGGAGTCTTGGACTGCTCCTTGACGAGAATGTCGGTGAACATCGCCTCATGGGCGCGAATCGCCTGGGCGAGCTTCGTCAGGTAGGACGCCCGCTCCGGAGCCGGCGTCAACGCCCAACTCTTCTTTGCGTCGAATGCGGCTTGCAGAGCGTCGTCCACGTCGGCCGGGGTCGCCCGCGGCGCATACGCCAGAACCTCGCCGGTCGCGGGGTTCTCCACGGGGATGGTCTGGTCAGTGGCTCTGAACTCTCCCGCGACGTAGTTGCGGTAAGTGGTCAATTCGGCCATGTCTTCTCCTTCTTCATCGACGGATGGCCGCGCTGCACAGTGTCTGGCTAGCGAAGTCAGATGCGGCTCACACCGGCGGCTGTGCTGGTGCAGTTGCTAGTCTGCCCGAGTCGGCAGTCGATGCTGTTGCACTTTTTCGAGCATCTGCGACACGTTTCTCAGCAGCTTGCGACCTGCGCCGTTGCTCGTCCAGCGCGTACTCGGTGAGCTCTCCGGGACGCCCGGCCAGTACGCGTTCGACGATCACCGCATCTTGTACCATGCCGAGCAGGTCGGCCAGTTCGGCATAGTAACGGGCCGTGGCTGCTGCGCCTGATCTCGCGGCAGCCACCGATTCGTAGGCGTAGCGGGCAGCCTTTGCCCGGCGGCGAAGCAGGTGCAGGCCTGCCCATCGTCCCTCGGGGTGAGCGTCGACCTCCTGCCACGCTTTGCCGACGCGCTGCTCCGCCCAGCCAACACGGCGCATGATCTGCTCGCGGGTGGGGCCCTTCCCCTTCCGGGCCTTCGATCGGCGCCACGGTTGGGCGACCATCACCCCGGCAAGATCCACCAGTGCAGCGGCGCGATCGCCGCCCAAGATCGTGATTGCCTCCTGCCGCAGGCTCTCCTGCTCGCCGGCGAGCTCGTCCAGCAGCGGCTTGGCGTCGGCGCGGTCGGCGAACAGCTCGGCCATGTGCTCATGGATGACCTCGGCATCCCTGGCCCGGCCGAGTTCGGAGTTGTACCAGTCGAGCTCTGCCAGAAGCGCCTCTGCGAGCTGCGGACGAAGCAGCGGCCGGTAGACCCGGATGGTGGCTTTGAGGCGGCGGCCCGCGGCCCTCAAGTCGTGGATGGACTCGGGCTCGTTGGCGGTGACCGCCGCCGGAAGCTCGCGCATCAAGCCGATCTGCTCGATCCAGTACCCCTCAACGCGGCTCGCGGTCTTAGACATTCTCCAATCTTACGCTGACAAGCGAATTAGGGTTCGCACAAGGGGCCCACTTCGCTTCGCCCCCGGTGGGAGACGTCGTGGTAATCGCTTCGATTGCCATCGTCAGGACGGTAGTTGCCCGCATGTTGCACTTTGCGAAGAAAAGAACCGCCTGACTTGGCCTATCGCCTTGTCAAGCGGCTTCAAAAGGGGCTCCCCGGACTGGACTCGAACCAGTAACCCTCTGATTAACAGTCAGATGCTCTGCCAATTGAGCTACCAGGGATTGGCGGTTGCGTCTCTCAACGCGAGAACAAACGTTAGCAGAACCTCGACGGTTCCCCAAACTCGAGGAGACTCGCCCACTCAGCGGTGATGAGCACCGCGGTCAAGCACCAGAGCCTTCCCGAATGGGCCCCTTCGCAGTCAGCGGCGGTAGGCGCGCCGGTAGGGCGCCGGAATGTAGCCGACGGCCACTTGCAGCGTTTCAGCGGCGCGCAGCGCGAAGCTCGGATCGCGCAGGAACTCGCGTCCTACCATGACAATGTCCGCGAGGCCGGTTGCCACGATCTGCTCGGCTTGGAATGCACTGTCGATCATGCCCACGGTCGAGGTGGTGACACCAGTGGCCTTCTTGACGGCGGTGGCGTAGGGCACCTGGTAGCCGGGACCCACCGGGATGGGCGCCTGTTTGACATTGCCGCCGGTAGAGATGTCGACGAAGTCGGCGCCGTGCTGGCCGAGCCAGCGCACCACAGTGACGGTCTCATCAATGTCGAAGCCGCCAGCCACCCATTCGGTGGCAGACAGGCGCACCGCGATAGGCATGGCCTGGCCGACCTCGGCGCGTATCGCGTCCACAACCTGCAACAGCAGCCGGGCGCGGTTTTCCAGGGTGCCGCCGTAGGAATCGGTTCGATGATTGCTCAGCGGCGAGAGAAATTCGTGCAGAAGATAGCCGTGAGCGCCATGCACCTGCACGAAGTCGAAGCCCGCGTCCACGGCGCGGCGAGCGGCCGCGGCGAATGCTGCCGCCACGCGGTCGATGCCTGCCTGGTCCAGTGCGGCAGGCTCAGCCAGGCCGGGAAAGGCGACCGCCGACGGCGCCACGGTCTGCCAGCCGCCCTCGGAGACCGGCACGCTGGTGCCGGGTGCCTCCGTGCCCCACTCGCGATAGACCGAGCCTTTGCGTCCGGCATGGGCGAGCTGGATGCCCAGCTTGGCGCCCTGGGCGTGCACCAGCTCGACGATGGGCGCGAACGCATCGCGCTGGTGATCATTCCACAGGCCCAGGTCCTGCGGGCTGATCCGGCCTTCCGGCACCACGCCGGTGGCCTCCACGATCACCCCACCTGCACCTCCGCGCGCGAACGAACCGTAGTGCATCAGGTGCCAGGCAACCGGGACGCCATCCTGCTTGTCAACAACGTATTGGCACATCGGGGGTACCCAGATGCGGTTGCGGACCTCCAGTCCGCGTAGCTTGATCGGTTCAAACAGTGCGCGACTGACTTCAGACATTGCATCTCCTCGATTGCGGGCCGCGAAGCGCGAACGGCAGCTGCTTCGCGGCGCAGCGCCCATGGTATCGCCCAGGTTTGACTCAGCAAGGTCCGACTCAGCACATCCGACTCATCGAGGTCTGCGTCCACGACGTTTGCGAGATGCTCCGCGACAGCGAGGATGCGGTGGGCTACTCGTACTCGGCACGCATCTCCTCGACCAGGCCGAGGACGATCGACTGCACCTTCGGGTTGCCCAGATCGCAGCGGCCGAGACCCTCGACCTGCCAGCTGATCGGCTCGTCCGAGCCCGGGCGTCGCCGGCCCACCACCTGCACGGTGCCCAGCTCGTCGTCCAACTCGACCTGCCGCCAAGCCACGATGGACGCCCGCACTCGCTCTGCGAAGGCGTGCGGCAGCGCGCTCGACTGATTCAACTCGACCTCGCTGCGAGTTCCGTCGGTCATCTGCCAGTAGAGCCGGCGGTTGTCGGAGTCCCAGCCGCCCCGCTGGATGTCGGTCCAAGCCACCAGTTGCCAGCCCTGCGGCCTGCGCACCACCATGCGGTCGCGTAGCAGTGCCACGAATCCCTCCGGTCCGCGCGCAGCCACGAGCACATCGGGACGTCTTCCCAGCACCTTCGCGAGTTCGGCGATCTCGTCCTTGGTCAATTTGTACGCTGATCGATCGGCCATTGCCCAATTCTCCCACCCGCACGGACGTCCTCATGCGGCCTCGGCCGACAGCAGCAGCCTCCGCAGCCTGCTCAGCGCCTTGAGCTCCAGCCGTCGAGTGGTCGACACGCTGAGCCCCAGCCGATCCGCCGTCGCTGCGCGCGTCATCGCGGGTTGACCGATGCCGAATGAGCACCGCAGCAGGGCTGCTTCCTGTGGGGGCAGTTCGTCCAGCCCACGCAGCACCTCCGCGTGCAGCTCGTCGGGCGGGCACTCCCCCGCAGGGTCTGGCAGCAGCGCCATCAGATCGTCGGACAGCCGGTCGGGTGCGCTGAGCTCCACAGTCGCGGCGACTGTGCGCACATCACGCCCCAGATACCCGGCCAGCTCGGTCACCGTCACCTCGTGCCCGAGCAGCGTCTCCAGCTGTTCCCTGGCCCGCCGCAGCTCGAAAGCGCTCCGCAGCCGGAAGACGCTGGCCTCGATCGCGCCGCACCGGCGCATCGCAGCATGCGAGATCTCCGCCTCGACCATCGGCCAGGCCAGGCTGGAGAATCGGTAGCCGCGACGCCAGTCCCAGCGTTGAATCGCCCTGCCCAGCCCGACGCAGCCCTCCTGAAAGAGCTCCTCGGCGGACACGCCCGCCCGATCGGCCCAGGTGAGCGCAAGGTTGGCCACCATCCGCAGGTTGCCCATGAAGAACTCGTCACGGGCAGCGCGCCCCAGCTCGGCGATCAGCTCGAGATCTGCGGCAGCCACGTCGCAGCACAGCGAGCCATCCATCAGCGCACGCTCAGCAGTCACGCCCGCCTCGATCGCCACGGCGAGCCGGATCTCATCGGCGGCCGTCAGGAGCGCGGTATCAACGATGTCGAAGAACATGCGTCCAGCATGAGACGCCCACCAGCGGCGAATCGGGTTGTGCACAGACCGAAAACGGACAACACCGGGTGCTGTGAAAACACCGCAGAACCTGCGCTAATCTGCTCCGGCGCTAGTCTGCTCCGGCGCTAATCTGCTCCGGCGCTGATCTGCTCGAGAGTCCGGCGCCTGGTCTCCAGCGCGATGAGCTCGGTGAATGCCTGCTTGTGGGCGGACGAATGCTCGACCGGGTTGATGCGTTGCAGCCGCGATTTCAGCTCCGCAAGCCGACGCAGCGTCGTGAGAAGCTGCAGTTTCGCCGTATAGGCGGACGCATATGCCTCGTCGGGGTCATGGTGAATGCCCTCCACGAGCAGCGCGACCTGCAACTGACGAGCCACGTCATCGACGGTGACGGCCTGCAACTGCTCCGTCCAACCCTGCGCCTGAAACGGGGTCGCCAAGATTACCTCGAACACCGCGCGATAGGCGGGGTGGGTGAAATCATCTGCACTCACTCCGTTCCAGGTCGTGTCGAACAGTGTCGGGTACTGCAGCATGAGCTTCAACGTGTCGCGCTCGACTGCGAGGTTGCGATCGCGGGGGTCGGGCCACGGCAGCGACAATCCGTCCAGCACCGGCCCGTCGGGCTCCTCGGCAGGCCGGCGTGTCCGCTGCTTGGGTGGTTCGTGGGCTGCCGGCATCGCCCTGCGTACCTGCTGGGAG
This sequence comes from Propionibacterium sp., assembly GCA_012517405.1. Classification (GTDB taxonomy): domain Bacteria; phylum Actinomycetota; class Actinomycetes; order Propionibacteriales; family Propionibacteriaceae; genus Brooklawnia; species Brooklawnia propionicigenes. The sequence continues at coordinate 123,786 of JAAYVB010000006.1, forward strand.
ACGATCTGGCGGACCTCTTCGACATCCATGCCGACCAGCTGGGCCAAATCGTGCAGATAGCCGCGCACCAGCGACCCGTCGCGGATGCTGGACAGCAGTGGTGCGGCCGCCCGGACTGCTTGCAGGCGGCCATCGACCCGGTCGAGATCGTACTGGGCGACCACGTTGCGCATCACGAAGCGATAGAGCGGCACCCGGCGGCCCACCAGCTCCCGCACCGCGGGCTCCCCCGACTTGAGCCGCAGATCGCACGGATCCAGACCGTTCGGCTCCACCGCCACATAGGTCTGCGCAACAAAGGTCTGATCGAGACTGAAGACCTTCAGCGCAGCTGCCTGACCGGCCGCGTCCCCATCGAAGGTGAAGACCACCTCGCCGTTGAATGCATCGTTGTTACCCATCAGCCGCTGGAGCATCCGTGCGTGATCGGCTCCGAACGCCGTGCCACACGAAGCCACAGCAGTGTCGATGCCGGAGAGGTGGCACGCCATCACGTCGGTGTAGCCCTCGACGACGACCGCCTGGGCCTTCTTGCCGATCGGCTGCCGGGCCAGGTCGAGTCCGTACAGCACATGCGACTTCTTGTAGACGACGGTCTCAGGGGTGTTCAGGTACTTCGCGGGCATCCGGTCGTCGTCGAAAACTCGTCGCGCCCCGAAACCGAGCACGGACTTGGCCGAGTCCTTGATCGGCCAGACCACCCTGCCCTGGAAGTAGTCCCAGCCCGACTCACGGATCAGCCCGGCCCTGACCAACTCCTCATCGCTGAATCCGGCGCGATGCAGATGATCATGCAGGGCTTTGCCATCCTTGGGGGCATATCCCATGCTGAAGTGCTGGGCGGCTTCCCGATCGAAACCGCGGCCGTCGACGAACTGGCGGAAGATCACCGCCTCGGCGCTGGTGATCTGACTCTGATAGAACTCCGAGGCCGCCTGGTTGGCGGCCAGTACCCGCTGCCTCAGACCCGGTTGGGTGGCCGGGCGGCCATCGTCGCTGATGCGCAGTTGGACGCCGGTCTTGTCGGCCAGTGCCTGGACGGCCTCGGTGAAACTCAGATTGTCGATCTTCTGGAGAAAGGTGATGACATCGCCACCCTCGCCGCAGCCGAAGCAGTAGTAGAAGCCCCGCGATGGCGTCACCTGAAAACTGGGGGTCTTCTCGTCATGGAAAGGGCACAGCCCCTTCAGTGAGCCGCCTCCGGCATTGCGCAATTGCACATAGGCGCCGACGATCTCGTCGATGCGTGCCCGCTCGCGAACCAACGCGATGTCTTCATCGTTGATTCGGCTGGCCATGGCCGCAAGTTTAGACGCTCGGTCTGACGGGCCGAGCTCACGCCATCGGGCCGACGCCGTGGCCCATGCTGCGCGGAAGCCGCCACCGCGCCCAGCCCAGCCGCTTCTCGGCCTGATCGAAGGCGAATCTGTCGGTCATGCCTGCCACATAGGTGACGGCCGCGAGCACCCGGTCGTCCTGCCGGAACCCGTCGGGCAGGCTCGCGGGGTGCTCGATGTAGTACGCGACGAGTTCTTGAAGGACTGCTATCACCGCTTGCGACTGCTCCAGTGATTCGGGGCGGGTGTAGATCTGCTGGTAGTTGAACCGCCGCAGCTGCGCCAGGGCTTCAGCGGTTTCCGCATCCATGCCGACCCGTCCGGTCTCGACGATGCTGTGGCTGATGCTGCGGATCAGTACGCTGAGTTGTTCACGACGTCCGGTCCCGAGCCGCTCGGTGACCGAGCTGGGCAGCTCGTCCAGTTGGACGATGCCGGCCGCGGCCGCGTCCTCGAGATCGTGTGCACAGTAGGCGATCCGGTCGGCCCAGCTGACGATCTCACCCTCGATGGTCGCCGGCGCCGGACGCGACCACGAGTGATTGCGGATGCCGTCCAGCGTCTCGGCGCACAGGTTGAGTTCGGCAAGCGCCACGTCGGCGCCCCACGGTCCATGATCGAATCCGTGCGGCAGGAAAGCGTCGAACGCCTCCTCGGAGGCATGCCCGCCCGGCCCGTGCCCACAGTCGTGACCGAGCGCGATCGCCTCGGTCAGGGCGACATTCGCCCCGACGGCCCGGGCGACCGAGGTGGCGACCTGGGCAACCTCGAGGGCGTGGGTGAGGCGGGTGCGCTGATGGTCGGTCGGATAGACCACGACCTGGGTCTTGCCGGCGAGCCTTCGGAAGGCCGTCGAATGGACGATCCGGTCCCGGTCACGCTCGAAGCAGGTGCGTTCGGAGTCAGGCTGTTCCTCGCGGGCCCGGTTTCCCGCCCCGCTGGCCAAAGCAGCTCCCGGACGAAGCCACTGCGCCTCACGCGCCTCGCGGGCTTCGCGTCCGATGGGCGCCCCGGTGGCGATGTGCACGTGGCTGTCGCGGTGCGCGGTCACCAGTTCGTCGCCGTGCCCGGTCATGGTGGACGCCCAGCTGATCGCCCGCGCATTGGGCTGCAGCGCATCGGAGGTCATAGGCCTAGCCTGGCATACGCCTCTGACAGGCAGCCGCTATCCACCGGAGGTCTCGAGCTCGGCCTCGCTGAGATCCAGCTCGAGCCCACACCGATCGTCCAGCCAGCCCCAGGGCATCGTCACCTTCGAGCGCGGACTGCCCTGGCGTCCCCGCGGACGCCCGAGTTCGGCGGTCGGATACGGCACAGCGCCATCCAACTGGGCCAGCAGCGCATCGAGCTCGGCCAGGCTGGAGACCATGCCCAAGGCGTGCCTGGTGTCGCCTCCCACCGGAAAGCCCTTGAAGTACCAGGCCATGTGCTTGCGGAGATCCTTCATGCCGTGTTCTTCGCCCCACAGCCTCGCCAGCAGTTCGGCGTGCCTGCGGACGATCGCGCAGACCTCTCCCAGACTCGGGAGCACGGTTTCCTGCTCACCGGTGATCGCCGCCGCAAGATCGCGGAACAGCCACGGCCGGCCCAGGCAACCGCGTCCGATCTCGACGCCGGCGCAACCGGTCTGCTCGATCATGGCGACCGCGTCCGCAGCCTCCCAGATGTCCCCATTGCCGAGCACCGGAATGTCGACCACCTGCACCAGCTCGGAGATGGCATTCCAATCGGCATGTCCCGAGTAGGCCTGGGCAACCGTGCGCGCGTGCAGGCAGATCGCTGCTGCGCCGCAGTCCTCGGCCAGTCGTCCCATATCGAGGAAGGTCAGATGCCGGTCGTCGATGCCGATGCGGGTCTTGACCGTAACCGGAACCCCGTAGCGGTCCGCGGTGCGCACGGTGCTGGCGATGATCTGACGGACCAGATCGAGCTTCCAGGGCAGCACTCCGCCGCCGCCTTTGCGGGTGACCTTGGGCACCGGGCAGCCAAAGTTCAGATCGATGTGGTCGACCCCGAAACCGTCGCACAAGATGTCGACGGCGACCTCCAGCGAGACGGGGTCGACGCCGTAGGTTTGCACCGAGCGCACGTCCTCTTCGGGCCAGAAGGCCAACATGTCGGCGGTCTTCGGGTCCCCGACCACCAACCCGCGGGACGTGATCATCTCGCAGACGTACAACCCCGCGCCCTGCTCGCGGCACAACTGCCGATAGGCCGCATTCGTCACTCCTGCCATGGGCGCGAGGACGACCGGGGTGTCGATCACCAGCGCGTCCGGATGGGACGGCGAACTCAGCCGCAGTTCGGGCAGCAGCCTGGTCGGTGTGGTCTGGGTCGCGCTCATCGATTCCAGGCTAGACGGGCCCCGCAAGAGGTCACTCGACCATCTCCTTCTGGCGCCGCTCCGGTAGCAGCAGTGCGCTGCCGGCTGCGATCAGGAACGACACCCCGAAAACGCCGAAGACCAGCGGGTTGCCCCCGGAGTTGAGCAGCAGCGGGACGCACAGTGGCGCGATGATCGCAGCCACGCGGCCCGCGGCCGAGGCCGCGCCCGTGCCGGTGCCGCGCATCGCGGTCGGGTAGATCTCCGGGCCGATCGCATACAGCGCGCCCCAGGCACCGAGGTTGAAGAAGCTCAGTGCGCAACCGGCCACGATGATGCCCACCGGGGAGGTCTGGATGCCGAACAGCACTGCGGCCACGCCGGAGCCCAGCAGGAAGCTCGCCAGGGTTGGGCGGCGTCCCCACTTCTCGATCAGCCAGGCGGCCATTGCATAACCGGGCAGCTGTGCCAGCGTGATGATCAGCGTGTACTCGAACGAGCGGATCAGCGAATGACCCTGCCGGAAGAGCAAGGTGGGCATCCAGGTGAAGGCACCGTAGTAACTGAGATTGACGAAGAACCAGACCGCCCACAGCGCGATCGTCCGGCGCCGCATCTCGGGTGAGAACAGCCTCGCCCGCTGCTGCGTGCTGACCTCGACGCTGACCGGCGTGTGCTTCACGGCTGTCTCGATGTCGACCTCGGGTTGGACGCCGGAGTTGATCTCGAACTCGCGTACCGACTTCTCCGCCTCGATCAGGCGGCCCTTCGATTCGAGGAATCGGACCGATTCGGGCAGACCGTGCCGCACCACCAGCGCGTATGCGGCGGGCGCCAGACCGACCAGCAGCGCCCAGCGCCAGCCCGGCCAACCGGCGATCTCCTGAGGAACGAGGAAGTAGCCGAGCAGCGCTGCCATGATCCAGCCGAGCGCCCAGAAGCTCTCCAGCCAGACGACCATCCGGCCACGGATCCGTTGCGGGGCAAACTCGCTGACCAGAGTGGAGGCCACCGGGAGTTCGGCTCCCAAGCCGAGACCGACGACGAATCGCAGGGCCATCAGCATCGCGATCCCGACGGAGAACGCCGCCATGCCGGTCGCGATTCCGTAGATGAGCAGGGTCAACGCGAAGACGTTTCGGCGTCCGAGCCTGTCGGCGAGCAGCCCGCCGACCGAGGCGCCGATCATCATGCCCACGAAGCCGATCGACCCGATCCAGCTCAGTTGGGTATTCGACAGATTCCAGTGCACCGCGAGAGCTGTCATCACATAGCTGATCAGGCCGACGTCCATGGCGTCGAGCGCCCAGCCGACGCCGGACCCGACCAGGAGCTTGCCGTGCTCGCGTCCGAACTTCAGCCGGTCAAGCCGTTGCGCTCGGCTCGGCAGCTGATTCAATACCTCCGGCTGCGGATCGTTCATCGCGTCCTCCAATGTGGGTGTGCCGGCAATCTGACCGCGCCAGGCGAGGTAGACGTCTTGCCCTGTCATGGACTAATTCTCAAGTTGAGTATAACTATCTATCAAGGCGAGTATATGGGACTACTTCTCACCTTGAGCACACCATCCGGGCTGCGATACTGAGCACCATGATGCAACGGTTTCGCGACCTTCTGGTCTTCGAATCTGCCAGCCGGTTGGTGCTCGCCTGCGACTCGATCGGAGGTATCGGCCCCAAGCCCGCTGATTCGGTGAGCGTGGACGCCCGCACCGTCGCGCATTTCGGCGTTCGCGTGCCCCTGTTGGAAGTGCTGTGCTCCGGAGCACGGCCGATCGCCTTGGTCAACGCCTTGTGCGTGGAGCGCGATCCCACCGGCCAGGAGATGATCGACGAGATCGAGATCCTCGCAGCGCAGGCGGGGATTCCCGCGGACGCGGTCACCGGCAGCACCGAGGAGAATGCCCCCACCTCAGCCACCGGACTGGGCATCACCGTGATCGGAGCGCTGAGCCAGGATCTGCCGAAGGCTCAACCCGGCGACGTGGTCATCTGCGCGGGTCTGCCGATCGCCGCGCCCGATTTCACCCTGTACATCGGCCACCCCGATCAGGTCACCGTCGCCGAGGTGCGCAGGATCTTGGAGTCCGGGCTCGTGCACGATGCGTTGCCGGCAGGCTCTCACGGGGTCGGTTTCGAAACCGACGAGATGGCCCGCATCGCCGGGCTCCAAGCCCGCTGGACCGGCGGCCGGATTGTCGACCCGAAGCGTTCGGCCGGCCCGGCCAGCTGTGTGCTGTTCGCCTGCGCGCCAGAAGCAACGGACGAGGTCATTGCCCTGCTGGACGACGGTCGCCCCGCCCAGCCTGTCGCACGCCTCACACCGCCGGACTGACGCCTCCCCACCCGGATCCGCGGGTCCCCGCGTCACGCCCGTCGCGTCCCTACCCCATCGTTCCCGCGCCCCGAATCCGAAGACGCGCCCGATATATCGGGCGCGGGCTCCGATTTCGGTCGCGGGAAGCGCTCCGGTTGCGGGCCGGAACGCACCGGGTCCGTTGGACGCAGCGCGTCACAGACGTCCCCAGCCCCAAGCCAGTCGTCCGGCGACCGCGCAGACGCCCAAGGCCAGGACGAGGATGCTGAGCGCGACCTCCTGGGGACGGCGCACCACGTCGTGCATGACGGTCATCGTCCGGTGCGCGCCGTAACCGCGGACGCTGAGTGCCACCCCGAGACTCTCGGCGGTGAGCAGCGAACTGGTGATCAGCGGGACCACGATCGCCGCGTTGGCTTTCCAGCGCTCCACCGGGCCACCACTGTCGAGCCGCTGTCCCCTGGCTTGCTGCGCCTGACGGATCTGCTCGTGACGCCGGGCCAGGTTCGGCAGCGCAGCCATGGCCGAGCCGATCAGAATCGACAGCCAGCTGGGCAGTCGCCAGCGCGCTGCGAGGTCGAGCACATCGTCCACCGAGATCTGGTAGATCGCCGTCCAGGTGGCCACGATCATGGCGAGCATCCGCAGCACGAATGTGCCGCCCATCAGCACTCCACCCACGGTGAACCGCAGCGGACCCCACTGCGCCAGCACTTGAAGGTGCGCCGGGTCGTGCAGCACCCGATCAGAGGTGGCGAAGGCCGCGCAAAAGCCGACCAGGACAAAGACCGCGAGTGAAGCACGGATCAGTGGCCAGACGGCTGCCACCGGAAGGCGCTGCCAGACCGCCAGCCCCAGCACCACGCACAGCACCCCGAAGTTCCACAGGGGATGGGTGAAACTCATCACGGCCAACGTCGTAGCCACCAGTACCGCGAGCCGGGCGGGCAGACCGAGTCTCATGTCCGCGCTTTGCAGCTTCGGGCGAGCCTTCGTCCGGCGGTGAACTCGTCGCAACTGTCGGGACGAGCGCCGAAGCACTCGTGCCACAATTCGCCGAGTTGAGTGACGACCTGGGTCTGCACCGGACCGTCGGCGACCACCTGCCCGCCGTCGATGGTCACCACGCGGCGAGCGTGATGGGCGATCAGTTCACGATCATGGCTGATCATCACGATGGTGGTGCCCTGTTGGTTGAGCTGGTCGACCAGGCCCATGATCGCCTGCACACCGCGCCAGTCCTGCCCGGTGGTGGGCTCATCGATCACCAGGATCTCGGGCTCGGCGATCAGCGTGGAGGCCATCGCGACCAGTTGTCGCTGTCCGCGGGTCAGCGTCAGCGGGTTGGCTTCGCACAGATCCGTCAGACCGGTGAACTGCAGCACGGCGGTGGTCCTCGCGACAATCTCTGCTGGTGGCCGTCCTGCTACCCGCAGCGCGAAGCCGACCTCCTCGGCAACCGAGCGGCAGAAGATCTGATGATCGGGATTCTGGAAGACATAGCCGACCTGACCGGCCAACTGCCAGGTCGGCTGGCCGGCGACATCGCGTCCGCAGATCAGGACCCGTCCGGCGGTTGGACGAAGCAGTCCGTTCAAGTGTTTGGCGACAGTCGTCTTTCCCGCCCCGTTGGGCCCGGTCAGAGCGACGAACTCCCCGGCGCGGATCGTGAGGTGGATGCCGTGCAGCACCTCCGCCCTCGGTGAGTAGCCGAAGTGCAGATCGTCGATCTCGATCACTGGCCGGCCGGTGTCCTGCGCCGAAGGCGCTGGTGGGTGGGGGCGCGGTTCGGCAGGCAGAAGATCGCGTAGCCACCCCGACATCTCCGCGACCGTGAGCGGCAGGCGCCGACCCACAGGCAAGGTGAGCGCCAGTTCCGGACGTTCGCGCAGCATCCCGCGGGCCACCACGCTCATCGGCAGCGGCCGGATTCCGAGTCGCTCGACGCGATCGGGATCGGCGAAGAAGTCCGCGGGCGCGCCCTGCCAAGCCACCTGGCCGGCGTCCAGGACGACGATGCCGGAGGCCTGATCGAGTACCGCGGCCGGGTCGTGCTCGGCGGTGACCACGGTCATGCCGCGCTGCCGCAGCGACGCGACCACCTCGCGCAGCCGGCCTGCCCCGACCGGATCAAGCTCGGCGGTCGCTTCGTCCAGGCAGAGCACCTCCGGGCCCATGGCCAGCACTCCGGCGATCGCCAGACGCTGCAGCTCGCCGCCCGACAGCTCGGCAGTCGAGCGCGTCTCGAAGCCACTCAATCCGACCAGCTCCAGCATCTGCGCTACCCGGCGCGTGATCTCAGCGCGTGGGAGGAGATGGTTGCGCGGGCCGAAGGCGACGTCCTCGCCGACCGTTCGTCCGATGATCTGACTCGCCGGGTCCTGCAAGACCAGCCCGATGTACTGGGTGAGAGTCTGGACGCGGTAGTCGGCCAGATCAGCGGCCCCGTACCGGATTCGGCCGCTGAGCACACCGCCATCCAGATCGCCGATCACACCGGTCAGCGCCTGCAACAGGGTCGACTTGCCCGCCTCGGTGGCACCCATGATCGCGGTGCAGCTGCCGGCAGCGAACTCGGCGCTGACATCGTGCAATGCGTCCCGGGAGCCGGACGGGTAGCGGTAGCTGACCGAGTCGACCGTGAGGTCTTGTGGCACGCTCAGCTGAGCAGACGGGTCTTACGCAACGCCTGGTAGGCGAGCGTGGCGATCGCGAGATTGACGACAGCGCCGATAGCCAGCGACGGCAGGGCTGCCACGTACAGAGCCCACCCTCCGATCGGAACCATGATCAGGCCGAGCACCGGAGCATTGATGATCACAGCGAGCACGAACCCGATGACCAGCCCGACCGGACCCTTGCGGCCGAACCAGCCGTAGACCCAGGCGCAGGCAGCCATCCCGACCGCGATAGCCAGATGCACCGGCAGAGTCAGCGGAAAGCCAGTGATTCCCGCAGTGAGCAGGTGACCGATGGCGGCCACCACAGCCCCCAGCCACCCGCCGAAACCGATGGCCACGAAGAATCCGGGGGCGGCATCCAGTGCGACTGTGCCGACCGGAGACGGGATCTTGATCAAGGCACCGACGGCCGAGAGTGCGATGAAGATCGCCATGATCGCCAGCTTGCGGGCCGACAGTCCGCGATTGGCCTGATCAGGCAGACGATCCTCGAGCTTGGGACCGGTCTGGACATTGCTCATGGGCATTACCTGCTTCTCGTAGTGATGGTCGGACGATAAAGATCGGTGCGAACGACGATGCGGCTGGTCTCGATGGGACGGTTGTTGGCGGTGTAGCCGATGCGGTCGACGCACAGCAGCGGCGTTCCGGGCGCAACGTCGAGCAACGCGGCCTCGGTCTGCGATGCCTCGGCGATGCCGTAACGATCGCTGACCCGGGTGATGCCGACATCCAGGGCGGACAATTCGGTGTACAGCGATTCGCGTGCGGCGATCCCCTCCACATCAACTCCTGCGAAGGCGCTTGCGGGTAACCAGGATTCGCTTGCCGAGACCGGGTCATCGTCCGCGGTGTGCACACGCGAGATGTGGACGAGGCGTCTGCTGCTGTCCACGACCTCGGACGACGCCTGCTCGGCTGCCTCGGCCTCGCACAGACAGGCATGGGTATTGCGCACACCTGGCCGGCGCCCCATCGCCCGCATGCTCGCACTGAAACTCATGATGTTGGCATCCGGCTGGTGATCACGCCCGCGCGTCACCCGCGTGCCGTTGCCGCGATCGATCTCCAGCAATCCGTCGATGACCAGATCGCCGACCGCCTTGCGGATCGTCGTGCGGCTCACCTGGTAGCGCTGCTGAAGCGCCTGCTCGCTGGGCAGGTAGTCGCCCGGTTGCCAAGCGCCATCGCTGATTCGCGATGCCAGATCACGTTCGACACGCAGATACAGGGGTTCGCTTCCCACCGGCTGCACCCTTCTATCTCGAGACATCATGATGTCCCTATGTCTACCATGGGCCCGCCTGTCCCGTCCACGCGCTCCCGGTTACTCGCCCTCCGGCGACCCCCGCCACGTTCCCGCCCCGCCGACTCCGCCTCCTCCCGCCCTCCGGCGGCCCCGC